>JAJYFL010000023.1 GCA_021790935.1 bacterium
TCAACGAAAGGTTCAGAACCGCGTCTAGCCAACCTGGCCTGGTAGTAAACTCCGTCCGGGCAGGACGGTGGCCACTGGCCTATTTTGAACTGCCCATGGGTGGCCGGTTTTGAACTGCCCCCCGAGGTCTCTCCATCCGTTCGTTATTGGTCGTTTTGTGTCACGCTATTTATCCATCAGAACGCTAGCAGGTTGCAGAAACAATCCCCGCACCAATCCCGCGGAGCGATTATTGGCATGCGGCTTTTTCCGCAACCTGCTAGAGCCGCGCTCCTCGCCCCGAGAGTAGGTTCACGATGATCAATATGATTGCTATCACCAAGAGAATGTGAATCAGCCCGCCTCCGAAATGCAAGGCGAAGCCGAGTATCCACAGGACGAATAGAACGACGATGATCGTCCACAAGAGATTCCCCATGGTTAGTTCCCTCCACTTCCGGATGTTGTCTTGGTGGTCGTAGACTTCGCCGCACCGCTACCGTTGCCGCTCTGCCCGCTGGCCGGATTGGTGATCGTCGTGCTGTTCGTCGTGGACGTGTTGGTATTGGTCCACGGATGCCACGCGAAGAGTGCGATAAGTGCGGCGGCGACGACGACGATGACGATCCCGAGCGCTGCCGCGCTGCCCCCGCTACCACCCTCTCGCACGATTACCGGTCGTTGCTCGCTCATGTGCGTGAATGCTCCTTCCTGCGCCGAATGCGACTCGACGAATATACCCACAAGCGGCACAGGCGAAGCGCATCGCGGTCGTCCGGTCCAAGAGAAGCCGTCTGTGCGAGAGCGCCAGAGCGCGGTCGCGTCAGCAGATTGGCGCGGTTCCTCCATACGCCTCGTACCAACGGCGGCTCCGATTGACGATCTGCACGACGGAGAGCATCACCGGCACCTCGACCAAGACGCCGACAACGGTTGCCAGCGCCGCGCCCGAGTGGAATCCGAACAGGCTGATCGCCGTAGCAACGGCGACCTCGAAGAAGTTGCTGGCGCCGATCAAGGCGGAGGGACCCGCCACGCAATACGCGACGCCCAAACGCCGGTTTAGCCAATAGGCAAGGCCGGCATTGAAATAGACCTGGATGACGATCGGAACCGCAAGGAAGACGATGATCAAAGGCTCCCGTGCAATTTGCTCTCCTTGAAATGCGAACAGAAGCACCAACGTGGCGAGCAATGCCATGAGCGAAGGACCGTGCAGCCGCCTCTGCATGCGCTCGAGCGCCCACATCCCGCGGCGCATCAGCACGCGGCGCCAGATTTGCGCCAGCGCGACGGGGATCACGATATAGATCGCGACCGATAGACCCAACGTGTCCCACGGCACCGCGATGGCCGCAACGCCGAGCAGCAAGCCGACGATCGGAGCGTACAAGACGATCATCAGCGCGTCGTTCAGCGCGACCTGGCTCAAGGTGAAATGCGGCTCGCCGTTGACCAGGTAACTCCAAACGAAAACCATCGCGGTGCATGGTGCCGCAGCGAGCAAGATGAGGCCGGCGATGTAGCTGTCGAGTTGCCCGGCAGGGAGGTACGCGACGAATACGTGCCGGATGAAGATCCAGCCGAGCAAGGCCATCGAGAACGGCTTGATCGCCCAGTTAACGAACAACGTGACGCTCATGCCGCGCCAATGCTCTCGCACGAGATGCAGCGCGCCGAAGTCGATCTTGAGCAGCATGGGGACGATCATCGCCCAAATGAGAATCCCCACGGGAACGTTGACTTGGGCGATCGCGATCTTCCCGATTTGGTGAGAGACCTGCGGGAAGATGCGCCCAAGCTCGATTCCGGCGACGATGCACAAGACTACCCAAAGCGTCAGATATCGTTCGAACGCGCCGATCGGCGAGGGCGCCTGCGGCTGCTTCATCTCGCACCATGAGCGGCGAGCTCGTTGCACCAGGCGGTGACGCGCGCTCGAATGGCATCGCGTACGCGGCGCGTCTGTTCGAGGCGTTCTTCCCACGAACCACTGAACGCTGCAGGGTCTAAAAAGCTCCAGTGGAGCCTGCTCGCCACGCCCGGAAAGACCGGGCAACGCTCCGCGCTCGTCTCGTCGCAGACGGTCACGACGTAGTCGAAGCGCGCGCCGGATTCCATGACGTCGAAGACCGCTTGCGTAGCGTTCCGGCCGATATCGATGCCGATCTCGCGCATCGCTTCGACGGCAAGAGGGTTCAGCGCCCCGGCTTCGAGACCGGCGCTGCGCGCCACGAGCACCTCGCGGCAAAACTGATTGACGAATGCCTCGGCCATTTGGCTCCGGGCGCTGTTGTGAACGCAGACGAACAGCACGCTCCGCGCGGCGCGCCTTCTCGTCGGCGTGTCGTCAAGGACGAGAGAGAGCGCCGATGCCAGGCGACTCCGCGCGTCGCCGGCGAGCGTGTAGTAGACCCACGTGCCGCGGCGCTCTGCCCTCACGAGGCCCGCGTCCCGCAAGACCTTCAGGTGGTGCGATACCGCCGGCTGGTTGAGCGGCAGGCCGGCGGTGAACTCACAGACGCATACCTCGTGCTCGCTCTGGGCGAGCGTGGCGAGGATTGTGAGGCGGTGAGGATCTGCCAGCGCCCGGAAGAGGAGCGCCTGATCGGCACGCTGCATCGACATTCGTCAATACTATCACGTAGTATCGATATTTGCCAATACAGATCCGGTATTGCCAAAAAGGCACCATCCCTGGGTTCGCGCATAGCGGCTCCAGCGAGCCGCTCGTTCATGGAGCGAGCGTCGGGCGCGCGGTTCCGCAGTATGGACAGGCCATCCAGCTCGCTTCTAGCGCGTGGCCGCAATTGCGGCACGCTTCCGAAGGATGCGCCACACCCGAAGCGGGCCACGTCCGAACGTTCCGCGGCTGAGACTCTCCGAGGCTTGTAACGAACATCCTCCACATGATGCCGAAGAGTAGCAACAAGAAGAGGAAGCCGGCTATCGGGAAGATCCAGAAAAACCCCATGCCTCCCCACATCCACGGGCCCATCATCGTGCCGGGCCCATACGATGGATTGCCGTAGGGCCCGCTAGGCGTGCCGTGCGCCCACATGAAAGAGAATGCCACGTTGGCGACGATGACAACGGCCACGATCAGAACGCCGATGGCGGAAACGGCGCGCCAGTTGAGATTGTTCACTTAGCGTTCTCCTTTCTGAATCGCTATCCCGCGCAGCAGGAGAGCTTCGAGACGTCCTTCGCAAAGCCCAGGGCTGCAAGTTTGAGTCCCTCCACCGTCGTTAGGTACGGGAAGATCGTCTCCGCCAAATCCGTCACCGTGAGGCCGTGCTTGACGGCGAGCACCGCCGTTTGAAGGCTGTCCCCGGCCTCCGGAGCGATGATGTGCGCGCCCAGGAGCCGGCCGGTTTGGCGGTCTGCAACGAGCTTGAAGAAGCCTCGCGTATCCCGCGCCGCAAGTGCGCGCGGCAGGTCGTGCAGATCTAGCCGCACGGTCTGCACGTCGAAGCCCCCTGCGGAAGCTTGCGCCTGTGTCAACCCCACGGTCGCAACCTGCGGATCGGTAAAGATCACTTCCGGCATCGAGCTCGCGTCATAGCTGCGCGCATCGCCCGTGAGGGCGTTCTCCGCAGCCACCTTCGCGCCGTAGGCGGCCATGTACACGAACATATCGCGTCCGGTCACGTCGCCGGCGGCGTAGGTTCCCGGTCGCGAGGTCCGCATGTGGGCGTCCACCTCGATGCTGCCGTCGGAGCGCGTCCTGACACCGGCTTCCTGGAGCCCGAGGCCGGCCGTGTTCGGCTGCCGGCCGGTTGCGACGAGCACGCGTCCCGCCGCGATCTCCTCCGTCTCTCCGCTCGGGCGGCGCACGGTGAGCACGGCACCGTCGCTCGCCGGCGCGATGCGCTCGTACGCAATCCCGCACCGCACGTCGATGCCTTCCGCTCGCAAGTAGGTAGCGAGCGCGTCGCCGATCTCCGGCTCTCCGGCGGGGAGCAAACGCGAGCGGCATACGATGGTCACCCGCACACCCGCGCGAGCGAACATTTGACCGAGCTCGCAGCCAATGACGCCGCCGCCGATGACCATCATCGACGCTGGAAGTTCGCGAAGATCGAGCGCCGTGGTGCTCGTCAGGCACTCGATATTTTCAAGCCCTGGAATCGGCGGCTTCCGCGGTGATGCGCCGGTCGCGATGACGATCTTCCCCGGCGTCAGCAGATCGCCGTCGATCGAAATGCCGGCCGAGGTGAGGCGCGCCGGGCCATCAAGATAGGTGATACTCTCGTAGGACGGGAGAAGATCGCGATACTTGGCCTGGCGCAGCGCTTCCACGAGTTCGTCCTTCTGCGCGACCACGCGGGACCAGTCGGCAATCCGGGCATTGCCTTCGATGCCGCAAAAGCGCTTTGCGGCGTGCGCCGCATGCACGGCCTCCATCGCGCGTATCAACGTTTTCGAGGGCACGCATCCGATATTAACGCACGTCCCGCCGATGGTTCCGTACCCGATCAGCGCGACGCTTGCTCCTAGCTCGGAGGCCCGGATCGCCGCGGAGAAACCCGCCGAGCCCGCACCGACGATTGCAATATCCGGCTTCTTCTGCATCGGCTATCGCGCGGCGTTGCGCGAGACGAGTTCGCGCGCAGTTCGGATCGGATCGGCGATGGAGTCGTCGGCGAGCCGGCAGTGCACGTGCTTCCCTCGGCGCTCAGCCTCCTCATAACCGCACCATCGGAGACACGACAGGTGGTTACTGATTCGGCTCTGCGACGCGCCCAGCGCTCCGACGATCTCGCCGACTATCTTGGGCCCGTTCAGGAGATAGCGTACGATGCGCATTCGCGTCTCATCGGCCACGCCCGTAAAGAATCGCGCGTAGACGCGGTCGGCCACGTCTACTGGTGCCGATTTCGCGGAATTCAACGTACCCTCACATACCTTATCATATCATAACTTCTTAATGTATCGACCTCACCCTGCTCCCTGCGTTGCATATAGGCGGCCGGCTGCTTCTCATCCGCCCCTCACCTCCGGTTCAGCACATCCTCAGTCGAAAGGAGCACAGTACAAGCGGAGGTACGCACATGTCCGCACAGACGCTCCCGCTCGCCGGCCGCATCGGCGGTTTCAGGCTCCCAACGATTGGCGGCCTACGTCGGCGCTGGCTGTATGGTGGCGCGGGCTTACTGCTCGTCGCGGCTATCGTAACTTTGGCTGCAAAAGAACGCTCTGGAACGCATGTTGTATATGTAACCGCTCCCGTCGTTCAACAAACGCTCGTCTCGAGCGTCACCGCGTCTGGTACCGTGAATCCGCAGAATGAGGTCTCGGTCGGCACACAGGTCTCGGGCACGATATCGCAACTCTACGTCGATTACAACTCTAAGGTAAAGGCCGGGCAAGTGCTCGCGCGGCTCGATCCGTCGACGCTTCAGGCGCAAATCGATCGCGACCGCGCAACGCTAGCACAGGTGCAGGCGCAAGCCAGTCAAGCCGGTGCGAATGCCTCGGGTGCATCGCTCGGAATCGGCGTCGCCAGCGCAGATGCACTCGCCCAGAACGCTGCCGTTGCATCGGCTCAAAGCAATGCCGCGAAGGCGCAAGCCGCGCTCTCGCTCGAGCAGTTGACTGTCGCTCGCGACCACACCCTCGCGCAGCAGGGCTATCTCGCACAAAATCAACTCGACGCCGACCGCTCCACACTGGCGGAGGATCGGAGCGCGCTCGCCGCCGCGCAGGCTGCATCCGCACAGGCGCGCGCTCAAGCTCAGGCGAGTACGGGCAGCGTTGGCGAAAGCCGCATGGCTGCCGATTCCCAAGCCGCCGGCGCACAAGCGGCGATGGCGGCGGTGCAGGCGGCGCAAGCGATCCTACAGCAGGACCAGGTAAACCTTTCCCACGCCACCATCACCTCTCCGGTGAATGGGACCATCGTCGCGCGTGACGTTTCGGTCGGGCAAACCGTCGCCGCATCTTTTAGCACGCCGACGCTCTTCAGCATCGCGCAGAACCTCGATAAGATGCAAGTCGATATCAACGTCGGCGAACCCGATATCGGTGGCGTCCGGCCTGGGGACGGCGTCGCTTTTAGCGTTCTCGCCTACCCGACGCGCGTGTTTCAGGGCGTAGTGTCGCAGGTCCGCATCGCACCGCAAACGATCGACAACGTCGTATCTTACGACGTGGTCGTACTCGTCGCGAATAACGACGGCGCTCTTCTCCCCGGCATGACTGCGAACGCAACGATCGACACCGCCGTGGCCAAGAATGCGCTCGTCGTTCCGATCGCCGCACTGCAATGGCGCGACGCCAACGCCACGGGCAGCTCGCCATGGGGAGCGGTCAGCGGAAGTGGTGCCGCGGCCGCGATCGCGTCTGGGTCTTCGGGCACGCTTACCATCCTTCGACACGGGAAGCCCAGCGTAGTCCCGGTTCGCATCGCGTTGGTAACCAGCACGAGTGCGGCCGTCGTTCCCATCGGGCACGCAACTCTTCACGCCGGTGAAACCGCTATCGTCGGGGCGACGGGAAAGGGTGCGGCCGCCGGCGTCCAAAAGCAAGCGCACCCGGCCGGCGGAGCTTACGGCGCGATGCGGGCGATTCACTGACATGGAGCCCGTCGTCGATGTGCGTGGATTACGCAAGATATACACGCTGGGCCAAGAGGAGATCGGCGCGCTCGCCGGTGTCGATTTACGCATCGACGTAGGAGAGTTCGTCGCGGTGATGGGGCCGTCGGGCTCCGGCAAATCGACCTTTATGCAGATCGTTGGAATGCTCGATTCTCCGAGCGGCGGGAGTTATCACTTCGAAGGTCGCGACGTATCCCGCCTAACCGCCGACGAACGCGCGGCAATCCGAAGCTCGCGGCTCGGGTTCGTTTTCCAGTCCTACAATCTGCTCGCCCGTACGACCGCACTTGAGAATGTCGAGCTTCCGTTGCTCTATGCGACTCACCCGGTCCGCGAGCGGGAGCAAATTGCCCGCGCGCAGATGCAGTTGCTTGGCATCGAACATCTGGCTAAGCATTTTTCGAATCAAATGTCGGGCGGCCAGCAACAGCGCGTTGCGATCGCCCGAGCGCTCGTAAACGGCCCGGCACTCATACTCGCAGACGAACCAACAGGCGCTCTCGATACCAAAACATCCAATGAGGTCATGGCGCTCTTCGGTGAGCTCAACCGCGAGCGCGGAATCACGATTCTCTTGGTAACTCACGAAGCGGATATCGCCGCCTATGCCAAGCGAATCGTCCGTTTCCGCGACGGGCTCATCATCTCCGATCGCATCAACGACCAGCAACGTGCGGCATGATCTTCGACGCAACTCTCCGTCCCGCATTTACTGCGCTCCTTCGCAATAAGGCTCGTTCCATGCTCACCATGCTCGGTATCGTTATCGGCGTGGCCGCCGTGATCGTGACCGTGGCGATCGGTACGGGCGCGCGTATCTCGGTCCAGAAAAGCATCGCTTCGCTCGGATCCAACCTCATCGTCGTACAGCCCGGAAGCATAACCCAGGGCGGCGCGCGCAGCGGTTTCGGAGGAGCGTCAACCCTGACGCCTGCCGATGGGCTCGCGATCGCGCAGCTGCCAGGCGTCGCGGCCGTTTCGCCGGTCGTCTCGTTGCGCACGCAGGTTGTTGCAGGAGGAAATAATTGGCAGACCTTCGTCTCCGGCGTCGCGCCAACCTATAGCTACATTCGCGCGTGGCCCGTTGCCAGTGGGCGGTTTTTCAATCAGAGCGACGTCCAGGCGATTGCGAAGGTTGCTGTTCTGGGACAGACCGTCGTGACGCAACTCTTTCCCGGCCAAAGCTCGCCGATCGGAGCATCGGTACTCATCAAAGGCACGCCATTTACCGTAATTGGAACCCTTAGCCCACTGGGGCAGAGCGCGATGGGGCAGGACCAAGACGACGTTATTCTGATCCCTTACAGCAGTGCGATGGAAAGGCTGACGGGGCTAAAAACCGTCAATTCGCTCATGGTTTCGAGCACGCAAGCCTCGCAGATCGATGAAGTACAGAGCGCGATAACCACGCTACTCGCTCGGCGTCACCGTATCGTGCCACCAGAGCCGAACGACTTCCAGGTGCGAAACCTTCAGGCGATCGCACAGGCGGCCGGTTCGACCGCGCAGGTAATGGAGGTCTTGCTCGCCAGCGTTGCTGCCGTATCGCTCATCGTCGGCGGAATCGGCGTCATGAATATCATGCTGGTTTCGGTAACCGAACGCACGCGCGAGATTGGACTTCGCATGGCAGTTGGCGCACCCGGCCGCTCCATACTGCAGCAGTTCCTCACCGAGGCGATCGCTTTATCGAGCGTGGGCGGCGTGATCGGTGTCGTTGTAGGCGCGCTGGGCGCATTGCTCGTCTCGGTCTTGGCCCACTGGCCAACGCAGATTCCCCTGCCGTGGGTTGCGCTAGCGGTCGGCTTTGCAGCGCTCGTGGGCATCTTCTTCGGCTACTACCCGGCCCGTAAAGCGGCCGCGCTCAATCCCATCGAGGCACTCCGCTTCGAATAAGGTACGCGACGGTCGGCCACGGGGGAGGCTGGGCACGCCCCCCTCGCAGCTAGCCTGTTAGAATCCGCCGATTCCGTTGGGCGTGCCGTTGCCGCTCGGGCCGTCGTAACCGACCTCCGCGGTGCAGAGGTACGTGCCGCCGCAACTGCCGTTGCTGCCGGCGGTGACGTCGTAGAGTGCGGAGGTATGGCTATACGGATAGGAGCCGGCGGTCACGGTGCTCGCGTTGCCGGCGAGCGCATAGACGGACGCGAGCGTCGGCGACGAAACGCTCGTGCCGCCGAAGACGAGCCATCCGCTTTGCCCGCGATAGGCAAAGCTATCGTAGACCGAGACGCCGGTGTTGGGATCGGCATCCGAAGAGACGTCTCCAACGACGCGCTTGCTGCAGACGCCCGGGTTGTTCGTTACCGTGGCGGTCGCGGACTGCCACGACGGTTGCGGATCGTACTTGCTGCAACCGCTGCCCGTTCCTTCGGTGTTACTGGTGCTCCAAACGGTCTCGGTCCAACCGCGTGCGACGGAGGAGTCGCGCGTGAGCGTCGTTCCACCGGCCGCGGTGACATACTGCGACGCGGCCGGATACTCCACGCCGTACCCGCCGTCGCCGGCGCTCGCCGTAATGGCGACTCCGGGATGATCGTAGTACGACGTATCGTACGACGTGTCGCTCGAGCTCTCGCCCCCTCCGTAACTGTTGCTGATCTCGGTCGCGCCGAGTGTGGCAGCCGTGTTGACCGCGGTGCCGAGATTCGTCAAAGTCGCCGACGAGGCTTCAACGAGGAGGATATGGCAGTTCGGGCAGATCGCCGAAACCATGTCGAGATCGAGTGAGATCTCCTGCGCCCAGCCGCCGTTCTTTCTGGGCAGGCTCGTTCCGCCCTTTTGGTTGACGATGCGCAGGCAACCCGTCGACGTAGTACAGGCGGGCAGGCCGAAGGTGGAACGATAGGTCGCCAAGTCCGAGGCGGCCTTCGGGTCGTTGTAGGCATCGACGATGGCGACCGTCTGACCGGCCCCGTCGTTCGCCGAAGCCGTCGCGAGATTGTACGCGGACTGCAGATCCGCAGGATGGTAACCGGCCGGGTTCGTCGCGTTCGAAGTTACCCCGTCGCGAAGCAGCGCATGGCAACTCGCGAACCCAACTGCGGGCGGTCCGCAGACCGCATGATACGGTCCCGGGGGCGGAAGCCGCCCAAAAAGAGGCGCCCGAGCAGCCCGTGCCATTGAAAGAGGCGATACCGGCGAACCCGGGGGCATCGACGAGCCCGCATTTCCAGAGCACCCCGCGAGGGCAGCGGCACAAAACGCCGCCAGCCCGATCAGGAGACGTGATTTCATCTTAACTCCCTCCCGAATACAGCAAGCGGACCGCTCGTCCGCTGAAATACATCCCGGCTCATTCGGCGCATTCAGGCAGGCACCCGCCTTCTCACGCTCCGTGGCGGGTCCCAACGCTCCGGCCGCGCGGAGGACCCCAAAACGACCCAACTCCGACAGCTTCCTAGGTGAAGATGATCTGCCCGTCGCCCGCCTTCTCGTAGAACTCGCCCACGGAGATAATGTCGTCGACCCCGGACCAGAAGTCTTGCTTCTTGAAGTGGAACATGTCCACCGAGGCCTTGCACGCGTAGATCTCGGCGCCCGTGTCGTGGATCATCTGCAAGAACTCGCGAACCGGTGGAATGTCCAGCTTCTCCATCTCCTTCTTCATCATCGATGTCGCAAGCGTTTGGAAGCCCGGCAGCATTCCGATCAGCGTCGGGACGTGCATCGCGGGATTGCCCACGGTGGCAACCTGCAAGCGATCCATACGCCGTTCGATGATGGGTTCGAGTCCAAAGAAGGTAAAGAAGAGCGACGCCTCGATGCCCTCCATTCTCGCACCGTTGGCCATGATCAACGCCGGGTATACGCCCTCGAGCGATCCGTGCGAAACGACGATCGATACTCTGTCCACGCTAGATGCATCCTTTTGGCTTTGGCAGCCCCGCGATTTTGGCCGCCTTTTTTGCCGGGCCTTTCGGAAACAATTGATACAAGGTCTTGACGTCGACACCGCTCTCGTTCGTGAGACGGCGAATCGAAGGCGCGTCTCCGTCGCGATCGAAGGCCTTCTGCATCGCCCTGATGACCGCCCAGTGCCGATCGGTAAGTTCGGCGATCCCTTCCTGGGCGGCGATGGCACGCGCGATCTCCTCGTTCCAGTCGGAACGGTTGACGAGGTTGCCGTCTTTGTCGACGGCGAGGTGCTTGCCGAGAATCTCCAACGTATCCATCTCTTACGCCGCTACCTTTCCGGCCATCGACATCTTCGAATCGATCGGCAACTCCACGCCGCGAATCAGCGCGTTCCAGTATATCCAACGGAACGCAAGTTTCCCGTAGTGGTTCATTCGCGTCTCGTGCAGCAACGAGAACGGGCCGATCCCCGGAAGCGGGAACTTTCCCGGAAGCGGCTCGACACCGTAATTGAAGTCGATGAGAAGCGCCTTCCCGAAGCCCGACTCGATGAAACAGTTGGCATGACCGTCGAAGCGGGCATGCGCCGGCCGCCCGTCGATGCGGTCAAGGAAGTTCTTGAACAGGATCTCGGACTGGAAGTGTGCGACGGAGCCTGCCTTCGAACTGGGCAGATTGCCGGCGTCTCCGATCACGAAGATATCATCGTGCGCTTCCGATACAAGCGTCTCCTTGTCCGTCG
This sequence comes from bacterium, assembly GCA_021790935.1. Taxonomy (GTDB): domain Bacteria; phylum Vulcanimicrobiota; class Vulcanimicrobiia; order Vulcanimicrobiales; family Vulcanimicrobiaceae; genus JAJYFL01. Next base: position 11,182 of record JAJYFL010000023.1, read on the forward strand.
GCACGTAGTTGAGTTCGTCACCCAAGCCGCTGCGAGCGATGCACTCATCCCCCATGTTGGTTGGGATCGAAACGAGCACGTCGTACGGGATCTCGACGTCGTCATAGGAGACGATCGTTTTTCTTTCGTTGTCGACCCGCGCGATGCCGAAGTCCGGCGTCACTTTGACGTTCTTCTGCTGCAACAGCCCCCCGAGAATCTCTGTCGCCTTAGGCTTGGTAAACGCTCCCGATAGCGGCGTCGCCAGGCGCAGCTCGACCTTGTCGCGGATCCCTCTCGCGGTGAAGTACGAATCCGCGAGGAAGAGGAACTCCAGCGGTGCGACCGGGCATTTGATCGGCATCTCGGTCATGTTGAGCACCAACCGCCCGCCCTGCCACGACTCGAAGAACTGGTGCAGGCGCTGCGCGCCTTCCAAGGTATAGAAGTCGAACTTGCTCTTCCCCCATTCATCATCGAGGAGCCCCTCGGTCTGATCGGGGCGGATCTTCGCGCCGGTAGCAACGATCAAATAGTCGTAGTCGACGGCGGACTTGTCCTCGAGGATGACGCGCTTGTGGTCCGCGTCGATACGGTCGATGCCGGAGATCACGACGTTGGCGCGCGCCGGGAAGAATTCGCGACGCGGCTTTACGACGTCTTTTTGCCCATATATGCCGAAGGGAATGAACAGGAACCCAGGCTGGTAGAGATGCGTCTCGGAGTCGTCGATCACCGTGATCTGCCATTGATCCTCGTTCAAGACGCGCGAGAACTTGTTCAACATCATCGTCCCCGCGGTTCCGCCACCGAGAATAACCAGTCTTCGCATCTCTCCTCCTCCTCTAAGCCGTTGACGTTGGGCGATTAAATCTTGAAGCGGAATTGAAGGCTCAACTCGTTTTCGCTCAAACGGTTTCGCACTACGCTGTTGGGAATGACCGCATTATTCGCCATGTAAGCCGGGCCCGATACCGCGTTCGAGAAGCCATGCAGGTACACAACGTCGATCGTGCGCGCCCCGTCGACCTTGTAGCCGAGGCCGGCGGTCACGCTGTTTTGAATGAGCGCGGGCGCGAAGACGTTGAAGAACTGCTGGCTCGGTGGAACCGGGTTGTCGGAATGGTTGTAGCCGGCTCGCACCGCCAGTCGCCCGTTGACGCTGTATTGGAATCCCACGGCTGTCGCGTAGATACTGCGCCAGCCGAACCCTCTCACTGCGCCGTTCGGCGCAAAGCCCGACTGCGAGAACCCTCTCGTGTTCGCGTAATCGATCCAGTGCTCATCGGCGGCGACCAAGATCTTAGGCGTAAGCTGATAGCCAATGCCCGCGCCGACGATCATCGGATAGTCGAGCCTGAAGCCAAAGTTCGCCGGAGTCCCATCCGGATATTGCGAGGTGTATTGCATCGTCCGCATGTGCTGCGGGCTCTTGTAGACGGCTCCCAGTTCGAGCTTCTCTTCTGGCCGCCACGCGAGACCCACGGTAAACCCCGAGCCGAAGCTCGACGAGGCCGGGCTCGAGACGGGATACCCGCTGGCGTTGGGCGGTGTGGCGGCAAATGGGGAGACTTGCAGACTCTGCCAATCGCTATCTAAGCCGACGCCGAGTGAGAGCCTTGGGCTCAGCATGTACGCGACCGTAGGCGTCACTTGCAGGAATTGCTGATTGGAATAGATCGCCCCGAAGCCGCCGAAGCTCTGCGGAACCGCCAGAGGATTGAAATGACCGCCGGCGTTGGGCATAACGGCGGGATAGCTCACGCCCATGCCTGCGATACCCAGAGCGCAGAGTGCGTAACTGAAGCGGCTGTTGAGCGGCTTATCAAGAAAGCTCATGCCGGGAATGACTGCCTGTTCCGTCCGGCTCGTAACGGATCCGGCCGCTGCACCGGGGATCGAGGCAAACATCGTACGGTGCGGGGTGAACAGATCCATAACAAACTCCGCGCTGCTGGACCGGACAAACGAGATGGAGCCGGCGTTGCTGTAGCAGGAACCGATCGCGTCCAGAGATGTCGCAATCCCTGCTCCACCCATGGACTGGTTCACCGCCCCAACGCCGATCAGGATGTGACCGTTGGTCGTGGCCTGCGCCGGAAGCGCCGTCAGAACAACGAGCATGCACGACACCGCTATGATTCGAGCCGGACCCAAGCGATGCGCCGTGCCGACGTTTGATCTTTTCATAGCATCTCCATGCTAGTGATCGATCGAGAAGAAGATAAGGTGTGATTGAGAAAAGCCCATGAACGGCGGAAGCGCGCCAAAGTTGTTGCTGCGTTCTTCGGTTACTCCTCGACCACACAACGCTCGCAATGGAGTCGGCGAGATGCGACAAAAGATCCCTCGTCTGACCGACGAGGGATCTTTTGTCGCATTTTTCAGGCGCCCCGACGACCATCGTCTCACAAACGATTGTGAAGATCTTCACCACTCGCGCTGCCGAGCGAGCTCCGCGTTTGCATCGTCCTAACGACGGCGACGGGAGAGCCGCCTCGCAGATCGCCTCCGCGCATCATCGGTTAACAGGTTGCGGAAAAACCCGCGGTGTCCGGATCGGGCCCGAATGTTTCGTCGAAACGAGGAGCGATGAGGGAGCAACGCCGTAGCGTTGTGACCGAAGAGCGACGAAGCTTTCGGCGGAAGAGGCGGGTTCGAGACGGCGGCGGGGGTTCTTCCGCAACCTGTTAAAGCGTGGCCTTACGCTGCCGCCCTCGAGATCGCGCCCTCCCCCTCATCGAGTCCCTTGCCGCTATCCGAGCGGCCAACGTAAAGCCTGAGTAAAAGAGATTGCCTGGGCTGGTGCATTTGGGCTGGTTCCGGGCATATTGCGTATCATAGACAGAAACGCTCCGGCACCTCCGCAGGCTGCCTCGAATCGAAACCCGACAACGCATTGGTTCTTTCGGAGAAACCGCGTGCTGCACCGCGTGCGCGCACTTCTCATGGTGCTGGTCGTGCTCGGTACGATTCTTGCCGGCGTCTTCAGCTGGAAGAGTATAGAGCGAAACACATACGCACAACTTGCGCTACACTCCAGTCTCCTCGCGCTAGCCGCGGGTGTCCGCTTCACCGAATACCGTGCGGAATTCGATAGCGTCGCCGGGGATATACTGGGCGAGCGGGTACTACGCGACCCTCTTCGCGTGCAAACGCTCCTGAGAAATTCCCTCAGTGAGATACCCGCAGCTACAACGATCGATCTCTTCGCTCCCAACGGACACCTCGTCGCGGCCGTCGGCGACACGTCGAGGGTGCCGCCATTAGCGGGAGATTCTTTCATGACGGTGGCGCCCGAGAAAACGCCGCATCGAGGGGAACTCGCAATCGGTCGTTTGGTTCGCGGCTCCGCACCCGATCGCTGGATCATTCCGCTTCGCGATACCGTGCGTGGCACGCATGGCCGCTTGCTTTTTTCGTTGACGATGTTCCTTGACCCGGCTCGAATCCTCGTAGACTGGCGGACCGCGCTCTCCCATTCGCAGCTGGCGAACGGTGGCCTGGCTTTTCGGCTGCTACGATCGGACGGCAATCTGCTCGCCAGTTGGCCCTCGCCCAAGGGCAACCGTGCGGGCGCCTACGATGGATCCGTGCCCGGGTCACTGGCCCCGATGGCGCAACGCTTTTCGAAACGCCGGCAAGGGCATTACGTCGGCGTCGCCGCGCCGTACGCGGGGCTGCGGATGATCTCCTTCGCACATGTCGGCGGCGCGCACGTCGGCCGTTACCCCGTGGTCGCCGAGGCCTCGATCCTGAGAGGCGCGGTGATCGCTCGCTGGTGGCGAGAGTTCATTCCCATTCTGCTGCTAGGAATACTCTTGCTGCTCGGGCTTTACTTCGGCATAGGACTCCTGTGCGAGACGGGGCGAAGGGTCGATCTGCTCCAGAGCCAGCGGGAGGAAGATCTCCTCCGAGACGCGCGCGTCGACTCGCTCACCGGGCTGCCCAACCGCCCCGCGTTCTTGGAACGCGTCGACGAAGCGCTCGCCCGCGCCGACCGTGGCGGAAGCCACTGCGCGGTCGGGATTATCGATCTCGACGATTTCAAGATGGTGAACGACCGCTTCGGCCACCCTGTCGGCGACGCCGTGCTCGTCGCCCTCGCAGAGCGCTTGCGCGCGGGTCTCCGCACTTGCGATTACGTCGCCCGATTGGGCGGCGACGAGTTCGGCTTGCTCCTCGACTACGTCAACTCCGAGCGGGACCTCGAAAACCCTCTGCAGCGTTTGGAAAAACATCTCGCCGCGCCTATAATCCTGGAATCCGGCGAGAACCTTGATGCCCAATGCAGCCTCGGCGTGACCATCTATCCTCTCGATCCCTCGGATCGCGACGGTCTCCTGCGACACGCCGACTACGCTATGTATCAAGCGAAGGCCGAAAAGAGCGACCGCAACTCGTTTTGGCGGTCGTACGACGGAGCCTTCAGAAAGGTTCGCGTTGAGGCGCGAAAAAAATGGTCGGCCCTACTCGCGGAAGGCGCCTTACGGCTCCACTATCAGCCCATCATCGACGCACGGAGTGGAGACGTGATCGTCGTTGAAGCGCTCGCACGACTAGCTGAAGGCGCCGAGCTTCATCCGCCGGCAGCGTTTCTTCCGAACTTGGGACCTAATGATTTGCGTCTGCTGACCGAGTCGGTACTCACGAATGCGCTCCGCGACATGAGGGCTTGGGATGAGGCCGGCTATCGTACGGACGTTGCAGTGAACGTGGATCCCGTGCTGCTCATGACGGAAGAGTTCGCGCCTTTCCTCAAAAATCTGCTCGAGCGCTCGCATACCGATCCCCGGCGCGTAACCGTGGAGGTTCTCAAGGTGCACACTTTCGATTCCCTCGAGCTGGCGCGGCGGCGGCTCGCGGGCCTGAAGGAACTCGGGGTCCGCCTCTCCCTGGATGACATCGGTTCTGCATATTCATCGCTGCTGCGCCTGAAACGTCTCCCAGTCGACGAGATCAAGATCGATCGCGCATTCATCAGCGATCTGTTTCTCGAACCGAGCGATCTCGCGTACGTGATGGCACTCCAGAGCCTCGCAGCAAACCTTAACATCACCCTTGTCGCCAAGGGGGTAGAGAACTACGACATCGTCGACGCGATGCTCGTCCTCGGCGTCGATCGCATCCAGGGAATTGCTATTTCGCAACCGATCCCCGCATCCGAGATGCTTATCTGGCTCCAATCCGGCCATCGATTCTGGGTGGACCAGAGACCACAAACGCTCCTAGGCGCCTATGCGGCGCACCGTATCGGGTACGAACGAATCCGGCGCTCTTGGCGTGCAATCTCCGCGCACTCCCGCGCCGATTTTCAAAACTGTCGTATGGGCTCGTTCCTCGCGACTGCCGGGAGCTCGTATGCGCCGCTCATCGAGAGCCACCGTGCCTATCACGACGCAGCCGCCGCCGCCTCGCGCCCCGACGATCCGGCCATACAACGCGCGCAATCTCGCATCGACCAAGCCGTGCAAGGGTTGCTGTTGCTCCAACCCCCAACGCCTGTCGTGCGCGAGGCGGTCACCACTTCGATAATGGCGTAGCCGTTTCTCACCTATATTCCCGAATCCCAAAGGAGAGAAAGACGGCGGACGCTTAACACGTTCCCGGTGGACTGGCATTTTGCACTTACGGCGTTCGCGGCCATCTTCACGATCGTCGATCCCATCGGCATGATTCCGCTGACCCTGGCCGCGACGATCGCGCTACCCGCGGAGCGCCGCATGAAAATCGTCGATCAGGCGGTGCTCGTTGCCGCCTGCGTAATGCTGGTGATGGGAGCGATCGGCCGGCCGCTGTTGAACTACCTGGGGATCACGTTGCCCGCATTCTTGATCGCCGGCGGGATCCTGCTCTTCCTGATCGCCATCGACATGCTGTTCGCTCGCCCCACGCGCGCCAAGCGCACCGAGGAAGAGGAGCGCGACGCCGCAACGGCCGAGAATCCGGCCGTCTTCCCGCTGGCGATTCCCATGATCGCGGGTCCGGGAACGATCGCAACGGTCATGTTACTGGTGAATTTGGCGCACGGCGATGGCGCGCGCATCGCAACCGTTGTCGTCGCCTGTGCGGCGGTGCTCCTGATCACCTGGCTCTTCATGCGGGGCGCAACGAGGCTCCAGCATCTCATCGGAAGCACCGGAATCCACGTCGTCACGCGCGTGCTCGGAATCATCCTCGCCGCGCTCGCCGTACAGTTCGTGCTCAACGGCCTAGGAGAGACGCATATCTTTCGCGTGCGGTAATCCCTCGACGGAGCCGTCGAGGCCTCTATCGGCGAGCTAGCAGCAGCTCGCTCGGGGTGCTGACGCGGCCATCCGGCAATACGGCCACGGCCGTTACATCGACCGTTTCGTTCGGCTTCAGCGCGTAGCGCAGCGGCGCGCCATACACGAGCGATCGTGCCGACGGAGTGCTGCCGTCGAGCGTGTAGTGGATCGCCGCACCGGGGACGTCGTCGGTCAGCGTCACCGTCACATCCGGCCCGCGGGTATACGCCTGGATCGTTCGCACGCTCGGCGAGACGCCGGCGAAACTCAACTGCGGCGCGTCGATGGTAAACGACGGGTTCGGAATGCGGAAGTTGTAGCCGTGAGCCTCCAGCCAGAGATACTGCGGGCCGGTGCGCGCTTCGAACGAACTCCAGTTTTTCTCGTACTCCGGCGTCCAAGCGTCCTCCGCGAGCGCGAGTTCGCGCGGCAACAGCATGTAGAACAGGTGCGACGCCGTCGGAACCCACTCCGTCCACATGTTGCCCTGCACGCCGATGATATGCTTGGCCTGCTGGGGCGTGAGCCCCGGGGGAATCGGATTGAAGGCATAGACCATCTGCGGCGTATCGACGCAGCAACTCGCCGGCGGCTCGTCCGCCGGATCGCCCTGACCCCAACTCAGGTAGAGCGGGCCGTCGGGCGACATCACCGTATCGTTGCCGCGCCGTGCGGCACGAGCGCCGCCTGCCGTGCCGCGCCAGGACATCACCACGGCCGACCGGCTCACACCGCCGTTGAGAATCTCGTCCCAGCCCACCATGATGCGGCCTTTGCTGCGAATGAAGCGCTCGATGCGCCGTTCGAAATACCCTTGCACTTGCGGGTAGGTCTGCAGATGCTTGCGCTTCATTAGCGCGGTGACGAACGCGCTCCGTTTCCACTGGCCAAAGAGCACTTCGTCGCCGCCGGTGTGGATATATTTGCTCGGGAAGAGCTGCATGATCTCGGAGAGCACGTTCTCCTCGAAACGAATCGCGCGCGGCGTCGGACAGATCGCATCGCTGCCTCCCCAGGACACGCTGACCGGGATCTGCTTCCCAGTGCACCCGAGGTATGGATACGCTGCGATCGCTGCGGCGGAGTGCCCCGGCATCTCGATTTCGGGAACAACCGTCACGTAGCGCCTTGCCGCGTAGGCGACGACCTGCCTGATCTGGTCCTGGGTGTAATAACCGCAGTACCGTATGCCGTCGCTGAGCGCCGGATCGTGGTCGACCTCGCTGCCGCTCCGGCACGCGCCGACGCTCGTCAACCGCGGATAGCGTTGAATCTGGATCCGCCATCCTTGATCGTCGGTGAGATGCCAATGGAAGACGTTGAGCTTGTAGTGAGCGGCAACGTTGATGTAACGCTCGACCACCGAGACGGGGAAGAAGTGGCGGCTGACGTCCAGATGGATGCCACGCCAAGCAAAGGCCGGGACGTCGCGGATGTCGATGTCGCGAATCGCCGGTGCGCCGCTTGCCGGCACGAGCTGTTCGAGCGTCTGCAAACCGTAAAAGAGACCCGGACCGCCGTTCGCGTCGATCTCGATGCCGCTCGAATCCACCCGCAGGTGGTAGCCTTCGGCTCCCAGCGCCCCGTCCTTCGCCGCACCGTTCAGCCGGATCTGCGCGGGTGCGCCCTCCCGCACGATTCTCACGGCTATCCCGCGTTTGCGCAGGAAGCGCTCGGTGAATGCCGCCACATTGCGCTCGGCGGCAGATGCGGCCCGCACGGCGACGTGCTGCGGCAACGCGTACGTGCCGGGCAGCACCGTCAGCGAGCGTGGAAGGGGCACGATCGCGGGAACGGCCAAGAGCATCAGCGCGGTGAGCATGAAGGCCGTAGATTCACGCTCGGCGCGCGTTTCCCCGCAACGGCTGTAATGCGGGCGGCGCTACAGCGCGTGCGTGCCGATCTCTCGGTGTTGGGTGATTTCCGTTACATCCTCGATCGCCACCGGACGGAACGGCCCGGTCCCGGTAACGACCCGCGTGGTAGCTCGACTCACGTATCGCTACGCGTAAGGCATCTGCGGTATACAACACCCCCCATAGGTTCCGGGCGAGGACCGACTCGGTCCTAGACGAAGAAAGGGAGCCATAACGAGCGAAGCACGCCTGCCCCCGTAATTCTTAGGGGACCCAAATCCCAACGGAGACTTGCGATGACTGCGAAAAAGATTCTAATGTTGGCGGGCGACTATGGTGAAGACTACGAAATCATGGTGCCCTTCCAGACCCTACTGGCGGTGGGGCACACCGTGCATGCGGTCTGTCCCGGCAAGAAAGCCGGCGACCAGGTGAAGACCGCGATCCACGATTTCGAAGGCGCGCAGACCTATTCCGAAAAGCCCGGCCACAATTTCAGCTTGAATGCGAGCTTCGACGAGGTCAAGCCCGAGGATTACGACGCGCTGCTGATTCCCGGTGGCCGCGCCCCCGAATACCTGCGCCTGAACCCGCGCGTGCTTGAGATCGTGCGGCATTTCTTCGCCGCCAACAAGCCGGTGGCTGCCGTATGCCACGGCGCGCAAATCCTGGCTGCCGCAGGTGTGCTTCAAGGCCGGCAGTGCTCGGCCTACCCGGCTTGCGGGCCGGAGGTGATGGCGGCGGGCGGCCGGTATGCCGACATTCCGGTGGATACCGCAGTGACCGAGGGAAATCTGGTGACGGCCCCCGCCTGGCCCGCGCATCCGGCCTGGCTGGCGCAGTTCCTCAAGCTACTGGGCACCCAGATCGTGCTTTGAGCTTACCGAGTGCGCCGTAAAGCCCCGGCGTTTAGGCCGGGGATATAAGGCGCTAGGCGCACTGCGTCTACAACGGCGTGCGCTGGTTTTCGATGTACTGCTTGCGCGGCAGGCGCGATGAAACGCCCTTCAAGCTATTCACTAGCGCCGACAAGGCCACTTTCGGCGGATAGTTCACGAGTAGGCGAACGTGATCGTCTTCCCCGTCGAACGCGGCTAGCGAAGCCTCGAAGTCGTAGCAGACGTTCTCGAAGATGGGCCGCATCGCGTCGAGGATCGCTTTGCTGAAAACGTGCCGGCGAGTTCTGATGCGATCACGCGGTCACTCTTTCCAGCCGCAACCTGCTAGTGCAGCATGCCGCAGACGGCGGTGTTCGTGGCGCGCCCATCCCTGAAGTCGATCAGAATTGCCTTACCGCCGGGGCCAGGGCGGAAACGACTGGTCAGCCCCTGCAACTTTCCGCTCGCGAACACAATGCTCCCATTTTGAAGGTAGCGGTAACGCCCGGTGAACTTCGCGCCCTGCGTGGTGTAGTGCGAATCGTCTTCAATGATCAACGTAACGCCATTGTAAAAGACTTGGAAGTTGAATCCGTAGTTGTAGCACGCGTACTTTCCCGCCGGCGGTCCCGAGCTTGCCGCATCGGCGATCGCGGGAAGACTCGAAGCTATGAGCGCGATGAGTAAACCGAAGCAAGCCCTGCGCGCGGCTCCCCGAATCATCATTTTCTCCGATCTGAGTTGTCGTGAAATCGTCGGCGCGTTTCTCTCGGGAACGACGCACTGCTATCGCCGCGCCTCCCGCATGCGGACAAGCCTTCCTACCCCAGATTGGAGGTTCCCTGCATGCGGGGCGTGGCTCGGCGACGTAAGAGACGCCACCGAGCGCCGAAAGTGCCGATTAGGCATGATGGGATTGCTGGTCGTCTCGATGGTGCTTCTTATCATCGAGCGCTTTGCTTTACGCTGAGGCGCGCTCGGGATGGTTGGCTAGAAAATTCTCGCGGCACGTTATGGTTGTGCCACCGTTCAGGTTGGAGGTGATTATGGATTTGGCGGTCGACGACAATTATCTTTGCCGGTTGAGGACCGGCGCCGGAAGGTCCGGGGAGCAGTGCCGCAAGCGTTCGATGAAGGTCGAACGGATGGGGCATGCCCGGCTATGCAGTTCACCGATGGCCGGGGCCCACATGGCTGTCTCCAAGAAGGCCGGCAAACCACTTGGAATCACGTGAATCTCGACCGCTCAGCCCACTTCAAAACGGCCTCTTAATTACCACCCGCAGCTGTCTTGCAAAAGCTCAATTCTTTGGCGGCGGCTGACCGCCGATCTGCAAGGTGTCCAATGCGTTCATGGAGCACTTCCAGTCGCCGAAAGTGGTGCGATAGCATTTCCCCGTGGCGCCAGTTTCGTGCCAGAGCGCGCAATTCTTGCCGGCATTCTCGAATTCGCCGTGCTGGACCTTGCTGCACAGATATTGCTTCAGGCTGCCGCGGAGGGCGTACACCTTGCCGTTTGGGTCCTGATCGGCTTTCGTGATGTAATGGGTAACGACGCCCCTTCCGACATCGACCGTTACATCCTCCAGGAGCCAAATCTGACGGGTGCTGCCGTCTCCCTCCTCGGCGTCGCAGATGACATATTGCCGGGCCATAGCCGCCGTAATCGGCCCGCTTTTGGGAAATGTCTTTGAGCTGCAGGTATAAGGATCGCGCGAACCGTAAGGCGCGCCCACGCCCTTCTGCGCAATGAGTACGTTGGGCCCAGCCACAGCCGCCTGACACCCTGCCACGGCGGCCGCAAGAAACAGCGCTGCCCGTGGGATCGTGTATTTCATGATCGTGTATTTCATTTGGAGGATCCCCCCTTTGAAAACGGCCTGATCAGCCCGCCATCGCCGCTATCCCCACGGCCAAAGCTAACCGCAGAGTGCAAGATGCTAAGCTTGTACAGGGAAGCGCTCATCTCCCTCGCTGGTATGCCGATTTTCTGACGCTGGTAACGCTCGCGAGCGTTTGAACCCCGCGCTCGGCAGGCACGTATTGCCAGGGTCTCAACGCCAGATATTGTCCTAAGGCACACAGGTGCTCTAAGGAGAGAAAAGTCCCTGATTTTAGGCCTGACTTGGAATTTCAATAATAAGGGCGCCAAACGCGAAACCCCGCCGAACACTAGGTTTGACGGGGTCTAGTGTCATGAATCACAAATAGCATGACAACCAGTGATGATTCTGCTAGAATTGAGGCATGGCATTTCAGTCTGCTCCCCCCTTACGAATGTCGCCGAAAGTTCGGCGAGAGTTGACAGCGCTGT
>JAJYFL010000011.1 GCA_021790935.1 bacterium
GGCGGCGATGCGATGCTCGCGCACGGTGCGCCGCGCTACGTCGACTACGAGGAATGCATCGGCATTCGCACCGGCCACGAGGACGTGGGAGGCGTCGATCCAAACCGGTTTGCCGAAGGCGCCGGGACGCGGGATCGAACCCAGGCCGCGCAGACCGCGTGCCGCGAACAACGAAAGCGCCGGCGGATTGAAGCCGGACTCGACGACGGCTAGCAGCCGCCCGTCGGGCGAGACGGCAAGTCCCTGCGGCATGGTTCCGGTGGCCGCGAGCGCTCCGGCCGGCGGATCCAGCCGCCAACCGCTCGGTAAGATGTCAGGAGCCTTGGCGGCGAGAACGCCGACCGAACAGAGTACGGCCAAGACGGATGCGAGAAGCGTCGTTCGGATCATAGCGGTCACTTCGCCAGGAGGCGGCATTCCCCGTGCCGCAGGAAGCGGCCGGGTGTGAGATTGCGTCGGGGCGATGGGAGGTTGGAAGGGCGTGGAGTTAGGCAGCACCACCGTGTACGCAGGCGGCCGCTATTGCGCGTACGACGAGGCGCGCGTCGGCCTGTTGACGCACGGCCTTCAATACGGTACCGGCTGCTTCGAGGGCATCCGCGGCTTCTGGGTTCCGGAGGACCGCGAACTCTATCTCTTGCTGTTGCGCGAGCATTACGAACGCCTTGCGGTCTCCGCGAAGATACTCATGATGCAGCTGCCGCACACGATCGACGAGTTGGTCGAGATCACTGCGGAACTCTGTGCCCGCAACCATTTCGAGACCGACGTGTACGTACGGCCCTTCATCTATAAATCCGCCGAGGATATCGGCGTACGGCTGCACAACGTGCCGGACGCCTTCGCGATCGTTCCCGTACCCTTCACCCGCTATCTCGACGCGGCACAGGGGCTGCGCGCCGGGACCAGCTCGTGGCGCCGCGCGGACGATTCGGCCGCGCCGCCGCGTGCCAAGATCACGGGGCTCTACGTGAACAGCGCGCTCGCCAAGAGCGAAGCGGTCGCCAACGGTTTCGACGAGGCGATCATGCTGTCGGCGGACGGCCACGTGAGCGAGGGATCGGCTGAGAACATATTTTTGGTCAAGAGAGGCGTGCTCTACACGCCCGATCCGTCCCAAAACGTTTTGGAAGGCTGCACTCGGCGTGCGATCGTCGAAATCGCGCAACGCGAATTCGGCTTGGAGGTGGTCGAGCGCGCCATCGACCGCAGCGAGCTCTACGCCGCCGACGAGGTCTTCTTCACCGGTACCGCGGCGGGCATCGTGCACGCGCAATCGGTGGACCACCGTCTCGTCGGCGACGGAACGATCGGCCCGGTCGCGCGCAAACTTGCCGAGTATTACGGTCGCGTGGTACGTAACCGCGTACCGTCGTACGCGGGCTGGCTCACTCCGGCCTATGCAGGGCGCCGGGCCGCGGGTCTTTCGGCAGCGGGCTAGATCCCGCCGGCCTGTCCCCAGAGCGGGACGTCTTGCGGCACGGTGAGATCGCCGCTCTCGGCGCGCCACGCCGCGAAACGTTCGATGTCGCCGAACGCGAGTTTCGAGATGTGGTGGATGAAGGTGCGCCCGGCCGACAGGGTCGGCAGATCGGTCGTCATCACCGCGATGACGTAAGGCGCCGGGTGCGCGTAGACGATGCCCACGTCGTCGAGCGTGTCGTCAAAGGAGCCGGTCTTATGCGCGATCGGGATACCTTCGGGAAGCGGTTCGGGGAGCAGCGTATTGATCTGCTGATCTTCGAGTATTGCGATCATCGCCCGCGACGACCAGGCGTCGACGAGCTCGCCGCGGGCCATCAGCGTGAGCAGTCTCACCATATCGGCCGGCGACGTGCGCAGCGTCCTGCGAATACTGTAATGCTGCGTGTAGATATAGCTCGCGAGTTCGGTGTGGTCGAGGCCGAGTTCGTGCATCGCTGCGTTGACGTTTCCGCGCCCCACCAGCCTGATAAGCATGTTTGCGGCGGTATTGTCGCTGACCGTGATCATGAGTTTGAGCAGGTGCGATACGGAATAGGTGCTGCCGACGGGAGCGTCGCACAGCCAGCCCGACCCCCAGTCGCGGTCTCGCGCCAAGAGCGTGACGCGCGTGTTCAAATCGAACCTGCCGAGTTCAAGTTGACGGAAGACCTCCACCATTACGGGGATCTTGATGGTCGATGCCGCCGGCATCGCCGCGTTGGCGTTGATCGCCGTCGTATAACCGGTGGTGAGGTCCTTGATCTCCATCGCGACTCGGCCCGGCGCCCGCGCCGACGCGCGATGGAGCGCCTGCTGCAGCCGCTCGATGGGCAGCGGAACGTATGCGTTTGCGGCCGCGCCGGCCGGTGCCGGCGCGAGCGCGAGCGCGAGAGCGAGAGCGAACAGGAGCGCTGCGCTTCGCATCAATATGGGACCCCATCGGAAGCGGGAGCGCGCACTTTCCCAACCAGACCGCAGAGCGCGACGAGAGCGGCGAGGTACGGAAGCGCCTGCATCGCCTCGCTCGGCAGCCAAGCGACGCGGCCCTGCAGAACGAATTGAAGCGCTTCGAAGAAACCGAAGAACACCGCGGCTCCGGTCGCGCCCCACGGAGTCCAGCGCCCGAAGATCACGGCCGCCAATGCGATGAAGCCGCGTCCGGCCGTCATGCCCTCGGAGTAGATGTTCACTTCGCCGATCGAGAGAAAGGCGCCGCCCAGGCCCGCAAGCGCTCCGCTGATCACCGCCGCGTAGAGCCGGAAGCGCAGGGGATCGAGTCCCGCCGAGGTTACCGCGCGCGGGTTCTCACCGCAGGCCCGCACGCGCAGCCCCCACGGCGTGCGGTAGAGGACGTGGTGCAATGCGAAGGCGCAGACGAACGCGAACAGGATCAGTAACCAGTACCAACGCCCGAGTGCGTGAACTTGCGGGCTCGCGCCCGGCTGGTTGTAGAGGAGCACGAGGCCGTAGGCTGCACCGCCGGCAGCGATGAGGTTGATGCCCATGCCGGCGACGATCTGGTCGACTTTGAACTTCGTCGCCCCATAACCGAGGACGAAACCGAGGAGCGCACCGACGGCGACGCCGGCGACGAGGCCGACGGCCGCGTTACCGGTCGCGTACGAGGCGACGACGGCCGCAAAGGCGCCCCCGGTCATCATCCCCTCCAAGCCGATGTTGACGATCCCCGACCTCTCGGATATCACCCCGCCCAGCGCCGCGTAGACGATCGGCGCCGATTTCACGAGCGTCAGCAGAACGAGCGTGGCGAGCGCTCCATGCACGAAGTCCATCATACGGGTGCACTCTCCGTTCGCGTAGCGACGTAACGGCGCGCCGCCAAGATTAGAATGATACACCCTTCGATGACGTGGATCGCGTCCTTGGGTACTTGGGCGACCGCTTGCATCGCGAGTCCTCCCGATTCCAGGATGCCGAAACCGAATGCCGCAACGCAGACCCAGAGAGGATCCAAGTCGCCGACCAGCGCGACGGCGATCGCCGTGAAGCCGTACCCCGGCGAGAGTTCGGTGTTGAACGTGTGCATCACGCCGGTCACGATCGTGGCGCCGCCCAGACCGGAGATCGCACCCGAGAGCGCGAGCGTCAACCACGTCATGCGCCGCATCTGCACGCCGTTGCGGCGCGCCGCCTCGGGTGCCTCCCCAACCGCGCGCAGCTCGTATCCGAAGATGGTGCGCGTTAGGACGAAGCGCAGGAGAAATGCGAGCGCTATGGCGATGAGGATCGAGATCGAGAGGCGCGTGTCGGGGACGATCAGCGGAAGCCACGCGCTATGAGGCAGCGGGGCGGTCTCGGCGCCCGTTGCCTGGGGGCTGCGCAGCGGGCCGACGACCAAGTAGCTCGCCAGCGCAGCCGCAACGAAATTGAGCATCAGCGTAGAGATGATTTCGTTGGCGTTGAAGTACGCTTTCATCCAGCCGGCCAGGCCGCCCCACACGCCGCCGGCGATCGCACCCAAACCGAGCAGCACGACGGCCGCTACCGCGGTCGGTGCGTGCAGGTGCGCGCCGACCGCACCGGCGGCCAGACCGCCGATCAGGAGTTGCCCCTCCGCGCCGATGTTGAAGAGCCCGCCGCGGAACGCGAGCGTGATCCCCAGTGCCGGGAAGAGCAGCGCCGTCGTCTGGACCAGCGTCTCGGCGATATCCGACGTTCCGCCGAGCGCCCCGCCGAAGAGCGCCGAGAATCCCGCGATCGGGCTGACTCCGGCGACGATCATCGCGAGCGCTGCGAGTGCGACGGCAATGGCGATCGCGCCGAGCGGCCCCGAAAAGAGGCGGCGATACGCGTTCATTGCGACCCCGCCATCAGGCGGCCGATCGTCGCGCGGTCGACGTTCGCCCGTTCGAACTCGCCGACGATCGCGCCGCGGTACATCACGAGGATACGGTCGGCGACTGCGAGGATCTCGTCGAGTTCGAAGGATATCAAGAGGACCGCCGCACCGCCGTTGCGAGCCTCGATCAAGCGCGACTGGACGAGAGCCGCGGCACCGACGTCGATGCCGCGCGTCGGATTGTACGCGAGCACGAAGCGCGGCTCGCCGAAGAGCGAGCGGCCGACGACGAGCTTCTGCTGGTTACCGCCGGAGAGCGTCTTGACGGCGACGTCGAGCGTCGCGCAGCGCACGTCGAGGCGATCGACGATGACCTGCGCGTCGGCACGCGCAACGCTTCTGTCGAGCAAGAGGCCGTGCCGCACTCGAGAGGTATGCTGCCGGCCGAGGAGTGCGTTATCGACGATCGACCAGTTCATCACCAGCGCTTCTTTATTGCGGTCCTGAGGAATGATGCCGACATCGCCGGCGATGTGGATCGTTCCGCGATACGGGATCATTCCGGCGACGGCATCGGCGAGGGTCGTCTGGCCGTTGCCTTCGACGCCGGCTATGCCGACGATCTCGCCGGAACGTACGGCGAAACTGATTCCTGCGATCGCGGTCTCGCTCTCGCCCGCGAAGAGCCCGTCGGCGACGAAGCACGGCGAAGGCGCCGTCGCGGCGCGAGCCGCCACGTCGGGCAGGTTCCCCCCGACCATCGCCCGCGCGATCTCGTCGACGCTGGTCTTGGCCGTCTCGAAATGGGCGACGATCTTACCGTGGCGCATCACGGTTACGCGCTTGCTGTAGTTGATGACTTCCTGAAGTTTGTGGGTGACGACGAGTACCGCCGTCCCGCGCGCGGCCAGTTGCACGATCGTGCCGAAGAACGCATCGATTTCGGCCGGTGCGAGCGCGGCGGTCGGCTCGTCCAGCAGCAATACGGATGGCTCGCGCTCGAGTTCGCGCAGCAATTCGACGCGTTGCTGGATCCCGATCGCGAGTTCGTCGACGTAGGCGTCGGGGTCGATCGGCAAGCCGTTGCGCCGCGCGAGTTCCGCCACGCGCACGCGTGCCGCGTTTGCGTCGACGTGCCAGCCTTTGCGCGGTTCGCGGCCGAGCATGATGTTCTGCCAGACGCGCAGCCTGCCGACCAGTTCGAAATGCTGGTGGACCAGGCCCACCGTTCCGCCCGCGCTGACGGTGCCCGCGTCGGGCGCTATCGAACCGAAGGCGATGCCTGCGAGCGTCGACTTACCGGCACCGTTCTCGCCGACCAGCGCGTGAATCTCGCCCGCCGAGACGTCGAGATCTACCCCGTCGACGGCCTTGACGCCGGGATACCATTTGCGGATACCGCGGAGCTGGAGCGCGCTGCCGGAGTGCAGGTGTCTAGACCTTGACGGGTTTCCAGACGGCGAGCTCCGCCCGCGTTGCGGGCGGCACGATCTTGCCGTCGACGATCGCGCGTTTCAACTGGTGGAGACGGCGGATGCGGGCCGCACCGATCAGCGCGCGCGTGTACTTGAAATGAGTCAGGCTCACGCCGTTGTCTTTCAGCCCGAGCACGATGTGACCGGTGAGTGGGTGACCGTTCTGCAGCGCCTTCGCAACGTCGAAAACGCCGACGTCGACGCGCTTGACCATCGACGTGAGGATCTTGCCCGGCGCCAGCCCGTCTTGGTTCGAGTCAACGCCGATCAGGTAGTCGTTTTGCCGGGATTTCACCGCGTCGATCGCGCCCAGGTTGGCTTTACCGGCCGCGGCGTAGATGATGTCCGCGCCGGAGTCGTAGAGCACGTTGGCGAGCTCTTTGCCGGACGCCACGTCGTCGAACGAACCGACCCATTTTACGTCCACCTTGATCTTTGGGTCGATCTCGCGCGCGCCCGCGATATATCCCGCTTCAAACTTATGCAGCAGCGGGATATCCTGCCCGCCGAGAAAGGCGATCTGATGCGTCTTCGTCATCATCGCCGCGAGCGCGCCGGCCAAGAACGAGCCGTCCTGTTCTTTGAACGTGACTGAAACGACGTTGGGTTCGTTGACGATGGCGTCGATGATCGCATAATGCTGCGTGGGATTCTGCTTGGCGATCTGATCGAGATCGCGATTCATCAGGAAGCCGATCGCGTAGATCATGTTGAAGTGCTGGTTGGTCAGCGCGATCAGATTCGGCTGGTAATCGGCGGCCGAACGCGATTGCAGGACCCGGATATAGGCGCCGAGCTTCGCTTTGGAAAGCAACAGCCCACGGTAAGCCGAGTCGTTGAAGGACTTGTCGCCCAAACCGCCCACGTCGGTAACCATGCCAAGTTTCAACTGCCCGGGCCGCGGCCCGGCCTGGTGATGCGCGCATCCGCTCAGTGCTAGCGCCAGTGCCGCCATTGCGAGCGGAACTATCCCCTTATGCTTCATACGGGGAGTGTACGCAATGGCGCGCTCAAATGCCTCCGCGACCGGAGGGGCGCGGCCGGACGGCGAAGCGGCAGCTGATGCAGGTAAGAGACCTGACCGTGCAACCGCCGCGGCGCTGGAGCGAAGAGGTCGGCTCGATTCGTTGGCTGCCACGCTTGATCGACAAGACGCGGGCGGCGCTGGCCGGCACGCTGGGCGATTATCTCTACGGCCAGAGCCCGATGGATCGCGAGCTCTTGCGGGCGCTGGGATTACGCTATCGGGAGTTCACTCGCATCGTGCGCGAAGCGCCCGACGACGCGGCCGTGCTCGCGGCTCTGGAGCGCGAGGTCCCCGGCGGCATGCGCCGCGCGCGGCTCTGGAGCGCGGCTCTGCCGCGCAGGCACCGGCTCTTTCTCTTCGCGATCGACATCGACGATGGATATGCCGGTGGCCTTTGGGCGGCGCTCAAACGGCCATCTAACGCACTCGCGTCGCTCGCGACGCGGCTGCTCAAGCGCGCCTACCCGTCAAAAGCGACCCAGGTCGACGACGGCTCACCGCCGTCCGGACCGTAGCCATGAGCCCGGAGGATGAACGCATTCCGGCGAAGTACGGCTGGCTCACCGAGCGGCGCCTGACCTTTGCGCTCAAGTTCTTGCTCGCGGTCGTGCTCGTATCTTACATCGTCGCCGGCGTGCTGCACTTCCTCGAGCGGATCGGCGCGATCACGATCCTGCTGGTCGCCGCAATTTTCTTTGCGTATCTCATCTATCCGGCGGTCCGGCGGCTCAACCGCAAGATGCCGCTCATCCTTGCGATCTTGTCGGTCTATGCGGCGATCGTCTTACTGCTGATCGCGCTCTTCTCGATCGTCGTTCCGGCAATTTCGAGCGACGTGTCGATGCTGGTCCGGCAGTACCCCGTCATCGCCGCGGCAGTTCGAACCTTCGTCGACGACCCGAACAACGTCGTCATGCGCCATCTTCCAAACGCGCTCAAGAACGAGCTTGCGAAGGTGCCGAGCCAGGTCGTCGAATGGGCGAGGCTCCACGGCCTGGAGGCCGCCTCGCACGCGGTCACGCTGCTCGTGGGCACCGTGGCGGCGCTGGCGGCCTTCGTCGTCGTTCCGGTGCTGGCCGCGTATCTGCTCTTGGAGGCGGACGGCGTCAAACGAGCGTTTATCGCTGCGATTCCGGGATCGCAGCGTGAAGCAACGCTGAGGATCCTCGGCGAGCTCGAAAGCGTTATCGGCGGCTTTATCCGAGGGCAGCTGCTGGTCGGCCTCTCGGTCGGGATCATGATCGCGATCGCCTTGTTGATCTTGCGCGTCCCCTACGCCGTACTGATCGGCGCCATCGCGGCGGTCTTCGATTTCATTCCGTACGTGGGTCCCGTGCTTGCCTTCGTACCGGCGTTCTTTATCGCGCTCTTTTACAACGGCTGGCTCTCCGCAAGTTTGGTGACGCTGGTCTTCATTCTCGCCAATCAAGTCGAAGGGCACTTCATCGCACCCAACATCGTGAGCCGTACGGTCTCGCTGAGCCCGCTCGCGGTGCTGCTGGCGATTTTGATCGGAGGGGAACTCGGCGGCCTCCTCGGGATGCTCGTCGCGGTTCCCATCGCCGGCATGCTGCGCGTGCTCGTGCTGCACGCGCTCGCTGAACGCGCGCCCGAGGGCGACGCCTCGGACGGCGCGAACTCCACGTCACCGTGAGCGAGAGCATCTCGCGCGCTTCGCGCGTCGATATCATCGGCGTCCCCATGGATCTTGGTGCCAGCCGTCGCGGCGTCGACATGGGCCCCTCCGCGGTCCGCTATGCCAAGTTGCACGACAAGCTGCGGGCGCTCGGCATCGCCCAGGTCAACGATCACGGAAACCTCCAAGTTCCCATCCGCGAAGCTGCCACAGCGGACGATCGGCAGGCGCGGTATTTGGACGTCATCGAGCGCGTCTGCGACGAGCTCGCGGGCATCGTCGAAGCCAGCGTAACGGAGAACGGCGTACCGATCGTCTTGGGTGGAGACCACTCGATTGCGATCGGCACGCTGGCCGGCCTCACACGCGCGCGTGGGGGGCCGCCGGGGCTGGTCTGGATCGACGCTCACAGTGACATGAACGATCCGCAGTCCTCGCTAACCGGGAACGTGCACGGCATGCCGATGTGGTTTGCGTTGCAGAACGGCTGCGCCGACCCCAAGCGGACGGTGCAAATCGGGCTGCGTGACGTCGATCCCATCGAAAAAGAGCATCTCCGCGAATGGGGCGTTGCGGCATACACCATGAGCGAGGTCGACCGGCTCGGCATGACGCGCGTGATGGAGGAAGCGATCGAGATCGCGGGCGCGGGCGGGCAACGGCTCCACGTTTCGTTCGATATGGACGGGATCGATCCGAGTGAAGCGCCCGGTACGGGGACGCCGGTCAAAGGGGGCCTGAGCTACCGCGAAGCGCATCTCGCCATGGAGATGCTGGCCGAGAGCGGCAGACTCGGCTCCATCGAGATGGTGGAGATCAACCCGATCCTGGACACACGCAACCAAACGGCTGTGCTGGCCGTCGGACTGATCTGCTCGGGCCTGGGGAAATCGATCCTTTAAAGGAACCCCTGACCGTTGCGTACCTTCGTGCCTACGGTTTGGCCCGAGCGGGTGCGATGCGGTCGCTTGCGGCGTTCGTTGCAAGGCACCAGCCGTCTATTCTCGCGGTCTGTGAGGTCGATGCCGGGGATGCGCTTGCGCTCGCGACGAGATTCGCGCTGCAATGGGCCTACCGAGGAAAGCAGGCGCTGTTTTGGGGGCAGCGCTTCGAGGCATTCGCCGTGCGCGATCTCTTCTTGCCGTTCGTGGCGGCCAGACCGTTCGACCGGCGCGGCCTTCTGCGCGTGGACGGTACGCTCGCCGGCGAGCCTTGCTCGCTTTTCGCCACGCAGATTGCGGAGGCGCGCGCGCAACGGGTTATCGAGCTGCGCTTCGCGCGCCTCCGCGTGCGGGAGACTTCAACCCCCGCTATCCTTTTCGTTCGCCTACCCGATCGCCGCATCTCGTTTGGGGATCGCGGATTCTCCGATGTATTGGGCGCGCACGGCGCGAGCGAGCGCATCTTCGTGCGTGGATTCGGTATAGCGGAGGCTACGGTCGAAGCCGCACTGCTGGGGATCGGCGCGCCGGTCCTGGCGCGCCTCACAGCTTGATGACGGCGCGCCCCGGGCAGGCGATGCCGCCGCCGCAGACGGCGGCATCCCAGGCGGCATCGCTCAGAAGCGCGACGATGCGCTGCTCGACCAGCGGATCGAGCGGTGGCTGGAAGACGACGCTCTTGGTACGCCCATCGTTGCCGACGGTGACGAGCAAGGTGACGCGCACGTGCAGGCGGCGCAACCGTTCGACGACGCGCGGGTCGAGCACCGGGACCGGCAGCTCGGCACCGAAAGGCATGAGCCCGCCGACGTCGCTGGTCCCCTGAGCGTTTGCGACGACGCGCGGGGCGGCCGTTGGTTGCGCGGCTTGCGTTGCGGCCGCTGTGGGCTGGGCCGCCGCGGCCACCGGTGCCGCCGGCGGATTCGGCGCGCGCACGGCAAGCCGGGGGACGGCTATCGCGCGTTTCGCGGGCGCTGCTTTCGGTAACGCAGGTCGCGGAGCGCGGTTGACGCGCGTTCGCGTTATGGAGACGGGCTCCGGGCGAAGGGGGCGTAGGCGCGCAAAGGAGATCGTCTCTACCGGTTCGGCGACCCGAGTCCGAAGCGTGGAGGCCGCCGGGAAGAACGCCGCGAGGAACGCATGGAGACAGAGCGACGCGACGAAGGCTCGCCGCAGGGTGATCGGTCGGAGCCAACCGTGCGCGATCATAAATATACGGCCCAAACGAAACTACGACCGGCCCCGTGACGGTCCCTAGGGACCGAATCCACTCACCCACCCGGGAGACCTTCTTGCGCGAAACCGATATCGTCCTGTACCAAGCCGAATGGTGCCCCTACTGCGCTCGCGTCCGGTCCAAGATGACCGACCTTCTACTCGCTTATAAAGTCGTCAACGTTCCGCGCGACCGCAGCCTGCGAACCGAGGTCGCGGAGGTCTCCGGGCAGACGGGGATTCCGGTGATGGTTGACGGCGACGTCGTCATCGCCGACGACGACGACAAGATCGTCGCGTACTTAGAAAAGACGTACGGCCGGCGGTAAGAGCGCATAGGCCGTTCCTGCGGCGATCGCCCCCGCGAGCGTCGCGGCGCCGTTGACGGCGTCGTTGGTCATCCATTCCGCGCCGCGCACGAGTTGCGCCGGCGTTCCGCAGATATGCGGGTTGGTCTCGCAGGCTCGCCGGCAGCGCGGACAATGGCGCAGCGCCTGCAGCGTTGCGCCGAGCAGCGAGTCGGCGAGCGCGCCCGCAACTCCGCCGATCGCGACCGGCAGCCATGCTGCCACGCCGCCTGCGCCGGCGACGGCGCCGACCGCGAGGGCGCCGGCGATCTCGGCCAGCGTGCCGGCGATCGTCACGCCGCCGGAGAGTCCCGCCGGGATTCGAGCGAGCGTTAGGATCGAGCGCGGGCGGCCGCCGAAGACCGTGCCGATCTCGGTGCCCCACGTGTCGGCGGCGGCAGCCGCGAACGCGCCGGCGAAGGCTGCACCGAACGCGCCCGGCCCGAAGCGCAGCGCCGCCAGCGCGCAGAGGCTCGCAATGCCGCCGTTGGCGAGAACCTGCAAGGCATCGCGAGCGCCGGCTTTGCCGATATTGACGAGCGCGCGTTTGCGTGCGATCCCGACGCGTGAGAGCGCGATCGACGGTAGGAAGAACGCGAAGAGCACCGCCGCGAAGGGCCATCCGCCGGAGGAGAAAACCACCGCGCCTACGAGCGCGGCGGCGATCGCTCCGCTGCGCGTAAGGAGCCCCGCGCGCCAGGCGAGCAGTGCGATCAGGACCGCAGCCGGCGCGCCGACGGCGAAGATCGCTACGGCGTGGGCGATGAGAGGTGCCCCTGCAGTGCGGCGAGCAGCCCGTCGGCCGTGTACTCCGCGGCCACGACATCGACGCAGAGTCCGAGTTCGCGCGCGGAGCGTGCGGCAATCGGGCCGATGCAGGCGACGATCTTTCCGCGAGCGGCCTGCAGCGCAGCCGGTGCGCCGCCGCAGTTGTGCGCGAATCCGTTTACGGTGCTTGCGCTGGTGAAGGTCAGAACGTCGCAGCCGGCGACCTTCTCCGCAAATGCGGGATCGTAGGTAAACGACGTCTTGTAGGCGTGGACGACGTCCACCGTGCGCGCGCGCTTGGCGAGCAGGAGCGGGAGTTCTTCGCGCGCGACTTGCGCGCGAAAGATGAGGATGCGTTCGCGTTCCTTCGTAACCGCCAGCAGTGCCGTCGCCACATCCTCGGCGACGTAGCGTGCGGGGACGAGGTCCGCGGCTACCCCGTAGCGCTGCAGAGCCGCCGCGGTCATCGGCCCGATGGCGGCGACCCGCAACGGCGCGAGCGCGCGGGTATCGCGGCCGCGTTCCCTCAAGGCCGAGAAGAGCGCATCGACGCCGTTGCGCGAGGTGAAGACCAGCCAGTCATACTCCCCGAGATGGTCGAGCGCATACGCGGCCGCATCCGGATGTTCGTCCGGCGGACCGATCTCGATCGTGGGTGCGAGCACCGGCTGCGCACCCAGCGCCCAAAGAGCTGCGGCGAACTCCTCGCTTTGATGCGCGGGACGCGTAACCAGCACGCGCTTGCCGAAGAGCGGCGACGTATCGAACCAGCGAAGCTGCTCGCGCACGCGCACGACGTCGCCGATCACCACGATTGCCGGCGCTCCGATGCCCGCGCGCTCCACCGCGTCGACGATGGTGTCGAGCGTTGCCACGACCGTCTGCTGCGAGGGCCGCGTGCCGTCCGCTATGACGGCCGCCGGACGTTCGCCCGGCAGGCCGCGCTCGCGCAGTCGTGCGACGATCTGGGTGAGGTTCGCCATCGCCATGAGAAATACGAGCGTCTGGTGTGAGTCGGCAAGCCCGCTCCAGTCGAGGGTCGATTCTGGTTTGGAAGGGTCTTCGTGCCCGGTGACGACCGTGAACGCCGTGTTGTAGTCGCGATGCGTTACCGGGATGCCGGCGTAAGCCGGAGCGGCAATCGCAGACGTGATACCCGGAACGATCTCGAACGGCACGCCGGCGGCGTGCAGAGCCTGCGCCTCCTCGCCCCCGCGCCCGAAGACGAACGGATCGCCACCTTTCAACCGCACGACGCGGTTGCCTTCGCGTGCCTTGCGGACCATCAGCGCCTCGATCTCAGCCTGCGGCATCGCGTGGTTGCCGCCGCGTTTGCCGACGAAGATCCGCTCGCAGGCCGGCGCCGCGAGCGCTACGGCCGGATCCGATGCGAGCGCATCGTAGAGTAGTACGTCGGCGGTTCGCAGCGCGTGCGCGGCTCGCAACGTTAACAGACCCGGATCGCCCGGGCCCGCTCCTACGAGGTAGACCTTTCCTTCACCGTTACTCGTCGGCATCGAACCCGCTCGCCAGCGGGAGGAGCGTGGCGAGTTCGTCGGCGAGGTTCAGCTCGAAGAGCTCGTCGAGAACGCGCGCGTGGGCCAGCGCTTCGGTGCGGTTGGCGGCAGCTTTATCGCGCACTTTCGTGACGACCGTGTGAAGCAGTTTGGAGATAATCGTCATCGACATGCCGGCGATGAGCATCTTCTCGCGGTCGCCGAGATCGGGGCAGCGTGCGAAGAGGCGCTCGATCTCCGCTTCGCGCAAAGCCTCGGCTTTCTGCGTGAGCGATGCGATGACCGGGATCGCCAGGCGCGATTGATACCAGCTCTGAAAGCGATCGATGTACTCGGTTATGATCTCCTCGACTTGCGGTATCGCCTCGCGACGAATCCCGAGCTTTTCGTCGACGACCGATTTCAATCCGTCGATATCGACGAGATGCACGTTCGGTAGCTCCGCAACCTCGGGTTGCACGTCGCGGGGTACCGCGATATCGATGATGCAGAGCGGGCGCGCCGGACGCCCGGCCATCGCGCGCCCGACGTTTTCACGCGTCAGCACGAAGTGGGAGGCGCCGGTAGAGGTGATGACGACGTCCGCTGCGGCGAGCGCGTCGGTCAGCCCGGGCATCTCGACGGCGTGGCCGAAGCCGATCTCCTCGACCACCGCTTGCGCGTGCTGCATCGTACGGTTGGTGACGACGAGATTGCGAGCGCCTTCTGCCCGCAGGCGCTTGGCGGCGGTGCGCCCCATCTTGCCCGCGCCGATCACGACGACCGACCGTTCGTCGAGCGTCCCCAGGCGATCTTTCGCGGCTTCGATTGCAGCGGTGGCGATCGACGTCGACGCGTCTCCGATGTGCGTCTGCGAGCGCGCCGTCTTCCCCGCGTTGAGCGCTTCGCGAAAGAGGCGGTGCAGCGATTTCCCGATCGAGCGCGCGCGCTGAGCCTCGACGTACGCGTCCTTGACCTGTCCGAGAATCTCCGCCTCACCGATGAGCATCGAGTCGAGTCCGGTGCTCACGCGAAAGAGATGCTCGATCGCCTGCCGGCCGAGGAGCGTATAGAGGTAGGATTCGAGGTCGTAGCCGACCGCACCGTGACGGAAGTTCAGCAGGAAGGACTTCAGCTGTGCGACGCCCGCTTCGTAGTCTTCGAGTTCGGCGTAGATCTCGAGGCGGCCGCAGGTTTGCAGCATCACGGCTTCCAGGACGGCCTCATAATCGTGCAGCGCAACCAGCGCTTCGGCCATGCGCGATGCCGGAAAGACGTGGTGCTCGCGGACGTCGACCGGCGCGGTGTGGTGCGATAACCCGAGGCAAACCAGCGGCATGAGTGCGGTGCTAGCCCCGTCTTTCCAGGCCGAGACGATGCGTCAGGATCGAGAGTTCGCCGGCGAGATCGATATTGCGCACGAGGACCGGCGCGCGGACGTCGAGCGAGATGGGCGCGAAATTCAAGAGCGCCCGCAGCCCGAGCTTCGCGAGGCGCTGGGCCGTAACGGGCGCGGCTTCGGCCGGCACGGCGATCACGCCGATGTTGCAGCCGATCTCCGGAAGCGTCGTCTCCAGGTCGGCGACGTCGCGTACGGTGAGGCCTTGCCAGATTTGCCCGACGACCGATGCGGAGCGGTCGTAGACGGCGACCACTTTGAAGCGCTCCTCGCGGGCGGTAATGAACGTGGCGACGGCGTGGCCGAGATAACCGAATCCGACGATCGCGATCCGCCAGTCGCGCTCCAAACCCAAGACCAGCGCGAGCTGTTCGACCAAGGGATCTATCGCATACCCGCGTCCGCGCAGGCCGAGCGGGCCGAGTGCGGAGAGATCCTTGCGAATCTGCGTGCTCGCAATCGTATGGCCCAGCAGCGCCGCGAGGCCGTGCGAGGTGATGACGGTCGTTCCTGCAGCGGCCGCGCGAGCCAAGGCGCGGTGATAGGCGAAGAGCCGAGGGATCGAGACCTCGTTGAAGCCCATGCGCGACACTCCCGGAGCCTGGACGCCGCTCAGGTCGATCATCGCTCGGCCGCCAACCGCCCGAGCGACCGGTCGGCCGCATCGAGCGTGAGCTCGATATCGTGCGTGCCGTGTGCGGCCGAGAGGAACCCGGTTTCGAACTGGGCCGGGGCAAGGTAGATGCCGCTGTCGATCATGGCGTGGAAGTACTTCGCGTAGAAGGCCGTATCCGACTTCATCGCGCTCTCCAAATCCGAGACGGGGCCGGCGGTAAAGAACGTGCACATCATAGAGCCTACCCTGTTCGTACAGTGCGGGATTCCATGCTTCGAGAAGATCTCGTGCAGGCCGTCGCACAGAAGCTTCGTGAGGACTTCCAGGCGGTCGTAGATCGTGGCGTCGTTCGCAATCGTGCGCAGGGTCGCAAGCCCCGCGGCCATGGCGAGGGGGTTGCCCGAAAGAGTGCCGGCCTGGTAGACCGGGCCGTCGGGCGAGAGGTGCAGCATCACCTCGGCGCTCCCGCCGAAGGCCCCGACCGGAAGCCCGCCGCCCAGCACCTTTCCGAGCGTGGTGAGATCCGGCAGTACGCCCTCGCGCTCTTGGGCGCCCCCTCGGGCCACGCGGAAACCCGTCATGACCTCGTCGAAGATCAGCATCGCGCCATACCGCGAGCAGAGCTCGCGCAGCGCTTGCAGGTACCCGTCCCGGGGGAGCACCAGGCCCATGTTTCCGGCGTACGGCTCGACGATGACGGCCGCGATCTCCTCCGGGTGCGCTTCGAAGGCTGCGCCCACCGCCGCCGGGTCGTTGTACGGCAAGACCAGCGTGTCGCGCGCGGTGCCGTGCGTCACGCCGGGTGAGTTTGGTTCGCCGTTGGTCAGCGCGCCGGAGCCCGCCGCGATCAGGAACGAGTCACCGTGGCCGTGGTAGCCTCCCGCGAACTTCACGATCTTCTCGCGTTTGGTGTAGCCGCGCGCGAGCCGAATCGCGCTCATCGTCGCCTCGGTGCCGCTTGAGGTGAAGCGCACGCGCTCGACCGACGGCACCATCGCGCAGACGAGCTCCGCCAGTTCCGTCTCGGCCTCCGTCGGCGTACCGAAGGAGCTGCCGCGCTGCGCCGCTCGTACGATCGCCCTGACGACCTCGGGGTGCGCGTGCCCGAGGATGAGCGGTCCCCACGAGAGCACGTAATCGATGTATTCGTGCCCGTCGAGGTCGTAGAGGATGGGGCCCGCGCCGCCCTTCATGAAGATCGGCGATCCGCCGACCGCCCGGAAGGCGCGCACCGGCGAGTTGACGCCGCCCGAGATGACGCGGCGCGCGCGTGCGAACGCGGAGATGGACCGCTCTATGTTCACGCGAGTACCGCACCATCGGCGGAGGTGTTGACGTTCGTGAAGGCGTGCTGCGACGCGAGGCGCACGCGTCTTGCACGCAGCCGGTCGACGACTTCGGCGACGGCCGCGGAACCGTGCGTTAGGACCGCGTAACCCTCGCGCAAGAACGCGATGCGGTCGTAGATCGCGCACAGCGGTTCGAGGCGCAGACGGCCGTCGCGTTCCCGTACCGGGACGACGGCTTCGCAGCGATCGTCCCAGTGCCGTGCGAGCTCTTCGTAGACGCCGGTATCGACGAACGGCGCATCGCCCGCCACCACGAAGACGCGGCGCGCGGCAATCTCTCCAAACGTACTGACGAGCCCTCCCAGCGGCCCGCGCCCGGGGAGGCGGTCGATGACGATGGCGCATGCGAGCTGCGCGTCGATCGCCGGCGAAAAACCCGCTCGCGCCGAGACGTATACCGTTGCGATCGGCGCGACGTTGCGATAGACGCGCAACAACAGCGGCGTGCCGCCCACGTCGCTTTCGAGTTTCCCTGGAAAGCGCGTAGCGTTGCCGCCGGCGAGGATGACGACGGCGAGATCGTCAGGCACCACGGCGCGCGGCGTACTCCTTCGCAAAGTAGGTGATGACGATATCCGCGCCGGCACGAACGAAGCTCGTCAGCATCTCGTCGACGGCGCGCTCCTCGTCGATCCAACCGTTTGCCGCGGCGGCCTTTACCATCGAGTACTCTCCGCTCACGTTGTAAACCGCGATCGGCACGTCGAAACGATCGCGTGCGGCGCGCACGATGTCGAGATAGGGCAACCCCGGCTTGACCATGACGATATCCGCGCCCTCGTCGATGTCGAGCGCGATCTCGCGGAGCGCCTCGCGCGCGTTCGGTGGATCCATCTGGTAGGTGCGGCGGTCCCCGAACTGCGGCGTCGAGCCGGCAGCCTCGCGAAACGGTCCGTAGAACGCGGAGGCATACTTTGCGCTGTATGCCATGATCGCGGTTCCGGTGAAACCCTCGGCATCGAGCGCCTCCCGGATCGCACGCACCCGTCCGTCCATCATATCCGACGG
This sequence comes from bacterium, assembly GCA_021790935.1. Classification (GTDB taxonomy): domain Bacteria; phylum Vulcanimicrobiota; class Vulcanimicrobiia; order Vulcanimicrobiales; family Vulcanimicrobiaceae; genus JAJYFL01. The sequence continues at coordinate 17,542 of JAJYFL010000011.1, forward strand.
GGCGATGACGTCGACGCCGTTGCGCGCGTAGCTGAGCGCCGTCTTCACTAGCAGTTCGACGGTCGCGTCGTTGTCGACGTCGCCCTCGGGCGTGACGATGCCGCAGTGCCCGTGGTCGGTGTACTCGCAGTTACAGAGATCGGCGGCGACTAAAACCTGCGGGTAGGCCTTTTTTATGGCGCGCGCCGCGCGCTGAACGACGCCGTTCGGGTCGTAGTTTGCGGTGGCCCCTGCATCCTTGTTTTCGGGGATGCCGAAGAGCAGCACGCTGCGGATGCCGAGCGCGTCGAGCACGCCGGTCTCCTCGACCGCGCCTTCGACCGTGAAGCGATCGATGCCGGGCATCGAGCCGATCGGTCCGGCGTCTGCGGACCGATCCACGACGAAGAGCGGCGCGACCAGGTGGTCGATACGCACGTTATGCTCGCGTACGAGAGCGCGAAGCGCCGGAGTTCGCCGCAGGCGCCGCGGGCGCACGGGGATCTGCAGGCGAGTCTGCGCGCTCACCGTTCGTCCTCGGCAATGGTTTGTAGATACTCGCGCACGCAGCGCAGCAAAGCCTCGGCGGCGGCCTCGGGTGCGACGACGTCCGGCGTAAAACCAGCTGCGTGGGCCGCGGCGGAGCTCGCGGGGCCCATCGTGGCGACTGCGGGGCGGCGGCCCCGGAGATGGACGCGCTGGAGGTAGTCAGACGCAGCCGCGACGCAACCGCTCGACGGAAAGAGGATCATATCGGGTATGCGTTCGCCGAGCAGCGCGGGAGACGCTTCCCCCGAGCGCAGCTCGACGACTTCGACGCCGTCGGCGCGCAGGGCCGCTGCGATGCGGCTGGGGCGCTCCTGCGTGCGCGGGAGAAGCACGAGCCGCCCGGCTAGCGGGAGCGAGGCCGGGCTTGGATTGGTGTCGATGATATCGCCTGCACCGTTCTCGAGCAGGTCGCGTGCCAGCGCCATGCCGGTCGCCTCGGCTTCGGCGAGGCCGCCGGCCGCGTCCGTGCGCCGGCTGCCGACGACGCGCGACCCGTCGGGCGAAGCGACGGCCGCCCGTACGGAGAGCGTGGCGCCTTCTACGATCGCGTAGATGCCGATCGGCGCTTGGCAGCCGCCCCGGAGTTCGCGCAGCGCCGCTCGCTCGCAGGCGACGGCGATCTCGGCCGCCGGGTCGTTGACGGCTTCGCGCAGCCGCCGGACGAGTTCCGCGCTCTCAGCGCGCGTTTCGACGGCGAGCGCGCCTTGCGCGACCGCGGGGACGATCTGGTCGATCGCAAACGGCACCGTATGCCGTGCGCGGAGGTTCAAGCGGCTCAAGCCCGCCATGGCGAGGACGATCGCATCGTACTCTCCTTCGCGCAGCTTGCGCAGACGCGTATCGACGTTTCCGCGCACGTCGGCGTAAGCGAGATCGTCGCGCAAGGCGGCGAGCTGCGCCCGTCGCCGCGGGCTCGACGTGCCGACGCGGGCGCCGGCCGGGAGTTCCATGAAATGCTGAAAACGCTCGCTGCAAAATGCGTCGCGCGGGTCTTCGCGGGCGGATACCGCCGCCAAGCACATGTCGTCCGGGAGCCGGCTCGGCAAGTCTTTGCACGAGTGTACGGCGTAATCGGCTCGGCCCTCTCGAAGCGCGAGTTCGAGTTCCTTGACGAATAGGCTCTCGGTTCCGATCGACGCAAGCGAGCGGTCCTGCACGCGGTCTCCGGTCGTCTTGACGTTGACGATCGTCGTTGCAGTACCGTAGCGCGCAAGGCGCGCGGCGACCTGGCGCGTCTGCGTCATGGCGAGAGCGCTCGCGCGCGAGGCGCAGACGACCGTACGGGTTGGTGCCGGCGGCGGCGCCGGGTGCAAGCGCTCGATGACCGCTTCGACCTCGTTTTCCGCCTGCGCCGGATCGAGCGTCGCGAGGCGTTCGATGGGCAGCTCCGCGAGCTCCCGAAGAACGTCGCCGCGCTCCTTGGCCGGCAGCACGATCTTGACGTATGCGCGCATGCGCGCGAGCGTTCGCGCCGCGGCACCGTAGCCTTCACCGAAACGCTCGCGAAGTTCGCGCGCGATGCGCTTGGCGAAGGCCGGAGTGCCGCCACCCGTGTCGATCGTGAACGTAACGTCGCCGACGCGCACGACGGCTTGCATCGTAAAATCGCCGCGGTCGGCATCGCTCGCGTCGCATACCAGCACGCCTCGCACGCTCGCATCGCCCACGATGCGGGCATTGACGGCGTCGAGGCCGGTGGCGGCTATGGCAAGCGCAACGTCCGCAAGATCGCTCGAGTCGTAGGCGCGTTCTCGCACCTCCGCATCGGTCGGTGCGAGCAGCCGGCGCAGTTCGGGAAGCAGCTGCGGGCTGACGACGCGCAGGCGCGCACCGGCTTCCAGCAGCGCGATGGCCTTACGATACGCTACCGATCCGCCGCCGGCGACGAGCACGCGGCGACCGCGAAGGTGTAGGTTGATGGGCAAAGGCATAGGCTCGGCGCATGACTTCGATACCCGGGTGCCCAAAACTGCCGCTCATGCGCAAACCCGCCCGTGCGGCACTCGTCGGCGTCGCCGTCGCCGCGCTCATAACGCTGCCCGGGCTCGGCAACGGGACGCTCTGGGACAACAGCGAGACCGCCTACGGTGAGGTGGCGCGGGAGATCCTGCTCTACCACGACTGGATCGTGATGCACCTGAACGGCGCTCCCTGGTTCGTACAGCCGCCGCTGTATTTTTGGATCGGTGCGCTCTTCGCCAAACTTTTTGGCGTAAGCAGTTTCGCACTGCGACTTCCGTCGGCTTTGGCAACGATCGCGATGGGCGGGATGACCGGCTGGGCGCTCACCCGGCAGGCCGGGATGCGTGCGGGCATCTACGCGAGCGTCATCCTTTCGACGTGCCTCATGCAGGCGATCGTGGGCCGTCTCGCCATCATGGACGCGCTCCTCGATCTCGCCGTCGCGCTCTCGATTTTCTGGTGGTTCCGTGCTCTGCAGAGTGGCCGAGACCGCTATTTCGTCTACGGTTGGGTTGCGGCGGGCTTCGGCTTCCTGGCCAAGGGACCGGTGGCCCCGGTCATCGCCTTGATGGTTATCGTTCCGTATTACCTGTGGAACCGGCGCGCGACCCAGACCAGGACGCCGACGTGGCGCGGATGGGTCGTGGGACTGGCGCTCTTCGGTGCGGTCGTGGTGCCGTGGTTTGCCGCCTTGATCGTCCGCACCGGACTTCACTCGGTGGTCGAGCTGATCGGGCATTACACCTTCGGCCGGTACACCGGGACGATCGAGAACCAAAGCGGCCCGCTCTGGTACTACGTGCCGGTTCTCGTGCTCGGCTTCTTTCCGTGGGTCGCGTTCTTTCCGTCGGCGATCTCGTACGGCATCGACCGCTTGAAACGCGTTGCGCGCGACGAAGGCGAGCGGAACGTTCAGCAGATGCTCCGCCTCGCGTTCGTTTGGGTCGTCGTGCCGTTCGTATTCTTCAGCTTTGCGAAGACCAAGTTGCCGAACTACATCGCGCTTGAGTTCCCCGCGCTCGCGCTCGTCGTCGCACTCTACTTCGACGCGGTCGTACGTAGGGGCAGGAGCCGCTCGGTGGTCATCTCGGCCGTGGCCGTTCCGGTGACCATCGCGATGGTCGCCGTGGCCATCGTGTGGTTCTCGCGCGACAACGGCCTGACGGCGGATTTGCAGACGCTCGCGACCGATCTTCTACTAATGGGCGCTGCAATTTTCGTGGGATCGATCGTCACCGCGGCGTTGCTCGCGCGCAACGAGACCATGGGCTACGCGCCGTACGTCCTGGGAGGCGCCACGACGCTCGCGGTGCTCTTTCTCGCGCTCTTGGCCCTTCCCAATGCCGAACGCTTCAAACCGATTCCCACGCTGGCAGCGGCGATCGACGCGCATAGCCGGCCCGGCGACGCGATCGCGATTCAGAGCGTCGCCGGCAGCAACGCCCTGCTGTTCTATACGCGTCCGAAAGTTTACGTGCTGGCCTCGCCCGGAAGCTCGGCGACCGGCAGTCTGCGCGATCCGCGCAGCGTCATCTGCGCGGCGCCGCGAGCGTGGGTCGTCGCACCGAAGACGCCGCGCCCGTACGATCCTGCATACGGGCGCGAGCGCACGCTGGTCGCGCACTCCGGCGATGCGGTGCTCTATCTCTTTCACGGGCCACGATGCACGGCCCGCATGTCAACCTGAGCTTGTCATCCTGAGCTTGTCATCCTGAGCTTGTCGAGGGACGAAGGACGAAGGACGGCGGGCGGGGAGTGGGCGTTGGTTTTGTGCGGGCGCGGCGGGGGCGGAGTGCGTTGCGCGAGCGCCGTTCGTCGCTCCGCCATCCTGGCTGCGCTCCTACTGCTGTGCCTCCTCGCTCCGCCATCCTGGCTGCGCTCGTCGGTCACAGCCGCTCGTGCAACGCACTCCGCCCCCGCCGCGCGGACGAGCTCGCGCAGTGGGGGCGGCCGTGTCATCCTGAGCTTGTCGAAGGACGACGGACGAAAAACGACGGACGAGCGGCGAACGGCCCTATTTCTTGAGGGCGGCTACCTCTGAGAGGGCGACGGCGCTGGCTTTGTTGGTGCCGAGGGCGGTGCGGATGAACGTCGCGACGTCGGCGATCTGCTTGTTGCTTAGCGTCGCTTTCCACGGAGGCATCTGGCCGTTGTAGCCCTGGCCGTTCACCGTGGTCGGTCCTTGCTTGCCGTCGAGCAGCACGCTGATGACGGCCTGCGGGTTGCCGGTTACGAACGGATTGTTGGCTAACGGCGGGAAGACGCCGGGCGTGCCCTGCCCTTGCGGGCCGTGACAGCTGGAGCAATCCTGCGCGAAGACCGCTTGGCCGGCTTTCGCCTGCAGCGAGAGAGCGGCTGGCGCGGAAGCAGTAGCCGCGGATGCCGTGGTGCTTGCCGCTGCGAGGACCTGCGCCTCGGGCACGCTGGGCGGACCGGCGGCCTGTTTCTGCATGATTCCGAGCTGGCTCCAGATCGATAATCCCCAGATGATTGCGAGCGAGACGGCCAGCATCCAGAGTATTGGTTTGCGGGAGCCGAGCGCGCGCGTCGTGCTGCGGTCGATCCACGGCAGCAAGAACAGAATCAGCGTGGCGATGCCTGGCACGACGAGCGCCCCGAGTATCTCGAACTTGCTTGGAATCAGTTGCAGCAAACCGAACAGGTCGAGGAAATACCAAGCCGGGTACGGGATAAACGCCTTTGCGGGGTCGGCCTTCATGTCGAGGTACGGCGGAGCCCAGATCGCCAGCGCCATGATGATGGCGAAGACGATCAGCGACGCTACGGCGTCCATGAACATCTGGTCGGGCCAGAAGCGTCCCGGCTTGAGCGGGCGCGGATCGTCGACCGGCGGGCCGGCCGGGCGGTTCCAGCGGAAGATCGCCAAATGCGCTCCGACCAGCATCACGAGGACCGCCGGCATCAGCCAGACGTGCAGGCCGAAGAAGCGATTGATGGTCAGGGTGCCCATCGTCGTGCCGTCCTGAACGAACTGCTGGATGAACTGCCCGATGACCGGGGCCTGGAGCGTCAGATTGATCGAGACCTGCGACGCGGCGTACGCATCCATGTCCCAGGGCAACAGGTAGCCGGTCAGACCGAGTACCAGCGTTACCAGCAGCAGGAAGACGCCGACGATCCACTGGACCTCGCGCGGCGATTTGTATGCTCCCCAAATGACGACCTGCAGCAAGTGCAGGAAGACCAGCGCGATCATCGCCGATGCGCTCCAGTAGTGGATGCTCAGCACCAGGTGCTGGAACGGGTGCATGTAGATCGAGCGCGTCGACTCCCATGCGGTAGCCGCCGAGGGAGCGTAAAAGAACGTTAGGAAAATGCCGGTCACGATCAACAGGATCATCGCGAAGATGGTCGCGCTGCCGAAGACGTACCAGTAGCTGGCACCGCCCGGGATATCCTCGGTGAGGAAATCCTTCGTCATGCTCACGAAGCCCGTGCGCTGCTCGATCCAGTTGAGCATTATCTCACTTCCTGCTAGCTTGCGTTAGTTTGAATACGAGACGACGATGCGGTCGGGTATCGTAGTCTGATAGCGTATCCACATCACCTCGGCTTGACCGCTCTGCTCGCGTAGCGGCAACGGGTCGAGACCGCGCGGCGCGGGACCCGCGATATGCTTGCCGTAATAATCGAATTGCGAACCGTGGCACGGGCAGGCGAATCTCTTGGCAGGCGCGTCTAAGAGGTAGCTGCAACCGAGGTGCGGGCAGATCGGACTGAAGATCGTGAAGCCCAGCGTCACGACCGCGTAGGGGAGTTTGCCGGACGGTGTGTACAAATCCGGACGCTCCTGCATGAACTTCGCCGGATTCGTCTTGATGCCCCAGACCGACTCGGGCAAGTTCTGCTCGGGCAGATATGCGTCTTTGCTCTTGAGGACGAAGTCGATCTTGACCGGCGTGTTCGTGGAGGCTTGCAGCTGCTTCCACTCGGTTTGATCGAGCGGGCTCCACGTGCCGCTGCCGGCGCCGACGTCGGGGATGAGCGAGCCGACGATCGGGATCGCGAGTACGAGACCGATCGCGCCGCCGATTGCGAGCGTGGCGTTTGCCATGAACTTTCGGCGGGTGATCTCTTCGGGAGTGCCTGGATCGTCGTACGATGAGGCGGCGTTCGCATGACTCGACAAAGCTCAAATCTCTCCGGGAAGCCTAGAGTAAGGTAGGGGCATCTTTCCCATCGATTCTACGGACGCCTCCAAGCCGGCGCGCCGACAAACCTCGGAAGCAAGGAGACGGCAGGGCGCTCCTTCCGTCGATCGGTCGTCGGTCACATCTTGTAGCTGTGGAGACCGCTGATCCAGAGATTGACGCCAAAGTAGCAGAACATGATCGATATGAAGCCGATGACGCTCACCCAAGCGCTGCGCAGCCCTCGCCACTGGTTGCGCGTGTGCAAATGCATGTAGATCGCGTAGACGATCCACGAGACGAGCGCGGCGGTCTCTTTCGGATCCCATTGCCAGTACGCGCCCCACGCTTCGTGCGCCCACATCGCTCCGGTAATGACGCCCAGCGTCAATAGCGGCAGGCCGACGGCGACGACGCGATAGATCAAGACGTCCATCTGCGCGAGGCTCGGCAGGGTGTTGAGCCACTGCGCGGTGCCATCCCCTTGTGCGGCGGCGGCGGCGATATGCGGCGTGTCGTTGCGGATTCCGACGGCCGCGCCGCCGGGCACCGCCGCCGGCGTGGCTGCGCCGCCCGGAGTGGCCAAGCGCCGCTCGAAGTAAAATTTCACGAGATAGAGCGCGGAGAGGACGAAGGCCAGCATGAAGGCCGAGTACGACGAGACGACCAGCGGTACGTGAATCTTGGCCCAGTACGACTGCAGCGACGGAACCGCCGGCATCACGCCCTCGTTCCACGTCACGCCGTACGCTAAGAAGAGTGCTGCCAACGCCAGTACGAAACCGCCGGCGAACCACAGTTTGTAGCGGAACGCGAATATGAGGAAGAGGAGGACCGACATCGCCGCAAAGAGGGAGAGCGAACCGTACAGGTTCAGCAGCGGCCAGATATGCGTCAGCTCGTAGCGGGCGACCAGCTGCGCGAATTGTGCCGCGCATCCGGCGATCGCGAGCGGAATGCCGAGGTGTTTGAGCCATGCCTCGTGCGTGAAGAAGTAGCCGAGCAGCGCCAGCGCGCCGACGACGTATGAGGCTAGGGCGATCACCATGAGCACTTCGTCGAGCGGCATATAGTTGGCCATGCGTTAAACCTCCGGAGCGGGAATCGAAGCCTTCGGGCCGGTGCTCGGATCGAGCCAGCGCTGAAATTCGGCGACGAGCTCGCCGAATTGGGTCTCGAAGATGTCGTACCCTTTTACCGTCGTCGCTGCCAAGCCGACATCCCACCGGCTGGGCTCTCCACCGGATGCACTTCCCGGATCCACGCGAACGTATAGCCGTGCCGGCAGCAGGTAGAATGAAATTACCAGCCCCGCGAGCAGAACGAACGCGCCGATGCCCACGAGCACCGCGCCGGGGTCGTAGCGGTACTGGATGCCGGTGACCATACGGTAGCCCTCGGGCTCGACGCTCCACCCGCCGCCGATGGCGACCGTCGTACGCATCGGCACGAGCGCCGCGCCGGCAGGCCGGCCGCCGTCGAAGACGGAGAGAACGGCGCCGGGGTCGTTCACGCGCGGGTCCGAGGACGGCTGCCCGGTCTGCTTGTCGATGGTCGGAACGAATTGGGAGAACTGCACGGTTCGCTGCGTTCCGGGGATCTGAAACGCCTCGCCGGTGGCGTAGAGACGGTTCGAGAGCGACTCTACGCTCTTACCGTCGTGCGTGACGTTCAAGCGCAGCGCGAAACCGTAGCTCGCCTGGTAGTAGAGCGTGCCGTCGATATTTATGGGATGGTTGACGCGAATGATCTCGTTCTTCGGAACGCCGCTCTTCCCGACGACCGTGACGTGCGAAACGTAGTCGATCGGCTGGTAGACCATCCCGGTCTTCGTCATGATCGGCTCGACCACGTAGCGGAAACGGTCGAGTTTGATCGTCGCGTGCGTCTGCGGAATCTCGACGGTTTGGCCGGCAACGATCGCGGTATCCCCGGAGAAGCCCCGAGCCCAGTAGAGCGTCGTTCCGGCGGCGATGATGACGAATCCGACGTGCGCGACGAGCACGCCGCGCCGCGCCCAATTGTGCTTGTCGGCGAAGGTCCACTCCGTTCCGCCGAACTCGCGCTTGCGTACCTGCCAGCCGCGCTTGGTGAAGAACTCCTCGACGCGCGCGCGCACCGAGGCTTCGGTGCCACGAACGCTCACGGTCGCGTTGAGGGGGATCTTGCCGATGTTCACCGGCCGAAGCGGCGGAAGGCGCGCCGGGATGACCCGCTTGAACGTGCAGGCGGCGAGCGATATGAGAATGAGCCCGATGATGCCGACGTAGTACGGCGCGTGATAGATGTTATCGAAGTTCAGGCGCAAGATCAGTCGCGCCAGCGGCGCCGCATAGCTCTGGAAATAGACGCTCGGGTCCTTGCCCTGTTCGACGACTACGCCGACGAGCGTCATCAAGCCCCAGACGAGCAGAAGCAGCACCGCAAAGAGCACGTTGCTGAACGTCCGCATGAAGTCGCCGTATAACGTTCGGAGCATATCGCGCGAGCTTAATACGCCGGTGGTACGGCGCGCCACGACTTCTCCAGCAGGGCGATGATCCAGATGCCTACCTCGTACAGGACGTACATCGGGCCCGCCATCATGGCCATCGTGATCGGGTTGCCGTCCGGCGCGACGATCGCGCCGAAGGCGAAGAAGCCGAACAACGCGTATTTTCTGTACGCGCGCAGCATCCGCGAGTTGATCAGGCCGATGCGGGCTAGCGCCACCATGACGATCGGCGTTTGGAAGATGAGCGCGAACGCCAGGAAGATGATCATGATGAAGTTCAGCGTCGATTCTATGCCGAACGTCGGGCTCGCAAGCTGCGTCGTCAAGGCCAGGAGCGTGTGCACGATCCGCGGGAGCACGAGGAAGTGCGCAAACGCGATGCCCGCGGCCGCCAGTACGATCGAGGGCGAGACGTAGACGTAGACCAGACGCCGCGTCCGCGGGTGGACCGCCGGCACGACGAACATCCAAGCCTGGTAGAGGAGTACCGGCAAGCCGATCAGGATCGCCGCGTAGATTGAGAATTTAAACTCGACGAAGATGACGTCGGCCGGGCTGAAAGCGTGCAGTTTCACACCGCGGAAGTAGGTTTCGGTCAACCACCTGATGATGAACTGCGACGGCCAAAACATCACGATGGCGATCGTGAAGACGGTGGCGACGGAGATCAAGAGACGCTTACGGAGCTCCCTCAGGTGCTCCGTAAGACTCATCTCTTTCTGATCCCAGGCCGAATCGTCGGCCTGGGATGGGCGCTGAACGAGCATCGAGGAGGCGGGCGGCTAGCCGCCGGAGGCGTCCTTATCGGGTGGTGGAGTCTCGGGAGGGCGGAGCGCGTCTTCGCGCGCTTTGGCTGCGGCCGCATCGGCTTCGGCTTGACCGAGCAGGAACTCTTTCTTCGCCTGCCCCGCGCTGCGCGCCAGTTTCGGCAGCTTCTCGGCGCCGAAGAGCAGTACGCCCAAGATGACGACGATGCCGACGATCTCCGGGCTGAGGAACGCGAGGACGGGGTGGATGACCATGGCTGACTCCTTTGCTAGTTCTCTACGCGCAACTCCTGGGCGAGTTTCACGAGTTCGGTCTTCGCTCCACTCTCCGGCAGCGGCGCCAGCGCGAGCTCGGCTCGCCGGGCGTAGTCGGCGATCTGCTCGCGGGTACCCGCCAAGCCGCCCTGTGCCGCGATACCCTCGACGACGAGCCCAACCACGGAGCTGTCGCCTTTGCAATACAGACGTTCGACCAACGCGTGAAAATTGCCGTCCCCGTTCGCAAGAGCAAGGATGAGCGGAATCGTCATCTTGCGTTCCTGCAGGTCGTTGCCGACGGGCTTCCCCAAGCGGCTCGCGTCGGCCGTCACGTCGAGCAGGTCGTCCATCATCTGAAATGCGGTGCCGTACCACAGGCCGTAATCGCGCAGGGCGCCGGCGGATGCGGCCGGCGCTCCGGCCATGAGCGCGCCGCACTCCGCCGATGCCGCGAAGAGCGAAGCCGTCTTCTTGAGAACGATCTCGAGGTATGCGCGCAGCGGCAGTCCGAGATCGCCGAGCGCGTGCAGCTGCATCACCTCGCCGTCGCAGATCTCGGCCAGCGTTGCCGAGAGAATGTTTGGGACGGGGTGCGGATACTGCGCCGTGACGTTCTTGAAGATCCAAGCAAAGAGATAATCGCCCGCTAGGACGCTGATGCGGTTGCCGTAATCCACGGCGGTCGCGTTGACGCCGCGGCGCGTGGCAGCGTTGTCGACGACGTCGTCGTGAATGAGCGTGGCGACGTGGATCAGTTCCATGTACGCGGCGAGAGGCAGGTGATCGGCTGCGGCGGCACCGTTGGCCTCGGCGGCGAGCAAGGTCATGCGCGGGCGAAGCCGCTTGCCGCCGGCGGCCAGCATGCGCTTCACGGCCTGCGTGATCAGCGGGTTGTCGGTGGTGAACTCGCTGCGGAAGAACGTCTCGACCAACGCGTGCGTTCCGGCTCCGGCGGGCGCGCGCTCGATCATCGGGGCGCCGTGCCGTAGTGAATGGCGATCGCGCCGCCCATCAGGCTAGCGTAGCCCGCTTCGGCGAAGCCGGCGCTCGCGAAGCAGTCGCGCAAGCGGTCGGCGGTGGGGTGATGCGTGAGCGATTGCGGCAAGTACGCATAGGCCTGCTTGGACTTTCCCACGATCCCACCGACGAGGGGAACCGCTCGGTAAAAGTAGAGATCGAAGCAGGCCTTCCAGATCTTGTTCGGCGCCTTGCTGACGTCGAGGTTCACGAATCGCGCTCCCGGCTTGAGGACGCGCAACACCTCTCTGAGGGTCGCGTCGATATCCACGACGTTGCGCAGTGAGAATCCCATCGTCGCCCCGTCGAAGGCCGCGTTCGAAAACGGCAGAGCCATGGCGTCGCCCTCGACGAAGGTAGCCCGGCCGCGGGCCTCGTGCGGTGCTCGCGCGCGCGCTGCATCGAGCATCGGCGTGCAGAAGTCGAGCCCGGTCACCTCGAGGGTCGGGTCGGTGCGCAGCAGGTGGAAGACGAGGTCGCCCGTGCCGCAGCAGACGTCGAGGATGCGCCCGCCGGCGGGAGGCGCCAAGATGGCGATCGCTCGTTTGCGCCAGCGCTCGTCCATGCCCGCGGTCAACACGCGATTGGCCGCGTCGTAACGCGGCGCGATCGTCGCGAACATATCGCGGACGTAGGTCCCTTTGTCCATCATACTCTGCTCTACGCTTTCCAAGAGTCCCCCGGCGTTCCTGTGCGCCGAAAGTCGCCCCGCAGGTTGCGCTCCGAACCTCCCGTCGCAGTGGAGCGCTATGATCTCACTGGTGGCGACCGCGGATCTGCTCCGGGCCGTCGGCCGAGCGCGCGAGGTTAGCATGACGGCATATACGCTCGGCCGCGGGCCCGTCTTCGATGCGCTGGCCTCTGCCTGCCGCCGTGGCGCTCGCGTTCGGCTGCGCGTCGAGGACCGGCCGTTCGGGGATCCGCTCGGCGGCGTCCAGCGCGCCAACCGGTCGGCCGTAGCGGTGCTGGCCCGCGCCGGTGCCGACGCCCGGATGGTCGACGCGACCGACGCAGACGGCCCGCCGGTTCACATGAAAGCAGCGATCGTCGACGGCGTTGCGTACTTGGACGACCGCAACTGGACCCAAGCCGGCGACACGATCGTGCGCGACGACTCCCCGCGCGACGTGCGTGCGCTGCGGTCGGCGATAGCGGGAGCGGCGCCCCACCCCGAGCCTTCCTTTTGGACCCGCAAGGCGGATGCCGTCGCGGGTGAGGCCGCGCTCTTGCGCGGTGCAACGAGCGCGCGCAGCGTCGATCTGGAGAGCGAAGCATTCGGCACGGCCGGAAAGGCGTACGCCGCGTTGAAGGCGTTGGCTGCAGGCGGCGTGCGCTGCCGCCTGCTCGTCGCGGCGCGCGATCTAAAGCCGCAGGCGCTGCACGGGCTGCAGCTCCTCGCGCGTGCCGGCGTCGGCGTTCGAGTCGGTCGTTCGGCCGAAAAGATGGCCGTCGTCGACGGGCGCCGTGCGTGGGTGGGTTCGGCCAACGCGACTTCGTCGTACTTCCACGGCGATCAACTGGATTGGGGGCTGCGTACGAGCCGCGCACCGATAGCGCGCGCGCTCGAGCGCCGTTTCGAAGCGGCTTGGGCGACCGGTAAACCGCTAGCGACCGTATCCGATCGGATCGTCCGATCGAAGGATGTGCAAAGTGGAGGTGCGACGCTACAATAGCGAACGATGCATCGCGCTCTCGTGTTGCCGTTCTCCGCGTCGCTCGCGGTCGTCGCCTCTACCGGCGCGGTTGCGTCGGCCGCGCCGGTTTCGAGTGTGGGATATGCCTTTACGGCCGCGGCGTTCAACTCGTCGCCGCTCGATGCCCCCGGTACGTTCGGCGGTCCCGGTCCTAGAAATCGCACCGTGGTATCGAACCTCCTTGTGTACGCAGCGAGCGTTCTCGGTCGCCTTCGCGTCTCGATTACGGCCGGCACCTACGACTTTCCGACCGTCGGGCAGGCCATCGAGCAGGCGGCGCAGCCCGGGGCCAACGCGAGCCTCTTCTCTGCCGTTCCGCTAGCCGAAGTGCGGTACGCCGTTGGAGATCACTTGCGCGTCGCCGCGGGGAAGCTGGCGTCTCTCTTGGGGCAAGAGTCGCCGTTCACGTACCAAAATCTCAATATAGAACGCGGTTTGGCCTGGGCCATGGAGCCGACTATCAGTCGCGGCGTGCGAGCCACGTATGCCAACAAGCGATTTGCGGCCGCGTTCGAGGCCGACGATGGATATTACTCCGGCCACGATCGTGCGGTCGAATGGCTCGTCGGGTACCGGACCTCGTCGAACGCCCGCCTGCAGTTTGCCGGCATCCTCCCCGGGCGCGGCGCCGCGCCGAATCCAACGGCCGCCGTCGCCAATAAGGCCGAGTACGACCTGATGTATACGCGCGAGATCGGTAAGCTAAGACTTGAGCCGTACCTGCTCTTGGCGAACTCCCCGGCATCCGCTCGGCTAGGGTACGCGTGCGACGAAAGGGCGAGGGCGGTGGTGCTGCTGGGCTCGTACGCGTTCTCAAGGACGTTGTCGCTCGCGGTCCGTTACGAAGATGCCGAGAACGACAGTTCGCCGTCCGATACGGGTCGAAACGCCGATCTCATCGGATACGGTCCGGGGAGTTCGGCGCGCTCTTTCACGATAACGCCGACCGTCCGTATCCGTCGCGACGTGCTACTCCGGCTAGAATACTCGCGAGTATCGGTTTCGTCGCTTGCGCGGGGCTTGGGCTTCGGCTTGCGAGGAACCGGGAGCGCGCAGAGCCGTTTTGGGATCGAGTTCGGAGTGGTCCGGTAGCGATGATCGAGACGCTGCTTCTGCTCCTCACCGTTGCATTTTTCGTTCTCATGGAACTCTACGCGCGCGCTTGCGAAAGGTTGTAAGATGACCGACGCCGTTATAGGTTTGGTGTTTGCCGTGGCGGCACTCGCGTATCTGACGTACGCCATGATCCGTCCCGAACGGCTGTAGTACCGAGCTATGACGTTACCCGGATGGCTTCAGGCCATCGCGCTCTTCTCCTTGGTCGCCGCAACGACCAAGCCCATCGGTCTCTACATGGCTCGCGTTTTCCAGGGCGAACGTACGTGGTTATCACCCGTGCTGCGCCCGCTCGAGCGGGCCGTCTATCGCTTGTGCGGCGTTGACGAAGCGCTGGAAATGCCCTGGCAAACATATACGCTTGCCATGCTGGCCTTTTCCGCGGTGGGCTTCGTGTGGTTGTACGTGCTACTGCGCACGCAAGCCTGGCTCCCGTTCAATCCGCAACGTTTTCCGAATCTGCCTCCCGCTCTCGCTTGGAATACAGCCGTCAGTTTTCTTACGAACACGAACTGGCAATTCTATGCCGGAGAGAGCACGATGAGCTACCTCTCCCAGATGGCCGGGTTGGCGTGGCACAATTTTGTCTCTGCCGCAACGGGGCTTGCAATCGCGATAGCGCTGATTCGCGGTATCGCACGCACGGCATGTAAGACGATTGGAAATTTTTGGGTCGATCTGATCCGCGCGTGCCTGTATGTTCTCTTGCCGGTGTCCTGCGTATTTGCAATCGTGCTCGTGGCACAGGGCGTGCCTCAGAATTTCTCGCCGTACCGTAGCGTCAGGACAGTTGAGGGATACCGGCAAACGATCACCGGCGGCCCGATGGCCTCGCAGGAAAGCATCAAAGAGCTGGGTACGAACGGCGGCGGCTTCGTCAACGCCAACTCCGCGTCGCCAAACGAGAACCCGACGCCGGTCAGCAATTTCTTGGAGATGTTCGCGATACTCGCCTTCGCGGCGGGCCTAACCTACACGTACGGATACATGGTGAAGGACACGCGCCAAGGCTGGGCGCTGTTCGCCGCGATGTTCGCGCTCCTAGCGGTGGGTTTTAGCGCAACCTACTGGGCGGAATCCGTAGGTAACCCCATCGTGCACCATCTGGGTATCGCGGGCGGCAACATGGAGGGGAAAGAGTGCCGGTTCGGGGTCGCCGGCTCCGCACTCTTTGCGACCGTTACGACCGCAACGTCGTGCGGCGCAGTCAATTCCATGCTCGATTCGTTTATGCCGCTCGGCGGTCTCGTGCCGCTGGTCAACATGCAACTTGGCGAAGTCGCCTTCGGCGGAGTCGGCAGCGGGCTCTACGGTATGATCGTCTTCGTCGTCATCACGGTCTTTATTGCGGGCCTCATGGTCGGGCGGACCCCGGAGTTTCTCGGTAAGAAAATCGAACGCCGAGAAGTGCAGCTCGCGCTGCTCGCTCTGTTGGTTACGCCGCTGCTCGTGCTGGTGCCGACCGCAATCGCCGTGCTCCAGCCGCAGGGGCTTGCGGCGCTCGGTAACGGCGGGCCGCACGGGTTCTCCGAGATCCTTTACGCCTTCTCGTCAACGAACGCCAATAACGGCAGCGCCTTCGGCGGACTCGGAAGTAACCTCTTTTACGACGTTGCAACGGGGATAAACATGCTGCTCGGACGCTTTCTCGTCGCTATCCCGGTGCTGGCGCTGGCCGGATCGTTGGCCGCCAAGAAGGCCGTAGCGCCTGGGGTGGGGTCGTTTTCGACGTCGTCCGCGATGTTCGTCGGCTTATTGCTCTCGACGATCGCGATTGTCGGAGCGCTTACCTTCTTACCCGCCGATGCCCTCGGCCCGGTCGCCGACCACCTGTTCGTTTTCCAGGGAAAGACGTTCTAGTGATTCCGGCACGTCGTCTGCAGCGCCGGCCCAAGGAACGCCCGCTTTTCGATACGAAAATTCTCGCGGGAGCGCTTGGCGATTCGCTGCGCAAGTTAAATCCGCGCTGGATGGTGCGCAACCCGGTCATGTTCATCGTTGAGCTCGGTGCGTTTCTAAGCACCTTCTTTTGGATGCGAGATGCCGTGCGGCGCAGCGGATCGCCGGGCTTTGATTTTGCTATCGCCATCTGGTTGTGGTTCACGGTGCTCTTCGCGAATTTCGCCGAAGCCGTCGCTGAAGGCCGCGGCAAGGCGCAAGCGGAGTACCTGCGCCGCACGAAATCCGATACGCTCGCCAAACGCATGCTGGAGGGCGGTCGCTACGAACCCGTCTCGGCCGGCACGCTCGTTAAGGGCGATGTCGTCCGCGTCGACGCGGGCGAGTTGGTACCCGCCGACGGCGAGATCGTCCAGGGAGCCGCCACCGTCGATGAGTCGGCGATAACCGGCGAATCGGCACCGGTCGTGCGCGAGGCGGGAGGCGATCGCAGCGCGGTGACGGGCGGTACGCGCTTGTTGTCCGATTGGGTTCTCGTACGTGTGAGTACGAACCCCGGCGAGAGTTTCCTGGATCGCATGATCGCGCTCGTCGAAGGCGCACAGCGACAAAAAACGCCGAACGAAATCGCTTTGGCGATCTTGCTTGCCGGCCTGAGTATCGTTTTTCTCGTTGCGGTGGCGACCTTGTTCCCATTTATGCGCTACGCCGGTGCGGCGCCGAGCATTACGGTTCTCATCGCACTGCTCGTTTGTCTGATTCCCACGACGATCGGCGGCCTGCTTAGCGCGATCGGCATTGCCGGGATGGACCGTGTTATGCAGCGTAACGTTCTCGCAACCAGTGGCCGCGCCGTGGAAGCCGCAGGTGACGTCGATACGCTACTGCTGGATAAGACCGGGACGATTACGCTCGGAAACCGCCAGGCCGTGGATATCGTCGTTGCAGAAGCAGCCGGGGCCAGGGAGGCGGCACGGCTCGCGTATTATTCCTCCCTCGCCGATGAGACGCCCGAGGGGCGTTCGATCGTGGCGCTCGCGCGCCGTATCGCGTCGCTGCCCGAAGAGGCCGTCCAGCCGGACGGCGCGGTCTTCATACCGTTCAGCGCTTATACGCGGATGAGCGGCGTCGATCTGCCCGATGGTACGAAGATTCGCAAGGGAGCTCCCGACTCGATTCTTGCATGGACTCGGGAGCTCGGGGGCGACGGGCAGACGTCGCTCGCTTCGGATGTCGAGCGCGTGGCGCGCAGCGGCGGCACGCCGCTGCTGCTTGCCGAGAACGATCGGGTTATCGGCCTAATCGCGCTGAAGGACGTCCTCAAGCCTCGGATGCGGGACCGCTTCGCACGCCTGCGCACCATGGGAATCCGTACGATCATGATAACGGGAGACAATCCGCTGACAGCGGCTGCGATCGCTCACGAGGCGGGCGTAGACGAATTTCTCGCCGAGGCGACGCCCGAGACCAAGATGCAACTCATCAAGCGCGAACAGGGCTCCGGACGGCTCGTCGCTATGACGGGCGACGGCACGAACGACGCACCGGCTCTCGCGCAAGCGGACGTCGGCGTCGCCATGAATTCGGGAACGCAGGCCGCAAAGGAAGCGGCCAATATGATCGATCTCGATTCGGACCCGACGAAATTGATCGAGGTCGTCGAGATCGGTAAACAGTTATTGATGACCCGTGGGTCTCTAACGACGTTTTCGATCGCCAACGACGTCGCGAAGTACTTTGCAATCCTACCGGCGTTGTTCGTTTCTGCCTATCCGGCAATGGGGGCGCTCAATGTCATGCACCTCGCTACGCCACAGAGCGCGATCCTCTCCGCCGTCATTTTCAACGCCCTCGTTATCATCGCGCTCGTTCCCCTTGCGCTGCGTGGCGTGAAGTACGAACCGCGCGGTGCGGCGATCGCGTTACGAAACAACGTTCTCGTATATGGGCTTGGTGGGATCCTCGTGCCGTTCGCGGGCATAAAAGTAATCGATCTCATCTTGCAGCTCTTACATTGGACGTAGGAGGCCCTATGATACGACAGTTTGGTACCGCGGTGCGCATTACGATCCTCTCGATAGCGTTGCTCGGGTTTGCCTACCCCCTCGGAATTACCGCAATCGCTCGGCTCGTTTTCCCGTGGCAGGCCGACGGTTCGTATCTCAAAGTAAAAGGTCGAGTCGTTGGGTCGGCCATCATCGGCCAGCGCTGGACACAGCCGCAATACTTTCACGGCCGTCCCTCCGCTGCCGGTAAGGAAGGTTACGACCCAACGGCAACGGGCGGGACGAACTACGGGCCCGCTTCCAAGAATTTGGTCGCTTCGACGAAAGCGGCGATTGCGGCGGTGCGCGCCGAGAACCCTCGCGCTGGTGGAATGCCGCCGATGGATCTGGTGACGACGAGCGGCAGCGGAATAGATCCCGATATCAGCCCCGCGGCCGCGTATTACCAGGCCGCGCGCGTGGCCGCCGCTCGGAAGATTCCACTTGGGACGGTGCGAGCGCTCATTTTCGCATACGAGCGGCATCGCACGATCGGGATTCTCGGGGAACCGCGCGTCAACGTGCTGGAACTCAACCTCGCCCTCGATAGGACCCTATCGCCGCGTTAACACCAACAGTTCGAGCGCTCCTGCGTCGAGAACGCGGCGGGCGAACGCGTTCCTTCGCGGCCAGCGCGGGATCCGGAGCGTCGTAGCTACTGCAACCACCGTTTCCGGCTCCATACGCGCGAGTTCGATGATGCGACGCGGCGTGTCTTTGACGGTCTCCTGGTGCCAGGTGGCGTTGTTTTTGCCCGTTTCCAGGCGTAGGCTTTCGATCAACGCGCTGGTGGGTGCGTCGCGAGGTTCCGTTATCATAGCAACGCCGAAGCGCACGCCTAATCGCGCGGCAATTTGACTACAGCGGCGAATTAGCGCGGCGTCTTCGGTGCGTGGACCGGCGCAGAGCAAGAGGCGTTCGAACGGGGAACGCGGCCGTTCGCGGCGGCGGGCGCGCAGCGCCTCCCGGAGCGCTAACTCGCGTAACGCCGTAAGATTGTCGATCCTAAAAAAACTGGACAACGCCTGTTCCACGCGTTCGGCGGGGTAGATCCTGCCCTCTCGGAGGCGAGATCGAAGCGTGTGCGGCGTCACGTCGATCAGAATGACTTCGTTCGCTAGCGCAAGGATTCCGTCCGGAAGGGTCTCGCGAACGATAGTTTTTGTGAGTCTAAGGACCGTATCGTTGAGGGCCTCCAGGTGTTGTACGTTGAGCGTGGTGATCACGTCGATCCCGGCGCGCAGAATTGCGAGCACGTCTTCGAACCGCTTGCGAGAGACGGAGCTGGGAGCGTTCGTATGCGCGAGCTCGTCGATGAGTGCCACGTCTGGGTGCAGCGCGATCACACCGTCACGGTCGAGCTCTTCGTAAAGCGTTCCATCCTTTTGGACGAGCTTGCGCGGGAGTACGCGAAGGCCGTCAACCATTGCCGCCGTCTCAGAGCGGCCGTGCGTTTCGATGAACGCCGCCAGCACGTCGACACCATCGGCCTGAAGTTGATGCGCCCGGTCGAGCATGGCGTACGTCTTCCCGCAGCCTGCGACGGATCCGAGATACACGGTTAGACGACCGTAGTTCCCGCGCCCGAGCATATCCGCAGACCGAGGGATGCCTAGATACGTCTTGCTGGGATCGATTACGAAGAGATCCCGGTCCTGGTGCCGGTTAGCGAGCCGGCGGGCACCCTTGCCGTCCGGGACGATCATGAGGCTTGCGCGCAGGCGCGGAACATCTACTCTTGCGGAATCGGGCGGCTCGCTCAAGACCTCCGCCCCGACGCGCTGCGCGCATTCATCCAGCAGCGAGCGATCGACGTTACGGTCGGGGCGCAGTTCGAGCGATAAATCGAGCGCCCGCGCGAGCGCTGCGGCTCGCTCCACAAAGGAATCGAGTGGCGTGCTTGCCGGCACGAAGGCGATGGCTGTCGAGACGCGCTCGGCCGACACGTTGGGGATGGTGACGTTGTCTACGGCCTGGAGCAGCAGTTCTCGCAAACCGTAGAGCGTGCGTTCCGAAAAAACGCTCTGCAGCGCTCCCTTCACATCCGTGTCGTTCACGACTTTTCCGGATCGCAAGCGGCTCTGTAAGAGCCGTGGAGAAACGTCCAGAGCTACCACTTCATCGGCGCTTTGTAGAAAGCGGTCGGGAACCAGGGCGCGTAGCGCATGTCCGGTCAGTCTCTCCGCGGCAGGGGCTGCGCTCTCGAGGTGCGCGATGTTGAACGCACAGAGTACGGAGACTCCCATCTCGCGCAACGCCAGCGCCTCCTCCCACCGCATCGCATAGCGCGAGCCGGGAAGGTTCTCGTGAGCGACTTCGTCGAGCATGAGGACCTGTGGTTTGCGCGCCAGGGCTGCCTCGAAGTCGAACTCCTGGAACGTGCGGCCGTTTCGCTCGACGGAACGTGCGGGGATGCGGGGCAGCCCGGCGGCGAGACGCTCGAGATCCGGGCGCCCCTTCGTCTCGATCCACCCGATGACGCCATCGCGCCCCGAGCTGCGCAGGCGCGCGAGCTCCTGTAGCAGGCGCCGCGTCTTTCCCGCGCCGGGTGCGGCCGAAAGGTAGACGACCAGGCGCGGCCGTTCGCCGTACTCGGCGAGCAGGTTCTCTGCGTCGGGACGCAGGTCTCCGGGCTCCATCGTCTCTCCCCCAGAGCCCCGGTGCCCCTGCGCAGGGGCTCCGGGGCGCGCGTGTGAACCGCGTATCTGTGTTGCGGGCCCTTTGTTACGGACTACTCCTCGCGGCCTGGGTCTTGGACCTGTTCACTCCCCAGATGTTCGTCGCCGCCATCCTTTTCAACGTCCCTATCGCTCTGAGCAGCCTAGCCCTACAGCGGCGACTGACGGTATCGCTCGTCATTGCGGCCGAGGTCGCCAACGTCGTGACGGGGTACGTAAACGGCGCTCAGGCGGGTTACCGCTTCGAGGCCATCGCCATCGGGGACCGCATGTTGCTCGCGGCATCGTTCTTGCTTGTCGGCTACATGACGTTGACGACCCAACATCTTGCTCGCAGCGCGGGCCTCTCCGAAGCACGTGCGGAGCAGGCGCAGCGCGAGCGCAGGTTACGGTTATCGATCGACCGCGTGCGCGAAAGCCTGAATCTCGAATTAGTGTTGCGCGCCATCGTTAGGGAAGCCGTCGCGTTCTTTCACGCACAACGCGCCACGCTCGTGGTCGAGGCACCGTCGCTGGACGCGCCAAGACGCTACGTGGCTGAGGTCGGCGGCCGCGAGGTGGTCGTAGAACAGACACCGCTACCATCCGAGGTGCGCTCGCTTCTCGCACGTGACTGGTCCTCCGGAGGCGTGCTCCGGCGCGACGGAAACGAAAGTATGGCACGGTACGGGCTCGAGGCACTCGGAGCCGCGGTTGCGCTGGTTACGCTGATTCGTGCGGAAGAGCGGGATTACCAGCTCCTCGTAACGGCGCAGGATCAGAGATGGGAGCGCGACGACGCCAGGATGCTCAAGTCGTTCGCCGAACGGTGCGAGGTCGCGCTGGATCAAGCTCGTTTATTCATGCGAATATCCGCACAGGCCGACCAGATATCGGAGCAGCATGCCGCGTTGCTCGAACGTAGTAACGTCATTCGCGACCTCGTCTACGCCCTTGCTCACGATCTTCGTACACCGCTGGTTGCGGCAAACGTTACCATGCAGCAGGCGCGGCGCGGGGCCTTCGGACAACTCCCCGAACGCTACGTCGAGGTACTTACAACGAGCATACGTTCCAACCAGGAGTTGCAGCGTATGGTGGAGACGCTGCTGCTCGTCGCGCGTTACGAATCTGGGGAAGCGTCGCAAACCTTCGAACCGGTGGACCTCGAGCGCGT
This sequence comes from bacterium, assembly GCA_021790935.1. Taxonomy (GTDB): domain Bacteria; phylum Vulcanimicrobiota; class Vulcanimicrobiia; order Vulcanimicrobiales; family Vulcanimicrobiaceae; genus JAJYFL01. The sequence continues at coordinate 39,307 of JAJYFL010000011.1, forward strand.
CGCGCGCAACGTCGTCGCCGAGCTCGAGCCTACTGCGAGAGAGCGCTGCGTTCACATAGATATGCGAACGCAACGTACGTTCGTTCTCGCGGATGAAGACGAGATGCGCCGCGCCGCACTCAACCTCGTCGCCAACGCGGTCGCCGCTTCTCCATCCGGGACGTCGGTGGTCGTATCGACCGGCGGCGACGGCAAGCGCTCGGAGTTCACGGTGGACGACGAGGGCTTCGGCGTGCCGCCCGAAGAACGGGGTTCACTCTTCCAGCGCTTCGGCGCGCGGGCGCGCAAACGCGGAGGGGGAACGGGATTGGGACTGTACGTCGTTCGTTTGATCGTTGAGAAGCACGGCGGCTCGACCGCGTACGAACCACGCGATCGTGGAAGCCGATTCGGTTTCAGCTTGCCCTCCGCAGAGACGCCTTGAGCCAGATTCGTGCCGCCGTGGTTGAGGACCACGCACTCACGCGAGCCGGATTGCGTACCGCGCTGCTCTCCGCCGGCATTGCGGTCGTTGCCGAGGCGTCCGATGGGATCGTCGGCCTCGAGGTGATCGAGCGGGAACGGCCCGATGTCGCCGTGATCGATATCGGGCTCCCCGGCCGCGATGGGATAGAGCTGACGCAATTGGTTCGGGAGCGGTCTCCTCGCACCCATGTCTTGATCGTTACGATGATCGATTTCCCGGAAGACGTGCTGGCGGCACTGGCGGCCGGCGCCGACGCATATTGCTTGAAGACTGCCGAACCCGAGAAGATCGCGGAAGCCGTGCGGATTACCGCCGAGGGCGGCGCGTATTTTGATCCACGGATCGCACACGTGGTGCTGCGGCGGTTCTCGCCCACGGCGCTATCCGGGGCATCCTCGCCGCTGACCGAACGGGAGACGGCTATCCTGAGCCTCATAGCCGAGGGGAGGGCGAATCCGGAGATTGCGGAGCGCTTACACATAGGCTTGGGTACCGTCAAAGGTCATGTTCGAGAGATTCTAGGGAAACTCTCGGCCAACGACCGGACCCAGGCGGCGGTCGTGGCGCTTCGCCGCGGTTACATCTAGGAGGCTCCTAGGAGCCGCGATCAACCTAACCCGAAGAGCGCGACCGCCGTGCGCGTGGTATGTTCGGCGACCTCGCGGAGGTCCAGCGCGAGCAGATCGGCGAGCGATGCGGCGGTCTCGGTAACGAAGGCCGGCTCGTTGCGCTGGCCACGATGCGGAACCGGCGCGAGATACGGGCAGTCCGTCTCGAGCACGAGGTGCGCGATGCCGATCGCCCGCACCGCCTCCCGTACCGGCTGCGCGCTCTTGAAGGTCAGCACGCCGCCGATGCCGAGATTCAGGCCAAACTCCTCGACGTAGGTTCGGGCTTGCAGCAAATCCCCTGTGAAGCAGTGAATCACGCCGCGCATTCCATCGCGCCATTCTTCGCGCAGGATCGCAACGAAGTCGTCGAAGGCGTCACGGAGGTGGAAGATCGCCGGCAGCCTCCGCGCGCGCGCGATCCGAATCTGCGCGCGCAGAACCCGTTGCTGGGCGTCGCGGGGGCTATGGTCGTAGTAGTAGTCGAGGCCGGTCTCGCCGATCGCGACGATTTCGCGATGTTCGAAGAACGGCGCGAACGCGGAGGCGAGGTCCTCCGGCGCCTCCTTTGCCTCGTGTGGGTGGACTCCGACCGAAGCGTGCAGCCCGTAGCGCCGCGCGCACGCGAGGGCGCGATCGCTATCGGTGAGGTCGCAGCCGACTACGATCGTCCGCTCGACCCCGGCGGCCCGAGCCCGCTCGACTACGGCGTCGCGGTCCGCATCGAAGGCCTTGTCGTGCACGTGTGCGTGCGTGTCGATCATCGTCTGCGTCTTCGCATGCAAGGTGCGACCTTCATCTACGCGCCGGCGCTGGGAAAACCCGTGCGCCGGACGTAGGCGGTGGGAGTTCGCCGTAGAAATAGCGCTCGTGGAACTCTACGACATTACGGTAATTGGCGGTGGCCCGAGCGGACTGTTCGCTCTGTTTTACGCCGGTCTGCGCGGCGCCAAGGCCAAGGTCATCGAAGCGCTCGCCGAGCTCGGCGGCCAGCTCTTCGCGCTCTATCCCGAGAAGTACATCTACGATATGCCGGGCTTCCCTGCGATTTTGGCGCGAGATTTGGTGACGGGCTGCGTCGAGCAGGCCATGCAATGGCCGCATGCGGTCTGCCTGGAAGAGCGCGTTGGAAACATCGCGGCGCGCGAAGACGGCACGTTCGAGATCGTAACCGACAAGGGCAGTCATTTCACGCGCAGCATCGTGCTCTGCTCGGGCATCGGGGCGTTTACTCCACGTAAGTTGCCGGCTCCGACGGCGGCGTCCTTCGAAGGGCGAGGCGTCCACTATTACGCAAAGAATTTCGATGCGTTTGCCGGCAAGCGCGTCGTCATCGTGGGCGGCGGCGACTCGGCTTTGGATTACGCCCTGGCTCTCGAACCGCGCGCGGCACACGTGCTGATCGTCCATCGTTCCAAATTCCGCGCCCACGCGCACACCGTCGCGCGCGTCGAACAATCGACCGTCGAGGTTCGGCAGCCCGACCACGAGCTGCTCGCCGTGCACGGAAACGGCGCGGTGGAGGCGGTTACCTACGTCAATCGCAAGAGCGGTGAAGAGACGACGGTTGCGTGCGACGCGGTCCTGGCCGCGCTCGGCTTCGTCTCCGACGTCGATCAGCTGCGCACGTGGGGAATCGCTACCGAGGGCACCGGCGTCGTGGTCGATCCGCTCACGATGCAGACGAGCGTCAAGGGCATCTTCGCCGCGGGCGATATCGTCGCGCACCCAGGCAAACTCAAGTTGATCGCATGCGGCGCCTCCGAAGCGGCGGTCGCCGTGAGCCAGGCGATGGCGTATCTCGATCCGAGCGGCAAGGTCTCTACGATTCACTCCTCCAACCTCACGCTGCCGATCTCGGCAAAGTTCGGCGCGGCCTCCTAGGGGGGCTGTCGGAGTTGAGCCGTTTTCGGATTTGGTGCCGAATTTTGTTCGGAGACGAGGCGCGAAGAAGGAGCGAAGCCGTAGCTTCGTGACTGATGAGCAACGAAGTATTCGGGCAAAAGGCGGCCCAAAGACGGAAACGTGCTTAACTCCGACAGCCCCCTCGGGGCTAAGCGGGCAACTCGATGACGCGGTTGCGGCCGAGGCGCTTGGCTTCGTAGAGCGCGCGGTCGGCTCGCGCTACGAGCGAATCGGCGGTATCGCTCGCGATTGCGACCGCGACGCCGACGCTGGTCGTCACGCGCCGGCCGCTGGCATGCCGCATGTCGGCGCGCTGGATCGCTTCGCGCAGTCGCTCCCCGACGACCCGCGCCGTATCGCTGTTCGTATCGGGCATCATAACGACGAACTCTTCTCCACCGATGCGGCCCGCACGATCGTGGCCGCGGATGTTGGCGGCGATCGTCGCGCCGATGATACGCAGGCAGCGATCGCCCGTTGGGTGACCGAGTTCGTCATTGATCTTCTTGAAATAGTCGATGTCGAGTAGGAGCACCGCGCACGGATTGCCGACGGTCACGGCCTCGATATGGTCGCGCAGAAGCTCCAATATCGCGCGGCGGTTGGCAAGTCCCGTAAGCCCGTCGACCGTCGCGGCGTTCTGCGTCACCGCTATGGTGCGGAAATCGCGCAGCAACGGTGCGAGTTCTGCCGCGGCCTGTTCGAAGCGGCGTATGGGGGTGAGCGTCGCGGTGTGCGGCGGCCGGTGCACGACCAGCGCGCCGAGCAGCATCTCGTCGACCGAGCGAACTGCGTATGCCATGGAGACGAACGTGTGGGTTTGCAGCCTGGCGGTCCCGCGCTCGCTCTGCGCGAGTTCGCGCAGAGCCAGCCGGCAAAACTCGATCTGCTCGGGGTCGGGGGCCGGGCCGATGCTTGCAAGCGGAGCGAAACGTTCGTCGCGCGCGTGCATGGTTGCGTAGATTTGCAGCGTTTCGTGCGATTCCGGCGTGTGCAGGCTCGCGAGCATCGAGTTCATCGGCGGCAGCGGGTTGCGCGCTACGAGCATCGCTTGGACCGCGTCGCGCGCCAGGCGCAGGCGATGGAGCTCGAAGCGGTAGTCGTAAACGGCACGCAGCGTGGCTGCGAGGAACGGCAGAGGAGCGAGCGCGGCGATCGCAAGCAGACCGCCGTCGCGAACGTAGATTTGGTCCGACGTCCATCCCCAGGCGGCGAGCGCGAGCGTCGAACTCCACAGGCGCGTATCGGTTGCGTGCTGCCGCCACAGGCGAATCAGAGCTGTGCCGTCGCCGAGCGTGCGTCCGGGGTCGACCAGTACCATGACGTAAGCGAAGACGCACGCGACGTAAAACGCGGCGAAACCGGCGAACGCCCGTATCGAATAGGCGTCGAGGCCCGGCATCACTCGCATGCGCAGCACCCCGATTAGCAGCCATGCCAGAGCCTCGAGGCCGCCGTCGAGCAGCCGGCGAGCGATGCTGGACCGGCCCTCGATCGGTATCGCAAGGGCGTACGAGAGCAGGATCGCGGTGGCCGTAATGACGCCGCCGTACGCACTCAGGAGCAGAATGTCGATGGGGAGCTCTAGCGGAAGCCGGCCGCCTTCGTGGCGCCTTCCGCGGCGGAACGATCCGGATACGAACCAGACGTTCGTGCGCAGCAGTACGACGTGCAGGGCGAAGAGCACGAGCACGACGATGCGGTCGCCGGTCCGTAGCCGCGCGATTTCGGCGGGCGCTCCGAGCGCGATCCAGAGCGCGGCGACGCCGAGCACGGCCAATCGCAGCAGGATCGCGATCGTGCGGCGGCTGCGCATCGTGGGGTTAACTCGGTGTCAACTCGACCCGTGGAAAGAGAGCGTCGCCCGCGACGGTCTGCGTCTGTGCGGGCAAGCCTCCCCATACGAGGGCTTCATCCCAATTCGCATCGATGCGGCCGCGTAGGCCGAGCCGGTGCCACATCTCTCGCGCGCGTTCCGGCATGACGGGTGCGAGCAGGATGGCCAGCCACCGCAGCCCTTCGCACAAATCGTAGAGCAGTGCGTCGAGCTCGTCCGCGCGATTCTCCTTGTGCAAGACCCACGGCTTACGCTCGTCGATCGTGCGGTTGAGCGCCGTAACGAGTTCCCAGACGGCTTCAAGCGCGTCGCGGAAGCGCAGATCGAGAATCGACGTCCGAACGCGTACGGGCAGATCTGCGAACCGGGCCCCGAAGCCGCTCGCAATCCCGAGCTTGTCGAAGGGGGGGCGAAGGGCCGGCACGATCCCCTCGCGGTACTTGCGCAGCATCGCGAGGGTGCGGTGAAAGAGATTGCCGAGGTCGTTGCCGAGATCGCTGTTGTGGCGCTGCGCGATCTTCTCTTCCGAATAGGAGAAGTCGCTTCCGAACGGCGCCTCGCGCAGCAGAAAATAACGCAGCGAATCCGCGCCGAAGCGATCGACCTCCGCGAACGGGTCGCTTGCGTTTCCCAGGCTCTTGCCGATCTTCTGCCCGTCGGTGGTCATCCATCCGTGCGCGAATACCAGCTCCGGCGCCTCCTCGCCGAGCGCCCACAGTACCGCGGGCCAGATAATCGTGTGAAAGCGTGCGATCTCCTTGCCGATCAACTGCACCGAAGCCGGCCAAAATTTCCGGAACGTTGCATCGTCGTGCGACCAGCCGATCGCCGAGATGTAATTGAGCAGCGCGTCGAACCAAACGTAGATGACGCCGCCGCCACCCGGGACCGGCACGCCCCAATCGAAGGCTGCGCGCGAGATGCTGAAGTCTTCCAGTCCCTCCTCGAGCAGCGCGAGCATCTCGTTGTAGACTGCGCGAGGCCGCACCCACTGCGGATGTTCCTTGAAATGCCGCAACAGCCGGTCGTTGTACTTGGAGAGGCGGAAGAACCAGTCGTCTTCGGCGAGCCACTCCACCCCGCGCCCGCAGGTCGGGCATTTCCCGCCGACGAGCTTCGAATCGAGCCAGAACGTCTCGTCGTGAACGCAGTACCAGCCCTCGTACGTGCCGCGGTAAACGTCGCCGCTCTCGCGCAGCTGCTCGAAGACCGCCTGCACGACGCGTTCGTGCCGCGGTTCCGTCGTGCGAATCCAATCGTCGTAGGAGATCTCGAACCGAGCGAAGAGGTCTTTCCAATGCTCCACGAGGCGATCGCACCACGCTTGCGGGGCGACGCCGGCCTCGGCGGCCGCGTTCGCGACCTTCTGCCCGTGCTCGTCGGTGCCCGTGAGAAAGAACGCGTCGCCCTGCGTGCGCGCCGTGCGCGCGAGCACGTCGGCCACGACGGTGGTATAGGCGTGGCCGATATGCGGCGTGCCGTTGATGTAATAGATCGGCGTGGTGACGTAGAACGCGCGGGAGCTCATCGTTATTAACCTTAATCGCTACTGGCCGTTGGTCTCCCTCCGCAAGCGTTTGCGGCCGGTCGCGCGGGCGTAGATGTGGCGACGCTCTCCGTAACCGGTGCCGGCCAGCGCCTTTGCGACCGACGAAACGCTCCGGCCGCTATCGAGCAGGGCGTCGATTCGCTCGTCCAGATCGGCCGGCGCGGCTGCGGCCTCCGCCCGTTCGGCGCGAGCGCTCGGCTGCACCACCAGGGCGATCTCGCCGCGCACCGGCTCGGCGAGGCGCCCGGCCACCTCGGCGGCCGTTCCGAGCAACTGCTCCTCGAAACGTTTGGTGTACTCGCGCAGCAGAAAGACCTGCGCGTGTGGATCGACGGCGGCGAGGTCGGCGAGCGCTGCCCGGACGCGCTGCGGCGACTCGTACCAGATACTCGGAATGCCGAGCCCGAAGCTCTCCGCGAACGCCCCGCGCCGCGCAGCGCTAGAGCGCGGTGGGAAGCCTTCGAAGACGAATCGCCGCAGCGGGAACCCCGAGAGGACGGCGGCGCCGATCGCCGCGCTCGGCCCGGGCAAGACCTCGACCGCTACGCCGGCCGAACGCGCGGCAGCCACGAGCGCCGCGCCCGGATCGGAGATGCCCGGCGTACCCGCGTCGGTGACGACCGCCACGAGCTCGGTGCGGCCGCGCTCGAGGATCGGGGGAGTCGTGGCGGCGGCGTTGTGCTCGTGGTAGGTCCAGGTCTCCTTTCCGGGCAGATTCAGCGCGGAGAGCAGTCTGCGCGATACGCGCGAGTCTTCGGCGACCAGGAGCGAGCACTCGCGCAGCACATCGAGCGCGCGAATCGTGATGTCGCGCAGGTTGCCGAGCGGAGTGGGTACGAAAACGAGCGGCATGCGGGAGATTTCGCGCGCGGTACGCGCGGCTCCGTTACCTGCGGCGCTAATCGGCGTGCTGCTCTTTGCATCGCTAATCGGGTTGCGCGCTTACGTAAGCCGGCCGCTCCTTATCGATTTTCATGCCTTTTATTGCGGCGCGGGAGTCGCTCTTCGAGGTGCCAACCCATACCTGCAGGAGCCGATCGCGCGCTGCGAGGTGCCCCTGACGGGCGGCTCTGGGATTGCGGTCCCTGCCCCGTTGCCTGGATACGTTTTCGCGCTGGTCGCACCGCTGACGATGCTGCCGTTCCGCGCTGCCGCCGTGCTGTGGCTGCTCGTGCTGTGCGCGGCCGTTGCGCTCACCATCGTCATACTACAACGGTTGTCTGGGCTCGCCTGGCCGATCGTTGCGCTCGCGGTCGTAAGCAGCGACGCGGCTACGTCGCTTGCGCTGGGGCAACTCGCGCCGTTGGCGGTCTTGGGTCTTGCGGCGAGCGCCCTTGCGCTGCGGCACGACCGTCCACGACGGGCTGCATGCTGCGCAGCGGCGACGTTGGTGTTGCCGCAGGTCGCCCTGCCGGTGCTGCTGGTGTTGTTTGTCCACGAACGGCGGGCTCGTGCGACGCTCGCGGCGATATTGCTTACCGCTGCGGCGATCTCTGTCGCGATGCTGGGGTGGCATGCGAACGTGGAGTACGTGGCGCGCGTCCTTCCAGCGCATGCTCTGTCTGAGCGTAACTTCATCCGGCAGTTGGCACTCGCGCCGATGCTCTATCAGCTCGGCGTCCCCACGCGCCTGGCGTTCCTTGCGGGTGGGGCGTTGACGTTGGGTGCCCTGGTGACGGCTCTGGCCGTTACGCCGGCAGTCGTACGTGCCTACCGCGACCGCGCGTTCGTCGTGTTGGTGCCGAGCGTCTTCGCGCTGATTGGAGGCACGTTTCTCCACGTGGACGCGCTGGCGGCTGCCTTGCCGTGCGCGCTCGCGCTCAACGCGCGGGGCGCGGGAGCGAGGCCGCTGGCCAAAGTTGGCTTCGTACTCGCCGCCGTGCCATGGATGCCGTCGAGCGTCACGGTTCACCTGGCACCGTTACTCGCGCTGACCGTGTTCGTCATGGCCTATAATACCTGGCGCCTACCGTTCGCCCTCGGAGCAGGGGTAGCAGGGTTAGCCCTCTGCGTGTTGTCCCTGGAGGATGTGTCGTTCATCAACGCGTTGTCGCCGGCACTTCAACCGGTTGCCGCGCATTTCTCGCCAAACGCGCTGGCCGAGGTATCCTGGCGTGCCTTCATGGCGGCGACGGGCTCCAACGGCGCGAGTGCCGGGATGTGGCTGGGCCGCTGGATGTGCGTGTTTGGTCCCGTCGCATTGGCCGGCGCGCTCGCCGAAGCGGCCCGCTCAGTTGGTGCTCCTAATTCAAATCGATGGGACCGGTGAAGGCCTCCAATGCCTTGCCGGTCCACACGAAGGCGACTGACGGCTGCGATCTTGCCGAGTCGACGGCGCTCGGGAGAAAGAACCCGGCGCAGAGACCGTCGTGGCGGCGCACGCTCGGGTACACGATTGCGAGCGGCTTCTGGGGAGGAACCCGCTTGCTCGCCTTGTCGCGTTAATCGGCTATGTCGCGACTCTGCGCGGCCGTCCGCCCTTTCGTCCGTTCTTGCGTGCTGCCGCGCGCTTTGCCTCACTGCGAGTTGAGCCGCCACGCCGGCCGATCTCGGCCATCCAGCGCCGGGTGCCAAACACACCCTGCAACAAGCTCGGAATGTAGTGGTCAACGTCGAGCGATTCCCAATGCAGCATCTCGCCACCGAGGACTTCGAGTGCAGCAAGTTCGCTCGCGCTCGCGCTCTGTAGCCCTTGCAAACGCTTGCGCGGAAGCGTGACTTCGATTTCGCTTGCAAATCGAATGACGATCACATCGTCCTTTGCTCGATACGTTGCCGCGACGGCTCTCGGCGCGAACTGCTCATAGATTTTTCCGCGCACAATCGCGGCGTCGATCTCGGCGTCCGTGACGTCGGCGTAGGGTTTGAGTTTAGTCATGCATCTGCTCCCAGAGGCGCAATAGTTCGTCGAAATGTTGCACCGCGAGTCTAACTACTTTACGTACTTCGCCCGGTTTTGCGTTCTTCACCGCATCGTGTCGGCCAGGTACGATCACGCGGTTGTCGAGCGTGAGAGCGATGATAACCCGTCCATCGCCAACGAAGGCGTGTAGGTGTCGCGGATCGTGGTCGTCGGGATGCGCAACGTACAGCACGCCGCCAAATCGCTTGGAACCCATCTAGCCGTTCTATAATAACCGAACTCGGTTAGGTTCGTCAACCCACACCATTTCGGGTCGCCATCACTTTCCATGGGAAGCGTGGTTTGATTCTCTTGGACCGGATTCGCACCTTAGACAAGGTTCGGCTCGTGAAACGGCTCGACGTTGCCGGTGAAAAATCCGTCGCGTCCACGTTGCGGGTTCTTCAAGAAATCTTCGCGGTATAGCAGGGCCAACGCCGAGTGGATCCGGTACGAAGGTGAGCGGCTCCTTCGGCGGACTCAGCGCGCGATAGCGTGCGGGTTGCCGGCGTGGTTTCCGTTCGCCCCGGCCCACCAAAGCGCCGTGCCGAGCATCGCGAGCAGGCCCGCGCCCGTCAACGCATGCGTCAGCCACCACGTCGGTGGAAATGCGATGGCCGTGTTGTAATGCACCCACGAGACCTCCGCCAAATCGTTTGGGGCCGTTACCGGAAAATGGAAGCGAGTACCGGCTGGGACCGATCCGATCTGAGCCCACTTGCTGCCCAGGTACGCCAGCACCAAGAATCCCGCAGCCGCGAGCGACGCGGCGGCTGCCTGCGCCTTCACGAAGTACCAGAGCAGAAAGACGAGCGCCAGCGCGGCGAACGGCGCAAGCGCGTACCAGTCGAGTACCCTCTGCCATGGAATCGCGAGCAACGAGAGCGCGGCCCAAGCGGTATACGACGGCTTGCGCACGGCGATCGCGAGGGCGAACGGGGTCGCCATGGCGATCTGCGAGATATGGATGAACGAGCCGCCGATGACCGCGCATGCGGTCGAGGCAAGGATCAGGTACGACAGATCGCACTCTTTGGCTGCGAGGCGGATGGCCAGCCAAATGCCGGCGGTACAGGCCAGGAGGTACTCGGCGAAGCCCAATTTAACCGCGGCCGGCGCCGCAAGCCCCAGACGGTGCGCTATGGTCGAAAGACTATACTGCCCGGTATTCTCTATCTCGGAGAGCGCGTGGAGCGGCAGCACGCGCGCGAAGTACTCGACGATTATGGACCAGGGCAGCACGGCAAGCGATATGGCAAGGCATATCGCGGCGCCGATCGCGAGCGGCAGACGCATGCGCGGCACCGCGATGCAGGCGGCGATGCAGGCCGGCAGCGCGAGGTGCGGTTCGATCATCGCGGCCGTAAGCGCAAAGGCGGCTGGCGCGAAGCGCGCCTCTTTCAAGAACGCTGCTCCCGCGCAGAGCAACGCGATCGGCAGCGGCGCGAGCGCGCCTTGAAACAGGGCAGTTCCGGCAACGGCGACGCCGGTGCCGGCAAGGGCAAGCGGCCAACGGATCTCGAGAATTCGGCTCATGCTCCAGGCGGCCACCCCTACCGAGATGCAGAGCGTGAGGGCCCACACTCCTCTTGCCACTGAGAACGGGAGCAGTGCGAGCGGCACGAACGCGGCCAGCGCGTAGGGCGGCAGCGGTGCCGGCACGGCGAGGTTTACGAACGTATGTAAGAGGGCGGGTGCCATCGCGGTCTCACATGTGTGGAGTGGTTCGTAGAGATACGGATTGTGTTGTCCGAGGAGCGTCTTCGCTCCACAAAAGAAGGCGACGAAGTCGACACCGGACGCCGAAATCCTACGGATAACGACACCGGCCGCCACGATGCAAACCGCGGTCAGAACTGCCGCTACGGCGTGGTAGGCAAAACCGGCTTGACGAAAAGGCGCTGGGCGAAAGACCGCCATTCCAAGGAGATACCGAGGCCGGCGGGGCCGGGCCTCCTCGCGGCGGCACCCTTCGCGCGCTTGAAACGTTCATTAAGGTACGAAAAGATACGGCCGGCCCTGGGCCGTAGGCCTCAAGTTTCTTTCGAGGCCCTCCGAAACCCCGAGTAGTAGGTTCTATGATCCGAACGCCGACTTTGCCCCGGCTCGCGCCCTCGACCGTCCGCCGCTCTCGGCTTGAGCGGTGGTTATCGACTCATGCCTCTATACCGTTGCGTCTGCTCATCGCTCCCGCCGGCTGCGGGAAGACGACCGCCGTCCTGAAGTACCTGCCCCATAGCCAGATCGACGCGGCATACTGTGCGCTCCCCGAAGGATGCAGCGCCGGCGCTCTTCGTGAAGAGATCGCGCGCGCGCTCGCCTTGGCTGCGGTGCCGGGCTCGTACGAGGCGCTGATCGAGGCGCTGCGTGGGGCGGTCACGGTGCCGACCGAGCTGGTGGTCGACGACGCCGACAATGCAGCCTCCGACGCCATCGCGCTCCTCGCCCGCTTGTTCGAAGACGCGCCTGCATCGCTTACGTTCGTCTACTGCCTGCGCTCGCGCGCCGCGCTCGACGCCAAACAGTGGATCGCGCGCGGGCTGGCGGTGCTCTGTGATGCGAACCGTCTCGCGTTCGATCCGGCCGAAGTGAGCCTGCTCGCCGAGGCTTGCGGCGTTCCCTATACGCACGTCGATATCGGTCGCCTGATCGAGGAGAGCGACGGCTGGGCGATCGTCGTGAGCGGCGCGATCCGCAGCGCCTCCGAGGACGAGCGATCGCTGAACGATGCGTACGATCAGTGGCAAAACCGCTACGGCCAGTTCTTCACCGAGTTCATCGCGGCCGATCTCGACCGGGCGAGCGAGGAAGACCGGGCGCTCGTGCGCAGCATCATCGCCGGCGCGGCCTGCGACGACGAGGACCGCCTGCAGCGCCTCGAGATGCAGGGCCTTTTCGTTGTCAACGACTCGGGCGAGCGCCGGCCTCTCCGCGCGATACGGCGCTTGCGTTCCGGGCGCGGGCGCCTGAGCCCGAGCGCGCGGTTCGCGCCGATGGTCGTGCGAATGTTCGCGCGCTTTTCCGCTAGCATCGACGGCAGTGAGATCGATTGGGTACGTCGCCGCGATCAGCAGCTCGTGAAGTATCTGCTCCTCAAGCCGACCGGCAGCGCGACGCGCGGAGAGCTCGCGGCGGCGTTCTGGCCCGATGCCGATAAACACCTGGCAGCGCAGAGCGTGCGGACCGCCTGCAGCAATATCCGCAAGGCGCTTGCAAAGGTCGTGGGGTATGCGGCGGTCGACCTCTATTTTCGAGCGGATCCCGACGTCTGCCTAGATTTGAGCAACGTCGTCGCCGACGTACGGCGCTTTACCGCGCACGTGGGCGACGGCGATGCGGATTTCGACCGCGGCGATCTCAAGGAGGCGGCCGTGCATTATCGCGCTGCCGACGAACTCTACACGGGGCGGCTGCTCGACGGCGACGTGCCGGAGCCGTGGTTCGCGGTGCAGGCGCAGTTGCTCGAGGACCGCTGCGCGTTGGTGCTCGAGCGTTTGGCCGAGGCGGCCTTCGAAGACGGCGACCTGCCAGCCGCCGCGCAGTACGCGTTGCGCGCGCAGAAGATCCACCCGGAGCAGCCGGGCATCGTGCGTCTGCTCGCGCGCGTTAGCCCGCAGCATAGCGCGGCGTCTACGGATCCGCGTTCGCTCGAGGAGCACCGTCGCCGCCGCACCAGTGCGTAACGCGCTCCTCGCGCTCGCGCTGCTGGTCCTCGCCTTCGAAGTTCACGCACGCATCGCAGCCGGCGACCTGCTAGGAGATTTTCACGCGTTTTATTGCGCGGGGCGCGTAATCGCAGGAGGCGGCGACCCGTATCGCGCCGCGCCGCTCTACGCGTGTGAATCGCAAGCGCAGCCTTGGCATCTGTACTCGGCCGCCGGAGGCGTCGCGCTCCCGGCGCCGCTGCCCGGGTATGCGCTCGCGCTCTTCGTCCCGCTGGCGTTCCTGCCGTATCCGCTCGCTGCGATCCTGTGGTTTCTCGTCTCGTCGGCTGCCGGCGCGGCGGCGGCAGCATGGTCGGCGCGGCTGGCCGGATCGAGTTTTGCCCTTGCCGGAGCCGCATTCGCGTTGCCAATCGCAGCGGTCTGCATCCCGTTCGGCGAACTCGCGGCGCTATCGGTGGCCGCCTTCGTCTGCGCGGCGCTGGCGATCCGGCGCGGTGCCTACGCTTTCGCGGCGGCGGCGCTCGGCGTTGCGGCCATCGAACCGCATCTCGCGCTGCCCGCTTTCGCGGCGTGCTTTCTGTGGCAGCCGCGCATGCGCGTCCCGCTCGCGACCTGCGCGGCGGTGCTGGCCGCGGTCTCGCTTGCGTGCGGCGGTGCGGCGACTTTCAGCGAATATTTCGCGCGCGTGCTTCCCGCGCAGGCGCTCGCGGAGCTGCCGCGCACCTCGCAGCTCAGCTTGGCGTGGGCGCTGAGCGCGCTCGGCGCGTCCGGTCGCGTCGCGCTGACCGGCGGCGCCGTGAGTTACGTGGTGATGGTGGCCGCCGGAATTTGGGCCGTGCGCCGGGCGCGCGATGCGGCATTGGCGGTGGTGCTCCCGCCGGCGTTCGCGCTCCTCGGCGGAACGTTCATCCATCTTGCGGAGATGGTCGTGGCGATACCGCTCGCGCTGATCCTCGCTCGCGACGCGCGCCGCCCGGTTCGCCTCTGCGCGGAGCTCGCGCTCGTGCTGCTGGCCGTTCCGTGGCTGCGTGCCGGCGTGGAGTTGCCGTTGATCGCAGCGGCCGCGGTCGTGACGTTCGCGATCGTGCGGGAGCTTGGGAGCGAACCGGTCGTCGCGCTGCGCGCGTCGCTGCTCGCGGTCCTCGCCGGCGGGGCCATCGCCTTCGCGCTCTCGGCACCGGCAGCCGCAGCGCATGCCGCTGCGGTGCACCTTCCGCCCGATCTGGCGGAAGCCTCGTGGGCGGCGGCGATCCGGGCGCACGATGCGGTCGTCTCGCTCGGCGTATGGATCGCGAAAGCGCCCACGTGGGCGGGGCTGATCGCGCTAGCGAGCGGCGGCGCGATCGCGGCGGCGCACGAAGACCGCGTAGCGCGCATCCCGGTAGGAGACGCGCCAGCTCGGCGTTGAGGCGAGTGCCTGCGCGAGTGGCCCGCGTGCGCTCGCAAGTACGGTGTCGACGCGATAACGATCGAGCAGCGAAGACCAGTCCGGCCGTAGGTGCGCGATCGCGAGATACGCGTGCCACACGCGCGGCGGAAACGGGTCGCAGCGGCCGTCGACAAAGGTGCGCAGATTCGGCCGCAGCAGCGCCAAGCTGCACCACGCGAAATCTTCGCAGTACAGCCTGCGCACGCCGGGTAGCTCGGCCGCGCTTGCTACCGCTTGCGCCGGCAGCGGCACGCCGGTGATGCGCGGAACCTGCATGAGGTGAATGCCGATTGCGGCTACGGCGACGGAGGTCGCGACCCACAGCAGCACCGTAACGCCGCGTTCGCGCAGCATCTCGTTGACGCGAGCGCGTGCCGGTAAGACCGCCGTCAACCGGGCCGCAACCATCGGCGCGGCCACGATTGCGAAGATCGGCGTGTTGCGAACGGCGTCGACGGCGAGGTAGAGCGTCGCGGCAAAGAGCATGCCGTCGCGCCAGCGCTCGCGCGGCGCGGCGATGCCGAAGAGCCCTGCGGCGAGCACGAGCGGTAGGACGCCGAGCGCGAAACCAGTGTCGAGAATGTCCGCGGGCTGCCACTCGACGATCGCGCGCGTGATCGGGCTGTTGAAGAGGTGCAGCGCGTAGAACGGGAGCCTCCATAGGAGCGGCGTGCAGAACGTTGCGGCGGCGAGTGCAAGCGTGAGCGCGGCGTTGCGTGCCAGGCGCGGAGACCACCGGGGCGTCTCGGCGAAGGTCCCGATCGTCCAAGCGCCGGCCAGCGCCGGCGCGAGCAAGACGCTCGCGTGCAGATTAGCCCACACGATCGTCAGCGGAACGGCGAGCCAGATCCAGTTGCCCTCGCTCTCGAGCAAGAGCATCAGCCCGGCCAGCAACGGCCACGCGGCGATCTGCGCCCGCACGCCGAAGGACTGCAGCATCGCGAATCCCACGCAGATCGCCGTCAGCCCGATCGCGGCTTCAGATGCGCCGCGCCGGTGCGCTCGAAGCGCTACGAGATAGAAGGCAAGCGCGGCGCAGAAGACCGCCGCCAGCGCCAGCAGCGGGAAGCGACCGAACGGAAGCGTCAGCGCGACCGCGATGCTGAAGAGCCACTCTTGCGGCGTCCACGCAGCTCCCGACGCCGTAAACGTCTCGGGGCCGAGATGCGCCGGAATGCGATGGTCGTGGAGTATATGCGCTCCGAGCCACGTCTGCCAGGCGAGATCCGCATCGTGCATCGGATAGAACCACGCCGCCGCCAAAAAACGGATGCCGAAGATCGCGATGACGATCCATACGGTTCTCACCGCGCGCGCCTCCGGTACTCGAGCAGCGTGCGGTGAGAACCGTCGGTCGCGACGGTGCGCCAGCGGCCGGAGAGTTGCAGCAGTACGGTCACCGGCGAATCGGCCGGCGCGATGACGGCGCTTACGCGCGCGGCTCGCAGCGCGGCCTGCCAGCCGGGGCGTACCGCGTTGAAGCGCGCTTGGATGCGGCGTTCCGGCGGAGTCGCGTGCCCGCCGCGGCCGTCCATGACGGCTGCCACGTTGCCTCGAGCGAGGGCCGAGACGGCATCGCACCAGATCGGTTGCGCGCATATCACGCGGTGGCGGCCGGGTTGGCCCGCCAGCCGCTTCGCGAGGGCGACCGGGGCGCCCGGAGGATCGGGAAGCGCGAACCGGCGCGGCTCCGCGATGGTGACCACCATTACGAATGCGGCGACGGCGGCGAGCGCAGGCAGCACGAGCGTCGAGAACGATGCGGCCGGCACGGTGCGGCGATGGACGTAGTAGCTGGCCATCGCATCGGCGACGACGGGTGCGAGCACCAGTGCGACGAACGGCAGCATGCGCGCGTCGAGAACCGCGAGCGGCACGCCGATCGCAAAGAGCAACGCATCGGCGGCGCGATGTTTTCGGCGTACGCCGTACCATGCGGCCAGTACGACGAGCGTGAGCAAGGCGATGGCCGGGAGATGTGCGCCGGCGGTGAAGAGGCGCAGGCGTTCGGCCCCCGGCAGCAGGCCGTCGAGATAGAGCGCGCGCGCGCCGTAGAACGTGGCCGAAAGGCGGGTGCCGTCCACGAAGACGACCGGAATGCTGGCGGCTGCGACGATCCACCGGTCGCGCAAGCGCGCACTCCACTGCCGAGAGTCGATCGTCGCGCCGGCTGCCGCAATGACCGCGAGCAGCGCGCCGAAGGTCGCCGCGCCGTCGATCAGCCCCCACGCATAGAGGATCGGCACGACGGCATACCACGCGCGCCGCTCGCGCCACTCCAGCATGAGTGCGACGAGCGCCGTAAACGCCCACGCGATCGGCTGGAGCCCGATGCCGGCGCGGTCGAACAGGCAGGCGGCGATGACGATCGCCGTAAGCGCGGCGAAGGTATCGGGTGCGCCGCGCTCGCGCGTCCGGCGCGAGGCCAAGAGCAGCGCGAGGCCCGTGAAAGCGGCGCAGAGCGCGAGCGCGAACGCGAAGCCGGCGGTATGCACGAGAGCGTGAAGAAGGACGCCGCCCAACAGGCGTTGATCGTGAAGTTGAAGCAGCGCACCGGGAAGGACGAGGCCGTGCGCGACGACGAGCGCGGCGACCACGAGCGCCGCGAGCGCGCTCGCGAACCGGCTCGCGCCTTCGCCCCGACAGGCGCCCATCACTCTAAGAAGAGTCGATCGCCCGCGAGAACGTCGCGCCCATCGAGCGCGCCGGTGCCGAGTTCGACGACGCTGCGCGCGCCGGGGCATACGACGGCCAGGCGGTGTTGCGGGACCGCGCAGGCAGTGCGCATGACGCAGTCGTGCGCGTCCAAGAAGATGACGTCGATCTGAGCGCGCATTCCGAGCGTGTGAATCGCCCAACACCGATCGAACCACAGGCCGTCGTCGGGTTCGACCACGCGCTTTGGAATGAATCCCGCTAACCGGTCCCACCAGGAGTCGGCGGCGCGGACGTTGGCGGCGATGACTTCGCCGGTGGTGGCGTTGCGCAGGAGTGCCACGTTAGAGAACGACTCCGATTGGGATGGCGACCGCGATGGCAGCCGCCATGTAGGGTGCGAAGGCGATTGGGCCGCGCGCGCGGCCTCGCAGGTAACTCACGACCACCGCGGCAAGGCATGCGATGGCGAGTGCGAGCGTGGCGGTCTGCGCGCCGAGTACGGCGCCGCCGAGCGCGGCGAGTTTCACGTCGCCCCAGCCCATGCCGCGGCCCCGCGAGAGCGCCGCGGCGGCCGCGAACGGAAGAAACGGTATCGCGGCCGAGATCAGCATCCACCACTGGTGCTGCCAGAGCGCGACCAGCACCATCAAGCCGAGCGGCCCGAGCGTGAAGACGTCGGGAACGATGCCGCAGGCGGCGTCGGCCGTCCAGGCGGCGGCGAGCGCGACGCAGACGATCGCGATCAGCACGAGCTGCGCGGGCGAAGCGGCGTGCGCGGTGACGATCGCGCCGATGAGTGCGCTGCCGGCGATCATCACTGCGTACGGCGCTCTGCCCGGCGGCGGGCCGTCGACCTGCGGCTTGGCGTCGCCGACGACGGCGCTCCCGAGCAGGATCCCGAGATAGGCTGCGGCCGCGAAGAAGACGGCGCCCAGCAGTGCGGCGACGATCATTTCGGCGCCAGATAGTTCGCGGCGAGCGCGCCGAAGATGACGACGAAGAGCGATGGGAGCATGAAGAGCGCCATCGGCATCACCATCTTCACCGGGAGCTTCGCGGCCATCTCTTCCACGAGCATGACCCGCTGGTTGCGCACGTCCTCCGCCAGCTCGTTGAGCACTTTCGCGATATCCGTTCCCAGGCGTTCGGCTTGCGTGATCGCCGAGATCGTCGTCGAAAACTGTTGCTGCTGCAGCCGCTCGGCGGCCGCCCGCAGCGCGTCGGAGCGCGAGCGTCCGAGCCTAATCTCCGAAAGCGCGGAAGTAATCTCTTCGCCGAGCGCTCCGGGTGCGGCATCGATGGCGTAGGCGAGCGCCGCGTTGACCGAGAGACCTGCCTGCACCGTCGTCGCGACCATGTCCAAGAAATCCGGCAGCGCCTTCTGCACCGCGATCTTGCGCGCTTCGACGGCGCGCTGAAGCATCGAGAGCGGCGCGTAGGCCCCGACTCCGCCGCCAAAGAGCGTCATCACCAAGCCGATGGTGCCTGGCAGATGCAGGAAGTGTACGAAGACGAACGCGAGCACCAGGCCGCCGACGCCGCCGCCGGTGATGCGCATCCCCATGCGCGCGGGAGTGACCGTGTACCAGCCGGCCTCCGCGAGCCTGCGGCTCAGCTTTCCTTGGCTCTCTTTGCTCAGGATCTTACCGAAGGCACGAACGCTCTTTGAATCCTTGGGAGTTAGACCGCCGGCCTCGAGTTCTTCGAGCGTTTTGTCGAGCGCGCTCTTGCTCGGGATCGCCGAGAGCGCCAGAAGAAAGGCGGAGACTGCTACGGCCAGCGGTATCAGCAAAACCATGCGATCTCCCTCACACCTCGACCTTGATCATCTTCAAGAGCCAGAAGACGCCGCAGCCGTCGAGTACGGCGACGAGGAGGAGCGAGATGTGCCCGGGTGTCGTGAAGAGCAGGGCATGGCCCATGTCGTGCTGGGTCAGCGAGATGAACAAGGCCAAGAAGAGCGGCAAGCCGGCCAAGATGCCGGCGCTCGCGCGGCCCTCCGCGGTCATGGCGCTGATCTTGCGAGCGATGCGGCGCCGTTCCTTGATCGTATTGGCGAGCTGCTCGAGGATCTTGCTCAAATCGCCGCCGGTCTGCGACTGGATGCGAATCACGCGCGACATCATCAGCGTCTCGTTGCTCGGCATGCGCACGGCCAGATCGTCGATTGCGTCGTAGAGGCTCACGCCGATGTTCGTCTTCCCGACGACGCGCATATATTCGTGGCGCGCCGGATCGGACATCTCGTCGATGACGATCGCGAGCGCTTGGCGCAGGCCCATGCCAATGCGCACGCCGCTCGACATCAGGCGGAGCGCGAGTTCGAGCTGCTGCACGAACCGGTCGAGGCGCTTGCGCAGCTTCGCCTGCACGATCGCGTAGAAGCCGGCCACGGAGGCGCCGGCGCAGAGCGGCAAGAACAGCAGACCGGCCAGTATCGGCGGGCGCGCGAGCATGGCGATCGCAATCCAGAGAATGGCCGTGGTGCCCAGCAGCGTCAAGACGATCTGCTCGGGAGGTGCGCTTATGCCCGCGCGGTCCAAGAGATCCGAGAACTGCGATAGTTTCTTGGTCGTGCGCGTGTTGACGCGTCCCCAGAGCGTATAGAAGAAGAGCACGGCGGTTCCCGCGACGCCGAGGAAGATGGCGAACGGAACGATCGCTACCATAGCGTGCCGGTCGAGGCCAGCGTCGCGAGCGCGCGGACGTCGTAGTCGATGCCGTACTCCGCGAAGCGCTGCAGGCACGACGGCTGCACGCCCGTGTACTGGAACTCACCGGCAACCTTGCCGTCGGCGTCGAGGCCGTGCTGGTGGAAGCGGACGATCTCCTGCATGGTGACGACGTCACCCTCCATGCCGACGACCTCGGTTATGCTCGTGATCTTCCGGCTGCCGTCACGCATGCGCGTCGTCTGGATGACCAGGTCCACGGCGCTCGCGATCTGCTCGCGAATCGCGCGAACGGGCAGATCGAAGCCCGCCATCATCACCATCGTCTCCAAACGCGAGATCGTATCCCGCGGAGTGTTCGCGTGCGCGGTCGTGAGCGAGCCGTCGTGGCCGGTGTTCATGGCCTGCAGCATGTCGAGCGCCTCACCGCCGCGGCATTCGCCGACGACGATCCGGTCGGGGCGCATGCGCAGCGCGTTGCGCACCAGATCGCGAATCTTGACCTCGCCGCGCCCTTCGATGTTGGCCGGACGCGATTCCAGGCGCACGACGTGCGGCTGGTTGAGCGAGAGTTCGGCGGCATCCTCGATCGTGATGATGCGGTCGGTCTCGGGGATGAAGTTCGAGAGGATGTTGAGGAAGGTGGTCTTACCGGATCCGGTGCCGCCGCTGATGACGACGTTGAGGCGTCCTTGGATGCAGGCGCGCAGGAAATCGACCATCGGCTCGTTTGCGGAGCCCTTCTGCAGGAGGTCTTGCATGGTGAGGCGGTGGGTGCCGAAACGGCGGATCGTCAGCGTGGCGCCGTCGATCGCGAGCGGTTCGATGATGGCATTGACGCGCGATCCGTCGGGCAGCCGCGCGTCGACCATCGGCACCGATTCGTCGAGCCGGCGCCCCAGCGGCGCGATGATGCGCTCGATGACCAGGCGCAGTTGCTGTTCGCTGGTAAAACGCTTGCCGGTCCGTTCGATCTTCCCGAAGCGCTCGGCGTAGATGTTCTTGGGGCCGTTGACCATGATCTCGGTGACCGTCTGATCGCGCATGAGATCTTCGAGCGGGCCGAGGCCGAGCGCTTCGCTGACGATCTCTTCCTTCATCGCAATGATGTCTTCGGCCGACGAGCCGGGCATGCTGCGCTCGGCGAGCAGGCCTTGCGTCAGGTCGTAGATCTTGGCTCGAAGTTCGGCGAACTTGGCTGCATCCGTGTTGGCCTGGCTCGCGTCGAGCAGGTTGACGTTCTTGGCGAGCGCTTCGTGAATGTCGAGTTTGAAGCGCTCTCGCGCCAAGAGTCCCGGCGCCGCGCTCGCGCCGTTGCCGTTGCGGGAGGCCCTCGCGCCGCTCGGCTCGCGGCTGCGACCCGACGGGTCGGCGGTCGTTGTGGAAGCCGAACCGCTATCGCTGTGGGGAGCGCCTACCGCCACGGGCTCCTTCTCTTCGGTCGCCGCGCCGGCTGCGGCCACATCGGCGCCGGCGGCCGCTCGCCGCGCGGTGCGGCGATCCAGATTGAAACCTTTTACCGACGGCAGGAGCGTTTCGATCTGGGGTTCGCTTTCGATCGAGCGCAGCGTCTTCGCCAGCGCAGCGATGCGCTTTGCATAGGAACGGTCGTGCAGCGTCGGGATCTCGCCGATCACCTTGATCTCAAGAGCACGTTCTACTTGCGCGCTGGTGGTCGTCGGGCGGCCGTCGCGATTGTTGAGCACGAGCACGACGCGCTCGCGCGGGACTCCGAAGCGGAGCAGATCGGCCAGGAGCGCGCGTGCGCCGGTGAGCCCGAGTAACGTCGGCTCGGCGACGACGACAAAGCGCGTGGCGCGCATGACGAACGGCCGCAACGGCATGTTCAGCGGCAGCGGAGCGTCGACGAAGACGCAGTCGAACGTTTCGAGCGAGGCGGCGAGCGCCTCGACGTCGCCGAATTTGAGCGTGAAAGCCCATTCGTAGCTCGGCGCGAGTTCCGCGAGCGTGAAGCCGGCGATGCGCGTCAGCCCGATCGGGCCCATCTCGCGGGAGGCGTCGAGCGGACGGATGGCATCGAAGAGGATCGCGTCGCTGCGCCGGCCGGAGAGGTCTCCGTCGACCAGCGCGATGTTGCGCTCGGCGCGCATCGATTTAACAAGCTCGGCGCAGACGGTCGTGGTGCCGCTGCCGCCCTTGGCTCCGACGAAGACGAAGGCCGGAGCGCTCATGGCCCCGCTCCGCTGCCGACGATGATCTCAACGCCCGACTGGTAGCGGACCGGAGAGGCAGCGGAGGCGCTGGCCGGTGCGGCGGCGGCAGCGGGAGCAGAGCCCATCGGCGCTGCGGTCAGGCCGCCCGAGGCCGCGACGGCGGCCGGCTGCATCGGCGAGGGGAAGTGCAGCGCTTCGACCGGCTCGGAGTTGATCGGCTCCTTGGGCGAGCGCAGGGCCAGCCGCAGCGTCGTATTGAGATCGGCCATCGCGAGCAGGTCGGCCTGCCTCGGCGTAACCTCCAGCGTGACGGTCGAGGAGTTTTGCCCGGCCGGCGAGGGCGTGGCGGAGTTGTACTCGATCGACTGGCCGACCGCGAGCACCCGCACCCCGCGCAAGATCGCCGAGGCCGGCGGGGGCACCTGGCCCTGCCGCGGCGGAATCGCGATGACGTCGACCCGGTCGCCCGGTTGGATCAAGCCCGCGACGTCTTCGACCGGGTTTACCCCGATGCTCACCGCGCGCATGCCGGGGGTGATCTGCACGGGGAGGCCGACGTCGATCGGGCTACCGATCTTGGAGGCCGTGATGGTGGAGCCCGCGGGGATCGCGATGAGCGAGAGCGAGCCTACCGCTTGCTGCGGCTGCGAGAGGGCGTCGGGTTCTATCGCCGCCTCGGGGCGCAGCGCGCGCTTCACCATCGCGGCCGTGATGCGGACGCGCGGTGGAATCTGCTGCACGGCGACCAGCGTGGGTTTGAGCTGCGTGCCGGCGACGCTCGCGTGCTGGACCGACGAGATGTAGTTGAGGGTCAGCCAGCCCGTGCCGATGGCCAGGATGATGGCGACCATCAGCGTCGTGCGCCGCGTGTTCATGCGAAGATCCCTAACTGCGGGGCGACCGCCTTCGTTAGTGCGAGCAGGAGCGTGCCGGCGGCGATCGCGACCGCGTAGGGCATGGCGATCGACCGGGCCGGCGCCACCGGGGCGACGCCCGCCAGCATCGGCAGGAGCATCCCGTGAAGGTTGGCGAGCGTGGGCCGCAGGCGCCCGCGCAGGGCGCTCAGGGCGAGCGCGAGGAGGCCGCCGCAGAGCAGCGTGTACAAGACGAAGGGGATGCAGTCGGGGTAGTTGAGCGTGGCCGCGGCGGCCGCGAGCAGTTTCACGTCCCCGCCGCCGATCGCGCCGAGCGCGTGCGCGAAGGTCCCGGCGGCCAGCACCACCGCGGCGATGGCGAGGCTTGCAACCAATGGTTGCCAGCCGTGCCGGGCGTTGAGCGCCAGGCCGGCGATCGCCAGCGCCGCGACCAACCCGTTCGGGATGCGCCGCCGGGCGAGGTCGGTCGCCGCCGCGCCGAGCGAGGCGGCCAGAACGATCCAGAGCGCCGGCGTCACGGTTGCTCCGTGAGCCGGCAGTTGCGGCCGGGGACCGTCGAGCGAGTGGGCCCGGCCGCAAGCAAGCGGTTCATTAGTGCTGCGTGTGCCTTAGAGGCTGGAGTTGACGCCGCTGAAGACGGCTGCGATTCTGGTGCCGAGAATCGTAACGACTCCGATTAAGAAGGCCGCGATCAGCGCGACGAGGATAGCGTATTCAACCATCGTTGCGCCCGCATCGTCGCGGAGCATGGAACGAAGTGCCTTGATCATTGATGTCCTCCGATAGGTGTGGCCGTAGCCACGGTTGTTGTGTGGTTAATGAAAGCCGGGTTCGGGTGCGCCGAGCGTGACGTGCGCCGAGGCAGGCGCGACGCCCGGCGCAGAGGTGGCGAGCACTTCGATGGTGCTGCCTCGCAAGTAATCGGGTGCGGTCGAGATGATGGCTCCAAAGCGCCCGTTGACGTCGGTTTGGACGTCGCTGCGGCTGACGAGGACCGTCGGGATATCCGGCGAGAGCGTAGCGAGCAGGGTGATCGTCACCGGGGCGCCCGGGGGCGCCTGCCCGTTGACGGCGATCGCCTCGCTGCCCGGCAGATGCCGCGCCTCGATTTGAATCGCCCCGCTGAAGCTGCGCTGCGGCCCGCTGCCCGCCGTGGCGGCCGGCGGGCGCAGTGAGGCGCTCCGGGTGGTGCGAGCGAGGCGCTCGATATGAGCGGCCAGGCTCTGGTCGACGACGAGGTCTCCGCCGGCGTAACGCGGCGCCCGGTCGGCGATCTCGACGCGATCGTTCACGTCGTAGAGCGTCTCCCCGGGCCGCAGCACGACGACGAGTCCAGGCCGTGAGAGGCTGACGGAGCGCTCCGGTCCGAGCCACCGATAGGCGAGCCCGGCGCGCGCCGCGACGGTCGCGAGCGGAACGCCGCTCTGCGCGCCGGCCGCAATGGCCGGAAGCATCGAGAGCGAGAGCGCTGCCGCTAGGGCGGTCGCCGGGTTACGCATGGGTGTGCCTCCGTCTCTTTCGGTGGCGCCATCATGCCACTGCGACGATGCCGGTTCAAGGGTTATAATATGTTTAGTGGTAATTCTTTACTAAACGTCTATTGCATGTTAACGCATTAACGTATCTAAACATGGCATAATGGCATCCACGGCAATCCGTGCGGTTTGCGCACGGCCGCCGCTCGATGTCGGGAGGACGCTGGATGCAACTCGGGCCCTTTGGATACAGACTCGCCGCGCTGGTGCTTGTGGGCACGCTCGCGCTCGCGGCCTCCTCCGCGCCGGCGGGAGCCGATACGCAGACGCTGCTCTCGGTCGAGTCGGGACACTCGGTCGTCTTGCGCACGCCGGGGCTGAAACGCGTCGCCGTGGGCGATGGCCGGATCGCCGGCGTCGTGCCGATCGGCCAGCGAGAGCTGGTCGTCAGCGGAAAGGCGCCCGGCCATACGACGATCTACGTCTGGTATGCCGGCCACCGCGCGACCTACGATCTCACCGTGACCGAGCAGCAGATGGACGACCTCGCGCAGATGCTGCGGACCTCGATCGACGCCCGCAACGTCGAAGTCGTGAGCTTCGGCCACTCGGTCGTCGTGCGCGGCACGGTGAGCGACGGCGCCCAGTTCCAGCAGATCAGCGACATCCTCTCGCGCTTCAATACCTATGCGGCGGCGCAGAAGTCCATCATCGTCAATGCCGTGACGATCGCCCATCCGCTGGGAGACCTGCAGCACGACGTCGCGCGCATTCCGGGCGCGAGCAACATTCGCATCGACCTCGACGGTAAAGGCAACGTCATCGTCAGCGGGAGCGCCTACGACGCCGTCACCGCACAAGCGATCCTCGACCGCGTCCGGGGCCTCGCCGGCGGCTACTTGGCCAGCAACGGCAAGTTGATCGACCGCATCGCGACCGACACGACGAGCCAGATCGATATCAAGGTCTACGTGCTCGAGGTCGACCGGACGGCGCTTGGCGATCTCGGCATCGGCTTACAATCGGCCACGTTTGGACAAACCGGGGGCTATACGCTCGGCGGGCCCAGTTTCCCGGTGGTCGAGAATCCAGTCGGTCTCGGCAAGGCGTTGAACATCGGCGCCTTCTTCCGCACCGTCATGCTCGCGCCAACGCTCAATCTGCTGATGCAGCAGGGGCACGCGCGCATTCTCTCGGCACCGAATCTCGTGACGACGCCGGGGAATGCGGCCACCTTCCTGGTCGGCGGCGAGATTCCGATTCCATACGCGAGCGGACTCGGGCAAGTCAGCATTCAGTATAAGAACTACGGCGTCAAGCTCAACGTCACGCCGACGCTGCTCGGCAACGGCAGCGTCGAGACCAAGATCGCACCGGAGGTCTCGGATCTCGATTTCCAAGACGGCGTGCAGATCTCGGGCTTCACCATCCCGGCGCTCAAAGAGAGCAAACTCTCGACCGACGTCATCACGCAGCCGGGCGAATCGATTATCATGGGCGGCATGCTGCGCCACCTGCAGCAGCGCAACATTCAGAAGATTCCACTGCTCGGCGATCTGCCGATTCTGGGCAAGCTCTTCCGTTCCACTTCATACCAAGACCAGCGGTCCGACGTCGTCTTCGTCATGACGCCGGAGATCATCACACGGTAACGCGGCCTATGATGCGAGCCTTCGCGAACATGATCCGCGACGACGGCGCCGCTGCACTGGTCGAGTACGCGATCATCGCCGCCGGCATCGCGGTGCCGATCATCGCGATCGGGGTGGCGATCTCTGCCGCTTGCGGCGTAACGCTCAACCAGACCGCGACCGGCCTAACGTCGCTCGGGCAGAGCCCGCCGTGATCCGGCGCGCTCGCGGGACCGCCTTACCCGAGACGGCACTGATGATCGGCATCGTGCTGCTGATCTTGCTCGGAGCCTCGCAGCTCGCCATCATCAGCTTTACGCAAGCTTCGGTTAACGGTGCCGCGTTCATCGCCGCGCACGAAGTCGCGAGCGATCCCAATGCGAGCGCGGCGTCAGTCATCAATCAAGCCTTTCCGCAACTCGGGAACGCTACCGTAACGCTCACGCCGGGAAACAACGTGCTGTCGGCCGTCGTCACCAAGAGCGTCGGAGGCTTCATCCTCCTGCCGGGCGTCGCCTCGACCTATCAAGTGGTCGGCGGCGACGTCGAGTACGCGCCTACGGGCGTGCAAGCGACGCCCGCGCCGTTCGCATTTGCGGTAACGGCGACGCTGGACAACTACTGCCCCTACCACGGGTCGTGCTCGCTGCCGTCGAGCTATTCGATGTATCTGGCGCAAAATATGAATCCGCAGGGTGACGGGAACGGTCAGAACGGGACGTTTGCGGAGTGGCAATGCCATCAGCAGTATTTTGCCGCGCTCGTTCAAGGGAACGGATTCTTTCCGCAGGCGCGCCCGACGCCCAGCTCGCTCTACGATCCCAATAACCACGATTCGCCCGAGTACCCGATCTACCGGTGGGACACGGGGAGCCACACGTGCAACAGCGACAACTAGATAGCCAGCGCGGCCAGACGCTGCCGTTCTGGGCGGTCGGAACCCTGGTGGTTCTCTCGCTGCTCTTCTTTACGGCGAACTATCTCAACGTGGTCGCGTGGCAGATTCGCGCGCAGAACGCGGCCGACTCCGCGGCTTCGGTCGCGCTCTCGGTCCAAGCCAACAACTTCAACGAAATATCGACGATCCTCTATGCGGCCGCGCTCGACGAAAACCGCCTGCGCTATCTCAATCAAGCGCTGCTGAACACGATCTACGGCGTCGGCGGCTGCAATCCGAGCCCGGGCGGGACGTGCGATCAGAATTATCAAACGCTGCTCTCAGAATACGACGTCGCGCTGAACGGGTATACGGCGGACATCCAACTGATGGGTCAGGCGAACAATCTCTCGCAAGGCGGCCAGCGAACCGACACGCGTAAGGCGATCGCCGCACTCGGCACCAGTTGCGCGATCTCCGACTGCGCCTTTACCTATACCTTGATCGACACCAGCACCTATCCGACCAGCGGCGGCAATGGAAACGGCGATGGGCACGGCGACGACTCTCACCACAGCCTGCTCGCGCCTCAGCGCGTAGACGTGGCCGCCTGCCGGAACGTTCCGTACTTCGTACCGCTGCTGCTCAAGCTCGGCGCCGGCGCGGCGTTTCAGGCGCTCGGGCGGGCGGCGGACGCAGTGATTCCGGCAAACTCCGAGGTCTTCGATCCGGGGACCGCCATCAATCCGCAGACCGGCCAGCCCTACCAGCCGCCGGAGCCGCAATGGGCGCAAGCCTACAGCGCGCCCGCGTACACCGTGGATTTCAGCGCGCTGCAGGTAAATCTCAACTGGTATAGCGCCGGCTCGATCGCCCCGTACGGCGGCAGCATCTCCGAGGGGAATGGGGACGGGGAGTACCAATGTTCGTAGCACGCAGCGCGGGCACGTCGCGCGGCCAAACGCTTATCGAAACCGTGATCATGCTGCCGGTCGTGCTGCTCGTGCTCTTCGGCATTCTCTACGTAGCGCGTCTCGGCGTCGTAAACGAGCGCGCGCAGCTCGCCCTTCGCTACGGCGGGATCGCGGCATTCGACACCGGCACCAGCGCCTACAGCGCGGCGAACATCTACGCGAACCTTTCGGGCGCGGAGCCGCCGTCGCCGTGTCCGACGCCGCCGGCGGGGGCCTTCAGCAACGGGACGCCCTTTCCGGGGCCGACCAGCGCGCCGTTCTGGCAGCCCGATCCCAATGCGACGCCGAACGGGACGTGCACCCTGGCCATCACGGACCTCGGAGGCGCGCAGTTCCTCGCCTCTCACTACTTTGCGGCGACCTCGCTGAGCGTTACCGCGGGCGTGGACATCCCGTCGTTCCTGCAAGGCATTCTCGGCGGCCAAACGACGAACATCGCGACGATAAGCGACTCGTTCGTTCACGCAGCCTATCCCGGGATAATCCTGTACTGCAGTTCGGAGGTGCGTAGCCGCGTGCAGGGCGCGATCACCGCGCAGGGTTCGTCGACGCCGCCGACCCCGATCCCGAACGGTTCTACGCCGCCGCCGGCGCCGCCGTACAACATCGCGTGCCAGTAGCCGTGGAACGGACGTATGCCCTGCCGATGGCCTTTCCCGAGCCGGGCAGCCTATCCCGTGCGGGACAGCCTGCCCGGCACGGGGAGCGCCGGCTCGACAGATACTCGCGCAAGAGTCTTTTTGGATCGCGCGCGCAGATCCAAGTTGCGGGCGGGACCGCGTCCGCGCAGCTAGCATTCGTTGGCTACGATCGGCGTGGCGGCATCGCGAGCTACGCGGTGCGTTTCTCGAACGAAAGCTCGATGCCGCTGCGCGCGCGCCTGTGCTGCGCAAAAGGCAGGCACGAGACGGCTCTCGACTACCCGAGCGAGATCGAGATCGCTCCGTTCTCGATCAAAGACGAGTTCTTACCGGTACGCGTCGGCGAAACCGGGCCCTACGATCGCGCGATCGTTGAGATCGAAGGTACGGGCGTTGCCTTCCGCGTCGAAGCGCCGGGGCCGCCGGAGCCGCGGCCGCGCATCATCGGTTATCTCCAATGGGCGGCCGCCTCCGTAGTGTGCTTGGGGATCGCCGCGTTCGGGCTTGCGGCCGCCGCGCCGCGCATCGTATCGTTCGACGCGCCGCCGAAGATGACGGCGGGCACCACGCTCCAGATTCCCTACGTCCTTGGCGGTATCGGTACGCTGCAGTACGACGTGCGTGCCGCCGGCGGACGGCAGGTCGCGGCGGGGATGGTGCCGGCAAGCGCCGGTATCGTGCAGGTTGCCATACCGGCCTCGCGTGGCGCGAGAACCTATCGCGTCGATCTGCGCATGACCGGTCCGCTCGGCAGCGTGCGGCGTTCGGCCTCCGTGGTGGCGCTCTCGTCCGCGCGCAAGCCGGCGGCGCCGGGGCGATCGATCGCTCCGGGCGCGGTTGCATCGACGCTGATCGGAGCGCTCTCCGTATCTCCGGCTCCGGTACGAGCCGGCGGACCGCTTCGCGTCGCGTATACCGCGACCGCCTCCTCGGGCAAGGTTTGGCTGCTCGGTCTCGGCGGGCGCGTCTGGGCGACCGCCCCGTTCGCTTCCGACGGCACGAGCCTGCTGCGGGTGCCCGCGAATGCAGCCGGGCGCGAGATGCGCGTCGTGCTGCAAGTGCGCGACGGCGCCCGGCAAGCGATGTCGAGCGTCGGGGTAGTCGTCGAACCCCACAGCTCGGCCGTCGTGGGCGCTGCGCTGCCGGGCGTTCCACCGGATAGCTCGGCGACGCGCATCGATCTCTCGCAATCGCGCGTTGCGTCGGGCGAGAACGTGACGGTCCGCATCGTAGGCCCGCACGACGACGTGCGGGTGACCCTCACCGACGCGCGCGGGCAGACCCTGGAACAGGGCGACGCGTCGGCACAAGAAGATGCGGTAGCGCTCGGCGCGCCGGCGGTCGGATCGCCAACGACCTTCTACGTCGTCGCCGCGATCTCGCGCGGCGTATCGCAGACGAGCATCGTCCGCAAACTCATCGTCACGCCGTAACGCGTTAAGCGCGCATCGCGCGCCAGACCTGTTTCAGGCTCGGCGGCCGGCCGTAGAGCAGCATGCCGACGCGGTAGACTCTGCCGCCCAGCACGGCGATGCCCCAGATCGCGATCAGATTGATGGCGATCGCGATGGCGACTTGCCAGAGCGGCACGGTCGAGACGACGATGCGCGCGAACATCACGAACGGCGAGAGCAGCGGCACGAAGCTCGCGACGACGACCAGCATCGACCTCGGCACCGCGAGCGCGGAGAGGGCGATGAAGAACGCCACGAGCACCGGCATGATCAGCGGTCCGCTCAAGCTGCCGAGGTCTTCGGTGCGGTTGATCAGCGAACCGAAAGATGCGAAGAGCGTCGACATCTGCAGCGAACCGAGCAGGAAGAAGACGAGGAAGCTCGCGAGTTCGGAGGCCGAGACACCCGCAAGCGATAGCGCCGGCGAGCTCGTGCCCAGGCCCGAGCCCGACGCTGCGACCGATCCGTGGCCGCCCGCAAACGCAGCCACCGCTACCCAGACCCCGAGTTGGATGAGCGCGAGCGAGATCGAGGCTGCGATCTTGCCGGCCAGCAGCGCGGCGGGGCTTACCGATGCGATCAGCAGCTCCGCGATGCGGCTGGTCTTCTCTTCGGCGACGGAGCTCATGATGATCTGGCTGTTGATGATGATCAGAAGGTAGAGAAGCAGCAGCAGTATATACGCGATGCCCCGCGCCGCGTTCGACTGCTGCGCGCTTGCGAACTTGGAGGAAATCGGGTGGATCCGGACGGGGATGCGCACGATCGATTCGGCGCGGTGGGCCGAGATGCGAGCTGCGGATTCGATGCTGAGGGGGAGCAGCAGGCGACGCAGTTGCGAAGCCGACACGTCGCCGGGATCGCGCGCGTAGGCGGTCACCTTCAGTCCGCTCGGCGTCGCTGCGAGTATGAAGTACGCGCTGGCACGATGCGCCTTCAGATCGTTCGCGGTCGGCGTCGCGGCCGACGAAGAGGTCGCCACGACTTTGAAATCTTTCTCGAGCAGAGCCTTGGCGCGCGGTAACAGCGCGGGGTCACCGGCGAGGACGATCCGGTTGGTGTGATTGGTGTAGATGCTCTGCATGAAGTTCGGAAACTGTATCATCACGCCGATTGCCAGCGCCCCGATGGCAAGGCCGAGGATAAATGCGCGCGAGCGCAGGCGGCGCATCATCTCTGCCGAGTAGACGGTCACAATCTCGTTCACGGCTTGGGCTCCCCGATCGTGTGAATGTAGATATCGTGCAGCGACGGTTCGATCGCTTCGAAGCGCGTGACCGCGTCGGCCGCCACGAGCGAGCGCAGTATCTGTGGCAACGGCGTTCCAGCCGCGACTTCGTAGTCGAGGCAGCCGTTCTCTCCGGCGACCGGCCGCGCGCCGGGGACGGCGTCGAGTATCGCGCGCAGCGCCGCCGACGGCGGCGCGACGCGAATGACCCGCGTCGGCCACGCGGCGCGCATCTGCGCGAGCGTTCCGGAGGCACGGTTCTCTCCGCCCGTGATGATGCAGAAACGATCGCAGAGGTGTTCCATCTGCCACATTTCGTGGCTCGACAGTACGAGCGTCGTACCCCCGCGCTTCAGTTCGTCGAGTGTGGCGTTCAGCGTGTCGGCGTTGACCGGGTCGAGCCCGGAAAACGGCTCGTCGAGCACCAGCAGCTGGGGCTCGTGCACGGCCGCGCAAGCGATCTGCACCTTCTGCTGGTTGCCCTTTGAAAGTTCGGCGCACGTCCGCGCGGCGTACTCAGCTAGGCCCAGGCGTTCGATCCAGCGGCTGGTCCGGCGGGTAATCTCCGGCTCGACCAGACCGTGCAGCCGCCCGAAATAGGCGATCTGATCGCGGACCTTCATCTTTCCGTAGAGCCCGCGTTCCTCCGGAAGGTAGCCGAAGATGCGGCGCATCCGCGCGTCGATCGGCCGGTCGTTCCAGGAGATCCGGCCGCCGTCGGGGGTGAAGATGCCGAGGATCATGCGCATGATCGTCGTCTTTCCGGCGCCGTTGGGCCCGAGGAGGCCGAACGTGGAGCCGGGCGCGATATCAAACGAGACGTCGCGCACCGCGTAGACGTTACCGAAGACTTTTTGAAGGTGTTCTGCGATCAGCACGCGGGCGCTCCTCGTTTTCTCTGCCGGCCCGCGATCGCCGCGATCGCGCCGGCTACTAAAAATCCGACGTAGTACGACAGGTCGCCGTACTGGGGAAACGCACCTGCGAACGGCCCGACGAACCACGCTTGGTTCCAGAACGGCACCGAGGCCGCCAGCCCCGCAATCCAGGCGTAGGTTCCGGGGCGGACGTGCGGTATCGCGTCGAGATCCGCGCGCGCCGGGCTGCGCCGGCGCTGCAGCCAATCGACGAAGACGACGGCCGCCCAGGGTGATGCCCAGTACGAGAGCAGCAGCAGGAAGTTCGTGTAGAGCTTGGCCGTCTGCTCGGGATGGCCGCCGCCTATTGCCAGGAGCGCTCCGAGGACGCCAACGCCGACCGCAGCCCGCCAACGCTGGAATCTCACGTGCGCGACGACGCCGACGACCGCGCCGACGGCGATCGCCCCGGCGATCGCGGCGAGCGTACCGGTGCGGGCCGCCAACAAGAGCGCCAGCGTCAGCAAGAAGAAGACCCCGCCCGTAAAGACCGGCGCACGCAGCGAACGCCCCGGGAACTTCACGACCAGAGCGGCCATCGCGCCCGAGTAGAGGTTCATGCAGTTCGCCGTCAGCGTTCCGAGCACGACCGTGAGCAGCACGAGCTTCGCGAGCAGGCCGGAGCCGAGCAGCAGCGCGATCGCCTGCGTCGCGCTTGCGTCGGAGAGATTGACGTGCGGCACGGCGGTTACCGTCGCGGCGCCGAGCGTCTCGAGCGCGATGCACGGCACGACGCTGCCCGCAAACGAGTACCACCAAATTTTCGCGTGGCTGGCGGTCGACGGCAGATAGCGCGAGTAATCCGAGGCGCACGGCACCCATCCGGTCGCGTACGAAAAGCCGAGCGCCGTAGCGAGGATGACGCCGCCCATCTCGCCGCCCGCCGCCAGCGGTGCGTGAGCGTTGAAGGCCGCATGCCAGTTCGCGCGCTCGAACGTTACGAAACCCAGCAGCGTAAAGCCGGCCGCGAGTAAGACGGCGCTCACGCGTTCGAACCAGTGGATCATGTTGTAACCGTAGACGGCGAGCGCGATCTGCAGCACGAGCATGAGCGCCAGGCTCACCAGATACGGCAGGCCGGTGATGGTCTGCAGCGCGTATGAACCGAAGACGGTATTGATGGCGAACCAGCCGACGCCGGCCAAGAAACTCAGCGCCGCCGGGAACGCGTTGCCGTAGCGGCCAAACGCGAGCCGCGACGCGACCATCTGCGGTACGCCGTAACGCGGGCCGAACGTTGCGAGCACGCCGAGCAGCGCGTAGCCGACGAGGTTTCCGACGACGATGCCAAGGATCGCGCCCCAGAGGCTCGTGCCGTAGAGCGCGATGGTGAAGACGCCGACCATCCACGTCGCGATCTCGGCGTTGGCGGAGAACCACAGGCCGAAGAGCTGCCGAGGATTGCCGTGGCGCTGTTCGGGCGGGACGTATTCGATGCCGGTCGGTTCGATCTCGAGGATCTGGTCCCGGTAGAGATCGGTACTCACGCGGCGGCGTGCAGATCGGCGCTGGTCGCGAAGCGCGCGCCGGCGAACCCGCGCTCCGGCCACGGCCCGCCCTGGGCTTGAAAGGATCTGTGGTGCGGCGGGTGCCAGTCGCGCGTTGCAAAGACGTGCGCGAAGAGCGGCATCACGCGGCCGACCGGCAATGCGCCGCCCGGCAAGAAATCGTTCTGCGGGTCTACGACGACGAGCGCGTCGGTCGGCCGGATCGCGTACATCTCTCCTCTACTGCTCCCTAATGGCGCAAGCAGGGGTATTGCGGGACGAGGTGCGGACTCCCCTTGGTTGCGTTTGCCGATTTGATCGGAGCGCCGGAGCCGCCTGGGACGCTAGCAGGACGCTCACGCTTTATGGTGACCCTGCAGAGGCCGGTCTATGGCAGACCGAGTGCTGGTCTTTCTTGACAAGCAGCGGTGATCATGGTTATGGCCCTCTGATAATGCTATGCCGTTGCTTGGCTGCTTGAAGGAGATTCAGCATGAACGCGAACGCACGTGGGCACCTTCTCTTGGCGGGCACTTTCATGCTCGCATTCGTCGCGTGTTCGGGAGGCGGTAACCCCGGCGGCACGATTCCCCCGACCGGCATCACCGACCACGGGAAGGCGAACGCGACGCTGACGATTACGATCCCGCGCCGCAGCGGCACCGGCACCAGTTCGTCGAGCAGCCGCGGCACCGCG
>JAJYFL010000012.1 GCA_021790935.1 bacterium
CCGCGGTCTACAAAGTCACGCCGGCCGCCGTCGGCACCTGTCAGATCACGATCACCGGCGGCAGCGGCAAGACCGCGACCGTGGGTGTGACGGTCACGAGCACGAGCGTCGGCGGCATTCAGTAACAGGAGAAGAGGATATGGCTTCGCATGGGCTTCGGTTTCTCGGCGTACTGATCGCCGCAGCGTTGCTCGCAGGCTGCGCCGGCGGCTCGCATGGCTCCTCGGTGCTGCCGGCGAGCCCAACGACCAACGGAAAGGGCACCGGCACGGCGGTCTTCGTCATCAACGTTCCGCAGCAGAACGCGTCGTCGGCATCCCGCTCGGCCACGAGCGTGCGGACGAAGGGGGTGCGGCCGCAGTACCTCTCGACCGCGACGCAGTCGATCGTGATTGCGATCAGCGGTCCGACGACCGTCAACGAGACGGCCGGCCTCACCGTGAACAGCAGCGGATGCACCAGCTCGCTCGCCTCGACGATCTGCACGCTCACCGTTCCGGGGCTTCAGGCCGGCAGCTACACCGCGACCCTGACGACCTACGACGGCTATACCTCCGGGACCAACACGGCGACCGGCAACGTCCTCTCCGCGGCGCAGGCGATTGCGTTTACGATTACCGCCGGGCAGAGCAACACCATCAACATCTCCCTCTCGGGCGTTCCGGTAAGCACGATCGTCATCCCGGCCGGCGTCATCACCGTAGGCAACGCCAGCGGCGGTTACGATCTGTTTGGTCAGGGCGCGCACGCGTTCGTCGTCGAGTCGCTCGACGCCGACGGCAACATCATCGCCGGCGCCGGCGCGCCGCTGTTCAGCATCGGTGCCGTTTCCGGCTCGCTTTCGCCCGTCACCACTTCGCCGTCGAGCGGCTCGACGACGAGCGCATCGGCGCCGAACTCGTTCACGGTAACGCCGCCGACGACGTTCGCGAGCACCACCGCGTCGTTCACGGTGACGCCGACTTTCACCGGTCAGGCAACCGACGGTTGCACGCAGACCGGCGCTAACTGCGCCCCGGTGACCGTAACGGTCGACATGAAGTATCTGGCGCGGGCGCTCTTCGTTACGAACTATAACAACAACACGGTGACGGAGTACGCGCCGCCCTACACCAACGCGCCGATAGCGACCATCTCGAAATCCGTGAGCGGTCCCGCGGGTCTGGCATTCGACTCCTCCGGCAATCTCTTTGTCGCGAACTACGGCATCGCTACGGTGACGGAGTACGCGCCGCCCTACACCGGCGCGCCGACGACGCCCATCTCGAGCGGCCTGACCCATGCGAACAATCTGGCATTCGACTCCTCCGACGATCTCTTCGTTTCGGACGACTATGGCAACGTGACGGAGTACGCATCGCCCTACACCAACGCGCCGATGGCGACCATCTCGAACTCCGTGAACACTCCCGAGGGTCTGACATTCGATTCCTCCGGCGATCTCTTCGTCGCGAACTACTGGAGTGGCACGATGGAGTACGCGTACCCCTACACCAACGCGCCGATAGCGACCATCTCGAACGGCGCGTCTGGGGTCGATGGTCTGGCATTCGACTCATCCGGCGATCTCTTCGTCACGAATCACGGCGCCTGGACCGTGACGGAGTACGCGCCGCCCTTCAGCAACACGAGCGCGCCGATAGCGACCATCTCGAACGGCGTGAACGGGCCCGAAGGTCTGGCACTCGACTCCTCTGGCAATCTCTTCGTCGCGAACAACGGCGCCTCCACCGTGACGGAGTACGCACCACCCTTCAGCAACACGAGCGCGCCGATGGCTACCATCACGAACTCCGTGAACGGTCCCGCTGGTCTGGCGATATTGAAGCAGCCATGACCTGCACCGGCGGCAGCGGCAAGACTGCGACCGTGGGCGTCACGGTCACGAGCACGAGCGTCGGGATTCAAGTAACAAAGGAGAAGAGGATATGACTTCGCAGGGGTTTCGGTTTCTCGGCGTACTGGCCGCCGCGGCGTTACTCGCAGGCTGCGCCGGCGGACCCCACGGCTCCTCGGTGCTGCCGACGAGTCCAACGACCAACGGAAAGGGCACCGGCACGGCCGTCTTCGTCATCAACGTTCCGCAGCAGAGCGCGTCGTCGGCGTCCCGCTCGGCCACGAGCGTGCGGACGAAGGGGGTGCGGCCGCAGTACCTCTCGACCGCGACGCAGTCGATCGTCATCGCGATCAACGGTCCGACGACCGTCAACGAGACGGCCGGCCTCACCGTCAACAGCAGCGGATGCACCAGCTCGCTCGCCTCGACGATCTGCACGCTGACGGTTCCGGGGCTTCAGGCCGGCAGCTACACCGCGACCCTGACGACCTACGACGGCTATACCTCCGGAACGAACACGGCGACCGGCAACGTCCTCTCCGCGGCGCAGGCGATTGCGTTCACCATTACCGCCGGGCAGAGCAATACCATCAACATCGCCCTCGCGGGCGTTCCGGCGAGCACGGTCGTCGTTCCGGCGGACTCAAACAGCTCCGCGAACGGTAGCGGCGGTTACGACATCATCGGCCAAGGAGCGCACGCGTTCGTCGTCGAGTCGCTCGACGCCGACGGCAACATCATCGCCGGTGCCGGCGCGCCGCTGTTCAGCATCGGTGCCGTTTCCGGCTCGCTTTCGCCCGTCACCACCTCGCCGTCGAGCGGCTCGACGACGAGCGCATCGGCGCCGAACTCGTTTACGGTAACGCCGCCGGCGACGTTCGCGACCACCACCGCGTCGTTCACCGTGGCACCGACCTTCACCGGTCAGGCGACGGACGGCTGCACGCAGACCGGCGCTAACTGCGCCCCGGTGACCGTCACGGTCGACATGAAGTATCTGGCGCTGCTCTTCGTCGCGAACTACAACAACAGCAACGTGACGGAGTACGCATTGCCCGATACCAACGACGCCGCGCCGATAGCGGTCATCGGGATCGGCGTGGCCAGTCCCGATGGTCTAGCATTCGACTCCTCCGGCAATCTCTTCGTCGCGAACGACACCAACCCCAGCACCGTGACGGAGTACGCGCCGCCCTTCTCCAACTCCAGCGCGCCGACGGCGACCATCTCGAACTCCGTGAACTATCCCTGGTTTCTCGCGTTCGATTCCTCCGGCAAGCTCTTCGTTACGGACAATGCCAACAGCACCGTGACGGAGTACGCACCGCCCTACACCGGCGCGCCGACGACCATCTCGAACTCCTCCGTGTCCCGTCCCACAGGTCTGGCATTCGACTCCTCCGGCAATCTCTTCGTCGCGAACTACTACAACGGCAACGTGACGGAGTACGCGCCGCCCTTCTCCAACACGAGCCCTGCGACGGCGATCATCTCGACCGGCGTGAACAATCCCCGGGGTCTCGCATTCGATTCCTCCGGCCATCTCTTCGTTGCGAATAACAACGGCAACGTGACGGAGTACGCATCGCCCTACACCGGCGCGCCGATCGCGACCATCTCGAACGGCGTGAACTGGGCTCCCGTAGGTCTGGCATTCGACTCCTCCGGCAATCTCTTCGTCGGGAACGGTGGCGTGTTGGAGTACGCGCCGCCCTTCTCCAACACGAGCGCGCCGATAGCGACCATCTCGAACGGCGCGGGCGGTGCCGCTGGCGTGGCGATATTGGAACAGCCGTGACGTACCCAACGACGCGCACTATCGGGAAGATCGCGCCAAGCGGAGCATCACCGAGTATCCGAGCGGAGCACCTCAGGACGGCATCACTATCGGGAAACTCGTCCCCTGACCGTCGCGCTGGTTCCATCGGCGATCTCTTCGTCGGGAACTTGGCCGACGGCGACATCACCAGCACGGTGACGGAGTACGCGCCGCCCTACACCAGCGCGCCGGCGGCTACCATGGGCCTGGCGAAACTGGAGCAGCCATGAGATGCCTCGGATCATCACCGGCAGCAGCGGTAAGCAGGCGATCGTCGACGCGACGCTACCAGCTGTGGCACGCCGTAGCGCGGACCGAACGTTGCTAGCACGCTGAGGATCGCGCCCGACCATCCATGTCGCGATCTCGGCGTTGGCCGAGAACCAGAGGCCGAAGAGCTGCCGCGGATTGCCGTGGCGCTGTGCGGGCGGAACGTATTCGATGCCGGTCGGTACTCACGCGGCGGCGTGCAGATCGGCGCTGGTCGCGAAGCGCGCGCCGGCGGTCTCCATCGCTTGCAATGCGGCGGCTTCGTCGCCCGGCTGCGCGTTGACGGCGGCGATCGCGTCGGTCAGCACGACGGTTGCAAAGCCGTGGCCGGCCGCTGCGATCGCGGTCTCCTTCACGCAGTAGTCGGTCGCGAGCCCGCAGATGAAGACGCGATCGACGCCGCGCGCGCGCAACCGCGCCGCGAGATCCGTGCCGGCGAATCCGCTGTACCCGTCGGTCGCGGGATCGGTGCCTTTGTCGACGATCTCACCGATTCGGTCCAGCGGCAGGAGCGGCGAGAAGGCGGCGCCGTGCGAACCGGCCACGCAGTGCTCCGGCCACGGCCCGCCCTGGGCTTGAAAGGAGCTGTGGTGCGGCGGGTGCCAGTCGCGCGTTGCAAAGACGTGCGCGAAGAGCGGCATCACGCGGCCGACCGGTTCGAAGATGCGCTCTCCCTCACCGACCGGCAATGCGCCGCCCGGCAAGAAATCGTTCTGCGGGTCTACGACGACGAGCGCGTCGGTCGGCCGGATCGCGTACATCTCTCCTCTACTGCCACCTAATAGCGCAAGCAGGGGTATTGCGGGACGAGGTGCGGAGTCCCCTTGGCTGCGTTGCCTTTTCAACCCGGTGCGGCCAAGCGCTTCTCCCGCCTGTCGTGCAGGGAGTCCTCCGACGTCATCGATGACCGGGGTTCTGACGTCACGCATCGCGCACGCGGCGAGATGCGTGCCTGGAGGCTCGCGGGACGCTAGCGGGACGGTCACACTTCATCATGATTCTGCAGAGGCGGCCTATGGAGGTCGCGTACTCGACTTTTTCGCAGAGGAGCAGTGATCATGAATAGGAAGTTTTCGATAGTGATGCGGGGCGCCGCGCCCCTGATTGCGCTTGCGTCGCTGGCGGTAATCGCCGCCTGCGGACCTCCGCCCGGAGCAGCGGTCACGCCCGCACCGAAGCACTTGCGCCAGTTGTTTGTCGCGGAGCGCGGACTAAACCAGGTTGCCGTGCTCGATCCGTCCACAGGCGGGGTGATTCGCACGATTCCAGTCGGAAAAGAGCCGACCAAGCTCTCGTACGATGGGGACGCGCACGTGCTCTGGGTCGCCAACGCTGGTTCGGGCACGGTCAATGCGATCGATCCCAAGACCGACACGGTCGTTGCAACGATCACCGTCGGCAGCGATCCGGAATGGATCGACGCGGCGCAGTCCGGGGGACTCGTCTACGTCGCAAATCACGGTTCGCAATCCGTTTCGATGATCGATAAAACGACCGAGACGCTCTTCCGTACGTATAAGACGGCGGCTACCCCCTTCATGGTGTACGCCGGCGTCTACGAAATGATCTCTGAGAGCAACGGCGAGGTAGAGTTCTACGATGAATATTCTACGAAATCGCCTCCGAACGTCACGCTGGCAAACGGGCTCCTCGGGGCCGCGTTCACGAATCCCGGTCTGGCCTGTCAGGACCCAGCTTACGTGTTCTTCTATACGCAGGACGGCGTCGTGTCGCAATACTCGTCAGCTTGCGGCGCGCTTCCGATCACGAACGTCGGGCATTACACACTCGCACCGGGCAACGGCACGATCGTTGCGGACAATTCGGAGGGTTGGCAATCCGACGTGTTCGTTCTGAACGACACGACCAACACCGTGACGGACATTGACGCCATGCATAGCCAGGTATCCTTCACCGCTGCGGTCGGCAAAGCGCCAAGAGGCGTTGATTTCGGCTATTCTACAACGACGAACATGGTTTACTTCGTGGCGGATTCGGGCGACGATACCGTCGATCTCTTGAACACAGCCACCGGTGCGGTACAGGACAGGTACACGCTATCTCCGGGCGCGCAGCCCTACGATGTCGAGTACGTCGACGTAACGCTCCCTGCGCCGTCACCGAAACCATCTCCCAGTCCAACCCCGACGGCCACGCCGACGATTGCACCGACCGCCACGCCGACGCCGACGACGCACTTGTACGTGGCGAACGGCAGTGCCGGCAACGTGCTGGAGTACACCGCGCCGTTCAGCTCGTCCAGCGCACCGAGCGTCAACGTGCAGATCGGCGGTAACATCTGGGGCGTCGCCTCGGACAGCCAGTACGTCGCCGTGGAGGACAGCACCGGGTACATCTATATCTTCAACGCGCCGCTCACCTCCGGGTCCTCGCCAGTCGCCCAGTTCCAGCAGTTCCAAGGCGGTGTTGGTGGCGCCCAACTGCTCTTCGATTCGAACGGCAACCTCTACACCGGTACGCAAGGCAGCATGGTGTTTGAGTACTCGCCGCCGTTCAGCAACGCAAGCACACCGTCGAAGACGATCAACGGCGACAACACTTCATTCTCGCTCGCGATGGACTACCTCGGCAATCTCTACGTAGGCAACCTGGGCATGAACCAGATGGACGTATTCGCATCACCATATACGAGTGCGCCGACCACCGTGACCGCTCCGGGAACCTATGGGCTCGCATCGTACGCGACCTATCTGTTCGATGCGGATGCAATGGACGGCTTGGTCGATGTCTATAACTTGCCGATGAATGCGAGCAGCACTCCGGCGTACACAATCGCCAACACCGATCCGCATGCACTCGCCGTGGACGGAACGGGCACGCTGTATGTGGGGGACCAGCACGGCGGTAGCGGCACGAGCTCGGTCGACGCGTACGCGCAGCCGCTTAGCGCCTCGAGCAAGGCGGCATACTCCATTACCAGCGGTTTGGTAGAACCGGTGGAACTCTGGCTCGGGCCATAACGGCATCGGCCCTACGTAGCCCATAACCTGTGCTCGCCGCGGCGAACACTCGCGGCGCCCCGCAACCTCTGCTGCGGGGCGCCGCACCTTATGACTTTAGTCATCATTAAGGGGTCTGCAGAGTAATACTTTAGTTTCTTTCCCGTCTAGCCGAGGAGTAACGTTCGCGACGAAGCAACGTTGCGGCTGGGATGGAGACGACGCTCAGATTGCTGGGGCATCCGGCGCTCGAGCAGGACGGCACGGCGATGCGAGTCGGCATACGGCCGAAGGCTTTGGCCTTGCTCGGCTTGCTTGCCGCGCACTATCGCCGGCCGGTTTCGCGGGATTGGCTTGCTCGGACCCTGTGGCCCGACGATGCACCGCCGACCGGTGCGGCCAATCTGCGGCGGCACATGCACTTGCTGCACAAAGCGCTTAGCGCCGATATCCTCCTGCTCACCCGGACCACCGTCCAATGGAACCCGCAGTGCGGCGTAGTCGTGGACTCGATTCAGTTCGAGCGCTGCTTGAGCGCGAGCCCGACCGAAGCGTTGGCTGCCTATGGGGGAGATTTTTGCGAGGGCGTCGCGGACGAGTCGCTGGAACCAATCCGGGAGCGGTATCGCACGGCATACGAAAGTCTCTTGCGTTCGCAGATCGAGCTGCTCGATACGGCCGGCACCTCGCCCGGAATGCTTCTGCCGTGGTTGGAGCGCTTAGTCGCGCTCGGTCCGTTCGACGAAGGCGCCGTGCGCCGCTTGATGGAGGCGCTGCTTGCTTTCGGCGATCGAAGCGCGGCTATTCGTGAGTACAATGCCTTGACCAATCGGCTGCGTGCCGAGATCGGTGCGGCACCGGAACCGGCCACCGTCAGGCTCTTTGAATCGCTGCTCACCACGAGCCAAACGCCGCTCGTTCCAAACAATCTTCCCCAACAGCGCCTGTCATTCGTTGGGAGGCATCGCGAGCTTTCGCAGCTTGCGCTGCAACTGGCACCCGGGCGTATCGTTTCGATCGTCGGGCCGGCCGGTTCGGGGAAGTCGAGCCTCGCAGTACGCCACGCCCAGACGCAACTCGCTCGCTTTCCGGGCGGCGTGTGGTTCGCAGATCTCACGCATGTCCGCGAAGAGCGCGATGCCTGGGAACGCGTCAGAGCGGCTGCCGCCATCGAGTCCGGACCGGACCCGCGAGAAAAGGTCGTGCGAGCCCTGCAGGCACGCGAAGCGCTCGTGATTCTCGACCGTTGTGAGGGTTCGCTCGACGCCGCGCGCCCGCTCGCGGAACGATTGGCCGCCGCCGACGTCGCGGTGCTAACCACCACGCGGCGAAAGCTCGATGCCGAAGGCGAAGCCGTTCTCCCGCTTCTGTCTTTTGACGTTCCGGCTACGGATATGCCGGCGGCTTCGCTGATCGCCTATCCCGCGTATCGCCTTTTTCTGGAACGCGCGGCTGCGGCAGCACCGTTCTTCGAAATCAGCGCCGCCAACGCCACAGTCATTCTCGAACTGCTGAATCGGGTTGACGGGTTGCCGCTCGGGATCGAAATTATCGCCGCCCGGATCGCGGTGCTTTCGCCCGAGACGATCCTGCGGCAACTGCGTGCCTCCCGCATTCCCGAACGGCTCGACGCTGCGATAGCATGGAGCTACGATTTGCTCGGAAGCGATCAGCGCGAGGTGTTCTTGCGATTGTCTATCTTCCGAAGGACGTTTACGGCGGAAGCGGCCGGGTTCGTCTGCAGCGCTCCGATAGAATCCGCTCTTTGCGATTTGGTCGACGCCTCTCTGCTCAGCGCGACATCCGATGCGCAAGGCATCCGTTATCGCTTGCTGGATACGATTCGCGCGTTCGCGGAGTCGCGCCAAACGGAGCGCGAACCCCTCCGAGAGATGCACGCACGCTATTATGCCGGGCTCGCGGCACGGTATCGCCCGGAGTTCCGGTCTCCGCGCGAAGTTGAGTTCTTCCAACGCGCAGACGCAGACCGGGAGAATTTCGACGCCGCCCTTCGATGGGCAATGTCTAGCGATCCCGGCTTAGCCGCGAAACTCGCGCAAGCGCTTTGCCCGTATTACATATTCCGTTGGAATTTTGCGGAGTTGGAGGCGTTGGCCCGCGGCCTATTGAGCGAAGAAGAGGATCGTCTCCCGCTCTCCACCAGTGCGGGGCTGCATTTGGTTACGGGCCTCATTGCCAAAGCGCAAACCGATCGGGA
The DNA here is from genome assembly GCA_021790935.1 of bacterium. GTDB lineage: Bacteria > Vulcanimicrobiota > Vulcanimicrobiia > Vulcanimicrobiales > Vulcanimicrobiaceae > JAJYFL01. The sequence goes on from JAJYFL010000012.1 coordinate 9,105, forward strand.
GCAGGCTGAATCCCACTTGCAGAAGGCACTGAATGGATTTCGAGCATCGGGCGATAGTTCGGGTGAGCTGGAGGCGCTCAACGCCATCGCAATCGTCGCGTTTAATCATGGCGACCCCGCTGCTTTGCAACTGTTCGAAGAGCTCTTGTCCCTGCAGCGGCGGTACGGCGACGATTACGGCGCGACTCACACCATCTTCAACATTGCTGCATCGTTGACGAACGAAGGACAGTGGGAACGAGCGCTCGCGCTGCAGAGCGAGGGCCTCTCCATGTTCAAGCGTATGAAGTTCACTCGCGGAATCGGCTATGCCCATCGAGCGCTTTCGCTGAGCTATGCGAAGTTGGGGCGTTTGGACGAGTCGGTTGCGGCCGCCCGGACGGCGGTAGACATCTTTGAATCGCTCGGCGACTCCGTGTGGCTGGCCGATGCATTGACTACTCTATCGTTGCAATTATGCGAGTGCGGGAAGTATGGCGAGGCGCTCCAGTTTTGCGTTCGGGCACTTTCGCTGCTCTCACCTGGGGATTATGCGATATTCGTTCGAGGCGCGCTGTTGGCCGGATTCCAGGCGTTGACTGGCCTTGGCCGCTTCCGAGAAGGCGTCTTGGCCTTCGGCATGGCCGAACGTCTAGGCGCGCTGAACGATCTTGCGATGACACCTTCGTACAGTGAGTACTTGCGACCGATCCTTGAAACGGCGAAAAACGCGGTGGGCCCGGCGACCTTCATCGGGCTGTGCGGCGAAGCGGCGTCGATGGACTACGCCGAACTGGTCGATCTCATCAAGCGGGCCGAGGTGGCCTAGCGGGTCTATCCGGCAGGGGGTGCTGGGCGTGGAGGCGTAGAGTCCCCTTGGTTGCTTTGCCCTTTCCCTTCGATAACACTCGTCATCGAAATGGAGGCACTTATGCCGACCCCAGCCCCACTCCCCGATACGTCTTCGATCGGCGCTCTTGCAGCGTTCGGCGTTATCTACGCCATCATCGTCATCGTCGCGCTCGTCCTCGGCATCATCATCAACTGGCGGATCGCCTCGAAGGCCGGATACAGCGGCGCGCTGTCGCTCCTGATGCTGATTCCTTTCGTGAACATCGTCATCATACTCATCTTCGCGTTCTCGAAGTGGCCGATCGAGCAGCAGCTCGAGGCCATGCGCAGCAAGCAGACCTAGCTCACCCCGCCCACGGCTGCCATCCAGGCCTCGACCGCGCCGGGCGCTGAGGGCAGCATCGCCGAGAGATTCTCGTGCCCGTCGTTTGTAACGAGCACGTCGTCCTCGATGCGTACTCCGATGCCGCGGAAACGCTGCGGAACGGTCGCGTCGCTGGGCTGGAAGTATAACCCCGGTTCGACGGTGAGGACCATTCCGGGCTCGAGCGAGCCGTAGCGGTAGCGCTCCGCGCGCGCTCTCGCGCAGTCGTGTACGTCGATGCCGAGCATATGGCTGACGTTGTGCAACGTGTAGCGGCGATAGAACTGGCGCTCGGGATCGAGGGCCTCATCGAGCGAGCTCTTCAGAATGCCGAGATCGATCAGGCCTTGCGCCATCACGCGCATCGCCGCGCGATTGGGTGCGAGGAAATCGTTGCCGGGCTTTACCTGCGCGAAGCCCGCGCGTTGCGCTTCGTAGACGATCTCGTAGACCGCGCGCTGCTCCGCCGAGAACCTACCGCCGATCGGCAGCGTGCGCGTGATGTCGGCGGTGTAGAGCGACTCGACCTCGACGCCGGCATCGAGCAGCAGCAACGTTCCCGGGTCGGCGGCGCCGCTGTTGCGGTTCCAGTGCAGCGTGCAGGCATGGTGCCCGGCGGCCGCGATCGTCAGGTAGCCGACGTCGTTGGCTTCGATGCGCGCGCGGCGCCAAAATGCGGCCTCGATCTCGCGCTCGGTGCGCGCCGTAGGCAGCACGCGAATCACATCTTCGAAACCGCGCTTGCTGATCTCGCAGCACGCGCGCAGTTCGGCGATCTCGAACGCATCCTTTATCAAGCGCATCTCGGAGAGGTGGCTCGCGAACTCCGCGTCTTGCGGCGCCGCGTCAAAGAGCGCGTCGATCGTATCGTCGGAACCGCGCACGAGGCGCACGCCCTGCCGGTCACCGCGCAGCTCCTCCAAATACGGTGCAAGACGCTCGAGCGGAAGGCACGTATCGACGCCGTAGTAGGCGCGGCTTTCATCTACGCCGCGGTGGCGGCCGACCCAGAGTTCGCCGTAGACCCGATCGGTGATGAACTGCGCGCTGCCGCGATTGTGAGCCGGCACGAACAGGGTCGACCGGTGTTCGCGTCCGGCCGGCGAGAGCACGAGCACCGCGCCGGGTTCGCCGTGCCCTACCAGGTATGCAAAATCGCTCGACGTGCGAAAGCGGAAGTTCGTATCGTTGGCGCGCACGCGCTCGGTGCCCGCCGGTACGACGAGTGAGGTTCCGGGATAGTGCTGCGAGAGAGCCGCACGGCGCGCCAGGAACCGGTCGTTCCCGCGGATCGTCGCACGCTCGATCGGCTCGTCGATCCAGCCGGTCTCCATAAACGCGATCAGCGCGGCCGGCGGATCGGTGTCATGCGTCGCCTTGGCCGGGCCTACCGTCTCGAGCGGTTCTTTCGTTTCCATGAGCTAGCGCTTCGCGAGCCCCGGCACGGCTCCCCCGCGGTCGTCCCGGCTAGCGCAGCAGGTCCGGCCGAGCCGTGCCGTGGTACAGGTAGCCGATGCGCCGCCGTTCGCTTGCAATTTCCGCGCTCGCGCTCTTGCTGCCGTTCCTCTCGGCCGCGCCCGCGGACGCGGCCACGCGCCGCGTCGAGATCCTCGATCGAGGGGACCGGGCTATCTATACGCTGCGGCTCGGCCACGCGGCCACGGCTTCGTGGGGTCCGGATCTGCTCGGGCCCACCCGCGTGATCGGCATCGGAGAGGGCCGCTCCTTCGCGCTCACCTTCGATCCGTCAACCTGCGCGTACGATCTGCGCGCGCGTTTTGCAGGCGGACGCGTTCAGATTCGCAGCGTCGATCTCTGCGCGGTCACCCGCATCACCTTCGGCCGCTGACGGCGCGGCTCACGTGCCCGGTTCGCGGCCCAAGGTCGAACGATCCCTTGCCGCCGGGGCGGCGGCCTCGGCCTGCGGCTCGGCGTCCGCCGCCGCGTCCGCCGCCGTCTCCTCGGCGGGCGGCTTCTTCTTTGCTCGCAGCGCCTGAAGGTTCGCTGCGAACCGGCTTGCGGCTGGATCGCCGCCCTTACGATTTCGTCCCATCGGCTCCATTATGCCATAATCTGCGGCGGCATGCTCGTGACGGGCAGTCACGGGCCATGCTTGCGTAGAACCTGCGGAGCGAGACGATGACGATCGCACAACTCAATGCGGCCGACCGCGCGACCTTTGTGGCGCAGCTCGGTTTCGCATTCGAAGATTCGCCGTGGATTGCGGATGCCGCTTGGGAGAGACGCCCGTTTGCCGACGCCGGCGCGCTGCACGCGGCCATGCTCGCCGTCCTTGCCGATGCGCCGGAGGAACGGCGGGTCGCGCTCATTGCGGCGCACCCGGATCTCGCCGGACGAGTAGCGCGCGAGGGGCGGCTGACACCGGCCTCGAGCGCCGAGCAATCCGCAGCCGGGCTCGACCGGCTCTCGCCGGAGGAGGTCGAACGCTTCGACGCGCTCAACGGCGCGTACCGCGCCCGCTTCGGGTTTCCGTTCGTCATCTGCGCTCGCGAGCACACTACATCCTCGATCCTTGCGGCGCTCGCGGCGCGAGCCTCCAACGATCGTACGACCGAGATCTCGGCGGCACTCGCCGAGATCGGAAAGATCGTGCGGCTTCGCCTGCGCGATGCGGTGACCGGCTGATGTCGTCCTACGTTCTCGAATGGCTGAACCTCCTCGTTCGCTGGCTGCACTTCACGGCGGGCATCGCCTGGATCGGCACGTCGTTCTACTTCGTATGGCTCGACGATACGCTGACGCCGCCCCAGAAGCCCGAGGACGTGCGCCGCGGCGTCTTGGGCGAAGTGTGGTCCGTGCACGGCGGAGGGTTCTACCACAACCAAAAATATCTCACGGGTCCGAAGGGCGAGCCGCTGACCGAGCACCTCCACTGGTTCAAGTGGGAGGCCTACGCAACGTGGCTCTCCGGCATGGCGATGCTCGCGATCGTATATTGGATCGGCGCCGGCACCTACCTCATCGACAAGAGCGTGATGAATCTCACGCCGGCGGCGGCCATCGCGATCAGCATCGCGACCCTCGCGGTGGGCTGGTTCGTCTACGACGCGCTCTGCCGCCTGTTCGCCGATCGGCCGCTGCTGCTGGGCGGCATCGTCTACGTCTTGCTCGCGCTCGCAGCGTGGGGACTCTCGCACGTCTTCGCAGCGCAAGCCGCGTACATGCACGTCGGCGCGATCATCGGCACGATCATGGTCGCGAACGTCTTTTTTTGGATCATCCCGGGCCAGCGCAAGATGCTGGCCGACATACGCGCAGGTCGCGAGCCCGACCCGCGCCCCGGGCAGCTCGCGAAGATTCGCTCCGTTCACAACACGTACTTTACGCTTCCCGTGCTCTTCATCATGATCAGCGCACACTATCCGATGACCTACGACAATCGGTACGGATGGCTCGTGCTCGCGGTCATCGGCCTCGCCGGCGTCTTGCTGCGGTACTTCTTCGTCCTCAGCCACAAGAACAAGATCGTTCCGGCGCTTCCGATCGCCGCAGCCGTGCTTCTCGCCGCCGCGGCGATAGCCATCGCACCGCATCCGCGTTCGCTCCCGGCCGCGGCGAGCAGCGTTACGTTCGCGCAGGTGCGGCCGGTCATTGCGCAGCGGTGCGCAGTCTGCCACTCACCGGTGCCGGTGCAGCCCGGATTCGCGGCGCCGCCGGACGGCGTGCTGCTGGATACGCCCGCGCACATCCGCGCCAACGCCTCGCGCATCTACCTGCAAGCCGTCCAAACCCACGCAATGCCGCTAGGCAACGTTACCGCGATGACGCAAGCGGAACGCACGCTCGTCGGCGCGTGGATCGCGGATGGCGCGAAGGTGACGCCGTGAGTGGGCTCTCGACGCACGTTCTCGACATTGCGCGCGGCGTTCCCGGCGCTCGCATCGAGGTCGCGCTCTTACGCAGCGAGGGAGAGGTTCGCACGCCGGTCGCGCGTGCGTGGACCGATGACGGCGGACGCATCGCCGGCCCGTTCGACGGCGAGCTCGAACCGGGGTGGTACGAACTCGTCTTTACGGTCGGGGCCTACTTCAAACGCCTGGAAAGCCCATCGTTCTACGACGAGATTGCGGTCCGCTTTCGCATCGAAGAAGGTGCGGCGCACTATCACGTCCCGCTCTTACTCGCACCGTACGGATATTCGACCTATCGCGGCAGCTAGCGCCGGCTGGCGCGCTCCTCACCGGTGGCGAGCTTGTACGCGGCCCAACCGCCGTACGCGGAGATGTCCGCGTATCCGCGCTCCTGAATGAGCGTACGGGGATAGAGCATCGCCGGGGCTGAGGTGCCGTCGTCGAGGAGAATCGGCGCTTCGTAGAGATCGGGCGGCTCGGTCGAGAGCATATGAGCGTGTTGTGCCGGCGTGAACTCGTAGAGCTCGCCCGGGATCGAGATGCCGCCGATATCGACTTCATAGATACCGGGATGCTCGTCCCGTACGCTGTGCAGCCGGTAGCGCGGCGCGGTGCGTGCCTCCCCCAGGAGACGCGCGTCGCCAAGATTGGCGTGGTTGGGCTGGCCGCTTAACGCGGAGCCGCAGATGAAAAATCGCATGGCGGGATCTTAATTCGCGGCGAGCGCGGCGTCGACCTCGACGAGGGCCGCGGCGAGCGCTTCGACGCCCATCTCGAGATCGGCGTCGTCGGTCCGCTCGGCATCGACGTGGCTGCGCCCGCCGATGCTCGGCACGAAGAGCATCGCCGCCGGGGCGATCTGCGCCAGAGAGATCGCGTCGTGGCCGGCTCCGCTCGTAACGTCGAGCGCCTGCGGCTCGAAACGCTCGGCGGCATGCCGCAGCACCCGGCGCAGCGCCGGATTCATCGGCGTCGGCGCACGCGCTTCCAGTCGTTGCGTCGCGATCCGTACGGAGCGCCGCCGCCGCGCGTCGAACGCCGCGGCGTCCAGCGCATCTTCGATCGCGTCCAGCCGAGCATCGTCGGGCGAGCGCGCGTCGATCGAAAAGATCGCGCGACCGGGAATAACGTTCGTCCCGTTAGGCTCCACGGCGATGCGCCCGACCGTTACGACGCACTCGCCGCTTCGTGCCGCCGCGGCCTCGAGCGCGAGGATCAGTTCGGAGGCCGCGCAGAGCGCGTCGGAGCGTCCATCCATCGGAACGGTGCCGGCATGCCCGCTCGTGCCGTCGACGACGGCACGGTATCGGCGCTGCCCGGCGATCGCCGTGACGATGCCGAGAGCGACGCCCGCGCGCTCGAGCACCGGCCCCTGTTCGACGTGGAGCTCGACGTAGGCAGCGACGCGCCGGTCGCGGCGCGGCTCGATCGCGTCGAGCAGGCCGCCGGCGGGCGACGCCAGCGCGGCACCGAGCGACGTCCCTGCGTCGTCGACGAGCGCGAGCGCCTCGCGTTCGGCTACGATGCCGGCGAAGACGGAACTGCCCAGACATCCGAGCGGGAACCGGCTGCCCTCTTCGCCCGCCCACGCGACGGCCTCGATCGGACGCTGGGTCGTCAGGCCGCGCGCGTCGAGCAGTTCGAGCGCGCAGAGCGCGGCGACGACGCCGTAGGCGCCGTCGTACGCGCCGCCCGTGGGCACGGTGTCCAGGTGTGACCCTACGAGCAGCGGTGCGGCATCGGCGCGGGCGCCGCGGCGGCGAGCGAAGAGATTGCCTACGCGATCTTGCGTGAGAGCGTAGTTATCGGCGCGAGCCCACGCTGCGAAAAGTTCGCGCGCGGCTCGCTCGGGCGGGGTTGCCAGCCCGCGCGAGATTCCGGCGTCGTGCCGCCCGATGCGCGCCAGCTCGGCGAGGCGCGCTACGACGTTGGTGCCGTCAGCCGTCATCGCGGCGGGTGATTCGCGATCCAATGACGAGCGATGTCGACGCGCCGGCAGATCCAGACGTCCTCGTGCAGGGCGACGTGGTCGAGAAAGCGCTCGAGCGCGGCCGTACGCCCCGGGCGGCCGGCCAAACGCGCGTGCAGCCCGACCGACATCATCTTCGGGTGCGTCTTCCCCTCGCGGTACAGGACGTCGAACGCGTCGCGCATGTATTCGAAGTAGCCCGACGGCGACGAGAAGCCGGGCGCGACGGCGAACTTCATGTCGTTGACGTCGAGCGTGTACGGAACGACCAGATGGTTCTTCCCGGAGACCTTGACCCAGTAGGGCAGATCGTCGTTATAGGCGTCGGAGTCGTATAAGAAACCGCCCTCTTCCACGACGAGGCGGCGCGTGTTCAGGCTCGGGGCGTAGCGGCAGTACCAGCCGTAGGGGCGCTCGCCGGTCGTTCGTGCGATCGACTCGACCGCCATGCGCATCTGCTCGCGCTCTTGCGCTTCGCTCATCGCGTGAAAGTCGATCCAGCGCCAGCCGTGCGAACAGACTTCGTGCTTCGCCTCGCGAATCGCGCGCGCCGCCTCGGGGTTGCGCTCGAGTGCCAGCGCCGCGCCGAAGACGGTTATCGCGATCTCGCGTTCCGCGAAGAGGCGCATCAGGCGCCAGAAGCCGGCACGGCTGCCATACTCGTAGACCGATTCCACGATGAGATCGCGCTGGCCGGGGCCGAGGGCCGCGCCCGGCACCTCGGTGAGGTACGTCTCCGAATGTCCGTCGCCGTTGGAGATAGAGTACTCCGAGCCCTCTTCGTAATTCATCACGATCTGCAGCGCGAGACGGGCGTCGCCCGGCCATCGCGGGTTTGGAGGATTCGCTCCGTAACCAATGAGATCGCGTGGTTGAGCGTTCACGTTTGAGTCATTCGACAAGCGCGTTCAAAGCCTCCGGGGTGTCGATATCGAGGTAGGCGCCGAGGTCGTCCATCTCGAGTTGCAGGCGCAGCAGCGACGGATCGTCGCGGAGCAGTTGGAGCGTGTCGCCGCGTGGTAAAGAGGCGATCTTGCGCCGCGCAGCGACCGAAAGGAAGACGGGATGCCCCGGCTCGTCGGCGCGGATCGGATAGACCACGTCGGCCTCGCCGGCACGTTCGCAGACCGCGCGAATCAGCGCGGCGCTCGCCAGCGGTTTGTCCGCGAGCAGGAGGACGATCGAGGATTCGGGGTCGAGGGCGGCATCGGCCAGCGCCAGCGAGTGCGACATTCCAAGGCTGGGCGCATCGTTGACGCAGACGGCCGCGTGGCTGTTCCCCGTCAGCGCGCGGGCGACGTCGGGGCCGGCAACCACAAGCGGGTTCCATTCACGCGCAGCCTCGATCGTATGCTCGACCATCAGCTTGCCTCGAAACGGAAGGAGCAGCTTCTGCGTGCCCATGCGGCGCGACTGGCCGGCCGCAAGGATAACGGCGCGTACGCTCACGGCCGGTTTTCAAACATAACGTACTCCCGTTGCCGCAGGTGCGCAATGGCTTGCGCGCGGCCTTGGTGAACTTCCGAGATATGTGGAAGCGGTACCTCCAACCGGGGACGCTCCAGGAGGCGCTCGGCCTCTTGGAGGAGCGGGACGAAGGCAGGCGCGTCGTGGCCGGCGGAACCGACATTCTCGTCGAACTGCAGCGCGGCGGAAAGCCGGCCGATACGCTGCTGGACATCACGAAGATCGAGGGTTTGCGCTACGTGCGCGTGGAGGGCGACGAGATCGCGATCGGCGGTCTGGCTACCCACAACGATATTCTAGCCTCGCCCGACTGCGTGGCGCACGCGCTGCCGCTGGTGCAGGCATGCGCCGAGGTCGGTGCCCCGCAGATTCGCGCGCGCGGCACGATCGCCGGGAATCTCCTCACCGCATCGCCGGCCAACGACACGATCGCACCGCTGGTGGCGCTGCGCGCCTGCGTGACGCTGCGCAGCCGTTCGGGAACGAGGAGCGTCCCAATCGACGCGTTCTTCGAAGGGTTCCGCAAGACGGTCGTCCGGCCCGACGAACTGCTGACGGAGATTCGTTTCAAGAAGTTGCAGGGCGGGCGGCGCGGATTGTTCTTAAAGCTCGGCCTCCGCCGCGCGCAGGCCATCTCCGTCATCGACGTTGCGTTCGTCCTGCGATTCGACGGAGATGTCGTGCGCGAAGCCGATATCGCGCTCGGCTGCCTGGCACCGACCGTCATCCACGCGGCGAGCGCGCAAGCGTATCTGCGCGGTAAGCGCCTGGATGCGCCGGTGCGTGAAGAAGCCGCGCGCCGTGCCTGCGCGGACGCCTCCCCGATCGACGACCTGCGCGGATCGGCCGGCTACCGTGCGACGGCGCTGGCCGTCTTCATCGCCGATGGTCTGCAGCGCATCGCCGAGGATCGCTGCGCCGACGGTCTGGCGTCTGCGCCGGTCCTGCTCGATACGGGTGAGGTGTCGCCGGCGCTGCACGCTCCGTTCGCGGGAACGATCGAAACGGTCGTCAACGGGCTGCCGATGGAGATCGACGGAGCGGAGTGCAAGACGCTGCTCGAAGCCTTGCGCGAGAACGCGCACCTCACCGGCGCGAAAGAAGGCTGCGCCGAAGGCGAGTGTGGCGCATGCACCGTGTGGCTCGATGGCCGCGCGGTTATGTCGTGCCTGGTGCCGGCTCCGCAGGCTCACGGCTGCGCGGTGACCACGATCGAGGGCCTGGCGGCCGGCGAACGCCTGCATCCGCTTCAACAAGCGTATATCGATCGCGGGGCCGTGCAATGCGGCTTCTGCATTCCGGGGATGCTCATGGCCGGCGCGAAGCTGCTGCAGGAGCATCCGCATCCGACGCTGCCGCAGCACCAAACGGCGATCAGCGGGAATATCTGCCGCTGTACCGGCTATCGAAAGATCCTCGACGCGATGGTCGAGGCGAGCGAACGGATCGCTCCGCAGGCCGAGACGACGCGCGTATGACCCTGCTCGGCAAGCGTTTGGCGCGGCCCGACGCGCTCGACAAAGTAACCGGGGCCGCGCGATACCCCGCCGATATCGTGCGCGACGACATGCTGCGTTTGAAGGTCGTCTTCGCACAGCGGGCGCACGCGCGTATCCTTTCGATTGACACTGCGGAGGCGCTGGCGGTTCCCGGCGTGGTCGCGGTCTTGACCGCTCGCGACGTGCCGTACAATCGTTACGGACTCGTCGAAGAGGACCAGCCCGTGCTCTGCGACGGCGTCGTGCGGTACTGGGGCGACAAAGTCGCGCTGGTCGTTGCGGAGAACGTGCGCGCGGCGGAGCTCGGGGCGCAATGCGTGCGCGTCGCGTACGAGGATCTGCCGGCCGTGACCGATGCGCGCGCGGGCATGGCGCGGGACGCCCAGCGCGTACACGCCGGACGGGCAGATAACGTCCTCAAGCACGTTCGCATTCGCAAGGGCGACGTGGAGCGCGCGTTTGCGTCGGCACACGTCGTCCTGGAAGGCGAGTTCGAGACGTCTTGGCAGGAGCACGCCTACCTGCAGCCCGACGCCGGGGTTGCGTACTACGAAGATGGAACGCTCGTCGTCGAAACGGCCGGACAGTGGCTGCACGAGGACCGCAAGCAGCTGGCCAAGATGCTGGGGCTCGCACCCGAAGAAGTCGCCGTCCGCTATGCGAAGATCGGCGGCGCCTTCGGCGGCCGCGAAGACTTGAGCGTGCAGACGCTGCTCGCGCTCGCGACGTGGAAGCTGCAACGGCCCACGGCGATCGTCTGGAGCCGCGAGGAGTCGATCGTCGGGCACCACAAGCGCCATCCGTTCTGGATTCGCGCGAAGTGGGGCGCGGCGCGCGACGGGCGCATCGTCGCCGCGCAGACCGAACTGATCGCCGACGGGGGCGCGTACGCATCGACCAGCGCCGAGGTGCTCAAAGGCGCGACGCTCTTTGCAACGAGCACCTACGAAATCGAGAACGTCGCTTCCGACGGCTACGCCGTCTACACCAACAATGTGCCGAGCGGCGCATTCCGCGGCTTCGGCGCGCCGCAGGCGCACTTCGCGGCGGAGTGCATGGTGACGCGCCTCGCGCACGCACTCGATCTCGATCCGGTCGAGATTCGCCGGCGCAACGTCTATCGCGAAGGCAGCATCGAACCGACGCAGCATCCGCTGCCGGCGGGCGTGAGCGCGGCGGCGGTGCTGGAGCGTTGCGTCGAAGAGGCGCGCGCGCGAATGCACTACGGCATGCCGGATCTGCGGCCGCGCACCCATCTGCGCCGCGGCGTCGGCATCGCTTCGGGCATCAAGAACGTCGGCTACTCGTTTGGATTTCCCGAGCAGGCGACGGCCACGGTGGAACTCTTCGGCGAGCGCGAGATCGAGCGGGCGATCGTGCGCGTCGGGGCGGCCGACGTCGGCCAGGGCGCACACGCCGCACTACGGCAGATCGCGGCGGAGACGCTCGGCCTGCCGCCGCACGCGGTGCGGATGATCACCGACGACAGCGCTCGTGCGCCCGACGCCGGAAGTGCCTCCGCATCGCGCCTGACCCTCATGGGTGGGCGTGCCGTCAAAGATGCGGCCGACGCGGCGAAAGCGAAGTTTCCCGGACCCGACGCAAAGGCCACCGTCCAGTTTCGGCCGCCCGCGACGACCGCGCTCGATCCGCAGACCACTGCCGGGAGGCCGAATTACTCCTACGGTTACGTCTCGCAGGCCGTCGAGGTCGAGGTCGATACGCGCACGGGGCAGATCCGCATTCTGAAGATCGTCAGCGCGCACGACGTCGGCCGAGCGATCGACGAGCAACTCGTCGAGGGACAGATCGAAGGCTGTTTGGCGCAAGCCGTCGGATACGTGCTGACCGAGCATCTGCAATTGCGCGACGGGAAAATTCTCACGCCGCATTTCAGCACATACCTACTGCCGACGACGCTCGACATGCCGACGGAGGTCTATCCGGTGCTGCTGGAACTGGCCGATCCGAACGGGCCGTTCGGCGCGCGCGGCGTCGCCGAGATGCCGTTGGTTCCGTTTGCCGGCGCGGTCGCCAATGCAATCTATGCGGCCACCGGCGCGTGGGTCACGCAGCTCCCCATGACCCCGGAGCGCGTGCTCGCCGCGTTGAGCGCCTCAGCGCAACTCGTCCCGCACGAGCGCCCGCGCGATCCGGTTATGCCGCTCGATCAGCACCGGTAGGTCGACGTCGACGAAGGCGCCGCCCGAGATGCGCACGCGTCCGTCGATCATGCTGAAATCCACGTTGCCCGGCCGGCAGAAGAGCAGGGCCGCCAGCGGATCGTGGACCGCACCGCCCGCGAGGCCAAGCGCGTCCAAGCGATAGCCGACGATGTCGGCGGCCATGCCGGGTGCGAGCGTGCCGAGGTCGTCGCGTCCTAAGACCGCGGCGCCGCCGCGCGTCGCTAGGCGCAGCACGCCGCGTGCCGTCGTTGCGGCGGGATCCCCGCCGACGCGCTGCAGCAGCAGCGCCTGACGCGCCTCGTCGAGCATCGACGACGCATCGTTCGAAGCCGAGCCGTCGACGCCCAGAGCGACGCGCGCGCCGGCTGCGGTGAGCGCGCGCAGCGGCGCGATACCGGATCCCAGCCGCATGTTCGACGTGGGGCAGTGGGCGACGCCCGTCTGCGTGGCTCCCAGCCGCGCGATATCGGCCGGTGCGGGATGCACCGCATGCGCGTGCCAAACGTCGTTCCCAACCCAGCCGAGCGACTCGGCCAGCTCCACCGGGCGCAGGCCGTATCGCGCGAGGCAATAGCGCTCTTCGTCGAGCGTTTCGGCCAGGTGCGTGTGCACGTGCACGCCGCAGGAGCGGGCGAGCGCCACGCTCTCGCGCATGAGTTCGGGCGATACGGAGAACGGCGAACACGGTGCGAGCGCGACGCGCGTCATCGCGTACCGCGACGGATCGTGATAGAGTTCGATCGCGCGCTGCGAATCGTGGAGAATGAGGCGTTCGTCCTCGACCAGCGAATCGGGCGGCAAGCCGCCCTTCGATTCGCCAAGCGACATCGATCCGCGCGCCGCGTGGAAGCGCATGCCCATCTCGCGTGCTGCCTCGATCTGATCGTCGATGCGCGCTCCGTTCGGCCAGACGTAGGCGTGATCGCTCGTGGTCGTACAGCCGGAGAGCATGAGCTCCGCCATCGCCGTCGCCGTCGATACGCGGATCGCCTCGGGCGTCAGGCGAGCCCAGATCGGGTAGAGTCGCGAGAGCCAGGCGAAGAGGCCGGCGTCTTGCGTCCCCGGTACGTTGCGCGTGAGCGTCTGGAAGAAATGATGGTGCGTGTTGATCAGCCCCGGCAGCAGAATGCGTTCGCGCGCGTCGACGACCGTATCGGCGGTCTGCGGTAACTCTGCGGAGTGGCCGACCCGTTCGATGACGCGATCGCGGACGAATACCGCCCCGCCGGCGAAGGTCGTCTCCGCATCGTCGAAGGTCGCCACGAACGCGGCGTTGCGGATCAGCGTGGTGCTCACGCCGATCACTGTACAATCGCGTACGCGAAATACCTTTACTCACGGTCGAGGCAGCACGTCTGAGAGATCGATGCGCGTTCCGTCGGTGCGCAGCATCACCGCGCCGTTTTCATCGGTCCGGTAGACGCGGATGCCGAAGCGCCGCAGCGTGGCGAGCGTCTGCGGCGCCGGGTGGCCGAAGAGGTTGTGGCGTCCGACAGAGACGATCGCGTATCGAGGCTGCACGGCGGCGATAAAGGCCGGGGACGAGCTGTATGCCGATCCGTGGTGACCGACTTTGAGCACCGCCGCGTGGAGGTCGACGCCTTCGGATAGGAAGCGTCTCTCGGCCGCAACGCCGGCGTCCCCGGTAAAGAGCATGCGAAATGCCCGGTACTGCAGCACGAAGGCAATCGAGTTGTCGTTGATCTCGTTGGAACCGGTGATGAGCGGGAGCGACGGTCCTATGAAGCGCAGGGTGACGCCGTCGTCGGTGCGCCAGACGTCACCGGCCTGCGGGTACGCCAGCGGAATGCGTTCTGCGCGCGCCGTCGCTATCGCGTCGTTATAGGCAAAGCCGCCGTAACGCTGGCCGCTGTCGGCGACCTCGCCGGTGCCCAGCGCGCGCAGCACGGGTGCGACTCCACCGGCGTGATCGCCGTGAGGGTGCGAGATAAGGATCGCGTCGAGGTAGTGGATACCGTGCCGGAGCAAGAACGGCACGACGATGCGCTCGCCGATGCGCTGCGCGGTGGAACCGCCGGCCGACTGCGGGCCGCGCTCCAAGCGCCCGCCGGCATCGACCAGCAGCACGTGACCGCGCGGCGTCTGTATGACTAAAGAATCCGCTTGCCCGACGTCGAGCGCCGTTACGCGAAGGTCGCGGTCGATCGCGCGCGGCGGTTCGAGTACGAGCCAGACGCCGACGAGCAGCAGCGCGAGCGCGGCGGTGCGCCCGCCTCGCGCCCATAGCCACGCTCCCGCCACGATGGCCGCATCGTACGCGGCGATCGTCCAAAGCGGCGGCGGCGTCATCACGATGCGAGCTCCGGGAAGCGCGGCGACGGCGTGCACGCTCGCGACCATCCAGGCGAGCAGCCAGCCGTTGAGGTTCGCGCAGGCCTGCGCGAGCGGTGCCGACGATGCGAGTGCCAGCTGCGCGAAACCGAGCAGCATCGTGGCCCCGACGCACGGGACGACCGCGAGGTTTGCGACGACCGCATAGGGCGCGAAGAACAAGAACGTCGCAGCCGTCAGCGGCCACGTGCCGAGTTGCGTCGCGATCGTCAGCGTTATCGCTTCGCGAAGGCGATGCGGGAGCGCGGCGAGCCCGCTCAGCGCGGTTTCGATTGCGCCGGCGGTAACGACGATGGCGCCCACGCACGAAAACGAGAGTGCGAACGAGACGCTCGTGACGGAGAGCGGGTCGAAGAGCGCGACGACGATCGCGGCCGCCGCGAGCGCGTTGAACGAAAACGTCCGCGCCCCAAAGGCACGCGCCGCCAACGCGAATGCGATCGTAGTGGCCGCGCGCATCGCCGGGACGTGCATGCCGCTGAAATATGCATAGCCGAAGACCACGAGAACCGCAAGCGCGCAGGCCGGGATCCGCGGTACGCGTAGCGCTCCGAGCAGCGCGAGCAGTAGTGCCGCGACGACGCCCAAGTGCAGTCCGGCCGTCACCAAGACGTGAACGGTGCCGGTGCGCTGGAACTCGGCCTGCAGGTCGGGCGCGAGCGAGCCGCGCTCGCCCCACAACTCTCCAGCCAGAATCGAGGCGGACGGTTCGGGCAGTCGCGCGCGTAATTGAGCGAGCGCCCACGCGTGAATCCGCGCCAGCACGATCCCCGGCGTCGCCGGCGCTGGCGGGAGCGTTGCGAGAACCCGGCCGCGCGCGACCTGCGCCAATACGCCGCGCTCGTTTTCGATCGCCCGTTCGTTCGGATCGCCTGGATTGCGTGGCCCGTCGAACGGCTCAACGCGGCCGCGCAGCAGCACGTGCGCCCCCAGTGCCGGCGGCGCTCCCGTAGAGAGGACGCGCAGCGTCGGCCCGCCTGCGTCGAACTCGCAGAGATAGGAGGTCGTGGTTCCGCTGTCGCGCACGTCGCCCACGACCGAACACTGCATGCGCTGCGTGCGCGACTCGGCTACGATCGGCAGCGAGCCTTCGTGCAGCCACGCGCTGAGCGCGCCCGCAGCTAGGGAGCAGGCCAGCAATGCCAAGAGCGGGCCGCGCAGGGCGCGCCGCGCTAGAAAGATCGTCGCAAAGAGCGCGCCGGCGCCGAGGAGGAGGAGCGACCGCTGCTCGCTTTCCAGGGGTTGCGCGACGGCGGCGCCAATCACCACCGCCGCCGCAAGCGCGGGCAGCGGCAGGCGTTCCATCGCCGCCCCTCTGCGACGGCGAGCGCTCACGACAAGTCGAAAGGATCGATCGCGTGCGGATTATCGTCACCGGCGGAGCCGGGTTCATCGGGTCACATATCGCGGATGCCTACCTCGCGGCCGGCCACGACGTACTCGTGCTCGATTCGCTCTGGGAGCATGGAGGCGGGAGGCGCCAAAACGTACCCGAGCGGGCGAGTTTCGTGCACATGGATATCCGCGATGCCAATATCACGCGCATCTTCCAGGAGTTCAAGCCGGAGGTCGTCTGCCACCACGCCGCCCAGCATAGCGTCGCCATCGGCTCGCGAGACCCGGTCCTCGACGCGCAAGTCAACGTTCTCGGGCTGCTCAACGTGCTGGAGAACTCGGTCAAGTCGGGCGTTCGGAAGGTTCTGTTCGCCTCGAGCGGAGCGACGTACGGGAATCCCGAGCGGCTTCCGATCGACGAGCGTACCGCGCAGATGCCGCTATCGCCATACGGCATCACCAAGATGGTTGCCGAACACTACCTGCGGTTCTACCGAAACGAACGCGGTCTCGATTTCACCGCGTTACGATATGGCAACGTCTACGGACCGCGCCAAGACCCAAACGGCGAAGCCGGCGTCATCGCCATCTTCGTCGGGAAGTTTCTCGCGAAGCAGGGCGTTCGCATCGATTGGGACGGCGACCAGACGCGCGACTATACGTACGTGAAGGACGTCGCTCGCGCGAACCTCCTCGCGCTCGCAAAGGGCTCCGGCACGTGTTACTGCATCGGCACCGGCAAGCGTACGAGCGTCAACGATATCTATAAGGCGCTCGTCGAGATCGCCGGCTTCGAAGTGCCGATCGCGCATGCCGAGAAGCGGCCCGGCGATTGCCGCGACGCGCAGTTCGATAACGCGCTCGCCCGGCGGGAACTCGCCTGGACGCCGGAGACGCCCTTGCTCGAAGGCCTGCGCGAGACCTATGCCTACTTTGAAAAACGGTTGCCGCCGGAGTAATCCGTGGCGCTAAGGGGCTTTCGGTGCGTGGCCCATGCCGGCAAAGATGCCGAGGGTGACGCCTCTTCGGCGGTAGACGACGGCGCCGCTGTTACGATCGCTTTCGGTTCCGTAATCGAGACCGACGTCGAAACCGAGCCGGGGATTCATCCAATGTTTGATCGCCAGATCCACGGTGACCCCTCGATCGGCAAAGCGGCTTGCGATCGTGGGATCGTTAACGACGAAGACCGGCTGAACCCCGCTTTGCACGGTGAGACTCGTTACGGTGCGCCCGGGATCGCCCACCGAAACGTTCGCTAGGATGGCAGAGGCGGCGACCTGGCCCTGAGTCCAGATCGGTAAGTAGCGCACGGTAGCCGTTCCGTGGGGGAAATAATATGTCGGCCCAACGCTCAGGTAGCGTTGCATCAATCCGTTTGCGTAATGGTACATACCACCACCGGCACCGACTGCAAAGCGCGGTGCGACGGACATGTCGCCTTCCAGAAATGCACCCGTGGAGGGGAAGACGTTGCCGTCACCGATCTGCACCGCACCGTACAGGAAGGCGCGACCCGATAACTGGTGATAGTCGTCGAGAACGTAGAATCGCCCGTTGTTTACGCTGCGGCCGTTACGATCGCTACGCGCGGTGAACGAGAGGCCCGGTTTATCGTTTCCGCTCACCGCACGATACGCTACGGTATCGAACTGCCACGGACCGTACGTCGCCTGTGGTGAGAAGACCAGGGTCGTAGCGCTCACGTCGACCGTCGCGGCGGGCTGATCGTCTGCGTAGGCCATCGACGCCGCGCAGAAGATGCACGCCAGGGCAATCGCAACGGCGAAGGCGACTCGCATCACGGATGCACCAGCGCAAATGACGCCGCGCGATTCCGGAACCAACGAGCGGATGCCGCCTTCGTGGCGAGATCGGGTGGCTCGGCGATGTAGAACGCATTCCCATGGCCCACGAGATCGGCGAAGGTCGAGCGCCGCAGCGGTTTTCCATCGTCGCGTAGCGTACCCGCGTCTCGCACGACGCCCAGCACGCCCCCGTCGTCAACGTACTTGCGAACGATCGGCTCGAGCTGCGGCGGCACGTAGCGTGCGATGCGATTGACGAAAAACAACGCGACGAAGCGGCTAGGCGGGCGCGAACCGGATACGAGCAGGAGTTCGTCCGTAGAGACCCACGTATAGGCAACGTGCTGCTCGGAAAGATAGCGGCTCCACATCGCTTGGGTCTGTGGATGCGCGGCGGTTTCGTCCGAATCGTAGACGAGCGCGGCGGTCGTCGACGGCGATGCCGAGAGCGACCAGAGCTGCCACGTCCGGTGGCCGATGATGGCCAGAAATGCGATAACGAAGATGGCGAGTATCGTTCGACGATTCATGCTATGGCCCGTCCTAACGGTTCGGTAACGACCCAGCCAAAAATCCGTACGTCGTTACCGAGTTCGAGATGTTTCCCACAGTAGACGCTCTTGTGTCCGACGGCGTTGCCGATCCGCGTGCCGTCTCCTAAGCGAAGATCTCCCTCGCAAAACAGATGCCCGCCGACCGTCACGGAGTCGCCGATCCACGCATCCGCGCGTGCGATGACGTTGCCCTCGATCGCCGAGCCGCTACCGATGACGAGCGTGCCATGCGCCTTGACGCTGCCGCGAATGCGGCAGCCGTCTCCGATGCGCAGGTCGCGGCGGGCGATGAGGTCGCCGTCGACCTCCGCGCCGTCCGCGACGACCTCCGCATCGGTTCGGGTATGCGCGGGGGTGTTTGCCGTGGCGCCTGAAAGCGTCACGACCGGCAAACCGAAGGCGCGCCCGAAGCGCACGCCCGCAGCTAATTCGAGGCGTTGCGCCGTGGTCGCGGAGCTTCCGAGAACGGACCCGTGCCCAACGGTGATATCTCCCCTGGCATCGATCCAGCGATCGATACGACAATCTTCACCGAGGCTCATCGGGCCATCGCACAGCAGCGTTCGCGCGGAGACGCCGTTGCCGAGGAGCATCGTGCCGGCCGAATAGGCGTCGAGGACGCGCGCACCGTCGCCGAAGACGATGCATTCCTCGGCGAGCAAGACGTTTCGTTCCGTCTGCCCGTCTTTAACCTCGATCCTGGTATCGGCGTAGGCGTATTCCGACCGGCGGGAGAGAAAGCGCGCCAGGAAAGGCATCTGCCCGTGTGCTTCTTGCAGGTACGATCCGATCTTGGCACGCGACGATTCTCCAAAAAAGTGAGGGTCGCGCACGTAGCCCTGGTCGACATTTAGCGCTTTGCGGTCGCGCGGCCATACGATTTCGAGAAGGCCGGGTAAGAGCGGCAGCGCGAAGACCGTTGCAAAGACGACGACGCTAAGTAACAGCATTGCGATCGCCTGAAGTTCGAGTGGTCTTCTCCCAAAGGGGCGAACGCCGCTTGAGACCGTCACCTAGCGTGTCGAGAAGCCCCGACGTTACCGCCCACGAATTGAACAAGAACAGGTAAAACAGGTACGGCAACAGGTATAGCCGCTGGCGCGCCCCGTCGAGGACCTCCGCGGCGCCGATCTCATAGATCGGCCCGAAGTTTCCAAATGCGCTGTACGCAACCACGAAGAAGCCGAGTGCGACCGCCGACCATACCGAGAGCGCGCCCATCAAGAACAACAGCATGTTTGCCAGGAAGCCGCTCAGTAAGATCGGGGGGATTGCATAGACCGCAAGCGTGAGGATGCCATCACAGCGCTGCCGGAACGAAAGCCTTGGGGCGCGCAGCATGTTCGAGATATTGCGGTAGAGAGCGCGATTGTGCCCGCGCGACCACCGCCGAAGTTGGCGGAAGCGCGCCTCCCAGCTGATGGGGACCTCCTCGTAGCACTCCGCCCGGTTGGCGTAGACGACCTTCCAACCGTTCGTAAAGAGCCGCGCTGTGAGATCGGTATCCTCGGCGAGCATCTGCGTATCGAATCCGTGCAGCGAGAGTACGACCGAGCGCCGAAATCCGCCGACCGTTCCCCCATACTGCGGAAACAGATCGAGATTGTAGCGCGCCTGCTGGTCGACCTGATACCCGCCGGACCGCTCTAGCGACAAGAGCCGCGTCAAGAGGTTTTGCGCCGTATTCTGCGGCACGACGCGCCCCATGACGGCGCCGACTTCGGGATCGACGAATGCCATCGCGAGCTCGCGCAGGATGCCGCGTCCCGGCGTGTAGTCGGCGTCGAAGACCATCACGATTTCGTTCGACGCCTCTTGAAGGGCGAGGTTGAGCGCGTTCGGCTTGCCGCGCAGGCCCGTAGACACGTGGAGCGGCTTCACGAACGCATATCGCTCGGCGTACTCGCGCAAAATCGCGCCCGTTCCGTCAGTGGAGTGGTCGTCGACCGGGATGATCTCCAAGAGGCTATGCGGATAATCTCCGAGCACGATGGCATCGAGCACGTTGCGCGCCACGGCCGCTTCGTCGTGCATCGGTACGATGACGGTCACCGGCGGCAAGTCGTTGTCGTAAAGGTCCTGGAAGTACGGCCGCTGGCGCATCATCATGCGATCGAGCGTAAAGTACCAGTGCCGCACCGCGTAGAGCGTCATGATGACGACGACGAAGAGCACCCAGAGGTGCAATATCGTTACAACCATTCCCAGGCTCCGACGCTCGCCTGCATGCGGCGCGATAGATACGCGAGTGCGATCGCGAAGATGCCGATGATCGGGATGATGTCCAGCAGCGGACCGTACAGGAGGAAGAGGTCCGACATCAAGATCGGTCCCGTGTGCGTGAGCAGAGCGGCGAAGGCTGCGTAACGCACGCCTTCGAGTAGAAAATCGTACGCCACGCACGCGACGATAATTGCCGCCGTCTCCCACGCCCGAAACGGAAACAGGGCCACCATCGCTCCCACGAAGGCCGGGATGACGAACCAGGTTACGATCATCGTTCGAAGCATCAGGACCGAGAAGCCGCGCGCGCTGTAGCCGAGATGCCCGGCGAAGAGCAGGTAGGTCGCCTCCGCGCAGACGATCAGGAGGTTAAAGTTGACGAAATAGCGCAGCGGCGCCGGAAGCGATTTGAGCACCGTAAAGAGGACGATGCCGGCAAGGCACGCCAGAATCCAGAGCACGAGTTCGAGATACCGGTGGACCGGCATCGTGAACGTGAGCGCCGTCAGCGCTTTCCCAAGGAAGGCGGTCGACTCCAAACCGACGGGAAAGCCCATGCGTTGCAATACCGATGCGTCGACCTGCGTGAGCGTTCGCGCGAGCGGGGCGAAGTAAAGGGCGAGAGCCAGCTCGACCAGCACCGTGCAGGCGAGCGCGGCGAACGCACCGGTTGCCGTCGAAGGCAGCGTGCGGTAGGAGCGGTGCGGAAGGATCGCTCGGCGCGCAACCGCCTCTTCGCGCGATGGGCTCGTACCGGCCGGTGCCTGAGCTGCGGTCATCGATGTTTTTCCATTGTTCCGTGAGCCGCTCGCCAGTTACGGCAGCAGCGGGTACCCCTAAGCGTACCTTGCGAGCGTTACCGGGTCTTGGGCCTTTGGTTGGGGGTGCCGTAGCAAAAGCTGCACTGCACGGGTGAGATATTTCCGCGAACGGATGGGCCGTATGGGTGGCGCAGCTAGACTTGCGATGCGCGCGGGCTCGCCGCGTCGGCCAGATAGCGGCTATCGGTATGCGTGCCTACGCTCAGCACGTGGAGAAGGCCCGCGACGATCTCCTCGGGCGTAGCGAACTTGGTGAAGAGCGCGTTGGCGCCGGCGAGGTGGCACGCTCGAGCCCACGCCGCGCTCGTCTGCGAGGCGTAGACGCAGATGATGCTCTCGGGACTGCGGCTGCGGATGTTCCGGATCGTGTCCGGTACGTCGTCTACGACGAAATCCGTGTCGATGAATATGACGTCGGGCAGCGCCCGGCCGAGATAATCGAACTCGATGTCACCCGAAAGATAGGAGACGTGGAGGCCGCCGAGCTCGAGCGTGCGCGCCAAATACGGCGCAAAAAAGGCCTGGCGTTCAATGACATAGGTGCTCGCTCGACGTATCGCCATACCGATGCACGAGAGCGTACTCCGATAGGGAGGGCCGCACAAGTGCGAATGTGGGCCCCCATGGCAGGATAAAAGGCATAGCCGTTCCGGGTTACACCAACCCGTTATGGATCGCGTAGACCGCGACTTGGGTCCGCGCCGCCAAGTGGAGCTTGGAGAAGATGCTCGAGATATGATTCTTGATCGTCTTGTCGGAGATCATGAGCCGGTCGCCGATCTCCTTGTTCGAGAGGCCCTGCGCGATGAGGCGCACGACGTCCAATTCGCGGGCGGAGAGCTCCTCCCGGCTGTGCCCGCGTCTTAGCGCGTGGCGGCGCAAGAGCATCCCGGAAAGGCGTTGGTCCGCATAGAAGCCTCCGCGTGCCATGGCCTTGACGGATGCCAAGAACTCGCTCGGGGTAATGTCCTTTACTAAATAACCGTCGGCCCCGGCGCTGAGCGCGCGCAGCATGAGTTCGCTGCTGAGGTGCGCCGAAAGCATGCAGACGCGAGCGGTAGGCACGTATTCTCGGATGGCCTTGAAAGATTCGCGCATCGCCCCCAGGTCGTGATCGATGTCAAGGACGACCAAGTCGGGTTTCGCATCGCGGAGGGCGTGCGCGTCGAGTTCGGGAGCGTCGCCCGCCGCCGCAAATGCGGCGTCCTGATCGAAAAGTTGACAGATCGCTTTTGCCAGCAGCACCTGGCGCTCGACGACGAACACCCGGATCGGTGCCTCCGTGGGCCGCGCAATTTCGGCTGGTGAGTATGCCATGGTCCTAGTCCCTTCATCCGAGTTGAGATGACCGATGGGCCGTAGTTCCCAGAGAGGGCCGGCTTCTCGCTTGCAATGAACGGAGATTAGAAACTATACTTAATGTCAGCTAGATGTGATACTCAGGGATAATAGAAGCTATTGTTATTTCTGAGTAACACTATAGTCGGATGGAAAGACGCTTTGTGCAACCTCGTTTTGGTGTGGTTTTCAGGATAGTGGGCCATAATAGGCAACGGGTGCGTCGTTTGACCCATAGTCTGCATAGAGTAGGCCAATGGAGCTAAAGCGCGGGAACGAGGCGCTGGTACGATCGACGCTTGAGTCGAATCGGCGCGCTCAGATTGCGTCGGCGTTGGCAAAGCTCGCGCCGGATCACTGGATTCTCGGAACGTTCGATGTTCGTTCGCGGCTCACGGGCGCGTTGGTCTCGGATGCAACGGTAACGCGGCGCTCGGCATACGATATGCTCTTCGTTTCGGGCGAGAGCGCGGCGGCGGAGGTCGTCTCGGCCACCGTCGCCACAAACGATGGCGGTGCGGTGCGGGTGCTGGCGCTCTACGATCGCGCTGGGAGCGGCCTGGCTCCGCCGGGCGCAGCCGATCTACTCGCCGCCATCGCCGAAAAATTGTTGGCGGACTCGGCTGTGCCGTTTACGGATGCATCGGAGTCGGAGGCGATCACGCGGCGGCACTGGCCGCATATCGCCATCTGCGAGTTGGACGCCCGCCTCCAAATGCTTGCCAGTTGGTTCCCGCAGAGAACGGCCGTTGCCGATCTCGTCGAACTCGTGAAACCCGCTGCTGACGGACGCCTGCCAGGCTACCTTCTGGACTCCGTGCGCGACATCGTCAAAGATTGGGATTGGAGCGACGCGAAACGCTGCCGCGAGCGTACCGCCTCCCCGGTGCCGGAGATTTTCTTGCGGGTCGTTCCGGCCGCGGCCGAGGGCGCCACGAGGGTCCTGGTGCTCTTCGAGGCGTTGCAAACTCGGCACGTGCTGCGAAAGGCCAGCCACTTTTACGGGATCTCTCAGCGCGAGGAGCAGGTGGTAGACTTTCTCCTCGAGGGACATACCATCGGCGAGATCGCGAGGGCGTTGGTCTTGGCCGAATCGACGGTGCAAGACCACGTCAAGCACGTCATCGCAAAGACGGGCTCGAACAATCGCGTGCAGATGGCCGCGCGGCTCCTCGGATGGGCGTCGGGCACGAGAGCGGGCGATACGCCAAAACATTAGGCCCAGGACCTTTTTCCCGGCTCTCGCGTGAGCAACTGCTCTAGGCGCAAAATTGGCACACCGTGTATGCTGAGCACCCTGCAGAAGGGACTCTCAGCATGCCCGTTTCACTCGCCACGTCCTCGAATCCGACCCCGCTGAAGATGGCGATCGCGAATGCGTTCGCGGTCGCCACGCTTGTGGCGCTCTCCGGCGTACCGGCGACGGCACTGGCGGATGGACCCAAACGAACCAACTCCGCTCCGGCGGGGACCGACCAGGCGGTCATTGCGGGCCAGAGCTTCGATGGCGTTACGGGTGCGATACGGCTGAACCAAGCCGCCGGAAACGGTAACGCGCAAGCAAACGCGATCGTCATCACCAACGGCGCCGGCGTAAAGCTTCGTCTGATACAGCAGACGGACGCAACCGGGACCGTGAACGGCCGCGCGTCGATCCTGGATCGAAGCTTCGCGGGTGCCGTCGGGGCCATTCAGGTCAATCAGAGCGCCGGCAACGGGAACGCTCAAGGCAACCTCATCCTCCTGGAGCTGGGCAGCGGCACCTCCGAACTGGACGACGGCACGCTGCGTTCGATGGTCTCCGAGCAACAGACCGGCGGATACGCCGGACCGCACGGCACCAACGTCGCCGGCGTATCGCCGGGGGCGTTCTCGAAGGCGAGCGGCATCGTTCAGGTCGATCAGGTCGCCGGTACCGGAAACAGCACTGCCAATAGTTTCCATCTGCAGATCCAACTTGGGACCGGCGATCCGTAAGGCCGGCCCAGTACTAGGAAAAGGAGAACCTCGTGAAACATACCATCAAGACCGGCCTTGCGTCCACGGCGCTTCTGGCGCTCGTCGCTGCGATGTCGGCTCCCGCTTTTGCCGACATACTCCCGAACCCGGTGACGTCGGTCCAAGCGAACGTACAGCTCTCGAAAAACGCGACCGTGAACGACGGCGACGGCAACCGCGCATCTGTCGGCCGCGAGGCGTTCGAATGGGCGACCGGGAACGTCGGCGCCAACGTCGCATCTGGAGACGGCAACCAGCAGGCCAACGCGATGTACATCGATCAGGGTCACACCGGCTTCTCGCTCTTCAGCGGAACGGTTCAACTCCAGAAAGAGAATGACGTGACGGACTCCGGCTATCAGCGCGCTCGCGTCCGCGGCGACGCATTCCAGCACGCGAGCGGCAATATCGGCCTCAACGTCGCTGCCGGCAATTTGAACCAACAGTCGAACACGGCCGCGATCCTCAACCAGGATCAGCTCAACGGCCTCGTCGCCGGTACACTGCAAGGCGCAAATGACGGCGATTACTACAACAGCGACGACAACCACGCGGCGATCTCAGGAAATGCGTTCGAACACGCATCCGGTAACATCGGCGTGAACGTCGCCGGCGGAAACGGCAACCAGCAATCCAACTCGCTCGTGATCAACAACGCGGGCAGCCACTAGATAAGAGACTCGGCATCCACTTCGGTAGATGTGCGATCGGCGGCTCGAGGAGAACGTGCTTCTCCTCGAGCCGTAACCCCAAGAACGCCAACGATTTAACAGCATGGAGAGGGTGAATCGGCTCATGCGGAACGCGGGAAGGATAGCGATCTGGTGCGCGGCGGCGGCGATGCTGATGCCGGCACCCGTGAGCGCGCAGGACGGTGCCGTAGCCGGATTCATTCCGGGCGCCGGCCTGATCCGCGTCCCGGTCGTTTCGCTTCTGGGCGAGCACTTCTTCGGGATCGTCCGCCAGCACACCGATTACAGCTGCGGGGCCGCCTCGGTGGCGACGATCCTGCGCTACGCCTACGGCATGCCGGCGAGCGAAAACAGCGTGATCCGCGGCATGCTGCAGGTTAGCAACCCCGCAGTGGTCCGCGTGCGCGGCTTCTCCCTGCTAGATATCAAGCACTACGTGAACGCGCTCGGGCTGGTAGGCGCCGGCTATCAAGTGCCGCTCGACAAGCTGTTTGCGGTGAAGGTCCCGACCATCGCGCTGCTCGACGAGGACGGCTACGAGCATTTCGTCGTCCTGAAGAAGACGACGCCCACGTATACCTATGTAGCCGACCCGATACGTGGGAACCAGACCCTTCGGACATCCGAGTTCGCTCGCATGTGGAACGGGATTATCTTCATCATCGCCGCGTCGAGCTACCAGCCTTCGAACGTGCTCGTCCGCGTGCATGCGCCGCCGAGCCTGCGCCGGATGGCCGACGGCATACCTCCGGACACCAGCGTGCTCGCCAACGCCGTCCTCTCTACGATCTACATTCCCGGCATCGACCGCTTATAGACACGAACGGAGATTGGAACGGATCATGATCGCGCACGACCCCAAAAAACTAAGAACGGCAGCTCGCCGCATCGTCGCGTGCGGAGCGCTCGCTGCGTTTGCGGCGGCCGCGTGTGCGGCGCCCGCCTTCGCGGCCGGCACGAGCAATCCGTTTGCGATGTTCGCCGCGCTGCCGACGGTCGGCGACGCGCAGCTCGGGACGATGCGCGGCCGCTACGTCGTTCCGCACTCGGGTGGACCGGGCGCGGTCGCGGCGGCAACTGCGCTGCAGCCGGGCCCGGGCATCGCCGGCGCGACCGACGGCGTCTCCGCGGCATCGGTGGCGCGGTCCACGCATATGGCGGGCCCCTCCATCTCAGGGCTCGGCACGAGCGTCGTCTACTTCGGCGTTCAGATGACCAGCACGTGGCAAGCGTCCTCCGGCGGGGTGGCCGTCGGTCTGAACCTCGGTATCAACGTGCAGACGGATTCCGTAACGATCTCGACGTGGAGCTCCTCGAACAACGGCGGCCTGCCGGCGGGGCCCGCGACCGGCAATAGCGTAAATGGCGCCCCGCCGGTTTCGGGCATCTCGAATGGGGTCGGTCAAAGCATTCAAGTCGCCGGCGACGGCAATACCGTCGTCAACGACGCCGGACTCGTCGTTACGCAGAACGCACCGGATGCGGTCATCACGCCGACGACGACCACCTGCGGATCGACGTGCACGACCACGATAGGCGCAAACTCCGTGACGATCGCGATCGCGACGGCCCAGGGCACGGTCTCTCAGTCGATCGGGCCGGACGGCGTCCTGCAAACCGTTCAATTGAACGGCAACTCAAACCAGATCGAAAGCGACCTCAACATGCAGGCCCAAGTGGCTCCATCTACGGCATCCGGCATCGGCAACATCCTCCCGATCCTGCAGTCGCTGAACGGCCTGCCATGAACGCCAAGAAACTGTTCGTCACGGCGATGCTGGGCTCGTTCGTTGCGAGTATCGTACCGTTGCCGGCGCTTGCCGCCACCACGACGAGCGCGCAGCGCTTAAGGGCGATGCAGCATCAGCTCGACGTGCTCAAACACAAGTACGACGTACAAGAACGGCAGATCAAGCAACTCGAGCGCCTCGTGCTCCGCTCGCACGGGCATCTCGCCGTGGCCAAGGCCAAACCGGCCGCACCCGCGCAGCCGGCACCCGCTCCAGCGGTGGCCGCGCGCGCGGCCGCGCCCGCACCGGCCCCCCAACCCGTAGCGGCTGCGCCACCCGCGCCGGCGGTGAGTTCGCTCGGCAAACCGGCGCCCCAGACGAGCAGCGAGAAGAGCATCTACGAGCAGCAGAACGCGCTCTTCCATCACGGCATTACGCTCACGCCGGGCATCGCCTACACGTATGCCGACAACCGCTTCTTCACGCTCAATGGGTTCCTGGCGCTGGGCGCGATATTCTTGGGCAACGTCAACGTCAGCCGCCAGGAGAACTCGCTGGTCATCCCAAGCCTTACGGCCAACTACGGCGCCACCAACCGGCTGCAGTTCGATATGACGGTACCCTACGTCGAGCGTGCCTCGCTGTATAGCTCGGTCGGCGCGCAAAACTCGTCGGCGCTCGCAAGCGAAAAACGCTTCTTCGCAGGCGGTCTCGGCGATATCAGCACCGGCTTCTACTATCAGTTGCGCCAGCACCGGCTCGACAGCCCGAGCGTGATCCTCAACATGCACCTCGCCGTACCCACCGGGCGTAGTCCCTACGGCATCAAGATCGTTCAGGATCCAACCAACTCGAGTCTGTCGTACCCGACGCGGTTGCCGACCGGGCAGGGCGTCTACACGGTCTCCGCCGGAGCCACCATGATCAAGTCGGTCGATCCCGCCATCATCTTCGGCGGCTTCAACTACTACCACAGTATCCCCGGGCACTTCGGCGACATCAGCGTGAACGCGGGTCAAGTCCAGCCCGGCACGGTCGCTCCCGGCGATGCGTATAGCGCCACGTTCGGCACGGCCTTCGCCTTGAACGACCGCATGAGCCTTACGTTTTCGTTCCAAGATACGATGGTCGGGCCGACGCGCGTCCACCCGAACGGCCTAGCGTGGCAGAGCATCGCCGGCAGCGAGATCAACGCAGGCGTACTGAACATCGGAACGACCTACGCCATCAACAAACGGGTATCGTGGCAGGCGCTGGTGGGTATCGGGGTCACGCAAGACGCCCCGAACATGACGCTGAATCTTCGCTTCCCCGAAAATTATTGATTCGCGCTCAGCCTGCGACGATATTCAACAGCTTGTCGGCGACGAAGATGCGCTTGCGGACCTGCTTGCCTTCGAGTTGCGCGCGCACGCCGCTCTGTTCGAGCGCCAGTTCGTAGGCGCCATCCTCGCCGATGCCCGGAGAGGTTTGGATGCGGGCGCGGATCTTGCCGTTGACTTGGACGACGAGCGTGATCTCCTCAAGGGCCAGCGCCCGTTCGTCGGGCTGGAGATACGCTTGCAGGTGTACCGACTCGGCGTGCCCCAGGCGTTCCCACAGCTCCTCGGCCACGTGCGGCGCGAAGGGAGCGACGATCGTCGGCAGCGCGTGCACCGCATACTGCACCGCGGGCGAACCGGGCGCCGCCCTTCCCAGCGCCGTGAGCGCGTTTACGTACTCGTCGAGCTTCGCAATCGTCGCGTTGAAGTGAAAGCGGCGCGAGAGCGTTTCGTCGATCGCCGATTTCACGGCGACGTGAACCGCGCGGACCAGCTCTCGCTCCGCTGCGCTCGCCGCCGGCGGTAACTCTGCGAGCGACGTCCTCCCGGCGCGATCGAAGAACGGCTCGCACGCGCGCCAGACCCGGTTGACGAAGCGCACGCGCCCGCTGATGCCTTCGTCGGTCCACTCGCTCGTGTCCTCGGGCGGCGTCACGTAGAGCAGGAACAAGCGCATCGCGTCGACGCCCTGCCGCTGCACCGTTTCGTCGATCCCGACGACGTTGCCGCGCGATTTCGACATCTTCTCGCCGTTGTAGAGCACCATTCCCTGATGGAACAGGCGCGCGAACGGCTCCTCCGGCCCGTGGACCCAGCCGCGATCGTGAAAGAACTTGTAGAAGAAGCGCGAGTAGAGCAGGTGCAGCACCGCGTGCTCGGAGCCGCCGATATACTGATCGACGTTCATCCAGCGGTCGGCCGCCGCTTTGCGCCACGGGGCGGCGTCGCCGTGCGGGTCGAGGTAGCGCAGATAGTACCACGACGACTCGAAGAACGTGTCCATCGTGTCGCTCTCGCGCGCGGCCGGCCCGGCGCACGTGGGACAGGCGGTGTTGACGAACGCCGGATCCCGCGCGAGCGGCGAGCCTTCGCCCGTAATCGGGACGTCGGCGGGTAAGAGCACCGGCAGCTGCTCGTCGGGGACGGGCACCTCGCCGCAACGCTCGCAGTAGACGATCGGAATCGGCGTACCCCAGTAGCGCTGCCTTGATACCAGCCAATCGCGCAGGCGAAAGTTCACGGCCGTCTCGCCGGCGTGCATCTCCGCGAGCCGCAGCGCGATCGCATCGCGCGCGCGGGCGCTCGGCATGCCGGTGAAATCGCCGCTGGCGACCAGGCGCCCGTCGTCGACGTAGGCAGCTTCGAGCGGACCTTCGGCCGCGCTCCCCAGCGGCACGACGACCTGCGCGATCGGCAGCCCGAAATCGCGCGCGAACTCGAAATCGCGTTCGTCGTGCGCCGGAACGCCCATGACGGCGCCCGTGCCGTACTCCGCGAGGACGTAGTTCGTCACCCAAATGGGCACGCGCTCGTGCGAGAGCGGGTGGATCGCGTGCGCCCCGGTGAAGACGCCTTGCTTGGCCATCAAACTCGTACGCTCGAGCTCCGATTTCGAGGCGAGGCTCGCCGCGAACCGCTCGACCTCGGCGCGCCGCTCCTCGGTGACGATCTGCGCGACGACGGGATGCTCGGGCGCGATCGCGAGGTATGTAACGCCGTAGACGGTGTCGATCCGCGTGGTGAAGACGCCGATGCGCGCCGCGGAGTTCTCCACGGCAAACGAAAACTGCACGCCGGCGCTGCGGCCGATCCAGTTGCGCTGCATCGTCTTGGTGCGTTCGGGCCAGCCTTCCAGCCCGTCGAGGCCGGCCAGCAGGCGGTCGCCGTAGGCGGTGATCTTCAAGAACCACTGCGAGAGGTTGCGTCGTTCGACGGGAGAGTGGCAGCGCCAGCAGCGCCCGTCTACGACCTGTTCGTTCGCCAGCACCGTCCGGTCGTTGGGGCACCAGTTCACCGGCGCCTCGCGCTTGTACGCGAGCCCGTGCTCGTACAAACGCAAGAACAGCCACTGGTTCCATCGGTAGTACTCGGGATCGCACGTGGCGATCTCTCGGCTCCAATCGTAGCCCGTGCCCATCAGCCGTATCTGACGCTGCATGTTTTCGATGTTCGAGCGCGTCCATTGCGCGGGGTCGATGCCGCGCTGGATCGCCGCGTTCTCGGCCGGAAGGCCGAACGCGTCCCAGCCCATCGGATGCAGCACGTTGTAGCCGAGCATGCGCATCATCCGCGCCACCGCATCGCCCAGCGTGTAGTTCTTCGCGTGTCCGACGTGGAGATCGCCGGAGGGGTACGGCAGCATCTCGAGCACGTAGTAGCGCTCGCGCGCGTCGTCGTCGGAGGCCCGGTAGAGATGCGCCCGCTCCCAGCGTTCTTGCCACTTTCGCTCGACGGAGCGGAAATCGTAGGACTCGGCCATCTTCTCCAACATCGTTGCGCGATTTTCCGAACCCTGCTCGATTGGATAAGGATATGCCGCGGATAGCGTCTTTCCGAAGCGTATGCTCGGCGTGAAGGTAGGCCGTGTACCGTTGGATCGTGGTCGCGGCGGTCGTCCTCGTGGCGGCGCTGGCGATCCGGCACCCCGTTCCAAGCGCGGCGCCGTCGCTCGTGGCGCTCTCGCCGCCTCCGGCTCCCCGCAGCGCCGCGCGGCGGCTTGCGGCGCCGGGAGAGGCTGCCGTCACCGTCTACGTCGTGGGTGAGATCCTACGCCCGGGGCTCTACCGTCTGCCGGCCGGCAAGCGCGCGGCCGACGCGGTCGCTCGAGCCGGCGGCTTTACGCCGGCTGCCGACCCGGCCGGCGTCAATCTGGCGCAGCGCCTGAACGACGGGGACCAGATCACCGTCCCAAAGCTCGGGGCGCAGGCAGCTTGCGCGCCGGCACGCCGCCGCCGGCGCACGACCTCCCGCCGCCGGAAGCCGGCCGTACGAGCGCCGGCGCAGGTCTCGCTCGACTTGAATGCGGCCAGCGCCGAGGCGCTCGCGCAGCTCCCAGGCATCGGCGACCGTTTGGCAGCGCGCATCGTCCGCTATCGCGAGGTCAACGGACCGTTCGCATCGGTCGACGAGCTCGCCGACGTCTCCGGAATGACCGATAGCCGCATCCAGAAGGTGGCACCTTTCATCATCGTACATTGATAAAAAGGCAAGGGAGCTCCTAGAGTCGGGCGAATCTCGCGCTCGATGGAGACGCGCACTCACCCGCCCGAAACGCTTCCTGCGATCGTCCGCCGCGCGCTCGCGCAGCCGCAGGACGCCGTCCTCCTCGGACGCGTCGCCGGGGCGTGGGCGGCGACTTCGAGCGAGCAACTCCTGCGGCGCGTCTCGAACCTCGCCTGCGCGATCCGCGATGCCGGGCTCTCCACCGGCGACCGAGTCGCCCTCATCGCGCAAAACAGCGTCGACTGGATCGTTGCGGATTTCGCGACGCTCTTCGCGGGCTGCGTCGTCGTTCCGATCTTTTCGACGCAGGCGCTCGACCAGGTGCGATATATCCTCGGCAATTCGGAAGCCAAGCTGATCTTCGTCGATACGCTCGAGGCCGAGCGGAGGCTGCGCACGATGGAAGCGCCGCTGCCGCGCATCGTCGTCTTCGAGGGTGAAGGCTCGGGCTGCCTCGCAGCCTTTGAATCTCACGGCGCCGAGATTCGCGTGCAGCACCCAGAGTTACCGGATGCGTTTGAGGCCGCGCTCCAACCCGACGATCTCGCGGTGCTCATCTACACTTCGGGCACGACCGGCCAGCCGAAGGGCGTGATGCTCTCGCACGACAACCTCGGCTCGAACGCGCAAGGCGCCTTCGATTACGGCCTCGGCGGCGTGGAGCGGGGAGCGCCGGTGCTCTCGGTCCTGCCCCTCTCGCATATCTACGAACACTGCATGTTGTACGGCTATATGATCAAGGGCGTCAGCGTATACGTATGCCACAACCCGGACGATATGCTGGCCGATCTGCGCGACGCGCACCCGGTCGTCGTAACGGCGGTGCCGCGCATCTTCGAGCGCCTGATCATCGGTACCAAATCCAGCGCCAAGGCGCACGGCGGCGCGCAGGCCAAACTCGTCCCATGGGCGCTCGACACGGGGCGCGATTACATGCGCGCGAAGGTGCAAGGGCCGCGCCCCGGCGCGGCGTTGTCGCTGCGGTACAGGTTGGCCTGGGAGCTGGTCCTGCGGAAGATTCGTCCGGCGCTCGGGCTCGACAAACTGCTATTCTTCGTCAGCGGCAGCGCGCCGCTGCACCTGGATACGGCGATGACGATGCTGGC
The DNA here is from genome assembly GCA_021790935.1 of bacterium. Lineage (GTDB taxonomy): Bacteria > Vulcanimicrobiota > Vulcanimicrobiia > Vulcanimicrobiales > Vulcanimicrobiaceae > JAJYFL01. The sequence continues at coordinate 41,794 of JAJYFL010000012.1, forward strand.
CTGCGATATTACGATTCTCGAAGGATACGGGCTGACGGAGTGTTCGCCGGTCGTCACGGCGAGCCGCTTGGAGGACCACCGCTACGGCACGGTTGGCAAGGCGCTGCCGGGCGTGCAGATCAAGGTCGCCGAAGACGGCGAGATTCTCACCAAGGGCCCGAACGTCATGAAGGGATACTATAAGGATCCCGAGGCCACCGCAGCGGTATTCGAAGACGGCTGGTTTAAGACCGGCGACATCGGTGCGGTCGATGCCGACGGTTACGTGCGGATCACCGATCGCAAGAAAGAACTCTTCAAAACCTCCGGAGGGAAATTCGTTGCACCGGCGCGGGTCGAGAGCGCGATCAAGCGTTCCGTCTACGTCAATCAGGTGTTGTTGGTGGGCTACGGACGGCCCCATCCGGCGGCTCTCGTCTTGCCGAACTGGGATCTCTTGCGCCGCGAGTTTCACCTGAGCGCCGAGATGGCGACCTCGGAGATCGCGGCGCGCGAGGACGTGCAGCGGCTGATAACCGAAGAAGTACGCCGCACGACCTCGGATCTCGCGAGCTACGAGCAGGTGCGGCGCGTCGTGGTTTTGCCGCGCGATTTGACCGTGGAGCGAGGCGAGCTCTCGCCGACGCTCAAGGTCCGCCGGCGAGTCGTTGAAGACAACTATGCCACCGAGATCGAGCGCGTCTATCGGCTCGACCTGCACGAATCCCCGCACGCCTAACGCGCCGTGTCCCACCGCGTCGACGAGATTCTCAAAGGCCCGATCAAGAGCAAGACGATCTTCCCGGCGCTCATCTTGCACATGGTCGCGAGCCGCCCCGATCACGGCTACGGATTGATGCAGCGCATCGACGACTTGTGCGGCGGCTTGATCGCCGTAAACACCAACAAGATCTATCCGCTGCTGCGCCGTTTGGAAGAGCGCGGTTTCTTAGCTGCGGCCTGGGACCACCCGACCAAGCGCTCGCGGCGCATCTACCGCATTACGCCCGAAGGCGAGGTGCGTCTGGAGCGCATCAAGACGGCGATGGAGCCGTATCTCGAGTCGATGGTCGAAGCGGTCGCCGACCTCAAGCGCGAGTTGTACGGCTCCGGCCCAAGCTAGACAAACGCGTAGCCGGTTGCCGTGCCACGAACCTGGCCGGAAGGGCGGCGCCTCGCTACGCGCAATCTACCGCAGATGGAGAGACGGAATTGAAACGATTTTTCGCGTTGTTCTTGACTGCGGCGCTCTGCGCAGCTGCGGCGGCGGCCGCTCCGGACGCAGCGTCCGCCAAGCCGGCCCCTCACAAGATGGCCCACGTTCCGCCGGCGACACCCGCCGCGGTCACCGAGCACACGATCGAGCTCGGCGGGCAGGTGATTCACTACACCGCGAGAGCGGGAACCATCACGCTGCGAAATCAAGCCGATCAACCGACGGCGCGCATCTTCTACGTCGCCTATACCGAAGACGGCAGCGACCTCACCCGGCGGCCCGTCACCTTCCTCTATAACGGCGGTCCGGGGAGTTCGACCATGTGGCTGCACATGGGTGCGTTCGGTCCGGTTCACGTCGTAACCGGAGACGGGACCATCACCGGGCCGCCGCCGTACCGTATCGTGACGAATCCAAACTCGCTTTTGAACAAGACCGACCTGGTCTTCATCGATATGCCGGATACCGGCTTCGGCCGCATCGTCGGAGCCGGGAAGCCCAAAGATTTCTTCGGCGTCGATCAGGACGCACGGGCCTTTGCCCAGTTCGTTCAGCGCTACATCACGCAGTTCGACCGCTGGAACTCCCCCAAGTTCATCTTCGGGGAGAGTTACGGCACGACGCGTTCGGCCGCGCTCGCAGCGGTGCTCCAGCAGGACGGCATCGCGCTCAACGGCGTCGTGCTGCAATCCTCGATATTGAATTTCAATCTCGACTGGAATCAAAACTTCGGATACAAAGCGGCGACCATCGGCGGCGGCGACTGGGGGTTCGTACTCTATCTCCCGACCGAAGCCGCGACGGCGTGGTACCACCACAAAGTTACCTACCGCGGCAGTTTGCAGTCGTTCCTGCAGACCGTGCAGCACTTCGCGATGGGCGAATACCTCGGCGCGCTCGCCAAGGGCGATAGCCTGAGCGGCCCCGAGTACAACAACGTCGTTCGCAAGCTGCACGAGTACACCGGCCTGAGCGAGCAATACATCAGAGACTCGCACCTACGGATCCAGTACGGCCGCTTTGAAAAGGCCCTGCTGCGCAATCAGGGCAAGATCGTGGGGCGTCTGGATTCACGTTTCGAAACCTACACCCTCGACCCGGAATCCGCATCGGCGCAATGGGATCCGACCGATTCGGCGATCGACGCCGCTTATACCACGGCGGTCAACCAATACATACGCCAGACGCTGAAGTACAATCCGCCGATCTCCTATCGTTCGAGCGCCTACGCCATCATCCACAAGAACGGCGGCTGGGATTGGAAGCACGACGGGCAGACGACGACCAACGTGGCTGTGGACTTGGCGGAGACGATGGTCATCAACCCGCACCTGCAGGTCTTTTCAGCGAACGGCTACTACGACTTCGCGACGCCCTATCTCGCGACCGTCTACACGCTCTCCCATCTCAATCTGCCGCCCGCGCTGCAGAAGCATATCACGTATGGATTCTATAAATCCGGGCACATGATTTATCTGAATCCGGCCTCGCTCGTGCGGTACAGATCGGATCTCGATCGCTGGTACGATAGGGTCCTCAGCGGCCGCTAACGAGTGTGCACCGAGCGTTCGAGCGATGCAAGTGCGTTCAGCGTGCGCCGCATCGTCCCCCGGACCTTCGCGTAGGCCGCGTAGTCGTTGGGCGTCGGGGCACCGGCGCCCCCTTCGACGACGCTCTCGAGGTAGCCCAGCATTCCGCTAAGGTAGCGCAGGCTCGAGAAATCGTGCGATGCGACGCCCACGGAGTTATCCGGGTTCGCGGGCGGTACGACGCCGGCGATCGCGGCGAGCCGCGCTTTTAGCGCAGCGTTGCGCGCGACCTTCGAACGCAGTTTGGCTGCCGCGGTCCGGGCGCGCGTGACGCGCTGGAGTGCGGTGTCGATGCGTTGCGCGAACTCGAACTGCGAGCGCAGCGCCGCATCGGTCGCCGGAAAGAGCGGATCGCGCCGCACGGTCAGCGGCTGCACGAAGCGCCGCCCGTCGACCGTCATCGTTACGGTGTAGCGCCCGGGCGGAGCCAAGACGCCGCCGTCGCTGCCGTAGTGGAGATTCCAGACGAACCGGTGTTCGCCGGGAGACGCCGAGGGCGGATAGGTGGCGTGCAGCCAGTGCGCCGGGATGTCGTAGTTCTTCGGGTTGGGAACGACCGGCTTCTGCGCGCTCGACCATCTTCGAACGAGGTGCCCCGAAGCGTCGTCGATCGTCAGCACGAGCGGCGTGCGCGCGTGCTTCACGTAGTAATCGAGGATCGCGCCGTCCGGCGGGTTCTTCGCCTGCGGCTCCTCGGGCGGCAACGGGGTTCCTTGGTCGGAGCCCGGAGGGATCAGATAGGCCGCGACCGGTTTGAAGAGATAGGCATCGCTGCGCGCGACGGCCGCATCGAGTTGGCGCAGCGGCGAAGCGTCGTCGAGGACCCATAGCGCGCGCCCGTGCGTCGCGACGACGATGTCGTGGTCGCGGAACGCGATGTCGCGAACCGACGCGACGGGGAGATTGAGTTGCAACGGTTGCCAGCGGCCGCCGTCGTCGAACGAGACGTAGACGCCTCTCTCCGTGCCCGCGTAGAGCAAACCGCGGTGCTCTGGGTCCTCGCGCACAACGTTGACGAACGATCCGTTGGGGATTCCGTCGGTGATGAGCTTCCAATGCCGGCCGCCATCGTGCGTGCGGTAGATGTACGGCCGGTCGTCGTTTAGCCGATGCCGGTCGACCGCAGCGTACGCGCTGTTTGCGTCGAACGGCGAAGCATCGATGATGCCGACTTTGCTCCACGGCGTCAGTTGCCGCGGCGTGACGTTCTTCCAGTGCTTGCCGCCGTCGCGGGTGATCCAGACGAGCCCGTCGTCGGTGCCGGCCCAAATCTCGTGAGCGCGCACCGGCGATGGCGCCAGCGCATAGATCACGCCCCGGCGTTTGAGGCCGGTGTTGTCGGCGACGGTCGCCGGATCCAGGGTCCGCGGCACGGTGTTGGTGCGGCGGGTGAGATCGGGGCTGATGAGGCTCCAGCGCTTGCCGCCGTCGGCCGTGCGGAAGATGCGTTGATCCGCGAAATAGAGCACGTGCGGATCCGTAGGCGAGAAGACCAGCGGCATCGTCCAATCGCTGCGCCAGACGATGCCGGGGTAGTCGATCGTCGGGTCGACGTTGCGCTCCCATCCGGTCTTGACGTTTTCGACGGTGACGTCGGCTCCGACGTTTCCGAGACCGTCACCGTAGACCAGGTGCGGGTGCAGCGGGTCGGGTGCGAGATAGCCGTCCTCACCGCCCACGTCGATCGGGCTCCAGTCGCGGTTGCCGATGGCGGCGTGGGGGCTGCGGCTTGGGACCATCGCCGCGCCGGAGTCTTGCTGCGAGCCGTAGACCCAGAACGGGAAGCGGTTGTCGGTAGCGATGTGATAGAACTGCCCCGTCGGCTGGTTGTACCACGAACTCCACGTCTTCGCGTCGTCCAGCGAGATCACGACCCCCTGGTCTCCCCCGAGAATCATGTGGCTGGGCTGCGACGGATCGATCCAAAGCGTGTGGTAATCGTCGCCGCCCGGCGCACCCTTTATCGCGACGAAGGTCACGCCGCCGTCGGTCGAGCGGTAGGTCGACGTATCCATGACGTAGACTTCGTTCGGATTCTTCGGATCGGCGGTGATGCCGCCGAAGTACCAGCCGCGTTTCCACACGCGCTGCTCGCCGTCGGTTCGCTGCCAGGTCGTGCCGCCGTCGTCGGAGCGATAGATGCCGCCCGTTGCGGGATCGTTGGTATCGACGACCGCGTAGATGCGGCGCGTATCGGCAGGCGAGATCGCGATGCCGATGCGGCCGGCCTTGGCCGGGAACCCGTGGCCGGCAACGCGCGCCCACGTCTTGCCGCCGTCGGTCGTCTTGTAGAGCCCGCTTCCGGGGCCGCTGCTCGGCGGATAGACGTTCCAGGGCGGGCGCCGCGTCTGCCAGAGGGCCGCAAATAGGACGTTCGGGTCGCTCGGATCCATCGAGAGGTCGACCGCTCCGGTATCGGCGTTCTCATAGAGCACCTTCGTCCACGTCTTGCCGCCATTCGTGGACTTGAAGACGCCGCGCTCTGCGTTGGGCGCATATTGATTGCCTAGCGCGGCGACGTAGAGCGTGTTCGCATCGTGCGGATCGACGACGATCGCGCCGATCTGCCGCGTCTCACGCAGCCCGATGCGCTCCCAGGTCTTGCCGGCGTCGGTCGATCTGTACATACCGTCGCCGGCCTGGATATCCGAACGCATATCGGCTTCGCCAGACCCGACGTAGACGACGCTCGGGGAGCTCGGCGCTACGGCGATGGCGCCGATCGAGGCGACCGGCTCTCTATCGAAGACGGGTCTCCACGTGCGGCCCGCATTGCCGGTCTTCCACACGCCCCCGCCGACGGCGCCGAAATAGAAGGTGTTGGGGCGCCCGGGGACGCCGGTAACGGCCAGCGCGCGCCCGCCTCGGAACGGTCCGATCAGACGCCAGTGCAGTCCGGCGAAGAGGTTGGGATCGAAGCCGGCTGCCGGGGCGGGGGAGGCGGCGCTCGCGGTCAGCGGACCGCACAACGCCAGCAAGAAAGCACATGAAAACAAGCGTCGCATACCTGTGGGGTTCCGCATCCTTGCGGTAACGCCTACGGCGAGGCGCTCGACCGGCTCCTCTTTATCTCGGCGCCGTGCCGAATGCGATGACCGCTCCAACCACGCTGAAGGCGAAGATGCACAAGAAGATCCAGATACCGGCGCGCAGCAAGGCCTGGCGCCGCTGGCGCGCGGAGCGGGTCTGGTAGACGACTTTCGGTCTTTTCATGAGCTCTGTGCCTGGCGTTCCGCAGGGCCGGCCCAGAGTCTTTCCAAGTTGTAGAAGGCTCGCATCTCCGGGGTGAAGACGTGGACGACCACGCTGCCCAGATCGAGCAAGATCCAATTCCCGTCCGGGTAACCCTCGGTACGGGCCACGCGCAAGCCCGCCTCGCGGATCTTTTCGGCGACGGCATCGGCGATCGAGCGCGTTTGGATCTTCGAGCGCCCGGTGACGATCACGAACGTATCGGCGATGATCGTCTTGCCGGCGATATCGATCTCTACGAAATCTTCGCCCTTCTTGTCGAGCGCGGCGTCGCGCACGATCGTCACGATGTCAGGCAGTGCGTACCTCCAAATCACCGGTCGGGAGAGCGAACGCGGCGGCGGCCGCCATCGTCTCGGGCGAGGCCGGGATCCCGCGCTCTTTCAAGTGTTGCATGGTTGAGAGCAGCGTTGCGCGCATCGCCGCCGCAAGGTCTCGTTCGGCCAGGCGTGCGAGCTGCGCGCGTTGCGGGAAGTTGCGGCCCGGCTCGAGGCCGTCGGCGAGGTAGAGGATGCAGTCGAGCGCCGACATCGATCCGGCGCCGACGGTGTGCTTGGCGATCGCCGAGAGCACGGCGGGATCGGTCACGCCGAAGCGCTCGCGAGCCAGCTCCGCGCTCAGACGCGCGTGCAGCACGATGGGATTGCGCCGCTCGAATGCGTCGACCGGCATCTTACGGAGCGCGCACTCGTCGAGCAGCCGCGGCGCGGGGTAGAGCCGTGCGAGATCGTGCAGCATGCCGGCCGATCGCGCGGCGCGCGCATCCTCGCCGTGCGCCCGCGCGAGGTTCTCCGCTAAGCGAGCGACGCGCACGCAGTGTTCGTAGCGGTGCCGCTGGCCGAGCTGCTCTCGGACGCCTTTCGAGAGAGCCGTGAAGCTCAAGAGGCCTGCGATCGAGCGAGAGCCGCCGCGCGTAAGGCGCGCAGACGATTGCGGTAGATTTCGCTGCGCAGATTTCCGGCCCACATCACGAGCGCGCTTTCGTTGTTGTCGCTGTAGTAGCCCTTGCGCGTCGATACGGTCGTGAAACCATACTTGCGGTACAGGGTCTGCGCGACGGCATTACTTTCGCGCACCTCGAGCGTCATCCAGGCAGCGCCGCGGGCGACGGCGTCGTCGAGGAGGTGCAGCAAAACCGCCTCGCCGTAGCCGCGGCCGCGCTCTTCCGACGCCACCGCTATCGTCGTCACGTGCGAATCTTCCAGGATGACCCAGATGCCGCCGTACGCGACGATGCGGCCGCCGGCGCGGCCGACGAAATAATGCGCGAGCGAGTTGTCGCGCAGCTCGTTGTAAAACGCGTTGGAGGGCCAGGTCGTGCTGAACGACTGCGCTTCGATGCGCATGACGGGCTGGATATCGGCCTCCACCATCGGCTCGATCGCGAGCGGTGACGGCTGGCCGGCGGCCTGGGGATCGAGTTCGGCTTTCACGGGCAGTCAGGCACGCTCATAGGTTCTTGGGGACGCGGGCGGCCGGCTGTTCGCCGTAGTCGGCGCGCAGCTCGTGCAGGCTTCGCGCAGGCTCGCGCCCGGCGGCGACGATGGCTACCGCCAAGGCGGCGGGGTGTAGCGTGCGATCGATGCTCTCCACGTGCATACCGCGTTCGCCAAGAGCCGCAAGCACGTCCTCCGCGGCGCCGACGACCCGCAGGGTACGGCTGGCGACAGCCGGGCAGAGCGCGTCCAGAACGTCGCGGAGATACCCCGAGGCGCGCCGGCTGGAGCCGCCCTCGCGCAAGCGTGCCGAGATCACCCCCGGGCGCCCGGTGACGACGGCCATCATGGGGGCGTCGAGCGGCAGACCCGCCTCCAGGGCGTCGAACGACGAGACGCCGGCCAGCGGTTTGCGCCACGCCTGCGCGAGCGACTTCGCGTAGGTGATGGCGATCCGCAGGCCCGTGAAGCCGCCCGGCCCGACGCCCACCGCCAGGCGATCGATCGCCGCGGGCGTGCAGCCCGCCTTGGAGAGCGTGGAGGCGACGGCATCGAGCCCCATCTCCAGGGCCACGCTACCGGGCAGGCTCTGCGCGGCCAGCGTCTCCGCATCGCGTATCACGGCGCAGGAGAAGCCGCCGAGCGCTCCGTCGAGGGCGAGGACGATCATACCGCCCGCTCTGCAGGTTCGGTCCCCGAGGGAGGGCGCACGGTGACGCGGCGCGGGCCGTTCCCCGAGCCCTCGATCTCGATTTCGTAGCGGCGCGGCGGCAGGAAGCCGGGCGCATTACGCCACCACTCGACCAGCACGATCGACGAACCGTCGAAGACCTCCTCGAGCCCAAGCTCCACCAGTTCGGCCGGATCGCCGATGCGAAAGAGGTCGAGGTGATCGATGAGGGGCGCCTCCGGGCAAGTAGCGGCGTCCGGGGCCGTATAGCGGTGCCGGAACGTGAAGGTCGGGCTGCTGGTGGGATCGTGGCCGAGCAACGCCTGGACCGCCGCCCTTACGAAGGTCGTCTTTCCGGCGCCCAGGGGCCCCGCGAGCCCGACCGCGTCGCCCGCTCGCAGCCCGCGGGCAAATTCGGCGGCGAAGGACCGCATCTCGTCCTCGCTGTGAAATGTTCGTTCCATGCTCTTGGCGAACGCTCGTCTCCGTGGGAATCTCTCCGAACAGCATCTTATCACGAGGGAGCCGCCTATCCTGACTGATCTCGACGCGCGGGCCGATTCCTTCCTGGAAGAGCAGCGGGCCGCGGCGGCGGCCGCGCGCGAGCGCCTGGCCGCCAGGCTGGAAGCGTTACGGAGCCGAGCCGATACGGGCGCCGAAGAGATTTAACCATCTCGTCACCCACCCACCCGCAGCCTTGTAGAGCGGAGCGTCTTTTTACCACGTGAACAACGACATTATTTCGCAGATCAACGTCGAGGACGAAATGCGGGAGAGTTATCTCTCGTATGCGATGTCCGTCATCGCGTCGCGCGCCCTTCCGGACGTTCGCGACGGCCTCAAGCCCGTCCAGCGACGCATTCTCTTTGCGATGCGTGAGATGGGCATGGAGCCGACCAAGCAGCACCGCAAGTGCGCCGGTATCATCGGCGAGGTCCTCAAGTCGTACCACCCGCACGGCGACGCTTCCGTCTACGATGCGCTCGTTCGCATGGCGCAGGATTTCACGCTGCGCTATCCGCTGATCGACGGGCACGGCAACTTCGGCTCGATCGATCCCGATCCGCCGGCCGCCTACCGGTACACCGAGGCGCGTCTCGCGCGGCCCTCGCTCGACGTTCTGGCCGACATCGATAAAGAGACCGTGGCGTTCGTTTCGAACTTCGATAACCAAGGCATCGAACCGACCGTGCTGCCGGGGAGGCTGCCGCAGTTGCTGCTCAACGGAAGCAGCGGCATCGCCGTCGGTATGGCGACCAACATCCCGCCGCACAATCTCGGCGAGATCGCCGATGCGATCGTCGCGCTGATCGACGACTCGGCGATCGGCGACGACGCGCTCTGCGATATCGTGAAGGGTCCGGACTTTCCGACCGGCGGCATCATCATGGGGGAAGCCGCGATCCGCCAAGCATACAAGACCGGGCGAGGGTCGATCGCCATCCGCGGTACGGCGGAGATCGTCGAAGAACGCGGCAAGAACAAGATCGTCATCACCGAGATCCCATACCAGGTGTACAAGAGCCGCATCGTGGAAGCGATCGCCGAGGCCCACGCCGAGAAACGGATTCAAGGCATCTCGGCGCTGCACGACGAGTCCAACCGCAAGGGTATGCGCGTGGTCGTCGAGCTGCAGCGCACCGCGACGCCCAAGATCGTGCTCAATCAGCTCTACAAGCACACGCCGCTCCAATCGAGCTTCGGCTTCAACATGCTGGCGCTGGTACCGGCCGGCGCTCCACGAGCGGACGGCTCGACGCCGCTGGAACCGCAGGTGCTCTCGCTGAAACAACTGCTCGAGCATTACGTCGCGCATCGTAAGGACGTCATCGCCAAGCGGACGCGTTACGATCTGCGCAAGGCCGAGGAGCGCGCGCACGTCCTCGAGGGCTACCGCATCGCGCTCGACAACATCGACGAGGTCATCGCAATCGTGCGCGGCAGCCAGACGACCGACGAGGCGCGCCAGAGCCTCGTCGCGCGCTTCGGGCTCTCGGATATACAGGCCAACGCGATCGTCGATATGCGCCTGCGGTCGCTCGTCGGGCTGGAACGGCGGAAGATCGAGGAGGAGTACGCGGAGCTCATCAAACTGATCGCCGAGCTGCAAGATATTCTCGGGAGCGACCGGCGCATCGCCGGGATCGTGCGAGTCGAGGCGCTGGATATGAAGAAGCGCTTCGGCGACGAGCGCCGTACGGCGATCGTGCCGGCCGAAGACGAGTTCTCCGTCGAAGCGCTGATTCCGGACACCGAGGTCGTGGTTACGTATACGGTCGGCGGTTACATCAAACGCGTTTCGACGGACACGTTCAAGACGCAAAACCGCGGCGGCCGCGGCGTGATCGGCATCAGCAATCTCAAACGTGAAGACGTCGTGCGAAATTTCTTTACGACCAGCACGCACGATCACGTGTTGTTCTTTACGAACAAGGGCCGCATCTATCGCTTGCGGGGCTACGAGATCCCCGATACGACGCGGCAAGCGCGCGGCACGGCGCTCGTGAATCTGTTGACGCTGCCTCCGGGCGAGCAAGTCTCGGCCGTCTTCCCGATCGACAAGTTTCAGGGCGAGAAGTATCTCGTCATGGTTACCAAGAATGGCGTCATCAAGAAATCGAAGCTCGAGGAGTTCGCCAACGTGCGCCGCAACGGCCTCAACGCCATCAACCTCGACGAGGGAGACGAGCTGCTCGCGGTCGATCTCTCGGACGGATCGCGCGATATCATCCTCGGGTCGACCGTCGGGATGGCCGTGCACTTCAACGAGAAGGACGTCCGCCCCATGGGTCGCAACGCGCGCGGCGTCAAGGCGATGTCGCTGGATCGCGGAGACTCCGTCGTCGCGATGGACGTCGTCGAAGAGGACCGCAAGGAGGTCTTGCTGGTCACCTCCAGGGCCTTCGGCAAACGGACCGCGATCGACGAGTACCGCCATACGTCGCGCGGCGGCAAGGGAGTCAAGGCATTCGCCAAGGAGCGCGAAGACATCGGCCACGTGGTCGACCAAATAATGGTGGCGCGCGACGACGAAATTCTCATGATCACTTCCGCCAATCAGGTAATCCGCCTGAAGGTCGGGGATATTCGCAAAGCGGGCCGCTCTACCAAGGGGGTTCGGCTGCAGCGTTTGGGCGACGGCGACGAGGTGATAGCCATAACCAATATGGGTAAGCAGGCCGAGCAGCTCACCGGCATTACCGGCGAGCCGCAGCAGCCGGAGATCGCGTAGACGCAACTCACGGCCCGGTAACGGGTGTTACATACGACTGGAGGATCGAACGAAAAACCATGAGCGCAATAGCAGACGTTTCGCAAGCCACTTTTCAGCAGGAAGTCCTGGGGAACGAGCAGCCCGTGCTGGTCGATTTCTGGGCGCCGTGGTGCGGTCCGTGTAAGATGCTCTCGCCGATCGTAGAGAAAGTCGCCGCTTCTCATGCGGGCAAGGCGAAGTTCATGAAACTCAATACCGACGAAAATCCGAGCTTGGCCGGAGAGTACCAGGTATCGGGCATACCGTGTTTGATTCTCTTCAAGGGCGGCCGGGCGGTCGATCGCATCGTCGGATACGTCCCCGAACAGACGATCGCGTCGATGTTGAGCAGACACTTGAACCCCGCTTGAACCTGCTAGGGAGCGGGCGGGAGTCGCTCGCGGCGATCCCGGCGGTGCACCGGTTCCTCGACGAGCCTGCCGTGCGCCGCTACGAGTTTGCGCTCGGCCGCGAAAACGTCAAACGCGCGATCGCCGGCGAGCTCGATGATGCGCGAAGCCGCGTTCCTCTGCCGGAGTACGAGGCGTTGCTGGCGGGCGTAATCGATCGCCTGGAGCGCGAGCGCACGCAGGCGCTGCTCGAAACCATCAACGCGACCGGGGTAATGCTTCATACGAACCTCGGGCGCGCGCCGCTCGCGGTGCCGGCGCTCGAGGCGGTTCGCCGGACCGGAGGCGGCTACTCCAATCTCGAGTTCGATCTGCAGGCCGGCACGCGCGGTTCGCGTTACGCACGGGTGACGGCGCTGCTGACGGCGATCACCGGCGCGCCGGACGCTCTCGTCGTCAATAACTGCGCGGCGGCCGTGCTCTTAATCCTCGACACGCTCGCAAAGGGGCGCGAGGCGATCGTCGCGCGCAATCAACTCATCGAGATCGGCGGCGGTTTTCGCTTACCCGACGTCCTCGAACGCAGCGGCGCCCGCCTGGTCGAAGTCGGCGCGACCAACAAAGTCTACCTGCGCGATTACGAGCGCGCGCTGACGCCGAACACCGCGCTGCTCCTGCGTTCGCATCCCTCGAATTACCGGATCTCCGGTTTCACGCACGACGTGCCGCCCGAAGAACTCGCAGCGCTCGGTAAGCGCGTGGGCGTTCCGGTCGTCGAAGACCTCGGCAGCGGCGCGCTCGTCGATCTAGCCGCGTACGGTTTGCCGCACGAACGCACCGTGCAGGACGCCGTGCGCGACGGCATCGACGCGGTCGCGTTTTCCGGCGACAAGCTCTTGGGCGGGCCGCAGGCCGGCATCGTCGTCGGCACCGCGGCGCTGATCGCGCGTTTGCGCGACAATCCGCTCTTGCGTGCCCTGCGCGTCGACAAGTCGACGATCGCAGCTTTGGGGGCGACGCTGCGGCTCTATCTCTCCGCGGAGGGTCTCGAAGCCATCCCGCTCTACCGCATGCTCGGCGCATCGCAGCGAGAGCTTCGGTCGCGCGCGCAGCGCTACGTGGACGAGCTGCCGGCCCTACTCGGCGCTTGCGTGGTGGAGAGCAGCGCGCGCGTCGGCGGAGGTTGCCTGCCGGAGACCGAGATCGCCTCGATTGCGGTCTCGCTGCGCCCGCCCGGCGGAGCCGATGCGTTCGCGGCAAGACTGCGCCGCGGAGAACCGGCGCTCGTCGGGCGCATCGAGAACGGCGCCTTGCTCCTCGACCTGCGAACGGTCGCCCCGGAACAGGACGCCGCCGTAGTTACGGCGCTGCAAGCTGCGATCCGGTAGCGATGCACATCGTCGGGACTGCGGGCCACGTCGACCACGGGAAGTCGTCGCTCGTCGCCGCGCTGACCGGCACCAATCCCGATCGCTGGCTCGAAGAACGCCTACGCGGCATGACGCTCGATTTGGGATTCGCGCACCTGCGCTTCGACGACGGCACCGAAGCCGGGATCGTCGACGTTCCGGGGCACGAGCGCTTCCTGCATAATATGCTCGCGGGCGCTGCCGGCATGGAACTCTTGCTGCTAGCGGTCGCGGCAGACGAAGGCGCGATGCCGCAGACGTTCGAGCACCTGCAGATCCTGCGTTTCCTCAACGTGCGGCGAACGCTCGTCGTCCTCACCAAATCCGATCTGCTGGATGACGAAGCCCTGGATTTCGCGGCGGAGAGCGTGGCCGAAGCGCTGCGCGGCACGATCGCCGCCGACGCCCCGCTGATCGCCGTTTCGACCGTGACCGGCAGCGGTATGGATGCGCTGCGCGCGATGATTCATAGCGAGTTGCGTTCGCTCCCAGCGCGCAACGCCAACGCGCCGGCCTATCTGCCCATCGACCGCGTCTTTGCGCTGCCGGGCCACGGGACGATCGTCACGGGGACGCTGCTGCAGGGTTCGATCGCCGTCGGCGACCGGGTGAAGCTCGAGCCGAGCGGCAAGATCGTGCGCGTGCGCAGTTTACAGACGTTCGGCCGGCGAGCCGAGCGCGCGAGCGGTGGTTCGCGCGTCGCGGCCAACCTGCCGGGCGTCGAGGTGCACGAGATCGCTCGTGGCGAGGTGCTCGGCAGCTTGCAATTCGATGCTGCGGCCGCCTTCGAGGTTCGCTTCGAAGCATTGCCACAGGGCCTGCCGATCCTGCGCCGGCGCAACCACGTGCGCGCGCACATCGGCTCCGCCGAGATTCTCGGAACGCTGCTGTTCGAGGAACCGCCTGCGGACGAAGCCCCGGTACTCGGACGGCTCTTCCTGCGCGGCAAGACCGTCGCCTATCCCGGTACGGCGTTCGTCGTGCGCCGCATGTCGCCCAAGACGCTGCTTGGTGGAGGGCACATCGAAGGGGCCTCCGGCGCGGCCGGGGCTGCCTACGAGCCGGCCGGCACGCAGGATGCCGCCGTATTGGGCGTGCTGCGCGCGCACGGCCTCGAGGCCCTCGAGGCCGATGCGATTGCGCGCGAGGCGAACCTGCGTGAAGAGGCGGCCGGCGCTGCGCTCGGCGCGCTGCTCGAACGCGGTGAGGCCCTGCGCCTGCAGCGGCCCGTCGCCTTCGTCGAGATGCGGGCCGCGCAAGCGTTCTTGGACCGCGTGCTGGCGCACCTGGGCGAGCGCCACGAACGCGAACCGTGGTCCATGGGCGTGACGACGCTCGCGCTCTCGCGGGCTCTCGCGATGCCCGAAGCGCTCCTCGTCCGCCTGTTGGGTGCGTTCGCGGACGATGGCCGGATTGCCAATCGCGCGGGCTATTATTGCAGAAGCGATCATACGCCCAAACTCGCACCCGCGCAGAGAGCGTTCTTCGATGCGGCCGTTCCGGTCGATCCGGCGGCGCCCTTCGGTCCGGCGTCGCTAGCCGACGTCGTCGCCCGCGTCAAGCAGTCGCGCGTCGAGGGTCTCGGGGCGGCGTTCGAAACCCTTCTCGCCAAGGGCGCGCTCGTAAAAGTCGGAGAGTGCCTCTATCGAGGGACGCAGATCGCCGAAATCCACGCGAAGGTCGAGACGTTCATCCGTGCCGAAAAGCAGATGACGATGGCTCAGTTTCGCGATTTGTTAGGGACCTCGCGCAAGTTCGCCGTTCCATTGCTCGAGTGGTGCGATGCTCACGGCATCACGGTGCGCAGCGGCGACGTGCGCGTCTTGCGCGCGCGCAGGCAAAAGACGCCATGATCGACGTCGCCACGCTGCCCAAGGCCGAACTCCACCTCCATATCGAAGGCACGCTCGAACCCGAGAGCATCTTCGAGATGGCGGAGCGCAACGGCGTACGCTTGGCCTATCCGAGCGTCGGCGCGCTGCGCGCCGATTACGCGTTCTCCGATCTCCAGTCGTTCTTGAACCTCTATTACGCGGGCGTCACCGTCCTGCGCACCGAGCGCGATTTCCGCGATATGGCGCTGGCGTATCTGCGGCGCGCCAGCGCGCAAAACGTCAAGCATGCGGAGATATTCTTCGATCCGCAGTCGCACACGAGCCGCGGCGTGCCGTTCGAAACGGTGGTCGAGGGCCTGTGGTCGGCGCTGCGTGAGAGCGAATCCCACTTCGGCATGACGACGAAGCTGATCATGTGCTTCCTGCGCGATCTCTCCGCGGCGTCGGCGATGGAGACGCTTGAGAGCGCGCTCCCCTATCGCGACCGGATCGTCGCCGTGGGGTTGGATTCGGCCGAACGGCAGAACCCGCCGTCGAAGTTCGAACGAGTCTTCGATCGCGCGCGAGCCGAAGGGTTCCTTACCGTCGCCCACGCGGGCGAAGAGGGCCCGCCGGCGTACGTGTGGGAGGCGCTCGATATTCTGAAGGTCTCGCGCGTCGACCACGGGATCCGCTCCCTCGAGGACGCACGGCTGGTCGATCGCCTGCGCCGCATGAGGATGCCGCTGACGGTTTGCCCGCTTTCGAACGTGCGGCTTCACGTCGTAGAGGGGCTCGCGCACCACCCTCTCAAGGCGATGCTCGATCTCGGTCTGCTCGCAACCGTAAACTCGGACGATCCGGCCTATTTCGGAGGCTACGTCAACGAGAATTACGCGGAGTCCGTTCGCGCGCTGGCGCTCTCCGACGACGACGTCGTCACGCTGGCAAAGAACGGTTTTCACGCGTCGTTCTTGGACGATGCCGCGAAACGGCGGCATCTCGCCGCCATCGATGCGGTTCGCGCTTTGGAAGTGCAACCGCTGGCCCCCGCTCCGCCGTTATGAGGTGCGAGCCATGAACGCAGACCGCATGACCGAGCGCGTGCAAGACGCGCTCAACGCCGCTTACACGCGCGCCCTCAGCGAACACAACGCGCAGACGACCCCCGAGCATATGCTCGCCGCCCTTATCGACCAAGACCAAGGGATCGCTCGCGACGTGCTCGCGAAAGCCGGGGCCGACGTAAAGAGGCTTTCGCGGAGTACCGATCAGGCGATCGGCGCCTTGCCGCGCCTGACCGGCTCGAATGCCGACAGCGCGCAGGTGACCGTCGCTCCCGAGTTAACGCGCCTTATGACGCAGGCCGAGAGCGATGCGAAGTCACTGCAAGACGACTTCATCTCGGTCGAACACGTCTTGCTCGCGATGCTGCACTCCGGCGGGGCTGCGGGCCGCGTCTTGCGCGACGCGGGCCTCACGCGCGACAAGTTACTCGCCGCGCTGCGCGACGTCCGCGGCAACCAGCGGGTCACCACGCAGAATCCCGAAGGCACCTATAAGAGCCTGGAACGCTACGGCCGCGATCTGACGCGCGAAGCCGAGCGCGGCAAGCTCGATCCGGTGATCGGCCGCGACGACGAGGTTCGCCGCGTTATCCAAGTACTCTCGCGGCGCACGAAAAACAACCCCGTGCTCATCGGCGAGCCGGGCGTCGGCAAGACCGCGATCGTCGAGGGGCTGGCACAGCGCATCGTGCGCGGGGACGTGCCGGAAGGCTTGAAGGAGAAGCGCATCGTTTCGCTCGATATGGGCGCGCTCATCGCCGGGGCGAAGTATCGCGGCGAGTTCGAAGAACGGCTCAAGGCGGTCCTCAAAGACGTGCAAAGTTCCGAGGGGCAGATCGTGCTGTTCGTCGACGAACTGCACACCGTCGTGGGTGCGGGGAAAACCGAAGGCTCGATGGACGCCGGCAACCTGCTGAAACCGATGCTCGCGCGCGGCGAACTCCACATGATCGGCGCGACTACGCTCGGCGAATACCGCAAGTACGTGGAAAAGGACGCGGCACTGGAGCGGCGGTTCCAACCGGTATTGGTCGACCAGCCGAGCGTCGAAGACACGATCTCGATCTTACGCGGCCTCAAGGAGAAGTACGAAGCGCACCACGGCGTGCGCATCAAAGACTCGGCGCTGGTCGCCGCGGCGACGCTCTCCAACCGCTACATCAGCGACCGTTTTTTACCCGACAAGGCGATCGACTTGGTCGACGAATCGGCCGCCAAGCTGCGGACCGAGATCGATTCGATGCCGCAGGAGCTCGACGAACTGACGCGCCGCATCATGCAGCTCGAGATCGAGCGCGAGGCGCTGCGAAAGGAGAGCGATGCGGAGAGCTCCCGGCGCCTCGAGAAGCTCGAGGGCGAGGTCGCATCCCTCAAAGTCGATCGAGACCGCCTGCAGGGGCAGTGGGCGGCCGAGAAGGGCGCGGCGGTCGACCTGCGCGCGCTGCGCGAGCGAATCGAAACGACCAAGGTGCAGATCGAACAGGCCGAGCGCCAGTACGATCTCAACCGCGTCGCCGAGCTGCGTTACGGCACGCTTGCGGGCCTAGAGAAGCAGCTGCGGGCCGAGGAGCTGCACTTGACCTCCAGCGACGGTGCGAAGCGCCTCTCGAAGGAAGAGGTCGACGAGCAGGATATCGCCGAGGTCATCAGCCGTTGGACGGGCATTCCGGTTACCAAACTGCTCGAAGGCGAGGCGATCAAGTTGTTGCAGCTCGCCGACGAACTGCACCGGCGCGTCGTCGGGCAAGACGAGGCGGTCGATGCGGTTGCCGAAGCCGTCGTGCGCTCGCGCTCCGGTCTGGCCGACCCCAATCGCCCGATCGGTTCCTTTATCTTCCTCGGTCCTACCGGCGTCGGAAAGACCGAGCTCGCGCGCGCGCTTGCCGTCTATCTGTTCGACGACGAGCGCGCGATGATTCGCATCGATATGTCGGAGTATCAAGAGCGCCACACGGTCGCGCGGCTGCTCGGTGCTCCGCCCGGATACGTCGGCTTCGAAGAAGGCGGCCAGCTCACCGAAGCGGTCCGCCGCCGCCCGTATGCGGTCGTGCTCTTCGACGAGATCGAGAAGGCGCACCCCGACGTCTTCAACGTGCTCTTGCAGATTCTCGACGACGGCCGCCTCACGGACGGTCAGGGCCGAACGGTCGATTTCAAGAACGCGATCTTGATCATGACGTCGAACGTCGGGAGCCATCGCATCCTCGACTACAAGGGCGGTTACTCCGGCGCGGAGTATGCGGTGATGCGCGCGACGGTACTCGACGAGCTGCGACAGCATTTTCGGCCGGAGTTCCTCAACCGCGTCGACGAGATCATCGTCTTCCACGCGCTGACGGAGGAGCAGCTCGCGGAGATCATCGAGATTCAGCTGGAACGCTTGCGCAAGCGCCTGGCGGAACGGCGGATCACGCTCGAACTCACGCCGGAGGCGAAGCGACACCTCGTGCTCGCGGGCTACGACCCCGTTTACGGCGCGCGCCCGCTCAAGCGGGCGATTCAAAAGGGCTTGGAGACGCCGCTTGGGCGCAAGATCATCTCGGGCGAGATTCAAGACGGGCGCCACGTGACCGTCCGGCTCGACGACGTTCGCGGCGACCTCTCTTTTGCCGTAGAAGCGCCGCCGCCGGCGGTCTCCTGAGCGCGTGCAGATCACCTATTACCTCGACGTCGTCTCGCAATGGTGCTATTTTGCCGATCGGTCGCTCGATCGCGTGCGGGAACGCTTCGGGGAGCGGGTCGTCGTCGGATGGAAGTTGGCGCTCATCAACGACGGGCGGCCGCTGGAATCGCCCCCCGAAGCGATGGCCTGGATGTACCGCAGATCGCAGTCGGTCTCCGGCATCGCGACCAACGCGGCGTGGCGCCGCGCCGGCGACTCCACGCTTCACGTCAACTGTGCAGTCGAAGGCTTACGCGCGCTCGGCTCCGATGCCGATGGGCTGCGCCGCACCATCGCGCGCGCCGCGCTGATCGACGGGACGCCGATCGGCACGTTCGATGAGGCGCTCGCGGTTGCGGGTCGCGCGAGCGGAACGGACCGCGAAACGCTGGCGCGAGCGATGCGGGAGGCAGAGCCCATCGTCCGCGAGACGACCGCAGAGTACCGCGCGTTGCCCGTCGAGGTCGTACCGGGGCTGCTATTTCGTAGTTCGATCGGTGACGCGGCGCTGCTCTCGGGGCTCTTCGAATACGAGACGCTCGAGCGGGTCGTTGGCGAGATGCTGCGGGCCGAGGATGGCTACGCCGCGTTCGCTGCAGCCAACCCCGCAATGCCGGGGAGTTAGTCTAGGGCTGCCGGTGCCTCCTCGACGAGCGGTTCCAGCGGCTGGGCGCAGTACATGCACCGTTTGGCCCCTCGGGGAACGTCGCTCAAGCATTCCGGGCACTTGCGCATCGCCGGGTCCGGCGGAGGCTCGAAATAGGCGTTGGTAACGAGCCTGTTCGTCGGCGTGATGACGAAGAAATAGATGACCGCTGCGATGACTAGGAACGAAAGAAGCTCGTTGATGAAGTCGCCGTAGCGGATATCCGAACCCCGCCAAGCGATGAAACGTCCTGAAAAATCGGCATGCGAACCAAAGATCCCGCCGACGATCGGCGTGAAGATATCCTTCACGAACGCCGTGATGGTCGTGCCGGCCGCCGCGCCGATGACGACGGCGACGGCGAGATCGACGACTTTGCCGCGTAGCAAGAACCGGACGAACCCCCGCGCGATCGACCGCCCTTCGGCGGCGACGTGGCGCCCGATCTCTCTTGAATCGCTCCTAGACCCGGGTCGCATCACGCTTGCGGCGGCGCAGGCGCTCGGTCTCGTTGAGGAGACGCTTGCGCAGGCGAATGGATTGCGGCGTAACTTCAACCAGCTCGTCGTCTTCGATAAACTCGATCGCGCGCTCTAACGACAGTTCTTCCGGCGGCGCGAGTTTAACGTTGTCATCCGACCCCGAGGCGCGCATGTTGGTGAGTTTCTTTTCGCGCACGACGTTGAGCGCGATATCCTTGTCGTCGTTAGCCCGCCCTACGATCATGCCTTCGTAGATATCGACGCCGGGACCGACGAAGAAGCGCCCGCGTTGCTCCACGCCGGCCAGGGCGTAGGCCGTGCTGCGGCCGGTGTCGCTGGCCACCAGGGCGCCGACGTTGCGCCCGGGCAGATCCCCCTGCCACTCCTGATGGTCGTAGTACGTGTGCGACATGACGGCCGTGCCGCGCGAAAGCGTGAGCAGTTCGCCGCGCAGACCGAAGATCGCTCGGGTCGGCATGGTGTACTCCAAGCGGCGCGATTCGCCGAGCGAGATCATGTTCGACATGAGGGCCTTGCGCCGCCCGAGCGCCTCGATGACCGCTCCGGAATATGCCTCCGGCACGTCCACGACCACGTACTCTACCGGTTCGAATTTCTTCCCCGCGCGTTCGATGAGAATGACCTGCGGTTTGGAAACTTGTACTTCGTAGCCCTCGCGGCGCATGGTCTCGATCAAGATCGAGAGGTGGAGCTCACCGCGACCACGCACCTCGAAGGTATCGGCGGAATCCGTATCCGCCACGCGCAACGCAACGTTCGACTCGAGTTCGCGCATGAGCCGGTCGCGAATCTGGCGCGATGTGAGAAATTTTCCTTCACGGCCGGCAAACGGCGAGTTGTTGACGCTGAAAAACATCGAAACCGTCGGCTCGTCGACGGCGATGGCGTGCACGCCTTCGGGAGCCTCGGAGTCGGCGATCGTGTCGCCGATGTTCAAGCCTTCGATGCCCGAGACGCAGACGATGTCGCCGGCGCTCGCTTCATCGACTTCGACCCGTTCGAGCCCTTGAAACGTCAGGAGTTTCGTTAAGTGTAGGCCCGTCTGGATCGTACCGTCTCGTGCGACCTTGACGATAGCCGCATTGATCTTCGCATTCCCACGGAAGACGCGTCCGATGCCGATGCGACCGACGTATTTGTTGTGGTCGATGGCGGAGACGAGCATTTGGAAACTGCCGTCTTCGGCGGGAGCTTCGGGTACGTGTTCGGCGATCGTTTGAAAGAGCGGTTCGAGATCTTCGCTGCGGTCGTCGAGGGTGCGCTTGGCGATGCCGAGCTTTCCGTTGGTGAAGACCACCGGGAAGTCGGCTTGCTCGTCATTAGCCCCCAGTTCGATAAACAGATCGAACGCCTCGTTGACGACCTCGGTCGCACGCGCGTCCTTGCGGTCGATCTTGTTGACGACCACGATCGCCTTCAGGTCGAGTTCGAGGGCCTTGCGCAGCACGAAGCGGGTCTGCGGCATGACGCCCTCGGCCGCGTCGACCAGCAAGAGCACGCCCTGCACCATCTGCAGCACGCGCTCGACTTCACCGCCGAAGTCGGCGTGGCCGGGCGTATCGACGATGTTGAATTTGAGGTCGCCGTGCCGGACCGCCGTGTTCTTGGCTAAAATGGTGATGCCGCGCTCGCGTTCGAGCGGGTTGGAGTCCATGATCCGGGTCTCCATGTGCTGGCCCTCGCGAAAGACTCCGCTCTGGCGCAGCATGGCGTCCACGAGCGTAGTTTTGCCGTGGTCGACGTGGGCGATGATGGCGACGTTGCGGATATCCGGGCGAGTCTTCACTGGCCAGTTCTACCACAGGGTGCCGCTTCGGCGCTAGTGCTTGTATCCTGAGAATGCGCGAGGGCCGAAGGCCGGGGGCCCCGGCGGCTTTGCCGACGGGGGGCGCGTAGCGCGCAGCGCGGATGCGCCATTTCAACCCTGGGCGCGCGGCAGCGTAAACCAGAAGGTCGTGAGGCGGCCGGGCTCGCTTTCGCAGCCGATCGTGCCGCCCATGAGGCCGGCCAGCTCCGAGCAGATGTAGAGGCCTAAACCGATGGAGTTGTCGTTCGCGGCAGAGAGGCGGCCGAAGCGCGTAAAGAGCCGGTCGCGGTCGGCCTCGGCGATCCCCGGCCCCTCGTTCTTGACGGCGAAAGAGAGACGCTCCGCCTCCTCGCGCAGCTCCACCGCGATGACCGAGTGCGGGGACGAGTACTTCGCGGCATTGGAGAGCAGGTTGGTCAAGACCTGAACGAGGCGGCCCGCGTCCGCTTGGACGCGGGGCACCGGTTCCAAATACAGGGTGCGGAACTCGCGGTCGGGATGCTCGCTGCGGATGCGGGCGACGGATTCCTCAACGACCGAAATCGCATCCGTGGATTCGAGGCGCAGCGTCAGTTTGCCGGCGTCCATGCGCGAGAGCAGCAAGAAATCCTCGAAGATCGCCGAGAGCCGCGTCGTCGAGCTGCCGAGGACCTGGAGCAGCTCGGAGCGCCGCTCGGGAGCGAGCGATTCGAAGTGCGTTTGAAGCAGCGCGGTCGCCCCGCGGATGGCGGCCAAGGGCGAGCGGACTTCGTGTGAGACCATGCTGAAGAAATCGCTTTGCGCGCGCGAGGTCTTCTCGACGACGTGCCGGCGCTCGATCTCGGCGACGTGCGCGCGTGCGTTCGTAAGAGCGAGCCCGAGCAGGTTGACGAACAGTTGCATCTGCCGCAACGTTTCGTGCGAGGGGACGCGGCCGTCGAGCGGACCGTCGACCGAGATGTACCCGAGCATCGACCCGTCGCGATCGGCAAGCACCAGCGTGATGGAGTCGCGCTCGTGCCAAGCCCCCGGGTCCGAGCGCGGAGCGTCGCGCGGGAGATCGCCCGAGTAGATGTTGTACGCCCATTTCGCGTTGCTCTCGGCCGGGATGTAGAAGCAATGAGGAACCACTTCGTACTCGGGGGCGAGTAAGCTGAGGATCGCCTCCCGCGGCACGCGCTCGCCGAGGCGCGCGTTTTCGAGCCCCGGGCTGAGCCCGAGCAAAACGCGGCGGGACATCTCTCCGCCGGGCGCGGCGGCGGCGACGATTCCGACGTAACGGAATCCAAAGAGCTCGCGCAGGCCGCGCGCGATGGAGTCGAGGGCGTCTCCGATCTCGGGCGCTTGCAAGATATCTTGTGTGATCTCTAGGAGACGCTGGAGCGTCCGGCTCTCCGTCGAGGGCGCTAGTGCGGAGGGCATGATGGTTCTCTTTGGTTATCGGCAGATGCAGGCAGGGAAACGCTGCAAAACGCGCGACTCCTTTGTAAAGTATGATGGTGCGATTCGGGGAACATCTCTTCGTCAATGGAGATTGCGTTCAAGGTGCGGTCGAGCACCTGCCGGATGGGTGCGTGGATTTGATCGTTACCGACCCGCCTTACGGAATCGAAGCCAACTTTTTACACCGGCATTACAATCGCGACGAGCGATTCGTCGTCGGCGGATACGTTGAAGTCCCCCAGGCGGAGTACGCCGCCTTCAGCCAAGTTTGGATCGCGCAGGCCGCGCGCGTCCTGCGGCCGGGCGGCCAGATCTACGTCGTCTCCGGCTACACCAACCTCTACGACGTGCTCGGCGCGCTGCGCGCGAGCGGACTGCGCGAGATCAACCACATCGTATGGAAATACAACTTCGGCGTCTATACGTCGACGAAGTTCGTCTCGTCCCACTACCACATTCTCTATTACGCAAAACCCGGAGGGCGGCGCACGTTCAACCTGCAGAGCCGCTATGCGAACGACGAAGCCGGCCATTCCGGCGGCTCCGCGAATTACCGCGATCGGGAAGACGTGTGGTCCATCAACCGCGAGTACAAGCCCGGAAGGAGCAAGAATAAGAACGAGCTGCCACGAGCGCTCCTGCAGAAGATGCTGCAGTACTCGAGTAATCCCGGCGATCTCGTCTGCGATTTTTTCATGGGAGGCGGATCGACCGCGGCGGTCGCGATCGGCCTCGGCCGGCGCTTCGCGGGATTTGAGATCTCGCCTACGATCTTTGCCGACCGCCTTCCAGAACTGCGCGCGGTCGTCCCGGGAGCGCTGCTGTCCTCCATCGCGACTCCGCGCGCGCACGTGGTTCGCCATCGTGGGAAAGCCTGGAGCGATTCGGAGGGAGACGCGTTACGCATTCGTTACGGCGAGCTCGCCGCCGCCGGCGAGACGAAGGAGGCGATCGTCGCCGCGCTGGCGGGCGAATTCGGTCGCGGATCGTGGTCGATCCGCAAACGCTTGAAGATCATTCTCGGGCCGGGTATCCGGTGATCGCGCGAATGGCGCGGTAGAGCGGCTGCAGCCGCTCGTACATGCGCAGGTAGACTTGCCGGTAGAGCGCGTCGTAGGTTGCGTGCGCGGGCGGATTGGGTTCGAAGACTCGCACGACGCGGGTCATCTGCGCCACGGCGCTCTCGAAATCCGGGTGCAGGCCGATGCCGACCGCCGCGTCGATCGCGGCGCCGAGCCCGGAGGTCTCGTAGACGTGCGGGCGTTCGACGGGTAGGCCGAAGACGTCTGCCGTGATCTGCATCGCCGCATCGCTCTGCGAACCGCCGCCCGAGACGCGCAGCGCGGTCACCGGCGTGCGGCTGCGGCGAACGATGCGCTCCATGCCCTCGCGCAACGCGAACGCGAGCCCTTCGAGGATTGCGCGATACAGGTGTGCGCGCGTGTGCACGTCGCCGAAACCGACGATCGCGCCCTTCGCCTCCGGCCCCGGCGTCTTGATGCCGGGCGTCCAGTACGGCTGCAGCACGAGGCCCATCGAGCCTGCAGGTACCGTCTCGACGAGCCGGTCGAAGAGCGTCTCGGCGGGGATGCCGGACGCTTCGGCCGCTTGGCGTTCCAGCAAGCCGAACTGCTCCTTGAACCAATTCACCATCCAGTAACCGCGAAAGATCTGCACTTCGGCGGCGTACGCGTGCGGAATCGCCGCCGGATACGGGGGCACGAACGGGACCGCTTCGAGGTAACGATGCGATACGGTGTTGATCGTGGCGGTCGTGCCGTAGCTCAACGCGGCCACCGACGCTTCGAGGCATCCGGAGCCGAGGACCTCGCACGCTTTATCGGCGGCCGCGGCGATCAGCGGCGTGCCGCGCGGAATGCCCGTGGCGCTCGCGGCGTCGTCGGTTATCGCGCCGAGCGGCGTACCGGGCTCGACGAGCTCCGGCAGCATCGAACGCACGATCGGCAGCGCTCTCCACTTCCAGTCGCGCGCGCCGGCCCAGCGCAGCGCCTTGAAATCGAACGGGACGTACCCAACCTGCGATCCGGCGGAATCGACAAGACGCCCGGTAAAACGGTAGAGCAGGTAGCCCGAGAGCAGCAAGAATGCATGCGTGCGCGACCAGAGCTCGGGCTCGCATGCGGCAATCCAATTCGCTTCGGCTTCTCTTTGGAAATACGTTACGGTATCGGCGGCGCCGGCCAATCGGAACGCCCATCTCCAAGCCGCTGGAACCGGCGGGACCGACGGGCTCTTGCGCTGGTCGAGCCAGGTGATCGCCGGTCGCAGCGGGCGCCCGTCGCGATCGAGATTGACGACCGTACCGCGCTGCGTCGTGATCGCTACGGCGGCGACGCGCTCGCGCAGCGTTACGTCCTGGTCCCAGAGCCGGTTACACGCCGTGCAGACGGCGGTCCAAAACGCCTCCACGCCGTGTTCGTGCCAGGCCGGTTGCGGCGAGGCGTAATCGTCGAGCGGGACGCGCGCCTTCGCAACCGGTTCGCCGCGCGCATCGAAGAGCAGCGCGCGCACGCTCTGCGTTCCGTTGTCGATGGCGAGGAGCAAATCGCGCGTCACGCGGGCAGACCGTACCGTCCGCGCACGAGCGCCGCGTAGGCCGTCTCCTCGCGCTGCATGCGTTCTTCGTCCCAAGCCAGTTCTTCGAGGCAGATCGCGCGGATGCGCGGGAGCCACGCCGCGGCGCCGTCGCGCGCCAGCAGTCCGATGCGCGTCCGGCGCAAGAGGAGATCTTCGAGCCGCACCACGCTTTCGTTGCGTGCCGACCAGCGCAGTTCCGCCCATAGCGCCGGCATCGAGCCGATCGCTTCGGTCTCGCCGTCGCGAGCCGCGTCGAGCAGATCCCGCGCGCGCGCGCCGAAACGCCCCGCTAGGCGCCGGCGGGTCGAGAGAGGCAGGTCGCCGGCAGGCGGCGGCGCCGCTGCGAAAATGGGTTGCGCGGCGAGATCCAGCCGCCGAGGCGCGAGGAGCGGTGCGATGGCCCGCAGCGCGTGCAGCGCCATCGGGCGGAAGGTCGTGAGCTTGCCGCCGGTAACCGTCACCAGGCCGCGTTCGCGCAACACGAGATAACCGCGGCCGGCTTTGGACGGGTCGGAGCGGCCGTCCTCGAGTACCGGGCGGATTCCGGCGTAAGTCGAGAGTACGTCCGATTCGCGTAGGCCGCAGCGCGGGAACTCCGCGCGAACCGCGTCGAGCAGGTAGGCGAACTCCTCGCGCGCGATCGACGGCTCGTGCGAGATCGGCTCGCGATGATCCACGTCGGTCGTCCCCACAAGCGTCGCGCCCAGCCACGGATAGGCGAAGACCGGGCGCCCGTCGCTCGGGTGCGCAAACGCGACCGCCTGCGCCAGCGGCAGCCGCCAATCCGGCAAGATCACGTGACTTCCGCGCAGCGGGCGCAGGCGCGGCGCGCCGCCCACCTCGCCGCGCAGCGCGTCCGCGTAGACGCCGGTCGCGTTGATGACGGCACGCGACGAGACGACGGTCGTGCGATTCTCGGCACGGTCGGCAACGCAGGCGCCGACGACGGCACCGTCGCGCCGCACGAGGGAGGTAGCCTCCGCATAATTGACGGCGATGCCGCCCGCATCGCGCGCCTCCTGCAGCAGCCGCAATACCAACCGCGCATCGTCGGTGACCGCGTCTTCATAGAGGTGCGCGCCGGTCAGCGCGCGCTCGTCGATAGACGGCGCGAGGCGCAGGGCTTCGTCGCGGTCCACGAACCGGTGCATGCGCCGCCCGGCGAATGCATCGTAGAGCGCGAGCCCGGCCGCGAGTTCCAGCCGCCCCGGGCGGCGCCCGCGATAGTGCGGCATCATGAACGGCATCGAATCGACGAGGCCCGGCGCCGCCTGCAGCAACGCTTCGCGCTCGCGTACCGACTCGCGCGTCAGAGCGATCCTGCCCTCGGCGAGATAGCGTAGGCCGCCGTGAACGAGTTTGGAGGAACGGCTCGAGGTTCCCGAGGCAAAATCGCCGCGTTCGACGAGCACCGTGCGCAGCCCGCGCCGCGCGGCTTCGAGCAGCACGCCCGCGCCGGTCACGCCGCCGCCGACGACCAGCAGATCGCAGGTTTGCGAGAGCCGCTCCCAATCCGCGTCGCGCGCGCGCGCTCCGCCGCGCTGCGTCAACAGAGTTTGCCCGGATTCATGCGCTCGCCGGGGTCGAACCGTTTGAAGAGCGCGCGCATCGCATCGATGCCGAGTCCGCCTTTCTCCGCAGCGAGGTACGGTTTGTGATCGAGCCCGACCCCATGCTGGTGGCTAATCGTTCCCCCGTTGCGCAGGATCGCCTCGCTCGCGGCTCGCTTGAGAACTTTCCAGCGCTCGAGGTTGCGTTCGTACTCCGGCACGATGGGATAGACGAACGTGCTGTAGACGCTCGAGCCCTGCGCATAGACGTGCGAGAGATGCGTGTAGGCATGTACGCCGCCCTCGCCGAGCGCATCCCTCGCCGCGGCTTCCAGCGCGAGCATCATCGCGCGCACGCGCGGCCAGTCGACGGCCGTCTCGACCGTGTCGACGGCGTAGCCGCACTCCCAGAGCGCGTTGCGCAGGTAGACGCCGCGGAAACGGTTGCGGCTCCAGCGACCGCCTAAACGCTCGCCGGCCCATACG
Source organism: bacterium (assembly GCA_021790935.1). Classification (GTDB taxonomy): domain Bacteria; phylum Vulcanimicrobiota; class Vulcanimicrobiia; order Vulcanimicrobiales; family Vulcanimicrobiaceae; genus JAJYFL01. Next base: position 69,503 of record JAJYFL010000012.1, read on the forward strand.
CCGCCGTGCGCTCGGCAGATCGCGCGTGCGCTTCCGAGCGCGGCTCGCGCGCCGGAGGCTTCGCCGGTAACGCCGAGCAGCAGCAGAGAGCTCTCCTCGCGGCATCCGCGCAGCGCCAGATAGCGCTCGAGCAGCGCCAGCGCGCGCCCGCCGCCG
>JAJYFL010000013.1 GCA_021790935.1 bacterium
CGCGGTGCCGCGGCTGCTCGACGAACTGGTGCCGGTGCCGCTGCGGCGCGGGATCGTAATCGTCAGCGTCGCGTTCGCCTTCCCGTGGTCGGTGATGCCGGTCGGGGGAATCGTGCCGCCGGGGTTAGCGCCTCCCGAACACGCGACGAATGCGAGCATGAAAGTGCCCGCCAAGAGAAGGTGCCCACGTGCGTTCGCGTTCATGCTGAATCTCCTTCGAACATCCAAGCATCGTTATAGAGAGAGTCACCTTACACGGTGGCTCGGCGTTCTCGTCTCGCGGGCCAAAGAGTCAAGATGCCCGAGGTAGAGAGCACGTGCGAACAGATTAGCAGATCGAGCGTCCGATTATCGTCCGAGCGTTTCGGCTATGTACCGACGGCCGGAGAGACGGCGTCGGCGATCTCGGTCAAGAGCTCTCGGCGGGGAGTAGAAGCGCCGTGCGAGAGCAGCTCCTCGAAGCGTTCCGAACCCAGCAAGGCCGAAAGACAGCCCAGCGGCGCGAGGAGTTCGTCGCGAACCCTGCGGGCTGCGCCGGCGGCGAGCGCCGCGATTGCGGGGTCGCCTGCCGCCGCTCAGCTCGGATGGCGTCAGGTTAGACTGGCACAGAGGGGGGCGGCCGTTCTGCAGACTCCTCAGCTGCGCGAGCGATCTGCTTTATCGTCAGCGTCTTGCCGTATGCCCATGCAACTCCGAATTGGCGCTCGCCGAGCAGCGCCTTCACCTGGCCCGTCGTTTCGCAGTAGAATGCGCGGTTCTCTTCTTGTAGGCTGAGGTGTTTACACTCTTGCAGAGTCCAGGCTTTGGCGAAGGCCCGAGCCGCTTCGAGGTGATCCCCGGCGCGAAAGGAGGCGAGCGCGTAGCCGAACAGCGAGAGCATCGTGAAAATCGGATGCTCGACCTGCGAAAGAATGTGGAGAGCTCGTGCGTAAAGGGCAATCGCCCGCCGCTGGTCGCCCATCCTAGAAAGGAGATTGGACAAGGTCTGCAAGCCGTCCGCGAGACGAGCCTGTTCGCCAAGCCGTTCGTACGTAGCGATGCATTCGTTACCGTACGTTATCCCCTGATCGTATCTCTCCAACATCTCGCAACAGAGCGTGAGAGAGCGCAGCGCGTAGGCGACACCACGCTCGTTGCCGATGGCCCGAAACGCTTCCAAGACCCGCTCGAATAATCCAAACGCCCTTTCATATTGGTTGATACTTTGGGCGACCGCGCCCAAGTTTGCGATCGTCTCGGCGGCAGCCCATGCGTCTCCCTTACGCTCTTGCATCTCCAGGCACGTTTCGTAGAGCCTGCCGGCTTTCGCCGGGTCTCCGTGGTTGAACTCTAGGATCGCGAGCGCATTGAGGACCTCGAGCTCTTGCACCTCAACGTTAGCGGCGCGGCATTGTTGAAGCGCAAGTTCGAAATACGTTCTGGCCGCTGCTGCATCGGCTCTCTCCTTTTCGAACATGCCTGCGGCTTGGAAAGCGCGCGCGCGAAGTTCAGCGGGTTCATATTCGAATACCGGCGAATCCAAGAGCGCACGCAGGACTGCCTGCGCTTCATCGAACGTCCAGCGGAAAATCCAATAGCGCCAGAGCGACGTAATGAGTCGAAGAGCGATCGAGTGATCGGAATTCGCGCTCCACCGCAGCGCCGCGGCGAAGTTATTTGCGTCGAGGTCACAGCGCCGGTAGGCTTCCAATTCTTCCCCGCTTACGAACTCCGTTGCGTGGCGTTGAGCGAACTCGGAATAGTGTCTGGCGTGCGAAGTTTGCGCAATTCCCACATCTGCGGACGCGCCTAGACGCTCGGCTGCAAAGGCCCGAACGGTCTCAAGCAGGACGAAGCGGGGCTCGCTTCCGGCGAATCGCGTCTGCACCAGTGAACTCTCCACAAGTTCTGAAAACGCCGGTAGGACGTCCGCGCAGAGATCTCCGCACACGCTCTGCACGGCTTCCGTCGTGAAACTTCCGGCAAATACCGAGAGTCGCGCAAACACCTGCTGCTCCGGACGAGAGAGAAGCGCATAGCTCCACTGCAGCGACGCTTCGACCGTCGAATGTCGTGTCGTCACGTGGTGCGCGCCGTGGCTGAGACTTGCAAAAGCCGTCGACCGGTCGGCGAGCCGCTTGAGAATGCCTTCCAGCGTGAGGAGGTTGGCTCGCGCGGCAACCAGCTCGATCGCCAGCGGCAGACCGTCGATGCGCGCAAGAATATCGCGCACGTTTCGCGCATTCTCGGCCGTAAGCCGAAGCCACGGTGCGACGGTCGCGGCCCGTTCCAAGAAGAGGCGCGCGGCGGGGTACCGCATTACCTCGTCGACGTTGTGGTGCGTCGTCTCCGGTGGAACGGGCAGCGGCTGGAGACGCAATACCGATTCGTCGCTCACTTCCAGGCGATGGCGACTCGTCGCGAGCACGCTAGCCTCGCTGCCCGCAAAGAGCGCCGCGGCGAACTCGCGCGCGTCGACGCAAACCTGCTCGCAGTTGTCGAGCACCAGCAGCGCCGGTTGTGCGCCGAGCGCATGCAGGATTGCCGGCATGGAAGATGCGGCAGGGGTGAGCTCTCTTCTCAGTACCTGCGCGACGGTGCGCTCGATGTCCACGCGGCTGGAGGATTGCGCGAGATCGACGAACCAGACGCCGCCGGGAAACCGCTCTAACTGGTTGAACGCGCTGCGGCGCGCGAGCCTGGTCTTGCCGATTCCAGCGGGACCGAGAATCGTCACAAGGCGGTGGCCGGCAAGGCGCCTGCCGACCTCTTCCAGCTCCGCTTCACGGCCGACGAACGAGTTGGTCTCTCCAGTCAAATTATGCGGGGTCGCGCCGGCCTCCGAGGCGTAGAGGATTTCCTGGAAGAGCTGTGTCGTCTCGCGTTCGGGTTCGACATCGAGCTCGGTCCGCAAACGAGCCACGAGGACGTTGTATTCGCGCAACGCCCCGGCGCGATCGCCGGTCTCCCTGCGCAACGACATCAGGGCACGAACGTGACCCTCGTCCAAGGGGTCGGCCGCGACGAGCCGTTCCAAATAGAGTCTCGCGTCAGGGTGCCGGCCGGTTTTGTAGGAGGCGTTCGCCAAATCCGTCAACATCGCGACATAGCGCTCGTCCAGGGTCTGACGCTCCGGTCCCAGCGCGTCGTCGTGAACGCCCACGCAGAGTTCGCCCTGGCGAAGCGCCACCGCTTTCGCGAATGCCCGCGGATCCGAGGAGAGGCGCAAGAAGTCGACGACGTCGCAGCCGAGCTGCTCGCCGTTCCAACAGGCACTGTTCTTGGTCAGAGCAAGCGCATCCGGCGGCAGCGTTTTGACGAGCAGGTGCAGGTGGCGCCGAAGGTTCGCGCGCGCTTCTTCGTCGGTCGTCTCGGGCCAAAGAATCTCTGCAAGCCGGGAGCGCGGCTGGGGGGTTCCGAAGTGAACGACCAAAAGCGCTAGCAGCGCCACCGCTTTGGCCGGCACGGCAAGGCGCGTCGTCACGCCACCGGTACAAAGCGCCGGCGTACCGAAGAGTTGGAGGCGCAACGGCGCCGACTCGTCGGGTACGAGCATCGGTCCGATACTTAGCGTCCGAGCCGCCACGCTTCCTCGTTTTTCTGCCTCTGGGGGCTAAGAGATCGTCTGGCCTATGAAAGCGTATTCAATCTGCCGCGTTCGTGCGAGAGGACGAGAAGCGCCAGTTCCGCTCGCGAACCGACCTCCGTCTTCTGATAGATCGACTGCAATCGCTGCTCGACGGTCCGGAGGCTGACGCCGAGCGCGGCAACAATCTCGGCGTTCGACTTCCCGGCGGCCACCATCCGAGCGATCTCGAGTTCTCGGCGCGTGAGTTCCATGCCGCCAGCGTATAGCGCCGGCCGTCCGATTTGCGTCCGAGGGGCTCGGGGTGCGAACGAGGCGCCATCGCTTCCCGTTCCCGAAGACGGCTTCCGTACGGTCCGTCGAGGCCGCTCCTGATGCCCGGTTCGGGACGAGGCGCGTTTCGCCGTCGCTGTAACGCATATGTAACGTCCATCTGGTATACTGGTGCCGTGCCTAGGGCCACGCTCGAGGTCCCCTATGGGGGATTGAGAAGCCCCTGGCTTTTGTCGTTCGCCTGCCGGTCCCAGAGTTGGAAGGATTGCCATATATGAGACGTTTACCAGCGCTTTTCGCCCTTCTCGCGCTTGTCTTGACGCCGCTCGCTGCAGCGGCAAACCCGACGGTCGCGGTCATCTCCATTTCATCCAACGGGATCGATCCTTGGTGGGGGGTCGGGTTCGAGCCCGGTAAAGCACTCCAGGACTTACTGACCAACGACCTCGTTGACACCAATAAACTGACCGTCGTCGAGCGCCAGGATATCGAACAAGTCTTCAACGAGCAGAAACTCAACATGAACTCCGACTTCTCGGCGTCCAACGCGGTCGCGCTCGGACATACCCTCGGCGCCAACTACCTCATCGTCGGCCGCATCGTCCACCTCGATAAAGTCGCCCAGAACCAAGCGCTGCTCGGATCGATCCTCTCGCGAGTCCCGCTCAACATCGGCGGCGTAGGCGCGAGCGCAACCAAGGTTCATCTTGGGGTCGCATTGCGCGTCATCGACGCCTCCACCGGACAGATCGTCAAAGCCTTTACCTTCGATCGCAGCAAGTCGGGCACGTCGCTCATCCTCGGAGACATCTCCGATAACGTAGGCGGCTACAGCAGCCAGCAGTTCAAGTCGTCAGTCATCGGCCAGCTCCTCACGCAGGCTGCAGATCAACTCGCAACCCAGATCGCGGACGCCAATTTCGCGGCGGAGCCGGCCGGGCCGAGCCTCACCGCAACGGTCATCGCGATCGTAGGCACCAACGTCATTCTCAACCTGGGCAGCGCCGACGGCATCACGCAAGGCATGTACCTCAACGCATTCCAGCGCGTGACGGCCACCGATCCCACGACCGGCCGCAACCTGACGACCGACGTTCCCAACGGACAGTTACAGATCATCTCCGTCGACGCGCACTCGAGCGTCGCTCGCGAGCTTACAGGACAAAGCAAAGTCGGAGACATCGCAAAGACTCCCTGATTTTCTTCACTCGCGACTTACAAGGAGGCGTTCATGTCCGCCAAGGCGATCACTCGCGCTACCGCAGCGTTCCTCACGCTGTCGCTCCTCGTTGCTCCCTTGACGGCCATGTCGCAGGTCGTTCCGCCCATGCCAGGGGCATCGCCCGCGCCGACGCAAGCGCCCTCCGGGGGGCCGCCGGTACTGCCCCCCCTCATTGCGCCGCCGCAAATTAATCCGAGCCGGCAACCGAGCGCGCTCGGCCGTCCGCCGGCCCTTCATCTGGTCCCGATTAACGTACGGTTCCTTCAAGCGCATCCGGCGCTGCGGACGATGATCCGCAGGCCGCTCGCGCCGGAGCGCATGGAGTATATCCAGAGGCCTCCGATCGCGTTCAGACCGCTCACGCTGCACGATCTCCCGGGTAGCCCGAGAACCGCGAACACGCTCATTCGCATTCCGGTCCCCGGTGGACTCTACGCCGCGAACTCGGCGGGTAAGCAAACCTTCCGCGAGCGCCGAGAAGGCTTCCGCATGGTGCGGGCCGGCGCATACCTGGAGGCGATGAACCGCATCGAGCGCGCGATGAATCGCTCCGGTTACACCCTGCGCGCGAGGCCCGCGGCAGCAACGTCGACCACGATCGGCGGCCAGCCCGGATACGAGCTCGTCGTTGGCCGCTTGCGCTTCAACCACGCACTGTTAGATCGCCAGATCCGGTCGTTCAGGGCGCTCCAGCATCCGCTCCTAGCCGCCCCTCGGTTCCGCGACCTCAAAACCGACATCCATCTCCTCAACATGGTCAGCCATCACCAACTCACGATCGAAAAGCTGCCGCAGAAGATTCGCGGGCCGCTCCTCGTGCATCAACTGCATTACTACCCCAACCTGCGTCCACTCGGCGCACCAACCGCATCGCCGGCACCGTCGTACACGATGTCCGGAAGAACGACATTCCATGGCGGTTCGGTCAACCCGTACGCGCACCCCAGTGCAGCCGCCCTGACCACGCCGAATCCGCTTGCTGGATTACCGTCCTATCCCGGCACTTTTTCGTGGGACTACCCCTTGAACAAGGACTTCGGCGATCCGAACTCCGTTGACGCGTACCTCAACTTCGACTTCCAGTTAGACGGCGACATCTCCAAAGGTGCGGACGGGAGCGCAAGCGCCGACACGGGGATCACGCTCTTCAACAATCCCTTCGATATCTTCTCGGCAAAGGCGCAGTTTCAAGGAACCGACCCGTCCGTAACCTCCGCTACTATCACGACCTCTAAGGGCGTCGATTCGGCGTCGATCAATATCTTGCTCGGAGGCAATAACGTCTGGAGCAAGAGCGCTAAGGCCGACTGGAATAATTCATCAAACCCGTGGACGGAATCGGAAACCTTCGTGAGCATCACCGTCCCGATTCCAATCATGCCCGGGCTCAACGTCGCCTTCAGCGCGGCGGTCGCCGGAACGCTCGGTCTTGCGTATAACATCGCCCTCGAAGGCATCGGCGTCGCCGCCACGGTCACGCCGTCGGCCGGGCTGACGGCAAGCTTCGCCGTCGCTCTCAGCATCGATGCCGTGGTAGCGAGTATCTCGGCCGGCGTCGAGGGCAACCTCAGCGTCCTGACATTTAGCGTCGACCTCATCGGAGCAGCCGATCTTATCGGTCTCCCAGAGGGCCCAGCCATCCCCGGACCGGCATCTCTCGGTACCCCACCATCGGGAATGGAGTATCAAGAGGTACCGACGCAGTTGGCGTTCCAATACAGCTACCAGATCAACGATACGTTGACCACCCTCAGTGGAAGTGTCGATATCTTCGCCCAAGAATGCATCCTCTGGGGCTGCGCCAAACAGACGGTACCGCTCTTTTCGTTCAAGGGAGCGACCCTGGAATCAGGTACGATAGCGGGCGGGCCTTCCTGGACGAATGTCAACATCGGCGGACCGTTCTTGAAAGAAGAGCTCGTGTACCCACCGGCTATGAAACTGCCGCCTATAAGAGTCAAAACACTGTGCTGCGGCGGGCGCCGTTCGACCGCCAAACGAGTATCCTCTACGACCCTCAACGTGCGCTAACCGGACTGAACGGAGAAGCGTACGGTGAGATCTGTGCGTAGGACCGGACGATCGCGTAGCGATCGCCCGGTCCTACCTCTGTGGGTGCTCGTTCTAGCCGGCGGCGTACTGGCTGCGTTCGCGACGTTCGGAGCCGTTTCCAGCCAACGCTCTCCGGCCTATGCGTGGAAGCCGGGAAGCGCCACCGTCTACGATCTGACCTATCAATCGAGCGCCGCCGCCCGGCCGGGAGCGCTTTTCAACGCCGCGCGCCGAGACGCTGCGCTGGGAGATCAAACGCTCGCTTACGCTTTCGCCGATCGCTTGACCGTGACCGTCCTCTCTTCGAGCCCGAGCCGCGAACTCGTCGCGCTGCAGTTCGGCCGGCCGCGCGTACGACTACTGCATAATGGCGTGGAAGACGCGGCAGGCGAAGACCGCCTTGCGCGCGATATCGGCGTCTCGGTCGATCTGAGTCTCAGCCCAACGGGGAAGATCGAATCGCTCCGTTTCCCCGCCGATACGTCGCCCGTCGATAGCGCCATGCCGCGCGCCGTCGTCGCGCTCATACAGGCCGTCACCGGTCCGGCCGGCACGCGCGCATGGAGCGTCGTCGAGGGAGACCCGGATGGCGGCCATCGAGCGGACTACGCGGTGGAGCCGCTGCAGACCGCCTTCTCGCCAACGATCGTCTTTCAGGAGAGTACCCGATCGCTGCCAGCGCCGCCGGCGCGGCCCAATAGGCGTTTCCTGCGCCCTTACGTGAAGGCCGACGGCCATTTTGACGGACGCTTCAGCTCCGCCGGCTATCTCGCCTCGCTGCACGGAACGCTCGTTACGACATCGACGCTCTCGGGCCAAGAACTCTCTGCCTCGAAGTCGGTCGTCTCGCTGGTCGAGGTCCGTCGCTCGACCCTTAGCCCGTCGCAACTCGCGAATCTCGTACGGCGCGCGTCGCTGCGCGCCGCCCGCGTCAAGGCTATCGGTTTCGTTCAGCATCGTTCGCACGCAGCGGTCGAACGGCAGACGTATGCGTCGACTCTCGGGCCCGATGACCTCGACGTACTGGTGCGCGCGCTCGCCAAAGCGCAAGATCGCGGACATCAATATCTTTTCGGAACCCTGGAACCCAAGTTCCAGGCGCTCTTCGTTCTCGACCCCGCCGCCATCGCGAGCCTCGAACCGGTCGCGCTCAGAGCGAGCACGGGCAGTGCCACGTTCCGCGTCTTGGCGAGCGCGCTCGGAGGCGCCGGCACGCCGCAGGCGCAAGCCGCGTTGCGCCAACTCATTCGTTCGCGGCGCAACGACCGCCAAGCCGAGTCGTCCCTCATAGGAAACCTCACCGCGGCCGCCCGTCCCGAGGCCCGCACGATTGCGCTGCTCGAGAGCGTCGCCTCCGGCCCGCTCACCCGCGAGGTACCGAGCACCGCGCTGCTCACGCTCGGAATAGCAGCACAACGATTGAGCGCCTCAGATGCTCGGCGAGCGGCAGCGGTCGTGCGCGGCCTCATCGGCCGGCTCGCGGCGACGAGATCGCCGCAGGGACGGTTAGTCGTCCTCGAAGCGCTAGGGAACGCCGGGCTGCCCGAAGCGAAGCCGGCGATCTTTGCATATCGGAAGGATCCAAACGACGACATCCGGGCCGCAGCCATCTACTCCCTGCGCTGGCTGCACGGCAACGATGTCGATGCAGCGCTGCGTTCGGCCGTGACGAGCGACGCTAGCGGGAACGTGCGAGCCGCAGCCGTTGCGGCATTCTCCTATCACCGGATCCGGGCCGGCGATTTTTCGGCGCTCGCCCGTGCAGCCCGCCACGACCCGAGCAGCCAAGTACGGATCCCGGCGGTTGACGCGATCTGGTCGGTACGCAGCAGCTTCCCGAACGCATATCGCGTCGTGCAAGCCGTCGCCCAACGCGACCCGAAAGAGACGGTGCGCCGCGCCGCGCAGCAGATGCTCCAGATGGACGGCTCCTAGGAGCCTTCGGAGGTATTCGCCAGCCGGTGGCGCAGATGACGGCAAACACTAGCAGGTTGCGGAAGAACCCGCGGTGTCCGGATCGGGCCCGAATGTTTCGTCGAAACGAGGAGCGATGAGGAAGCAACGCCGTAGCGTTGTGACCGAAGAGCGACGAAGCTTTCGGCGGAACAGGCGGGTTCGAGACGGCGCTGGGGGTTTTTCCGCAGCCTGCTAGAACGGAGCCACGCCATGCATCGTTTTGTAGCGGCCTTATGTGCGGCCGTCCTCCTGCTCTCCGCCGCCCCAGCGCGCTCGGAGACGCCGGTGCCGCCCCGTAGCGACGAAAACGCCTCGTTCGTCGCCAACCTGCGCGCTCACGTCAAGCACGTCTTCGTCATCTACCAAGAGAACCGGTCTTTCGATTCGTACTTCGGCACGTTCCCAGGCGCCGACAACCTCGCCTCACCCAGTGCACAGAGACACGGCTTCCGGCAGTACGACGCGCTCGGCAACCAGTGGGTCACGCCATTCCGCATCGTCGATCCCGACGTCTCCGACGCCAACCACGCGCGCCCCGCGCTCATCACCAAGGCCGACGACGGCCGCATGGACTTATACGTCGCGACGCAGGAGTTCGACGCGCTCGCCGAGGGCCAGAGCCGCGAGAATGCCCAGCGCATTGGGCTCTTGACGATGGCACACGAGGACTGCGACACGATTCCCTTTCTGTGGAAGTATGCGAACACGTTCGCACTGTACGATCACTTCTTCCAAGGGATGTACGGCCCGTCGACGCCCGGCAACATCGACTTGATCGCCGCACAGACCGGGCAGACGCAGTGGGCGCGAAACCCAAAAGAGCGCGTCGCTCGCAACGACCGCGGCCCCGGCGAACCGGTCGTCGACGACATGGATCCGGCCTTTGGACCGTATCGCTCGCAACCACGCCACACCCAGCTCGACCAGACCTACGCCAACATCTTTCTGACGCTTTCCGGTAAGACCGCCGTCGACGCCCGCAAGGACGCCGCCGGCGTTCGCCAAGACATCGGCGCGCTCGCGCGCATGGGCCACCCCGCGATTCCGTGGGGATGGTACCAAGAGGGCTACCACGCGAAGAAGCCCTCGCAAGCCTACGTGACCCACCACAACGCGCTGCAGTACTTCGGGTACCTACGGAACAACTCGCATTTTTGGAACGGCGTCCACAACATACGCGACCTCGTCCCGGCGATCGAACACGGAACCCTCGGAAGCCGCAGCGTCGTCTTCGTGAAGGGCGGCTACAGGAACTCCTTCGGATGGAAGCCTGCAAATAAGAACCCCGAGGTGCAACGCAACTTCCAAGGCGACGACGACCACCCCGGATACTCCGATTCACAGCTCTCCGAGTCGCTCGTCGCGACGGTCGTCAACGCCGTCGCACACAGCAAGTACTGGCACGATTCCGCGATCTTCGTCTTCTGGGACGACTCCGAAGGATTCTACGATCACGTTCCGCCGCCGCAGTTCGAGCGCTGCCCCGACGGTCACCCCTGCGGTGACGGACCGCGCGTGCCAGCGCTGCTGATCTCGCCCTACGCCAAGTCGCACGCGATCGTCAGCGAGATCTCCGATCACGCCTCGTTCGCGAAGTTCCTCGGCGTGCTCTTCAACCTGCCCGCGCTGGCGACGCTGCCCGACGAAGCGCCCTTCATGCCGGAGGGCCCGCGCGACAACGACTCGCGCCTCAGCGATCTCTTAGGCGCCTTCGATGCGGCTCGTTTGGCGGGCACGCAAGCACCGATCCCCGCAAGCGCCGCCGAGATTCCGAGCAGCATCGTGGACTCGTTCCCAGCCAGGATGTCGTGCAGCACGCTCGGCATCACGCCGGTCAAGATCCCGGGCGAAGATACCCTCCCCGCCGGATTCGCCCCCCGCAGGAGCCGGCGCTAGGAGGCTGTCGGAGTTGAGCCGTTTTCGGATTTGGTGCCGAATTTTGTTCGGAGACGAGGCGCGAAGAAGTATTCGGGCAAAAGGCGGCCCAAAGACGGAAACGTGCTTAACTCCGACAGCCTCCTAACGCGGTTATGCGAAGAGCCGGCGAAGCCAGGTCCGTTCGAAGATAACTTTGGCCCAGTGCCGCGGGCGGCTCGGCGGGTACAGCGTCACCTCCGGCACCGGTTCGGCATAGAAGTTCCCCTTGCCGATGGCGGCGCGGCCGTCGCCCACTTCGACGAAACAGGCACCATGCCCATCGAAGGCTGCCGCTTTGCCGCGTTTCGTCCATGCGCGCACGATGTTTCGGGCGACGACCTGTGCTTGCGCATGAGCGAAAACGCCGGCCTTGGGTAACGGTTTCCCAAGCGATAGCGGAATCGTCGACACGTCTCCGAGCGCGAAGATCCCCGCATGTGTCGTCTCGAGCGTGTTGCGATTCACGGGAATCCAGCCGGTCGCGTCGGTGAGCCCCGCTGCGACGACGACCTCGGGCGCGCGATGCGGCGGCACGTAGACGAGCAGATCGTAGTCGGCCGTCGAGCCATCCGTAAAGGTTAGGCGTCTGCCGGATGCATCGGCTCCCAAAACCTGCCGTCCGGGATGGTAGGCGATATTTTTCGCCCCGAGCGCCGCCTTGACGGAGGCCGATACGGCCGGCCCCGCGACGCCCATCGGCCCCGGTTCCGCCGCAAAAACGTCGATGCTGACGTCTTGCCGTACGCCGCGGCGACGGCAATCGTACTCGATGAGCATGGCCGCTTCATAGGGCGCAGCCGGGCACTTGTAGAGGGGTGCGGCGGTGAGGACGGCGATCCGGCCGGTTCGGAAAACGCGCAGTGCCTCGCGCAGAGAAAGCGCTCCCTCGAGCGTATACACGTCATGACCCGCCTCTTCGAGACCCGGAATGACTTGCGGAGCCAGCTGCGCCCCCAACGCGATGACGATAGCATCTCCTTGGTACCGTTCGCCGTTTGCCGTTACGGCGCGCTGCAGCGGATCGATGAACTCCACGCTGCCGTGGACGACCTCGATGCCGTGGCGTAACAACCGGGAGAGCGGCGCGCGGATCGCGCCGGCAGCGCGATCTCCGATGGCAAGCCACAAGAGCGATGGCGCAAAGACGTGTTCCTCTGCGCGCTCGAAGACCAGAACGCGATCGCCGCGCGGCAAGCGGCGGCGAAGTTCGTTGGCCACGACGACACCGCCAATGCCGCCGCCAAGAATCAACGCCGTCTTTGCATTAGAAGACAAGGACGCGCTCCGCATTCTGAGTCCAGTCCGTCAACTCGTCCAGGCTGCTGCGGTGAGCGCCTTCCACGAGATCCGCGTCACCGATCCCGCGAGCATCCATGCAGGTACCGCAGACGCCGATCGTCCCCCCGTGCCTGGCGACCGCTTTCAGCATCGTCTCAATATTGTAGTAGCCGTTCGGTACGCGCTGACCGTGCTTTGCGCATGCCGCCGCATCGCCCAAAAGAAAGAGGAAAATCGTTTGACCTCTTCGCGCCAGCGATCCCGCAAGGCGCAGCCCGTTGTAACTTCGCTCGGTGCCATATGGCGGGTCGTTCAAGATGAATAGCGTTGCCACGATCTCTATACCTCCGAAGAAGAACTATGCACGACCGGCAGCCCGGCCGCTTGCCACTCCAATACTCCGTCGGATAACCGGAGTGCGTTGAAACCGCGCCGGCGAAGCACCTTCAAAGCCTCCACGGAGAGCACGCAATAGGGTCCGCGGCAGTATGCCACGATCTGCTTGTTGCGCGGCAAAGTTGCCAGACGCTGTTCGAGTTCGGCGAGGGGCAGCGATCTCGCATACGGTAAGTGCGCCTTCTCGTATTCGCTCGCCGGGCGAACGTCGAGTACGACGACTTGACCGCGCCGCGCCTTTCCCAGCAGTGCTTGGCGATCGAGCGGCAACATGACTTCGCGTTCCTTGAAATAGCTCTTCACGGCCCGCTCCACCTCGGCAAAACGGTGCTCGGCCATCGAGCGGGTCATCAGCCAGTAGTGCGCGACCATCTCGTCCGCTACCGTGTAATGGGCATACTTGCCCTCGCGCCGCACCTCCACCAAACGCGCCGAGTGCAGCACCTTCAGGTGCGCGCTCGCGTTCTTCACATCGAGTTGCGCCTGCTTCGCGACCTCCTCGACGGTCTTTTCGCCTTGACAGAGGAGGTCGAGAATCTCCAAGCGCTTGGGGCTGCTCGTAGCCTTCCCGATACGCGCGAAGTACTCGTAGAGCGTGTCCTTCAGGCGGCGTGCGTCAGGCATCGTCATTCACTCATTCTATCGTTCTATAGAATGATACTCCATGGCAGTGCGGCCGTCAACGGGGCGAGCCGAAAGAGAGGTTATCCGGTACTAGCCGCGGCGCGAGCGCGCGCTCCAGTATTCGACCGCGCTGCGCGAGACCAGGTTCGTCAGAAAGATGAAGATCATCAACAGCGCGGCCGCCGCGTACGCCAGCGCGTGCGCCTGCGGGAACGGCTGGCTGATGAACGTCCAGACGACGTAGGTTAGGTACCCGACCGGGCTGTGCGTCGGCGCGAGGCTCGGCATGAAGTTCGACCAACCCGCCGTGTAGATGAGCGGCGCCGTTTCGCCCAGCCCGATACCGGTCGCCACCAACAGCCCGGTCAGCATGCCCGGTATCGCCCACGGAATCGCGACGCCGAAGAGCACGGTCGCGCGGCGCGCGCCCAGCGCAAACGCACCTTCGCGCAACGCTTGCGGCACGCCCGAAAGCGCGAGATCGCTGCTGCGCACCACGTACGGCAGCATCACGATCGTCAGCGCGAACGCGCCGGCGACCAGCGAGAAGCCCCAGCCGAGGCCTTCCACCAGGACGACGTAGAGAAAGTACCCGACCACGATCGAGGGCACGCCCGCGAGCACGTCGATGAGAAAGCGCGAGACGTCTTGCGCGCGCGGCGGCGCGTACTCCACGATCCAGATCGCCGTACCGATCCCGACGAGCGTCACCAGCACGAGCCCGGCGCCGACCAGGAGCAGCGTACCGGCGATGGCGTTCTCGAGACCGCCCGCGACGCCGCTGGTCACCGTCGTGAAGAGCGCCGGGCGCAGCGCCGGAACGCCGCGCACCGCAACGAACCAGAAGATGCCGAACAGCACGACGAGCACCCCGGCGAGCGCCAAAACGCTCACGGACCACCACGCGCGCGACGCCAGCCTGCTGATGCGCTGATGTCTCACTGCGCGCTCCTATCGGCACCGCGCAGCGTCAAGCGTGCGACCACGTTGACGACCAGCGTGATCAGGAAGAGCACCAGCGCGAGTTCCGCGAGCGAGCGCTGCGCCATACCGCTCGCGTCGGTCAGCGCAGAGTCGAGCTGCGACACGATCACCGCCGCGATCGTGTTGACGGCCTGGAATATATTGCTCGGGAACTGATTGATCGCCGCCCCGCAGACCATCAGCACCGCCATCGTCTCGCCCAGCGCGCGTCCGAGCGCCACCAGCACCGCCGCCAAGAAACCCTTACGAACGCTGGGAAAGACCGCGCGCGTCACCGCTTGCCAGGTCGTGCTCCCGAGCGCCATGCTCGCCTCGAAGATCGTCGGCGGCTGCGCGAGAATCACGTCGCGCAGCGTTGCGACCATGATCGGCAGCACCATGAGCGCCAGAATGATTCCGGCGGCGAGCAAACCGTTGCCGCTCCCGGTCTCGCCACGTACGAGCGGGACCCAGCTCAGGTGCGCTTGTGCGAATGGCCCCAGCTGGTTGCCGACCCACGGCACGAGCACGACGATGCCCCACAGCCCGTAGACGACCGACGGGACGCCCGCCATCAGTTCCACCAGCGTGTTCGCCAGCGGCTGCAGCTTGCGCGGGACGCGATAGACCAGCGCCACCGCTACCAGAAACGAGAGCGGCACCGCTATCACCATCGCGAGCGCCGACGTCGCGATCGTCCCGAAGACGAAGACGAGCCCGCCAAAAGAGGCGCCCGCCTGTGCCGTTACCCCGTTGTGGGTCACCGTGGACGAACCGTACTGGTTGCCTATATTCCAGATGACGCCAGTCAAGATGCCGCTACCGTTGAAGCGGATCGCAGGCCACGCGAAGACCAGCAGAAAGATCAAGATCAGGAAGACGATCGCAGCGCTCGCGAACGCGGCGATCCCCGTCCCTACTCCTAGTACCGGCTGCATGCGTGCTCGCTGCGTGAGGTTATTCATCGTCCGGATCGCTAGTGAATCTTCGCGATCTGCTCTTTGCTCAGCTTCACGATCGATGGCGGCAGCGGCAAGAAATGCACCTCGTCGAGGAAACGCGACGCGTTACCGCCGTTCGGGAGAATGGCCCACGATAAGAACGCGACCAGATTCGCTCTCGCCGCCGCGCCGGTTTGGTGCGGGTTGACGATGGCGTATTCGTAGTTGATGATCGGGTAGGATTGCTTACCCGGCGCAAAGACCAGCGAGATACGCTCGTCTTTGGGCGTCTTGTTCACCATCGCTTGCGCCGCCGCGGCGATCGTCGCGTGCGCCGGTAGGACGAACGCTCCCGCGCGGTTGCGGAGCGCCGCGTAACCCAGGTGCGCCGCCTGCGTCTGATCGAGGAAACTCACCCCGATGTACGCGATCGAGTAGGGCGTGTTCTTGCAGGTTTCGACCATACCCGGATTGCCGTTGGCACCGACGCCGCTCGCCACCGCCGGCCAACTGATCGTCGTCCCCATCCCCGGGCCCTGCGCCCACGACGGCGTCGAGTACGAAAGGTACTGCGAGAAGATGAACGTATCGCCCGAGCCGTCCGAGCGGTGAATCGGGACGATCGTATGATGCGGCAGCTTCGAAGCGTATCTTGGGTTGATCCCCACAATCGCGGGATCGTTCCAGGTGAGGATCTTGCCGCTGTAGATGCCCGCCAGCACCGGCCCCGACAGGCGCAGGTGCACGCCGTTTAGGCCCGGGACATTGTAGTTGATCTGCTGCGCGCTGATCGCAAGCGGGATGTTGAGCATCGGCGTGCCCTTCATCTGCGCGTCCGACATATACGCGTCGGAGGCGCCGATCTGCGCGACCCCGGCGATCGCCTGCGAGATGCCGGTACCGCTGCCGGTGCCCTGCGTCGTGATCTGCACGCCCGCATGCTGCTTCTGATAGCTTGCAACCCACAGATTCATCAGGGGGTAGAGCAGGGTGGAGCCGGTCTCGAGCAGCCGGCCCGATACCTCGGGTGCCGTCGCGGTCGCAGTGGTCGTCGTCGTTTGACTCGCGCACCCCGCCGTCAAGGCCAAGGCGAGCGCGGTCAGAGCAAGTTTACGCAAGTGCTGACTCCAAGAGCGGCAAGAGTGATGTAGGGCCGAAGCCCCGGCGAAGAGCCCCGCGTAGCGGCAACTCCTCGCCGGGGTTTCCCAAGACCTGCAGGCTCGCAGCCATTTAGCGGATTCCCAAGATCTGCTCCCGGCTCAAGCGGACGACCGAGTCCGGCAGCGGCAGGAAGTGCACGCTGTTGAGGAAGTGCGCGGCGTTCCCGCCGTTGGACCGGATCGCCCACGAGAGGAACGTTGCCAGCTGGCGCCGGACGGCGGGGTCCGCCTGGTGCGGGTTCACGATTGCGTATTCGTAGTTGATGATGGGGTATGAATCGGCTCCCGGCGCGTAGACCAGCGAGATGCGCTCGTCCCTCGGGGTTTTCGCAACCATAACACGGGCGGACGCACCGATCGTTGAGGCGGTCGGAAGGACGAACCGTCCGTCGCGATTCTCCAACGCTGCATAGCCGAGATGGGCGGCGTTGGTTTCGTTGAGGAAGCTCACGCCGATATAGGCGATCGAGTACGGCGAGGCTTTGCACGTCTGAACCATGCCGGGGTTACCGTTGGCTCCGACCGCGGTTGCAACGGCAGGCCAGCTGATCGTTGTCCCGTAGCCTGGACCGTTGCGCCACGACGGCGTCGAGAACGAAAGGTATTGCGAGAATATGAACGTGTCGCCCGAGCCATCCGAACGGTGGACCGGAATGATCTCGTGGTGCGGCAACCGGGCAGCGTAACTCCGGTTCAGCGCCTTGATGTGCGGATCGTCCCAGAAGCGGATCTGCCCACTGTAGATGCCCGCCAGCACCGGCCCTGATAGGTGCAGGTGCACGCCGTTTAAGCCCGGGACGTTGTAGTTGATCTGCTGCGCGCTGATCGCAAGCGGAATGTTGAGCATCGGTGTACCCTTCATCTGCGCGTCGGACATATACGCGTCGGAGGCTCCGATCTGCGCGACCCCGGCGATCGCCTGCGAGATGCCGGTACCGCTGCCGGTGCCCTGCGTCGTGATCTCGACCCCGTGGTGCTCTTTCTGATAGGTTGCGACCCAAAGGTTCATGAGCGGATAGAGAAGCGTCGAACCGGTCTCGAGCAGACGGGTGCTCGCGAGTGCCGGCCCGGCACAGAGCAACGCCGCGGCTACAACGAGCGCGGGCATCGAAAACTTGCGCATGTATTCTCCGTGATGACGTAGTGCGATATCCCCACGTTACGCCACCCGAGCTAAGCCCCGCTTAACCCCCGCTAAGGCGACCTTAACCCCGCATTATGATCCACTAACCTCCGGCGACGCCGCCACGACCGCCCCACCACCATGTCACTACCGTGGCACCGTTGCGTCACCCCGAGCTCGTCGAACGGCAAAGGGTGCTCGCCGTGGCGGGAATCTCCGCACCGGTATGGTAAAGATGCGAGGACAATAGGACAGCGAGGGACGTGCGGTGGCTTTAGAGGCGCGGTTCGTTGACGTCGTCGGAATCGGCAGTTGTACGGTCGATTATTTCGCTATCGTTCCGCGGTTGCTCGGCCCGGAAGAAAAGATCAATGCCGACCGGACCGAGGTTCACGCCGGCGGCGTTACGGCCAATAACTTGACCCAAGTCGCCCGTCTGGGCGCGAGTACCGGCTGGCTGGGCCTGATCGGCGACGACGAAAACGGCCGCATCATCAAACAGGCCTTCGTCGACGACGGCATGGATCTTTCGGGCATCGAGATGGTCGCGGGCGAGCGCTCCTCCCTCACGTGGATTCCGGTGGATTCTAACGGCGACCGCTGCATCTACATGTTCCCGAACGTCACCGGCACGGTCACGCCCGTGCAGATTCGCGACCGTTTCGCGCCGCATATCCGCCACGCGAAGCACTTTCACAGCGAGGCGTCGCAGCTGCCGATCGCACCGGTGAGCGAGGCGATGCGGATCGCGAAGGATGCGGGCGTTCGAACCATCTTCGATCTCGACGTCGAACCGGGATTCTTCGCGCAGTCGGGCCTAGGCACGCATGAAGAACTGCTCGAAGGGCTGAATCTCGTCGACGTCCTCAAGCCGTGCAAAGCCGCCGCTCGCGAGCTCACGGGCGAGACAGATTACGAACGGATGGCGAGGCGACTACTCGACCTCGGCCCATCGGTCGTCGCGCTGACGATGGGTGCCGACGGATGTTTGATCGCGAGCCGAGAACGTGTCGTTCTCGTTCCGGCCTTTGAAGTGCACGTCGTCGACACCACCGGCGCGGGCGACGCCTTCATGGGCGGGCTCTCGTACGCCCTACTGCAAGGCTGGGACTTTCATCGAGCCGGCGTCTTCGCCAACGCCTGCGCGGCCCTATGCTGCACCAAGATCGGCGCGCGCGCGATGTCCGCTCGCGCCGACGTCCTCAGCTTCATCGCATCGAACGGAGGCCTCGATGTTCGTCCCGCATAGTTTCGGCGTCGCGCTCCTCATGATGGTGATCACCGCGATCTGCTGGGGCAGTTGGGCGAATACGTTTAAGGGCGTCAAGGGTTATCGCTTCGAGCTCTTCTACTGGGACTACGCCGTGGCGATCTTCCTGTTCGCCCTGATCTACGCGTTTACTATGGGAAGCAGCGGGCACGATGCCGCGAGTTTCCTCCAAAACCTTCGCTCCGCGAATCCTTCGAACGTTGGCTGGGCGCTCGCTGCGGGGGTGATCTTCAACCTCGCAAATCTGCTGCTCGTCGCCGGCATCGACATGGCGGGCCTTGCGGTCGCTTTTCCGCTCGCCATCGGCATCGCGCTCGTCGTCGGCGTCGTGCTGAGCTACGCGCTGCAACCGATGGGCAACGTCGCCCTTCTGGCCGCGGGCGTGCTCTGCGCCGTCGCAGCCGTCACCTTCGACGGCCAGGCCTACGCGCAACTGGGCACGGGCAACGCGGTCTCGCGCAAGAGCATCGTCACCTGCGTCGTCTCGGGCGTTTTGATGGGGCTATGGGCACCGCTCTCGACCCGAGCGCTCACGCACGGACACCCGCTCGGCCCTTACGGCGTCGCGGTCTTCCTCACCCTCGGTGCGCTGCTCTCGTGCTTCGTGTGGAACGTCTACTTCATGCGCCGTCCGCTGGTCGGCAAACCGGTGCACTTCTCCGGCTTTTTTCGCGCCCCGGCGCGCTCGCATCTGCTGGGCTTGCTTGGCGGAGGCATATGGACGACGGGAATGGTCTTCAATCTCGTCGCCGCGAACTTCACCGGCGAAGCGATCTCCTACGCGATCGGTCAGTCCGCTCCGATGGTGGCCGCTCTCTGGGGCATCTTCGCATGGCGAGAGTTCGCCGGAGCGAATCGCAAAGCCATCACCTTTTTGGTCTTGATGTTCGTTTTCTACGCGCTCGCGATCTTGCTGGTCGCGCACGCCCACACGGCTTGATCGGAGCGCACGCGCTCTAAACCGAGCCACGCCGCCATCCGTGCCAGATCGCCGCGCAGGCGCGCTCGTGCCTCGGGCCCGTCGGCACCCGGCTCGAAGTGCACCGCGTGCACGAGCAGCGCGCTCGCGTGCCGGTCGGCTTTCAAATCGACGCGCGCGATCAGCGCCTCGCCGAGCAGGTACGGCAACACATAGTATCCGTGGATCCTCTTATGCGCCGGCGTATAAATTTCGATGCGATAGTGGAAATCAAAGAGCCGTTTCGTCCGCACGCGATTCCACACGAGCGAATCGAACGGCGAGAGCAACGCGCTTGCATCGATGCGGCGCGGTACGCGCGCCTCGGGATGAACGTACGCTTTCTGCTTCCATCCTTCGACGGTCGCCGGGAGCAGGCGCCCCGCCTCCACTAACTCGGCGATGCGCGGCCTCGCGTCCGCCGTCGCCAGCCGAAAATAATCGCGCAGATCGGCCTCGGTCGCGACGCCGAACGCGCGCGACGCGATCGCGAGCAGTTCTCGGTGCGCGTCGTGCTCCGGCAGCTCCGCCGCGTTCGCCAGCCGCGCCGGCAATACGCGCTCGGTCAGGTCGTAGACACGTTCAAAGCTGCTCCGCCGCGTTACGGCCATGAGCCTGCCGCTCCAAAACAGGTACTCGACGGCGCGCTTGGTTTCGTTCCAGCCCCACCAACTTCCGGTACTCTTCGTATCCTCGAATTCGGATGCGCTCATCGGGCCGCGCCGCTCGATCGTCGCGCGCACGCTCTCCACCAGATCTGCGCGCTCCCGGCCTACGCGCGCGACGTTGCTCCACGTGCCGCGCCCGTCCCGGGCGCGCCGCATGCGCCAGCGCAGCAGTGGATACGTTTCGATCGGCACCAGCGACGCCTCGTGCGCCCAGTACTCGAAAAGCCGCCGTGGACGACGATACGCGAGGCGCTCGAGCAAACCGCGGTCGTACGGTCCCAAACGCGAGAACGCCGGAAGAAACTGCGATCGAACGAGGACGCTGACGGAGTCGATCTGCACCGCACCTAGCCCCCGAACGAGATTCAACAGGCGTCGAGCGGTGACGAGCTCCGGGCCGGCGCCTCCGAAGCCTTGCGCCGCCAGCGCAATACGCCGTGCCTGCGCCGCGCTCAAAGACTCCAGTCGCCGATGCATCGAATGAGTATTCTCGCTGCGACGGCCCCCGTTCCCGCAGGGGGAGGGTCGCGGGTCTTCCGACACCGAAGCGCTAGGCGAACGCTACCGAATAGGAACATCGATTATGACTGACGCTAACCTCCTTCCATTCGTTCGTACGGCGAAAAATGCGTCGGTCTCCGACGAGACGCTTGTCGCACTCCTGCGGCAGCGCGGATGGCAAGAGCAACAGATCTATCGAGCGTTGACGGCGTATTACGAAGAGACGCTCGGCGTAGCGCTGCCGTCGCGCGGCGATCGCATGGAGAGCGCGCGACGCATTCCTCTATCTCCTTGTATTCATCATGCTCGGAACTTGGGTCACGGCGCTCATCGGGCTCGGCGATGTGCTGGTCGACCGCTTCTTGCCGGGCGGCCCGGTATCCGATTACATGAACAACGGTCGACTCGGCGACGTCGCATGGAACATCGCCGAGATCATCATCGCCTATCCCATCTATCTCTGGATAAATGCCGTCATTGGACGCGAGATCTCGCGGCGCCCCGAGGCTTTAGAATCGGGCGTTCGCAAGTGGCTCACGTACGTCGCGCTCGTGATGGCAGCCGTGGTCTTGCTCGGCGATGCGGTCATCTTTCTTTCGCAATTCCTCCGTGGCGATCTAACGGAACGCTTCGTGCTGAAATCGCTCGTGCTCGTCATCGTCACCGGCGGCGTCTTTTGGTACTACCTCGGAACCGTGCAGGCCCACGAGGTCTCGACATGGCGTGGTCACACCTTTGCCTGGACGGGAACGGCCGCCGTCGCTATCGGTCTAGTACTCGGCTTCATGCCGCTTGGAACGCCGGCGCACCAACGCGCGCTCGCGCTCGACCGCACCCGCATAGCGGATCTACACGACATCGCCGCCGTGATTCACGGGCGATGGCAGCACGCGAAGCCGCCCGGTGCCTTTAGGCTACCCACCAGCCTCGGAAGCTTGGCCACGCTTCCGCCTTCGGAACGCAAAGACCCGGCCTCGGGTCTCCCCTATGCCTATCGCCGCGGCTCAGGCGCCACCACCTTCCAGCTCTGCGCCGTGTTCGACGGCGCAGCGGGCGCCACGCGCTCAGCGGCGTTTTGGCAGCATCCACGCGGCGCGCATTGCTTCACGTTCGACGCGAGCAAGAGCATCCCGTACGAGCCGGACTCCCCGACCTGACAGCCTCGATCGGTCCCTAAAGGTTGCCACTTCTCGTGCGTAGGCGCCCCGCACACAGGCTCCGCCGGCCTGCTCCGCCAAATTGCCTCGGGTGATCTCCGAGCCAGAACACCCATCCCGTACCCCGCTTCCGGAACTCCGGCATACGGCCGCGCACGTGCTGGCCTATGCGGTGCAGGATCTCTTCCCGGATGCCAAGCCGACGATCGGCCCCGCCATCGAGAACGGCTTCTACTACGATTTCGACCGCGGGGCGCCGTTCACGCCCGAAGACCTCGAGCGCATCGAGAAGCGCATGCTCGAGATCGTAGCGGCTAACTACGAGATGACCGGCCGGCAGGTCACGCGCGCCGAAGCCGTCGCGCGCTTCGAAGAGAATCCGTATAAGGCGGAGCTCGCGCGCGAGATCCCAGAAGGCGAGCCGATCACGCTCTACACCATCGGCGCTTTTACCGACCTCTGCCGCGGCGGCCACGCAAGCGCTACCGGCGAGATCGGCGCCATGAAGTTGACGAGCGTCGCGGGCGCCTACTGGCGCGGCGACGAGCACAACCCGATGCTGCAGCGCATCTACGGCACGGCCTGGCACACGCAAGCCGAGCTCGAAGCGTACCTCCGGTTCCTCGAAGAGGCGCAAAAACGCGATCACCGCAAGCTCGGCGCCGAGCTCGACCTCTTCTCGATCGAGGAAGAGGCCGGCGGCGGCCTCATCTTCTGGCACCCTCGGGGAGCCGTCATGCGCGCCGTCGTCGAGAACTTCATCCGCGACGGTCTGCGCGAACGCGGCTATCAGCCCGTCGTCACGCCGCACGTCGTCCACGAGAAACTCTACGAAATCTCCGGACACCTCGAAAACTACGCGGAGAACATGTTCGGGCCGCTCGAGGTCGAGGAGCAACGCTTCCGCCTCAAGCCGATGAACTGCCCCGGGCATATCCTCATCTACAAGGGCCACCCGCGCAGCTATCGGGATCTACCGTTACGTTTCTCGGAGTTTGGGACGGTCTATCGCTACGAGCGCAGCGGCGTGCTGCACGGCCTCACGCGCGTGCGCGGCTTTACGCAGGACGACGCGCATCTCTTCTGCACGCCCGACCAGCTGCAGGGCGAATTCGAGCAGACGCTCGACGAGGCGTTGCGCCTGATGCACGCGTTCGGTTTCAAAGACTTCGAGTATTTTCTCTCGACGCGCGAAGCGAAGCTGCGCGTCGAAACCGACCCGCTCGCCGAAGAGGCGATCCGCAAAGCGCTGCAGAGCCGGGCTCTCCCCTATGGCATCGACGAAGGCGGGGGAGCGTTCTACGGTCCGAAACTCGACATTTACGTACGCGACGCGATCGGGCGTAAGTGGCAACTCGGGACCGTGCAGGTCGATTTCGTGCTGCCCAAGCGCTTCGATCTCCACTATCGCGGCAGCGACGGGCAGGACCACCCGCCCGTCATGATTCACCGCGCGCTCGCCGGCTCGCTCGAGCGTTTTTTCGGCATCCTCATCGAACACTTCGGCGGCAACTTCCCGGCCTGGATAGCACCGGTTCAAGCCGTCGTCGTGCCGATCTCCGAACATCAACAAGAGTACGCGCGCGAGGTGCGCGATCGCCTCTTCGCTCGCGGCTTCCGGATCGAGATAGACGAGAGCAACGAGAAGCTCGGCTACAAGATCCGCCGCTGGAAGACCCAGAAGATCCCCTATATCCTCGTCGTCGGCAAACAAGAGGCCGCCGGCGGCACGGTCAACGTCAACGAACGCGCCCCCGCCGGCGGCGCGGAGCCGGCGGAGAAGCGCACGATAGCGGTCGACGCCTTCGCCGCCGAACTCCAGGCAAGAATCGACGGTAAGACGTGAGGAGATATCTGCACGTATTCTTCGCCGTAGCGGCTCTGGCGCTCGCCGCCTGTTCGCAAGGTTTTAGTACCGGCGGCAGCATGCCTGGCAACGTGTTGCCGCCCAACGGCGCGGCGTCACCGGCTACGTTATCTGCCGCGCAGGCCTCCCCACCGGTCTCCGCCAGCGCTTCGCCGGGGGCGTCCAGCGACGTTGCAGTCGACCCGCTGGCGGACGCCGCGTCGGGCCTCGCGTGTCCGAAGCTCGGCGAGTACACCTGTACGCTGCGTTTCAACGTACCGGATGCGACCCCGGCGCCGAGCCCGGGTGCCAGCACGCCGCCGACTCCGAGCCCGAGCCCGAGCCCGAGCCCGAGCGCCTCGCCAAACGGCGGCGGCGGTTTCGTGACGATGGCGCCTTCCGTCAACCCCTCGCCGACGGCTAGCCCGGCCGCCGACACGCTGACGATAACGCTCGCGGCGCTGCCCAAGGACGCGCCCGCCATGGTTCGCGCGCCCAAGAATGCACTCCACATCACGGCCTTGATGCAAGTGGGGCTGACGCCATCCGCAGATTTCCATCTCGACGGAAACGCGATCGCGCAATTCACGCTTCCGAAGGAGCAGATCGACGGGCGCGCCTTCGCGCTTCAACTCTTTGCGGAGAAGACGGTAAAGGGAAAGCATACGTACAACGCGATCTGGACGTTCGTCAAATCGGAGCGCCGCCATAATACGCTTTCGTTTGCCTTCCGGCCGCCGAAGATGACCGTAGCTAAGGGCACGACCTACATCCTCGTCCTCTACGCGAGCGACGTCCCCAGCACGCCGTCGCCGTCGCCGTCGGCGTCACTGTCGCCCACGCCCACCGCCAACTCCGGGCCATGAACGCGCGCGCTGCGCTCGCATCGCTCACCCGAGACCAGCGTAACACCTTCGTCGCGAGCTTCCTCGGATGGACGCTCGATGCGTTCGACTTCTTCCTCGTCATCGTCGTCGTCTCGCACGTCGCGAGCGACTTCCACGCGGCGGTTGAAGAGGTCGCGTTTGCGGTAACGCTGACGCTCATGATGCGCCCGCTCGGCGCTCTGATCTTCGGCTGGATCGCCGACCGCTACGGCCGCCGCACGCCGCTCATGATCGACGTCGCGATCTACTCGCTCATCGAACTGCTCACCGCCTTCTCGCCGAATCTGGGCGTCTTCATCGCGTTGCGCGCCCTCTACGGAGTCGCGATGGGCGGTGAGTGGGGCATCGGCGCGGCACTCGCCATGGAGGCGATGCCGCCGCAGAACCGCGGCCTCTTCTCCGGCATCCTGCAAGAGGGCTATGCCGTAGGCAACCTGCTCGCCGGCGTCGTGCTCGGCACGCTCTACACGCATATTGGCTGGCGCGGCATGTTCGTCGTCGGCGTACTTCCCGCGCTGCTCATCTTCTACATCCGCGCGAAGGTACCGGAGTCGCCGGTGTGGCTCGCCGGCAAAGCCCAGCGTATCGGCAAGCACGGCGACGTCCTGTGGGCGTCGATCCGCCGCTACTGGCCGCTCTTCATCTACGCGATCCTATTCATGTCGGCGTTCAACTATCTTTCGCACGGCACGCAGGACCTCTATCCGACGTTCCTCGCGTTGCAGCATAAATTCGACCCCGGCATGGTTGGACTGCTGAACGCGATCGCATCGGTCGGGGCGATCCTCGGCGGCATCGCGTTCGGTACGCTTTCGCAGCGCTACGGACGGCGTAGCATGATCGTCGTCTGCGCGGTGCTCGGTATGGCGCTGGTTCCGCTCTGGGCGTTCAGCCACACGGTCGCGCTGTTGGGGCTCGGCGGCTTCTTGATGCAATTCATGGTACAAGGCGCCTGGGGCATCATTCCGGCGCATCTCAACGAAATCTCACCGCCGTCGGTACGCGGTACCTTTCCGGGCTTCACCTATCAGATGGGCAACCTCATCTCGGCCAACGCACTTCAACTCGAAGCCGCCTTTGCCGCAAGAACGTTTCCGCTGCCATCCGGCCATCCAGATTACGCCAAAGCGATGTCGGTCGTCGCGTTGGTCGTCTTCGTCGCCGTTATCCTGCTGACGCTCGTCGGGTACGCGGTCGTCCCCGAACGGCGCGATGCCGCGTTCGAGATGCCTCCTCCCGCAGAGTGAAGGCGGTACGCAATGAAGCACCCGCTATTGATTCCGGCCGCCGTCGTAACGCTGCTCGCCATCTTTTCGGCGACGGCAGGCGCGACGTTTCCCACGAACGGCGCGCCACTGTACGTCTATCAAGAGACGTTTAACGGCCTGGCCACCATCCCGAACTACAACGATCCCGCGTCGTTCAACACGGCATATTACGGCGGCCCGACGCCGCCGCCGGCGGATCTGCTCGGAACCTCGCAGTTCGACGGTACCTCGACCGACCTCACCGCGCCGGGAAACCAACCGAGCGGCGTAATAGTCGTCAACCCCTGCACCGGGTTCACGTACGGTAATTCGAACGGCTGCGCCGCAGCGTCGACGGCAACCACGAGCGATGAGACGGAGTTCATGACCGTTCAGTCGTGGCCATTCTACGTCGGGTCGGGCACGTCGGCAAACGTCAACCCCGGGACCTTCGCCGTCGAAACCTATACCGACGACGGTTCTTGGATGACGCTCTCGGGACAGGCCTACACCTACGCGCAGCCGGGTAATTTCCAGAATACGACCGGTTTGACGGCGGGCATCGCCGCGGTCGACAACGGCGGCATGCACGCACCTGCGGGCGTGACGTCGACGTTCACGATTCCCGGCACCGGCGAATGCGCCACCAATCTCTACTACCTCACGTTCGAGTACTTCGAGGCTGCGGGCGGGCAGGCCAACATCGGTTACACGTGGCAACCGCCCGGCGCATCCTCGCAGACGGCCATACCGCAAGCGGTCGTCTGGGGACAGGTGCTCTACAACGGGCAGCCGGAGCCGGGTGCAACGATCTCGATTCCTCTGCCGAGCGGCGGTACTGCCACGGTCACCTCCGATACGGGCGGCTGCTTCGGCTACAACTACGCTCCGACATGGGCGGGAGCGTTGAACGTCGGAACCGTGAAGGCAACCGATACGCCTCACGGCTCGGGGACGCAAAAGAATAAAAACACGATCGTCACTATGGGTGATGCGACCTTCGTGCAGTTCTCGTTTCCCAATCCGGTGCCGTACGTAAATCTCTTCAAGCGTATTACCCAGATTCAAACCAAGGGCCCGACGCCGGCTCCCGGCGCAACCTACCAAACCGTCGTCCCCACGCCCGATCCAAACAATCCACCCGGCGTCGCGGGGACGGCGAGTACCCTGAACGTCTACCCCGGCGACATCGTGACGTACACGATCTACTTCGATAACTCCGGCAGCACGCCGGCCTATCAGCCGAACCTCACCGACGTCCTCTCACCCGACATGACGTACGTTCTCGGTTCTGCGACCGGTACGTGCTGCGTGAATCCAACGGTCTCGATCCCCATAACGCCCTCCGTCACCGGCAATACGGTGACGTGGACGCTCGCGACTCCGCTCCCGACCGCGTCGCCGCTCTCTCCTCAGACGATTCAAGGCAACGTCTCCGTCCAAGCCAAAGTGAACTAGGAGTTTGTCTGACTTGGGCCGTTTTGGGATCCGGAGGCGATTTTTGTCCGAAGACGAGGCGCGAAGAAGGAGCGAAGCCGTAGCTTCGTGACTGATGAGCAACGATGTATTCGGCAAAAAGCGACCCGGAGACGGAAACGCGCTCAAGTCAGACAAACTCCTAGGCTCCTAGAAGGCTGCGGAACGTGCTTCCCGTAAATCCGCACGCATGCTCGTGTTGGGTATCGAAACCTCGTGCGACGACACGGCCACCGCGGTCGTACGCGGCGGGCGCGTCGTACTCTCCAGCGTTTCGACCGATCAGGACCGCTTCCACGCGAAGTACGGCGGCATCGTCCCGGAGATTGCAAGCCGCCGGCATGTCGCGCTGCTCTCCGCCGCCGTCGAGGACGCGCTCGACCGCGCGGGCACCACGTTCGAGCAGATCGACGCAATCGCCGTCACGCGTGGGCCGGGGCTGATCGGCAGCTTGGTGGTCGGTGTCGCTGCGGCCAAAGCGCTGGCGTTTGCGCTGCGCAAGCCGCTCTACGGCGTCAACCATCTACACGGACACATCTTTGCGTCGTTTCTAGGCGAGGGGGAGGTTCCGCGGTATCCGTTTCTCGCGCTGCTGGTCTCAGGGGGACATTCGCAGCTGGTCGAAGTCGAGTCTCCAACCGCGATGCGCGTCATCGGCCGCACGCGCGACGACGCGGCCGGCGAGGCCTACGACAAGACCGCTCGCCTCCTTGGGCTCGGCTTCCCGGGCGGACCGCAGCTCGACGCGCTCGCGCAGCGCGGCGATCCACGCGCCATCGCGTTTCCGCGCAACCGCGTGCCGGCCGGTTCGCTCGATATGTCGTTCTCCGGGCTCAAGACCTCGGTTCGGTACTTCCTCGAATCCAGCGCCGGCAAACGCGCTCGCATCGAAGACGTCGCCGCATCCTTTCAAGCCGCCGTTATCGACGTGTTGATAGCGCGCGTTGGTGCTGCGTTCGCCCTCCGCCCGTACGCGAGCGTCGTACTCTCCGGCGGCGTCGCGGCTAACTCAGGGCTGCAGCGCGCGCTACGCGAGTGGTCGCAAGGCAATGGCGTCGACGCTTTTATTCCGCCCCCGAAGTACTGTACGGACAACGCCGCGATGATCGCCGCAGCCGCATTCTATCAAGGGGATGCCCTGCTCGCCGACCCGATCGCGCTCTCGGCCGACCCGAACCTCCCGTTCGCCCTTCGTCCTTCGACAAGCTCGGGATGACGGTGCGAGGAACGGTCGTTGCCTTTGCAGGCATCACACTTGCCGCCGCCTTGCTCGCGCAGTGTACGCGCGGCGAGCGTTTCGCCGTGCCGGCCGGCGTTCTCGTGATCGCTCAGCAGCACGAGCCGATGTCGCTTAATCCCGAGCTCGAGAACGGCACGTCCTCCTCGGAACTCGGGTTGCTCCTCTTCTCCTATCTCCTGAAGTACGACAGCTCGGGGCATCTCGTCGGCGACGCCGCAACCACCGTACCGACGCTGCGCAACGGCGGCATCAGCCGGAACGGCCTCACCATCGTCTACCACATTCGCAAGGACATCCGCTTCGCCGACGGCGTTCCCCTGACGGCACGGGACTGCGTTTGGACGATCGACGCGATAAACAACCCGCGCAACGACGTGCAAAGCCGCTACGGGTACGACCGCATCGCAGAGGCCGACGCACCGAACCCATATACGCTCGTCCTGCACCTCAAGCGGCCGTTCGCGCCGGTGCTGACGCTCGTGCTCGCGCCCGACGGCTACCCGATCCTTCCCGAGCATCTTCTCGCACGCTACCCGAACTTCAACGACATTCCGTTCGATTCCAAACCCGTGGGCTCGGGCCCGTACGTCGTGACGCGGTGGCTTCGCGGCGATCGTATCGAGATGCGCGCAAACCCTAACTATTGGCGCGGCAAGCCGAAGATCGCGCGCATCACCATACGGTTCGTTCCGGATGCGACGACGGCGATCGACCTGTTACGTACGCACGAAGTCGATGGGTACTTCGACGATCTCGATCCGCGCAACTACCCGGTCCTGCGAAGCATCCCGGGAATCCGCGTGACCAGCACGCGGCTCGATGCCGTCGGCGCGCTCATCTTCAACACGCGCAGCCCACTCACGAGCGACCCGCGCGTGCGTCACGCCATCGCCATGGCCATCGATACGCACTCGCTCGTAGCCAAAGTCTACCGCGGCGCACTCGATAGCCGCAACGCCGGGCGCGGGCTCTTCATCTGGGCCTACGATCCTCAAGCGTTCAAGGACGTGCCGTACGATCCGAAGCGCGCGCGTCGCCTGCTCCAACAGGCCGGCTGGACGATGGGGGCAGGCGGCATACGCCGTAAGGACGGCCGCGCGCTGGACCTGCTACTCATCATTCAGGCCGACACACCGAGCGATGCCATGGCGGGAAACATCATCGCACAGTACGAGCGTGCGATCGGCGCCGGCGTAACGCTCAAGCAGTTTAACGTCACGCAGTTCGTCGCGCCGCCAGCGATGGGCGGTCCCATCTATGGCGGCAAGTTCGATCTGGCGCTGTACCCGTTCATCAACGGAGACGACCCCGATACCACCGATCAGTTTGCCTGTTCGCACGTGCCGCCCGCCGGGTACAACAAGTCCCGCATCTGCGATCCACGCATCGACGCACTCCTCTATGCCGGGCGCGCGACCTACGACGCCGCCAAGCGCATCGCGATCTACCGGCGGCTGCAGGCCCGGCTCTATCGCGAGCTCCCGCTGGTCCTGCTCTATCAAGGACGCCAGATAAACGCTTTCACCGATCGACTGCACGGCGACACGGCCTCGCTCAATGGGATATTCTGGAACGTCGGCGCGTGGCGTCTGTCGCCGCGCCCAGATCGGCGAGCGCTCGATCGATCTGCGCGTCCTCTATAACGAGCGGCGGCGCGAAGCGCAGGGTGTTGCCGCCGGCTTTGTTCGCGAGCACGTGCCGCTCGCGCAACGCATCGACGAGATCGCTTGCGTCGTAGGGAGAGCGGACGGGCAGGCCGATCAGCAACCCGATGCCGCGCGGCGCGTCGAATACGTCGTCGTAGCGCAGCGCGAGCGCGCGCAGCCCGTCGAATAGCCGTGCGCTTGCTACGGGAACGCGTGCCTCCAGCATCTGCACGTCGCGTACGCGCAGATGCGCGAGCGCGGCCGCGCACGGAACCGGCGAACCGCCGAAGGTACTCCCGTGGTCGCCCGGCCTCAGCGCACCGGCAAACGTCTCCTTCAGTAACAGCGCACCGATCGGTAGACCGTTTGCCAGCGATTTCGCCAGCGTAATCGCGTCGGGCTCCACACCGAAATACTGGAAGGCGAACGTCGGTCCGAGGCGCCCCATGCCGCATTGGATCTCGTCGAATACCAAAAGCGCTCCTCGCTGCGTGCAAACTTTCCGCGCCGCCCGCAGGAACGCAGGATCGGCCGGATGCACGCCGCTCTCCCCCTGGACCGGCTCGATCAGCAATGCGGCAACGCTCTCGTCGAGATTGATTTCCAGCGCTTCTAGGTCGTTAAACGGTGTCGTGCGGAATCCGCCGGGCAGCGGCCCGAAGCCCTCTTGGTACGCGGCGTTCGGCGTAGCCGCCAAAGCGCCCAAAGTGCGCCCGTGAAAACCGCCCGTACACGACAGGATCGTCGTGCGCTCGGTCTCCCCGCGGCGGTACGCGTACTTGCGTGCGAGTTTGATCGCCGCTTCGTTGGCCTCCGTGCCGGAGTTACAAAAGAATACGCGATCGAAACCCGAGCGCCGTGCGAGCTCTGCCGCCAATCTCCCAGCCGGTTCGTGTTCGAACAGGTTGCTCGCGTGCACGAGCGTGGCAGCCTGGCTTGCGACGGCTCGGGCGATCTCCGGATGCGCGTGCCCGAGCGCGCAAACCGCGATCCCGCCGATGAGATCCAGATACCGTTCCCCTCGATCGTCGATCAGCTCGCAGCCCTCGCCGCGCACGAAGGTCAGCGGCGCGCGGTTGTAGTTCTGCAAGAGCGCCGTCACGTGCGATAGCTCGCGTTGATGCGCACGTAGTCGCGCGAGAGATCGCAGCCCCAGCCGGTCGCGTCTGCAGGGCCGCAGCCGAGGTCCAATTGCACCCGCACTCCGCTCTGCTCGAGTTCGGTATGTGCCTCGGCCTCCGAGAGCACCTCGATCGCTCCGGCACCCACCCAAACCTTACCGTTCAGGTACAGCGACCACGCAGCAGGATCCAGCGACGCGTGAGCCGCTCCGGCCGCCGCCACGATCCGGCCCCAGTTCGGGTCCTCGCCATAGAGCGCGGTCTTCACGAGGTTGCTATTGATGACGGCGCGTGCCACCGCGCGCGCCTGCGCCCGGTCCCGCGCGCCCGACACATGCACGGTCAGCGTCTTGGTTGCGCCTTCGCCATCCCCTACCATCGCTAGAGCGAGGTCGAGACAGACCTGCCGCAACGCCGCCGCAAAACTCTCGGGCGCCGCTCCTTCCCCCGGCGGAGCGAATGCGTAGACCGCGTCGTTGGTGGACATGTCGCCATCGACGGAGATCATGTTGAAACTCTCATCGACGCACTGCGCGAGAGCCGCTTGCAAGGCTGCCTGCTGCATCGGAACATCCGTCCCTATGAAGGCGAGCATCGTCGCCATGTTGGGCGCGATCATCCCCGAGCCTTTGGCGATGCCGCCAACCACGTAGCGTCGCGCGCCCTCGTAAAACGCGTGAGCCGCTAGTTTCGGAACGCGATCGGTCGTCATTATTGCCTCGGCCGCGTCGTAGGCCGCCTTGCCGCCATATTCCAGCTCGGTGACCGCACGTTCCAAGCCCTTCGAGACGCGGTCCATCGGAAGCGGCACGCCGATGACCCCGGTGGACGCGACCACCACCGCGCGCGCATCGATCCCCAAAAGCGCGCCGGCCTGGCGGGCCGTCGCGCGCGCGTCGCGCTCGCCGCGCTCGCCGGTACATGCGTTGGCGCAGCCCGAATTGCAGACCAGCGCCTGCATCGCGCCTCCGTTCTCGCGCAGGTGTTCGCCGCTCACGAGCAGCGGTGCGGCCTTGATTTCGTTCGTCGTAATCGAAGACGCGCAGACCTGCGGACGCTCGAAAGCGATCAGCGCCAGGTCGCGCTTGCGCTTCTTGATGCCGGCATGCACGCCCGCGAGACGTACGCCCGGCACCGTGCCGATGCCGCCGCGCAGCGCGATGAGCCGTACGGCTCCGGCACTTTCGTCAACCTGCGATCGCGCGAGCATCGAATCCCATCTCCTCCGGATAGCCGTACATGATGTTGAGGTTCTGGACGGCCTGCCCGGCCGCACCCTTGCCCAAATTGTCGATCGCGCAGATACTCCGCACGACGTTTCCGTGCACCGAGTAGGCGATCTCCGCGTCGTTCGTACCCACGACCGCCCGAATGCTCGGAGCTTCGCCGGGCGGCAGCACGCGCACGAAGGCGTTGCCGGCATACTCCCCTGCAAACGCAGCCGCCACACGCTCTTCCGAAAGTACGCGACCGAATATGCAGTACGCATCCACCAGCATGCCGCGTACGATTGGAACGACGTGCGGCGTAAACGTCAGCGGGACGCCGGCGGCTACGGCGCGCAACTCCTGTAGGATCTCCGGCTCGTGGCGGTGTCCGGCCAAACCGTATGCGCGAATCTCCCCAGCGACCTCCGCGAAGAGCGAGCCGACCGCGGGCGTTCGGCCGGCGCCGGTGATGCCGCTCTTGGCGTCGACGACGATCTGCGCGATGCCGCCGATCCGCACCGCCGGCAGCGTGGCGAGGAGCGTAGCGACTGGATAGCAGCCGGGATTCGCGACCAGGCCGGCGACGGCGATCGCATCGCGATACCGTTCCGGAAACCCGTAGGTGCCGATGCTGGGCTGCAGGCGGAAGTCTCCCGAGAGGTCGATAACGCGCACGCCGCGCTGCAGCAACGCCGGCGCGAGTTCGCGCGCCGCACCGGAGTTTCCGGCTAGGATCGCGCACTCGCCGCGCTGCGCCTGCGCGAGCACCGCCCCCTCCCCATCGAAGCGTCGTGGTAAGGTGCGAAGCAACGGGGCGTGCGCGCCGATCGGCTCGCCTGCATGGCTGCGGCTTTCCAGCGCCCCGAGCTCTACGGCCCCGTGTGCGCGCAGCAGCCGCAGAACCTCGGCAGCGGCATAACCCGCGGCGCCATATACGTGCACCCGCGTCATGCCGCGTCTTCCGCCGCGCGCAGATCCAAGAGTAACGAGTCGAGTTGCTCGCGCACGTCCGGCGCGCTCGTCGAACCCGCCGTTCGCTTTGCGGTTATCGATGCGCGCGCCGTTAGCGGCGCGTCCAGCGGCGTATCGAGACCGGCCGCAGCGGCCAAGGCGCGCAGGTCTTCGGCGTTCAGTTCGCGGTTCTCGCGCTCGGCGCCCGCGACGGCTCTCCCGACCAGCACGTGGGCCTCGCGCGCGGTGACGCCGCGTGCGACGAGCGCGTCGGCTATATCGGTAGCGATCGCGTAACCCGCGGCCGCCCGCGAATCGAGTCTTTCGCGCACGAACGTGCAGGCGGGCAGTGCGCGTTCGAAGGCGGCCAGCGCCGCCAGCCCTTGTTCCGCCGTCGCGATAGCCAGCGCTTTGGTCTCCTGCAGATCGCGATGGTACGACAGCCCGAGCCCGCAGAGCGTGCCGAGTGCCCCGGCGTATGCCCCCACCAGAGTCGACGCCTTTCCACGAACGAGTTCGAACGGGTCCGGATTGCGCTTCTGGGGCATCAAACTCGATCCGGTCGAGGCCGCATCGCCGAGCCGCACGTAGCCAAACGCCGGCGTCGCCCACAGCACCAGTTCCTCGCACGCCCGCGATGCGTCGACCGCGGCGCGCACGTATGCGTGCGCCAAATCGAGAGCGGCATCGCGATTGCCGACCGCATCCAGCGCGTTTCGCGACGGCGCCGCAAACCCGAGCGCGCGCGCCGCCGCGTCGCGGTCCAGCGGCAGCGTCGACCCCGCTAGCGCCCCCGAGCCTAGCGGGCACCGGAGCGCGGCCGATCGCGCCACGTGCCCGAAGCGCTGCGCCGCGCGAAGGAACGGCTCGGCGGCGGCGGCCATCCAAAACGCCAGGAGCACCGGCTGCGCCGGCTGCCAATGCGTCGTCCCTGCCAGCAGCGTCCCGCACGCCAGTTCTTCGCGCCCGCGCGCGACCCACTGTTCCCCAATCGCCGCGGCGATGCGCGCTCCGCGGCGCGCGCGGTCGCGCACGTAGAGCGCAAGCGTCGTCGCGACCTGATCGTTACGGCTGCGCCCGGAATGCAGGCGCAGGCCGGCCTCACCGGCCAGCGCACGAACGCGCGCGTCGATCGCACCGTGCACGTCCTCCGAAGCGCTCTCCCGCGCGAACGCCGCAAAGCTCCCGTCGCCAATCTCAGCCGCTACGCGCTCGAGCGACGCGAGCAACGCCGCCGCGTCCTCGTCGCCGACGATCCCGCCGCCTCGCAGCGCGAGTACGTGCGCGCGCGAGCACGCAACGTCGAACGGCGCCAAGACGAGATCCTCCTCGAGCGACGACCCGAACGCAAGCAACCCCGCATCAGGCGGCCCGTTAAAGCGCCCGCCCCACTGCAAATCCTCTCCGGTCATCTCACCCAACAACCCCGCAACCCTATCACCGTATCACCCCATCGCGTTATCACCCTCTCATCCCGTCACCCTGAGCCTGTCGAAGGACGGGCGAAGGGCGGAGTACCCGTGCGTGTACTTCCAGCGCGAGGCCGTGTAACGTAATGAATCCCTCGGACGCGTGATGATCGAACTCATCGCCGGCCCCGTAGGTTGCGAGGGCCTCGGCGTAGAGCGCGAACGGCGAGCGCACGCCCGTAGCCGTCGCGGTGCCCTGGTGCAGGCGCAATCGCACCTCACCGGTCATGCGCGAAGCGAGAGATGCGTTAAACGCGTCGAGCGCGCCGCGCAGCGGCGACATCCATAACCCGTCGTAAACCAATTCGGCGTACTTCTGATCGCAGCCGGCCTTGAAACGCAACTCGTCGCGCGTGAGCACCAGCCGCTCGAGCGCGCGGTGCGCCGTAATGAGCGAGACGGAACCCGGGCACTCGTAGACCTCCCGCGACTTGACCCCGATGACCCGATCTTCCATCAGATCGATCCGCCCCACTCCGTGCTTGCCCGCGAGCGCATTTAGATGCGCGACGAGCGCGTCGCTCGCCAGATCCCCTACCTGCGGGACGCCGTCGACGAACGCGATCGCGATGTCGTCGGGCTCCGCCGGCCGCGCACCCGGCGAAGCGGTCCACGCGTACGCGTCCTCCGGCGGCGCGCTCCACGGGTCTTCCAATACGCCCGCCTCGATCGAGCGGCCCCAGAGGTTCGCGTCTACGGAGTACGGCTTGGCCTGCGTGTGCGCGATCGGAACGCCGTGCTCGTTGGCAAACGCAATCGCGTCGGGGCGCGAGAGCGGCTGCTCGCGCAGCGGCGCGCGGCAGCGCAGCGACGGGTCGAGCGCGCGCACCGTCAAATCGATGCGTACTTGGTCGTTACCTTTTCCCGTACAGCCGTGCGCCACCGTTCGCGCGCCGTACTTATGCGCCACGTCGACCAACATCTCGCCGATGAGCGGGCGCGAGAGCGCGGCCGAGAGCGGATAGACGCCTTCGTAGAGCGCGTTGGCACGCAAAGCGCGCAGCGCGAAGCCCTCGATGAAACGCGACTTCGCGTCGACGAGCAGGGCCTCCACGGCGCCCAGCGCAAGGGCCTTGCGCCGAACCGCTTCCAGCGCTGCGGGCGCGCCGCCGCCCGACGTCGCGCCGTCACTCTCTCCCAAATCTGCGGTGAGCGCGATGACGTCGTAACCGTCCAAAACAAACCGCTTGAGCAGTACCGACGTGTCCAGACCGCCGGAGTAGGCGAGGATGATCTTTTCGTGGTTCATTGGTTCTCCCGTAGGTCGTTGAAGCGTTGCATGATGACGGGCATCTCCGCCGCGGAGCGCACGATTGCCAAGATCGTATCGTCGCCGCCGAGCGTTCCGACGATCTCCGGCCAGGCGGCTTCATCGATCGCGGCCGCGACCATCATCGCGTGGCCGGGCGGGGTGCGCAACACGATGAGGTTGACGCTGCCCGCCACCGACGTCACGAGCTCCGCGACGGCGCGATGGAGCCGGCTCGCAAAAGTCATCGTGCTGCCGGGGACGACGTACTTGAACTGCGGCGCGCTGCCGCCGGCATCGCGCAACGGCACCTTTACCAGACCAAGTTCCTTGATGTCGCGCGAGATCGTAGCCTGCGCCGCATCGAACCCCTGCTGCTCGAGCAGGAGTGCGAGTTCTTCCTGCGATCGCACGGGCCGGGTCGCGACGAGCGTTAGGATAGCTCGCTGCCGCCGTTCTTTCATATGGGAATACCTCGTAGGTCGGTCAGGAGGGCGGCTAGCAGCGCCTTCTGTGCGTGCATTCGGTTCTCGGCCTGCGTGAAGACGACGCTGCGCGTTCCCTCGATGACTTCGTCGGTGACTTCCTCGCCGCGGTGTGCCGGAAGGCAGTGCATGAAGATCGCGTGCGGCGCGGCGTGCGCGAAAAGCGTCTTGTCGACGCGGTACGGCGCGAGTACGGCGCGATTGCGCTCCGCAAGCGCCTCCTCGCCCATCGAGGTCCAGACGTCGGTGTATACGACGTCGGCCCCGCGGACCGCGCGCACCGGATTAGCAAAGGCGCGCGCACCCCCGCCATGCGGCTTGCCCAAACGTTTGAGCCAAGCGAGGAACGACTCACTCGGACGATGCGAGTTCGGTGCGCCAAAGTGGACCGTCGCACCGGCCAGCACGGCGGCTTCAGCCAACGATATGGCAACGTTGTTACGCGCATCGCCGATGTAGGCTACGCACAGGCCGGCTAGCGTTCCGAAAGACTCCTCGATCGTCAGCATGTCCGCAATCGCCTGGCATGGGTGCGCCGCCGCCGAGAGGCCGTTGATCACCGGGACCGTCGCCGCTTCCGCGAAACGCGCGAGCGGTTCGTGCGCGTGCGTGCGGATGACGATAGCGTGCGCGTAACGCGAGAGCACGCGCGCTGCATCTTCCGGCGTCTCGCGCGAACCGATGGAAAACTCGTTCCCCTGCGCGAAAACGACGTGCCCGCCAAGTTGCGTCATCGCGACCTCGAAGGAGACCCGCGTCCGCAGGCTCGGCTTCTCGAAGAGCATCGCGAGCGTCTTGCCGCGTAGGAGCGCCAACTGCTCGTTCAAACCCCGCCCCTTCAGATAAGCAGCCAAGCGGAGGATCGCGGAGAGTTCCTCTGCCGTCACGTCCGAGACGCGGAGGAAATTCCGTCCTTGCAGCCGGGGGGCTGGCGCCACTGCGTACATATGTTGTATATTTATGCATATTGCGCATAATCTTGCAAGGGGTAGGCGTGCTTCTGGTCATAAAATACGGCGGGAACGCCATGGGCGCCACGGGGGACGAAGCGCTCCTCGAGGAGCTGGCGCTGCTCGTAGGGGCCGGCCACGAGCCGGTGGTCGTCCACGGCGGAGGGCCCGAGATCGACCGCGCGCTCGCCGAGCGCAAGGTGCCGACCACCCGCATCGACGGCCTGCGCGTTACCGACGCCTCGACGCTCGTCATCACCGAAGCGGTCCTTTGCGGAACGCTCAACAAACGGCTTGTCCGTGCCTGCCTGCAGCACGGTATACCGGCCGTCGGCATATCCGGAGAAGACGGCGGCCTCGTGCGAGCGCGCCGCGCGCGCGCTCGCGGCGGCGACGATCTGGGCTTCGTCGGGGAGATCGTCTGCGTCGAACCCGCCCTCCTGCGCGTGCTCTCGAACGGCGGCTTCGTGCCCGTCGTGGCCCCGCTCGCGGTCGCGCTCGACGCGACGCACGCATATAACCTGAACGCCGATACCGCAGCCGGGGCCATAGCGGGCGCGTTACATGCGGATGCCTTCGTCGTCATCACCAA
Organism: bacterium; assembly: GCA_021790935.1. Classification (GTDB taxonomy): domain Bacteria; phylum Vulcanimicrobiota; class Vulcanimicrobiia; order Vulcanimicrobiales; family Vulcanimicrobiaceae; genus JAJYFL01. The sequence continues at coordinate 38,392 of JAJYFL010000013.1, forward strand.
CGTCGCCCGCGTCTTGCGCGACCCGAGCGAACCCGGCAGCGGCATCGACACCCTCTCGCTCGAGCAGGCACGTGCCTTCGCCGAATCGGACGTCTGCCGGCAAAGCATGCGCCCGAAAATTCTCGCTGCCGTCGCCGCCGTCACCGCCGGCGCGCGCGCGAGTTACGTCTGCGCTGCCGGTCCCGGTGCGATCGCTCGCGCCCTCGCTGGAGATGCGACGGTCGTCGCAGCTTGACGCGCGACCGGAATCGATGCTATGGTGTCCGCAATGTTTCGGCTTACCATGCGAATGTTTGGTTTTATGTGCTGCTCGCAGAAGCGTGCGGCGCGGGCGGTTTTTGCATAGGCGAGGCTCGGAACGAGATCATCGACTGTGACTAAAAAGCCCCTCGCCGCAAGCGGCGAGGGGCTTTTGTTATTCCTTATCTCTCGTAATCTGGAACGACCCAACCTCGCACGAAGCTCCGGCATCGCAGGCATCGCCCGCGGACTCATGGCCGGGATAAAGGAACGCACGATGTCCCCGACACTCGAAGGGCAGCAGCCCCGGCGATTCGACACCGTCGCAATTCACGGCGGCCACGGCGGCGACCCGACCACCAAATCGCGCGCCGTCCCGATCTACCAAACGACCTCCTATACCTTCGATAACGCCGATCATGCCGCACGTCTCTTCGCACTCGAAGAGTTCGGCAATATCTACACGCGCATCAACAACCCCACGACCGATGTCCTCGAACAGCGCCTCGCTCGGTTGGAGAACGGCGTCGCCGCGCTCGCCGTCGCGAGCGGTCAGGCCGCTAATCTGTACGCCATTTTAAACCTGGCGCGTGTCGGCGATCGCATCGTTTCGTCCGCTTCGCTCTACGGCGGAACCTACAACGCCTTCGCCTACACGCTCCCGCGCTTCGGCATCGGCGTAGACCTCGTCGACTTCGACGACCTGGCGCGCGTTCGCGCCGCCATCGCGCCGAACACCAAAGCGATCTTCGCGGAATCGATCGGCAATCCGAAGATCGACGTGCTGGACCTCGAGGGCGTGGCCGCCATCGCGCGCGAGTTCGGCATTCCGCTCATCGTCGACAACACGCTCGCGACGCCGTACTTGCTGCGGCCCATCGAGTACGGTGCGAACGTCGTCGTACACTCGGCGACCAAGTTCATCGGCGGGCACGGCACCGCCATCGGCGGCGTTATCGTCGATGGCGGAAACTTCGACTGGAGCGCGAGTCCGCGCTTCGCCGATTTCGTCGAGCCGGACCCCTCGTACCACGGCATCCGCTATCACGCGGCGTTCGGGCAAGCTGCGTATGCCGTGAAGGCGCGCGTGCAACTGCTGCGCGACGTCGGCGCGGCGCTATCTCCCTTCAACGCCTGGCTGCTTCTGCAAGGCCTCGAAACGTTAGGTTTGCGCGTCGAACGCCATTGCGCGAACGCCCAAATCGTCGCCGAATATCTCGCCGTGCATCCGAAAGTCGCCTCCGTGGCGTATCCCGGGCTTGCGGGTCACGACTCCCGCGCGCGCGCCCAAAAGTATCTTCCCAAAGGGCAAGGCGCGATTCTCACCTTCCGGATTCGCGGCGGCGAAGCCGTCGCCAAGCGCTTCATCGATCGCTTGAAGCTCTTCTCGCTGCTGGCCAACGTCGGCGACGCGAAGTCGCTCGTCATCCATCCGGCGACGACGACCCACCAGCAACTGAGCGAGCGGGAGCGCCTACGCAGCGGCATCGACGAATCGACGGTCCGTCTCTCCGTGGGTATCGAAGATGCGCGCGATATCGTCGCCGATCTCGCGCAAGCATTGAGCGATGATTGAAACCACGATCGACGTCGGCCGCCTCGACCTGGTCGAAGGCGGCCGTCTAGGCGGCGTGCGCCAGCACGCAACCTGCTACGGCACTTTGAACGCCGATCGCAGCAACGCCATATTGGTTCCTCACGCGTTGACGGGCAGCAGCCGGGTTGCAGAGTGGTGGAAGGGATTGATCGGCGAGGATCGCCTACTCGATCCGCGCCAATGGTACGTCATCGGCATCAACGCGCTCGGGAGTTGCTACGGTTCGACGGGTCCCGCTTCGGCGGCTCCCGACGGCTCGCCGTACGGATCGCGCTTCCCGCAGGTCACCGTGCGCGATATCGTGCGGGCACAGACGCGCGCGTTGGAACGGCTTGGTGTCGAGCGCCTCGCGCTCGTCATCGGGGGGTCGCTCGGGGGCATGCAGGCGCTGCAGTGGGCGGTGGATTTTCCCGAGCGCGTCCGAAACGCGATCGTCATCGGTTCGCACGATCACCACTCGGCGCTGGGCATCGCCCTCAACGCGGTCCAGCGCGACTGCATTCTGAACGATCCACTCCAGGGAATCAGAACCGCGCGCAAAATCGCCATACTCACCTACAAGAGCGACGCGCTCCTACGCCGGCGTCACGGGCGCAACGCCGACCGAGCCGGCCGCCATCGCTTCGACGTCGAGGGGTATCTGGAACACCAAGCCGATCTTTTCGAGCGGCGCATGGACCCAGCCAGTTACGTCGCGCTCACCCGCGCGATGGATTCGTTCGACGTCCGCCCCCCTCATCCCGAACCCGTCGAAAGACGCGCGACGCAGAATACGCCGGCGCTTCGTTTCGTCGGGATATCTTCGGACTGGTTGTTTCAGCCGAGCGACGTGCGCGCGGCAGCCGGGCGCTTCGCTGCGCTCGGTTTCGACGCTCGCTATCTCGAGCTGCAATCCGAGCACGGCCACGATGCCTTCCTCGCAGAGCCACAAACGCTCGCGACGCTGCTCGCAACGGAGATCCCTGGGATCTAATCGCCGCGCGCAGCGGCGAACGCCGCGCGCAGCGGCGCGGCGTCGCCCGCCCGCAGCGCGTCGGCCGCCTCCAGTAGCGCCCGCGCGAATGCGCGCGTCTCTTCTTCGACGTTCGCGCTATTGTACCGGAGGATCTCGCCCCATATCGCATATGGAGAACGCCCCAGGCGCCGTAGTTCGCGCGCCGCCGGACCGCATGCCGCGTCGGCGCTTTCCGGCGGAAGTGACGCATTGACGCGCTGCGCGAAGAGCGTGGCGCAGATCTGCGGCAAGTGCGAAGTGAGGGCCACGCGCCGGTCGTGCTCCCGCGCGTCGATCGCGACGGGCGTTGCGCCGAAGCCGGCGAGGAATGCGGCTGCGCGCCCGTCCAGATCGGCGTCGGGCGAGGGAACGTAGAACCACGTTCGCTCTTCGAAGAGCGCCGCACGTGCGGCGGATGCTCCACTGCGCTCGCCGCCCGCCATCGGATGCGTGCCAACGAAGCCGGGCAGCCCGCGAGACGCAGCCATCACGGGCGCCTTCACCGATGCGACATCGAGGATCAGCCGCGCTCGAGCGGGCGGGGCGTCACGCAACGCCTCGAGTTCCAAGAGCGTCGCTTGCAGGTACGGCGCGAGTACGACGACATCGCTGCGCGCGTAGAGCTCGGCGCGCGTTACGCCCGCGTCTATGGTTTCGCACGCGAGCGCCTCGGCCACCCCAGCTTCGGACAGGTCGTAGCCCAGAACGTGCCAGCCGTTCGTCCGCGCGCGCAGTCCGATCGATGCCCCGATCAGTCCGGTACCGACCACTCCGAGAACCGGCGCGGTCACGGCGAGGCCTGCGTGAGGTCCGGGCGTAGCCCAACCGCACCGTCAAGATAAACGTGCCGCACCTCCCGCTGACCCCGTTCCGTATTCACGTGCATCAGCACGCGGATGCAGCGGGGCAGCGCTCCTGCAACCTCGACCTCCGTGAAATGCAGCATCGGGACGTATGCCCACCCGAGCTCCCGAGCGCCCCGTGCCGGAAACTGCGCGTGGAGGTCCGCCGTCACGCTGAAGAGTACCGACGCGATGTCGTCGAGCTCGATATCGTTGCGCGCCACGATCTCGCGCAGAAGCCGCTTGGTCGCCGCGACGATTGCTTCCGCCTCGTCGCGCTCCACGGTAATCGCGCCACGGATTCCCCGAACGACTTTCATCGCTGCGTCACCGGGCCCGCGATGGGAATCCGTTCCAGGTCCGCTACGATCTCCGCGAAGTCGTCGAACGTCAACGCCTGATCTTTGTCGCTCTTGGCCTCGGCGGGATTGGGATGCACCTCGACCAGCAGGCCGTGTGCGCCGACGGCCTTGGCCGCGCGGCAAAGCGGAGCGATCCAACGCCGCACTCCGACGCCGTGACTCGGATCGACCAGCACGGGCAAGTGCGAGCGTTCGCGCAGAACCGGCACGGCCGAAAGGTCGAGCGTGTTGCGCGTCGCCGTCTCGAAGGTGCGGATGCCGCGTTCGCATAGGATGACGTTCGGATTGCCTTCGGCCAGGATATACTCGGCAGCCCCCAGGAGCTCGTCGAGCGTTGCCGAGAGCCCGCGTTTGAGCAACACGGGATGCCCGGTACGTCCCACGGCCTTGAGCAGATCGAAATTCTGCATGTTGCGCGCGCCGATCTGCAACACGTCGATCTGCGATGCCATCCGCTCCACCTGATCGATCGTCATCACCTCGCTCACGGTCGGCATCCCGGTCGCACGCCCCGCCTCGGCGAGCAGCGCGACGCCGTCCCACCCAAGCCCTTGGAAGGCGTAAGGGCTCGTGCGGGGCTTGAAGGCGCCGCCGCGCAGCATCACGGCGCCGCGCCGCTCTACCGCGTGTGCCGTCGCGAGAATCTGCTCGCGCGACTCCACCGAACATGGCCCGGCAACGATTACGAACTCCCCGTCGCCGATGCGCACGCCGCCGATCTGCAACGTGCTGCCCTCCGGGCGCGCGCCTCGCGAGACGCGCGGCAGCGCCGCATCCGGGAAAACCGACGGCTGCCGAACGTGCCGCGTCTCCGCTATCCGCTCCACAGTCGCGCGCACCGGCCCGTCGTTCGCGCCGATCGGTGCACCTGCGTGCGCGTCGTAGCTCCCAAGTACGACCAGCGTCTTCGCGTCGCGTTTGATGGCGGCAAGCGCCGTCGCCACGGCCGCGTCGGCGATGTCGCCGTCGAGATCGGCGTAAAAGGTGTGCTCGGTGCCGTGCCCGAGGCGCGGCTTCGACTCCAGTTTGCTCACGTTTACGCCGCCCTGCGCGAGATGCTGCAAGCAACGCGCAAGCGCGCCTGGCGCGTCCTTCAGGCTGAAGATCAGCGAAGTCTTGCGCCGCGCCGCCGGCGCGACCTGTTCGAGCGGGCCGCCCTCCCGCAGATGCGCCGCGCGGACGATCAGGAACCGGGAGTACGCGCGCGGATCGTCGGCGCAGTTCGCGGCCAGTTCGATTAGATCGTACATCTGCGCTGCGGCGGCCGGAGCGAGCGCAGCAATCGTGGGATTCCCACCGCGCGCGACCTCGCGCGCCGCGACGCCGGTATCTTCGCACGGAATCGCGCGCGCTCGGGCGAGTCCTCCCAGGAACTTACCGCACTCCGCGATCACGAGCGGATGCGCGAGTACCTCACGCACGCCCTCGAGCGCCGCACCGCGTACGCCGAGCAAGCGGTGATCGGTCCGCCACAGCACTTCCTCGAGGGGCACCAGAGCAAACTCGGCGACCAAATCGTACGCCTCGCGTACCGTGCCGCCGATCGCGTTTTCGATCGGGATCGCGCCCACCTCGGCACGCAAGCCGGCGACCGCCGCCGCGACCGCACGATAACTCGGCACGCCGAGCGTCTGCGCGTCGATCGCGCGCGCGCGCAGGTAGTGGTCGGCGACCAACTGCGAGTACGCTCCGTCGACACCCTGATAGACCGCTACCGTCACCGTTCAACTCCCAAAAGAAGACACGAAAAAACCCTCGCCGGATCGGCGAGGGTCTGCGAAACCGGGTGCTCTATCCCGTTATGCGCAAACGAACCCTCACCGGCCCGGCGGGCGGCAAAAGTAATAATAATACGCAAACGCGAGCGAGCGATCCGTCAACATGTGCTGCCATAGAACCACGAATCCATCGCTCTGTCAAGCTCGAACGCACTGCGGCGGCCGTATGGCACCATTTTGCAACGAACGCAACGAAGGGGGGCAGGCGACCTAGGCGCCAACCGGAATGTTAAGCGTAGCTCATGGCGCTCTTGGAGCGTCACTGTCCGCGCAAACGAGGAGACTTATGCTTAAACGCCTGACGCAAGTCACCGCGGGATTAGCCGTGATTCTGAGCTTGGCCTTTGTCTATTTGCCGGCATCGTCAGAAGACGCTGCGTCGGCGCTGATCGCCGCCGCAAAATCCGGGGATACCGCAACCCTTGGCAAGATTCTCCGTCAGGGCGTCAGTCCCAATACGCACGATGCAAACGGCATCAGTGCGCTTGAATGGGCCGCCGGCAGAGGGCACGTGGATGCGGTCAAAGCCTTGTTGAGCGCTCGCGCGGCCGTCGATGGCGCCTACAACCCTATGAAATACACGCCGCTCATGCGCGCGGCGAATTTCGGGTTTCGGGCCGTTGCCGCCATATTGATCGCGCACGGGGCGAATATCAACGCGCGCGCCGCGAACGGCTATACACCGCTCGATTACGCGCTTCTCACCAACCATAGAGACGTCGCCGCCTTCCTCAAGAGCCACGGAGCTAAGCGTGGCAGCGCGACCGTCGGCCTGGAGCACCCTCAAATTCTCTGCAAGATCGGCGCGGACGCGGGGTTCGGAGGGCTCTCCTGGGCTGCCTACGCTAAGATCCCGGGGCTGTACTTTTGCCAAGGCGTGAATCACGACTTCCCGCCCGGCGCAGGCGATGTGATCATGTACACCTATGAAGTCGATGGGAATGCGCTCGCGGCACGAAGCATTTTCATCGAGACGGCCATCTTCTCAGATTCGTTACCTAAGGAGATGATCGACCGAACGCTCCGGCCCTTGCTGGCGCGGATATATTCGGCGGGTGGGAAGGGCCCGATGCCGAGCGCTCTCGCCGACGCAATCGGCACTCTATCCAACGTGCGGCAAGACACCGCATTCGGCCTCGTCACCGCCACATACCAGGCGGGCGATCCTGGCGAAAATACGAACGGCGCGAAATATACGATCCGAATTACCCTGCATTAATTGCCGCATTCGGCGGCGCCGCGGCTTCCCGAGTGCTCGTAGACCCAGCGCATGATGCCGCCCGCGAGCACGCGGTGCTCGAGTGGGTGTAGACGTTTGAGGATCGCGCCCTCGTCCTCCTCCGGATCGATGCGCAGCGGTTTGCGAACGAGGACCCGTCCACGATCGGCATCGCGAGCGAGCTCGTGTGCGCTCGCGCCGGTCCAGGGGCTGCGCGCCCGGATCGCGTCCGCAAGCGCGTGCGCTCCGCGAAACGCCGGCATCGTCGAGCCGTCCGCCATCCCGACGCGATCGCACCGCTGGTCCAGCGGCAGGAACGCCGGGTGAATGTTAATCGCGTCACCGTACCGCGCCACGAACGCGTCGTCGAGCAGGTGCATCCAGCCAAGCAATAGCACGAGTTCCGGTTCACTGCGCTCGACCGCAGCCAGCAGCCGTGCGTCGTACTGCGCGCGCGACTCGCCGGTGCGATCGCGAAGCAGCGTTACCACGTTCTCGACGTTCGCATCGCGGGCGCGCTCGATCGCGCCCGCTCCGGCTCGGTTACAGAGCAGCGTCGTAATCGCGAGCGGCAAGCGCCCGGATCGCGAGCCGTCAAGTACCGATTGGAAGTTGGTGCCGGCGCCCGAGGCAAGCACCGTGGTGCGATATCGGCGAGCCTGCCACCGCTTCTTCTCAAAGCGCTCGACCACGCTCGCCCCGCAATGTGCGGCGTAGTACTCCACGAGCTTCTCTTCGCCAACGGCTGGGATCAGCGCGTACGCGTAGCCGCATTCGCGCAGCGACGCAAGCGCGGCCACGAGCAGGTTCGGGCCGAGCGAGGAGCCGCGAAAATGCGGAGCGACGCCGAACGGTCCGAAGATCCCGACATCTTCGCGCGCTCCCCAGCCCCGCAGCCACGCGAACCGCAACCCGTGCGGATCGTACGTCGCGAAGCCCGCTATATCGGCACCCGCGCGCGCGATCGCGCTCTTTCCCGCAAAGGCTTCGGAACTCCAGGTCCCGCCGAAGACGTCGTCCAGCCACGCGAGAAAGCGGTCCTCCGGTGCCGGCGTTCGTTCGATGCGCAAGCCGGCTGCCTCGATCGCGCGCAACGAGCCTGCGAGAGCCTCGGCGCCGAAACGCGCGTCGCGCAGATCGACCGCGAGATTGACCATCTCCTCCACGCGTTATCCGCGCGCCGGATGAACGGTGACCTGCGGCTCCCCGCTCTCACGCGCTTCGATCCAGCCGATCGCCCGCGCGCCGGGAACGGCAGCAAGCGCTTTCGGCGCATCCGCAAGCGATACGACCAGCGTATAACCGATCCCCATGTTGAAGGTGCGGTAGCGCTCGCCGTGCTGCAGTTTGCCGCGCGCGCACAACTCTTGAAGGAGCGGCGGAATCTCCCAGCGCGACTGCTCGAATACCGCTTTGACGTTTGACGGCAGCGTCCGCGGCACGTTTTCGAGCAGACCCCCGCCCGTAATATGCGCCATCACCTTTACCTTCGCCACCCGTTGCATCGCGCGCACGGCACCGTAATAGGAGGGATGCTCGGCCAGGAGCGCCTCGCCGTACGTGCGCCCGTCGAACGGCCGCTGCCATTCACGCTCCGGGATCAGTTCGCGCGCCAGGGTGTAGCCGTTGGTGTGGAGCCCAACCGACGGCAGGCCGAGGAGCACGTCGGTGGGCTCGACGTCCGCCGGTTTCGGCACGCTCTCGATATCGACCATGCCGACGATCGTGCCGGCCAGATCGAAATGCCCCGGCGCGTACAGACCCGGCATCTCGGCCGTCTCCCCGCCGAGCAGGGCGCACTCGTTGCTGCGGCAGGCCGCGTGGCAGCCCTTGACGATATCGGCCGCAACCGCCGGATCGAGCTTGCCAACCGCCAGATAGTCTAAGAAGAAGAGCGGCGTCGCGTTCACAACCAGAATGTCGTTGACGCAGTGGTTCACGAGATCCGCACCCACGCTATCGTAGCGGTGCATCTCGGCCGCGACGAGAATCTTCGTCCCGACGCCGTCGGCCGAAGCCACCAGCGCCCTGCCGGCGTCGCCCGGCATCTTGAAGAGTCCGCCGAAGCCGCCCAGCGCCTCGAGCTGGCCGGGGTGGCGCCACCCCTGCGTGAGATCTTTGTAGCGAGCGACGGCCTCGTTGCCCGCGGCGATGTCGACGCCGGCCCGCGCGTACGCGTCGCCGTTTTCGCTTGGGATGTCCACCTCAGTCCCCTTCCGTGCCGCGCAGGGCCGCGCCGCGCCGGCGCACAACCTTGCAGGCGTCCGCCACACTGCGGCTTCCGAGACGTTCACCCTGCTGAAAGGTTGACCATGCAAGTTCGTATCGCACATGATGCGCCGGTTTCGGTGCGCGCGGGGGCCCTGGTCGTCCCCGTTTTCTCCGACGGCTCGCTCGACGGCGCCGCCAAGGCCGTCGATGCCGAGTTGAACGGCGCGCTTGCCGACGTGCTCAAGAGCGGTGAAACCAAGGGCAAACTCTGCGAGTTGAGCCTGATCCACGCCCACGAAAAGAGCTATCGCCGCGTCCTGATCGTCGGGCTCGGTGAGAGTAACGCGTTCGAGCCCTATATGCTCGCGCGCTACGCCGGGAGCGCGGTACGGTATCTCGGCAAGCGCGGCATCCGCGATATCGCAATCGCACTGCCGGAGCGCGCCGTAGGGAACGAGGCCGCGAGTGCTTCCTTCGTCGCCGAAGGCGCGCTAACGGCCAGCTTCGACACGACCGCCTACCAGAAAGAGCCCGAGAAGTCCAGCCGCATCGAGAGCCTCGCCATCCTCGCGGGCTCGTGTGACGCCGCGGCGCTCGAACGGGGCCTGCAGCACGGGCAGGCGGTCGGCGAAGCGGTGAACTTCGCGCGCCGCCTGGCACTGACGCCGGCCAACGACATGACGCCCACGCACCTCGCACATGAAGCGGCCCAGGCCGCGAAGGCAGCCGGGCTCCAGGTCGACGTGCTGGACGAAGAGCGCGCGCGCAAGGAAGGCATGGGGGCGTTTCTCTCCGTCGCGCAGGGCAGCGCGCAGCCGCCCGCGTTCATCGTCATGCGCTACGACGGCGATCCGAGCAGCAAAGATCTGCTCGCGCTGGTCGGCAAAGGCATCACCTTCGATACCGGGGGCATCTCGCTGAAACCGCCCGAGCGCATGGAAGAGATGAAGTACGACATGTCGGGCGGTGCCGGCGTGATCGCGGCCATGCGCGCCATCGGCCGGATGAAGCCGAAACTCAACGTCGTCGGCATCGTTCCCGCGACCGAGAACATGCCCGGCGGCAAAGCCACCAAACCCGGCGACATCTTCACGGCAATGAACGGCAAGACCATCGAAGTCATCAACACGGATGCCGAGGGCCGTTTGGTTCTGGCCGACGGCTTGTGCTACGCAAACAAACTCGGCGCCACGAAGATCGTCGATGCCGCGACGCTCACCGGCGCCTGCGTGATCGCGCTCGGCCACGCCGCGAGCGCCGCGGTCGGAAACGACGACGCGTTCGTTCGCACGTTCCTCGGCGCGGCGAAGCCGACCGGGGAGCGCTACTGGCAGATGCCGCTCTACGACGATTACTCGCAGGCCATGAAGAGCGAGATCGCCGATCTCAAGAACACCGGCGGCCGCCCGGCCGGGACGCTTACGGCGGCCGCATTCTTGAAGGCCTTCGTCGACGCGACGCCCTGGGTGCATCTCGATATCGCCGGGACCGCGTATCTGGATAACGAGTCGGCGTGGCAGGCCAAGGGGCCGACGGGAACGCCGGTCCGCGCCTTCATCGCCCTCGTCGAACAACTCGCGGGCGTACCGAAAAAGGCCGATGAATAAACGAACGCGCATGGCGACCGCCGTCCTGGCGCTCGCCTTCGCGCTCGGCGGATGCGCAGCCCACCGTTCCGCATCCTCGATTGCGTTCCGCAAACATTTCGCGGCGACTTTTCTGCGCACGTGTACGACCGGAGCGAAAGGCCATCTCGGTGCCGCGGTAGTCAAGCGGTTTTGCGGATGTTCCGAGGCTCGCATCGAGCGGCGCTACTCCGACGCGCAGATCGTCGCGATCGCTGCCGGCACCGAACCCAAAAGCGTGAACGCCGGTATCGCGAGCATCCAGCGCGCTTGCGCACACGTCGCCTTTACTGCTGCGACGCCCGCGCCCTAGGAGGCTGTCGGAGTTAAGCACGTTTCCGTCTTTGGGCCGCCTTTTGTCCGAATACTTCGTTGCTCATCAGTCACGAAGCTACGGCTTCGCTCCTTCTTCGCGCCTCGTCTCCGAACAAAATTCGGCGCCAAATCCGAAAACGGCTTAACTCCGACAGCCTCCTAGACGCGGGCGAAAAGCTGCTCTGCGGCGTCCGCGTCGAGGTTCCCCGGCGATCGTCCGTGCGACTCGCCGTCGGCGTGAAAGACCAGCACCAGCACGTCGGCCCTCGTCAGCGGCCGCGCCGTCAGCGTCGTCAGGCGCGCCCAACCTCGGATCGAGGCTTGAAAGGAGTCGTGCAGGCCGCTGCCATCCAACGGTACGAGCGCCGCGTGCGGGTGCGCGATGTTCCCGACAAACACGCTGTAGATGCCGAATGGTATGAGCCGATGGAACGTGCAGATCGCGCGGTCGCGCCCCTTCTCAGGCTCGATCGTCGCGGAACCGTTCGCGGCCGCCCAACGCCCAAGCGATACGCCCAGGCCCAAGCCGGCGGCCGTGAACGTCGGCTCGTCGGGTGCGTCCTTGGCTGTGGCGGGCCGGATACCGTCGACGTGCGGCAATTCGCCCGGCGCCGTGCCGGCCTTGGCTCGCGCGTCGGCCACGAAGACGCGGCCGACGTTTTGGCCGGCGTCGAAAAGGATGGTGCGGGGCGCGGCTGCGCCTACGCAGAACGCTAAGGCCAGCCATGGAGCGAGCAGCAAGCCAACGACTTTCACAACCGTGATACCTCCAACCAACCCGTTATCCGATAACGCGGAGGCCCGTCCCTACGTCCCGGTCAAAGGGGCGACCGTCCGGCGCCTGACCGCAAGCGCGATCGCGCGCCGCAAGGGCAAATCGGCCTTTCCCGTCGTCACCGCCTACGACGCGCCCTTCGGGCGCTTCGCCGAGGAGGCCGGGATCGACGTCCTACTCGTCGGCGACAGCCTCGGCAACGTCGTGCTCGGCTACGACGAAACCACGCCGGTGACGCTCGAAGATATGATCCATCATGCGCAGGCCGTCTGCCGGGGCACCTCGCGCGCACACGTCATGGTCGACATGCCGTTCGGATCGTATCAGGTGAGCGACGAGGACGCCGTGCGCAGCGCGATTCGCCTCGTGAAAGAGGGCGGCGGCTGCTCCGTAAAGATGGAAGGCGGCGAGCACGTTGCCGACCGCATCGGCGCGATCGTCGGAGCCGGCATCCCCGTCGTCGGCCACATCGGCGTAACGCCCCAGACCGCCGGCCTCGGCCCCGGCTATAAGGTACGCAGCAACCGCGAGCAGCTTCTCGCAGATGCTAGAGCCGTCGAGGCCGCCGGTGCCTACGCGGTGGTGCTGGAAGTCGTCGATCGCGATATCGCAGCAGAGATCACGCAAACGCTTGCGATCCCCACCATCGGCATCGGCGCGGGCCCGCACTGCGACGCCCAGGTGCTCGTGCTCTACGATCTGCTCGGCATGTACCCGCATGCCCCCAGCTTCGCCAAACGCTACGCGCAGGTCGGCGACGTTGCCACTGAAGCCCTACGCGCTTACGCCGACGACGTGCGCCAGCACCGCTTCCCCTAACCTTGATCTAACTGGTTGCTAAACCAACAGGCGCGTTTTGTGCGTGGCCGGGACGTTCGGATAAGCGCCCGTTAGGCACCCTAAACACATCTCCGCGCGCGACCGGCCGGTCGATGCGATCAAGCCGTCGAGGCTCAGATAGCCGAGCGAGTCCGCGCCGATCTTTCGCCGAATCTCGTCGACCGTGAAATTCGCAGCAACGAGTTCGTCGTAGGTCGCCATATCCACGCCTAGGTAGCACGGATGCTTGATCGGCGGTGACGTGATGCGTACGTGCACCTCGCGAGCGCCGGCGTCGCGCAGCAACTTCACGATACGCGGCGTCGTCGTTCCGCGCACGATCGAATCGTCGACGACGATCACGCGCAGGTCCTTCAGGTTCTCGATCACGGGGTTGAATTTGAGCTGCACGCCGCGGCTGCGCATCTCTTGGTCGGGGCTGATGAAGGTCCGCCCGATATAGCGGTTCTTGATCAGGCCCTCGACGTACGGTAGACCGCTCTCGGCCGCGTATCCGATACCGCCCGGCACGGCGGAATCGGGAACCGCCATCACCACGTCGGCCTCGACCGGGTGTTCGATCGCCAGAAGCCGACCCATGCGATGGCGCGCCACGTAAATCGACTGCTCGTTCAACTTCGAGTCGGGCCGTGCGAAGTAGATGTACTCGAACATGCACAGCGCGGGCTGTTCCCGAGTGGGCGTGGAGATCGATGTGACTCCGTCGGCCGAGATGCGGAGGATCTCACCCGCACCGATCTCTCGCAGATAGGTCGCACCCACCGTTAAGAGCGCGCACGATTCGGAGGCGACCGCGTGCCCGCCGTCGGGCAGCGTGCCGATGCAGAGCGGCCGCACGCCCCACGGATCGCGGAAGGCATAGATCTCGTCCCTCGTCGAGAGGATCACGGAATACGCGCCGCGTGCCCGGCCGAGCGCGCTCGCGATGCGGTCGAGCATCGTCCCCGAGCCCTCTACGATGAGCTTTGCCAGCACCTCCGAGTCGGAACTGGCCTGCAGGGTGACCGTCGGCGAGAGCGTCTCACGAAGCTCGTCGGTATTGGTGATGTTGCCGTTGTGTGCGAAGGCGAAGTCCCCGATATCGCTTCGTTCGAGCAACGGCTGCGCGTTGACGACGATCGACGAACCCGTCGTCGAGTAGCGCGTATGCCCGACGGCGATGTGCCCGCTCAGCCCACTGAGTATCCCCTCGTCGAAGATCGCGCCGATGAGCCCCATCTCCTTATGCGAGCGAATCGTGCCGCCGTCGGATGCGGCGATACCCGCCGACTCCTGTCCGCGGTGCTGTAAGGCGTAGAGCGCAAAGAATGCCAGGCGTGCCGCGTCGCGTCCGGGGGCAAAGATTCCGGCGATGCCGCACACGTTAGTTCCGGCTGCGCCGGCCGGAGAATATCTCTAGAAGCGCCAGGAAGATGTTTATCGCATCCAGGTATATCTGCACCGCGAGTTGGACGGGCGTGTATCCGTCGCCGCCCGCGCGGATGCGGGCAAAATCGATGAGGACGAGTCCGGAGAAGATGACCAGCGTAGCCCACGCATAGAGCGTCGGATGCACGAAGTGCGTGAACGCCGAGACGATGCCGAAGAGCACGAGGGCGATCAGCGCGAGGAATAACAAACCTTGAAAGCGCCGCAGATCGAGCCCCGTAGCGTAGACGACGACGGCCAGCGCCAGCAGCCCCAAACCCGTCGTGAGCGCCGCCTGCGTCACCACGTCCGGGCCAAGATAGCGAACGAAATGCGCGATCGTCGGAGCGAGCCCGATGCCCTCGAGGAATGCGAAGAGGTAGAACAGCCCGAGCGAAAGGGTCTCGTTGGCGCGCGTCGCGTTGATCGCGAACAGGAGGGCGAAGCCGCCAAGCAGCGCGAGCAAGCCTACGCCAAAACCGACGATCCCGCCAAACTCATAGGCGGAGAACGCCGTGATCAGAAGCCCCAGCGCCGTAATGCCCAGAACTTGCCCGAGCAGCGAGTGTGCGGGGATCGCGGCGGCCGCCGGCGCGCCAACGCGGCTCTGCGGCTGGATGCGAAATGCCATGGCGTTCCTTACTAACCTCCGTTCGTATCCGAAGTTTCACCTACGAGCGCGCCTCTCCCACGTTCGCCCGCCGGCAGCCCGAGCGAGCACACGGCCTCCTAACGTCAGAGCTTCGCGATATCGGTGCGATAGGTGAGCGCACCGGCCGCGCCCAGACGCTTGGCGAGCGCCCGAACGGCATCGTACGCGTTGGCGTGTGCCCGCGCAACGTCGTCGCCGAGCGCGGTTACGGTCAGAACGCGGCCGCCCGTCGAACGCACGGTGCCGTCGGCGGCAAGCGCCGATTCTCCCCAGAAGGCGTGCGCGTCGGCCCCGAGGCCGACATTGGCGCAGAGGCCCGCAAGCGGCGTGCTGCTCCGCGGGTAGGCGCTCGTTGCCAGCACGACGCCTGCGCAGGCCCTGCTTGCGAACGATACCGTGCCCAGATCCAGCGCGCCGTCCGCGGCGGATTTGAGCAGCTGAGCGAAATCACCGTTGATGCGCGGCATCAGCACTTGCGCCTCCGGATCGCCGAATCGTACGTTGAACTCCACGACGTACGGGCCGTCAACGGTCCACATCAGCCCGCAGTACAAGATGCCCACGTAACTCTCGCCCTCGGCGAGCAAGCCGCGCAATACGGGAGCGAGTACGCGCTCGCGCACGCGATCGACCATATCTTTCGGAAAGCCGACGGGCGGCGAATAGGCGCCCATGCCACCGGTGTTCGGCCCGGTGTCGCCGTCGCCGGCTCGTTTGTAATCGCACGCACCGGCCAGGGGGTACATCGCGCGGCCATCGCAGATTGCGAAGATGCTGACCTCGCGCCCGACCAACAGCTCTTCGAGCAGCACGTCCCGCCCGCCGCCGGGGACGTGCCCGCTCGCGTACCACTCCGTGACCACGCCGCGTGCGGCCTCCACGTCCGGCGCAACGACGACGCCCTTACCCGCCGCCAAGCCGTCCGCCTTGACGACGCACGCCCCGCTCCATTCTTCCAGCACCTTTAGCGCGCCGTCGAGCGAATGCACGGCCACCGCGCGTGCGGTCGGAACGCCGTGGCGCTGCATGAAGCGCTTGGAGAATATCTTACTCGATTCCAAACGCCCGCTCGAACGGTTCGGGCCGAACGTCGCGATGCCGGCTTCGCGCAAACGATCGCAGACGCCGGCCGCGATAGCGGCCTCCGGACCGACGACCGCTAAATCGATCTTCTCCCGCAAGCACGTCTGCACGAGCGCCTTGCCGTCGGTGGCCGGAATCGCCCAGTTCTCGCCGCGCGAAGCCGTCCCCGCATTACCGGGCGCGGCGTAGACCGCTTCGCACGAAGGCGACGCCGCGATGCGCCACGAGAGCGCATCCTCGCGCGCGCCGGAGCCCACGATCAAGACTCTCATCACTCCCACTCCACCGTCGAGGGCGGCTTCGACGTGATATCGTAGGCCACGCGGTTGACGCCCGCCACCTCGTTGACGATGCGCGTGCTGATGCACTCGAGCAATGCGTGCGGCAGGCGTGCCCAGTCGGCCGTCATCCCGTCCTCGCTCGTTATTGCGCGAACCGCCACCAGATTTGCGTAGGTCCGCCCGTCGCCCATGACGCCGACGCTTCTCACCGGCGTGAGCACCGCAAAGTATTGCCAGGGCTTCGGATCGGGCGCGGCCGCCTCGATCTCCTCGCAGACGATCGCGTCGGCTTCACGCACGATCGCCAAACGCTCCGGCGTAACGTCGCCGATGATGCGTACGGCCAGCCCCGGCCCCGGGAAGGGCTGGCGCTCGACGATGCGCTCGGGTAAATCCAAGACGCGTCCGACCGCGCGCACTTCGTCCTTGAAGAGCGAGCGCAGCGGCTCGACGAGCTCGAGGTTCATCTGCTCCGGCAAACCGCCGACGTTGTGGTGCGACTTTATCTTGTGACCGGCCTTGCTAGCCGGCGTCTTCGACTCGATGACGTCCGGATAGAGCGTCCCCTGCACCAGATACTTCACGCCGGGAATCTTGGCCGCTTCCTCCTCGAAGACGCGGATGAACTCGTGGCCGATGACGATGCGCTTGCGCTCGGGATCGCTCTCGCCGAGGAGCTTGCCGAGAAAGCGCTCGCGCGCGTCGACCGCCACCACGTTCAAATGCAGCACGTCGCGGAAGGCCGCTACCACCGCTTCGGCCTCGCCCTTTCGCAGCAGGCCGTGATCGACGAAAATGCACGTGAGCTGCGTACCGATCGCTCGCGCCGCCAGCGTCGCCGCTACCGCCGAATCCACGCCGCCGGAGAGCGCGCAGATCACGTTGTCGCTGCCGACCGAAGCGCGAATCTCCGCAACCGCGCGCTCGACGAACGACTCCATCTCCCAGCGCTCGGTGATCCCGGCAATGCGATGGAGAAAGTTATCGAGGATCTGCTTGCCGAACTGCGTGTGCGCAACCTCGGGATGAAACTGCACGCCATAGATCTTCCGCCGTGCGTCGCCCATCGCCGCGACGCGGCAGCGCGGGGTCGACGCAAGTTCCGCAAACCCGTCGGGCAGCTGCGTCACCGAATCGCCGTGCGACATCCAGACGCGCGACTCCCTCGGAACTCCTTCGAACAGCGAGCTCGCCGCCCGATCGAGCCGCAGCTCCGCCGGCCCGTACTCGCGACGATCCACGCGCACGAGCTCGGCGCCGAGATCGCGAGCGAGCAACTGCATGCCGTAGCAGATGCCGAGAATGGGCACGCCGGCGGAGAGGACGGCCGGGTCGATGCCCGGCGCGTCCGGCACGAGCGTGCTCTCGGGTCCGCCCGTGAGGAGGATCGCTGCAGGCTCGCGCCTTTCGATCTCGATCCACGGCGTGTCGTGGGGAACGATCTCGCAATAGACGTTCAACTCGCGAATGCGGCGCGCGATCAGCTGGCCGTACTGCGCGCCAAAATCGAGAATGCATACGCCGCGCGGGAGGCGGTCCCGGCGCGGGGCTTGGGCAGGTGAGAGCATCGGTGCCCCCTTTCGGCCCGCCTGCGCTCGGCTCTTTGTACGGCCGGGCGATAGGATCGGGCAACCTCCGGATGAAGGGTGTGGGATGGAACACGATTGCGATCGCCGCCACGGGGCCAAGCAGCCCGAGATCTTCAGTCACGAGCGCGCGGCACGGCTCGACGACCCGCAACGAGAGAGCTTCCTGCCGACGCCGGTCTTGATCGCGGCCCTCGACGCACCGCACGGAGCGAACGTGCTCGATTTCGGCGCCGGAACGGGGCGGTACGCCATCGCACTCGCCCGCGCGCGTCCCGACCTGCACGTCGTCGCCTTCGACGTTCAGCCGGAGATGACGGCGATCGTTGGCCGGCGCGCCGCTGAGGCCGGACTCTCCAATATCGAGACGGTAGAGACCGACGTGGCGCGCCTGCCGCGGGCGTCTTTCGCGCGGATCCTCGCGGTCAACGTCCTGCACGAGATCGGCGATATCGACGTACGCGCGCTCGGCGATCTTCTCGGGCCGGGCGGTTACGCGCTTCTAGTCGACTGGGACGGCGGAGTGCCGCGCGAGGTAGGCCCGCCGGCCGATCACGTACACACGCTCGCCGAAGCCCGCGAACGCCTGCTGCGCTGCGGCCTCTCGGCGCAGTCGCTCGGCATCGCCGAGTTTCCGAATCACTACGTGTTGCGCGTCACTTGCAGGTTGCGGAAAAACCCGCGGTCTCCGGATCGGGCCCGAATGTTTCGTCGAAACGAGGAGCGATGAGGAAGCAACGCCGTAGCGTTGTGACCGAAGAGCGACGAAGCTTTCGGCGGAACAGGCGGGTTCGAGACGGCGCTGGGGGTTCTTCCGCAACCTGCTAGGTAAGTATTTCGCCAAGACGGTCGCCGTCGCGCGCGAAGACGACCTCCATCGCGATGCGCTCCCCAACGGAGACGTCGCGCCCCCACCGGTACGCCGAATACGGCGTATAGCGCGTGCCGGGCGAACCCGGGATCCGCAAGGATACGTCGTAGCAGACGAACTCTTTCGGCGGTCCCGCGACGACGACGCACTGCAGGGCGAACGGACCGATAACCCCCGGCGGATTCGCCGCGCGCGCGGCTGCGACGAAGCGCTCTCCCATCTCGAAAGCCTTCTCCAGCATGGACTCGGTGAGCGTCGTCGCGATATGCCCGGCCTCTTCGAGGCGCATCGGGACGTCGCGCAGCATCTCCAGCGCCGCGGGCGGCACGTTCCGGAGACCCTCGAGATTGGTTTGGCGACGCGTATCCGTGCCGCATAACTCCAGTTCTCCGAGGATCGGCGAATAGAAAAAGTTCAGATTGACGGAGGGCCCGAGCGCGTACTCCTCGATGACGGCCGCGGCTAGCCCATCGGGCGTCAGCATGCCTGCAGCGATCAGCCGCGCGGCGGTCTCCGCGTACTCGCGTGGGTTCGAGCACAGAAAGAACGCTCGCTCGAAACTCACCTTCGCATGCGGCGCCTTGACGATCGCCAAGCGATCGATCTCCGCAGGGAAACCGAACTGCCGCGGGTGCCGGATGCCGGCAGCGCGCAAGAGGGCATACTGGTTGTTCGCCTCGTCGCGTTCTTCGGCGCGTAAGAGCCGGCGGTTCCCGAACATCGGCACGCGCATTCCACGCTCGATCTCGTCGTAACTGAATCTCTGGTGGAGGTAGACCTCGAAGGAGCGGTTCGCGATGAAGATGACGTTACTTGCGAGCAGCCGCCGCTGCACGGCGTCGTCGAGCAGATCTGAAAACGCGTTCAGTTCCAGCGTCGCGTCGACGCAGCCGCGCGCGGGCTCCCGCGCACGCGCGTAATAACGGGCGTAGGTCTGCTGCCGGCCGGCGGCCGTCACCACCAGATTGCGCAGTCCGGCAGCTCTGGCCCCGGATGCCACGTCGAGCGCGGAATGACTGCCGATCGAACAGAGCGTCAACTGCGTGCGGTCGTATGCAGCCAGCCTGCGAGCAATCTCCGGATCCACGAGCGCCCTTGTTGGACGATCGCAGCGGATCCACCCGCTTCTACCGGGAGAGACGCACGCTTGCTGCGAAGTATCTGCATTCTTATGGAAACCTCAACGCGGCTCAGGGTCATCGGACACTACATCGACGGCAGCCTCGCCGGACTGGACGCGCCGCGGTGCGGCGACGTCTACGATCCGGCTCGAGGCGAGGTGCAGGCGCGCGTGGCCTTTGCCGACGCCGCGGCCATCGATCGCGCGGTGCGAGCCGCCAAGGCCGCCTACCCGGCTTGGAGCCGCCTGTCGCTCGGCAAACGCGCCGAGATCTTCTTCGCATTCCGCGGCCTGGTCAAGGAGCACGTCTCGCAGTTCGCGGCGCTGGTGTCGAGCGAGCATGGCAAGGTCGTTAGCGACGCCGAAGGCGAGCTCGCACGTGCCATCGAGGTGATCGACTTCGCATGTGCCCTTCCGCTGACACTCAAGGGGCAGTTCAGCGAAAACGTCTCCACCAGCATCGACACCTACTCGATCCGTCAGCCGCTGGGCGTCTGCGTGGGGATCACGCCGTTCAACTTTCCGATGATGGTGCCGGTTTGGATGTTCGCCATCGCCATCGCGGCGGGCAACACCTTCGTCCTCAAACCCTCGGAGCGCGACCCCTCGGCCGCGCTGCTGCTGGCCGAACTCTTCTCGAAGGCCGGCTTGCCGAATGGCGTCTTCAACGTCGTGCACGGGGACAAGACCGCCGTCGACGCCCTGCTCGCTCATCCCGACGTCGCCGCGGTGAGTTTCGTCGGCTCCACGCCGATCGCGCGCTACGTCTACCAGACCGCAGCCGCGCACGGTAAACGCGTGCAGGCCCTCGGGGGCGCGAAGAACCACATGGTCGTGATGCCCGACGCCGATATCGACGCCGCCGCCGACGCGCTGGTCTCTGCGGCCTACGGCTCGGCCGGACAGCGCTGCATGGCGATCTCCGCATCGGTGGCCGTCGGAGAAGCCGCAGAGCCACTCTTGGAGGCCATCCGCGCGCGCGTCGCGACGTTGCGCGTCGGTCCGGGCAACGATCCGGCAAGCGACATGGGCCCGGTCATCACGGCGGCCGCTCGCGACCGCATCCACGATTACATCGAACAGGGCGTTCGCGCGGGAGCGGCCCTCGCCATCGACGGCCGTTCGATCTCCGTGCCGGGCTGCGAGCGCGGTTTCTTCGTCGGCCCGACGCTCTTCGACCGCGTAACCCAGGAGATGTCGATCTACACCGACGAGATCTTCGGACCGGTGCTCGTAAACCTGCGCGCCGCCTCGCTCGACCAAGCCCTCGAGATCTTACGGCGCAACCCCTACGGCAACGGCACCGCGATATTCACGCGCAGCGGCGCCGCCGCTCGCCGTTTCCAGAACGAAGTCGAGGTCGGCATGGTCGGCATCAACGTCCCGATCCCCGTTCCGGTCGGCTACTACAGCTTCGGCGGCTGGAAGCAGTCGCTCTTCGGCGACCTGCACGTCTACGGCGAAGACGGCTTCCGTTTCTACACGCGCGGAAAGGTCGTCACCAGCCGCTGGCACGACTCCAACGCCGGGATGAATCTCGGTTTCCCAACGCATAAGTAGGTTGACATCTATGGCCGCCCCCGTCCCGTCGCTCGGCGAACCGTTTCACCGACCGCTCACGCATCTGGAAGTCAAACTCGAGGCCAACCGCTGCCTCTACTGCTACGATGCGCCGTGCATGAACGCATGCCCCACGCACATCGACGTCGCCTCGTTCATCGCGAAGATCGCCGCCGGCAACCTCGCAGGCAGCGCGCGCGTCATCATGGACGCGAATCCGATGGGCGCGAGCTGCGCCCGGGTCTGCCCAACGGACCAACTCTGCGAGGGCGCGTGCGTTTACAGGAAGGACGACACGCCCATTCGTATCGGCGACCTGCAGCGCTACGCCGTAGATGCCGCGATGCGCGACGGCACGCGCCTCTTCGAAGCCGGCGCACCGACCGGGCACACCGTCGCGATCGTCGGCGGCGGCCCGGCCGGACTCTCGGCCGCTCGCGATCTGCGCCGCATGGGGCATGCCGTCACGATCTTCGAGGCGCGCGAGATGCTCGGCGGGCTCAACACCTATGGCATCGTGCCGTTCCGCCTCCCCATCGAAACCGCCCTCTGGGAGGCCGAGCAGGTCGTCGAGCTCGGCGCCGAGGTTCGCACGAACGTCCGCGTCGGACGCGATCTCGCCATGGATGCGCTGCTCGCAGAGTACGATGCGGTCGTGCTCGCCTGCGGCATGGGCGGCGTGCCGCAGATCGGCATTCCCGGGGAAGACCTCGCGGGCGTCTGGGATGCGCTCGAGTTCATCGAGCAAGCGAAGCTCGGGCGCGACGTCGGCGCCCTCGGCTCTCGAATCGCCGTGATCGGCGCCGGCAACACCGCGATCGATGCGCTGACCTGCAGCCGCCGGATCGCTCGACAGGCTAGCGGCGGCGGCGAGGCACGCGTGACCATGTACTACCGGCGTGGCGAGAGACAGATGAGCGCCTATGGCTTCGAGTACGACTTCGCCAAACAAGAAGGCATCGAGTTCCGCTTCTTCTGCGCCCCGGCGCGCATCCTGGGCGAGGGCGGGCGCGTGAAAGCGATCGAGTTCGTACGGACGCGCCTGGAGACGTCCGAAGGCGGCGAGGCCGCCGTCCCGGTCTCCGGTACGGAGTTCGTCGAGCCGATCGACACGGTCGTCCGCGCGATCGGGCAGAGCCGGCTCGTCGAAACGTTCGACCGGCTCGGCATCGCCCACGATGGAGGCGTGGTCCGCGTCGACGAGAGCCTGCAGACGACGCGCCCGGGCGTCTATGCCGCGGGCGATTGCATCTTCGCCAAGGGCACGCGCGAAGCGATGGTCGTCGAAGCGGCCGAACAGGGCAAGCGCGCGGCCCGCAGCATCGATACCTATCTGCGCGGGGGAGCATAACGTATGGCCGATCTACGCAGCAACCTCGCAGGCATCGCAAGCCCCAACCCATTTTGGCTGGCTTCCGCCCCTCCGACCAATAGCGGCTATCAAGTGATGCGCGCGTTCGAAGCCGGTTGGGGCGGCGTCGTTTGGAAGACGCTCGGCACGCCGATCGTCAACGTCACCTCGCGTTTCGCGGGCATGAACTACAAGCAGAACAAGATGGTCGCGATGAACAACATCGAGCTCATCACCGACCGGCCGCTCGACGAAAATCTTAGCGAGATCGCCAAGTGCAAGCGAGCCTTTCCCGACCGCGCGATCGTGGCATCGCTGATGGAGGCCTGCGAACGCGACGCCTGGCGCGAACTCGTCAAGCGCGTGCAAGAGGTCGACATCGACGGCTTCGAACTCAACTTCGGCTGCCCGCACGGCATGAGCGAACGCGGCATGGGCGCGGCCGTCGGCCAGCACCCCGATCTCATCGCGCGCGTCACGGAGTGGGTCGTCGAAGCCTCGCGCGTGCCGGTCATCGTCAAACTAACGCCCAACGTCACCGATATTCGCTTCCCGGCGCGCGCGGCGGCACGCGGCGGCGCACATGCCGTCAGCATGATCAATACGATCAACAGCATCATGGGCGTCGACGTCGAGACCTGGAACCCCATTCCGCACGTCGATGGCAAGAGCAGTCACGGCGGCTACTGCGGGCCGGCCGTGAAGCCCATCGCACTCAACATGGTGAACGATTGCGCGCGCGACCCCGAGGTCGGTATCCCGATCTCCGGCATCGGCGGCGTCGAAACGTGGCAGGACGTGGTCGAGTTTCTGCTGCTCGGCGCGAGCAACGTACAGGTCTGCACGGCGGTTATGCACCATGGTTTTCGCATCGTCGAAGAGCTGGCCGACGGCTTGAACCGCTATCTCGACGCGCGCGGCATCAGGAGCGTCGCCGAGATCGTGGGCGGGGCCGCCAACCGGATCACGAGCTGGAATAACCTAAACCTCAACTACAAGATCGTCGCGCGTATCGATCAGTCTGCTTGCATCCATTGCAACAAATGCTACATCGCCTGTGAAGATGCGGCGCATCAGTGCATCGACCGGGTCCGCCAGCCCGGCGGATCTACGAACCTGGTGGTCGACGAGGGGCATTGCGTAGGCTGCAATCTCTGTTCGATGGTCTGCCCGGTCGACGAGTGCATCGAGATGGTCCGCGTCGATACCGGCCGCCCGGCACAATCTTGGAAGGAACGCGCTGCAGCCATGGGAGAGGTGGGATAATGGGAACGATCGTTCGCGGTGGAACCGTCGTCACGGCAACCGACACGTATCGGGCCGACGTGCTGATCGAGGGTGAGAGCATCGCCGCGATCGGGAGCCATATCGCCGACGGAGCGCACGAGATCGTCGACGCCGCCGACGCCTACGTCTTCCCCGGCGGCATCGATCCGCACACGCATCTCGACATGCCATTCGGCGGCACCGTTACGGCCGACGATTTCGAAACGGGAACTCGCGCCGCAGCGCTCGGCGGCACGACCACGATCGTCGACTTCGCGCTGCACTCACGCGGCGGCTCCCTGCACGACGCGTTGAATACCTGGCACGAGAAAGCCGCCGGCCGCGCCTGCATCGATTACGGTTTCCATCTCACGATCGCCGACGGCCGCGACGAAACGATGGCGGAGATCCCGAAGATCATCGACGAACAGGGCGTCAACTCGTTCAAGGTCTTCATGGCCTACAAGCACGTGCTGCAAGTCGACGACGAGACGATCTTCAAGACGCTGCAGACCTGCGCCAAGGCCGGCGGGCTCGTGCAAGTGCATGCCGAGAACGGCGACGTCATCGAGGTTACGACCAAACAGGCGCTCGCGGCCGGTAAGACCGATCCCAAGTGGCACGCGCTGACGCGGCCGGTCGAGTGCGAAGGAGAGGCGACCCACCGGGCGATCCGCTTGGCGGAGATCGCCGGCGCGCCGCTCTACGTCGTGCACGTCTCGAGCGCGATGGCGGCCGACGCCATCGGTGAAGGGCGCAAGCGCGGCCTAGCCGTCTATGGCGAGACCTGCCCGCAGTATCTCGTCTGCGATTTCACCGACTACGAGCGCCCGGATTTCGAAGGCGCGAAGTACGTGCTCTCGCCGCCGATCCGCGACAAGTGGAATCAGGACGTGCTGCTGCGCAAACTCAAGAATATGGAGCTGCACTCCTTCGGGTCGGATCACTGCTCCTTCAACCTCTGCGGGCAAAAGGAACTCGGCAGGCACGACTTCTCGAAGATCCCCAACGGCGCGCCGACGATCGAAGATCGCCTCTCGATTCTCTACGAGGTGGGCGTCAATCGCGGCGTCTTGGGGCTGAACAACTTCGTCGCGCTCGGCTCGACCAACCCGGCGAAGTTCTTCGGGCTCTTCCCACGCAAAGGCACGATAGCCGTCGGAAGCGACGCCGACATCCTCGTCTGGGATCCCGCGGCGGCCCGCACGATCTCGGCCAAGACCCACCACATGAACGTCGACAACAGCGTCTTCGAGGGCATGACCGTCAAAGGCAGCCCGCGCTACGTCTTCTCGCGCGGACGCAAGATCGCCGACGGCGCCACCTTCATCGGCGAGAAAGGCTACGGCCGCTTTCAAAAGGGCGCCCGTTTCTACCCGTTACAGGTATAGCACGACATATGCGAGGTACTCGTTTTGGATTCTAAAGTTACCATCGGACTG
This sequence comes from bacterium, assembly GCA_021790935.1. Classification (GTDB taxonomy): domain Bacteria; phylum Vulcanimicrobiota; class Vulcanimicrobiia; order Vulcanimicrobiales; family Vulcanimicrobiaceae; genus JAJYFL01. The sequence goes on from JAJYFL010000013.1 coordinate 63,809, forward strand.
ATTCAGGCGCATCACGACCTCGATGGCGGCGAGCCGGTAGAGGCGCACAAGAGAGCGGCGATCGAGAAGCACGTGCGGCTGATTCGCGAGGCCAAGCGGCGCGGCGCGCAGATCGTCTGCCTGCAGGAGATCTTCTACGGTCCGTATTTCTGCACCGAACAGACGCCGAAATGGTATGCGGCGACCGAGCGCATCCCCGACGGTCCCACGACGAAGCTCATGCAGGATCTCGCGAAGGAGCTGGGGATCGCGCTCGTCGTGCCGATGTACGAGGAAGAGTTTGCCGGCGTCTACTACAACACCGCGGCCGTCATCGATGCCGACGGCTCGTACCTTGGGAAGTACCGCAAACACCATCTGCCGCAGGTGCAAGCCGGTCCGGCGGGCTGCGGTTTCTGGGAGAAGTACTACTTCCGCCCCGGCAATCTCGGTTACCCAGTCTTCGACACGGCGTTTGCGAAGATCGGCGTCTACATCTGCTACGACCGCCACTTCCCCGAAGGTGCGCGCATGCTCGGCCTACACGGCGCTGAGATCATCTTCAATCCGTCCGCCACGGTCGCCGGGCTCTCCGAGTACCTATGGAAGCTCGAACAGCCGGCGCATGCGGTCGCCAACGGCTACTACGTTGGCGCAATCAATCGCGTCGGCATCGAGCCGCCGTGGAATATGGGGGAGTTCTACGGGCAATCGTATCTCGTCAACCCACGCGGTGAGTTCGTCGCGATGGGCAGCCGCGACAAGGACGAGGTCGTCATCGGCGTGATGGACCGCGACCTGATCGCGGAAGTCCGCAACACCTGGCAGTTCTATCGCGACCGCCGCCCCGAAACCTACGGCGACCTGGTAGCGATCTAGTGTCATGAATCACAAATAGCATGACAACCAGTGATGATTCTGCTAGAATTGAGGCATGGCATTTCAGTCTGCTCCCCCCTTACGAATGTCGCCGAAAGTTCGGCGAGAGTTGACAGCGCTG
>JAJYFL010000030.1 GCA_021790935.1 bacterium
GATCGCACCAGGATCGTTCATGCCGTTCTCCTCGCCACCCATGCCGCTGGCCTTCATGCCACCGCGCATGGGTTGCATGGGCTTCATTAGGGATCGGTGCAAGCTAAGAATCTCTTGCTTTTGAACTAGCAAGAGCGCTGCGTCGAGTTGCCTGGCGGCGGTAACGAGATCGGGATTCGGCGTAGTTGAAAGCTGGCCGGCGAGCTTAGCGAGCAGCGCTTTCTGCACCGGCATCAGTAGACCCAGGATCTTCGTGCGCACCTGCGCGTGCATCCGCATCATGCCGGCGGTGGGCGCGCAGGCTTGTTGCGCGCTCGCGTTCGCGGGTAGCGCGAGAGCAAGGACCAGTGCGACTATCGTACGTTTCATAAACCCACTCCTTCATGTGGAAGGTGCGGAATACTTGCAGCTAATTATGGCATGCGGCGTGCTGCAGTGCAACGCCTGGGCGCGGCCTCCGCAACGCGAGCGGCCGCGGCCTTCCGCGTCGCTTCGACCCGCGTCACGCAGTGCGGCGAAGGACCGCCGGCCACGAGTTCGTTCACTTCGAGTCAAACGTCGCTTTGAACAAATACAGCCCTGGTACGGTGGCACAATATGAGCGCGCCTTCGTGTACCTCGATGCCCTCGCCGTCGCCAATGCGGCTTCGTCGAACGCATCGTACCCTGACGGTGCCCAAATCCAGGCGTCGGCGAGGGAGCCGTCCCGGTTGATAGCCAACTCCACCACCGTCACTCCACTGGGATTCTCAGGCTCCAACACCTTTGGATAGGTCAGTTGCGCCACGTACCCCACGGTAGCCGGGCGGAACGGATGCATGCACGAGGTCGTCTCGAGCGCCTTGGCCGGCTGGGCGTCGAGAACGATCGAAGCGGGGCCTGGGGCGAGCCACAACGCATCCTCGTCCTTCGGGTCGAGCTTCGGGTCTAGGCCGCTGTCGTTTCGCCCGTGCGGGACGCGAGTGCGAGCTCCCGCCGGCGGACTGCACCTTACCTCGCCCTTGGCTTCCCATCCGAAGCCATCGCCGGTAACCTGCGCGTCGAACACCCATGCGTGCGAGATCTTCAGCGGAGCCGGAAACCGGACGTACATGGTCGGCGAGACCCAGTCGCGCCGCACGAACCGCGCTACGGCGCTCGTATAGTGCCGCAGCTTCTCGGTGATAGCAACCGCCGGGACCTTCACCGTATACCAGCCGGCCGTCGTGTCGAACGCAAGCGTCGCGCTTTCGAGAGAGCGCGGACCGAGCGCGCTTAAATCGAAGCCGTAGAGCGCTGCGGCCGGCAGCGGGCCTTTCGGATCGGGCGCTCCGACCGGATCCCTATTCAGCATCGCTGGGCAAAACTCGATCATCGCCTGCGCCTGACGCGGCAGGGCAAAAATGCACAACGCAAGAGACGCGACTGCAACCGCCATTCGCTTCATGTCGATACGTTACGATATTCGCTGCCGGGTGACCTGGCGCCCCAATCAAATGCAGCGGTGCGGCTTGGTTCCCCAACCGACGCACGTCTTGGTCACTGAGCGCCTCACGAACGCGGATTCTGCGATGACCGCGACACCCGCTCCCACAATCTCTGCACCCAGCGTTGCGATTCTTCCCTAGCGGCATGGCAGCCGGGATTGCAGAGCCCCTCGCGCCGTTAATCCACGAATCTCTCGTATCCGAGATCGGCATGTCCCCGACAAATCGATCATCGCCACCGCCGCGACGACGGTGAGGCGTGGCCGCAGGCGGCGGATTGACACGTTTACGGAATCGGTGTAGACTTGCTAAATACTATAATACTAGTAGCACGGAAACCAGCGGAGGGACCATGCCGCGCGAGCGTTCCCTTACCCTGACCGACCACGAACTGCGGCTCATGAACGTGCTGTGGGAACAACGAGGCGCAACGGTCGCGGATATCGTGGCCTTGCTCGATCCACCGCCGCTTGCCTATACCACCGTGCTCACAACGATGCGCACGTTGGAGGACAAAGGCTATGTGGCGCACGATAAAACGGGCCGCGCGTTCCTTTATCGCCCGCTCGTCAAACGTTCCGATGCCGCGACCTCATTACTGGATACGCTGCTCGAACGATTCTTCGGAAGTTCGCCAGGCGTTCTCGCACTCTCGCTATTGGAGGACGAGCGCCTGTCCGGAAAAGACATCGCTCGTTTGAAGCAGGTTATCGAACGCAAGAGGAAGTCGAGATGATCGTGCTCGCACGCCTCTTACTCGACGTGCTGTTTTCGAGCATTTGGCAAGGTGCATCGATCGCGATCGCCGTTGCTGTGGGTCTCGCGGTCGTCGGACGCCGCCTTAATGCCACGACGCGCTATGCGGTAATGGCGTTCGCGCTAGTTGCGCTTGCGGTTATTCCGGTGGTAACGACGGTGCCGAACGTGACGACGCACATTGCGCAGGTTTCGATGCGTTCCGCTTCCGGGACAGCCGGCTCTGGCGCCTATCGCGATGTGTGGTCGGCCGTTCGAGTTCTATCTACGAGGCGGATTGACGTGGCGCTCGGCGATCGAGCGGTCATCGCTCTGATCGGAACGTGGATGATCGGCGTGCTCGCCCTCGCACTACGCATGGCTATCGGTTCGATGCAACTCGCGCGCCTGCTGCGCCGCAGCAAACGGCTTGCAGATCGCAACGGCGTGCGCATCTTCGCTTCACCCGATGTCGGCGTCCCGCTCACGATCGGCTTCGTTAGGCCGTCGGTGATCGTCCCAGCGACGCTCGCCGCCGTAGCTGCTACTCAAGAGTTCGAATGTGCCGTGCTGCACGAGATCGCGCACGTGCGCCGTCGCGACGTCTGGTCAAACGCCTGCGGTCGCGCGCTGCACGCGCTTCTCTTCTTCAATCCGGCGGCTTTGTTGCTGCTGCGGGCGGCCGCACTCGAACGCGAGGCCGCCTGCGACGACTTGGCGGTCGCGCAGTCGCGCGATCTGGACGCATATACTCGTAGCCTTGCCACCCTTGCCGTTCGGGCCGCACGCGCTAACCCGCCGGTGGGCGCGTTCGGCGTGGCGGGTTTTGGCCGTTCGGCGGTCACGCGCATCGAGCGGCTGGCAGATACGCGACGCAACGGCGCAACCACACTCTCGCGCTTCACCCTTGGAGGATTCACGCTCGTGCTTGCTTTCATCGCTCTTGCCCTGCAATCGTTCGCACCCGCGGTCGCGTTCGCACCGCATCCGCCGATTGCAACGACCGTCGTTGCGTCCGCTGCGTGTTCCAGACCGGCACGCATCGTGCGTCCCGTCCCGCCCAATTTCCCCGACAGCGCGCATGGGATTACGCACAAACTCACGACGTTAGTGGAAGTGCATCTCTCATCGTCCGGCAGAGTCTTGGGTGTGACGATATTCAAGTCAAGCGGTCGCGCGGATATCGATCGAGCCGCCCTAGTCGCCGCGCGTGAAAGCACCTACGCGCCGGGTTTGCTAAACTGTAAGCCGGTGGCGGGCACCTATCGCTTTATCGCGACGTTCCAGCCCGGCCCATAGCAGAGCGGAAACCGCGGGAAGGCCACGACTTCGCGTCGTAAAACTCGGCCGTGGGGGAAATCGGTTTCAGCGTCGGCGATACAATAGCTATAAATCTTCCGGGTGGTGGCTACGGACTCGCCGTCATCGGGCGACTCAACCACGAGCGGATGTTTTGCACGACATTTGTGCCGCGCTTCCCGGGCTATCCCGATGCCGCTGCCCTTCGGGCTTGGAAGCCGGAGGGTTGGTCGAGCTGGGTGGCCGATACGCTCGGCCTTCGCGACGGATCCTGGGTAAAGGTCGAAGAGCCAGCGGCAATGGCGGATGCGCGGCATATCGACGTCCGTCGCCTGCCGCGATTCAAATTCGAGAGCGGAAAGACTGGTAAACTCGGACTCGCGGAGTATGACCCGGAGACTCTCCACGTGCGTCGACTCATTGAATCACCCGACCCCGAGGAGTATCGGCGCGCGCCGAACCTCTTACCGCAAGACGCGACCACATTTGAGATCGCCGTAAGCCGGCTTATGGGCTCGCCGTGCGAGCTGCCCGACGCAGCTACTGTCGAGAGGTTGAACAAAGAACGCCTCGTGGTGGCGATGCTTCGGGAGTGCGTGACCGATACGGCTTTGAGACTCGTGTTCGAGCACGTGCTGGCTTTTCGACGCGGGCGAGATGCTAAGCGAACGCGCATGAAGCTCCTCGAAGGCGGTTTCGACGTATCCGAGCCAATCAAGGCCGGCTTGTTCAGTCGAACGATCCTCGAAGTGCGCCTCCCGTCAAAGGCGGAATATCCTCTTGTTAGAGAGGATGTAACCAAGATGCGGGCTCTCGCCGCTCAGCACGGAGCAGAGTACGATGGCTTCGGTGCACAGGCAGTTTAGTCCATCGTAGCGTTCCCCGTGTTTAGAGGTGGCGCCGGGTTTTTGGACACGAAATCGGCACCCGTTATGTGATGACTCCGCGATGGTTGCTGCTATCGGCAGCGTTGAGTTCGATTCTGGATTTCTGCGCTACGTGCAGGTTGGCCGTGCTCAACGCGACCCCCGATCGCGTCTCCACCGGCCCGTAGGGACCGCCGGTGCGTTGGCTGTGATTGGTCGACCTATGAGTCATCCGATCGCCGGAAATCGCATTGTAGGGCTTCCCTGCGCCTCGGTTTCGGCCCCGAAGGGTCGAATCCCGGTCGGCACGGCTCATGCAGCGTCTTCTGCGATCAGCTGATTGAAGTATACCGCGTCTGGCGTGCGGCCGTCGAGCGACGAATGCGGTCGTTGTTGGTTGTAGAACGTGATGTAGCGCCCGATGAAGTGCTTGGCTTCGGGCGCCGACTCGTAGGCGCGCAGGTACACCTCTTCGTACTTGATCGATCGCCAGAACCGCTCGACGAAGACGTTATCGCGCCAGGCGCCCTTGCCGTCCATGCTGATCGCAATGCCGCGATCCTGGAGAATACCGACGAAGTCCTTGTCGGTGAATTGGCAACCCTGGTCGGTGTTGAAGATCTCCGGGCAGCCGTACTTCCCGATCGCCTCCTCGACGGCATCGATGCAGAAGTCGGTCGTAAGGCTATTGGAGAGCCGCCAGGCCAGAACTCGCCGCGTCGCCCAGTCGAGCACGGCGAACAGATACAGGAACCCGCGACGCATCGGGATGTACGAAATATCCGCCTCGGGGGGCACCCAAAACCGGCCAGCTGTGGGCAGTTGAAAACCGGCCAGTAGTCGGTGGGCAGTTCTAAATAGGCCACGGCTAGGGTCATCGTCGGCTCGGACGTTCCCGGCGCGAAAGCGCCA
>JAJYFL010000014.1 GCA_021790935.1 bacterium
TTCGCCTCGGGAGAGTGCCGAGCGTCGAAGAGATCGAGCACCGTCTGCAGGTTGATCCAAAGAGCGTCGCTCGTCTCGAAGACGCGGGCCAAGCGCATCGCCGTGTCGGGGGTGATTCCCCGGCGTCCATTGAGGATTTCGTTGAGCCGAACGTATGAAATGTCCATTGCGGTCGCGAGATCGCGGCACGTCATCCCAAGCGGGTCCATGTAGAGTTCGCGAATAATCTCTCCCGGATGCGGCGGGCGTTTTTTTGTAGGAACGGTCAGGTCTTTCACGTTCGCCTCCTCAATGGTAATCGGTAATCTCGATTTTACGGGCTCCCTCGACACTCCACGCGAAGCAGATGCGGTATCGATCGTTGATTCGAATGCTGTGCTGGCCCTTTCGGGCACCCTCCAGTCTCTCTAAACGATTCGAGGCGGGGATTCTCAGATCGTTGATCGTCGCGGCGGTCGTCAGAACGAGAAGCATCATTCGGGTGCGGCGGTGCAGCGTCGAGGGAAGCGTCCTACGTGCATCCTTCGAGTAGATGCCCTCGAAGATGTCTGCCGTTCCTTTATCGGAGAACTGCCTCACCGGTTAACTATAATGTATACCGTTATACGTGTCAAGGCGTGGGCGACGAAGTTGTGGCCATCTCTTGCGACGCGATAGCGAGCGTGGTAATTTAGTGGTATGAAGCGGATGGTGATCGTAGCGGCATTTCTCGCGCTGTGCGTTGTCGGCTCGCCGCGTCGGGCGCAGGCGATGATCGAGTTTTGTCCGGCGGTGCTGCATCGGGCGCTGGTCGGAGCGCCAGACCCGAAGGGCCCGCTGCCGGCCGCAGCGCTCTACGGTTTCGATTTAAGCGCGCTCGGCCCGCGCTCTCTCGAAAGCGCGACGCTCGCATTCGACACCACGGCCGGCTGGTTTACGGCGAAGGTCCTGGCAGTTGCTATCGGTGAGAAGCTGCGGCACTACACGAGCGCCACGGTACGGTTCGTGCGGCACGACTGGGTCTCGCCGATCATGTACGTGCGGTTTCCGGCTGCGCTGAAGATCTCGCACGCGTGGGTGTTCAACGCACAAGTGCATGGCGATGGCCCGTTCGGATGGGAGGCCAAGGGCGACGTGGCGTGCAGTCCGCCGTCGACCGCTGAAACTCGGGCCGGCCGAAACGACATCAGGCTCGACCCGAAGTTGGACGCGAAGGATGAGGATGCGTTGTGGCTTCCCCCGGGCCCCGCGTCGATCGTTCTCGACGCCCAATCGGCAAAGGCGCTCGAGATGAACTCGTGCGGCGATCCGTTTCGCCCTGCCACCGTAGTGTACGCGGCGCAACCGGCGTATCCGGACGAATTGAAGGCTCAGGCCCCTAGCGGAGAGACGTTGGTGGTGGTGGCGATCAACCGGGACGGTTCGCGCGCCGACGCTTGGGTTTGGGCGCCGTCCGGGTACGCGGCGTTCGACGAAGCAGCGTTGAATGCGGCGAAGGCATCGAGATTTGAGAATGCGCGCTCGTACTGCACGGACGTACCCGGGCAGTACCTGTTCAAAGTCACGTTTCTCCCGCACTGAACGGGCGGGAGGGTATAGGCTGCCGCCTGTCCGATACCCCTGTATAGACAAACATATGTTCGTATGTTAGTCTAAGGGCATGCGTTTGGTTGATTGGGCGCGGCGTCAAGGCATCTCGTACAAGACGGCTTGGCGCTGGGTCAAAGATGATGCAATGCCGATTCCCTGGCGTAAAACGCCAAGCGGAATGATTCTTGTCGATGCGGCAATAGACGAAAAGCCGTCTGCCGTCGCGCTCTATGCGCGCGTGAGCAGTCACGATCAACGTAGCGACCTTGACCGACAGTTGGCGCGCCTTTCAACCTATGCCGCCGAGCGAGAATTGCACGTCGTCGAAGCAGTTGCGGAAATCGGTTCTGGGTTGAATGGAAAGCGCCGCAAGTTGCTGCGGCTTCTTTCGGACGCAAACATCGGTGCGGTCGTCGTCGAACACCGCGACCGTTTTGCCCGATTCGGTTCGGAGTATCTCGAAGCGGCGCTCGCCGCGTCAGGACGCCGGTTAATCGTGGTCGATTCCGCCGAAATGAACGACGATCTCGTGCCGGACATGATTTCAATCCTCACAAGTTTCTGCGCGCGGCTTTACGGGCGTCGTTCGGCTCGCAATCGCGCCATTAGCATTGAGCGCGCATTAGCGCGGGTAGCCGCTCCATGATTGTGTCGCACAAGATTCGGCTCGTTCCATCCAGCGCGCAAGAACAGGTATTTCGTCGTGCTTGCGGGACCGCACGCTTCGCCTACAATTGGGCGCTCGCGCGATGGCAAACCGACTACCTTGCCGGAGGCAAGCCGAGTGAGGCTGCACTTCGTAAGCAGCTCAATGCGCTGAAGGCAACCGCGTTTCCGTGGATGTGCGAACTACCAAAGACCGTCGTACAATATGCCATCAAGAATCTTGGGTTGGCGTATAAGAATTTCTTTGACGATCTGGCTAGAGTGAACCGAGGCGAGCTTAATGCCAAACAGCTTCGCAGGCCACGCTTTAAGAAAAAAGGCCATCACGATAGCTTCCGCGTCGATAACGGCACGGATAAAGGCCATCCGAATGCGGTGACCGTGGTGGGTAAGCTCGTCAAGCTCGCACGCATCGGGTGGGTCTGCATGCGTGAGGAAGTCCGCTTCGCGGGAACAATCCGTTCTGCGACGATCTCACGTGAGGCTGATGCGTGGTACTGCTCGTTCGCGGTCGATGTTGGTGGGCTTGCGGCCGAAGGAACGGCGAGAGGAATCGTTGGCGTTGACCTCGGAATCGCTCACCTCGCAACACTTTCGGATGGTTCGACACCGATTGAATCGCCGAAGCCGCTACGGAGGTTACTCGGCAAACTCAAACGACTCAATCGTTCACTCCATCGAAAAGTCAAAGGCTCGTGCAATCGTGCACACGCGAAAACCAAGCTCGCACGACTTCACGCACGAATCGCCCATATCCGCGAAGACGCATTGCATAAGCTGACAACGCACCTCATCCAACGCTTCGGCACGGTCGTTATCGAGGACCTCAACGTGCGCGGAATGCTTGCAAATCGAAAACTATCACGGGCCATCGCGGACATTGGATTCTTCGAGTTTCGGCGACAGTTGGAGTATAAAGCGAAGATGGCTGGCGCAGCCGTGATCGTTGCTGATCGCTGGTTTCCATCTTCGAAACTCTGCTCGACATGCGATGCGAAGAACGAATCACTCGCGCTCTGCGAGCGTGCCTGGACGTGCCTATCGTGCGGCGCGACCCACGACCGCGATTTCAACGCGGCCGTGAATCTAGCGCGCCTTGTCCCCGAAGGGGGATACCCCGAGAGTTCACCGGGGTTAGTCTGTGGAGCGGACGGCTCTGGCGACGAGAGCGATCTCGCCGTGAAACCAGCCGCGTAGAAGCAGAAAGAAAGGTTTGGAATAGATGGCCATTCATTTCAGAACGGCGTACCACCCATGTCGATCGGCTTGCCTTGGGCCAGTGAGGTGATGTAGGCCACGAGGTCGCGCATGGCGTTGCTGTCGTAGGCCGGCGGAGTCCCGCGCAAGCCTGCCTTCACGCAATGGGTTAGTTGGTCTTGTAACGTCCACACGCCATTACCGTGAACTCTTGGGAAGATTGCCGCAGCATTCATGAGGCTCGGCAGCTTCATTCCGTTGGGAGCTCTGCCGGCTGTGGTACCGCCGGCCGAGTGGCAGGTTTCGCAGGTTCGCCCGTTACCACCGAAAGTGGGATGGTAGAAAAGATCTTTGCCGCGGTGCACGGCCTGGCGAAGCGTTTCCGGGAGGGCGCCGTTGGAAACGGCGGTACTCTTGACGCCGCCGCAGCCCGCCAATGCGAGCAATGCCACGGCTGCGACCGCGGCGGTCCGCAGAGTAATCGAGGTTCTTTCATTGACGGTAATAGCCATACCGTTCCTTTCCGTGTGCGAGTGCGTCTTTCCATTCGACTCGACGGCGAGCCATGCCCCTGTGTGCCGGATTCCAGGGGCGCCCGGGTGCGCGAGGAGAACGTACGAGTAGACTACCGGCGAACCATCGAGGCACGAAATGCAGATTGCTCCGTACCGTTTCATAACCGTCGAGCGTGGCGGCGATGGCATCGTTACGCTGACGATGAACCGTCCCGAGAGACGCAACGCGCTCTCGCTCGAACTCATGCTCGAGTTGACCGCCGCTCTGCGCGCCGCAGGGGCTAGCCGCGAGAACCGCGCCGTCATTCTGCGCGGCGAGGGGCCGGCCTTCAGCGCCGGTCACGATCTGCGCGAGATGCTCGGCCGCGACGTCGAGGCGTACCGCGAGATCTTCGACACCTGCGTGGATCTGATGGAGACCATCCAGCGCATCCCCCAACCCGTCATCGCGGAAGTCGCGGCGGTCGCGACGGCCGCCGGCTGCCAGTTGGTCGCGACCTGCGATCTCGCCATCGCCTCGAGCGAGGCCACCTTCGCGACTCCGGGCGTGCGGATCGGACTCTTCTGCACGACGCCGATGGTGGCGCTCACGCGCGCGATCGGCCGCAAGCGTGCGATGGAGATGCTGCTGACCGGCGCGGCGATCGACGCGGCCACGGCGGCGCAGTGGGGGCTCGTCAACCGCGTCGTTCCTCCGGAACGGCTGCGCGCCGAGACGCTCGCGCTCGCGGGCAGCGTAGCTCGGGCCGCCCGCACCGTCGTCGGGATCGGTAAGGCGGCGTTCTATGCCCAGATCGATTTGGAGCAGCCGAAGGCCTACGCCTACGCCAAGGAGATCATGAGCATGAACGCGATGGCCGAGGACGCGCAGGAGGGGATGGGGGCCTTCTTGGACAAACGAGAGCCCTCTTGGAAGGCCTAAAAAAATTCGGTCGGGACCCCAAAGGGAAACCGAGCCGAGTGCCTAACGAGTGAGGACGCCTCGCAAGCACACCGTGGGCGGTGCTGTGAAGGCCGAGACCCCGCAAGGGAACGACGTCGCCCACACCCGGTATGCGGGCAACCGCATACGCGACGGCAGTGAGGGCTCGCCTACGGCGGGCCTTCCTGTTTTTTGCGCGAATGCTCGGCCACGTGAAATTCGTTCCGACTAGAACGCGCTACGCCGCATTCGTGCTTTTGGTTGCCCTGCTGGCTTCGTTGCTCGTCGCGGCGTTTCGCGTTCGCGTCGAAGGGCAGACTCGTCGCGTCGAGATCGCGATGGACTACAACGACTTCCTGACGCTCGCCCATGCCTACGATTACAACCCCGAGGCGTTTCTGGTCGAGCTGCGGCGGGCGGGTCTCACGTCGCTAGCACTGGCCGAGGAGCTCGGCAGTGCGGTCGGTACGTCGAAGAGCGCGTACGTCACCTCTGGCGTAGGCTTGTTGGACGCCGCACGCATCTCGCCGCTCGCCGACCCGACGCTCGCCGCGCTCGTGCGCGGCAACCGGATTCACCCGAATGCGGTCTACCTGCTGGTCTACGACCGATCCACCTTCAAGCGTTTCATGCAGCAGTTGCCCCTGCACTTCGAACGCTCGGGGATACGCGTTCTGCACGCGAGCCTTCCCTACGTGATCTCGGTGCGCACGCAGATCGATTACTTCAATACCGTCGCTTTGGGGATTCCGCACCGCGAGATCGCGCTGACGCGCAAGCTCGGCTTATTCGTGATTCCGCGCTTCCAAAACGACGAGCGGCTGCGCCGGCCGCAGATGGAACAGATGATCCGCGATCTGCACGCCGGCAAGTGGATATCCACCATCATCTTTTTCGGGATGCGCAATCAGGTGCTGGGCTACCCGGATCACATCAAGGGCGCGGCCGCCGTCTTCAAGACGCACGCGTTCAATTACGGCGAGATCGAGACGTACGACCCGAGCCAAGTGCAGAAAGGCAACGTCTCGCTCGCACGGTTGATTCCCGGCCGCATCGTGCGCGTGCAGGCCATCGCGAAACCCGAACTCGACAAGCTCACGATCCCCGAGATCGTCGCGCGCTACGAACTCGGCGTGCGCGAACGCAATATCCGCGTCGTCTACCTGCGCCCGATCTCCCATCGCTATCGCGGCCTCTCGATCGAGAAATCGAACGTCGAGATGGTCCGCGATATCGCGACCGCGCTGAAATCGCAAGGCTTTAAATTAGGCCGCGCGACGCCGATACCGCTCTATCGCGGCAACAACGCGATCCTCGTCGGGCTGGCGGCGCTGGCGGTTCCCTCTATATTCGTGCTGCTGCTCGACTGGTACGGCTGGTACCGCCGCCGGCTCGCCGCCGCGGCCTACGGGTTGACGCTCCTGCTCTACCTTGCAGGCGTAGCGACGCATCACGACATCATCGCGCGGTCGCTGATCGCGCTCGCGGGCGCGTTGCTCTTCGCCGCCGCGGCCTTTACGGCCATCGGGCCCGCATTCTACGAGGAACCGGCGCGCGGCGGCGGCACGCAACTGCTGCGCAGCCTGCGCTGGACGCTTGTGGCAACCGGGGTGGCGATGCTGGGAGCGCTGGTCGTCATCGGCGTGATGAGCTCGCCGCTCGTCATGGAGGAAGTCGAACCGTTTCGCGGCGTGAAGTTGCTCCTGGCGACGCCGCCGCTCGCTGCGCTCCTGCTCTACGTCCTAACCGACCGCTTCAACGCGCGGGTGGGCGACGCGAAAGCAGCATTTGCGGCACCCGTCCGCATCTATCAGTTGCTCGTGGGGATCGCGGTGCTCGCGGCCGGCCTGTTCGTCTTAATGCGTAGCGGCAACCAGAGCGAGATCGCTCCTTCGGCGATCGAACTGTGGCTGCGCGCCCACCTTACCGAATGGCTGAGCGTTCGGCCGCGCTTCAAGGAGTTTCTGCTCGGCTTCCCGTTGCTGATGCTGCTGCCGGCGCTGCGCGGAACGCACCGCCGAGCGGTCGGCATCTTGTTCGCGCTCGGCATCGGGGTGAGCCTCGGCGACATGATCGATACCTTCTCTCACCTGCACACGCCCGTGCTGGTCGCGGTGCTGCGGATCTTCAACGGCCTCGTGCTCGGAGCGATCGTCGGCGCGATAGCGATCTGGATCTATCGCAGTATCGTGCGCCGCTACGCGCCGCCCGCATCGTCCTAGGCGCGCCGAAGGTTTGGCGTGGGATGCGTTTCTTGCTTAGCGGGTACTATGGTTTCGGCAATCTCGGCGACGAAGCGCTCCTCGAAGTGATCGTCTCGCAGCTTCGCACGCGCTATCCGTATGCCGAGATCGACGTGCTCTCGGCGCAGCCGCAGGTGACGGCGCACGAGCTGCGCGTCGAGTCGACCCCGCGCATGGATATCGCAGGAGTGCGCGAAGCGATTTTGCGGGCCGACGTCGTGCTCTCCGGCGGCGGCGGCTTGCTGCAGAACGGTACGAGCCTGCGCAGCTTGTTGTATTACGCGGGGATTCTGCGCTCGGCGGTGCGCGCGAAACGCGCCGCGATGATCTTCGCGCAGTCGGTCGGCCCGCTCGATTTTTGGGGGAGGCGAATCGTACGCGAATGGTGCAAGGGCGTCAACCGGGCGACCGTGCGCGATGGCCGCTCGCGCGAACTGCTCGCGACGCTCCTGCCGGGAACGGCGGTCGTGCAGACGGCCGATCCGGTCTTTCTCTACGAAGCGCCCGATACGGACGGCGATCTGCATTTCGAAGGCTTGGGGCCGGGCAGCGATCCGCTGGTGGTCGTCAGCGTGCGTAAGATGCCGAGCGCGCGCGTAGGGGTCGAGATTATCGCGCGAGCCGTCGACCGGCTCGCCGACCGCTACGGAGCGCGCGTCGCGTTCTTGCCGCTCGGCGGTGCGGCCGATGCCGAGGTCTCGACGCTCGTCATTCGCAAGTGCAAGAGCGCTCCCGTGCTGCTGCCCGAAGCGCCGCTGGCCAAAGCGGCCGGCATCATTCGCCGAGCGAAGGCCGTGATCGGCACGCGCTTGCACGCCATCATCTTGGCCGCCCGCTATGCCGTTCCGTTCATCGCAGTGCCCTACGATCCCAAAGTCGCCGCGCTCTGCGAGGACCTCGCCTATCCGCTCGCCCCCTTGTTCGTGCCGGGCGCTGCCGAGCGCCCGAGCTTCGACGAGACGGATGCCCTCGTCGACCGGCTTTGGTCGCAGCGCGACGAGCTCTCCGCGCACTTAGCGGCGGCCTCGGCGCGCTTGCGCGAGCTGGCCGCGCGCAACTTCGAGGTACTCGACGAACTCGTAGCCGAAAGAACGCCGAACCGATGAACGACGATCCCGTGCAACGCGACTACCGCGATACGCTGAACCTTCCGAAGACGGCCTTCCCGATGAAGGCCGATCTCGCCCGGAGCGAGCCCGAGCGCGTCCGCTGGTGGCGGGAGCGCGGCGTCTACGCGCGCAGGCTCGAGCGCAACCGCGGCAACGCCCCGTGGATACTGCACGACGGCCCGCCCTACGCCAACGGCGATCTGCACATGGGCCATTTCCTCAACATGGTCCTCAAAGACGTCTTCGTGAAGATCGCGCTGCTCGAAGGGCGCTGGGCGGAGTTCGTGCCGGGCTGGGACATGCACGGTCTGCCCATCGAACTCGAGACGCTCAAGCATCTGAAGGTCAAGGATTTTCACGAGATCGATCCGCTCGAGCTGCGCGAGAAGTGCAAAGAACGCGCGCTGTACTGGCTCGACCGGCAGCGTGAGACGCGGATGCGCATGGGCACGTTTGGCGAATACGATCGCCCCTATCGCACGATCGATCCGGCCTTCGAAGCCACCATCGTCGAAGCGCTCGCGATCCTGGCCGAGAAGAACCAGATCTACAAAGGTTTACGCGCGACCTTGTGGTGCATCCACGACGAGACCGCGCTAGCCGAAGCCGAGATCGAGTACCGGGAGAAGACCTCGCCGTCAGTCTACGTCCGCTTCACCGCCACCCCCGCCCAACGCGCCGCCCTCCTCGGACCGATGCTTCGACAGGCTGCGCATGACACTGTGGCTGCGCGTGACGCGGATGTGCGCGTCTCCGTGCTGATTTGGACGACGACGCCGTGGACTCTGCCGGGGAACGTCGCGATCGCGCTGCGCGCGGACGCGCAGTACGGCCTCTATCGTTACGGCGACGAGGCGCTGATCGTAGCCGAGGCGCTCGCACCGCAGGCGCTGGGTACGCGCTTCGCCGAGGCGCGCCGGATCGCGAGCGCGCCCGGCGCGGCGCTCGAGGGTCTCGCGGTGCGCCATCCGTTTCTCGATCGCGATTCGAAGATCGTGCTTGCGTCGTACGTCGATCTCGAAACCGGTACGGGGGCCGTGCACACCGCGCCCGGGCACGGCGCCGACGATTTCGAGACCGGCGCCGCCTACGGTCTGCCCGTGCTTAGCCCCGTCGATTCGCGCGGCGTCTTCACCGCCGATGCCGGCCCGTACGCCGGTCTGCACGTCTGGAAGGCCAATCCGAAGATCGTCGAGGATCTGCGCGCGAGCGGCGCGCTCTGGGAGGCGTTCGACTACGCGCACAGCTACCCGCACTGCTGGCGCTGCCACAATCCGGTGATCTTTCGCGCGACCGCGCAATGGTTCATCGCCATGGATCGCAACCGCTTGCGCGAGCGCGCCATCGAGGCCGCGCGTGCGGTTGCCTACACGCCGGAGTGGGGCGAGAGCCGGTTGATCGCGATGCTCGAAAACCATCCCGAGTGGTGCATCTCGCGCCAGCGAACGTGGGGAACCCCGATCCCGGCACTGCTATGCACCGCATGCCGCGAGCCGGTGCTCGACGCACGCGTCGCACGCGTGGCGGCGCGGCGTTTTCTTGCCGAAGGTGCGGGCACGTGGTGGCGAGATCCGGTGGAGACGTTTCTTCCGCCGGGGTTCGTCTGCCCGTCGTGCGGCGGAGCGAGCTTCGAGAAAGAGAAGAACATCGTCGACATCTGGTTCGAGTCGGGCGTCACGCACCTCGCGGTCCTCGCGAAGAACGGGCTGCCGTGGCCTTCCGATCTGGTCCTCGAAGGCGGCGATCAATACCGCGGCTGGTTCCGCAGCTCTCTCGTGACGGCGGTCGCCATCGAAGGTGCCGCACCCTACAAGCACGTCGTGAAGAACGGCTGGGTGAACGACGAGCAGGGGCGGCCCATGAGCAAGTCGCTCGGCACCGGCATCGACGCGCAGGACGCCATGCAGAAGTGGGGCGCCGACGTCTTGCGCCTGTGGGCCGCGTCGGTCGAGTTCGTAGACGACGTACGCTTCGGCCCGCACGTCGTGGAGCAGGTGAGCCGCGTCTATCGCAACGTCCGCAACCGCCTGCGCTTCATGCTCGGCAACCTCGACGATCTTCCGGCGGATGCGATCGTCTCGCGCGACCGGATGGAACCGATCGATGCGCTGGCGTGCGACGTCACCGACGATTTCGTCGCTCGCGTCAAGCGTTGCTACGACGCGTTCGAGATTCACGGCGCATATCTGCTCGTGGTCGATTTCGAGAGCGCGATGTCGAGCTTCTATCTGGACGCACTCAAGGATCCGCTCTATTCGTGCGCCGCCGCTTCGCCGCGGCGCCGCAGCGCGCAGTCGGCGATCCTCTACGTGCTGCAACGCTTCCTGACCGCCCTCGCACCGGTGCTCCCGTTTACGGCGGAAGAGGCGTGGCAGGCGTTGCCCGAGGGTTTGCGCGCCGGCTGCGAGAGCGTTTTCGACGCGATCCTTGCCGGCGGCGATCGGGGACCGGAGAACGCAGCGGAGCGTCTCTCGCTCTGGCAGCGGGTCAGATCGGAACGGGCGGAGATTGCGGCGTCGCAGGGCAAACGCGACTACGAGCTCGCGGCCGTGCTGAAGGCCGCTCCCGATCTCTACGAGCGCCTCTCCGCGCTTGGAGACAACCTGCGCGAGGCGCTCGTGGTCTCCGCACTCACGTTGGAGCGCGACGAGACGCTCCCCGAGAATGGAACCACCCGCACGCTCTCCGCGGCCGAGGGCGAGAAGTGCCGGCGCTGCTGGAAGTATCTGCCGCTAGGCGGCGATGCGCGGCATCCGGCGATCTGCGAAGCGTGCGCGCGGATCGTCCGCGAACTCGACGCGCCGACGGCCTCCTAGCGTCGCCGCGCTAGCGGCGCCGCGGCTTTTTCGGCGGCCGGTCCGAGGCGCGCATGACGGTCAGATCCTTCCCGTCGATCTCGAACGCGTCGAATGCCGCGATCGCGGCCGCGGCCGCATTGTCGTCGGCGACGTTGACGTAGGCGAAGCCTTTCTTGCGGCGCGAGCGGCGATCGCGCGGGAACGTGACGTCGTCCTCGCCGGCGCCGAACTGTTTGAAGAGTTGCAGCAAGTCGGCCTTGCTGGCCTCGCGCGGATATCCCGCGACGAACAGGCGAATCATTCAGCAGTAGTCTCCAAGAGCGTCCTATCGCGGAACGCTTGCCAAGTACCTGCCTCGATCGCGAGGCGGGCCTCCCG
This sequence comes from bacterium, assembly GCA_021790935.1. Taxonomy (GTDB): domain Bacteria; phylum Vulcanimicrobiota; class Vulcanimicrobiia; order Vulcanimicrobiales; family Vulcanimicrobiaceae; genus JAJYFL01. The sequence continues at coordinate 11,398 of JAJYFL010000014.1, forward strand.
CATGAGGTCGTTGAGCAGGTAGACGTTGTGGTAGGAGAGCAGGCGCGGTCCCAGCATCTCGCGGGCGCGGAAGAGGTGCGAAAGATACGCGCGCGTGAACGTCGTGCAGACGTAGCAGCCGCAGCGCGGATCGACCGGCTTGAAATCGCGTGCGTAGGCGGCATTGCGAATGTGGAACTCCCCGTCGCGCGTCATCGCACGCCCGTTGCGCCCGCAGCGCGTCGGGTAGACGCAGTCGAACATATCGATGCCGCAGTCGATCGCGACGACGAGATCGCGCACGGTTCCGACGCCCATCAGATAGCGGGGTTTTTCGGCCGGCAAGAGCGCGGCGGTGAAGCGCGCCATGCGGTACATCTCTTCGCGCGTCTCGCCGACCGAGAGCCCGCCGATCGCGTAGCCGGGCAGATCGAGTTCCACGATGCTGCTCGCGCTGCGCTTGCGGGCACCTTCGTCCAACGCGCCCTGCACGATGCCGAAGAGTTGCGTCTGCGGCCGCGAGCGCGATGCCGCGCAGCGCCGCGCCCACAGGGTGGTGAGGCGTACGGCTTCGTCGATCTCCGGCTGCGCCGCGGGGAGTTTCACGCAGACGTCCAGCGCCATCGCGATGTCGACGCCGATATCTTCTTGGAACGCGACGACCGTCTCCGGGGTGAAGCGGTGCAGGCTCCCGTCGATATGCGATTTGAACGCTACGCCGTCGTCGTCGAGATTCCGCCGGCGCTCCAAACTGAAGACCTGGAAGCCGCCGCTGTCGGTGAGGATCGGCCCCGGCCACTGCATGAATCGGTGCAGGCCGCCCGCCTCGGTCAGCAGCTCCCGCCCCGGGCGCAGCCACAGATGATAGATGTTCGCGAGCACGATCTGCGTCTGCGCCTCGCGCAGCTCGTCCGGCGTCAAGCCCTTGACGGTTGCGGCGGTACCGACCGGCATGAACGTCGGCGTCTCCACCGGGCCGTGATGCAGGCGCAGCGTGCCGCGCCGCGCGTCGCCATCCGTCGTGATTAGCGCGAACACGTTTCGCCTTTCAGCAACGCTTTGGCGGCGAGATACTCGGCGGGCGGATCGCTTTGGAACTCGAGCTCGTCCTTCGTTCGCGGATGTCGAAACGTCAAGCGCCACGCGTGCAGCGCTTGGCCCGGCAGCGTGAAGCGCGGCTCGGACTTTCCGTAGATCGGGTCGTTGACGATCGGGTGACCGAGCGCGGCCGCGTGGACGCGGATCTGGTGCGTGCGCCCGGTCTCCAAGGAAAAAAGCAGCTCCGCGGCGCCGTGCAGCCGTTCGCGGATCTCGTAGTGCGTCGTCGCCGGTCTGCCGCCGGCGACGATCGCAAAGCGCAGGCGATTTTGCGGATCGCGCCCGATCGCGCCGTCGATCGTGCCCTTCGCGTGCGCCGGAATGCCGCGAACCAGGCCAAGGTACTCGCGCTTGATCTGGCGTGCCTTGATCGCTTGGGCGAGCGCGGCGAGCGCCGCATCGTTTTTTGCGACGACCAGCAGCCCGGAGGTATCGCGATCGAGCCGGTGCACCAAGCCCGGGCGGAGCGCGTCGCCGGGCAGCGCCGGCACGTGCGCGAGCAGTGCGTTGACGAGCGTGCCGCCGGTCGCACCGCGCGCGGGATGCGTCACCATGCCGGCCGGTTTATCGACGACGACGAGATCGTCGTCTTCGTAGACGATCGAGAGATCGATCGCCTCCGCCTCGGCCACCAGCTGCGGGCGCTCGCGCAGTTCGAATGCGAGGAGTTCCCCTTCGCTCAAAACGTAGCTGCCCTTGACGGGCGCGCCGCCGACGCGGACGCCGCCGCGCGCGACCGCCTCCGCAACGAGCGAGCGTGGGAAACCGGTCAGGTGCGCGACGACGAGATCGGCGCGCTTTCCCGCCTCTTCAGCGGTGACGACGCGTTCCAAGGCTCGACAAAATCAAGAGGATCACGCCGGTCGTGATGCACGCGTCGGCGACGTTGAAAATATTCGGCCACACCTTATAGAAATCGATGAAATCGACGACGTAATGGTAATGCAGCCGGTCGACGATGTTGCCGATCGCGCCGCCGAGGATCATGCCGAAGGCGATGCGCACGACGGTGTGGCGGCGTGCGGCGTCGCGAAACGATACCCAGAATATCAGCAGCACGAGGACCGCCATCCCGACGAGCAGGACCGGCGAGTCGCCGAATAGGCCGAACGCACCGTGGCGGTTCGGCTCGTACGTCCAGCGCAGCAGCTGCGGAACGACGGTCCGGCTCTGCCCGGGGAGGAAGTGGGTGACGATCAGCCGCTTGGTCCACTGATCGAGCGCGAGCACGAGAGCCGCGACGATCAGCAGCTGCGTGGTGTCAGAGTTTCGGCGTCGGGACAAATTGATAAAACCATCCTGCGATGCGGAGGAACGAGTTCGTGAAGAGCACGACTCCGGCGAGTACCAAGAAGGCGCCTGCCGCGAACTCGATCGCGGGCAGGAAGCGCTTGATGCGGTTAAGTGCTGGCAAGACCGCGCCGATCGCCAGCGCCGTGAGAAAGAACGGTAGCGCGAGGCCCATCGAGTAGACCAGGAGCAGCGCGGCACCCTGGCCGACGCTTCCGGCCTGCGAGGCAAGGGCAAGAATGCCGGCGAGGATGGGGCCGATGCAGGGCGACCATCCCGCAGCGAAGGCCAAGCCGACCAGCGCCGAAGCGACGTAGGAGCGGTTGGCCGACGGAAGGTGGAGCCGCTTGTCCATCGCCAGGAACGGCAGGCGCAGCACGCCCATCATCTGCAGGCCGAGCACGATGACGACGATCCCGCCGATCTGCGCGATGAGCCGCTGGTAATCGCGCAGCGCGCTGCCGATCGCGCTGGCCGAAGCCCCGAGCGCTACGAAGACCAGCGTGAAGCCGGCGATGAACGCGAGGGCATGGAGCAGCACGCGCAAGCGCGCCGCAGTCCCGATGCCTGCCTTCAGTTCCTCGAGGCTCGACCCCGTGAGAAACGAGAGGTATGCCGGAACCAGCGGAAGGACGCACGGAGAGACAAAGGAAACCAGGCCCGCCAGGAAGGCGATCCCAACGGTGAGATGCGTGCCGGCCACGATCCTCTCATTTAGACGGAACCCCGGCCAGGCCTGTATCCACCCACCCTTCGCCCCTCGAAGGAAGCATCAGTGCACCACTGGTTCAGATACCCGCACGTCAATCCCATCGCGATTCCATTTCACATCGGCCCATTCGACGGCGTCCACTGGTATGGCATCTCGTATCTCGTCGGGTTCGTCGTCGTCTATCTGTGGATGAGCCGGCACGCGGGACGGCTGCGCTTGGGACTGACCAGGGAGCAGATTCAGGATTTTCTGGTCTACGCTCTGGTCGGCGTGCTGGTCGGCGGGCGCACGTTCTTCGTCATCAACGACATCATCAGCAAGCACGACGCCTCGTTTTACTTCCAGAACCCGATCAACTTCATCGCGGTCTGGAACGGCGGCATGGCCTTTCACGGCGGCATGGTCGGCGTCATCGTCGCCATCGTGCTCTTCCTGCGCAAGCACAAAGGCCTGACGTTCTCGGTCCTCGGCGACGAAGTCGTGGTGCTGCTCCCGATCGGCATCGCGCTCACGCGCGTCGTGAACTTCATCAACGACGAGCTCTGGGGCGACGTCTGCCATCCGGACCGTCCGTGGTGCATGAAGTTTCCGCTCGCGCCCGACGGCGGCACGCTCTACCGCCATCCCTCGCAGATCTACGAAGCGATTCTCGATATCTTGACGTTGCCGGTGGTGCTCTATCTCTACAAGCGGCGGCTTCCCGACGGCGTGGTGGCGTGGTCGTGGTTCACGATGTACGGCATCACGCGTTCCATTGCCGAGATGTGGCGCCACGCCGATTTCGTGTGGTACGGCATCACCGGCGGCCAGCTCTACGCGCTGCCGATGATCGTCATCGGCGCGATCGGCATCTACGTCTGCGTCCGCGCCGGCACGCGCACCGACGTACGAACCATCCGGTCCTAACAGGTTGCGGGGAAAGCCCCGCACCAATCCCGCGGGCGCTTTTGGACGCTTTCTTCGTTGCTCATCAGTCACAACGCTATGGCGTTGCTCCTTCTTCGCGCCTCGAAATCGCCCGAAAATCGCTCCGCGGATATTGGCACGCGGCTTTTCCCGCAACCTGTTAGCATGACCGCACCGGAACGTAAGCGAAGAAGACGGGTTATGGAGCTCGGTCTGCGCGAACGGTACCGGTTGCTCGAGCGAGAGCTCGCCGAGGTAAGCCGCGCGGCGGGGCGCGACCCGCGTGCGGTCGCCGTGGTTGCGGTCACCAAGGCGCAGCCCGCAGCCGCCGTTCGCGAAGCCGTCGCGGCCGGCATCGCGGAGATCGGAGAAAACTACCTCCAAGAGGCCCGCGCGAAATTCGAAGAGCTCGCTTCGCAGCCGGGCGTAGCGATGCCGCGCAAGCACTTTATCGGTCACCTCCAGACCAATAAGGCCGCCGCCATCGCCGCCATCTTCGATCTCGTGCAGAGCGTCGACCGGATCGAAGCCGGCCGGGCCCTGGCCAAGGCCGCGCGCTCGCTCGGCAAGGTCTTGCCGGTGCTCGTGCAGGTCAACGTCTCGGCGAGCCCGCGCTATGGCTGCGATCCGGAGCGGGCAGAGGCGCTGGCCGAGGCGCTACGCGCCGAGCAGGGGCTCGCCGTGGACGGGGTCATGGCGATCGGTCCGCTGGCGGCCGACCGGGAGAGCATCGCGCGTTCTTTTGAAGCCGCCGCAAAGACCTTCCGGCGAGTGGGCGGAAAGACGCTCTCCATGGGCATGTCCGGCGATTGGCGTGAGGCCGTGCGCCACGGCTCGACGATGATTCGCATCGGTACGGCGCTCTTTGGGCCGCGCCCGGTCTCCCTTACCTACGGCACCGCACCGGGCAACGAAGAAACGAGGCTCGTCTCATGAGTATGTTCACCAAGATCGGCTCTTTCTTTTCGTTAGGCGATGACGAGGAACCGTATGAAGACGAGGCGTCCTCGAGGCGCACCGTCGTCCCCCTCTCGGGCGCGGCCCGGCGCACCGGGACCGAGGTAAGCGTCTACGCACCGCGCAGCTTCGGCGACGTCACCGAGATCGCCGATGCGCTCCGAGCCCGGCAAGTGGTGATCGTGAACCTTCAAAACGCCGACCGCTCGCTGCTCCAGCGCGTCGTAGATTTTACGTCGGGCGTCGCCTATACCATCGACGGCAAGATCCAGAAACTCGCAGAGGCGATCTACCTGGTCGTTCCGGCGGGGGTCGTCGTCAACGCGCAAGGGCTGCGCGATTCGATGTCCTCGGACGGTACGCTTGACTTCATGTCGAACAGAGGATGAGCATGCAGAAGATTACGCCGGTCGACATCCAGCATAAGACGTTCAAGAAGGCGCTTCAGGGATACGATCGCATCGAGGTCGATCAATTCCTCGACGATCTTATCGAAACGCTCGAAGACGACGCGCAGCGCCAAGCCGCGCTCGAGGCCGAGATCGCGGATCTGAAAGAACGCATCAGTCATTTCAAAGCGATGGAAGAGTCTCTGCACAACACGCTCGTCCTGGCGCAGCGCACGGCCGACGAGGTCAAGGCATCGGCGCACAAAGAAGCCGATCTCATCAAGGAGCGCGCGCGCCTGGCCGCCGAGCGCGACATCGCGCAGTTTAACGAAGCGACCGCCGAAGCTCGCCGCGATCATCAGCGCGCGGCCGAGGCGATGGAGAAGGCCAAGAGCGAACTGCGCAGCCTGCTGACGACGCATTTGGCGCTGCTCGAACGCACCGAACCGGTCTCTGCGCCGTCGCCGGCGCCGGCGCTCGCGCAGAGTGCCGACGAAGCCGCGGCGCCCGTCGAGGAGCCCCGGCAGCCCGAGCGCATCACCGTATATTAGGCGTGCCACCAACGATAGCCGTACTGCCCGGCGACGGAATCGGGCCCGAGGTCACGCGCGCCGCGGTGCGCGTCTTGCGCGCCGTGCGGCCGGATCTCGACTGCGTCGAGACGCGGGTCGGTGCGGCGGCGCTGCGCGCCGGGGAGCCGGCGCTGCCCGACGCCGCGCGCGCGTTGTGCGATCGCAGCGACGCGGTCCTCTTCGGTTCGGTGGGGCTGCCGGAGTACGAAGCGAAACCGATGGCGGAACGTCCCGAATACGCGCTCTTCCTGCTGCGTCGCGACTACGAGTTATACGCGAACGTCAGGCCGGTGCGCGTCTTTGCGGGGCTCGAGAGCGCCTCGAGCCTTTTGCCGGAGCTCGTGCGCGGCTTGGATCTGGTCGTGATCCGCGAGTTGACCGGCGGCATCTATTACGGCCGCCCCAAGGAGCAGCGTACGGGTCCCGATGGCGTGGAAGAGGCGGTCGATACGATGTTCTACCGCGCGCCGGAGATCGAGCGCATCGCCCGCGTCGCCTTCGAACTCGCGCGCAAGCGCCGCAAGCACGTCACGTCGGTGGACAAGCAGAATATTCTCGAGACCTCGCGCTTGTGGCGCCGCGTCGTCGAGCGCGTCGCGCTCGAGTACCCCGGCGTCACCCTCGCACACATGCTGGTCGACAACGCGGCGATGCAGCTCGTGCGCCGCCCGCGCGATTTCGACGTGATCCTCACCGAGAACATGTTCGGCGACATCCTCTCCGACGAAGCCGCGATCCTCACCGGTTCGGTCGGGAACCTGCCGAGCGCGAGCCTCGGAACGCGCGCGCATTTTGGGCTCTACGAACCGATCGGCGGTACCGCACCGGATATCGCGGGCAAGGGCATTGCGAATCCAACCGCCGCGATACTCTCGGCCGCGATGCTGCTGCGCCACAGTCTCGACGACGATGCGAACGCATCGCGCATCGAGGCGGCGGTCGAGCGGGTGTTCGCGAGTGGTGCGCGCACGGCAGAACTCGCGCGCGGCGGCGAGCCGGCCTTAGATACGCTCGCGTTCTTGCAACGCGTTCTCGCCCAGCTGTGAGCGGGCGCGCTGCGGCGCGCTATACCTTCGTTTTTTCGGAGTAGACGGTCTTGCCGTAGTAGTCGCGCAAGCGTACGTAGAGCGTGGCGTGCCGGTGCGGGTGCGCCGCGCTCCACGCTTCGCGCCACAGCTGCAGCGCTTTGGCCTGCATGGTGTTTTCGCTGTCGACGTCCATCGAGTCCAGCCCGTTGATGTCGACGAAGACCGAGAGCAGCGTCCCCTTCGCATCGACGCCCATCACGACGCCTTTGTATTCGCTCTTCAGCCGTGCGACGTGTTGCAGTTCGCGGGCCCGCGCGATCGCCGCCGGTGACGGCGGGCGGTTCGGCGCGCATCCGGAGGCCAGCAGGAGCGCCGCGCAGAGCATCGTCGCGAACCGTACGCTCGTCATAACCCGGTCACGATTCGGTCACGAACCACGCGTATCATGCGCCCATGGATGGAATCGGATGGGCCGCCTCGGCGATGGCGGCCGCGCGCAGGCGCCTGGAGATCGCGACCCAGAACCTCGCCAATAGTTCGAGCGACGGCTTTCGCCGGGCCGACGCGCACGGGTTCTTGACGGCTGCGGGCGTCCGGGTCGAGACCGTCACGGACGAGCGCCAAGGAGCGCTTCGCCGCACGGGGCGCAGCGACGACCGGGCGATCGTCGGGCCGGGCTACTTCGTCGTGCGCGACGCGCGCGGGAGCCTCGCGCATACGCGCGCCGGCGCCTTCGTTCGCGGCCGCGACGGCCTCTACTACGACGATGCCGGGCGGCGGCTGATCGGTACGCATCTGGCTGCCGGCTCGAGCGTTCGTCGCGGTTTCCTCGAGAGCTCGAACGTCAACTCGATCGGCGAGATGATCGACGTGCTTGCAGCGCAGCGGTCGTTCGAGACCGCGCAGCAGACCATCTCCGCCATCGATCGCACGCGGCAGAAAGCCGACAACGACGTCCCGCGCCTGAAGTAAGGCGCTCTTCCCACACGGGAGACGAGGAGCCCCATGAATCGTGCCTTGTACGCCGCCGCCAGCGGCATGGCCGCGCAGCAGTTGAACCTGGAGATCATCGCCGACAATCTCGCGAACGCCGACGTCGCGGGTTTCAAAGGTGCGACCGCGTCGTTCACCGATCTCGCGGCGCCCGGAACCGTGGGCCTCGGCACGACCGTGCTTGGAACGCATCCGGTCTTCGTGCAGGGGAAGCTCGTGAAGAGCGGCGGCCCTTTCGATCTGGCGATCGACGGGCCGGGCTTCTTCGCGGTTGCCGACGCGCGCGGCCGGCGCGCCTTCACGCGCGACGGAGAGTTTTCGCGCGCGCCCGACGGGACGCTGCGGAACGCGCAAGGCTGGCGGCTGGCGGGCGTGCGCGTTCCCGCCGACGCGCTCTCGGCCGCCGTGGCGGAGAACGGCGCCGTGACGGCCGCTACGCCGCACGGAACGCGGCGATGCGGCCGCATCGAGATCGCCGAGTTTGCCTCACCCGAACGGCTCGACTCGATCGGCGGCACGCTCTTCATGCAGACGCACGATTCGGGGCGGGCGCGCATGGTCGCACCCGGCAGGCGCCACGGCCCGCGCGTGGCCTTCGGCATGCTCGAGCGCTCCAACGTCTCGATCGTCGAAGCGATGATGGAGATTCTGGCGGCGCAGCGCGCCTACGAGGCTAACGCCAAGGGCGTGCAGGCGGCCGACGAGATGCTGCGCATTGCGGATAACCTCAGCCGTGGATAGCGGCGCGGCTCGCCTGATCGGCGCGCGCTTCGAGGCCTTGCTCCTCGAGCGCGCGCTCTCACCGATGAAGGGATCGTTCGGTGGATTCGGATCGATCGCCGTCGGCGCGCTCGCCGAGTCGATTGCGCAGCGCGACCGCGGCGGCTTCGGCTCGCAGCTCGCCGCGCTGCTGGAGCGCCGCCATGGCTGAAGCGGGTGCCGATCGCGAAGCCGTCATTCGGGCGCTCTTTCCGCTGGTGAAGACGATCGCGCGGCGCGTGCAGCGCATGGTTCCGGTCGGCGAGATCGACGATCTCATCGGCGACGGCTGCATTGGTTTGATCCGCGCCGTCGACTCGTTCGACCCGCAGCGCGGTCCGACGCTCGAGCAGTACGCGGCGCGCGTCGCCGCCGGTGCGATGCTCAACGGCCTGCGGCGCCTCGACCCCGTCTCCGAACGCGTCCGCCGCGAAGTGCGCGAAGCCGAGCGCGAGCGCTACGAACTCGCCACGCAGCGCGGCGAGATGCCGACCCTGCGCGAACTCGAGCAACGCCGCCCGGCGCTTCACCGCGCGTCCGTGCATGCCTATCGCTACACGCCGCTCTCGCTCGACGGACCGCTCCCGTCGGGGGAGCATATGGACGGCGATTGGAGCGCAGATCCCGCAGCCGTCGCGATCGCGAACGCGCGCCGCGGCGAGGTCCGCAAGGCGCTCGCGCGCCTGCCTGCGCGGCAGCGCACCGTCCTCGCGCTGCATTACTTCGGAGAGCTCTCGCTGCACCAGATCGGCGAACGGCTCGCGATATCCCCGCAGCGGACCTCGCAGCTGCACCTGGCTGCGCTTCGCAATCTGCGGAAGGGCTTCGATGTTTCGGCCGCGGGTTGAATCGGAGCGCGGCCGCGCTCTCGTCGCGCCGGTCTTCCAAACGCCCGCGCTCTACCCGGTGCTGCCCGAAGACGAGCTCGAGACGCCGCCGCTGCCGCAGGATCATCCGCCGTGGGTGAAAGATGCCGCCGCCGTCTCGAAGCGCGCGCGCCGGCTGATCGCGAGCCTAAAGCCGGTAGTCGTGCGCGTCCTCAATTTTTGGGACCATCACGTGCGTTCCATCGTCGTGCGCGGGCGGACCGTGAGCGTCGACGCCGCCGGAAGCTACCGCATCGACTGAAAATGCGCTATTTTCACCTCAGGACGGCGTCGATGATATCGGCCACCCGCGCGGATGCCGCCCTCGCTACCGCCGTGACCTCCGCATGCGTGGTATCCAAAGCGCCGGCGCTGTTGGTGATTAAACTCAAGCCGAGCACCTCCATCCCGTGCGCGCGCGCTAAGATCGTCTCGAGCACCGTCGACATGCCGACGGCATCGGCACCGATCGTTCGCAGGAAGCGCGATTCCGCAGGCGTTTCATACGTGGGGCCGAGGAGACCGGCATAGACGCCTTCGCGAAGTTGCGCGGCGCCGGAAGCCTTCGCGATCTCGCGCAGGCGCGGTGCGTAGGCGTTCGTCATATCGACGAACGGGTTTTCGAGGCCGCTCCCGAGCAGCGGATTGCTTCCCGTCAGATTGATGTGGTCGGAGATCAGCATCAGGTCTCCCGGCCGGTACGAAGGGTCGAGCGCTCCTGCGGCGTTGGTGACGACGAGCAGTTTCGCGCCCGCCTCCGCCGCGAGCGCCACGCTGTAGGTGACGTCTTGCGCCCCGAACCCTTGGTAGAGGTGGACGCGCCCCGCAAAGACGAGCGCGCGCTTGCCGCGCCACGTTCCGACGAGCGCCTCGCCGGCATGCCCCGCGAGCGGCGCGACCGGCATCCCGAGTTCCGCGTAGGGCAGCCGCGTGAAGCGCGCCTTCTGCGAGACGGCGTCGGAGAGCCCGCTCCCGAGCACGATCGCCACCTCCACCGAACCGCCGCTCTCCGCGACGATTCGCTCCGCACCCGCCGCCAATCGATCCGGCATCACCAACTCCTCCGCGCCCGTTGTGTTACGTCCCGTCCCACCGTTGTCATCCTGGCAACAACGCGGCGTGGAAGAGGTTTCGGCCGGTCATCTGGGCGGGGATGGGCAGGCCTGCCAGCGTGAGGAGCGTGGGGGCGACGTCGCCCAGGCGGCCGCCGGGCGTGAACTCGCCGGCGATGCCGTGCGCGATCAATACGAACGGAACGGGGTTGGTCGTGTGCGCGGTGAGCGGGTTGCCGTCCTTGTCGATCTTCTGCTCCGCGTTGCCGTGATCGGCCGTGAGCGCAAGCAGCCCGCCCGCCTGCAGCACCGCGCCGGCGAGCCGGTGCAGGCATTGGTCGAGCACCTCCAGCGCCTCGATCGTCGGCTCCCATCTGCCGGTATGCCCGATCATGTCGGCGTTGGCGTAGTTCATGATGATGACGTCGTGCCTGCCGGCCGCAATCGTCTCGAGCGCGTAGTCGGTGATCTCTCGCGCGCGCATCGCGGGAGCGAGATCGTACGTCGCGACGCTCCGGTCCGACGCGATCAGATGGCGGTCTTCGCCCGCGAACACCTCTTCGCGTCCGCCGTTGAAGAAGTAGGTGACGTGCGCGTACTTCTCGGTCTCCGCCAAACGCAGCTGCCGCAGCCCCTCGCGCGCGATCGCGTCGCCGAACGTATCGAACTGCGGGCGCGGCCCGAAGAGCACCGGGTTCGGGAACGTCTCTTCGTAGCGCGTCATCGTCGCAAACAAGAAATCGCGATAGCGATGGACGGGAAACGGCACCGAGGCGGCCCCTTGCGCGCCCTCCGGGGTGAAGGCGAGCGTCAGCTGCCGCGCGCGGTCGGGGCGAAAGTTGAAGAAGATGCAGGCGTCGCCGTCGCGTACCGGCTGCGGAACGCCGACGATCGTCGGCCGCACGAATTCGTCGTCCTCGCCGCGCGCGTAACCTTGGCGCAGGGCGCCGAGCGCATCCGCCGCGGTAAACTCGGCGCGCCCGTCGGCGATCGCGTCGTATGCTCTCTGCGTGCGCTCCCATCTGCCGTCGCGGTCCATCGCGTAGTAGCGCCCGATCACCGTCTTGATCGCGCCGGTTCGCCCGATGCGCTCGAGCCTCTCCTCGACTATGCCGAGATAGGCGGCGGCCGATCGCGGCGGCGTATCGCGCCCGTCGAGAAACGCGTGAATCGCAAGCGGTGCACCGGCCGCGTGCGCGCTGTCGATGAGGGCGAGCAGGTGCACGAGCGAGCTGTGGACTTGGCCGTCGGAGAGCAGCCCCATCAGGTGCAGCGTGCCGCCGTGCGCCTTCACGTGCTCTAGGCAGCGCTGCAGCGTTTCATTCTTAACGAAGTCGCCCGCTGCGATATCGGCATCGATGATCGTTACGCCCTGCGGTACCACGCGCCCGCTCCCGAGATTCATGTGGCCGACTTCGCTGTTGCCCATGATGCCTTTGGGTAGGCCGACGTCCTCGCCGCTGGCCTGCAGCGTCGTCCAAGGGTAGCGTGCGAGCAGCTCGTGCCAATTCGGCAGGTGCGCGGCTGCGATCGCGTTTCCGTACGCATCGCTGCTGCAGCCCCAGCCATCGAGCACGGCGAGCACCATCGGGCGATAGTTCATCTTGGAACGTACGCGCTCGCGATGAGTGCGGCAAAGGCATTCGGGTCGAGCGAGGCTCCGCCGACGAGCGCGCCGTCGATCTCGCCGCAGGCCGCGTACGCTGCGACATTTTCGGGCTTGACGCTGCCGCCGTAGAGGATCGGCGCCTCCGCGAGCCCCTCGACCGCGCCGCGGATCGCGCGCATCACCTCGTTGGCCGCCTCCGGATCGCAGTTGCGCCCGGTGCCGATCGCCCAGATCGGTTCGTAGGCCATTACGATCTTGGCGACGGCGCCGGCGGGCAACCCTTCGAGCGCCGCTTGCGTCTGCGCGACCACCCGCGCCGTCGTCAGCCCGGCATCGCGTTCGGCCGCCGTCTCGCCGACCGCGACGATCGGCGTCAAGCCGTGCGCCAGCGCCGCGGCCGTCTTCCGGCGGACGCCGTCGTCGGTCTCGCCGAAGAGCGTGCGCCGTTCGGAGTGGCCCAGAATCACGTAGGCAACGCCGAGGTCTACGAGCATCGGCGGGGAGATCTCTCCGGTGTAGGCGCCGCAATCTTCCCAGTGCATGTTCTGCGCGCCGAGCCGCACTCGCGTGCGGCGCACGCGTTGACCCACCGCGAAGAGCGCGCTGAACGGCGGGCACAAGACGATCTCCACGCCGGCGGGCAGCGCGCCCAGCCTATCGAGGAATGCGTCGACGAAGAGCGCCGCCTCGTGCGTGTCCTTGTACATCTTCCAGTTGCCGGCTACGATCGTGCGTCTCATGCCATCAGCGCCGCGACGCCGGGCAGCGTCTTGCCTTCCAAAAACTCGAGCGTCGCGCCGCCGCCCGTGCTCACGTGCGTCATCTTCGATGCGAAGCCCAGCTCGTGCGCCGCGGCGGCCGCATCTCCGCCGCCGACCACGCTCGTTGCTCCGCGCGCCGTCGCGCGCGCGATCGCGTCGCCGACCACCTGCGTGCCCTGCCGGTAGGGCGCCTTTTCGTAAACGCCCATCGGTCCGTTGAAGACGATCGTCTCCGCGCGTTCGATGGCGGCGGCGTACGCACGCGCGGTCTGCGGCCCGATGTCGAGAATCATCGCGTCGCCAACCGAGCCGATCTCGGCAACCCGCGCGCCCGCGTCGTCGTCGAACGAACTCGAGACGACGGCGTCTACCGGCAGAAGAAGGGCGACGCCGCTGCGCCGCGCCTCTTCAAGGATGCGGCTTGCCGGGCCGAGATCGTCGTCGCGCAGCGAGCGCCCGACGCCGACGCCTTGCGCGGCCAGAAACGTGTTCGCCATTCCGCCGCCGATGCAGAAGGTCCGCACGCGCCGCATCAGATTGGTGAAGACGCCGACCTTGTCTTTGACCTTCGCACCGCCGATGGCGCAGACGAACGGCTGCTTCGGATCGTGCACGAGCGCCGAGAGAGCCGCGATCTCGGCCTCCATCAAGAGCCCCGCAACGGCGGGCAGGAGGTGCGCGATGCCTTCGGTCGATGCGTGCGCGCGGTGCGCCGTTCCGAACGCGTCGTTCACGTAGATCTCGCCGAGTTCGGCGAGGCGCGCGGCGAACGCCGGATCGTTACGCTCCTCCCCGGCGTGAAAGCGCACGTTCTCCAAGAGGAGCACGTCGCCGTCGCACATCGCGTCGACGGCCTTGCGCGCCGGTTCGCCGACGCAGTCCGCGGCAAACGCAACCGCCGTGCCGAGCCGCGCGGAGAGCGCGCGTGCGACCGGCTCTAACGAATAGTTCGGATCGCGCCGGCCCTCCGGGCGCCCGAGATGCGAGAGCACGATCGTCTTCGCGCCGCGCTCGCGCAGGTAGCGCAGCGTCGGCAGCGCCGCATCGATCCGCGTGTAGTCGGCGATCTCGGGCGGCGCGCTGCGGCTCACCGGCACGTTCAGATCCTCGCGTACCAGCACGCGCCGCCCGCCAACCCGTGCGTCCTGCAAGCGGGCAAGTTGCATCGATTCGCTCACAGATAGCGCTCGAGCCAGGCGATCCAGTGCCGGTAGACGTCCGCGATGCGCACCGGATCGCTCGGGAAGTGGCCGTGCACGGGCCATTCGTAGAACGCGACCGGCACCCCGCGATCGTGGAGCGCGTGGTAGAAGACGTAGGATTGCGCGGCCGGCACCCGCACGTCGTAGGTGTCGGCCAGGATGAGCGTCGGCGTGCGCACGTTGCGATAGTACGTGAAGGGCGAGACCTTGCGATAGAGTGCCATGTTCTTGCCGACGAAAGGCGAGCCGGGCATCGATTCGCGGTCCGCGCTGATGTCGTCGGCCAGCGAGTAATCGTAGACGAGATCGTTGACGGCCGCACCGGAGACCGCGCAGCGCCAGTCGTGATACTGCGTGATGAGCCACGACGTAAGCATGCCGCCGTACGACCAGCCGCTCGCGCAGACGCGCGTCGGATCGATCGGGGCCAGGCGCTCTACGGCGGCGAGACCGGCGCGAATGTCTTCGCCCGGCCCGCGCGTGGCGTCGATATAGATGGCATGCTGGTAAGCGTTGCCGAGGTTGTCGCTTCCGCGGTAGTTCGGTTCGAAGACGAACCACCCGTGAGCCGCCATGATCTGCGCGAGCTGATCGAACGATGCGGTGCTCGCGCCGGTCGGGCCGCCGTGGATGAGCAGCACCAGCGGGTAACGCTTCGCGCTCGCTCCGCCGCGCGCGTGCGGGAAGCCCACGGGGTAGGTCAGCACGCCGTCCTCGTGGTAACCGGCGAACGTCCAGGCGACCGGGCGCACGCGCCCGAGATTCAGACCGGCGATCGCCGCGTTGTAATCGGTCATGCGCTGCGGCTTGCCGCGCGGTGAAGCGAGGTAGTAGATCTCGGCCGGATGATGCGGCGTTACGCCGACGAACGCGATCGCGCCGTTGCGCGCGATGCTGCCGTCGAAGTTTCCGAAGGCGCTGACGTCGCCGAGATCGAGTTTGCGGAAGCGGCCGTCGAGGCGCACGCGCCAGAGCGCGCGCTGCGTTCCGTCGTCGCCGGCGACGAGCAGGCTGCGGCCGTTGGGGAACCACGCGTAATCGCCCGTGTTGCGATCTATGCCGCGCGTGACGTCGACGCCCGGGCCGCCTCCGTTCGAAACGAAGATATCCGCATCGTTCATCGGCACGCCCCCGCGTGGGTACGTGTACGCAACGCGCGTGCCGGCCGGGGAGATGCGCGGGTTAAACTCGTAACGCGTGCCCCCGGTGAGGGAGCGGCTGCGCTTGCCGGCGACGTCGAGCAGTTCCACCACCGAGCGGTTCGCGTCGCCGAGCAGCGCGTCGGGCAAGCGCACGTAGGCGATCGTCTTGCCGTGGGGCGACCACGAGATCGTCGATTCGGCATCGCCCGCCGCGACGCTCCACGAGCCGCCGGTCAGCCGCTGCGCGGGCCTTCCCGGAACGGCGAGCCACAGATGCGACGGCGGAAAGGGGCCCGGCGTCAGATACGCGTTATCGGTTACGCGGTAGCTGTCTTGAAAGCGCGCGGCGCCCGTCTTCTTCGGCAGCGAGTCGGTGGTGAGATACGCGATCGCGCCGCCGTCGGGGCGCCACGCATACTCTTGCACGCCCTGCGGCGCGCGCGTCACCTGCCGCGCATCTCCGCCGTCCATCGGCATCACGAATATCTGCTCGGTCTTGCCGGCCGCTTGCGCGAGAAACGCGATGCGCCGGCCGTGGGGCGACCAGATCGGGTCGGCGACGCCGAGGCGGCCGTAGGTCAACTGCCGCGCGCGCTTCGTCGCGACGTTCAAGAGCACCAGTTCGCCGATGCGCCGGTCGTTTTGCACGTCGACGCGCGAGCGCACGAAGAGCAGCGATCGCCCGTCGGGCGAGATCCGCGGAGCGCTCAGCCCCGCGATCGCGTACGTATCGTCGATCGTGAACGGTGCCGCGCTCGCGGCCGCGCTTGCGCTCGCGAAGGACGCCAACAGCATCGCGCAGCACCACAGCGCGCGGCGAAGCGGTCTCATGGTTTGGCGGGCATGCTCTGCAGCACCATCGCCGTCAGGTCGGCGAGGCGGCACGAGTACCCCCATTCGTTGTCGTACCACGCTGCGATCTGCACCAGGTCGCCGTTTGCGCCGGTGAGTTTGGCGTCGACGATCGAGCTGTACGGCGAATGCTTGAAGTCGCTGGAGACGAGCTCTTCATCGCAATACCGCACGTAGGCTCTGAGCTCTCCCTCGGCCGCGCGCTTGAGGATCGCGTTGAGTTCGTCCTTCGTCGTCTCTTTCTTGACTTGCGCGACCAGGTAGACCATCGAGACGGTCTGCGTCGGAACGCGCAGCGCGAAGCCGTCGAACGTGCCCTCGACCTCCGGTATCGTCAGGTAGAGCGCCTTGGCGGCGCCGGTCGAGGTCGGGATGATGTTGGTCGCGGCGTTGCGCGCGCGGCGCAGATCCTTGTGCGGGGCGTCGAGGATGTTCTGGTCGTTCGTGTAGGAGTGGATCGTCGACATGAAGCCTTTGACCCAGCCCAAAGAATCGACGACCGGTTTGACCGCCGTGGCCAGGCAGTTCGTCGTGCACGATGCGTTCGAGATGACGTGATGCTTTTCGGGATCGTACCGTGCGTGGTTGACGCCCAGTACGATGGTGAGGTCTTCGCCCTTCGCCGGTGCCGAGATCAGGACTTTGCGCGCTCCGCCGCCGTCGATATGCGCGCGCGCGCGGCTCGCGTCGGTAAATAAGCCGGTCGATTCGATCACGACGTCGACGCCGAGCTGCCGCCACGGAATCTTTGCCGGGTCGCGCTCGGCGAGCACGGCGACTCGCCGCTCGCCGATGACGATCTTATCGCCGTCGGCGGCGACGTGCCCGCCATATGTTCCATAGTTCGAATCGTACTTGAAGAGGTGCGCGCACTCGGCCGCGCTCGTCAGATCGTTGACGGCCGCGATCTCGATGCCGGGGTGGCGCGCGATGAGCGATTTGGCAAAATTTCTACCGATACGGCCGAAGCCGTTGATCCCGATACGCATGTGCATCTCCGTTGAAGAACAGACTCCGGCTTTTACGCCCTCGAACTGCCCGGCTCATTCTCAATCGCGCAAGGAAGTTCGGCTCTCGCGGCCCCGCTGCAGGCGTGCCGCGAGGCGCGTGAGGGCCGCGAGCCGGCTGCTGACCGTCGGTTTCCCGACCGGCGGGTTGCAGCGGCGCCCGAGCTCGGCCAGATTCTCCTCCGGATGGGCCAGGCGCAGCGCCGCGATCTCCCGCAGTACCGGGCTGACGTTGCGCAGCCCGTAGGCGCTCTCCACGTACTGGATCGTGCGGCACGCGGCCGCGGCGGCGGCGGCCGTGCGCTCGAGGTTGGCGGCCTCCGTGTTCACCAGCCGGTGGATACGGTTCTTCGTCTCTTTCAGCGCGTGAATATCGGAAAGGTGCAGCACCGCGCCGTGCGCTCCGACGATGGTCAGCACGTCCACGATCGCTTCGAAGTCCTTATAGTAGAGAACGTCTCGGTGCTTGCGCTCCATCCGTTTGGGCGGAAGCGCGAGCGCGCGCAGCATCCATGCCAGGCGCTCGGCGCGCTCGCGGTCGCGCAGCACGAACTCGAGGTGGTAGCCTTGCCTGCCGGCCGATACGCAACCGCAGGCGAGAAAGGCGCCGCGAATCTCCATCACGCGATCGCATCTGTGCATCGGTTTCGGCGGTATCGCGCGCAGGCGTTCGGGGACGTCGATACGGTAGCCGACGGCGCGCATCAGGCGAGCGTCGGCCACCTTCACGATGCTGCGGCGTTCGTCCAGCGCGAGCGAACGGAAGAGGCGTGCGACGGCGTTGCGATGCGTGACGAACGCATTCGCACCGGTGCCGCAGCCGTATACGGCGAGGCTGGCGAGCAGCGCCTCGCGGCAATGCGGCGCCTCCGGCACGTCGCGCGCGAGCGCGTCCTTGGCATCGGCAGAAAACGAAGAGTTCACACCCATTCGGAGGGCTCGTCGCGGCGCTGGTCGAGGACCTCGTAGAGATCGCTCGGCGTAAGGCGCGGCGTGAGGCGCAGGGGAACTTCGCGCACGCGCACCGTTACGTATTTCGTCGCGTAGTGGATCTCGAGCACGTCGCCCGGCCGCACCTGGTAGCCAGGTTTGAGGGCGCGGCCATCCTTCGTAATGCGGCCGTGCTCGAGCGCCTCGTGTGCTTCGCTGCGCCGCTTCGAGAGCCGCGCGATCTTCATGAACTTATCGAGCCGCATTGTGCTGCAGGCTGGCTTCGCCCAGAGCGGCACCGCTCCCCCGCGGCGCGCACACGGAAACGTGCTTAACTCCGACGCCTCCTAGTACTCCATATGGCCTAGCAGCGCGTACTGTCTTACGTCTTCTGCCGCCTGCGGATCGCCGAGATGGCGTACCACGACGTTTACGACGTCTTCTACCGCGGTGGCATCGAGGCGTCCGAGCATGCGTTCGATATCGGCCTGGTCCTGGCCGCGCGATGCATCCATTTTCATCAACACAAGGTAGGGGAGGGCGATAACGCGCAGCCCCGTCTGGTCGCGCGAGTCGATCATGAGAGCCTCGTGGACCCAATCCTGTTCGCTCGATATGAGGTCGATTCTAGCGTCGGCCTTCTGCCAAGCGCGGCCAAAGAGACCAAGGGCGGAGTTACCAAAGAAGAGATCGTCACGCTTTCGAACCGCTTCGTATCCCGCCTTCGATAGGCGCTCCTCGGCGGACTCAAAGTCGCACGCATTCACGAGGATGTCCACGTCTTTGGTGCTACGCTCGGGCATATACGCTCTCGTTGCAACGCCGCCGACGGTGCAGAACGGAATCTCTCCCAAGAGTTCTTGCGGGTTCATCGCGAGTTTTCCGCGCGGAAGATCCATCAACTCCTCGACGGCGCTTCCGCTCCTGGGAACCCGCTTTTTCAGGCCGCGCTCGATAAAAAAGCGCCGGCGGTCACGACCAAGGCGGAAATCTAGCGTACGGTTACGCGGCATAGTGGTGCGCTGCACGGTTCTTCGCGGAGCGCGGGTTCCCTGCGGCAAAGGCAGCAAGCCCGGTCACACGATACGTTTCTTGGCTTTGGGGGTGACGCAGGTTCCGGATGCGCGGCAGACGACGATGGGCGGATCGAGAGCGTCGGCCGCGCTTTCGCTTACGTCGGTGCGCGCCGCGATGACTTTGCGCGCCTCGAACGACATCGTGCGCGAGGTGTTGCCGACGCCGACGATGCGGCCTTCGGCCTCGATGTAGTCGCCGGCGTAGACCGGTGCGAGGAACTCTACGCCATCGTACGCGACGAACAAACCTTCGTCGCCGTCCATGCGGACGAGCAGTTCCGTTGCGACATCGCCGAAGAGCGCGAGCATGCGCGCGCCGTCAACCAGATTGCCGCCGTAGTGCGCGTCGTGTGCGCTCATGCGCACCCGAATCAGGCTGCTTGAATCTTTGCTAGTTGCCATAGCTCCTCGAGTTCGTCGAGCGACATATCGGAGAGGGCCTTGCCGTTCTGCGCGGCTCGGCGTTCCATGAACGAGAACCGCCGGTAAAACTTCTCGTTGGCTTCGCGTACCGCAGTTTCGGCGTCGATGCCGAGCGAGCGCGAAAGGTTGACGAGCGTGAAGAAGACGTCGCCCAGTTCTTCGCGCACGTGCGCGTCGTCCTGCCGTTCGCGCCGCGCTTCGGCGAGTTCGGCGAGCTCTTCGACGAGCTTCTCGAGCACCCGGCTCGGCGACGGCCAGTCGAAGCCCACGCGCGCCGCCTTCTCTTGCATGCGTTGGCCGCGCTGCAGGGCGCCGAGATGCACGGGGATGCCGTCTAGCCGGCTCTTGCGCTGCCGCCCGGTCTTCTCTTGGGATTTGAGATGCTCCCAGTTGCGCCACTGCGCGTCCACGTCTTCGATGACTGCGCCGGCGAAGACGTGCGGGTGCCGGCGAATCATCTTGTTCGAAAGCGCGTCGATCACGTCGGCGATGGTGAACTTGCCGGTCTCGGTTGCGAGCTGCGCGTGGAAGACGATCTGCAGCAGCAGATCGCCGAGCTCTTCGCAGAGCCCATCGAGATCCGGCGCTTCGATCGCTTCGACGACTTCGTAGGTCTCCTCGATGAGATAGGGCACGAGCGTGCGATGCGTCTGCTCGCGATCCCACGGGCACGCGCCGCGCAGCCGCGCCATGATCTCGACGAGGTCGTTCCAACTACGATGCTCCGACGCGGGCGGGAGCGGAAGCGGCATCCCCGGCACGATCTCGGTGCGCGCGCCCCCGCGTTCGAGCGCCCGCAGCAAGAGCGGCAGCCCCGGAAAATCCGAGAGCGGATTCCCCAGCACCCCAATCGCAACTCCGGAGAGCGCGAGGAGGCGCGCGGCGAACGCGTCGATCGCTTCGGCGCTGCCGCGAACGACGAGCGGCGCGTCGCCGTCGTCATCGCGCACGATCTCAACGCCGTGGCCGGCGAGATACTTGGTGAGCTCGCGCGGCGCCATCAGGGTGACGGCGCGGCCGGTAGCCCGCAGCGCGTCGAGGCTTCCGAGCGTCAGCAGAGCGGGATCGCCCGGGCCCAATCCCACGATTCGAACCAGCATGTACGGACGCCGTATTCGCCTCGCAATGCAAAGGGCCCCGGCAACCGCCGGAGCCCTTTGCAGCACGCCGTAGCGAGCCTCTCGTTACTTCGTCGCGGCCGGTGCCGGTGCAGCCGGTGCGGCGGGTGCCGGTGCGGCGGGTGCGGCCGACGGCAGCGGCGCGGGCGTCGGGAAGAGCGACGCGAAGGCCGGGTCGTTCACGACGATCTTCGCCTTCTGTTGCAGCGAAGCCAGGAACGGCTGCACCAGCGGCGCCTCCTGTTGCTGGCGCAGAGCCTGCACGATCTGGTCGTGCGCGCTCGCGAGCGTCGCCTTCTTTCCGGGCTTGCGAGCCTGGACTTGGATGATGTGGTAGCCGAACGCCGACTTGATCGGCGGGCTGATCTTGCCGATCGGCGCGGAGAAGGCGTACTTCTCGACCGACGGTACCATCTGCCCGCGGCGGAACCAGCCGAGCTCGCCGCCCTTCGTGCGGCTGCCCGGATCCTGCGAATACTGCTTGGCCAGCGCCGAGAAGTGTTGGCCGGCCTTGAGGTCGGCTTCGATCTTCTGGGCCGTCGCGAGGTCCGGAACGAGAATGTGGCGCGCCTTTACCTCGGCATGCACGTCGAACGCGGCGTGATTCTTTTTGAAGAACGCGGCCACGTCCGATTCCGGAATCGTGATGTTGCCACCGACCGCCTGGTCGAGGACCAACTGGCGGCGGATCAGATTGCGCACGTCGTTTTCGGTGAGCCCGCGCGCCTTGAGCAACGAGGAGAATTGGCCCGGAGGATACTGCGCCTTGTACTGGTTTTCAACTTTGTCGATCTGCGCGGGCGTGATCGTGATGTGGTTTTGGGTCGCATACTGGTCGATCAGAAGATTCATCACTTCTTGCTGAAGAATGTTCCGCGAAACGGGGTTGTTCTCGAGCTTTTTATCGAACGTAGCATGGCTGATCGCTTGGCCGTTCACGGTGACGACGCTGCCGCCGCCCGAACAGGAGGCGAGCGCGACGGTCAACAGTGCAGTGGCGATGCCCGCAATCAGGCGGGTGGCTTTCGGCATTATCCGCTCCAAACTGGAAAATCGTATCGTAAGCGTAAAAACTGCGAAGGCGCTGTGCCATCCGCAACCGTCCGCGGATTCGCGCCCGGCGCCCCGGCTCCTCCAATTGCAGGTGGCTCCTGCTCGCCTGCCTGGCTACAGCGCGGCGAGGAGGCCGCGCAGCAGCGGCATCCAGAGCGCTTCGGGGCGCTGCCCCGGCGCGAGCGCCGGCAGATCGACCAGCACCTTCCCTTCGCCGAAACGGAACCGGTTGCGCGTCAGCGACTGCAGCTTCGGGATGGCGCTGGGCTGCAGCTCGAAGCCCGATCCGACGCCTAGCGTGAGGCGTTTCTCGTCGACGATCACGCGCGTGACGTGCTTCTGCAGCGCGACCGTGCGCAGTTTGGTGATCTCGATCAGATTCGCGAGCGGTTCGGGCAGCGGGCCGAAGCGGTCGCGCACGCCCGCGGCGATCTCCTCGACGCCGGCTTCGCTGCGCGATTTCGCGAGTTGCTGGTAGACCGCGATCTTCTGCGAGACCTGCGCGATGTAGTCGTTCGGAATGAAGGCGTCGATCTTCACGTCGATGACCGCTTCGCGCCGGTCTTCAAGCGCGGCTTGCTCGCCGCGCCGCTGCGCGATCGCTTCGGCGAGCAGTTGGCAGTACGTATCGAAGCCGACCGACGCGATGAAGCCCGACTGCGCCGCGCCGAGCAAGTTGCCCGCGCCGCGAATCTCGAGATCGCGCATCGCGATCTGCAAACCGCTGCCCAGATGCGTAAACTCGCGAATCGCTTCGAGACGCGCTTTGGCCTCCTCGCTGAGCGACTTGTGCGCTTGATAGAGCAGATACGCGTACGCCTGATGGTTCGAGCGGCCGACGCGCCCGCGCAGCTGGTAGAGTTGCGCGAGACCGAACTTGTCGGCGTCGCTCACCACGATCGTGTTGACGTTCGGGATGTCGATGCCGTTTTCGATGATGGTGGTGGCCACCAGTACGTCGAGCTCGCCTTCGATGAACGCTCCCATCACCGGCTCGATCTCCGCCTCGGTCATCTGCCCGTGGCCGATTCCGATGCGCGCGCGCGGAACCAACTGCGCGAGCGCGTTACGCACTGCTTGTATCGATTCGATGCGGTTGTGCAGGTAGTAAACCTGGCCGCCGCGGTCGAGCTCGGCGGCGATCGCGCGCTGCACCACCGCGTCGCCCGCCGGCACGACCACGGTCTTGATCGACATGCGGTTGCGCGGCGCGGTCTGGATGAGCGAGAGATCGCGCACGCCGACCAGCGACATGTGCAGCGTGCGCGGAATCGGCGTGGCCGAGAGCGTAAGAACGTCGACGCTCGCCTTGTACTGCTTGAGGCGCTCCTTGTGCATCACTCCGAAGCGCTGCTCTTCGTCGACGACGATCAGCCCGAGGTCGGCGAACGCCACGTCTTTCTGCAGCAGGCGGTGCGTTCCGACGACGATGTCGATCTTCCCCTCCGCCAGCGCTTGGAGGATCGCGCGCTGTTCTTGCCTGCTCTTCGAGCGCGAGATCTCTTCGATGCGCATCGGGAAGCCCGCGAAACGCGAACTGAACGTGCGATAGTGCTGGTTCGCGAGCAGGGTCGTCGGCACGAGCACCGCGACTTGCTTCTTGTCGGCGACGGCCTTGAACGCCGCGCGTATCGCGACTTCCGTCTTGCCGTAGCCGACGTCGCCGCAGACCAGTCGATCCATCGGCCGCGCGCGCTCCATGTCGGCCTTGGTTTCGAGGATCGCCTTCATCTGATCGGGCGTCTCTTCGTATGGAAACGCTTCTTCGAGTTCGCTCTGCCACGGCGTATCCGGTGCGAACGCGTGCCCGCGCGCGAGTTCGCGCTCGGCGTAGAGCAGCACCAGGCCGTCCGCGATCTTCGCGACCGACTCCGCGACGCGCCCTTTGGCGCGCGCCCAGTCGGCGCCGCCCATCTTGGAGAGGCGCGGCGTGCCGCCCTCGCTCGCGCTGTACTTCTGCACCTGGTGCATCTGCGTGACCGGCACGAGCATGCGGTCGGTGCCGGCGTAGCGCAGATCGAGATAGTCTTGCGTCGCGCCGAGGATCGTCTCCGTGCGAAGCCCGAGGTACCGGCCGATGCCGTGCACGGCGTGCACCACGTAATCGCCGACGCGCAGGTCGGCGAGCGTGACCGGAACGCCCTCCTTTATCGCGCGAATCTTGACGCGTTTGGGCGGTTGCCCGTATATCTCACGATCGCCCAGCACGCGCAGGTGCAGATCGGGAATCGCAAAGCCGCTCTCGATGTTCCCATGGTCGAGCACGACCCCTCGAAGGGGGATGCCGGAGGCGCGCAGCAGCTCGCTCGTGCGTGCGACGCCGGAGCTGACGAGTACGATCGTCTCGCCCGCCTCGGCCCACGCGCGAACCGACTGCACGAACATCGCGATCTGCCGGTTGAAGTGCTCGACGGGCGCCGTCTGCAGCACGAACGCCGCCGCGGGCGCCGGAAGCCACTCGAGCGGTTCGGCGCTTTCGATGCCGCCCGGAAACGCGAGCGAAACGTATCGCGCGAACGCCGGCGCGAGATCGCGCAGCCGCGGATACGGTGCCGCGACCTCCGCGAGCAAGAGCTCCCCAACCTCGCGCTCCGAAACCGAAAGCGCATCCGGCCGAGCCCCCGTCTCAGGCGCAGCTTGTCGAAGCCCCGCCAGCAGGACGCTCTCTTCGCGCGATCGTTCGTCGTCGAGCGCGCTCTCGACCGTCGCGAGCATCGAGGGCTCGTCGAAGACGACGAGCGCTCGCGCATCCAAGTACTCGAGCACCGTTTCGCGGCGGTCGTAGGCGAGCGAGAGCCACGGCTCGGGCACCTCCGCGCCGCCCTCCAAATACGCGCGCAGCGCGGCGGCCACGTGCTCGGGCCCGTCGTAGCGGTCGATCACGCGCTGCCGATACGGCTCGCCGCGCGGGATCTCGCTCCACGGTACGATATCGACGGCCGCGAGCGCGCCGCCGTCGCTCTCGGCTCGGCTGCGCTGGCTTTGAAGATCGAACGCGCGGATGCTTTCGACGCCGTCGCCGAAGAACTCGATGCGGACCGCGCTTGCCGCCGAGGCCGGAAAGACGTCGAGGATGCCGCCGCGCACCGCGTACTCGCCGGCGGCGCTCACAACGTCGGAGCGCCGGTAGCCGAGGGCGTAGAGGCGCTCCTGCGTCCGGTCCCATCCGGCCTCCTCACCCGTCCGCAGCGTGAAGCGCAGTTCTTGAAATACGGCTTTGGGCATGACGTATTGGCGCAGTGCGGCCAGCGGAACGATCGCGATGCCCGGCTTGCCGTCCGCGAGATCGGCGAGCAGCGTCATGCGGGCGCTGCGTTCGGAGGGGCTCTCGATGGCGCCGACGGTCTCGTCGCGCGAGCGCAGCAGCGCGATGCTCTGCGGCTCGGGCTCACCGAGGTAGTAGAGCAGATCGGCGAAGGCACGCTCGGCGACGTCGGGCGTCGGCACGATGACCAGGATCTGCCCGCCGATCGCGCGGTAGAGCGACGCCAAGAGCGCCGGCCGCGCCGCCGCGCCGGTCTCGTGGAGCGCGTATGCCCCGCGCCCGGTGCGAAGCCGCTCGATCAGGCTCGCCAGCGCGCGGCTGCGAGCCGGCAGCGAACGGATGAGATCCGCCGCCGCCCCATCATCGTCTCTCGTGGTCATGATTCTCTCTTGCACCATGCGGCCGGGGGCGCGGCGAAACCCTTTGAGCGGCCGAAGCGTTCTAGAAATTGGCAGTCCCCGGGTGGGAGTGCTAATCCGCCAAGAAACGCCAAACTGAACAGACGGAGGTACAGCAACGGTATGAACTCTCTCTCAACCCTGGAACGCGGGCCGAACGGCACCCTCAGCCGTCCGCTTGTCGACGTCTTTGGCTTTGACCCGTTCCGCAACTTTTTCTCCAGTCTCCCAGCCGCGATGGGCGTCGAGATCAACCGGGACGAGACCGGTTACACGGTCGAGGTTCCGGTACCCGGCTTCAAGCCGGACGACATCGATATCACGCTGGAAAACGATACGCTGACCGTCTCCGGGAAGAGTGAGAAGCGCTCGTTCACGCGCTCG
This sequence comes from bacterium, assembly GCA_021790935.1. GTDB lineage: Bacteria > Vulcanimicrobiota > Vulcanimicrobiia > Vulcanimicrobiales > Vulcanimicrobiaceae > JAJYFL01. The sequence goes on from JAJYFL010000014.1 coordinate 37,219, forward strand.
CTCCTGCTCCCCGAGGAGATCGATAGCGAGAAGATAGCCGCGAAGGTGGAGCACGGTCTCTTGACCCTGAACCTCAAACTCTCCCCCAAAGCGCAGCCCAAGAAGATCGCCATCCACGGCTGACGCCGGCGCCGGGTGCTGCATGAAGACGGGAAACGCTGGGGCTCAGGCTCCGGCGCTTCTCGCTTTTTGCCGTATACTATGACGTATGCGAACGCTCGCGTTTCTCGTTGCGGCCGCCTCGGCGCATGCGCCTACTTGTAACGCGCATCCGGCGTACGCCCTGCGCGCGCTCGTCGTGCGCCTGCCGGTCACGCCGGCTGGGCGCGGAAGATACGAGGCCGCGGCCCGCGTGAGCTTCGTCGTCGTGACGGTGCAGCGCGCGCACGTGCCGGCGGGCAACGCTGCCATGCGCGATCACGCGCGCGGGCACGAGACGATCGCCCTCCGCTACGCGCGCGATTCGGCGGGCACCGTGACGGCCATCCGCGCCACGCCGGCGGCCGCGGCGCGCGCGCTCGCCGTGGCGATCGCGCAGTTCTCGCAGCAAACCGGCAGCGAACTACGGCGCGAGGAGACGCTCTACGACGCCGTCACGAGCGACGGCGCAACGCAGGACGAAGGGCCGCGCTACGGCTTCCCCGGCGGCCCCGACGCGACCGAGCCCTGCGGCCGGCCGTTTGGAGCGCGCGCGGCAGCGCCGGCTCCGAAGCGGAGCGCGGCGAACGGAAGGGCGAGTTCGCAGAGCGTAACGATCGCATTCACATTCGCGTTCGAAGCCGTCGTCGCGTCGGGAAGATACCGGAATACGATCGTGAGCGACGCGAGCACCAGCATCCACGCGACGCGCGACTCGATCGCTATGAACGCGACCGGCAGAATCCATAGCGCGTACCATGGATACGGGTTAGGAATCGCGAGCCACAAGCCCAGCGCCATATAGAGCGCACCTTCGCGCGTTCCGCGCGCCGCGAGCACGACGCCGTAGCACGCCAGCGCTCCCGCGGCGGTCAGCACGAGCGCCGCGCCCAGCGGCACGGCGAGCGCCGGCGGAACGACCGCGTGCAACGCGCGCGCGAGGAGATACTGCGCCGAGAACTGCGGCTCGTAATGCCCGTGCGGAACCAGCACGTTGCGCACGCCCCATTCGAACGGAAGGGAGACGATCGCGACGAAGAGCGCGCCGGCCGCCGCGCCAGCGACGACGCGCGCGAATCTCGAGCGATCGCGCCATTCGAAGGCGGCGAGCGCCGCCGCGGCCGCGAGGCCGGGCGCTTTGATCAGCGCCGACGCCGCGATTGCAAACGCACCGCTCGCTAGCCGGCCGCGCCGTGCGAGCACGAAGCCGGCCAACACCACCGCCAGCAAAAGCGCGTCGTTGTGGCCCTCCGCAGCCGACCAGATCGCGACGGGGTTGAGCGCGATGCCGATCGCCGCGGCGACGCGATGGGTAGGCGGGAATCCCACCATCGCCGCGTAGAGCAGCGGTGCGCAGGCGACCAGCGCGAGCGATGCGAGTATGCGTAATCCGAGGAGTTGCGCGGCAACGCCGCAACCGTGCAGCGCGCCGACGACGAGGCTCGCGATCCAGACGAACGCCGGGCCGTAGACGCAGACCGGCGGCGGGTTGCCCCACTGCCAGATCGCGGCGGCGAAGAGCGGGTCGTGCGCCGTGAGGCGCAGGTGGGCGTAGGGGTCGATGCCGTGCAGCGCCATCGCGCCGTACGCGCCGTACGCGTAGGCGTCGCTCGAGAAGATGACGGGAAAGGCGAGTGCCGCCGCGAGTGCGAGCGCGCTCGCGATGCAGGCGTCGCGCACCGCCGCGCGCGCGCCGGCGTACTCGCCGCGCAGCGCCGCGCGCAGCAGGAGCGCGTAGACCGCGCTCGCGGCGGCGACCGCGATGAAGAGCGCGAGCCACATCCACGCGCCGAAGCTCTGCCAGTAGGTGACGACCGCGACCGGCTGCGCGAGGCCGGCCGCCGCCGCCGCAGGCGCGCCGGCGAGCCAGTAACGGCACGCGAGGCCGCCCACGACGAACGAGAGCGGTACCAGCAGCATGGCGCGCATCATGCGTGCGTTCGCGCGGTTCGCGCAAGCTCGGCGGCGCCGAGCGCGAGCACGACGAACCACCAGCCTCCGACCTTTGGATAGAAAATCAGGTAGTCGACGATCTGGTGCAGCGCGAGAGCGATGCTGGCGGCGAAGGCCCCGGCGATCAAGGGTGCCGCAGCGCGTTCGCGCGCGAAGCTTGCGATCGAGCTCCACACCATATACAGCGTCGCCGCGAGCGACGGAATGCCGCCTTCAACGAGCGATTGGATGTAGAGGCTGTTCGCGTGCGTGCGAACGCCGTGCAGGCCGACCAACGGCAGTTCGAGCTGGTAGTTCCCCGCGCCGACGCCGAAGAACGGTCGGCGGCGCCAGAGGTCGTAGGCCGCGCGCCACAGTTCGGCGCGCGTGCCGACGCCGCCGGAGTAGTTCGTGCCGTGGATCGCACCGCCGCGAAAGAACGGGGAGGCGTGGGTGCTGTAATCCCAAAGGCTGGCGACCGTGCCACCGACCGCGAGGCCGCCGAGCATCGCCAGTAGCGGCGCCCCCAAATTACGGCGATAGACCAGTGCGATCGTGAGCGTCCCTGCAAGCGCGCCGATGGCTCCGGCCCGCGAAAACGTGAGCACGTCGGTACAGACTGCGAGGAAGAGCGCGATCAGCAGCGCGGGCGTCGCTTCTTCGATGGCGAGCGCGAAGAGTAGCGGCAGCGAGATATCGAGATACCCGGCGAGTTGATTGGGCCCTTCCAGCGGGCCGGCGATGCGCGGCGCCGGGTGCCCGTTGAGGTACAGGCCCGAGGGCGCGCCGAGGAGTTCTTGCGAAAGGGCGAGCAGCGTGACGGCAATGCTTACGCCGACGATCGCGGCGCGCAGCATGCGCGGATTGGGATCCGAGCGATAGGCCGCATAGACCGTCGCAAAGAGCGCGGCGTATTCGAGCGCCTTCAACGTTTCGCGCAGCGCCGGGCGTAGGTAGGTGGCCTGCGCGATGGAGAGCGCGGTCGCCGCCGCCACCAGCAGCGCCGCGATCAGGAGCCGCCGTGCTGCGGGTTCGCGCAGCGATGCGAAGGCCCCCGGCCGCGCGCTCAGCCCGAGGATGGCCGCGAGCAGCACGACTTTTGGGAACGTGATCGTGGTGCCGAAGATATCGCGGTAGAACGCGAACGGCTGGATGGCTACCAGCGCGCAGACGCCGTAGGACGGCCGCCGCATCGTCACGAGCGTTACGGCGATTGCGACGGCGACGTACGCGATCGCCGCGAGCGTTCCGAGCGGCGCGTACGTAATTGCGTGATAGACGACCGGATGCAGCAGAGCCTGAATGGGCACGCAGCGGGCTTCGCTGGAAGTCTGGAGAAACCCACGCGCACGATGGATGAAACGAGCATGCGGCGCGCGATCGAGCGCAAGCGCGAGGGCGAGACGCTCTCAGGCGGCGACTGGGAGGCGATCGTCGCCGGCTTCATGGCCGGTTCGGTCGACGACGCGCAGATGGCGGCGCTCTGCATGGCCTGCCTCTGGCGCGGCATGACCTTCGAAGAGGCTTACGCGTTGACGCGCGCGATGGTCGATAGCGGCGAGACGATCGCGTTCGACGGGCCCGCAACGGTCGTCGACAAGCACAGCAGCGGCGGCGTAAGCGACATCGTCTCGCTGGTAGCCGTTCCGCTGGCAGCCGCGTGCGGCGTGCGCGTCGCCAAGCTTTCGGGCCGCGCGCTCGGCCATACCGGCGGCACGATCGACAAGCTCGAAACGATTCCCGGCTTCAACGTGAACCTCTCGATCGACGCGTTCAAGCGGCAGGTCGAGCGCGTCGGCTGCGCGATCGCCGCGCAAAGCGAGACGCTAGTCCCCGCCGACAAGCGCATCTATCGCTTGCGCGACCACACCGGCACGGTGCCGGTGATGGGCTTGATGGCCGCATCGATCGTCTCGAAGAAGATCGCCGGCGGCGCGCAGGCGTTCGTCTTCGACGTAAAGACCGGCCGCGGTGGATTCATGCAGGACGCGCGCGCCGCTCGCGAGCTCGCCGGGTGGCTGGTCGAGATCGCGCGCCGTTTCGGCCGCCGCGCGACCGCATTCGTCACGAACATGGACGAGCCGCTCGGCCACTCCATCGGCACCGGCATCGAAATAATCGAAGCCCGCAACTTCCTCTCCTGTCATCCTGAGCCTGTCGAAGGACAAGAGCCCCCCGAAGGACGCGAGCACACGCTCGTGCTGCGCATCGTTGAAGCGATGCTCGAAGCGGCCGGCATCGAGGGCGGCGCAGGCCGCGTGCGCGCCGCGTTGCAGAGCGGTGCCGGATACGAGAAGCTCGTCGAGATGGTCGAGGCGCAGGGCAGTTCGCGCGCCGCGCTCGAGTCGCTGCACGTTGACGCAAATCCAAGCGTGGTTGCGAGCTCGCGCGCGGGCTGGGTGCGCGCGATGGACGTCGTGCGTCTCGGAAACGTCGGCCGCCGTCTTGCCGAACACGACCCGGCCGGCGGTCTGCGCGTCGCCGTGCGCATCGGCGACCACGTCGAACGCGGCGCGCCCCTCGCCTACGTCTTCGGCACCGATCGCGATGCCGCGCGCTCCCTCGAATCCGCCTTCGAGATCGTCCCCGAAGTTGTCGCCCCCACCCCCGTCATCGTGAGCTCGTCGTGACATGCGGGTAGCACCGCGTTACTGTCGGCGATAGATGTCTTTGCGGGGGCCGACTTTGAGGACGAACACGCGCAGCACCTCGTCGGCCACCGCGTAAATCACACGGTAATCTCCGATGCGCAGGCGCATCTCCCCGCCGCCGCCTTCGAGCTGCTTGGAACCGGGCGGACGCGGCTCTCCCGCAAGTTTGCCGATCTTTTTCAGGATGCGGCGCTGCACGTTTGACGGCAGTCTCTCAAGCGTCTTGAAGGCGGAGGGCGCGTATTCGATGCTATAGGCCGAGTCGCGCCTTCACTTCCTCATGCGAAAGGGTGCCGTGCTGCCTGATCTCTTCGCGGGCGGCACGGGCATCCGCAACGTCTTCCGCGTCTTCCAGCCTGTGCAGCGCCTCTAGCGCCGCAAGCGACACGAGCGCCGCGATCGGCTTGCCACGCCGCGTAAGAACGAGCTCCTCGTCGCCGAACGCGACGCGATTGACGATCTCGCTGCTATGCACGCGCAGGTCGGTCGTCGGGATAGTAGTGTATTTTATAGCCATTTTGTTCCTAACGTACATTTCCACGAGGGCGCCGTCAAGGGCGCCGTAGGGCTTGACTATAATATGCTAATATACTAATGTAGTGATGTTGTGCTGCGCGATTTCAAGGCGGAGATGTTCAAACTGCTGGCCCATCCGATGCGGATCGGCATCTTGGACGCGCTGCGGGATGGGGAGCTCACGGTTGGGGATCTCCAGCAACGTCTCGCCGCCGAGCAGTCGACCGTCTCGCAACACCTTGCGATGCTGCGTACCGGGGATTTCGTGCAGGCGCGCCGGGAGGGAACCTCGGTCTGGTATACGGTCTCCGACGCCGGCGTTTGGCAACTGCTGGATACCGCCCGGTCCATCTACGAGCGCCGGCTCGAAAAGAACCATGCGATGCTCGACGCCCCGCGACCGCGCCCTTGACGCTTCGAGTTAGCGGCGTCGCCCTGACGCTGGGCGTCGCGCTCCTGGCAGCCTTCCTGGCAGCCCTCAGCCTAGCCCATGGGAACCTCGCCTTCGCATCGCTCCACGGGCCGCTGCCGATGCTGCAGCTCGATTTCGGAGTCTCGCGGCTGGCGGTCCCCTTTCTTGCCGTCCTCGCTCTGCTGGCGACGGCGGTCGCGCTGTGGAGCCTGCGCCGCGGCGCGCCGATCGACGCCGCGCTGATCGGCCTCTTCGCAGGCGCCATGCTCTTGGTTCTCATCGCGCAGAGCGTCGCTTCGTTCTTCGTGGCATGGGAGGCGATGTCGCTGGTCTCGGCGTTCCTCGTCGCCGCGCACCACGAGCAACGCCGCGTGCGGCGCGCGACCTTCGTCTATCTCGCGGTCGCGCAGACCGGTGCGCTCTGCGTCCTGGTGGCGCTCGCGATCCTCGCGCTGCAGGCGGGGAGCCCGTCTTTTGCCGCAATCGCTCACGCCGCGCCGGCGCTCTCGGCGGCTACGCGCAACGCGGTCTTCGTCCTGGCGCTGCTCGGCTTCGGTTCGAAAGCCGGCTTGCTGCCGCTGCATTTTTGGCTGCCGCGCGCGCATCCGGTCGCTCCCGCCAACGCATCGGCGATGCTCTCGGGTGCGATGCTGAAGGTAGCGCTCTACGGATTGTGCTTGGTCGTCTTCGAACTCGCCGCCCCCGCAACCGCCGCCTGGGGAGTCGCACTCGTACTCGTTGGAACGGCGAGCGCGGTCGGCGGCGTTCTCTACGCGCTCGTTGACCACGATCTCAAGCGGCTGCTCGCGTATCACTCCGTCGAGAACGTCGGCATCATCGTCATCGGGATCGGCGTCGCCGTCGTCGGGCTCGCCTCCGGCAACGCTGCTGTGGCGGCCCTCGCGCTGACTGCGGCGCTCTTTCATACGATCAATCATGGCCTCTTCAAGGGGCTGCTCTTCTTGGGCGCGGGGACGGTGATCGATGCGGAGGGGACGGCCGATTTGGAGCGTCTCGGCGGCGTCTGGGCTCGCCTCGTCTGGACCGCGCCGCTCTTTCTCATCGGTTGCGCCGCGATCGCCGGCCTTCCGCCGTTCAACGGTTTCGCTTCGGAGTGGATGACCTTCCAAAGCCTCGTCGCCGGCCTGCACCTCGGAACGCTCTCGGTGCGGCTGGTGCTCCTTGCGTCGATAGCCGGCTTCGCCTTGACGGGCGGCCTCGCCGCCGCCTGCTTCGTGAAGGTCTTCGGCGTCGTCTTTCTCGGCCGCGCCCGCCGCGCGCTGCCGCCGGCCACCGCCGCCCGCGAACGCGTTGACGCGTCAACTTTCGGTCTAGGCTTTCTCGCCGCGCTCTGCACGCTCTTGGGGCTCGCGCCGATGCTGGCCGTCGCTCCGCTCGAACGCATCGCCGCGGGGATCGTGGGCGGCGTGCCGATAGCGCTGCCGGCACTTCCCACGCTGCCGCTGACGTTGGCGATCGTGCCGCTGCTCGGAGCCGTGGCCGCCGCGGTTCTGGCCGCACGGCGGGGCGTGCGCCGCGTCTCGACCTGGACCTGCGGCTCACCGGTTACCGCGGCGGCGCAATATACGGCCACCGCTTTCTCGAAGCCGCTGCGGACGATCTTCGCGTTCGTGCTCTTTCCGGAACGCCGCCGCGTGCTCGAGGCCGGGACCTCTCCGTGGTTCCCGCTGCAGATCCGTTACCGTACCGAGAGCCGCTACGTGATCGACGAGGTCGCGCGCCGCCTCTCGGGCGCGGCCTTGCGCCTCTCGCGCCGCACGCGCGCGCTTCAGAGCGGAAGTTTGCGGCTCTACGTCGCCTATGCGCTGGCGGCGCTCGTCTTGGCGGTAGCGCTCGCCCGATGAGCTACCTTCAAGCGATAGCGATCTTCCAAGCGATAGCGATCGTCGCGCTCGCGCCGCTGCTGCAGGGTGCGATGAAACGGCTGCGCGCGCGGCTGCAAGGGCGTCCCGGGCCGAACGTCATCCAGCCCTATCGCGATCTGATCAAACTGTGGGGGAAGGAGGCGCTCTTACCCGAGGGTGCCTCGATGCTCGCGGTTATCGCGCCGGGGGTCGTGCTCGGCGTCGCGCTAACGTTCGCAGCCGCGATTCCGCTCGCCGCGCCCGCTGCCGCGAGCGTCATCGATATCGTCGCGCTCGTCTTTCTGCTTGCGCTCGGGCGATTCGTGCTCGGCTTGGCCGCGCTCGATACGCGCAGCGCCTTTGCCGGAATGGCGGCGAGCCGCGAGATGACTTTCAGCAGCCTCGTCGAGCCGGCGCTGCTCCTTGCGCTGCTCGGCGGCGCCGCGCTCGGCTACGGCACGGGATTCTCCGCGCTGCTGCGCGCGCCGTTCGGGCTGGCCGGCCTGCTGGCGTTCGCCGCATTCTTTCTCGTTCTGCTGGCGGAGACGGCGCGCGTCCCCATCGACAATCAAGAGACGCACTACGAGCTCACGATGATTCATGAAGGGCTCGTCCTCGAATATGCCGGCTGGCAGCTCGCGGGGCTGCAGCTCGCGGCCTACGTGCGGCAGCTGAGCTGGTTGCTGCTGGCCGCGTTCTTGCTTCCCGGCAGTGCGTGGTGGGCGCACGTTCTGTACGTCCCCGCTCTGGCCGCCGCAATAACGCTCGTCGAGAACGCCTCCGCGAAGGTGCGGTTGTTCGAAGTGCCCCAGCTGCTGCTCATCGCCTTTATCCTGGCGGCGACGAGCATCGGGCTGCGCCTGCTGGGAGTGCTCGCGTGATGGTCGATCTCCTCATGCTCTTCGCGGGCGCGCTCTTGATCGTCGAGAGGCGGACTCCCCGGATTCTCATTGCGTACGTCGTGCTGGCCGCCACCGCCAGCATCTTCATCCTGCCCTCGGCGCTGGAGTCGCCGCTCGCGCTCGCGCTCTTTGCGCTCTCGTCGCTGGTGAAACTCGTCGTCGTTCCGGTGGGCATCCTCTTGTTTCTGCGCGCGAATCCGGCTGCGAGCGATCTGCGGCCATCGATCGGATTGCCCGCGCGGATCGTGCTGGTCGTCGCGTTCGCGTCGATCGCTCGCGCCGTCGGCCACTCCGCGGCGCTCGCGCCGGTTCCGATGCAAGGCATGGTCGCCTACATCGTACTCTGCAGCGTCGGGATGCTGATCGTGCACCGCAATCTGCTCGCGCAGGTGATGGGGCTGCTGGCGCTCGGAGCGGGGATCACGCTCGCGGGTGCTACGCTCGCCCCGGCTCTTCCGGAATCGGTCGAGCTCGGCGCGACCTTCGACGCGCTGGTCGCCACGTTCATCGGGCTCGCGCTCGTGCGCGCCTTCGTCGCGGAGAATCCGGTGCTCGACGTCGAGTCGCTGCGAAGGCTGCGCGGATGATCGGCGTGGCGATCGCAGCGCCGTTGCTGGGCGCGCTTATCGCGCTGGCGTTCCGCGTGCGCGCGCAACGGCAGGCGGTGCGCATCGCGCTCGCCGTCGCCGCGGCGCTCCTGCCGGTGACGCTCGCCGGCAGCGTCGACGCGCTCTCGCTGCTCTTCGCGGCGCTCGTATCGATCTTGGGGCTCTTGGCCACGGTCTTCTCCGCCGGAGCGGAATCTCTGGATTGGGGCAGCGGCGAAGCCGTCTGGTCGCGCAAGCCGGTCTACTTCGTTTTGCTCGGAGCGTTCTGGAGCGCGATGCTGGTGGTCGTGCTCGCCGATAACTTCGCGCTGCTGTGGCTCGGAATCTCGGCGACGACGCTTGCAACGGCCTTCCTCGTCGGCTTCAGCGGCGAGGCCGCCGCGCTCGAAGCGGCGTGGAAATATCTCGTGCTGTGCAGCGTCGGCATCGCGCTCGCGCTGCTCGGCATCGTCGTGCTGGGGCACGTTACCATGGCAGCGGGATTGAGCCCACTGCAAGCGCTTTCGTGGACGAGCATCGCCGCGCACGCGCCGGCGACGGCGCTGCCGCTCGCGCGGCTGGCGACCGCGCTCATGGCGATCGGATTCGCCACCAAAGCGGGCCTCGTTCCCATGCACGCGTGGCTCCCCGACGCGCACTCGAAGGCTCCCGCGCCGATCAGCGGGCTGCTCTCGGGTGTGCTCGTTTCGTGCGCGCTCTACGCGATCGTGCGAACGCTCTCCGTCGCTGCGGTACTCGGCGCGGGGCCGGTGATTCACACGCTGCTGCTGGTGCTGGGCTCGCTGTCCACGGTCGTCGCCGGTACGCTGATGCTGAGCCAGCGCGATCTGAAGCGCTTGCTCGCGTACTCGACCGTCGAACACGCCGGCATCGTCGCGCTGGCGCTGGGTTTCGGGGGCCCGATCGGCCTCTTCGCGGCGCTCTTTCACATCGTCGCCCACGCATTCGCGAAGTCCGCCGCCTTCTTCGCCGCCGGAATGGTGCAGCGGGAACGGCGAACGACCGAGTTGGGAGCGCTGCACGGGCTCATCTCCACCGGCGCCGGCGGGCGCTTCTTGCTCGGCGCGATGACCGCCCTCTGCGGCATGCCGCCGTTCGGGCTCTTCATCAGCGAGCTTTTGCTCGTCGCGGCCGGGGTCGCATCGCGGCAGTGGATTCCGCTCGGGTTCGGTCTGCTCGGCATCGCTCTCGGTTTCATCGCGCTCTCGCGCGCGGCGATCGAGATCGAAGGCGGACGCGCCAAAGCTGCGCCGCAGCGCCCAGCCACCTCGCGGCTCTCGGCGATCGCGGCCGGGCTCGCGCTCGCCGGCGCTCTGCTCGCGATCGCCGTCCCATGGACGCCGCTCGGAACCGTGCTCCACGCGACCTCGTCGCGTATCGAAGGAGCGCCGTGAACGGCGTGCACGCTATCGCTGCGGAGCGTTTCGCGGATCGCGTGGAGGCCGAGTGCCTCACCGCGCTTCCGCTCGGCGCGTACGCGCGCGCCGAGGAGGTGCGCTACCTGTTCCTCGCCGCGAGCGGTCCCTACGCGCTCGCGCACCCGCGCGAGGCGGAGGCGCCGCTGCGAGCCGTCTCCGGAACGTTTCCGCTCTTCTCGTGGGACGAACGCGAGATGGCGCAAGAGTGGGGCGTGCGCTTCGACGCGCTCCCGGATGCGCGCCCTCTGCGCGGAACCGCCGGCGAGATGCCGCCGGCGATCGTCGCGCAGGGCGCCGGCCTCATGCGTTTCGTCGTCGGGCCGGTGCATGCGGGGATCAACGAGCCGGGGCGGTTCACCTTCAGCTCGGGCGGTGAAACGATCGTGCATCTGGATGCGCAGCTCTCCTACGCGCATCGCGGCGTCGAACGGCACGTCGAGGGGCTCGGCGCGTTGCAGGCTGCGCCGCTCGTAGCGCGGATCTGCGGCAGTTGCAGCGCCGCGCGCTCGTTCGCGTACGCGCGTGCGCTCGAGCAGCTCGCCGGAATCGAGCTCGCGCGCGAGGTAGAGCTCGCGCGTCTCGTTCTCGCCGAGTTCGAGCGCATCTACAATCATCTCGGGGATCTGGCCGCGAGCGCCGCCGGCGCCGGTTGGGGACCCGGCTTTGCTAGCGGTATGGCGCTCAAAGAACGCGCCATACGCCTCTGCCGGCTCGCAGGCGGCCACCGGCTGCTCTTCGACGCGATCGTTCCCGGCGGCGTCGGCGCGCAGACGCTGCGCGAACGCCCCCGCATCGCCCGCGAGCTCGCCGATCTCGCGCGCGATATCGAAGCGTACCTGACGAGGCTATTCGCCCAATCGTCGACGGTCGCGCGCTGGCAGCGTGCGGGCGTGGTCTCGCGCGAGTCGGCCCACGCGTTCGGCGCCGTCGGCCCCGCACATCGCGCATCGCGCGGCGAGATCGACGTTCGAACCTTCGCTCCGTACGGCGCATACCGCGAGTTTGCGGTGCGTATCGCGCACGCTTCGGGCGGCGACTCGTTCGGGCGCCTTCGCGTGAAGCGCGACGAGATCCGCGAATCGCTGCGCCTGATCGGCGCGGCGCTCGCGGAGATCGGCGATGCCGCGCTGCCGGATCCGCAGCCGATGGCCGTTCCGGCGGGCGACGCCACCGCGGTGGTCGAGGGGCCGCGCGGCAGCGAGGTTGTAGCGCTTCACACCGGCGGCGACGGGATCCTCACGCGGCTGCACGTCATCTCCGCGTCGTACCGCAACTGGCCGCTGGTCGCGCGCGCGATGGACGGCAACATCGTTCCGGATTTTCCGCTCGTCAATAAGAGTTTCAATCTCTGCTACGCGTGTGCGGACCGATGAAGCGCGAGACGTTTCGCAAGTCGCTTGGCGTGCGCCACGTTGCCTGCGGCAGCTGCAACGGCTGCGAGCACGAGATGAACGCGCTCTCGAACGCGTTTTACGACATCACGCAAGACGGCTACGATATCGTCGCGTCGCCGCGCCACGCCGATATCGTAACGGTGACGGGCCCGATGACGCCAGCGATGCGCGCCGCAGCCCGCGAGACGCTCGACGCCGTGCCGCGCCCGCGCATCGTCGTCGCGATCGGCGATTGTGCCGCCGGCGAAGGCCCCTGGTCCGGCGCTCCATCCGCCGGCCCCGGAGCCGGAATCGAGTTACAAGCCACAATCACCGTCCGCGGCTGTCCCCCCACCCCCGAAGAGATCCGCGCCGCCCTAAAATCCCTCCCCCTGTCATCCTGAGCCTGTCGAAGGACTAGTCAACTAGGCTGAAAGTGTGATACGATCGCTCCGTGAAGAGAGTCGGGGTATTTGAGGGCAAGACACACTTCTCGGCGCTGATCGAAGAGGCCAAGAACGGTGAAACAATTATCGTTACGAAGAACGGTCAGGCGGTTGCGCAGATTGGCCCCGTAAGCTTAAAGGCGTCAATCAATACCGCCGAAGGGGCGATGAAGCGGATCCTCTCGAGTAAGGCGACGCTCGGTAAAGCCACCATCCGACAGCTCATTGAAACGGGCCGCCGCTATTAGGCCCGCCGCCGTACTCGACGCGTCCACCGCACTGTCGTGGCTCTTTGAAGACGAGCGCGATGAGGAAGCGATAGCGATGGCAAACGCCGTGGTCGTGAATGGTGCGATCGTACCGCCCTTGTTTCGTTGGGAGATACAGAATGCGCTCTTGGCGGCCGTTCGTCGGAAACGCATTTCGCTCGATCGAGCTACGGAAAGCCTGGCCGCCCTTGACGAGTTGGGCATTGCGGTGGATGGGTTTATCTTGACGTCGCCGCTTGCAACTGGCTTAGGATTCACCCAACGATTCGGATTGACGGCGTACGACGCAGCGTATTTGGAATTGGCCGTGCGCCGTTCCGTGCCGCTTATGACGCGCGACGAGAAGTTGAAGCGGGCCGCTACCGATCTGCGTCTCCTATGGAAGCCGTGACTGGTACGTGCTCTCGGGGCGTGCCTTCAATGGGCTGGTTTCGATCATTCTTGCGAAGACTTCAAAGCATTTGGGATCGCTAAACGCCCCACACTCGGCATCCATGATCGCCATCGTCTCTTCGTGAGAGGCGGCCGGACGATAGACTCTCGTTTGCGTGAGAGCATCGTAGCAATCGGCGACGAGAAGAATCCTTGCCCATAGAGGGATCTCATCGCCCTTCAGGCCATCCGGATAGCCGGAGCCGTCGTAATGTTCGTGATGGTGCCGCACCGCCTTGACGATCTCGACGGCCGCTCCTGCCTTTTCACGAGAGAGATTTGATTGCGCTGCGATGATGCGCTCTCCACGCAGGCTATGGCTTTTTATGATCTCCCATTCTTCGGCGTCCAGCTTTCCGGGGTTTAGGAGGATCCTATCCGGGATGCCGATCTTTCCGACGTCATGGACGAAGCCGGCTTCTCGCAACGGTACGAGCGCGATCTCCGGCAAGTTCATCGCCTGGCCCAACGCTTCAGCCAGGTAACCGACGCTGAAATCATGCCGCGCCGTGTGCTCGTCTCTCTCTTCGGTGGCGACATGAATCGCTCGATCTACGTAATGCATCGCGATACTCCGTCGGAATGCCCGGCAGGATGACGTATTCTACCGCACTCGTGCACGAGCCCTCCGTCCGTGGTCTATTTCGAGGACGCGGAGCGTTCTATCTCGGCGACGAGGTAGAGTGGGCGGGCTTTTACTTCGTCGTAGATGCGGCCGATATATTCGCCGAGGATGCCGATGCCGATGAGCTGGATGCCGCCGAGGAAGGCGGCATGGCGCTCAAGGAGCGCGCCATGCGCCTCTGCCGGCTCGCAGGCGGCCACCGGCTGCTCTTCGACGCGATCGTTCCCGGCGGCGTCGGCGCGCAGACGCTGCGCGAACGCCCCCGCATCGCGCGCGAGCTCGCCGATCTCGCGCGCGATCTCGAAGCGTACCTGACGAGGCTATTCGCGCAATCGTCGACGGTCGCGCGCTGGCAGCGTGCGGGCGTGGTCTCGCGCGAGTCGGCGCGCGCGTTCGGCGCCGTCGGCCCCGCACATCGCGCATCGCGCGGCGAGATCGACGTTCGAACCTTCGCTCCGTACGGCGCATACCGCGAGTTTGCCGTGCGTATCGCGCACGCTTCGGGCGGCGACTCGTTCGGGCGCCTTCGCGTGAAGCGCGACGAGATCCGCGAATCGCTGCGCCTGATCGGCGCGGCAGCGAGGTTGTAGCGCTTCACACCGGCGGCGACGGGATCCTCTAGGCGTTACGGTTGCGGGGTCGCCGGCGGAACGAAGCCGGGGCCGACGGTGGGCGGTCGCCACCCGTTCGCCGACGGTGCTCCGAGAACGATGTGTCGTTTGTCGCGGATCAGCGAGAACTGCAGAGCGTTCGCGAAGCGCGCGACGAGATCGGCAAACTGCCCAACCGTCGCGCACGAGCGGCCGTTCACCGCGGTGACGATGTCCGCGCGCCGTAGGCCTGCGGAGGCTGCGCGCCCGTTCGGGTCGATCTCCGCGACGAAGATGCCGCGGATTGAGTACGCTGCAGCGTGCGCGTGAAAAAGCCGTAAGAACTCAGGCGTTATCGTCCATGCCGCGATGCCCATCGAGGGCACGGGGACGAGCCAGGCGCGCAGGTTCGCCCGTGCTTGCGGCGTGTCCCAGGAGGGCGTTGAAGGCGCCGCCGTTGCGGGCGCCGACGCAGTCGCTTGATTCGGCCGTACGCTCTGCGAAGTGTGCAGCGGCGGCGCCGTGAGTGTCACGCGATAGGATCGCCCCGGTCGCAAAATGGTGACGCGGCCGATTGCAACCTTCGCCATGCCGGAATCGACGACCAGCCAGTAGGTGAATCCGGCCGGCGCGCAGAGACTCGTGTGAATCTCGCTCCCCATGCCTTCCGCCGGCTGGTAAAACGGGCCGCCGGAATGACTCTTAAGAAATCGCGAGAGATTGTCGCTCAGGGGAAGCAGCTCAGCGTTGTTCACCCATTCGCCGTAGCCGCCGTACGACGACGGAAAGCGAATCGTCGCCAAGAGCATCGACCAGCCGGCCGGAAGCGGATGACAGCCGCCGAAATTGCCGCTCTGCAATGCGTGCATCATGACGCGCCTTGCCGCCGCCGCTGCATCGGCGTTCATCCCGGCCGCCGTCGCCGGAGCCACCTGCGCGGCCACCGGCGGGGCCAAGAGTAGCGAAAACGTTGCCGCGAGGAGCACACTGAAGGGTCTGTTGAGCATGAGAACCTCCCAAGCGCCGGTTGAAGAGGCGCCATGAAGCGAGCATTCGACGGTTCGCTTCGCCGGCCTATCGCCCGCCGGCGATGGCAGGGGGGGCGGAGCGTTCTATCTCGGCGACGAGGTAGAGTGGGCGGGCTTTTACTTCGTCGTAGATGCGGCCGATGTATTCGCCGAGGATGCCGATGCCGATGAGTTGGATGCCGCCGAGGAAGAGGACGGTGACGATCGTCGAGGCCCAGCCGCGTTCGAAGCCGGGGATGCCTTTGATATCGAAGAGGCGCACGACGATGACGAAGATGCCGTAGAGAAAGGCGAAGGTGCTCGCGATGAAACCGAGATAGGACGCAAAGCGCAGCGGCACGTCGGAGAACGAGGTGATGCCGTCGATCGCGAACGAGAGCATCTTCGAAAACGGGTACTTCGTGGTGCCCGAACGGCGCTCGTCGCGATCGTACTCGATGCCGGTTTGATTGTAGCCGATCCAACTCACCATGCCGCGCAAGAAACGATGGCGCTCGCGCGAGCGCTTGAGCGCCTCGACGACGCGCCGGCTCATCAGGCGGAAGTCACCGGCGTCGACCGGTATCGCGACGTTGGTCAAACGCTTGATGGTGCGGTAGAAGAGCCGCGCCGTCGCGAGTTTGAACGCGCTCTCGCCTTTGCGCGAGCGCCGCACGGCGTAGACGACATCGTATCCGGCACGCCAGCGCTCGACGAACCGCTCGATGAGTTCCGGCGGATCCTGCAGATCGCCATCCATCAGCACGACGGCGTCGCCGCGCGCGGCGTCGATGCCGGCGGTGGCGGCGAGCTGGTGGCCGAAGTTGCGCGAGAGGTTCAGCAGCACCAGATTGGGGCGCCGGAGCAGTTGCTCGCGGATGCGCGCGAGCGTGCCGTCGCGGCTGCCGTCGTTGACCAGCACGATCTCGTACGACGGGTTACCGGGTAAGCGTTCGACGATGCCGGCGATGCGCTCGAGCAACGGGTCGACGTTCGCCTCCTCGTTGAAGAGCGGTACGACGATGCTGAGCGCGATGCTCTCCTGCGGTGGGGCAGCTACCATGGCCCCGCTCGTTCGACGCGCGGTCGAGCTTCGCTTGCGAGCAGGAACGCAACCATAGCGGGGGACAAACCGTTTACCGAACCTGAGGTTACATGAAGAGCCGTAAAATCATACCCGTCGTTGCGTTGGCCGTTATCGCGGCCGGCATCGCAGCGCTGGAGTTGTACTCCTGGTCGCAGCGCAATCTCTCGGACCCGCCTGCGGCAAGCGTTGCCGCGGGGCCGACGGCGTTGCCCAGCGTGCCGCCGAGCGCTGCGCCCACGAGTGCTCCACCCGCGAGCGCTCCACCCACGAGCGCGCGGCCGACGAGCGCCCCGACCGCGGCTCCCGCTGCGGCGACCCCGGCTACGCCGGTCGCCACGGCGGCGCCCGCCAGCCAACCGGCCGTCCCGATGGTTGCGCCGCAGGCTCCGCCGAAGATTACCGGCATCTCGCTCAGCACGAGCGTCGCCCACCCGGGGCAGATCGTCTCGGGGACGGTCACGACCTCGTCGAACGTCGCCAGCGTCGTCGCGCGCATCGCGGGCTACGCGCATCCCCTCGCCAAAGTCGCCGTCGGCCGCTTCGTGCTGACCTACCAGGTGCCGAACCTGCCGCCGTTTCTGCGGCGCACCTACACCATCGAGGTGATCGCGCGCAACACCGCCGGTGCCGCGGTAACCGGCGGCATCCCAATCACGATACGTTAGCAGCCGATACGCCGCTGCCGCCGGCGCGCGCTATGGCGAGGGCGGCGGCGTTGGGAGGTTCGGGAACGGCGCGGGGTTGTAGGGCGTGGGGAACGCCTGCGGAGCCGAGAGGTTGCCGTGCTGCTCGTCGCCCCAGTGGTAGATCGTTCGGGTGTAGGCCTGCACGGTCGAGTCGCCGACGCACAGCAGATACGGCTGCTGCTGAAGACCGTTCTCGCCGCGCTGGATCGATTGTGTCGAGCCGCGGTCGAAGAGCACGTGCATCACGGTACCCGAGAGCAACTGCAGCACCAGGCGGTACTGCATCGCGTTGATGCGCGTCAACAGGTAGGCCTGCGGGTTCCACGCGCTGATATCGGTCGTCATGTAGACCTGGTCGGTGGGCGCGGTGTCGGGCGGCACCTGTACCGTGATGGTGACCGGTACCAACTTACCGGGCACGGTGTTCGCGCAGTAGCCGCCTCCGTGCTTGGGAACGAGCGCGGGATTGGCCACCGGCGGCGAGAGGGCGACCGCAAACTTGTGCGCGGCGGCATAGTCGCCGGCGAAGGTAAGCGGCGCGCGCGAAAGATCGAGCTCGCTCACGTCACCGGCCGCGTCGAACGTGGCGCGCGCGTACATGCGCGCCTGCGGCTGCAGCGCGGTCGGGCCGCCCGTCTTATAGCTGCGCAGGCGCAGATCCGGCGCGACGCGGAAGCCGTCGCCGGTGGTGAAGAAGACGTAGCCCTTCTCGTAGTCGAGCAACTGCCCGGTAATCGAAAGGGCGCCGGTCCCCGCGCCGAGCGCGCAGATGACGAGCGCTAGCGCCATGGCGCGCATGAGCCGCGTGCGCATCATTGCATTACCTGGAAGATGAACTGCGGCGTCCAGCGCAGATTCTCGTAATTGAAATAGTACGAACGCGAGATGTCGATCGACATGTGCGGGTTCAGGCGGAAGCGCAGGTCCCCGGTGATATCGAACGCCGGCTGGCCCAGGAAGTTCGGGTAGAGGAACTGGCCGAGCACGTTGGTCGGCGGCAGCGGGAACAGAAACGGAATCGGCGCCGGAAAATCCTTGTGCTGGCGCGCCAGGAGCGAGAACGTGAAGTAGTCCAGATTCGTATAGGTCGCTCCGAGGCTCAGCGTGCGGAGCGTAGCCTGCCCGTGAAAGGCCGCGTAGCCGGGATAGCTGCTCCCGTTGAGCGCCGGAACGAAGGGTGCGTAGGCGACCGACTGCAAGCCGTTCGTATAGTAATCCCCGGTGTTGTTGACGTTGTACATCAGGTAGCTGGAGAGATGCTGGTTGAACGTCTTGCTCAGGCTGAACGTCGTGCTGGTGGTATCGATGTAGTGCGGCGTCGAGTTCCAGGTGCGCTGCTTATCGAGGATCGCGTTGAGGTAGAGATCGGTGAAGCGCTTCATGGGGCTACCGATGCGGATCGGATTGCTATATATGGTGAAGCCCGCGTAATGGTCCCAAATCGTCGTGTACGGGACGCCGCCGATCGTTTGCAGGCCGTACGAATTGTGCTGGAAGCCGAAGCCAAAGCGCATCCGCTCGAAGAACGGCAGTTTGCCGAACTGCTCGTCGGAGGTGCTTATGCCGAGCGACGCGTTGGAGGGATGGTAGGGGAAGAACGCATTGATTGCGCCGGCGTTGATATTGGGTGCGAACGGCGCCAAGAGGCTGGCGTTGAAAAACTGGTAGTTCCCCTGCAGAAACGCGCGCTTCAGTGCCTGGGTGAGCTGCACGTTGGTCACCTGCTGCGCCTGGAACGGCTGGCCCAATCCGTATTGGACCGTGTGCAGCTGCGTGAAGGTTTGGATCTCGAAGGTTTTCGAGGGGCGGTCGTCCAGCAGCAGGTTCCAGTACTTCGACGTCGTCGTCGCCGGATTGAGCGAGAAGACCGCATACGCGTTCTTTGAACTCAAGTGCTGTTCGAATGAGAGGTAGGCTTTATTGACCGTGTCGTACCGCACGTGCACCGCGCTGATGGCGTTCGCGTTGCCGGCAAACTGATACGTGCCGTCAAAGTTCGCCCCGGCGAGCGAGTTGGCTCCGAGGTTCTGGTTGGTCGAGAAGTTCAGGTAATACGAGGGAAACGGCACATAGGCGTGGCCGACGAGCGCGACGCGGCTCGGCCCGAAGCGCACGAACGCTTGCGCCCCGATCACCGCGCTGCGGGCGTAGAGATAGACGCGCGCGTGCGCCAGATCGGGGAAGTAAAACGTATCCCCCGGCATCACCAATCCCTTAACGGGATGCTTGAAATCCCCGTTAATAAACGTCCACCGGTCGGGTTCCGTGGTTATGGGTACGAAATAGACGCGGTTGAAGCTGAGGAAATCGGCGAGCGCGGCGCCATCTTGCGAACCGGACGGCGAATCGACGTGCACGTGGCCGGCGACCATGAAGCGGTTCAACCGCAGATCCATCGTGAAGGCCTGGCCCGTCACCGTCATGCCGTCGCTCGTCTGCACGCGCACGTTGCCGTCGGCCTCGATCAGAAAGCGATCGTAATAGAAGGCGATGCGGTTGGCATGCAAGCGAACGATCGTCGCCGCCCCCGCGGGCGCGCAGAGCGCCAGAGCGAAGAGCGCAAGAACGGCAAGCCTCAACGAAAGACGCCGCAGTGGCACATCACTCATAACTCGGAACGCTCGCACCCGCTATCGGTTGTGCACGGAGTTCCCGGAGGCCTCCTCTCTAGAGACCGGGGCCGCGCGGCGAATGTTTACATATTGACAACATAAGGGAATCTGGTACCATTCTGCTTGGTTTCACACCGGGTTTATCAAGCTTGTAACTAGTCCCGTTACATGGTATAATCACGTCGTGAAGGAGCGGTTTGCGAGCGAGGAAGCATGGCTGATCTGGAACGGAGAGACCACGAAAGCCACGCGTCGAGTCTTACCGCAAGACCTGCACAGAAAGGCTCGGATGGCGCTGGAGCGAGTCGTGCTGGCAACGCAGCCTGGCGACCTCGCACACAGAGGCGATTTCGAAATCGACGGCGGCTATCGCGTTCGATTCGAGTGGGAACACGGCCGCGCGGTGCGGATTCGTTGCGGCGAGTTTCACGATGAGGACGAATGAAGACGAATGAGAATTAAGCTTGACGAGATTCCAAAACGGCGACCGTTGACTCCTGGAGATCACCTACGGGACATCATCGAGGAGAACTCTGTCACGCAACAGCAGTTTGCCGATGCCCTTGGAATCACGCGACGCCGCCTTAATGAGATTCTGAACGATAGGCGCGGCATCACTCCGGATACCGCCCTGCGCCTTGGCCGAGTACTTAGCACGAGTGCGGAGCTATGGCTTCGTTTGCAGAGCCAACTCGAACTGTGGGATGCCGTTAATCGCCCGAACGCTAAGGCTATTGCCAAACTTAAGCCGCTGAAACGGTTGAGTGCCGCATGACGGTCGAGATTCCCTGACCGGCGGGCATCGAGCGCGGCTCTCCAATGGCCGCCCGGCGCGGTAGTGGTCCCTTTTGAAATCGCAGCCCTTGACTTCGGCCGCCGAATCGTTCACGCTGGATCGATGCCCAAGCGCTCACGTAGACCTGGAATCCTAGAAGCCCTCCGGCGCATGATCCCACGTGTGGAATCGTCGCTCAGCCGATGGCTTGGTCCCAGTCGTCCTCCTCGCGTCACAGACGACGACGATGATGGACTAGCAGGCGCTCTGGTTCCGAGGAAGCCCCTCCCGACCGTCCTTTCCGGCGCGGCAGCAATCGCGCTGCCGGTCGAGGAGCACAATGAGCCGACGTAAGCCACCATCCGCCCCGATCCTCGCCGCGAAGTCTATCCTCAACCAAGTGACCGGCGTGGTCGAGAAGCTGGAGCCGCCCCAGAAAGACCCGGCTGCGGTTACGCTAGGGCGGCGAGGCGGTCTAAAGGGCGGTCACGCTCGGGCGAAGGCATTAACGCCCGAGCAGCGCAAAGAGAGCGCCCGCAAAGCGGCAGAAGCGCGCTGGGGCAAGAAGTAGTAAGATAGACGGAGGGGAGAGCGCAGCCTAGGCTAGTAGGAAATGTCCCTTACAAAATCTTCGTTTAGCTGTGTTCGGTCGTCCGCTGCGGTCCATATTTCGTCATGGACCTGAGCCTTATTACCATGAAAAAGGTGGACATGCACGCCCTCGTTTTTTGCGACTTGCACCGCCGGAATGAAATCGCTGTCGCCGGTAATGAGGGCGGCGCGGTGTATGCGTCCTTTTGCGGCTAGCAATACCAAGTCGACCCCCAACATGATATCTACGCGCTTTTGCTGGTAGATCGGTAAGCCCGTCGCCTGGTCAATCCCCCGATATGCTAACCGCCCCAGTCTCACCTCAAAACGAGGGAGGCGGTCGAGTGCGGCCACGAATCCGCGAGCCTTTGCATACCGCTTGGATTCCTCTGCCGACGGATTGCTGCCTTGATAAGGGAGGCAGTTGTAGTAGTAGGGCCCTGAACAATTCGTCGTCGCCGGCCATCTTGATCGCTAGCTTCTGGAAATCGATCCTTGGCGCGCTAAACTCGTGCCCAAGTACCTTAACGAGGTAGCCCCCGTCGATGAAAATGGCTGCTTGGTTTGCCACGCGATTCCTCCGAGAAAAAGAAAGGGGCACGACCCGGGAGGTCGGCCCCAAAATTTATACCGTTGTGCCTCAGTCGGGACAACGGTGCGGATTTATGGGTCGAGCATAGCACGGGGGAGACCCCAAAGACAAGCTGCCCTGGGCTAAGATATCGTGAGCCGTCTCCTTACCGGCAGCCGCTCCGCCGCCAAGTTGCTCTCCGAAAGGGACCACTACCGCCCGGCGCCGCGACCACTCGGCAGCGACGACCGCCGGCTGGGCGGTCCGACAGCAAGACGTTGCTCCAATCCGGGACATGAACTACTCCACCTGACGCTGCGCGTACAGGGTGGAGTTTCGTGTTGCTCACGCGAATTGCGCGAGGCACCCGGTCGGTTCCCGGCCGGTGCGGGCTAGCGCCCATAAGAGATTTACGCGCGCGGCGTTTTGATCGCGCGAAAGAACCAAGCCGCAAGAGCAAACGTGCTGCCGTACCGAGAGCGCCTTCCCCGTGCCGTCCCGGAACGGGACAGGCTCGCGCTGCTTCCAGCAGGCGCTGCACGTTTGGCTCGGCTTGACCTTGCGCGATGGAACCTCGACGAACTCGACACCAGCTTCTACCGCTTTGTATCGGAGCATATCGAGAAATGCGCGTGGGGCCGTCGCGAGAATCTCGCGATTCAAGCCCGCCTTCTGGGCGACGTTGCGCCCCGGTGATTCGGCCGTTCCCTTGGCGGAACGGACCATATTCTTGATCGAGAGCGACTCGGTTGCGATCAGATCCACCGCCGCAACGATCCTTGCCGAGCGTTGGTGTAAGAAGTCCAGCCGCTTGGCGGTGGTCTTGCGGTGGATCGCGCTGACGCGTCTGCGCGCCTTGGCGCGGTTGTTCGACCGCTTGGCCTTGCGTGCGAGGTCTTGCTGCGCGCTTTCGAGCCTCGCCTTCATGCGGGCGAAGAAGCGCGGGTTCTCGATGGCCGAGAAAGCCTGGTCTTCATGCGCGAGCGTGGCGAACGTCTCGACGCCCCAATCGAGGCCAATCGCGTCGGTCCCGCCTTTACGTTGGGGCTCGCAGGCAAGCGTGAGGCTCGCATACCAGCGTCCGGCCTTGTGCGCAATCTCACACGTCTTGACTTCGCCCGGCGTTCGCGCGCGTCCGCGCACCGGGATTGTGCCGACGCCGGAGAGGCGCAGCCGGCCGTGCCGGTTACGGGCTCCAGGCACGAACCGGAAGCCGTCGCCGTGCGTCTTGTATCCCCAGCCGGAGAAACGCTCGAACGCTTTGAACCGCGGGAAACCGGGCGTCTCGCCTCTCTTGCAACGCCGAAAGAAGGATGCGAACGCCAGATGCAGACGGTGCAGCGTGACCTGCGCCGACTGCGCGTTGAGCCCGGCATAGCGATCATCGCTGGCGCGCAGGTCGGTGAGATCGCGCATCTGATCGTACGCCGACAGACTCTTGCGCTGGAGCCGCCAGGCCGCGATACGCTGTTCGAGTGCGGCGTTATAGAGCCGTTGGTGCAGGCCGAGCATGTCGCGCAACGCCGCCTCTTGCGAAGCGGACGGATACAGGCGATAGGCGACCTTCCGCGAGACGGGCTCCATCCTCATATAGTGTACCTTCGTTATGGCAGCCAAACAAGAGATGAGGGCGCTCTGCCATAGTGTTTTCAATCTCCATCTCCATTACCGTCTCGTTGCGTCTGATCCGTCTTCTGGAGCCGCTCGTGTTGCATCGTCAGTTGCGGCGGCGCTCCGCTCTCGGTGCTCAAGCAGTACGTCCAAGGCCAAGCTGGCGTGGAGAGCGGCAATCATTGAGCGCCCTGCCGGGCGCTGCGGCGCTTCACCACGAGCCAACGGCGGGAGACGCCGTATGGCTGGAGCACTGCGCCGCTCTTTGGTAGACCGACCACCAGGCCAGGTCGGCGTGCGTTTTCGCGGAGAAAAGGCATGCCGCCAGCGGCTGGGTGACGCTCCGATCTCGGGTCGCGGCCTCGAACGCGAAGACGAGGATCTACGCCTTGCCGGGCAGTGACGATTGGATTGCGTCCGCCAGATAGTCGTCGTGCCGGCGGCTCACGTCGGGAGCATCGCTGAAGGCTCCG
Organism: bacterium; assembly: GCA_021790935.1. Lineage (GTDB taxonomy): Bacteria > Vulcanimicrobiota > Vulcanimicrobiia > Vulcanimicrobiales > Vulcanimicrobiaceae > JAJYFL01. The sequence goes on from JAJYFL010000014.1 coordinate 60,809, forward strand.
ATCAATGCAAGCGCGGCGCGACGCGCCATCTCGCGCAGGACCCGCTCTTGCTCCTGCGTTAACTGGACTTGAATGCGGCGCATGCCATCATGCTATCACATGCTGATGGCATGCCGTCAAGCGCTGGTGTCCACGATCGTTCCGTCATCGAACCCATAGGGCATTGACCGGCACGGCCCAGAGATTTTCACCGAACGGTAGCGTGCGCTCGCCGGCGTACAGGACGATGCCGGCCCGGAATGCGGAGGCGGCGGCGCGTTGGAGAGCTCGTAGGCCCGAGAAATCGGACGCGGATACGCTGCGCGCCATCTTTACCTCGATGCCCGCCACCTGGCGATCGGCGCGCTCGATGACAAAGTCCACCTCGTGCTGCGTGCGCGTGCGGAAATGCAGGAGCGAGTACTGCTGAGCGGGTTCGAAGGAGATCAGGCGAAGGAGTTCTACGCCGACGAAGGTTTCCCAAAGGAATCCGGTGTGCGCATCGCCAGGGTGAAGGCGCAATAGGCTTGCATAGAGTCCCGAGTCCGTGATAAGCGCTTTCGGTGATTTTACAAGCCGAGCATCGATATTGCGATACCAGGCTGGAATATCCGTAACCAAGAAGGTCGATTGAAGCAACGCGATATATCGATTGATCGTCGTGTTCGGGATCCCCGTGTCCGTTGCCAGAGTTTGAATGTTGCGCGGACCACCCGATCTGGTTGCAAGGGTTCGCAGAATGCGCAGGATCGCACCTCGGGGGGCACCCAAAACCGGCCAGCTGTGGGCAGTTGAAAACCGGCCAGTAGTCGGTGGGCAGTTCTAAATAGGCCACGGCTAGGGTCATCGTCGGCTCGGACGTTCCCGGCGCGAAAGCGCC
>JAJYFL010000005.1 GCA_021790935.1 bacterium
GCGCCGGCGTGATGGCGTATCCGCTCCAACTCCGCGAGCAGCGTTCGCAAGGCCAGCGCGCGAAGCGGGACTTGGATCCCGAGTGCGGCCTCCACCGCGTTACAATAGCCCCAACCGTTGCCGAAGGCGCTGGTCCCGTTGCACCGTTCTACCAGCAGCAGAACGTCGTCCACGCTCCGGCCCTCGGCGAGTTTTTCGATTGCGCGATACTTGTAAAACAATCGCGGAACGGCGCGAACCACATCTTCGCCAACGGTTTCCAACAGAAAAAGTGCCGATTCCGCTCGCCCGGAGAAGACCGGTCCCAGGGGCATAACGAAGGCGCCTTCCTCGTGGAGGACGCGGTGTGGCTTCCACTGCCGGTTCGTTTGGGCAACGCGTTCGGGCGACTGAGGCCGCATCAAACCGATTCCTTCAGCCCACTTGTCGTCGTGGAAGACGAAGTCACCCAATCGCGGGTGGTCCGTGAACGCGATCGAGAAAAGGTCTTCGATCTCGCGCTCGTGCCGGTCGGCGCAGATGTAGACCGGCGTCAGCGAAGGCACCTCGCGCGCGGCGCGGTCGACGCATACGAGCAGATGCAACCACCCCGATCCGTCGCCGGCATAGAAGCAATAGCGCAGATCGAGCGCGTCGTGCGTCTCCGAAGCGACGACGATTCCAAGTCTCCAGCCGTCTGCGTGCAGGCTCGCTGCAACCGCACGCAGCAGATCGGCCGGGGGTCTGGCGAGCAGGATACCGGCCTGCGGTGAATCCGCAGGAGTAAGCGGCCATTCCCTCAGGGCCTCTCGAGCCTTGCCGAATGAGTTCAACTGGCTCATCCTCCGAGCGCCGCAGCGGAGCGCATCAACAGCTCGATCAACGAGAGCGGCACCCAAACGCCCAGAGCGATGACCGGTAAAGCGGCGATTCCCAGCGCGATCGCGCAAGGGACCGGGAGCGGGGGCCGTGCACGCCCGCTCTTGGCCGGCCGGCCGAAAATCATCTTCGTTACCTGGAAGAGCATGCCAAAGAAACCGGCCACGACGAACGCTGCCAGCAATCCGGTGACGAGGTAGTGATGCGACACGATTCCCGCGCGAAAGATTGCAAGTTCGCTCAGGAAAACGGCAAACGGCGGAGCGCCGGAGATCGCAAGTGCGCCCACGAGGAGCGCGGCCGCCGTAACCTTCGATCTTCCCAGCAAGCCGGTAACGTCCGCGATCGAACGCGTTCCGGTAACCAGCAGCGCGCTGCCCGCGGCATAAAAGCAGAACGACTTCGTGACCGCGTGCGTCATGATCTGCCAGACGGCCGACACATCGCCGAGCGGCGTCGCGAAGCTTGCCGCAACCAAGATTATCCCCATGTGTTCGACGGTGGAGAATGCGAAAAGCCGCTTGAAGTCGTGCGTCTGCATGATCAGCAAGACGGCGGCGCCGACGGAGACTAGGCCGAGAACCGCAAACCACGCTTGCACGTGCACCGCCGGTACGGCTAAGAACACCCCTCGGAGACGGAGCAGCACGTAGAGCACCACGGTCGTTTCGACGCCGGAGAGCAAGGCGCAGACCGGGGCGGGCGCTTGGCTGTGCGCGTCCGGCAGCCACGTATGCAGCGGAACCAGTCCAATCTTCGCACCGTAGCCGACCAGGATCAGGGCGAACGCCACTTTGACGAGCGGAAGGGGCATAGAAGCCGCACCCGCCCGCAAGCCCGCCCACGTGAAGTCGATCGACCCGGTGAAATGGAGAGCCCAGAACAGTACCAGCACGCCAAGCACCGCAACCGTCGCGCCGAGGAGCGTCAGCACCATGTACTTCCAGGCCGCCTCGAGCGCTTCGCGAGTCCCGGCGAAACTGACGAGCAGCACCGAAAGCAGCGTCGTCAGTTCTACGGCGATCCATACCAATCCGAACTCCACGATGAACGGAATGCTCAGCATCGAGAAGGCGAACAAATTAAAGTTGGCATAATACAGCCGCGTGCGCTGGGACCCGTACTCCGGCCCAATGTAACCTGCGGAGAACACCGCCGCGGTCGCGGAGACGAATGTGATAAGCAAGAGCAGGAGCACGGAGAGCGCATCCACCTGCACCCAATTAGAAACCAGGACGAGCGTCCCGGCCGAGCGTACCGCCGCCATCACGACTACGCTCAGTCCGAACGCGAGCGCCGAGCACGCAATCGTCAGATATGCTGCGATCCGCTCGCTTCGCGGCAACGCCAGGGCCAGCGCGCCGAAGAGCGGTAGCGCGGGAACGAGCCAAGCGACGGCGTGCGCGTTCAAGCAAGCTCCCGGAGGGCTGCTAGGCTCCCGGCCTCCGTCGAACCCGTTTCGCGGTACACGGCACGAGCCAGTATGGCAACGATGAACGCCAGCAGCGGCACGTCAAAGGCGATCGCAAGTTCGGCGATCAGGGGGAAATTTGGCGCGATGGCGATCCCGACCAAGAACGCGCCATTCTCCATGCCGAGTATGGCGAGGATTTGCGGAACGGCTTCGCGCCGGACGGCAAGCTGCAGCAGCGCGATCAGCAAGCCGGCTATGCCGAGCGAGACGTTGCCCGGGGAGAGGCTGTGGGCTGCCGCGTTGAGCGGCATGCCGACGGCATAGCCGACCAGCAACAGCGCGAACGCGCTCAGCAGGGCTGCGGGCACGCCGACCGATTGCGACAGCTCCCTCCGCGCGTACACCTGAGCGGGAACCAAGCTGCGAAGAATCCATGGAATCAGCACGGCTTTGCTGGCGATCGTGACGCAGCCGAGTGCGAAGAGGTGCCACGACCATGGAGCGCCGCCAAGTAAGAAAGCGGACGCGGAGAGCAGCAGCGATTGCATCACGAAGATCTGCAGGCAGGCGCCGATCTGCCGCACGACGACCATGGCGATCGCCGTGAGGATGAAGAGACCAAGAACCAACGCATTCAGGTGATAAAGCCATGCGGTCATAGGCCGAGCAGCTCCGTCACCATCGCCGTGACCGCCACGGCGAATGCGGCGCCCACGAAGTCCGTAATCCTGAATAACCGCAATTTTGCAAACGACGACTCAACGACGACGATCAGCAGCACGAGGGCAAGGACCTTTAAGAACACCAGTGCCGTCGCGAGCAGCATCGCCGGGATCGTGCCGGTCGACGCCAAGCCCCACGGCGTGGTCAGCACGTTGAGAAAGATGATCGCCAAGACGGCGAATTTCATGTAGCCGCCCCATTTCAAGAGGGCGAGTGCCGGACCGGAGAACTCAAGCGCTTTGGATTCGTCTATCATGGCAAGTTCGAAGTGACCGCTCGGGTTGTCTACGGGGATCCGGCCGGTTTCCGCGAGTAGCACCATGAAAAACGCGATCAGCAGCAGGACGTGGGACGCGGTGAAGAAGTTCGAAAGCGGATGAACCCAATGCTGTTGTACGATGTACGGAATCGTCGAGTCCGCGATGAACGAAACGGTGAATAAGACGATGATGATAACGGGCTCGACCAGAAACCCTACCATGCGGGTGCGGCTGGCGCCCATCGGGCCGTAGGGATTTCCGCCGTCGATCGCCGCAAGCGTAAAGAAAAATCCAGACGCCGCAAGGATGAATCCGGCCGCCAGCATATCGCCGACGAAGGCAAAAAATAGCGGGAAGTCGGTCAAGACCGGTATCAGCAACGTAACGACGAGCGGAATCACGAAGACGACGTATGGCGTGAACCGGAATATCCACGTGCTCGATTCCGGCGTCACGGCGTCCTTGGCGAAAAGCTTGCGGAGATCGCGGTACGGTTGAAAGATGCCCGGCCCACGCTTGGATGCAACCAGCTCTTTGCACTTCTGCAAAATGCCGGCGAAGAGTGGCGAAAGCCCGAGGATGAACGCCAGCTGCCAGAGATTCAGCGCCGCAGCTTCGGCCATGTGCGGTTCCGTGACATAGAAGTGCTCCTACCAGCAACGGTGCCAAGTAGGAGCTATCATGCCGCTACGGGCCTATAGCGAGCTCCATCGCTAAACCACGACCTGCGTGCGCCTAGTATAGCGAACGCGCCTCGTGCACGCAAGTCCGGCCAAGTGCCGGACTGATACGACGCTAACCGCACTCGCAGGCACGGCCCCCAGGGCCGGAGAAGTTCGCGACTCCGTAAGACGGCGATGGAGCTCGCCGGAAACGCCGCGCGGCGGCTGATGGCTCCTACGTAATAGGTAGGAGTTCTCATGCGAACCCAGGATCATCGCCGACGTTCACGCGGGTTTGGATGCCCCTCAGGCGCTCCCTGCGGCGGATTACGTCCAGCGCGCCGGAGACGTCGTTGTAGGTACTATTCGCTCGTAAGAGACTGGTGACACGATGTTTTCACACATCCTGGTCGCCTGGGACGGCTCGGCAAGCGCTGGTCGCGCGTTCGACTACGCCGTAGAGATTGCGCGCCGGTTTCAGGCACGCGTGCAACTTGTATCCGTAGCCCGCATAGGCGAACATTCCGAAACCGATGCGGAGCGCCAATCCTCCTTGGACGAAGCAAGGCGCTTTTACGAACAGCGCAGCGCTCCACTTATAGAGAGTGCGCGCCGCCAATCTATCACCGTCGAAATGTTGATCGTCGAAGGCGCCCACCCCGCCGAGGCTATTATCGACACGGCTCATAGGGTCGGAGCCGATCTCGTCCTCGTCGGCCGGCGAGGTCTCTCGGGCGTTACTCGTTTTCTCATCGGAAGCATCTCCGACCGGGTCGCGCGTTATGCGCCGTGCCCCGTATTGATCATCAATGATCCGTGACAACGGAGTAGCCGTCGACAGCGTCGCCGGAGTCTTTGCCGCTGTCTTTGTATCTTCCTCACGGTGAGGAACGTCGCGTGAAGTCACCATTATCCGACGAGGCGACCATTCTCAAAGGCATAGGCATTTGAGACCCTCGCTCGCGCGCTCGCACCCGTTCCGCTTCGTGTTCATCATGAGCATCGTTAGCCTATTCGCCGACATGACGTACGAAGGCGCGCGTAGCGTGTCGGGGCCGTTTCTGGCATCGCTGGGCGCAACCGGTTTGGTTGTGGGGGTCGTCGCCGGCTTCGGGGAGCTCGCCGGATTCGGCCTGCGCTACTTCAGCGGCACGCTCGCGGATCGGACGGGCCGCTACTGGGTCGCGGCGTTTACCGGCTACGTTATCAACATGTTGAGCGTTCCTGCGCTCGCGCTCGCTCGCGGCTGGCCGGCCGCGGCCGCATTGATCGTCACCGAGCGTATCGGACGCGGCGTTCGGAAGCCGGTCGCCGATGCCATGGTTTCTTACGCGGGTTCTCAGCTTGGCCGGGGCTGGGTCTTCGGTTTCCGACAAGCCATGGATCAGACGGGTGCGACCATCGGGCCGCTGTTGATCGCACTCGTACTGTACCTGCACGGCGGATTCGGCCGCGCTTTTGCCATACTGATCGTACCGGCTCTACTCTCGCTGCTGGCGTTGACGGTAGCGCAGCGGCAATTCCCAACACCGCGCGACCTGGAGAGACCGCCGGAAAGAGCGCCCGTGAGCCAGCAGCGGGCGTTTTGGATTTACGTTGCGGCAGGCTCGTGCCTGGCAGCGGGCTTCGCCGACTTTGCGCTCGTGTCGTATCACTTGAGCAAGAGCCACGTTCTACCCAATCATGTGATACCGGTGCTCTACGCATGCGCGATGCTCGTAGCCGCAGTCTGTGCTCCGGTATGCGGCCGCGCCTACGATCGATGGGGAATCGGCGTCGTCGCGGCAACTTTCGGATTCGCGGCGCTCTTCGCACCGTTGGTATTCTTGGGATCCTCTTGGGCCGCGATTACCGGCGTTTTACTGTGGGGACTTGGAATGGGCGCGCAGGATGCCCTACTGCCCTCGATCATTGCGCGTCTTTCGCCGCCGGAACGGCGGGCAGGCGCCCTTGGGACTTTCGACGGCGTCTACGGCATCGCGTGGTTCGCGGGCAGCGCGACGATGGGGGCTCTGTACGACAAGAGCATCTTGGCACTCGTTATCTTTTCCCTAGCGCTGCAAATTATCGTTGGCGTGCCGCTGCTCTTCCTGGCCGCAAGCCGCGAGACCGCCGAGCGGCCTGCCTGAGACTCTTGCCGGCAGGCCACAGGCAATTACGGCCGAGCCGGCTGCATCGAGTCGGCGGCAAGCTTCAGGCTCAACTGCGTCGTGACGGTGTTCTCCCGGCCCACGCCCTGCTGGGTGCGCGTGACGGTGGTCTGCTTCAGAGCCGTAGGCACCGTCATCGGCAGATCGTAACCGATCGTCCCGGTCGTGGTGCTCGTGAAACCGCGGACGCCGGTCTCGGCCGCCACGCGCTGCAGCGCGACGCTCAGCATGCCGCCGGCGTCTTTCGTGACCGTGAAATCGCTGGTCTCCTTGAAGCCCGGAGCGCTCGCTATCTCTTGCCAATGCCCGTGCGAATCGAATTTCGAGGGATCGACGAAACCGCGTCCGACCAGTCGAAGGAGCGCCATCTCCTCGGCGTTGACCTTGGCGCCTGCCGCGCAGAGTGCCCGCCCATCGCCGTATACCGCGCAGAGCGCCGGTTTGGCCGAGCGAGTGTTGCGCGCGAGTTCGCTTACGTCGACGACCAGCCCGCCGTCCGCCGCAACTTGCATGACGTCGACCACGATCGTTCCCTGATCGTCGGCATCCGACGTGTCGTCGGTAATCCCGGTACCGGAGCTGAAACCGGCTCCGTGTAGCGTGAGATCCGTGTGGATCGATACGGTGAAATCGTAGACGAGGTGACGGATCGGCTTCGCGGCCGCTGGATCGGCCCACGCGCTGCCACAGCGAACCGTTGCCGCCAGGAACGCCGCGAAAAGAGTGGTCGAAAGGATCCGCATAACGGTCACGATGGCAAGCCCTCCCCGGTCAAGCGCGCGCAGACGAAGAGCGTATTTACCAGCGCTCCCTCGTCATACCTGTTGGAGGGCGCCGGCCGGGCGAAACTTGCCGCCGGCCTGCCGGTACATCCCAGCAAGACGCTCTCTCTCCCCGGGGAACCCTTTGCAATGCTGCTCAACACGTTCGTCCGACTGACCCTTCTGATCGCGCTGGCCGTCGTGGTGCTCTTCATCGCGGCCTTCGTCCTGAAGATCGTCCTCGTCGCCGCCATCGTTGCGGCCGTGGTCGTCGGCATACTCTTCGCCGTAAATCTCTTCCGCCGCGGGAGGAAGCTTCCGGTCATTCGCTAGCACGCTAGCCGGCAGCAAGAAAGCCCGCGATCGCGGCGGCCGTCGAGCCGGGCTCCTCGAGCATCGGCAGATGGCCGCTACCTTCCATAAAGGCCACGCTCGCATTCGGAAAGATGGATGCCATCGCGCGCGCTTCGCCGGGCGGAACCACGGCATCGTAGCGCCCTGCAAGAATCAGTACCGGCATCGTCAGCTCCTGCGCGATATCGTCCGACGCCGCCCGTTGCGCGATTCCGCGCAACATTCCGGCGATGCCGCGCGGTGTGTTCTCCAGACCGATCTTGCGGACGCGCGCCACGATCTCCGGCCGCCGTTCCAGCGTCTGCGCGGCGAGCAGACGCGGCAGATATGCGTCGAGCACCGCGTCGGCGCGCCCTTCGCGCTCGATGCGGTCGGCGAGATCCTCGCGCACTCGCGCGGTCTCCGGCGAATCGGCGGCCAGCCGGCTGCATACGAGGACCAAGCGCCGCACGCGCTCGGCGTACATCCTTGCGAAGGCCATCGCAACGTATCCACCCAACGAGTGCCCGACGAACGAGGCACGTTCGATCTGCAACGCGTCGAGGACGCCGGCGACGTCGCCGGCGAGCGTCTCCATTAAATACGGTCCCTCGGGAACGCTAGAGCGTCCCATGCCGCGCAGATCCGGGCACACGACGCGAGCGCTCGAAGCCAGCACCGGAGCTTGCGCATCCCATACCGCGCGCGTCACTGGGAAGCCGTGCAACAGCACGATCGCGTCGCCGTAACCCGCGCTTTCGACGTCGATCGTCACATCGTCCAGCGCTATTCGCATCGGTCGCACCTCCCGTCGATATCCTCAAAACTTGCCACAATCGCCGTATTACTGTATAACATAGGCAACAACCCTGGCTACTCGTTAGCCGGAGAAAGGATGACTCCGTACAATATGGCAGTCAAACGTACGAAGAAAGCGGCGCCGAAACGCGCTGCAAAGAAAGCGGCGCCGAAGCGCGCTGCAAAGAAAGCGGCGCCGAAGAAGCGCACCGCCCGCAAAGCAGGAACGCGCAAGAAAGCCACCCGCAAGAAGGCCACCCGCAAGAAGGCCGCAGGCCGCAAGAAGACGACTCGTAAGAAAACCGCAGGGCGCAAGAAGACGGCTCGTAAGGCTACCCGCAAAGTGGGAGCCCGCAAGACCGCGCGAAAAGCGACCCGCCGTAAATCCACCGCACGCCGGAAGAAGGCCGCTCCAGCAGCCTGAAGCCGGCGTCGTTTACGTCAGCGAGTCGCCGTCATTGCGACTCGCTTTTTTTTGACCTGATACGAAAATGGCGTATCCGCGCTGCGCGCTCCACGCCCCCCACACGCAAAGCGCGTGGGGCCCCCGGCCTTCGGCCCACTTGCATTTTCATCTGTTCAGGGTGGCCGCCCGCAGCCATGGGTTACTTCATACCGTTCGGAGAATCGGCCGAGCCAACCACACCCAGAGCACGGCCAGCGTGCTCGCGACTCCGACCAGCACGAATCCGCGATGCAGCCCTACCAGCGACGCGAGCGCGCCCAGCACGAGCGCACCGGCCGGAACGATGCCGAGCGCAACCATCGAGTAGACGGAGATCGCACGGCCGCGCACCGCCTCGGGCGAGAGCGTGAGGATCAGCGTATTCGAAGTGCCCAAGAATACGAGCGTCGCGGTGCCGATGATAAAAAGCACCGGGAGGGCCCATGCGAGATTCGGCACGGTGCCGAGCGCGAGAACGCCGGCGGACATTACCAGCGCCGAGAGCAGCCATAGCAGCCCGCGGCGCTCGCGCGAACCGAAGTACGCGGTCAGGAGCGCGCCGGCGAATCCGCCTACGCCGGTGGCGGCGATGGCAATGCCGAGCCAGGTCGCGTTCGCATGAAAGACGTTGACGGCGAACGCCGGCAGTAGCGTACCGTAGGGGCGCACCAGCACCGCGGTCACGATGAAGACGATAATGACCGGGCGGAGGATCGCGTGCCCCAGCAGATAGCGCAATCCTTGCCACACGGCACCCGCGAGCGGTTCGCGCCGAGCCGCGCTCGGGGGTGAAGGCTGCATGAACGCCAGTGCGACGACGACGGCCATCGTGGCGACGGCGTTGATGTAAAACGATCCGGCTATGCCGATGCTCGCGATGAGAACGCCGGCAATCGCCGGGCCGATGACCGCCGGCGCGTTGAACGCGACGGAGTTCATGCCGATCGCATTGCCGACGTAATCCCGGCCGACCAGCAGGGGAACCCAGCTCTGGCGCGTCGGCGAATCGAAGGACATCGCCGCGGCGTTGAGCGCCGTGATGACGATGAGCCCGAGGATCGTCATCATATGGAGCGTCGTGAGCACGGCGAGCGCGAGCGCGAGGAGCGCCATCGCGGTGTTGGTGAAGGCGAGCACGCGCCGCCTCGGCCACGTATCCGCAACGACGCCCGCGACGGGCGAGAGCAAGAGCACCGGAACCGCGCGCGAGAGTCCTTGCAGGCCCAGAAAGAGCGCTGCGACCGCAGGCGTCACGGCCAGCTTCGCGATGAAGTATCCGGTGGCGGTCAGCTGCATCCAGGTCCCGAGGTTGGAGATCATGAGACCGATCCACAGCAGCCGGAAATCGTGAAAGCGCAGCGACGCGAAGATGCCGAGATCGCGTTTGGGCAGCGGTCGCTCGATGAGCGGCCGCTGCGGTTCTTCCGTCACGCGCGCAGCTCCACCGCCCGCACGACGAGGGCTGCGGCGCCCGCCAAGCCGAAGGTCGCGGTATCGATCGTAATATCGTAATGCGACGTATCGCCCCAAGAGATATCGTAATAGGCGCGCATGTACGCCTCGCGAGCCCGGTCGATGCGGTCGATCTCCGCCGCAGCCGTGGCGCGATCGACGCCGAGCCCCGTGGTAATGCGTTCGATTCGCCAATCCCGCGGCGCGTGCATGAAGATGCGCAGGGCCTCCGGCCGGCGGCCGACGATCGCGTTCGCACCGCGGCCGAAGATCACAACGCTGCCGCGCGCGGCAAACTCGCGCACGGCCTGCCGTACCTCCTGCAGGCATTCCTCATCGAACGAGACGGCATCCGCAACGCCGCCGCCGACCTCCGGCGTACCGAGCTCGAGCACGCGCAGCACGCGGCTTCCGACCGAGGTCCCGGTCTCTTCGGCCGATTCGACCGCCTCCGGCGAGATCCTTAAGCGCTTCGCTACGACGACCGGGAGCTGCTCGTCCACGAACTCGTAACCCAGAGAGCGCGCGACGTCCCGGCCGACTTCGAGCGCGCCGCAGCCGTAGCGGTTGGCGATGGTAACGATCATCGACATGACGCTACGCCCCCGCACCGCAAAGCGCCTGGCCGCCCGAAGAGGTTTTTTCGAAGGCATGCACCCGGTTCCGCTGCAATAGCCACGGTAGGGCACACATAGATACGGAGCACGCACAGATGATTCTCTCCAGCGGAACGAAGAAACCGAAGATTCACCCGTCGGCCTACGTGGCGCCGAGCGCGACGGTTAGCGGCGACGTCACGATCGAGGCCGACTGCGCGGTGCTGCATGGCGCGGTGCTCTCGAGCGAAGGCGCGCCCATCCTGCTTGGAACGAGCAGCGTCGTGATGGAGAACGCGGTCCTCAAGGGCAGCGGCGGCAAAGCCATGCAGTTTCCGCTGAGGATCGGTGCGCGCTGCATCGTCGGGCCGGGTGCCTACGTCGTCGGCGCGACGGTCGCGGCCGGCTGTTTCATCGCCGCCGGCGCCAAGGTGTTTAACGGCGCGACCATGGCGGAGGCCACGAGCGTAGCGCCAGGCGGCATCGTCCACGTGCGCACGCACCTCGCGAGCGGTCAGCACGTACCGATGCAGCACGTCGCCTTCGGAGATCCCGCGACGATCTACCCGCCCGATCGCGCCGGCGAGGTGCGCGAACGGCTGGACTTCTTCGAGACGGTCTTCAACCTTCCGCAGAGCGACGACGTCCGCGCCAAAGCCGCGAGCGCGTATGCGGCGTTCTTGCGCGCCTCCCACGCACAGGACGCCATCGTGGACGACGGGCTCAAAAAGGCCGCGCCGAAGCCGCCGCTGCGCAAGCACGAGGAGCCACCGCCGACGCAGGTCGCCGAGGTCGACAAAGTCGTGGATGTCATGTTTTTTGAGTTGCAAGAGATGGAGCGGCGCCGCAAAGAGTCGATCGAGCGCGGGAAGAAGCCGCGCTAACAGGTTGCGGAGAAGCCCTCAGCGTGCCCCGCTAGCAGGCTCCACCGAGACGCGCGTCATCGTATCGCCGACGCGGATCGCGTCGAGCGCATCGAATCCGTCGGTCATCCCTCCAAAAACGGTGTACTGCTTATCGAGAAACCGCGCGTCGCCCAGGCAGATGTAGAACTGCGATCCGGCCGAATGCGGGTCCGACGAGCGCGCCATCGCAACCGTGCCGCGCAGATGCGGCCGGTCGTTGAACTCGGCCGCGAGCCGGTACCCGGGCCCCCCGGTGCCGTTACCCGACGGGTCGCCGCCTTGCACGACGAAGCCCGGCTCGACCCGGTGAAACGTCAAGCCGTCGTAGAATCCCGCCTCGGCGAGCTTCACGAAGGCCGCGCAATGCCGCGGTGCGTCGTCTGCAAAAAACGTAAAAACGATATCACCCTTCGGGGTGGCGATGCGGACCGCAGAGGTGCGCGCCTTCTCGGCGTACGCCGCCAGGTCGTCGCCCGTGGGGGCGGTATGGATAGTCATTGCGCTTCTTTCATATGTGGGAGTGTCGAGCAGTCCGGGAGGCTTGCGCACCGGACTCCCAAAGGCCTGGCTCGCGGCGAGCGCGGCGAGCTTGCCGCGGCGCGAGAGGCGTTTGAAGCGCACCTCCGCTCTGCGAGCGGCGGAGACGTCGGGCTCGTCCCACCAAGCGAGCAGGGTTACGGGCAAGCGTGACCTCGTGTACTTCCCACCGCGGCCCGTGGCGTGCGCGCGCACGCGCCTCGCCAAATCGCCGGTCCAGCCCGTATAGAGCGAGCCGTCGCGGCAGCGCAGAACGTACACGACCGCGGGGGCGGAATCTGCTCTCACGGGGGTTTTAATTCTCCCTTAATGCGGTAGACTCTGTAGCGGCACATGGATGGCGTGCGATGATGCGGGGCGACGACTGCCCCGACCACGAGCTGGGTGACCGCGCGAGGCGGCCGCTCAAGGTTCGTATCCCCCCCAACGCCTGCTTCGGTAAGAGCGTCCGGGACGAGATCCTCGCCTTCGTCGAACGCTCCTCCGTCGAGTGCCTGGAACTCGACGATTTCATCGTCGCCGTCGGCGAGGCGACCGCGAATGCGATCGAACATTCGGGGGCTGAAAGCGTCATCGAGGTCCGTTGCCAGATCGAAGACGACAAAATTTTCGCAACCATCGTCGATTCGGGCAGCGGTTTCGAGATCTCTTCCAATGCCGGAATGCTCCTTCCCGAGGCCTTGAGCGAGCGGGGGCGGGGCTTGCCGATCATGCGCCGGTGCACCGATATCTTCGCCGTGCACAGCGTGCCCGGCAAGGGAACGACGGTCGTTCTCGGGCGCTATTTTCAACGCCAGGAAGACGGCACTGAGGACAATTCCCAGGCATCGTGAAGTGGCGGGGATGAAGCCTCGCATCGCTATCGCCTACCTGGCGCTCGCGGCGCTTGTCGGTGCCATCCTACCCGCCGGTGCCGCCGCCGCCCCGCCCATCACCCGCGCACCGATCGATCCGAAGATCGCCGCCATGGTTGCCGCCGTCTCGGCAAGCGGCGTACGCGCGTACGACACCAAGCTCGTCGGGTTCGGAACGCGCAACGACTTCTCCAACCGCCTGCACTCCAAGACGCGCGGCGTCTTCGCCGCCCGAGATTGGATCGCATCGCAGTTCGAGGCCGACGCCAAACGCAGCCACGGCCGCATGACCGTTTCGTTCGATACGTACGAACAGCCCAAGATCTCGCGAACGCCCCGGGCCGTAAAGGAATCGAGCGTCATCGCCGTACTGCGCGGCGACGACGCAGGCGCAGCCACCTACGTGATGTCGAGCCATTACGACGATTGCAACGGCGACTGCACCGATGGCATCCGCAACGCGCCGGGCGCGGACGACAACGGTTCGGGCACGTCGGCCGTTCTCGAGGCCGCCAAGGTCATGGCCGCGACCCGTTTCCACGGTACGATCGTATTCGCGTGTTTCGACGGCGAAGAGCTCGGGCTGTGGGGTTCGAACCATTTCGCGCGCGAGATGCGCGCCAAGGGCGTGCACGTGGCAGCCGATCTCAACAACGACATCGTCGGCACTTCGCTCGAGCCCGATGGAGGGCGCGATCCCTACCGCGTGCGGGTCTTCAGCGAAGCGTTGCCTTACAACGCCAAGATTCCGTTCGTCAACCTGATCGGTTCGGAGAACGATTCGCCGTCGCGCGAGCTCGCACGCTTCGTCAAAGAGACGGCCCAGCAGTACGTGCCGCCGATGAAGGCCACGCTCGTCTATCGCGCGGATCGCTTCCTGCGCGGCGGCGACCAGGAATCGTTCCAGGCGCAGGGCTTTCCGGCGGTGCGCTTTACGGAAGCGCACGAGACGTTCGCCCACCAGCACCAAAACGTGCGGGTGCAAAACGGCGTCCAATACGGAGATCTGCTGAAGTACATCGACTTCAACTATCTCGCACGCGTGACGAAGATGAACGTCGCGGCGCTGGCGGCGCTGGCGCTCGGGCCGGAGCAGCCGGGCGACGCGCAGATGGTCATGAAGCACTTGGGGTACGATACGACTTTGCGCTGGAAGCCCGTCGCACGCGCGGTCTCGTACGAGGTTGTTTGGCGTGCGACGACCGCTCCGATGTGGCAGTATTCGGAGAACGTCGGAGACGTCACGCAGGCGACCGTAAAGGTCAACAAAGACGACTACATCCTGGGCGTGCGTGCGGTCGATGCCAAAGGCCGCCGCAGCCCGGTCGCCTACCCTCTACCCGTGCGCGGCTAGCGACGTTGACGAGACCATCGCTGCGAGCGAGGCGTCGATCGCGCTGATGGTCTCGTCAACATCGATCTCGGTATGCGCCGTCGATACGAACATCACTTCGTTCTGCGATGGCGGCAACAAGATCTTGCGCTCGCGCATCGCGTGGTAGTATGCGGCGTAGGCCTCCTTGTCGGCGGCGAGGGCATCGTCGTAGTTGCGGTTCGGCGCTCCCGGCCGGAACTTGAAATCGACGATCGACTCGTGCTGCACGACGGCATACGGCAGAGCCTGCCGTTCGAAAACGCTCCGAATGCCGTCGGCTAAACGCTTTCCGAGCGCATCCATCCGTGCGTAGTATTCGGGATGCTCCTCGAGGAGATCGAGAACGCGGTGCGCCATCCCGACCGCGAACGGGTTGCCCGCATGCGTGCCGCCGGTGAACGTCGATCCGGCCGGCGCGAGCGCGGCCATCACGTCTTCGCGCCCCCCGAACGCTGCGATGGGAAAGCCGCCGCCCATGATCTTGCCGATCGCCGTCATATCCGGCACGGTCCCGACGCGCGCCTGCGCGCCCCGCAGCCCAAACCGCAGCCAGGTGATGACCTCGTCGAAGATCAGCAGCGCGCCGGCACGCCGCGTGCGCTCGCGCAGCCCCTCGAGGAAGCCTTCGACCGGCGTAACGTAGCCCATGTTACCGACGATCGGTTCGACGACGATCGCCGCCAGATCGTCCTCGCGCCCGCGCAGAAGGTTGTCGACGCTCGCGAGATCGTTGTAGCGGGCCACGGCAACGTCGCGCGTTACGGCCGCGGGAATGCCGCTTCGCGCCGCATCGGCCGTGTGCGCCGAAGCGCCGGCATCGAGCAGCGCCAGATCGAAGTGCCCGTGATAGTTCCCCGCAAACTTGAGGACGAGGTTGCGGCGCGTGTAAGCGCGCGCGACGCGGATCGCGCTCATCACCGCTTCGGTGCCCGTCGTGACGAAGCGCATGCGCTCCATCGAGGGCAGGTACGCGCGAACGCGCTCCGCCAAGCGCACCTCCTCGGGGTGCGTCGACCCGTAGACCAGGCCGTCGCGGGCGAGCGCATCGAGCCCGCGCGTGAGCGCCGGATGGTTGTGCCCGAAGAGCAGCGGCCCGTAGGCCATGACGTAATCCACGTAGCGCTCGCCGTCGTCGTCGAAGGCATACGCGCCATCCCCGCGCACCTGCACGAAGGGTTCGCCGCCCACCGCCCAGCCCGAGCGGACGGGCGAATCGCAGCCGCCCGCCAAGACGCTTCGCGCGCGCTCGTAGCTTCGCATCGGTTGAATCTGCATAACGGAGGCAGCGAGGTTCCCTTCCCGCGCACGGGCCCCTTCTGGGCGGAAGGCGAAACACCGGGCATGCCTCACATCGAGATGGAGATCGCTCCGCACTCCAATATTCGCGAACTCGTCGCCCAACTGCCGATCGCGGCCGACGTCTTGACGCGCTTCGGCCTGCACTGCGCCGGATGCGGCGTCGGCAAATACGAGACGATCGAAGAAGGCGCAAAGGCGCACGGCCTGCGCGTGGAGCCGATCGTCGCCGCGTTGGTCCAGGCGCGTCTTTCGGGTTTCGTCCCCAGCATCGCGCAGGTCGATCGCGAACCGCTCCGCCGCGCGCCCGGCGAATTTAAACGGCGGGCCGCGATCGCACACGTCATCCCCGTCATGTCGGGCAAGGGCGGCGTCGGCAAATCGCTCGTGACCGCGCTGATCGCGGTCGGCTTACGGCGCAAGCATTTTCGCGTCGGCATCCTCGACGCCGATATCACCGGGCCGTCGATTCCGAAGATCTTCGGCCTGCGCACCCCGCTTGCGATCGAAGCCGATCCGAACGCGCCCGCGACGCCGCAAGGCAACCCCCAGCCGCTGATGGTGCCGGCCGTCTCCCGTAGCGCGATCGAGATCGTCAGCTCGAACCTGCTCACCGACAAAGAAGACACCGCGATGATCTGGCGCGGACCTATCCTCTCCGGCGTCATTCGCCAATTCTACGAACAGGTGCTCTGGAGCGATCTCGACTATCTGCTCGTCGATCTGCCGCCGGGCACCTCGGATGCGCCGCTGACCGTGCTGCAGTCGCTCGCGATCGACGGGGTGGTGCTCGTAACGATGCCCCAGGCGCTGGCGACGATGATCGTGCGAAAGGCTGCGAACCTCGTTCGCCAGCTCAAGAAACCGGTGCTCGGCGTCGTTGAGAACATGTCGTACTTCGTCGCGCCCGATACGGGAACGAAGTACGAGATCTTCGGCCCCTCGTATGCGGAGAAGGTGGCGGAACTGGCGAACGCGCCGGTGCTCGGACGCTTGCCGATCGATCCCTGGAAGGCCCTGCTCGCCGACGAAGGCCGCATCGAGGAGATCGACGACCCGATCTGCGACGAACTCGCCGAAGCGCTGATTCGCGCGCTCGAAGCGCACCCAAAACCGAAGGAGACGATCTCGCTTATATAAAGTGAAAAAGGCGCATCCGCGCTGCGCGCTGCGCGCCCCCCGTCGGCCGCCGCCGGGGCCCCCGGCCTTCGGCCCTCGCGCATTTTCATCCGCATCCATGTGGCCCTCAAGGGCCATGGATTGCTAACTAAGCCGCCGAGACGGCGATACGTTCGCCATCGCTCCAGGTTTCGAGGACGCTGCACGCGGAGAAGTCACCGCCGGCAAGCGGATCGCGATCGAGCACTACGAAGTCGGCCGCGTATCCGGGGGCGAGCACGCCCGTCTGCGTCTCGGCGTGCGCGAGGCGCGCTGCGTTGTAGGTATACATCGTGAGGGCCTGCTCGGGCGTGAGCCGTTCCTCCGCCTCGTGATGAGCGATGGCGGCTTGCATGCCGGTGAGCGGCGAGAGTTCGCAGACGGGGCTGTCGTCGCCGCCGCAGAGGACGGCACCGGCGCGTTCGATACGCCCGAGCGCGTTCATCGAGCGCATCCGGCTCTCGCCTAAACGCGCTTCGTACATCCGCCCCGGCCCGCCCCACAGGAGGTCGAACTGCGGCTGCATCGAGAGGTAGATGCCCATGCGAGCGCAGGACTCGATGTGCCCGGGCTTGGCAATCTCGAAGTGCTCGATGAAGTGGCGCGTGCCGCGCGTGCTGCGCCTACCGCCCAGCACGCGCTCCCACGTCGCGATGCACTGCTCGATCGCACGGTCGCCGATCGCGTGTACGCCGGCCGATATGCCGAGTGCCTCGGCCCGTGCGAAATAATCGTAGAGGCGCTCGTCGCTGTAATTGAGCCCGCCGGTACCGGAACCGCCGCCGGGCGCTGCCAGCAGGAACGGTTCGGAGACGGCCGCCGTGCAGCTGCCGATCGAGCCGTCGAGGAAGACGTCGCCTCCGATATACGGCAGGCCGAGCTCGATTGCGAGCTCTGGGTCCGGTTCGCATATCTTCGGGTACCACTTCGCTTTCGGCAGATCGCGCAACGCCTCGATCTCGGCCGCGTACTCGGCGCGCTTGAAGCCAACGAACTGCGCGTGCAGGTGGAGCGCCCCGCGCGAGAGCGCGAGCTGCGTCGCTCGGCGGTCGGCAGCCCGTTTGACCGCGAGCGGGAGCGCGGCGAGGAACGCGGCCTGCGCTCTCCAGTTGGCGTCGAGCGAGAGGCGGCCGTTCGGCGCGCCGCGTTCGTCGCGTTCTATACCTTGCGTCGCACGAGGGAGATCCAGCCACGCGAACGTCTTGCGGTTGACGATGCACGAATGACCGTCAACGCGCACGAGCATGGCGTAGGCTTCGGGAAAGTGCCGCTCGAGCGGGGCTGCATCCGCCGTACCGCCGTCCGGCCACGAACTTTCGTCATACTGGCCGGCGAGCACGTAGCGGTCCCGAGGCAACCGCTCGACCGCGGCCGCAAACGCAGCATAGGAGCCGGCCGCCCATAAATTTCGCTCGCCGAGGAAGTATCCGGTGTCCGTCAAGTGAACGTGACAATCGGCGAAGGCCGCAAGCACCGTGGCGCCACCGAGATCGATGCGCTCGGCGCCGAGGCCGATCGCCGAGGGCTCGAAACCGAGGATGCGCGAGCCGCCGATCAGGAGCGCCCCGTACCGCTGATAGCTGCGGCGCTCGGGATGGTAGCGGTAGACCCGCGCGTTGGTGAGGAGTTTCATTGAGGTCGAAGGTACGATGACCAAGCGCGATCTTCTTGTCGGACTTGGGGTCGGTCTTTCGTTCGGCTACGTCGCCGTGCGCGCGTTCGAGGCTTCCCGCGAGCTGCGAGCGCCGGCCGCCGTCAAACCCAAAGATGCCGCCGCCTACGGCCGCCAGCGGCGGCTCTATGCCGTAGCCGGCATGCTGCGCGGCTTCCCGATCTCGGCCTCCTTCGCGCTCGGCGGCGGTGCCGAGTTCATCGCCAAGCTCACCCGCCCGCCCAAACATACGTGGCTGCATCCCGCGGTTTTCGTCGCGACGACGATGGCCGTCACCACCGCCGTCGAGCTGCCGGTGGATTTCTTCGAAGACTACGCCTTGGAGCGCCAGTACGGCCTCACGCATCAGCCGCTGCACGGCTGGCTGATCGACCGCGCCAAGGAGACCGCGCTAGGGACGTTCTTCGCCGCGCTGATCGTTACGGGTTTCGCCGAACTCGCGCGCCGTCTGCCGCGCCTCTGGCCCTTCGTCGCCAGCCTCTGCGGATTCGGCCTGTTCGCGCTCGTGAACCTGGTCGTACCGGTCTACGTCATGCCGCTCTTCAACCGCTTCGAACCGCTGCGCGGCCCCCTGGAGCGACGCCTGCGCGAGCTTGCCAAACCCTACGGCGTCGAGGACGCGCGGATCCTGCGCATGGATATGAGCCGCCGGACGACCAAGGCCAACGCGTTCGTCACCGGCATCGGCAACACGCACCGCATCGTCATAGGCGATACGCTGCTCGAACATTTTCCGGACGACGAGATCGCCTTCGTGGTAGCGCACGAACTCGGGCACTACGTCGCCAAAGACAGCTGGCGAATCATCGGGCTCGGCGGCACGCTTACGACCGTCATCCTCTTCGGCAGCGAGCTGCTCTTACCGCCCGGCCGGCGGGCGCGCGTGCACGAACCCGAAACGCTGATCCAACTCTACTTCTGGATGACGCTCGTCTCGGCCGCGCTGCGTCCGGCGCTGCTGGCATTCATGCGCTCCCGCGAATGGTCCGCCGACCGCTTCGCGCTGGCAGCGACGCACGCGCCAGATATAGGAGCGCAGGCATTCCGCAGGCTGCGCGAGCAGAATCTCTCCGAAGACGAACAGCCGCCATGGTTCGATTTTCTCTTCGCTTCGCACCCGTCGCTCAAGAAGCGGATCGCAGCCTTGGAGTCGGCCGCCACGCTACGACACGACCGATGAGGGGCGCGTGCCTAGCCACGCAACCAGATCGGTCTTCTGCGTGAGGTAGGCTCCCGTGCCCAACTCTTCGCGAAACTCGCCGAACGTGCCGTACGCTTCGGCGAAGGCGTCGTGCTTGTGAATCGATTCGTAGTTCACTTGCGTCGCGGCGACGAACGTATCGTCTCCGAGATCGCCGTAGACGTCGAGGGCTCGCGCGAGAATGCCACGCACGACGTCTTCCACGAACTTCGGATTGTGATGCGCCTTGTTGACGATGAAGAACTCGTCCGGACGCTTGAGCAGATCGTACGTCTCGCTCGACATCGCATTCTCGACGATCTCCACCAGATCTTCGGCTCGGACGGCGTCGGCGTGCGCACCGGCGACGCCGAGCAGCACGCTCCCTTTGCCGCGTTGATTGTGCGTTGCAACCGGCAGCGCGTCGAGCGCCCGCTGCGCGTCGGCCAGCGAAAAGCCGGCCTCGATCAGCTCGCGCACGCTGTGTTCGCGCATCATGAGCTGCGCGCAGGGGCAGGCCGTCATGCCCTCGGCCTCCACGCCCACCACGCGGCGCGAACCGCGTTCGTCCGCATGCGCGATGCCGACGAGCGTGTAGGTCTCTTCGGCGCGCTTGCCGCTCACCGGGGTCCACCGCTCGAGCCCGAAGTCGGCGCGCAGCCGCACGTCGGCACGAATCGCCCGCTGGCTCCGGACGATCTCGCGGGCAATCGCCTCGACCACGCGCTCGATGCGCGCGGGAGCGTCGGGGCGCGCGAGCACGTCGAGCGCCGCCTCTTCGAGTATCTCGCCGAAGCGGGACATGTGCACGCCGGCTTTATCCGGCGCGAGATCCGCCACCATCGTGAACTCCCCGTTGTAGACGCGCTCCTTCCCGTCGACGTTCAAGCGCATGACGCGGCGAACGCCCGATACCCCCACGCGGCTGAGCGATAGCCGTACGTCGGGGGTCTCGTCTTGACGGTCCGCCGCAAAATGCAGCGTGCGCGTTTTGCGGCGCACGCCGTTAGGCGCAAGCGATGCCGCCAGCTCGCCGACGGTTGCGTGCGTTGCGGGTTCGCGCAACCCGGGGGCGATCTCGGCAAGCGGCAGCAGATTATAGAAACGCTCGGCAAGCTGCGGGTGCGCGTACTCTTCGTCGACGGCGAGCACGTCGATATCGATGGGACGCGCGGCCAACTTGTGCAGGTTGGCGCGGCCGAGAGCGATCTCGACCTCGCGCGCGAAAAGTTCGAAGGCCGCGCGGTCGAGCTCCGTTTGCAGCGTGGCCGCTACGTTGAGAAAGGCCGGCCCATCGGCGCCGTCGGCCGCGGCGCTCTCGTAGAAGGCCGACACGGCCAGAATGCGGGCACGGACGCGCAGGCGCTGGAGCGCGGCGAGGATAGTGCCCTGGCGATCTCCCAGGTTCGAGCCGATGCCGACGTAGATCTGGTGCACTCGGCCAGCTTCGCCACGGCCGGCCCGCCTGCTTCCGAACGGATGAAAATGCGAGCCCGGCGAAGACCGCTGGGCTGTGCCCGATGCCTCCCTTTATCCCTATCTCTTGCAGCCGAAGCTGACGCCCGCGATCTGGGGCGGCCATGCGCTCGTGGAGATTTACGGCAAAGCGGGCGAGCCCGGCGCCGAGATCGGCGAGTCCTGGGAGTGCTGGGACGAAAACGCCGTCTGCAACGGACCGCTCGCCGGGCGGACGGTCGCCCAATTGCGGGCAGAGCTCGGCGCGAACTTTCTCGGCGGCCTCGATGCTGCGCGCATCTTTCCGATCCTCACGAAGATCATCGACGCGCGCATGGCGCTCTCGGTGCAAGTGCACCCCGGCGATGCCTACGCGCAGCGCGTCGAGCATCAGCCCAACGGCAAGACGGAGTGCTGGTACGTCCTCGCTGCCGATCCCGGTGCAGAGTTGGTGCTGGGATGGACGCAAGAGACGGGCCGCGAGGAATACGAGCGCCGCGTCAAAGACGGGTCGCTCGGCGAGATCCTGCGGCGCGTTCCGGTCGCGCGCGGCGATGCGTTCTACCTGCCGGCCGGTACGCTGCACGCGATCGGTGCCGGCATCGTCGTCTTCGAGACGCAACAGGCCAGCGACCTGACCTACCGCATCTTCGACTGGAACCGCGTCGGCCCGGACGGTACGCCGCGGCAACTGCACGTCGACAAAGCAGCCGACGTTCTCGATTACGGGCGCGGCACCGCCGGAGCGCTCGACGAGCTGGCCTACACTTATGAAGGCTTCGCGCGCACGGCGCTGATCGCCGACCCGCACTTCTTCGTCGAGCTGGCCGTCGCAACGCAAACGGCAGCCGCCATGGGCACGCACGCTCGCCCGCTGATCGTCATGGCACTGGCATCGGGGCTCGAACTCGCCTGCGAGGGCGGCTCGGCGCAGCTCGCGCCCTACCAAACCGCGCTCGTACCGGCCGCAGCGGAGAGCGTCCGCATCCGTAGTCTCGCCGCAGCCGCGCCGTTCCTATGCGTGGCACCTCCCGCCGAGCCGGGCATGGTGGAACGGCGCCTGCGCGATGCGCGCCTGCCGCAGCCGGCGATCGAACGTTTCTTACGGCAGTTCGAGATGCCCGCGCATCCGGCGGCGTAACTCTTCGCCGACGTCGGCGGCATCCTGCGGCACGAGCGGGCGGGGATCCGCCTTCAGCCGCGCGATATCCCAACGCCCGTTTTCCACATTCCCGAAATAACCGTCGCGTACGGCGGCTTCGGCATGGCTCATAACGTGGTCGGCATCGATCGGTACTCCGTACCGCGCAGCCAGGCGCGCGCCGACCAGGCAGAGGGCGTCGATCAGCGGCTCCGTGAGCGGATACGCGCCGAAATCCTCGGGCTTTGCCTCCTGCATGCCCATGATCGAGATCCCGAGCGCATGCGAGTTGCGGCCGCGCGTGTGCGCCGCGTAGGGCGCATCGGGATCCTCGTAGACGTCGCGCATATTCTCGCGAACGTCGTGCGTATTAACGACGACGATATCGCCGCTCTCGTCGAGCGCGACGCAAAAATGATACGCCGGAAAGACCGAATGGTAATCGTGCGCAGACCAATGCGTGTAGATGTGCTCGATGCGGCCGTCGGGAAGATCCGCCGTCCATTCCGAAAGGCGGCGATGCGGGTATGAGTCGATGCGATTCCGTGCTTCAAGTTCCATGAAAAAGAGTAATTTGGCACGCGCCTCCGTAAACCTTACTCGATCCATGAATGTAAAGGACGATCCGCTGCTGCACTGGCACGAAGGATTGGCGCCGGGCCAGCGCCGCCGCGACGGCGAGCTGACGGTTGGGGGCGTCTCTGCCGGAGAATTGGCAGAGACGTACGGTACGCCGCTGCTCGCTATCGACTTCGACGTGCTCGACGCGGCCATCGCGGAGTTCCGCGCCGCATGCGAACCGCACGGCGTGGAGATCGCCTATGCGGGGAAGGCGCTGTTGCTGGTCGCGCTCGCGCGGCATCTCGTGGCTACGCCCTTGAGCGTCGACGTCTGTTCGATCGGGGAGCTGGTCACCGCCGAGCGCGCGGGATTCCCGGCCGAGCGCATCGCGCTGCACGGATGCGGCAAGACCGGCGAAGAGCTCGCCGCCGCGGTCGCCGGGCGAGTCGGAACGACGATCGTCGACAATGCCGACGAACTGCGCCGCCTTGCCGATGCGGCCGCCGGCGCGCGGCCGCTCCCCGTAGTGCTTCGCATCAACACGGGCATCGAGGCGCACACCCATGCGTTCGTGCGCACGGGCGGCGACAAAACGAAGTTTGGGATCTCACCCGACGGTCTGGACGAGCCGGCCCGAATCCTCCGGAGCGCGCCCAACCTACAGTTCGCCGGCTTGCACTCGCATATCGGCTCGCAGATCTACGAGGGTGCGGCGTTCGTAGAGAACGCCCGGGCGCTGGTCAGGGTCGCCGCCGGCTTGGACCGGCTCGGGTTCGTCAGCGAACGGCTGATCGTGGGGGGCGGCTTCGGCGTACAGATGGATCCGGGCGATGGCGCAGGGCTGAACCTCAAAGCGACGATCGCCGGAATCGCGAGCGCCGTCGCCGAGGAGGCCTGGGCGACGGGGGTTCGCGTCCCGCGCTTGGGCATCGAGCCGGGGCGAGCCCTTATCGCCCATGCCGGCACCTCGGTCTATCGCGTGGTGGCGGTGAAGAGGCAGTTCGGGCGGCCGTTCGTGGTGGTTGACGGCAGCATCGCCGACAACCCGCGCCCCGCGCTCTACGGAGCCTACCACCACCCGATCCTCGCCTCACGCGAATCGCCTGCGACGCAGCAGACCGTACTCTGCGGGCGCTCGTGCGAAAACGACGAGATCGTGGTCGCACCCCTACCCACCGACGTTCAGCCGGACGATCTGATCGCCATTTGTACTACCGGGGCCTACACATACAGCATGTCGAGCAACTACAACCGCTTCGTGCGCCCCGCCGTCGTGGCGGTGCAGTCGGGCCGGCACCGGCCGATCGCGAAGCGCGAAACGATCGACGACGTCTTAAGGAATGATTGCGATGCCTAAACTCCTGGCCGGGATACTTGCCCTCGTCATCGCCTGCAGCGCGGCGCTCGCAACGGCCCTGCCCGTGCGCGCGGCGAATACCTCCTCCGCAGCCACGCTCGTGCGGCCGCATCCCGGCGGCAAACCGTGGACCGGGGCGGAGATCGCGCGGCTGCACCATCGCATCGACGCGCTCATGAAGGCGCCGGCGTTTCGAGGAGCGCACGTCGGCCTCTTGGCGATCGACACGGTGCGCGGCACGCAACTCTACGCACGCAACGCGCGCGACGAGTTCATGCCGGCCTCGAACTTCAAATTAATCGTCGGTTCCGCGTCGCTGGAGCACCTCGGTACAGGGTTCACGTTCGACACCACCGTCCTGGCCGGCGGCCCGATAACGGGTGGCACGTTGAACGGCGACCTCTACCTGCACGGCGGCGGCGACGCGCACCTGACGGCCAAAGACCTCGACGACGCGGCGGCGGCCCTGGCCGCCCGCGGCGTGAAGGCGGTGAGCGGCGCGCTGATCACCGACGCGTCGTACTTCGACAACCAGCGGTACGGATTCGGCTGGTCCTGGGACGATCTGCCGTACTACTACGCACCGGTGGTAACCGCGCTCGAGCTCGATGAGGGCACCGTCAACATCTATATGACGCCGGGGCCGGCGGTTGGCGCGCCGGTGCAGCTGCGCATCGATCCGGAGAGCAGCGCCTATAGAATCGAGAACCTACTGACGACCGGGCCCGCCGGTTCTAAGGACACCTCGAACATCGTGCGCCCGTGGAACCACCCGCACACGATCGAGTTGACCGGCACCTATCCCCTAGGCGCCAAAGAGTCGGGCGACATCCTCCCCGCCGTGCCCAACCCCGAGCGTTACGCCGGCGACGTCTTCCTGCGCGCCCTAAACGCCCGCGGCATCACCGTGCAGGGCGGCGTGCAGGACGGCGTAACCCCGCCTGCCGCCACCACGCTCTGGGTCCACCATTCCGAAGCGATGCCGAAACTCATGGCCGATTTTTGGTACCCCAGCGACAATTTGATGGGGGAGCTCTTCCTCAAAGAGCTCGGCGTCGTCGAAGGAGGTACCCCCGGCACCGACGCGCACGGCGAAGTGCTCGAGAAAGCGTTCCTGCGCTCGGTGGGCGTCAACCCGAATACGGTCACCATCGCCGACGGCTCGGGTCTCTCGTCGTACGACCGTATTACGCCTTACGATCTAGTGCGCATCCTCCAGTACGATTGGAGATCTCCCAACCGCAACGTCGTCCTCGACGCCCTGCCGGTCGCCGGCGTCCGCGGAACCCTCGAGTACGCCTACCTCCACACCCCGGCCGAGTTCAACGTTTGGGCGAAGACGGGCAGCATCAGCCACGTGCGAACGGTTTCGGGCTTCGTGAAGACGCGCAGCCACGGTCCGGTCACCTTCTCCTTCCTCGTCAACGACTGGATGGGTGGCAGCCGGCCCAAGGGCTACGCGGCGCTGGCGAAGGCCCGCGGCGCCATCCTCTCGTATCTCGCCATGCAGTAATGCTTGGAGCTCATTTCGAACGCGAGATCCGCGAGCAGCCGGACGTTTGGCGCGAGATCGCCCGCTCGGACAAGGCGGAGAGGCTAGCGCACGCGATCCGCGACCGCGACGTCGTCCTGCTGGGCAGCGGCAGTTCGCTCTTCGTCGCGCAGTTGGGTGCGCTGGCGCTGCGCCGGCGCGGCATCCGCGCGCACGCGCTCGCCGCTACCGAAGCCACCCTCGACAACGCGGCCTACCGCGATGCCGCCGTCATCGCCTGTTCGCAAAGCGGGCGCTCCGCCGACCTGCTCCACGCCCTCGACGTCCTGCAACCGGCGGACCTGATTGCCCTCACCAACACCAGCGACTCGCCCTTGGCGGATCGGGCGAACATCTGCATCGACGTCGGCTCCGGCCCGGAGGTCGCGGTGCCCGCGAGCAAGAGCGTCACGGCGACCGCCGCGATCCTCTTATGGACGGCGGGGCTGATGTCGGGCTCACACACCCGCAACGCGCAGATGCTCGTCGAGACGGCCGAGGACGTGCGTGCTTGGCTTGACGGCCTCGAGGTCGAGCGGGTGCGGGAGGCAGCGGCGCGGATCGCCCGCCGGCGCAGCGTCGTCATCGTCGCCACAGGCTACGGCCTGCCGGTGGCCCACGAGTTCGCCCTGAAACTGAAAGAGGCGAGCTACATCCACGCGGAGGGCTTCTCGGCCGGCGAGTTCCGGCACGGAAGCGCTGCAATGCTCGACGCGACCTGCGCCATCATCGGTATCGTGGACGAGGTCGCCCGCAACGTCGTCAACCGCCCGCTGCTCGAGGCGGTCCAAGCCGAGAGCCTGCGTTACGTCATCGGCGGTCACATCGGGGATATCCCGTTGCTCGGCCCCGTCGTGGGCGAGGCCTTCAACACCCTGGCGTGGCTGGTCGCGAGCCAAATGATCGCGCTCCACGCCGGACGGGCCCGGTTCGTCGAGAGCGACGCCCCCCGGGGGCTGGCCAAGGCCATGGTTTAGGGGCGGTCCGGCTTTCCGCAAGGTTGCCGGAAATATCGCAGGTGAAATCTCCCCCATCGAGTAGTTAAGAAGACGTGGCGAACGCGCGTGGGATCACGTCGGTCGCTTTTCTTTTGTCGAAGGGGTCGCTACCGGGATGCTATGAAGGAACACCGGCGCTGCTTTTCCGACATGACGGAGATGCATGAACTATGAAAACTAAGCTAGGCCTGTGGCGTATCGTCGCCGCAATGTTGGCGCTGGCGTTTGCCGGCACCGGCTTGATGGTGCCGCAACCCGCGTTCGCCGGCACGACCGGCACGATTCTCGGAACGGTGACGGACGCGTCGACGCACGCACCGATCGCCGACGTCAAGGTGACCGCGTCGTCACCCAGCGGAAACTATTCAACGACCACGGACGCCAAGGGGTTCTACTCGCTGCAGAGCCTGATCCCCGACACCTACACCGTCTCGTTCCAGGCCAATGGATACGAGCCGGTGAGCTCCCCGGGCATCACGGCCCAACAAGACCTCCCCGTCACGATCAACGAGACGCTCAGCCGAACGCTCAAGACCATCGCGAGCGTCCGCGCGTCGGGATCGTCCAACCTCGTGAAGTCCAACGTCACGACCGACGTCTACACCGTCTCCGGTCAGCAGCTGACCGCGATCTCGGGCGGCGACAACCTGCACAAGACGCTCTACCAGTACATGCAGGCACTGCCCGGCGTCACCGCCAACGGTTATCCCTCGCAGCCGCGCATCCGCGGCGGCCAGGTCACCGACCTCGGATACGAGTTCGACGGCATTCCGATTCAGGATCGGATCACGGGTTTCTTCACCACCAACCTGTCGAGCGTCGGCATCAGCAACGTTGAAGTCTACACCGGCGGTTTGACGGCTGAGAACGCCGCCAACGGAACCGGTGTCATCAACTCCGTCGTCAAGACGGGGACCTACCCTTCCTTCGGCGACGTCAGCTTTGGCGTCACCTCACCCGACCAGAACAACTACACGACGCTCGAGTACGGCGGCATGACGCCGAACCGGAAGTTCAGCTACTATCTCAGCGGCGACATCGTGAACTCGCGCAACCAGTACATGTACGGGCAGCCGACGTTCCTGAACGTGCTCTTCGGCGGATATAACGGACCCGGAACCGTAAAGACGCGCGACTTCATCGGCAACTTCCACTACCGCCCGGACCCGAAGAACGACTTCCAGTTCCTAATCCAAAACGGACTGGGCGAGTTCAACTTCGACTATCTGCTCGCACGCGGAGCCGGCCAGCCCCCGCCGCTATCGTTCGCACCGTGTAGCGGCAACGTGCCGAGCACCTCGAGCCCCACCGGCTTCGGCGGCGGCACCGCCCCTAACGGGCAATCGTGCCCCTCAGGTCTCTACTTCGGCTCGGTCTCGCCGGGCGCGGGCAATATTTGGCACCACTACTCGGGCATTGGGAAGATCCAGTGGAACCACAACATCAACGAGAACTCATTCTTCTCGCTGCGGTTTGCCGAGAATTTCAACCAGTACATCTTCGACCAGCCTCTCGGCGACCCGAACATTCCGTCGCTTGAGAACCCGGGCGATCCGTACAACGTCAGCCCGGACTGCCCGACCTACCCCTACGCGGTGGGGCAGCCCGTTGCCGTATCGCCAAGCGGCGCCTGGTGCACCAACATCACGGCAATCTTCTACGGCGACCGCCGCTCGAATATGTGGATCGGCGCGCTCGATTACACCAACGACATCAATGCCAACACGCAGCTGAAGCTCGGCGTCGGCAACGAGCACGACAACAACATCTTCAGCTACTACCTGACGTTCTTGTTCAATTCGAACGGCACGTGGCCGCTCAACTACCTGAAATCCAACTACCCGACGACGATTCCCTACGCTTACATCGACCCAACCTTCCACGTCGGAAAGTTCGTCCTCGAACCCGGCTTACGCTGGCAGCGCGAGCACTATGGATTCCCCGGTGGCGGCGCGAGCGTCTCGGTTCTGAACCCGACCTTCGCCGGCACGTACACCTTCGATCCGAAGAACGTGGTGCGTTTCTCGTACGGCGACACGTCGAGCTTCGTCGGTTCGGGATACGTCTACCGTTCGGGGTCGAGCTTCTACAACCCCAACCAGCCGGGCGCATCGATCCAGCCCCAAAAGAACGTCAGCAGCGATCTCATGTGGGAACATGCGTTCTCGCCGAGTACAACGATGCGCGTCGGCCCATGGTACGAATCGACCAATAATTACTACGAGTTCTACCAGCCCATCATCGGCACGAACCCGAACGGCACCGCGCACTACGGACCCGCAGTCCCCGGGGAAAAGGGCCAGAACCATGCCGTCGGTTTCGAGTTTGCGCTCGATCACGTCGACCACCGGCCGGTCGGAATCTCCTACTGGCTCTCGGCGACGCTCGACAACTACTGGACCACTTCGGGTGGGCAGGCGGCGTTCGTCAACTTCCCGGAACCCTCGAACATCGTGAACGAAGGGATCCTGCTCCGCAATACCGGCGACCCGATCTTCAGCGCCTCGCTGACCGCCGATATGCACAGCGGACGCTTCAGGCTCTTACCGTTCATCTACTACCAAGAGGGAGCGTTCTACAACGTCGGCGTGACCAGCACGAAGCTGAACGGAAACAACGTTCTGCCATATATCTCGCAACCGGAAAAGATCTCGAGCGCCTATTGGCAGATGAACGCGACGCTGCTCGAGCATCTAGGCCCCTCAGAGAAGACCGACCTCGGTATCCGCGTCACCAACCTCTTCAACAACAACAGCCCGCCGCAGCCCTGCTACAGTGGCGGAACCGGCTGTTACCCGTTCAACGGCCCGCAGTCGGGCGTTGCCGGCCAGAGGGGCTACATCTACCAGCAGACCTTCAGCCAGAACCCGATGGAGTTGGAGTTCTTCATCGAACAGAAAATGTGATGAAGATCGCGTTTCTCTGATCTACGCCATGGGGCGGTGCGCAAGCATCGCCCCATTCTTTCGCGAAGAGAGCCATCGCAATGCCGAACATCCTGCCTCTGCTCTTTGCCCTACTCGCGCCGCTGCCAACGCCGACACCTAACGTTCCGGTCTACTCCGGCAACCCAGCCGTGCGCATGGCCGTCGACGCGCGCCCGCTCGGCTTCGACGCCGACGGGAACGCCCGGTGGCTGGTCGTCAGCAAATTCTTCGACGCCGGCGGCAAGCCGACGGAGATTCTCGCCAACAGCAATCTCGACTGGATATCGCCGCATGCATCGTTCGTGCAATGGCAGACGCGCATCCGTTACGGGCAGCCCGCCGCCATCCTGCGCACCAGGCGCAACGGGCCGCTTTCGCTGCTCGTACAAGCGACGCAGCCGAAGCTCCCCAGCGTTCGCATAACGACGAACACCCGCTACTGGAGCGGCCCGCGCGTGGTCGCTGCGGCGCTCGGACCCGATATGGTGCAGATCGGCTGGTTCCCACGAGCGCACCGTCCGGTGCGCGTCGTGCGCGTCGACGGCCGAAACGTCCGCAAGACGATCGCCGTCCTGCACGGCCCGAGCTCGACCTACCGCGATACGAGCGTGCTCCCCGGCCG
Organism: bacterium; assembly: GCA_021790935.1. Classification (GTDB taxonomy): domain Bacteria; phylum Vulcanimicrobiota; class Vulcanimicrobiia; order Vulcanimicrobiales; family Vulcanimicrobiaceae; genus JAJYFL01. Next base: position 30,022 of record JAJYFL010000005.1, read on the forward strand.
GCACTACCGCTACCTCGTCTACCGCTCCGGCCGCCGGCCCGTCGCCCTCCCGGTGGTCACCACGCCCGCAGCGCCGCCCGCCACCAAGATCGCGAACGCCGGCGGTAAAGGCATGTGGCTATTCTTCTCCACCAGCCCCCTCGACGACAACTACGTCGGCAAGATGGACCCGCAGGCGATCGTCGCCCAGGCCGTCCGCGCCGGATTGCATTACGTCGAACTGCGCACCGCGTACGGTGCGTACTGGCAGGTCACCCCGCAAGCCAAACCGACCATCGACGCCATCATCGACGGGCTCGCCGCGCACGGCATCGGCACGATCGGTTGGACCGTTCCGCGAGCGATCACCTTCGAGGATCTCGCAGCCAGCGTGCGGACGGCCTACTACCGTACTCCAAACGGGACGCCGCTCGCCGGCTTGGCGGTCGACCTCGAACGCGGCGACGAGTTCCTCGGCGACGACCCGCACGGCCTGCCGGCGCTGGGCACCTACATGAAGCGCCTGCGCGAGGCACTTGGACGCAAGTACCTGCTGGTCGCCACCGTCGAGGATCCCTATCTCGAACATCTCCGCAGCGCGAAGTACCCCTACCGCACCATCGCACGCTACAGCAGCGTGCTCCAGCCGATGTCGTACTGGCGCATGATGCGCCGCAAACCGACGACGCCGGCCGAGGTGAAGATCCTGCTGCGCGGATCGTACGACACGCTACTCCGGGATGCCGGGCGCAAGATACCGATCAGCATCGGCGGGCAGACGACCGCCGAAGGTCGCAACGGAAACCCTCCGGCGGATGAGATTACCGCGAGCCTGCAGGTAAGCAAAGAACTCGGCGCGATCGGCGAATGTTTCTTCGACTGGGACGGAACGCAGCCGTACCAGTGGGACGCGCTCGCGAACTATCGCTGGTAGCGGTTTTCGGTGAGCACCTTCATCGCCCGGCGCCTCTTGTGGAGTATCCCGACGCTCCTCGGCGTCACGATGCTCACGTTCCTTCTGATACACATCGCCCCCGGCGGGCCTGCTCTCGCGCTGGCAGGCCAGCGGGCGACGCCCGCCCAGATCGCTGCGGTCACGCACGCGCTCGGGCTGGACCGGCCACTGTACGTCCAGTACGCACGGTGGCTCGGTGCCTTGCTGCACGGTAATTTAGGCTTCTCGTACGTGCAGCAGTCCCCGGTGGCGCTGCTCGTCGCGCAGCGCCTTCCGCAGACGCTGCTCTTGATGGGCAGCGCCCTGCTTGCATCGGTGCTGCTGGCCGTGCCGCTTGGCGTCTACCAAGCCTACCGGCGCAACACGGCCTTCGACCGCGTTGCGAGCGTCTTCGTATTCCTATCGTGGTCGATGCCGACGTTTTGGTTCGGCACGATCCTCATCGCGATCTTCGCCGTGACGCTGCGCTGGTTTCCCGTCGGCGGCCTGCAGACCATCGACACGACCGCCTTCGACTGGCCGACGCGCATCGCGCACCTCGTGATGCCGGCGGCGACGCTCGCGATCGTCTCGGTCGCCGGCTGGAGCCGCTACATTCGCGGCAGCATGATCGAGCAGCTGCGCGAAGACTACACGCGCACCGCGGTCGCCAAAGGCTTGTCGACGCGGCGCGTGCTCTTCCGCCACACGCTGCGCAACGCCCTCATTCCGTTCATCACGCTGCTGGGCGCCACGGTTCCGGCGCTCTTCGGCGGTGCGATCATCACCGAACAGATCTTCGCATATCCCGGCATGGGGCAGCTCTTCTGGCAATCGGCAATCGATCGCGATTACCCGACGCTCCTTGGAATGACGGTTCTTACCGGAGCGCTCGTCGTTCTCGGCAACTTGTTCGCCGACGTTATGTATGCCGTCGTCGATCCGCGTGTCCGCTATGATTGACGCCCTTCGACAGGCTCGGGATGACAACCGGCGGGCTCCGGATGACAACGATGACGTGATGCTCGTGCGGCGGCGCATGCGGTTGCCGTGGATCGCCGCGACGTGCATGGCCTGGGTCGCGCTGGCCGTCCTCGCCTGTGCGGCCGGGCCGGCGCTCTTTCATATCAGCGCGGCGGCGACGAACGTCGCCGATGCCTATGCGGCCCCGAGCGCGGCTCACTGGCTCGGCACCGATGCGCTGGGGCGCGACGAACTCGCGCGACTGCTGGTCGGCGGGCGCATCACGCTCTCCGTCGGCGCCGTCGCGGCGCTGGTGGCGATGGTGATCGGGACGGTCTACGGCGCGACCGCCGGCTACTACGGCGGTTGGCTCGATACGCTGCTGATGCGCGTGGTCGACGTCTTCCTCAGCGTTCCAACGCTCTTCTTGCTGCTCTTCCTCGCCGCGATGTTTCACGGCAACCTCGTGACGCTCATGATCGTCATCGGCGCGACGTCGTGGCTGGGCCCCGCGCGCCTGGTACGCGGTGAGGTGCTGACGCTCAAGGAGCGCCTGTACGTCGAGGCGGCGCGCTCGCTCGGCGCCGGCGACGGGCGCATCATCTTCCGCCACCTGGTTCCCAACGCCGCCGGCACGATCATTACGACGACGACGTTCATGGTCGCCAGCGCCATGCTCGCAGAGACGGCGCTCTCCTACCTCGGTATCGGCGTTCGCGCTCCGATGCCATCGTGGGGGAACCTGCTCAGCGGCGCACAGAGCGATATCTTCGCTGGTGCGTACTGGCTCATTCTCCCGCCGGGCCTCGCCATCCTCACGACCGTCTGCTCGTTCAACTTCATCGGCGACTGGCTGCGAGAGCGCCAAGAGCGGGCCCTGGCGGATCCGTGAGAAGCGGATGAAAATGCGGGAGGGCCGAAGGCCGGGGGCCCCGGCGGCTTTGCCGGCGGGGGGCGCGCAGCGCGCAGCGCGGATGCGCCATTTTCACCTCAGAGCCTTCGCTCTGCTGGGTGCGGTCCTGCTGGGGTTCGCGGGGTGCGGCGCGCGCAACGCGGAGACGCGCAACCCGAATATGCTGGTGGTGGCGTGGATCGCCGGACCGGCGGGCTACAATCCGTACACCTCCGTCAGTTCGGCGTCGCGCATGATGGAGGATCTGATCTATACGCCGCTGATCGACGTCGGTCCGAATCTCTTGCCGCGCCTCTCGACGAGCCTCGCGTATGCGTACGCGATCACCGACCACGGGACGCGCTACGTTCTGCACCTCCGGCACGGCGCCCGCTGGTCCGACGGCGTGCCGATAACGGCAAGCGACGTCGTCTTCTCGCTCAAACTCGCCTCCAATCCCGGCCTGATCGCCGCCTACTCCGCCGACTTCTCCCTCATGCGCTCCGTGCGCGCGCTCGGCCCCTATACCGTCGAGCTCCGCCTGAGCCATCCGTCGCCGCCGTTTCTCGTCAACGCCTTGAGCGAGGCCTATCCTCTGCCGAAGCACATCCTCGGCAAATATCCGGCCGCTTCGCCGCAGGAGGCCAAGTTCGTCAATGGCGACGCCGCTTTCGCCCAACACCCGGTGATCAGCGGCCCGTGGCGCATCGACCGCAGCGTCCCCGACTCCTACGTCATCATCGCGCCGAACCCGCTCTATTGGGGCCCCAAACCGCACCTCGCACGGATTGCGTTCCGCGTCTATCCGGAGCAAGACTCGCTCTATGCGGCCGTGGATGCCGGGGAGGTCGACGTCACGGATATCCCACCGAACCTGTGGCTGGTTCATGACCGCTTGCGCGGCAATCATAAATTCATCACGTGGCCGTGGAACGTCACGTTCATGCTGCTGCCGAACTATAAGGATCCGTCGATCTCTTTCATGCACGATCGCGCCGTACGGCAAGCGATGATGTACGCGATCGACCGGAGATTCATCGTCGACGGCATCATGGCAGGCCAAGCCAACATCCTCAATGGACCGCTCCCGAACTTTTCGCCGTACTACGACAAACACGTTCCGGTCTACGGTTACGATCCCGCTAAGGCGCGCGCGCTGCTCCACGCCGCGGGCTGGAGGATGCACGGCGTCTACCGCATGAAAGGTAACCGCACGCTGCGTTTCACGCTCAAGACGGGCGGGGCGACCGACGCCGTCGCGAGCGACATCGCAGAACTCATCCAGGCGAACCTGCGCGCCGTCGGCATCGATTGCATCCTCGAAAACGAAGAACTGCAGACGTTCTTCAACGACCTCCAGAACAGCCGTTTTCAGATGGCGCTGCGAGGACGCATCCTCCAGCCGTGGCCGGACGACTACGCCGACTACGATTCGAAGGCAACGCGCGAGAACGGCGGCTACAATGTCGGCTTCTACAGCAACCCGCAGATCGATCGCGCGCTCGAGCAGGCGCGAACCGCCGCGACGACGCAAGCGGCGCGCGCCGCCCTGGATCGTTACCAGATGGCCGCAGCACGCGACGTGATGGCGATCTTCCTCTACTCCAACCGCCTCGGCGCCGTAGTCCCAGCGAACCTAACCGGCTACGAGCTGACGCCGATCACACCGGCGGCCCTGCCGATGGGCCTGCAGCACTGGCGCGTCACCCGGCGCCAAACCAAAAGCGGCTCTGGTGCGTTATAGTGGATACCATGGAAACCGCAACTTTTGCCGCCGGATGCTTCTGGGGCGTCGAAGCGGCCTTCCGGCAACTCTCCGGCGTCGTGGAGGCAACCAGCGGCTATACGGGAGGAACGGTCCCGGATCCGAGCTACGCTCTGGTATGCAGCGGCAAGACGGGGCACGCCGAGGCCGTCAACGTGACCTTCGATCCGCACCGCATACGCTACGACGAGCTCCTCGATGCGTTCTGGAAGATCCACGATCCAACGACGCGCGACCGGCAGGGGCCGGACGTCGGATCGCAATATCGCTCGGTGATCTTCTACCACACGCCCGAACAAGAGGCGGCCGCGCGATCGTCGCTCGAGCGCGCGCAGGCGAGCCTCCAGCGCCCGATCGTCACGGAGATCGTTCCCGCGGGCCCGTTCTACGCCGCCGAGGAGTACCATCAGCGCTACGCCGAGCGTAACGGCGCCACATGCCGTACTTGATGATCTCGAACGCGGCGACGCTAACGAGGCCGGCGGAGATTGCAACGGCAACCTGTGGCGGGTGCAGCGGGGCGAACCCGAAGAGGGCGCGCAGCTGCACTACGTTTAGAACGAGCGCGAGCAATGCCGTCGCCCCGCCGACGATCCACCACAGCGCGGCGTTCGGCGCGCGCAGGCGCGTGACGATTCCACGCGAGAGCGAGCGATCGCTCAGAATCAGCCCGAGACTCGAAGCGATCATCGTAACGAACGCCAGCGTCCGCGCGGCGTTGGCGCTCTCGCCGAGATGGAGCGACGCTGCGTAGATCGTAAAAACGATCGCAAGCAGCACGACTCCTTGCAAAAGCCCCAACCACACGTTACGGCGAGCAAAGAGCGATGCGCCGGGTGCGCGCGGCGGACGCCGCATGATGTCGGCCTCCTCTGGTTCGGCCTCGAAAGCGACCGAACACGCCGGATCGATGATGAGTTGCAAGAAAAGAATGTGTACCGGCAAGAGCGCCAGCGGCCAACCGAGCAGAACGGGGATCAGCGACATCCCGACGATCGGCACGTGAACGGCGATGACGAACGTAATCGCTTTGCGCAAATTTTCGAAGATCCGGCGACCCAGTCTGACGGCCTTCACGATCGACGAGAAGTCGTCGTCCATCAGCACGAGCGACGCGGTCTCGCGTGCCACGTCCGTGCCGCGCCCGCCCATGGCAATGCCGATATGCGCGGCCTTCAGGGCCGGCGCGTCGTTCACGCCGTCGCCCGTCATCGCCACGATCTCGCCGTTCTCCTTAAGGGCCTCTACCAACCGGAGCTTCTGTTCGGGGACCATGCGGCAGAAGATATCGACGCCGCTTACGCTGCGCCGTAACTCGGCCTCGCCCATCGAGGCGAGCTCGCTTCCCGTCACCAGCGCCTCGCAATGACGCAGGCCCGCTTGACGCGCGATCGCACGTGCCGTGCCGGGATAGTCGCCGGTGATCATCACGACGCGCACGCCGGCGGCCAAACTCTCGGCAATCGCGCCGCGCACCCCGTCACGCAGCGGATCCTCCAGCCCAACCAGGCCCAAGAACTCGAACGCGAAATCGTGCTGTATCGGCGGGAGTTCGGCTTCGTCGAAGCGCGCCTGCGCGACGCCCAACACGCGTAGGCCCTGCCCGGCCATCTGCGTCGCGCGCTCCAGCGCCGTCGCTGCAGCGGCGCTATCCAAATGGCAGAGATCCACGATCGCCTCGGGCGCGCCCTTGGCCGCCACGACGTATCCGCGCAGCGCCCGCGAACGCCATACCCGCGACATCGCCAAGAGGTTTCCAGCAAGCGGATACTCTTCGACGAGTTCCCAATCGTCGTGAATGTGCTCGCTGCCCCCGAGCCTCCGCTCGATGGCCACCGCGATCGCCTTCTCCATCGGATCGAATGGGTCCCGACGGCTCGCCAGCGCTCCGAACTCCAACAGTGCGTGAAACGTCTCTGGTAATTCGCCTCGCAGTTCGGTGAGGTCGAGTCCCTCGTCGCCGGCCCATAGGCGAGCGACGGTCATGCGGTTCTGCGTCAGCGTACCGGTCTTGTCGACGCACAGAACCGTCGCAGCACCGAGCATCTCGATCGCCGGGATCTTGCGCGCCAGCACGCGCTCTTGCGCGATGCGCCAGGCTCCCAGGCCGAGGAAGACGGTCAGCACGACCGGCAACTCCTCGGGAAGAAGCGCCATCGCCAGCGTGATGCCGACGAGGATCCCTTGCAGCCACTCGTGCCGCGTCGATCCGTAGATAAGCGCGACCAGAAGGCTGAGGACGAGCGCTGCCCACGCGAGGCGGCGAACGACCATGGCCGTTTCGCGTTGGATGCGCGTCGGTTCGCTCGAGAGGCTTGCAAGGCTCCGGCCGATGCGGCCTATCTCGGTGCGCGTCCCGGTCGCCACCACCCGCGCAGTACACGTGCCTTGAACGACGAGCGTCCCCGAGTAAAGCAGCGGCATCTCGCCGTCTTTGCGCACGGGCATCGATTCGCCGGTGAGCAGCGATTCGTCGACGCTCACGTTCCTGCCGGAGAGCCACGTTGCATCGGCGGTCACGCGATCGCCCTCCGCGAGAGCGAGCACGTCTCCCGTGACGACCTCGCGAGCTGCGATGCGACACTGCGCGCCGCTGCGGAAGACGGTCGCGCGGGGCGCGGAGAGATCGCGCAACGCCTCGAGCGCACGCCCCGTCTTGCCTTCCTGCGCTATGGTGATACCGACGACGACGAAGACGAAACCGAGCAGCATCAGCGCTTCGCCTCTGTCGCCGAGCAGCAGATAGACCACGCCGCAGCCGAGCAGGAGGAGAAACATCGGCTCGGAGACTACGCCGGCGGCGACCGCGAGGAGACCGCGCCGCGCAGCGGAGGGCAGTTCGTTGTAGCCCTCGCGCGCGAGGCGGTCCGCCGCCTCCTCATCGGTGAGTCCGGGGTTACTTACGCCCACTCCCGGCCCTTGGCTGCAGATCTTAGGAACCCCCTTTCTCTACCGCGTTATGTAACGGGCGAGACCGTCGTGCGCCGCGTCAGCAAGATAATTGGTATAGCGAGCAGCGGTGGAACGACGAGCATAAGCACCAGATCGCGATACGCGAGCACGCCGGCCTGTGCGATGACGCTGCCCGCTATACGAACGAGGAGCGCGTGCAAGTCGAAGTGCTGCGACAACTGCTGTACCGCAAGGTTTCGCCACGTGACTCCCGATGCCAGGGCGCTGTCCCAGAACGCGTTCCTGCGGTCGCCGAGCGCGGTCACCGCTGCAATGCTCACGGTACCGCCGATCTGCCCGCTCAGATTGAACAAGGCTGCGCCGTATCCAAGCTCGCGCGGCGGAAGGCCGCGTAATGCAATGAGTCCCAGTGGCATCCACAAGAACGCGAACGCGATGCCGATGACGATCATCGCCGGCATGAACGTCTGAGCGACGCTTGTAGGCGTGATATCCCAGGCTAGCGCATACGTGCCTGCTGCCAGCGCGAGGAAGCCGCCTGCTGCGGCAACGCGCGGTGCGATGATGCCGCGCTGCAGCAACACGATGGCGAACGGCGTCAGAATCGCCGTCGGCACTACGCGAACCGCAAGCAGCATCCCCGCGCCCAGTGCGGTGAATCCCAGCGCGTTCTGGAGATACATCGGCAGGATGAGCAGCGAGCCGAAGAGGTTTGAGCCGAGAGCGAGTGTCGCGAGCACGGCGAGCGCAAGATTTCGATGACGTAGCGTCCGCAGCTCGAGTACGGGATCTTTGACGCGCAAGGCGTGGACGACGAACCAAACCAATCCGATGCACGCCCAGGCGGCGGCGACCCGGATTCCAGGGTCGTCGAACCACTGTTTTATCTCACCGCGTTCCAAGAAGTATTGCAGAGAAGCGAGACCGCTTGCGAGGAGAACGATGCCGAGGACGTCGACCGGCCGCCGCTCGGTTGGCCATTCACGCATCGTCGTGCCGAGGGTCACCATGCAGAAAATACCGAGCGGGACGTTGACGAAAAATATGAGCGGCCAACTATACCGATCGGTGAGCCAGCCTCCGAGCGTTGGGCCGAGACCCGGGCCGATCACGGCGATGATCGCAAAGATGCCCTGCGCCACCGCTTGGCGTGCCGCCGGAAACGTCGAAACCAAGATGGCTTGAGATGTCGCAACCAAGCCGCCGCCGAATAGGCCTTGCAGGGCACGCGCGGCAATGAGCCACGAGAAGGTGGACGCGAAGCCGCAGAGTACGCTGGCCACGGTGAAGCCGGCGATCGAGATGAGAAAATATCGCTTGCGGCCCAAGTGCAGTGAGAGCCATCCGGTGAGCGGGATGACGGCGATGGCGGCGAGGGAGTATGCCGTCACAACCCAGCCGATCTCGTCGAACGTCGCGCCAAGATTCCCGCCGATGGTCGGGAGCGCTACGTTGACGATCGACAAATCGAGAAACTGCATCGCAGCTGCGATGCTGACGCCCGCAACGATGGTCGCGAGACGCAGCCCGTGCTCGACGTGGTCGTCTCCTGGACCCGAATGCGCCATTCCTACCTAAGAACATCGGCCTTCCGGCGCGCATCCCCTCCCTGCTCCAGAGAACCTCGAATGCGAAGCCGGCGGGTAGGGCGAACCTCTGGAGCCGACGAGCGGGCTCGAACCGCTGACCTGCTGATTACGAATCAGCTGCTCTACCAACTGAGCTACGTCGGCGCAACCGGCGCCGAGCCAGGTTCGTCATCGAGCCTTCCTGCCCTCTCGCTACGACGGGCCGGCCCGAAATCGGCGCGACCGCCGGAGCAGGCCAGGCAGTCCGGCGTTGCGAACGTGAGAGTTCGTAGGCGGAGGAGTCCGCCGGCGAGTTTTCGCATCGCAAACTGCCGAATAGGCCAATGACTCCTGACGTTACGAATGTACGTCAGTGTCGGAGAATGGTTTGAGTAAGCGGTCCGAAACGATGGAGACGCCGGAGTGACGCTAGCGCCTATTTTTGTACAAGTGGCGCAGGTGGCATCGCTGCTGTTTTTGTCGCCGCTTCTCGCCGGCAGCATCGCGCGCATCGAAGCGATCGTTCAGGGGCGGCGCGGGCCCTCGGTCTTTCAGCCGTATCGCGACATCCTCAAATTTTTTCGCAAGCAGTCGCTCCTGCCGGGACCCTCCTCCTGGATCTTTCGCACGGCTCCCTACGTTGCGTGCGGCGCGTACGCAACCGTGGCTACGCTTATCCCGGTGCTCACGACCTACCCCTTGCCGGGAGCGACGTACGGCGATATTCTCGGCGGCGCGTTCGTCCTCGCGCTGGCGGGGTTCGTAACGGCGCTCGCCGCCTTGGACGCGGGCTCCCAGTATACCGGAATCGGCAGCAGCCGCGCGGTGATGGTCGGCATCCTCGTGGAGCCGACCCTCATCTTCGTCTTCTTCTCGGTGGCATTTCTCACGGGCACCGATCTGCCTTACGCCATGAACGCGGCCCTGCGCCACTCGGCGGCAAACGTACTGCGCCCCGCCCACCTTCTGGCGACCGCAGCCTTCTTCATGATGATGCTCGTCGATACCGGGCGGATTCCGATCGAGAGCTCGTCGGCAACGACCGAATTCGGGATGATCGACGACGCGCGTTTCTTCGAGCACTCGGGCCCCGCCGTCGCGCTCTTCAGGTGGGCCGGCTCGATGAAGCAGTTCCTGCTCTACACGATCTTCATCAACGTCTTGTTGTTGCCGCTCGGGCTGTCGTCCAACGGATCGCTGCCGTCGGTACTCTTTGCCGTCGTAACGCTCTTTGCCAAGATGCTGGCGGTCGGGCTGGTCGTCGCGACGATCGAAACGACCTTCGCGAAGCTCCGGCTCTACAAGATACCGGATTTCATCGCAACGGGTCTGCTCGTCGCGATTCTCGCGGTATTCGCCTACGTCGTGGGGGTCGGATAGTGATCGCACATCAGCTCACCGTCCCGGAGGCCCTGGCGGGGACCGTCGCCGTACTGCTCATGCTCGTGCAACTCGCCTTGTTCCGCTCGGTCGTGATCTCGGAACTCATCCGCCTGTACGCCGTACAGTCGTTCCTGGTGGCCGCCATCGGCTTCGGCGTCGGGGTTACCGAAGGCAGCTGGGATTTGATCGCCTTGGCGCTGCTGACGATCCTGTTCAAAGTAGTTGCGCTTCCAATCTACATGCAGTCGCTGGTGCGAACGATATCCACGCGCGTCGAATTACCGGCGCGAATCAACATCACGCTCTCGCTGCTCGTGGCCGCCGCGCTGATCGGCTTCGCGATTCTCACGGCAATGCAGCTCCCGCTCCATCACGGCGCCTTCTTGCCGCAGGCCGACTTGGCAACGACCTTGGCCATCGTCTTCGTCGGCTTCCTTCTCGCCATTCTTCGGCCAAACGCCCTCGCCCAAGTCATCGCCTTTCTCACGATTGAGAACGGCCTTTTCTTCGGCACCGTGACGCTTGCGCCCGGGCTGCCGTTCGTCATCGGCGTGCTCCTGCTGATCGACGTGCTCGTAGCGGTCGTCGTCTTTGCCGTATTGGTGCGGATCCTGGTCGGGCAAGAGGCCTCCGCATCTACCACGTTCTTCGAGAGGCTGCGCGGATGAACGGGCTCGCCGTCGCCATCGCCGCCGTGCCCGCTGCGCTTGCGGTCGCAGTGCTCTTCGTACCTTCGCGCGTGGGGCGCATCGCGACCGCGATCGGCGGCCTCGTGACGGCGGCGTGCATCGCGGCGCTCGCTCTCCAAACAGCGGACGGCGCGCCCGGCGCTCCGGACGCCCTCTCCGCACTCTTCCTGCTGCCCGTCGCGATCGTCTACGGGACCGTCGGGCTCTACACCACTTGGTACGTGCGCGTGGAGAGCATCGGCAGCGGCGGCGACGAGATCTACAGGCGCGAGTTTCTCGCGCTGACCAATGCGTTCGCCGCCGCGGAAGCGATCGTTCCGCTGGTGACCAACATGGCGGGCGTATGGGTTGCGCTGGAAGTTACCACCATCCTCGCGGCGCTGCTGGTGCGGCTGCACGGCACCGCGGCCGCGCTGGAAGCGGCCTGGAAGTACATCCTGATCGCATCGTGCGGCCTCGCGATCGGACTCGTGGGCGTCATCGTGCTCTACGCCTCGGGCACCGGGGTTCTCGGCCAGCACTACGAGCCCGTATGGAGCGCCTATATGGCGGTTGCCTCACGGTTGAACCCCGACGGCGTGCGCCTGGCCTTCGTGCTCGCTCTAGTTGGTTTCGGTACGAAGATGGGACTCGCGCCGATGCACACGTGGCTTCCCGACGCTCACGGCGCGGGTCCTACGCCGACGAGCGCGATGCTCTCCGGCGTGCTGCTATCGGATGCGCTCTACGTCATCGTTCGCTTTGCGTCGATCGCCAACGCCGCAACCGGCACGACGATGACGCATCGCCTATTCTTCGTCGTCGGCCTGCTTTCGCTGTTCGTCGGAGCGTTTTTCTTGCTGCGTCAGCGCGATATAAAGCGAATGCTCGCGTATTCGAGCATCGAGCACATGGGCATCGTCGCGTGCGGCTTGGCCTTCGGCGCGCGCATTGCGGTGACCGGGGCCTTCCTCCATGCGATAAACCACGCAGCGACCAAGTCGCTCGCGTTCTTGAGCGCCGGCCGTCTCTCCCATCGTTTCAACACGCGCGAGATCGCGGGCATACGAGGCGCGGTAGCGGCGCTTCCGATATCGGGAACCATGTTCGCGCTCGCCGGCCTCGCGCTGGCAGGTATGCCGCCCTTCGGCACGTTTCGAAGCGAACTCATGATCCTCGCCGGCGGTTTCGGCGGGCGCGAGTGGTGGATCGCTATCGTGGCGCTCCTCCTGCTCGCAATCGCGTTCGCGGGAATCGTGCGATGGGTCACGAGCGTCTGCGGCGGCGAGCCGCCCGCGGAGGTTCGGCGCGGCGAGCGCGACCCCGGCGCGATCGCCGCGATGCTGCTCGGCTTCGCCGTCGTGCTCGGCCTCGGGCTCTTCGTACCGCCGCCGCTCGGGCGCCTGCTCGAAGGCGCGTTTCGCATCCTGGAAGGCCGCTCGTGAGCCCCACAGAGATGCGCGGTGCCCGCGAGGTCGCGCAGCGGGTTCTATCGCGGGTGCGCGACGGCGCACGCCTCGCATGGATCTTCGGCGATCGCGTAGGAGACCGCACGGTGCTGCGCTACGTCGTCAGCGATGAAGGGGGGCTGGAAGAACATCCCGGCAACGTGCTCGGGCCCGTTCCATCGCTCGCGGCGGAGCTCCCGGCCGCGCTTTGGCACGAGTGCGAGGCGCGCGACCGCTTCGGCATACTATTCGAAGATCTCCCCGAATCCCGCCCGCTCGTCGACGTTCGACCGGCCGAGGAACTTCGACGCGCGGAGTCGCCGGAAGTCTCCACGGTACTCTACGGGCCGATCCGATCGGGCATCGTCGAGTCGGCGCGCTGGATCGTGGAGACCGCGGGCGAGGATTTCATCAGCGTCCATCCTTCGATGTTCTTCAAACGCCGCGAGCTCGAGCATCGCTTCACCGGCGTGCCGCTCGATCTCGCGGCGCACGTCGCCGAGCATGCGAGCGGAGCGACGGCGTCCAGCCATGCGGCCGCATTCTCTAAGGCGGCCGAAGCGGCGCTGCGGCTGGAGGTACCCGAGCGCGCCCGCGCTACGCGGGCGGTTCTCGTGGAGTTCGAACGCATCCACCAACACCTCGACTCGCTGGCGAAACTCGCCGACGACGGCTCGCTTTCGGTTGGATCCTCGCAGACGTTTGCAGCCAAGGAACGTATCCACCGCCTATTAGCCGAGGCAACCGGAAACCGCTTCGCGCGCGGAGTCATCACGGTCGGAGGGACGCGCTTCGACGCGATGTCGCGCCTTGCGGACGTCTGCGGCGCGCAGCTCGACCGGCTCGAAGCGGAGGTGCTCGCCGTGCTCGAAGCGCTCTTCTCCACCCAGTCGCTGCTCGACCGCCTTATCGGCACCGGAAGGCTCGCGCGCGAAGTCGTCATCGCTTACGGCGCCGTGGGGCCCGTCGCGCGCGGGAGCGGCGTATCGTGCGACGCCCGGCTACGCGACGGTTATCTGTATACGCCGATGGCGGGCGAGGAATCTCTCGAGAGCCAGGGCGACGCGGTCTCGCGAGCGCTGGTGCGCCGTGCGGAGATCGTGCGGTCGTTCCGATCGATTCGCAACGCTCTCGACGGCGCTTTCGCCGGCGAGCATCTCGCACCCGCGCGCATCGAGGATGGATGCGGCATCGCGCGCGTCGAGTCTCCGCAAGGCGAACTCCTCTACTTCGTGCGGTTCGACGGCGGCATCGCCCGAGTGGCTCTACGGTCGGCATCGTACGCCAATTGGCCGCTCTTCGTGCCATCGCTGCCCGGTAATATCTTTACGGATTTCTCCTTCATCGAGCATTCATTCGGGTTGTCGCAAGCGGAGGTCGACCGTTGAGCAATTGGATCCTATACGGCCTGCGCCGCGGCATCCTCACGACGCGCTACCCGCAGCGCTCCGGGGCGATGCCCGCCGGCTACCGCGGTGCCGTCACCGCGTTGAACGCACCGCTCGAGGAGCAGCGCGCGGGGATAGCTGCGTGCCTATCGGGCGCCCTGCAGGAAGGTTCGCCGGCGGCTCGGGTCGATGCGCTGCGCTGCTACCAATGCGGCGAATGCGTGCGGCGCGCGCCTACTGCGTTTGCGATCTCCCCTGCCTTCGAGGTCGCACGGCTACGGCGGCGCGCGGCGTCGTTTGGGCGCTCGGTGCACGTGCGGCACGTCGACGCCGGGAGCGACGGTTCCGAGGAGCAAGAACTGCAGGCAATCTTCAATCCGTTCTACGATGCGAACCGCTTGGGGATCTTCTTGACGGCGACGCCGCGTCATGCCGACGTCTTGATCGTAACGGGGGTGGTGACCCATCCGATGGTGGATCCGCTACGCCGCGCGTACGATGCGATGCCGCACCCGAAGAGCGTGATCGCGCTCGGGACCTCGGCCTGCTCCGGCGGCATCTTCGCCGATAGCCCGGACGTTGCGGGGCCGGTCGATACAATCGTGCCCGTGGACGTCTATATTCCCGGCATGCCGCCCACGCCGCTATCGATCCTTCACGGTCTCGCGGTCGCGCTCGGCAGAGCGGTGCCGGCCGGCGGGGCGATACCGTGACCGCGCTGCAACTCGTCCTGTCGGCGCTGGGCGCGGCGCTGCTGGGGTGCGCGCTCTCGATCGCCGTGCCGGGCCGCTACGGGCGTACGCTGGGCTTTTTGTCGTTGCTCGCAGCCGGGGCGCTCGGATGTGCGGCGGCGGTCGCGGGCCTGCGCGCCCCCGTACCGGAGGTTGCCGGTTACCCGGCGATCCACGTGCTGCTGCGCATCGACCCGATCTCGGCGTTCTTCGTCGGCATCATCGCAGCGACGGCGCTGCTGGCCGGCATCTACGGATTGGGCTCGCGCGGCGCGGACGAGCGGCGCACCGGCCGGACCGCCGCATCCGCAGCCTGCGCGATCGCGCTGGCGTCGCTGCTCGTATGCGTCGCCGACGACGTGCTGCTCTTTCTCTTCGCCTGGGAGCTGATCGCGCTCGGCTTCTATTGGACGATCGTCTACGCCGGCACGCACGAAGAGGCGGAGCGCTCCGGGTACGTCACGCTCGTCGTAACGCACGTGGCGGGTGCCTGCTTGATCGCCGCGCTGCTCATCCTCGCGCATCGCGGTGGCGGATACTCGCTGGAGAGCGCGCTTGCCGGCGCCGCCACGCTCTCGGCTCCCGCACGCGGCGTCATCTTCGTGCTGCTGTTGATCGGCTTCGGCGCGAAGTTCGGCATGCTTCCCATGCAAGTATGGCTTCCGTACGGTTATTCGGCGGCGCCGGCCTCCGTTGCGGCGCTGATGGCCGGTGGAGCGCTCAACGCCGGCTTCTACGGCCTGGCGCGTTTTGTCATCGGACTGCCGGGCGGCGTCCCCATCTGGTGGGCGATCGTGGCCCTTGCGCTCGGCGCGCTCGGCGCCTTCTTCGGTATCGCGTGGGCGACGGCTCAACGCGACGTGCGGCGGCTGGCGGCCTACTCCAGCGTCGAAAACGGCGGCATCATCCTGGCGGCGTTCGGCGTCGCACTCGCGGGGCGCGCCATCCACCTCGATCTGCTCGTCGGTCTCGGCCTGGCGGCCGCCTTCATGCAGATCGCCGCTCACGCACTTGCTAAGACGACGCTCTTCCTCGGTTGCAGCACGATCGCCGACCGCTGCGGCACGCTTTCGTTCGAATCGCTCGGCGGCTTGGCGAAATCGATGCCCGTGACGACGGCAGCGACGCTCGTCGCGGCGCTCTCGCTCGCCGCCCTGCCGCCGATGGCGGGCTTCGCAGGCGAGTGGCTGATTCTCGAGTCGCTCATGCAGGCGTTTCGTACCGGCAGCGTCGCTCTCGAACTTTCGTTCGCGCTGTGCGGTGCCACCATCGGCGTGGCCGCCGGCATCGCCGTGGTCGCATTCGTCAAACTGGTGGGCATCGGTCTTCTCGGCAGCGCGCGATCTCCGCAAGCGCGTGCCGCAACCGAAACGCCGTCCGCGTGGAAACGCTTGGCGCTCGTACTGGGCGCGCTCGCGGTCCTCTCGGCGGGCATCTTCGCTCGCTCCCTCTTGACGCTGGCGGCACCCGCCATCGACGGCCTCTCGCACGCGAACGCGGTTGCGGGAATAGCCGGAACGGCACCCCTGCTCCAGCCGGCGTTCCCCGGCTTCTCCTCGGCGTCTCCGCCCGCGCTGGCGCTGACAATCGGCGGCTTCGCGTTGCTCTTCTGGCTGCTCGCGCGTGCGATTCCGCGGCCGCGCGCTCGCAGCGCCGAGGTATGGACCTCGGGCGAATCGTACCGCCCATGGACGCAATACACGGGTACCGGATTTGCGAACCCCTCACGCGTTATTTTGGACGCCGGCATGCGCACGACGCGCGAGATCGCGGTCGAAGGCCCCCCCCACGGCGAGCGAAGCACCCGCTATTCGAGCGCGATTCGTCCGTTCTTCGATCTGCGGTTCTACCGGCGCGTCGCCTCGGGCTTTCTGCGAGTCGCCGATATCGTTCGGAAGACGCAATCGGGTGCCATCGCCGCGTACCTCTCGTATATTCTGGTCTTCACCATTCTTCTGCTTCTCTTGTTCCCGTCGATTCGCAAATGGTAGTCGCGTTACGCATCGGTATCGTGGAACGTTCCGCGTTTGGCGCTCGCGTCGATCTCGAGATCGTCGAGAAGGTAATAGACGATCTTCCGATCGTCGAAGCCCACCTTCGCTAGCCGGCGGCCGCCGATCTCGACCACTTCGTGAATGTGGCCGGTCTGGCCGGCGTAGGCGTAGTTGATCGCCGTGTAGTTTGGGTCGTCCGGGGCAGGTCGCGGCGTCGCCTTGGCGCCGCGGAGCGGGGTGTTGTGCCGGTGCATCCGAATAGGTTTCGCCGGAGGTAGGGTATGCTCATCGAGTTTCGCGGCAGAGTGCCGAAGGTCGACCCAACCGCGTTCGTCGCGCCGACGGCCGTGCTGATCGGCGACGTAGAGGTCGGCCCGGAGTCGAGCATCTGGTTCGGGGCCGTGGTCCGGGGCGACAACGGCCCGATTCGCATCGGCGCGCGAACGTCGGTTCAGGACAACTGCGTGCTGCACGTCAGCCGAAACTGCACGACGGTCCTGGGCGACGACGTGACGGTCGGGCACTGCGCGGTGATGGAAGACTGCACGATCGAAAACTACGCGTTGATCGGCAGCAACGCGGTGATACTCAACGGCGCGATCGTCGGCGCCTCCTCGCTGGTCGCGGCCGGAAGCGTCGTCGGCGAAAACGCGCGCATCCCCGAGCGCGTCGTCGTTGCCGGCGCGCCGGCAACGGTCAAGAAGCCGCTGGGAGGCGAGGCCGCGAAGTGGGTCGCCACCGGCGCCGACGAGTACCGCGAACTCACTCGCAGCTACCGCGCCGAGAAGATCGGCGGAACGTAACCCGCGTTATGCCGCTGGGAAGTGCGTATCGTCGCCGTAGGGCAGAAAGAGCGTGTACTCGCGCTGGAAACGCAGCTTGACCATCCCCGTCGGCCCATTGCGGTGCTTGGCGATGATGAACTCGGTGAGGTCCGGCTCGGGCGCCTCATTGTTGTAGTACCCGTCGCGGTAGAGGAATGCAACGAGATCGGCCTCCTGCTCGAGCGACCCGGAATCGCGCAGGTCGGCCAGCATCGGGCGCTTGTCGTTCCGCGATTCGACGCCGCGATTTAGCTGCGCGAGCGCCACGATCGGCACGGAGAGGTCCTTCGCGGTCGTCTTCAGCGTACGGCAGATATCGGAGAGCTCTTCGTTGCGATTGGCGCCTCGGCCGACCGCGCCGGGATGCAGCAACTGCAGGTAGTCGACGAAGACGGCCGAGAGCCCGGACGAAGATTTCAGGCGGCGGCAGCGGCTGCGAATATCGGAGATCGTAATCCCGGCCGAATCGTCGAGATAGATCGGCAGCTCGTTGAGGGCCCCCATCGCGCGCGAGATCTCCTCCCATTGGTGCGCCTTGATGTTTCCGCGGCGCATGTCGTGCATGCTGATGCGGGCTTCGGCACAGATCAGACGCTGCACGAGCTCGTCGTTGGACATCTCGAGAGAGAAGAAGGCTAGCGGCTGCGTCTCCTCGCGCGCCGCAAGCGCCGCCATGTTCAGCGCGAACGACGTCTTACCCATGCCCGGCCGCGCGGCGAGGATGATGAAGTTTCCCGGCTGGAACCCGGTCGTCATCGCATCGATATCGCGGAAGCCGGACGTCAGGCCGGTGCGGTCGCCGTGGCTGTGATAGAGCTTGTCGATGTGCTCGAAGGCGGGTTTGAGCAGCTGGTTGATCGGCACGAACTCGCCCCGGAGTTGCCGCCGCCCGACCTCGTAGACGATTTGTTCGCTGCGGTCGAGCGCGCCGTCGACGTCTTCCTCGTTCTCGTAACCGATCTGCGTGATCTGCGTCCCGGCGTGGATCAGCCCGCGCAGCGCGGCTTTCTCGCGCACGATCTTTCCGTAATAAGATGCCGACGCCGCAGTTTGCACGGTGTCCATCAGTCTTGAGAGGTACGGGACGCCGCCGACTCGTTCGAGCAGGCCGAGCTGCTTCAACTCTTCCGCGACGGTGATCTTGTCGAGCGGCTCTCCCCGCTCGTAGAGTCGCTGGAGAGCGGCATAGATCGACTCATGCACGTGAGCGTAAAAATCTTCGGAGCGGACGATCTCGCCGACCACGCCCATGATCTCGCGATCGACCAGTATCGAGCCGAGCAGGGCCATCTCCGCCTCGAGGTTCTGAGGCGGGATCCGATCGATGACGGAGAGGTTGGTGACGCTCATGTCCGTGCCGACGTACTGCGCCGCGCTCGAGCCGGGCGCCTTGTGGATTTCTTGTGGAGATCCAGCGAACGAAAGACCTGCTCGACCGACGTAACGGGCAGTACCTCGATCCCCGCAAGGGCGCCGTAGACCTCGCGCCGGTTCTCCTTCGGCAGGACGATCGCGCGCATGCCCGCCTGCCGCGCGGCGTAGAGCTTCTCGACGATCCCTCCCACCGCGCGAATCTTACCCTGGATCGAGAGCTCGCCGGTAATCGCGACGTCCTGCGGCAGCGGCGTCTTCGTGAGCGCCGAGTAGAGCGACAGGAATATCGCCAGCCCCGCAGAGGGGCCGTCGATGTTGCCGCCTCCGATAACGTTGATGTGCAGATCGTAGTTCGCCGTATCGATGCCGGTAACGGCGCGCAGCACCGCAGCCGCGTTGAAAACGCTGTCTTTCGCCATCGAGCCGGCGGTATCGTTGAAGCGCATCGCCCCTTTCCCCGGCTGGGCGGCGAGGAACGCGACCGCTTCGATCTCGATGATGCTGCCGAGGTAGTGCACGACGCCCAGACCGAAGCTCTTGCCGATCTCACGCACCGAGCGAGCCCGCACGAGCGTATGCTGCACCAGGCGGCCCGACTGCACGACCGCGCGCACGTCGTCTTCGCCGATCGTGACGTTCTTGGTTGCGTTCGCGGCGGAGTCGTCCGCACGCTTAGCTCGCCGTGGCCCGTGCGAACGGTAGAGCGCCTGACCGTATGCGTCGGCGACGACTTGGACGGCCTTACGCCCTTCCACCGTGTACGCGGCGATCAGCCGGGGTACGCCGCGAGCCGCCTTGGCGCCCAATCGCTTGATCGCGGCCTGCACGATCGTAACGATCTGCGCTTGCGTGAGCGGTTCGAAGTAGACCGCCGCGCAGCGCGATCGAATCGCCGCATCGATGTCCTCGGGCTCGCGCGTGGTCGCGCCGATCAGAATGAAATCCGCCGGAGCACCGTCGGCAAAGAGCTTCTTCACATATGCCGGAACGTTGGCGGCAGAATCGTCGTAATACGACGACTCGAACCTGACGCGTTTGTCTTCGAGCACTTTGAGCAGCTTCGTCTGCAGCAGCGGATCCATCTCGCCGATCTCGTCGATGAAGAGCACGCCTCCGTGGGCTTTGGTAACCAGACCGAGCTTCGGTTCGGGGATGCCGGCTTCGGAGAACTCGCGCCGGCTCCCCTGGTAGATCGGATCGTGCACGCTGCCGAGCAGCGGATTGGTCGTTTCGCGCGGATCCCAGCGCAGCGTCGTGCCGCCGGCTTCGACGAAGGGTGCGTTCTTAGGGAACGGAGCGTACGCGCGCGCCTTCGCCACCTCCAGTGCCAGGCGCGCGACGGTCGTCTTTCCGACGCCGGGCGGACCGTACAGAATGACGTGTTGCGGATACGGGGACGAGATCTTGGCCAGCAGCGATTGGATCGCCGCTTCTTGCCCTACGATCTCCCGCAGCGATTGCGGGCGCAATATCTGCAGCGCCGATGCCGCCAGACCCCGTGCGTCGAGCCGCTCTAGATCCTCCAACTTTTTCTGCGTCGCCGGCGTCTCCGGCCCCGAGTCCTCGCGCAGCGTCTCGAGTTTGATATCGTGGAGGTATTCCCGCTGCCGTTCGACCATCTTCGCGTTGATGCGCCGATCGATCGCGTCTTCGACGCTCTTGTGAGCGATCAAATCCGCCAGCCGCTCTTCGATCTCGTTGAGGACGCGCCGGACGTCGGCACGGCCGGTGACGCGTTCGAGCGTCGGGTCTTCGCAGACCAGGCGCGCTAACGCGCAGATGCGGTCCGGAAGCGCCTGCGACCGCATCAACTTCAACGCGTTCATCTTGCCGGCACGCAGAACGAGCTTGTCCGCTCCGATCGCGCTCGCCAGCACGTCGTACAGCGCCGAAACGTAACGGCCCAGCTCGTCTTCGCTGCCGAATTTGCGGCGAAAACGAGTCGGGTTTGGGTTCTCCCCGAGCCTCGGCACCGCTCGAGCCTACGCCGCGACGACGTTGACCGTCGCTTTAGCGACGATATTCTTACCTAGACGGATCTCGACGGGATAGGAACCGAGCGTCTTGATCGACGTCTTTACCTCGACCTTGTGCTTGTCGACGGACACCGAGAACGCCGTCCCGATCGCTTGCGCGATATCGGCATTGGTAACGGCACCGAAGAGCTTGCCGTTGCCGCCCGCTTTCGCCGCGACGGAGACGGGTTTGCTCTCGAACAACGTGGCGAGTTCTCTTGTTTCGGCGAGCGCCTGCGCCTCACGCTTGGCCTTGGCCTTCTGCTGCTCGTCGAGGACCGCTAGCGCACCCTTGCTCGCCTCGGAGGCGAGGTTACGCGGCAGCAGATAGTTGCGCCCGTATCCCTCGGCGACGTCGACGATTTCGCCCTTCTTGCCGAGCGCCTTGACGTCGCTGCGAAGAATCACTTTCATCGGTACCGCCTACTCGTTGACGAACGGCAGGAACGCGATGATGCGCGCGCGCTTCACCGCAACGGTTAGCATGCGCTGATGCTTCGCGCAATTGCCGGAGATGCGTCGCGGCAGTATCTTCCCACGTTCGGAGACGTATTTCTTCAAGCGCCCGACGTCTTTGTAATTGATGTCGATCGCCTTGTCGACACAGAAACTACACGGTTTGCGTTTGGTTCGGCGCTCCTTGACGGCGCGCTTCGGTTTGGTTGCCACGTTCGATCCCTTTCACTAGGTGGTTGACGGTCGCGCCTCGTGGTTCGAGATACTCCCCACGACGGCAAGCGCGACCCTAGCGAAGTGACGCCGCCGGCCGGCACCACTACCCCGTCAAAGAACGAGGATTTGGAGGCTCGAGACGGCACAAAAACACAGGGTTCTCATCGATCCACCGACCGCGAGAACCGCGAGGCGCATAGTACCGATCCGGGCCGCATTCCAGTATACCGTCACGGCGGCGCGCTGGCTACCCCTCCAGCCTCCGAACGTACGTTCGGCTATTCGGCGCCTCAGCCTCCTAGAACCGGTTCCAGAGATACTGGTTGTAGACTTCGTGGTGATACTGCACTTCCTGAGCCTTCACGAAGGTGCCGAGCAGCCGGGGGCAGCGGTCCGCGCTCGCCTGCTTGAGATCGGCATAGCGAGCTTTCACATCCGCGCCGAGCAGTTCTGTCGTCCAATCTGCGCTGCGAAACGCGGCTGCGGCGTCGTAGATATTGTCGGGCAGGTAGCGCTCGGCCCGGCGCAGGTTTTTCTCCGAGCTGATTCGCCCTTCCAAACCCGTCTTGAAGACCGCCAGCATGACCATATATGGATTGGCATCCGGCGCGACCGAGCGCACTTCCAGGCGCGCGCTGCGCTCGTTGCCGATCGGGATGCGCACCATCGCGCCGCGATCGACTGCCGAGGCTTTGATTTGATTGGGCGCTTCGAAGTGCGGGTCGAGGCGGCGATAGGCGTTCACGCTGGCGTTCAGCATCAGGCAGATCTCGTTCCCGTGCGTGAGGATTCGATCGACGAACTGCCATGCGAACGCGCTCATCTTCTCCTCGCCCTTCGGGTCCCAAAAGATATTCTTCTCGCCCTTGCTCACCGAGACGTTCGTGTGCATGCCGCTACCGTTCACGCCGACGACGGGCTTCGGCAGAAAGCTCGCGGTCATTCCGAGCCGGGTCGCAACCTGCCGGCAGATCAATTTGTAGAGCTGTATCTGGTCGGCCGCCGCGACGACCTCACCGTACCCGTAGTTGATCTCGAACTGCGACGGCGCGACCTCCGGATGGTCCTTCTCGTTCTCGAAGCCCATCGCGCGCTGCACCTCCGCCACGGTATCGATGAAGGCGCGCAACGGATCGCCCGGCAGCGAGTGATAGTATCCGCCGGTATTGACGTACTCGAAGGATCCGGTTTCGTGATAGCGGCGCTCCGCGTCCAAACCTTGGAACAAGAAGCCCTCGATCTCGTTGGCCGCGTTCAGCGTGTAGCCTTCCTTTTCGTAGTAATGAGAAGACAACCGTTTGACGGCACCACGGATGTCGGCGGTAAAGGGCGCGCCGTCGCGATCGATCGCGTCGGCAAAGACCAGCACTTTGCCCGGGCCGAAGACGTCGGCGGGTGCCCAGTAGAACGCGCTCCAGTCCAGCGCTAGGCGCAGATCGCTCTCGCGCTGCGCCGTGAAGCCGCGAATCGAAGAACCGTCGAAGGTGAGATTGTCGAAGGATTTGAGCAGATATTTCTTGTCGTAATCCAACATCTGAAGGCGGCCTTCGAGATCGCTGAAGAGCACGGTGACGGCCTTGATCCGATGCTCGTCCGAGAGATACTTAAGGCGCTCTTCTTGAATCTCTTCTGCCGGCACCCGGTTTTTTCGCTGCTGCTTGGCGCGCAAGTTCAGCTCTTCGAGCTCGCCGTAAGGAAGCATGAGAAAATCGCGTAGTTCGGTAGACATCGTGTGCCGCGCTCCTTGACGCACCGGGTGAGATTCTCATCACGTTTACACGGCGCGCGGCGGACGCCTTTGTCCATCTGGCAAAAGAAAGGGCCCTTCGCCTATCATCTCGTCGAACGAAGGCACGGCGGCCGCCGCCTCGGCAAGCAGGTCTATGGCGTAGAAGCGGATGCGATGATCTGGGCGTAACGCGCGCTCGCCTCGGTCGGTACGCGGGTGAGGTTGGGATCGCGATCGAGGTCGATGTGGAATAGACCGAAATCGCTGTCGTCGTCGAAGGGCAGGCCCCACTCGCGGTTCGACGTGATGCTCCAACAGAGATATGCTTCGATCGGAACCCCTCTCTCCAAAGCGCGCCGCACCTGCGCGACGTGCTTCTCCAGATAGGCCGCGCGCGAGACCCCGTCGGCGCTGGTGACGCAGCCGTTTTCGACCACGACGATCGGCTTGCCGGGGAACTGCTCCTGCGCCTCGCGCAAGATCGAATCCAGCACGTTCGGCCAGACGGGCGCGTTGGCATAGCGGCACTCGGCTGCCGCAAAGAGCCGGTGCAACTCCCCGGGCCATACCGACGGAACGCCCCAGTAGTAGTCCAGACCGACGTAGTCTAGCGTGCCCGCGCACTCGGCGGGGCACAAGAAGTGGGGCAGCTTCCCCGCCAGGCCGAGGTTCCACCAATTCGTGCCCAAGAGCGTGCTGAAGATTGCGAAAGATTTGCGCAGCCCGTCGAAGAGCTGCAGCGGCGAGCGCGTGGCGCTCAAGCGGCGCTCGCCGCGTAGCGTAACGAAGCGCACGCGCGCACGCTCCGAGCCAAAAATGTGCGCGGCGATGCGGCGCGCGAGATCGGGTTCCAGGCCGCGGTACCCTCCCGCGCCGTCCGGCATGCAGAGACCCTCGACGCCCGGGTGGATGCCGACGCGCAGCACGCCGCGCTTGCGTATGTTCTGCAGCGATTTGTCGAGATCTCGCGCTCCCGCCTGCGCCGGCGGAAGGTTCGCGCCGGGATGCTTGAAGCCGCGCAGCACGCGATCGACGGCGTCGAGCAGCGCGCGGCTGCCAAACGCTATCGCGACCGCGAAACGCTGATCTTTCCCCCGGAGGCGCGTGAGCGTGAGGTCGCCGGCGGCGTACGGCGCAAGTATGACGTCGTCGTCGAAGACCAGATCGAGCTCGCCGCGCTGCAGCGCCGCTACGCCCTCGCTGCTCTCGCGGAAGAAGCGAAGCTCCGCGTCGGGGAAGCGGCCCGCCGCCTGCGCGGCCGTCGCCGAACCGGCCGTCACGCCGACGCGCCCCTTCCAATCCTCGAACGATGCGGGCAGCACCACAGCAACGGGATGCAGCGCTGCAAAGTGCGCGACCAGATACGGTTCGGAGAAGAGGGCGTGTCCCATGCGTTGCGGTGTCATCGTCAGCTGCGCGATGGAGAGATCGACTTCGCCCGACTCGAGGATTCGGTGCTGCGAGATCCGCCCGGCTTGACGTTGGGCCTGCTCCGGCGATCTCAGATGCGTGGCGTTGCGATCGGCGAGCCGTTGAAGCCAGCGCGGCAAGCCCAGAATCAGCGGATTCGTGCCGACCAGCGCTCCGGGACGCTCCTTGTGGATAGCCGCGCGCATACGCGCGTGCGCGCGGAAAAGGTTCGGAATGAGCTGCAGCACGGCGCCCATCTGCTGCTCGCCTGTGGCGTGCGGCTCCAACCCCGGCGGCATGGGGTAGGCTCGCATCCAGAAGCCTTTGATGTAGCCGTAGACGAGCTGGTTGGGTTCGTTGATCGTGACGTAGTAGTCGATCAAGTCGCCCAGGCGCCGCGCGGCTTCGGAGGCGTACGCCTCCATGCGCGCGGGGAATCGCGCGTCGAGCATTCCGGCGCCGCCGCCGGCGGCCTCCACGTGCAGCGGCCAGGTGTTGTGGTGCAGCGTGACGACCGTCGCCATCTTCTTCTCACGCAGGTACGCAAGCACGTCGCGGTAGTGCGCGAACGCGGCATCGTCCCACTTCCCCGGTTCCGGCTCCAGGCGCGCCCACGAGAGCGAGAGGCGAAAGGCGCGGCATCCAAGACCCTCGGCGAGATCGGCGTCTTCGCGATAGCGGTTCCAGAAGTCGGTCGCGCGGCCTCGCGGCGTAAGGCCGCGCGCGCGCTCCCAGAGGTCGCGAATGTCGTCTTGCCCGGTGTACGCTTCGCACTGGTGATCGGCGGTGGCTACGCCGAAACGGAACGTTCGCTGCATCCCCGACGGATGCTCGCCGCGCCGAGCGCTTCCCTCCATGCGGCGGCGCCGGCGGGGGAGCGCCGCGCGCGAGGCCGAAGCCGTCGCTATCATGAGATTCAGCAATAAGACGTGCATCGTAACCGGAGGCGGATCGGGTATTGGCCGCGCGACGTGCCTGCAGATGGCGGCGGAGGGCGGCCGCATCGTGGTCGCCGATCTGCACCAGGCGGCGGCGCAGGCAACCGTGGATCAGATTACGGCCGCCGGCGGGCAGGCGATCGCCGTTGAAACGGACGTCGGCAACTCGGCGCAGGTGCAGGTCGCCATCGCAAAGGCGCTTGCGGTCTACGGTTCGCTAGACGTGATCGTCAACGACGCGGCGATGATGACGTTCGCGCCGATCGTCGATATCGCGGAGGCCGATTTCTTTCACGTCATCACCACGAACCTCGGATCGGTCTTTTTCTTTGCGAAGTACGGCGCCCCGCACATGCCGCCGGGATCGGCGATCGTCAACATCAGCTCCGTGCACGCGCACGCAACGACGACGAACGTGGTGCCCTACGCCGCTTCAAAGGGCGCGATCGAGGCGTTCACGCGCGGCTTCAGCCTGGAGATGGAGACGCGCAAGATCCGCGTCAACTCCGTTGCGCCAGGTGCGGTCGACACGCCGATGCTCTGGAACAATCCCAACGTGAAGAGCGGCGTGGAAAAGGTGGAAGGCGCGATCGGCAAGCCCGAAGACCTTGCCGAGGCGATCTGCTTCCTCGCTTCGGATGATGCGCGCTTCGTCAACGGGACCACGCTGGTCGTGGACGGCGGCCGCCTCGACATTTTGTGAAGCGCTTGCCTCCGCACAACTCGTTTTTCGTCGCCTCATTTTGAACGGCGCCGCGCAAGCCGCACGATGTCGCTTACGGTGCGGTGCGTTTCCAGCGGATGACGTAGTGGGACTTCCGAATTTACGGCGTAGACGTTTCGCCTTCCAACGCGCTCTCTTTCGACGTAGCCTTCAGTCTCGAGATCGTTGAGTATCTGCACCACGGCACGTTCGGTAATGCCAACTAAGAGTGCCAGGTCGCGCACGCGCAACGACGGATCGCCGGCAAGCGCCACCAACACGTGCGCGTGATTGCTGAGGAACGTCCAGCCGGAACGCGCCTTCACGAGGCTCCCTTTCGCATCTCCGACGTTTCGGATTCGCTTGAGAGCACTCGATCCCTCGGCGCGGCACGCGACGAAATCACGCTGCGAGAGAGATCGCCAAGCAATGCGCAGGCCGAACCGTGCCGACGGTGGCGCACCGATGAAGTCCGAGTCGCTCGGCTGGCAGTTGACACGGCTGGCACTACTGCTATATGATACATGTATTGCTTTTCCTGCGTTCAGAGTAAGGAGTTGTCCGGTGCAAGAACGCTCGCTAGCCGTTCAGGAGCGCGCCAGCCGCCGCGCGTCCGTCGCGATCGCTCATGGTGACGGCATCGGTCCCGAAATCATCGAATCGACTCTTGCGATCCTTGAAGCCGCCGGCGCGAATTTTGACATTCACCGAGTCGAGATGGGCGAGCAGGTCTACCGCCGAGGCATCTCAAGCGGCATCGCACAGCACGATTTGGATGCGCTTGCCGAAACCGGAGTTCTGCTCAAGGCTCCGGTCACCACTCCCCAGGGCGGAGGATATAAGAGCCTCAACGTCACGATTCGAAAGAGCTTTGGTCTCTATGCCAACGTGCGCCCATGCAAATCGCTCGCCCCGTACGTGCGAACGTTGCATCCCGATATGGATGTCGTAATCATTCGCGAGAACGAGGAAGACGTTTACGGCGGCATCGAGCATCGCCAAACCGACGACGTTACCCAATGCTTGAAACTGATAACGCGTTCGGGCTGCGAGCGCATTATTCGTTACGCATTCGAGTACGCTCGCGCAAACGGACGCTCTCGCGTGTCGTGTTTCACCAAAGACAACATCATGAAGATCACTGACGGTTTGTTCCACCGCGTTTTCGAGGAAATCGCTACCGAGTATCCCGATATTGAGAACAACCATCTTATCGTCGATATCGGCGCCGCTCGCCTCGCCACGCAGCCCGAGCAATTCGACGTGATCGTCCTCCCGAATCTTTACGGCGACATCCTCTCCGATGTTGCCGCGGAATTATGCGGATCGGTCGGCATGGCGGGTTCGGCAAACATTGGGGATGGCTTTGCCATGTTCGAAGCCATTCATGGTTCCGCACCCGACATCGCCGGGACGGGCACAGCCAACCCTTCCGGGCTGCTGAATGCCGCCGTGATGATGTTGGCTCACATCGGTCAGGTAGACGTGGCCCAAAGCGTGCACGACGCATGGCTACGTGCAATCGAAGACGGCGTTCATACACGTGATATTTTCGGCCAGCATAGTATCGGGTGTTACGGCACCGGTGCCTTTACTACAGAGGTCATCGCGCGGCTTGGCATGCAGCCTCGCAAGCTCGAACGCCAGCGTGTAGATGCACCGGTTCGTCTCCAGCCGGCCAAGGCCGCAAACGGCGATCGCCGGCCTGGAAAGAAAACTCGGCAAGGCGTTGACATCTTCGTCGATTGGAGTGGGGAGCCCGATGCGCTCGCCGCGTCGCTTCAGGCGATCCGGGTACCATCGCTGACGCTTTCGATGATCACCAATCGCGGCACCAAGGTATGGCCAGACGGTAACCCTCAGACCCGCTGCGTCGATCATTGGCGCTGCCGTTTTTCGGGAGACGCACCAACGGCTCGTGATGTCGTCGCGACAATCTCAGCCGTGGCCGAAGC
The DNA here is from genome assembly GCA_021790935.1 of bacterium. Lineage (GTDB taxonomy): Bacteria > Vulcanimicrobiota > Vulcanimicrobiia > Vulcanimicrobiales > Vulcanimicrobiaceae > JAJYFL01. The sequence continues at coordinate 58,268 of JAJYFL010000005.1, forward strand.
CGGCTACGATGTCATCAAGATGGAAGGCCTCTATGCGTTCGACGGTAATGCCGGCTATTCGCTCGGCCAAGGACAGTAAGCATGCCTGGTACCGGCGGCGCGCGCTTATCGTTACGAAGCATGGCAAGGAGCGCGTTATCATTCTCCTAAAAATCCAACCCGTCGAAGAACCCGCCGGAAGTTCGCTAGGAGGCTGTCGGAGTTGAGCCGTTTTCGGATTTGGCGCCGAATTTTGTTTGAAGACGAGGCGCGAAGAAGGAGCGAAGCCGTAGCTTCGTGACTGATGAGCAACGAAGTATTCGGGCAAAAGGCGGCCCAAAGACGGAAACGTGCTTAACTCCGACAGCCTCCTAGAAGTCCATGCCGGCAGCCTCAGCGGTGGCGCCAGCGCTCACGAAGCGGCTCTTTGCACCGTGCGCGCAATCGTCGATCAGGGCCGCCTCGAGCGCGGCTTCGTTTGCCGAAAAGGCGTTCCAGCGCTGCACGAACGTGTCGGCTAGTGTGGCGATCTCCTGCGCTTTGTCGGGAACCGGAGCGACGCGGCCAGAGCCCGAGGTCATCGCGGCCAGCATTCCTTGCTTGGCTTGCACGAGCAAGCCCGCTGCTATGCACTGCGCCTGCACGGCGTTGAAGAGCACGGCCCAGGGATTCTCGCAGTCCACCTCGAGCCACGCGCGCACCGCATCGCGCGCGGTCCCACCGTCCTTGATACAATCGTAGAGCTTTTTCACTGCAGGATCGTACTGCGCCGTGCCGGAGAGCTTGCGCAGCACGACATGCCGAGAGCGGACCAACAGGACTCTCTTCTCCACGATTTCCATGCTCAGCGCCTTATCGTCGCGAAAGCGCAGGAACCCCGCAGCAAACATTTTTGCGGCCAAGTCCATGTAGTTGACTTTGACGTCCTTGACGGGCGCATGGACCGCGAACACGCTCGCCTGTTTCGCGATGCGATCGGCGGCAAGATATGCAGAAACGAACGGTGAGTCGAGGGTTGAGGGCTGCTGTTCCATAAGAATACCTCCTCGAAACGTAGTTGCGTGGCGGGCGATGATCTTTTCGCTCTACAGCCGCAGTACGCCTACTCGGGCACGCTAGTCTCCGCGCGGCCGGCACCTTTGAAGGCGCAGACGGGATTGGCCGCCTCCTAAGACTCCGGCTATGCCCACGGGATTTCGCCGATCGAAGCTGCGCTACACCGGCCGCGCCTTTCGGGAGGACACCGACCAGGCGGTGCGCGGCGACATTCTCGGCGGGCGCACCAGCGGCCACGAGCGCGGCACGCGCGTGCGCGGAAACCGCAGCGGCGCCTGCTCTTCGGATCGTTCCATCGAATAGGCGAATCGAGCTCGGCGAGAGCGCGCGCTTCACGGTTCACCTGCGCGGCGACCTTGTCGCGGAGCCCGACGCGAACGCCCTAGCCTACAAGGCCGCGATCGAGGCAACCGTCAAGCATTGTGGGCACCACCGCAGCCGGAGCAGGAACCAACGAGCGTGGAGACGCCGGTTTCTGACCCCGCTCGCTTCCGAGCACGTCGTTCTGATCGATGGAACGCACGTCCTGACACGCAGCACGAACGACGAGGCCGTTCCGGTTCGCGATGCCGAACTCCTAACAGACATCCGGCGAGGAGGTAGGGCGACCGCCCGCATATATTCACGCCATGGTACATGCGCCGCTTCCGCAACGGCCCGTACTCGCAAAAATCTTCGGCATTGCGATTGTCCTCGCGGTCCTCGCGTCGTCGCTCGCGCTCGTTCACTCGAACAGTACGTCGATCGGCAGCACCGCAGTTCTCCGCTTCGCGATCGTGCGCGATTGGGTGGTCGCCATCGTCCTCATCGCAACGGTGTTCTACTGGGAGCGGCTGCCGTGGTCATCGCTCGGAGTCTACTCCCTCACCTGGCGCGACGTGCTGCTCGGCGTCGGGGGGTTCGTCGTCGGGATCGTCGCTTTCGGTGCCGGCGGCTTCTTGGTTCACGCCTTGGATCTGGGAAATACGAGCACCGGCATTCGCGCCTTGGCGCAGATTCCGATGCCGGCACGTATCGCCCTTATTCTTACGACCGGCATCACCGAAGAGATCATCTTTCGAGGCTATCTGCTCGAGCGCGTCGCAGCGCTGGCGCGAAGTATTCCCGTCGGGGCGCTGGTTTCACTGGTCGTCTTCGGTCTGGGCCACATCGGCGGCTGGGGGATCGGCGGTGCCGTGCAGATCACCCTGTGGACGATCGTTATCACCTGGCTCTACGCGAGCACCCGGCGGGTCCTGCCGTGCGTGATTATGCACATGCTCAACGACGCGTTCGCCTTCATCATAATACCGGCGCTCATGTACCGAGGGTAACCTGGCGGCGTATCTCGCCGACGCAGTTTCGGCATACCTACCGACGTACATGGTGCCTCGGCACGTCAGAGGGCCGGCGTAGCGCTTCGTGTCGACCTCGCCGCCGCCGATGACGAGCCTCAAGCGCTCGAATGCGAAACGCGTCGCGGCGCACAACCGTGCGGGAGAGGAGCGACCGGCCGCGCCTGCCAAGCATAGGAGCGAGCACCGGACCGCGGGAGGCTATTATGCGTCTGAACTATCTCGCCGTCGCCACCACCGGAATCGTCTTGTTCCTAATCGGCGGCGTATGGTACATGCTCTTCAGCCGGCAATGGTCGGCAGCCACCGGCATTGCGGCATCGCAAGTAGGCCCGGGTAAAAACGCCTACGTCTACGTCGTCGCGCTCGCCGCGGCGCTCCTCGCCGCATACGCACTCGCACGCATCATCGCGTGGCGCGCGCATCCGTCGGCCGGCGACGGCGCGATGATCGGGATCCTTCTCGGCGTCTTGATCTTCGCACCGCTAACCCTCATGGACTACGGCTTCGAACGACGCCCGCTCGCGCTCTTCCTCGTCAACGCCGGCTACGTCGTCGTGGCCTTGACCGCTGGTGGTGCTATTCTCGGGGCCTGGCGGCCACGGCGCTAGCGGACCGCAAGACGGCGCTACCATGCGAAAGGGGATGCTTCGCCGTGTTAGACCACATTGATCTGCGCGTGCGGGATCTGTCCGAAGCGCGACCTCTCTACGATGCCATCATGCCGCTTCTCGGGTTCCGACACCCGGTCGAGGACGAGAGCGATGGTTGCATCTGCTACGACAGCTGCACCGGGCCGATGGAATCGCATCTGCCGTTCGTTGCGTTGATCGAGGACAAGACGCATCATCCATCGGCGACGCGCATCGCATTCTACGCCCCCGGACGTACGGCGGTCGACGAGATAGCGGCGATGGCGGAGCGTCATGGTGCGCTTTCTTTCGAAGCCGCGCATTTTTGTCAAGAGTATAGCCCGAGGTACTACGCATGCTTCTTCGAGGACGCGAGCGGGAACAAGCTCGAAGTCTGCTGTCGGCACGTGAGCGATGACGCAGAGCAGGACGAGCAAAGAAGCATCGTGCGCATGCCGAAGTTCGCGACGAAAACCGAGTGAATGTCGTTTGACGGCGCATTGCGTACGTTGGGCTTAGAGTGGACGGATGGCGTGATCCTCGATAAACCGCGTGCCGTTCCAGACGAGCGCGGTCTGCCCGACAATGCGCGCGCCATGCACGATCGTGGGCGTGAATGTGCCCACGCAACGGCCGTTGTGCGTGTTGCGCACGCTGTCATAATGGACCGCTTCGGCGCTCGAGCGAATCTGCGCGCCGAATGCCTGCGAAGCGGTGTAGTCGTTCGGATCGTAAACGCCGGCCGGAACCGTCGCGTCGACGGCGCGTCGAATGTCGCCGGCGTGCCCCTCGATACGCAGCGCTAAGTGGGTAAGCCGCGTTTCCATCGGTGGAGCGCCGTCGTTGGCGTAGGTGAGGGTGAGGTGATAGGACGTTTCGCGCACGGCCGTCGGTATGGAATCGGCAGCATAGAGCATTCCGTAGCTGCCGTCGCTGAAACGGCTGGCGCTGGGGAATTGAAACGGTCGATCGACGTAGTCGCGGGCGCCGGCGCTGGGGGGCGTGGTATGGCGGAGTACGATCTCCGCGGCGAGCCGTTCTTCATCGCTCTGGCCGAGCGTTTTGAACCCGACGCTTTGCAGTGGAAACGCGAGTCGTACGAGGCGTTCGCTCAGCGTAGTTAGCATCAGGAGTTCAACGCCTGTTCGATATACCGGCGTACCTCGACCAGCGCAGTGAATCTGCCGCTGAGCAAAAGCTCCGTTGGCGCATGGCCGCCGAATGCGGGGTTCGGGCGATGGACCCACTGATCGGCGAAGCGTTCGTCGCCATACAGCCGGTGCAGCCCGTCGTAGATGCCCAACAGGTGCGAGATCCGTTCGAGCGCGTCCGGCTCGAGCGGGGCACGGTCGTTTTCCGCCCAATCCCGCACGGTGCGCGGTGGGCGATTGAGCAGCGCTGGCAGGTGATGCTTGCGCAGGTTCCAGTGCTCCGCGACGCGTTCGAGGAGTTTAAGGGCGACCGTGCGGCGTACCGCCGGCGTCTCGTGGGCCAGCCCAATCAAGCTGGAATACGATGCGGCCATATTGCCATATTATAGCATAAATGTGGCAAAAGTGCCACCATGCGGACGGCTTGGGTAGTGGTCCCATTTGAAGGGGGGCCATGCCTGCCGCTGAGTTACATGAGGTCGGGCAGGTTTCCGAGATCGTGCACCGTCCAGAGCCGATCCGTAAGCCCTGCTTTGATTGCCGGCGTCGTCTTGATCGTCGAGTGCTTCCGGCAGAAGTTGTAGTGCATGAAGTAGAGCGCGGGGGCGCGCTGTAGGTTCTGTGCCTTCTTCGAAAAGGCGTTCGTTAGTCGCCTAGAACGGGATCTCGTCGTCGAGGGCGTCGTCGATCGCGCCGCCGGAGGATGCGCCCGCTACAGCACCGGCGGGTGCCGCGTTGCGGCCGCCCGACCACTCGTCGCCACCGCTCTCGCTGCGGTCGCGCGGCGAGCCGAGCATCTGCATCGTGTTGATCACGACCTCGGTCGCCTGGCGCTTGTTGCCTTCCTTGTCGTCGTACTGACGAATGGAAAGCCGCCCTTCAACCAAGCATGACATGCCCTTCTTGAGGTACGTGTTGCAGGTTTCGGCGAGCTTCTCCCACGCGACAACGTCGATGAAGAGCGTGTCTTCCGGTTTTGGGTCGCGCTTGTTGGGATTCACGGCCAGGCGAAACTTCGTAACACCCGCCCCGGACGCGATATACCGAATCTCGGGGTCCCGGACCAGCGTCCCGACCAGGATGACCTTATTGAACGATGCCGCCATGTTGCGCTACTCTTTCTCCGGCTATAACGGTGCTCTGCGAATACTTCACGACGCCGATCGTACGCGCTAGGTGTGCCACCAGCCTGGCACTTTACAGCGTGGGGATGGGCGGCGGCGCCTTCTCGGCGGCCAGGGCATGTTTGTCGAGCTTGATCAGCAGCGCGCGCATGACGTTTTCGTTTAGCGTGAGTTGGCGCTCTAGCTCCTTGGCCGCAGCGGCGTCGCTCTGGAAGCGCATCACCGCGTAGATGCCCTCGCGTACGTCGTTCATCTCGTAGGCCAGGCGCTTCTTGCCCAGTTTCTCGGTGGCCAGCACCGAGCCGCCGATCTGTTTGAGCTGCTCGGCAATCGCCGCGATGCGCTCGTCGGCCTCGGCTTCTTCGAAATTCGGCCGCAAAATATAGGTTACTTCGTAATCGACGCTCATGGTTATCCCTCTCCGGACGCTCGCTTGCGGCGAGTGGCCCACCGAGCCCGGCGGGCAGGGGGTACGGGCCGGAAAACTCCGAACCCGAAAACGCGGATTAGCATACCATGGCAACCGGCGGGGAGCAAGGGGACGGGCGCGGAGCCCGGCGCTCGGGCACCGGGGCGGCCGGATTCTCAGCAATCTTTAACTGCCGTCTGGGATGCTGGTCGCTGTCCACGGAAGGGAAGTCGCGACCTCCATGCCCATCGCAAAGTTTGCCGTAAACCGCCGCATAACCGTGGCCATGATCGCCACGGCCATCGTCGTGCTCGGTATCTTTGCGTTGCCTCGTCTGCCCGTCTCCCTGCTTCCCAGCTTCTCTCCGCCGGTCGTCTTCGTCAGCATCAGCTATAAGAACGTCGCGCCGCAACAGATGGAGACGCTCATTACGCGGCCGATAGAAAACGCCGTGAGCCGCGTCGCCGGCGTCGAGCAGATCAACTCCAGGTCGTCCGAGGGCAGCAGCATCGTCATCGCCCAGTTCTATTATGGGACGAACATCGATACGGCCGCCGTCGACGTCCAAGAACAGGTCGCGCGGATCTACAGCTCGTTGCCGAACGACCCCAATCTTTCGCAACCGGCCATCAACAAATTCGATCCGAATCAGCTGCCGGTCGTGAACCTTTTCGTCACCGATCCCAACATGACGGTGCGCCACCTCGGCGATCTCTGGACCAACACCCTTTCCGACGAGTTTTCGAGCGTCGCCGGAGTCGCGTCGGTGGCGATCAGCAACGACCAAACTCGCGCCATCATGATCGCCCCAAACGAAACGCTGTTGGCCGGCGACGGCTTGACGTTGAGCCAAATCGTCAACCGAGTTAGCCAAGAAAACTTGAACCTCCCCGCCGGAATCATTCGGATATCGAATAAAGAATATCAAATCCAAGCGAACGAATTGTTCCAAAATGCGCGGCAGGTTGGTAATATCATCGTCGCAACCAAGAACGGCGCCCCCATATACCTGAAGAACGTCGCGACCGTTAGCGACTCCATCGAAGAACAGCGCTCGTTCCAGCGCTTGAACGGCACGCCGGCGATCAGCGTTTCGATTGTCGCGCAGCCTAACGCCAACGTGGTCCAGACGGCCAACGGCGTCTACGCAAAGATCGCCCAGGTGCAAAAGCGCTATCCCGGCATGCATATGTCGGTCGTCTTCGGGCAGCGTAATTTCATCACGCAGGCCGTCACCGCGCTAGAGCACACCGCGTTCTACGGGGCCATCCTCGCGGTCCTCGTCATCCTGCTCTTCCTGCACTCGTGGCGATCGACGCTCATCGTCGCGATCTCGCTGCCGATCTCGGTGCTCGGCACGCTGTTCGCCGCCTACATTCTCGGCTATTCGCTGAACACGATGACGCTCGGGGGCCTGGCACTCTCCGTTGGCCTGATCGTCGACGACGCGATCGTGGTAATCGAAAATATCTATCGGCATATGGCGCGCGGCCAAACCGTAAGGGAGGCGGCTGAAAGCGCCGTCACCGAGATATTCTCCGCGGTTTTCGCCTCGTCTATCACGGTCATCTCCGTATTCATCCCGCTGCTGCTCATTCCGGGCGTGCAGGGGCTCATCTTCGCTCCGTTCGCGCTCATGGTGATGGTTGCCGTGGCCATCTCGCTGCTCGTCGCATTGACGACCGTGCCGATGCTTTCGACCGTGCTCCTTCGCAACGAAGTCTCCCATGCCAACGGCCGTCGTATGGGCGGGTACGCGCGCTTCGTCGCCAATTTCGATGCCGCCTACGGGCGCTTCGCAGGATGGTACCGCCGCCGGCTCGAGTGGTCGATCGACCACCCCGGCCGCGTCGTAGCGGCAGCCGGCGTCGTCATCATCCTGACCATCCTAGCGTTGCGGATGGGCGCCGTTGCCACCGAACTCTTCCCCGCCGATAACTCCCGCTACGTGCGTTTCAATCTCCGCATGCCCAACGGCACCGCACTGAGCATCATGAATACGGTCGCGCGCGGCGTCGAACGGCGGATGAGCAAGGACCCGCGCGTCGCCTCGGTCGGGGCACAGGTCGGCAGCGAGGGATATATCATATCGCAAAGCGTCTCGAACATCGCTTCGCTTGCGATAACGCTCAAACCAGGGACGACGAGCAGCACCGCGGCGCAGTTCGTCCAGCAATGGCAGTCGGCTCTCAACGGCACCGGCAGCCCGGCCGCTCGCGCGCGCGGCTCAAAACCGATTGCGGGGCTGCAAGCGTTCGGCCATCCGATCGACATTCTGCAAAACATCATCGCGCGCGGTCAGAGCGCGCTGGACGTTCAGATCTACGGTCCGAGCGAGAACACGCTCTATACCATAGCTCAGAGACAGGTCATACCGAAGCTTCAGCAAGTGCGCGGGCTCTCGCGACCCGACACGAGCATCACGCCATCGCAACCGCTGCTCAACGTCGCGGTCAACCGCACCCTCGCCGCGCAACTCGGTCTTTCGACGCAAGACGTCGCGCAGACGATCGATACCGCGACGAGCGGCGATACGGCTTCCTTCCTGCAAGTCAACGGAACGGAGTACCCGATCGTCGTCCAGCTGCCGCCCGACCAGCGGCGGTCGCTCCCATCTATCGACCAGTTGCAGATTCCGGTTTCGAGCACCGGCGGTGGCTCTGCCGCCCCGCTCACCTCCACGACGGCAGCGACGGCGGGAGGAGGCTTCACCCTGCCGACGGTGCCGCTCGGCGAGATCGCCAACATCACGACGGGCGTCGGTCCATCGGAGATCACGCGCCAGAATAAGCAGCGCGAGATCGACGTCACGGCCGATCTCACCGGTATTCCGCTCGGAGCGGCGGTCCAAGCGGCAACGAAGATCATGAACTCGATCGTGTTGCCGCCCGGCTACTATTGGGAGTTCGGGCAATCGGTGACGCAGCAAAGCCAGGCCTTCAGCAGCATGGGATTGATCGTAATCCTCGCCATCCTGTTGATCTACATGCTCCTCTCCTCGCAGTTCGAATCGCTGCTGCACCCACTCATCATCATGGTCTCGGTACCGCTCTCCCTCGCCGGCGTCGTGCTGGCGCTCGTGCTTACGCATCGTTCCTTCGGCTTGACGGCCTTCATAGGCATGCTCATGCTGGTGGGCATCGTCGTAAAGAACGCCATCCTCGTGGTGGAGTTCACCAATCAGCTGCGCCGCCGCGGGCTCTCCGCGCGCGACGCGGTCCTCCAGGCCGCACCCTTGCGGCTCCGGCCGATTTTGATGACGACGCTTGCCACCGTCGGCGGCATGCTTCCGCTAGCGATCGGGATCGAAGCCGGAAGCGAAACGCAGGCTCCGCTCGGAACGGTCGTCGTCGGGGGACTGCTCTGTTCGACGATGCTCTCCCTGGTGGTTATTCCGACGCTGTATCTGTGGTCGGCGCAACATATCGAACCGCGCTTCAACCGGGAGCGGCACGGCGGCAACGGTCGCCCACGCTTACCGAAAGCGGGCGGCGCTCCGCACGCCGAGCCGATCGCGCCGGCCTAACAGGTTAACCCCCGTGCATGCTCTTCGCAAAAAAATACGCGGTCATCGCGGTGCCGATGGCGATCACGACGCTCCGAGAGACGCGCGCCGGCAATCGCCGGAAGAAACGCGCGCCGAAGTACCCGCCGAGTACCGCGAACGCCGCCATCAAGACCGCCGGAAACCACTGGATGATGCCGGCGATGACGAACGGAACGATCGCGATACCATTGATGGTGATCGACAGCACGTTCTTGACGCCGTTCATCGCATTGAGGCTCGGCAACCCCGAAAACGCCAGAATCGCGAGCATCAATATCCCCATGCCGGCGCCGAAGTAGCCGCCGTAGACCGAGACGCAAAACTGCAGCGCTAACTGCAGCGGCGTGTGTTTGCGGGCGCTGGCCGCATGCGGCTTTACAAAATACGGGCTGAGCGCGAAGACCACCGTTGCGAACAGCAGCAAGAACGGAATCATGCGCTGGAAGAGGATCGGCGGCGTCTTTAGCAGCAACACCGCGCCGCCGAGCGAGCCGACGAGGCTCACGAGCAATGGAAGCAAGAGCAGGTGGCGATGCTCCCGGATCTCTTCCTTGTAGCCGCGCGCGCTACCCAGAACTCCGACCCACATGGCCGTATTGTTCGTGGCGTTCGCCGCGATCGGCGGCACACCGACGAAGATGAGCGTCGGGAACGAGAGAAAACTCCCCCCGCCCGCAACGCTGTTAATCGCACCGGCTACGAGCGCGACCGCAGCCAGGGCCACGATGTGGGCGAGACTCAACGGCGGCAACGGGGTTGCTTACGAACCTTGAGAGACGCGCACTTCGCGCTTGGTTACGCGATAGACGCGGCGTACGTCTTTGAGCGTCTCGAGCTTGCGCAAGATCTTGTGCAGGTGCTCGAGGTCGTGGATTTGGACGGTCAAACTGACGACCGCGTGATGGTCGCGTTTCACGCGCGCGGTGACGGAACTCACCTGCGTCTTCATCTCCGAAAACACGCCCATCACGTCTTGCAGTAAGGCCGTGCGGTCGAGCGCTTCGATCTCGATATCGACGGCGTGCGCGAACTCGGTCTTGCCGACCCACGTCGCCTCCAGCATCCGCTCCGGCGTCGCCGTCATGTACGCAACGTTGGGACAGTCGGCGCGGTGAACGCTCACGCCCTTGCCGATGGTGACGTAACCGACGATCGGATCGCCCGGAACCGGGCTGCAGCACTTGGAGAGGCGCACCAGCACGTCGTCGACGCCCGCGATGCGAATGCCGCTGGTTTTGCGCGCGACGCGGCGCGAAACCGAGGGCGGGCGCCCGACCTTGCCGATCTCGACGACGTTGGAGCCTTTGACTTCTTCTTTCAGGCGGTTGACGACGGATTGCGCCGACGCGTCGCCGAAACCGATCGCCGCGAAGAGATCGGCGGTATTCGCGTAGTTCGTACGATGCGCGATGCGTTCGACGAGCTCGCCGCGCAGAACGTCGAGGCGGACGTGCTGGCGCGCGAGTTCGTGCTCGAGCGACTCCTGGCCGGCCAGCACGTTCTCTTCGCGGCGCTCCTTCCGGAACCACTGCTTGATCTTGTGCTTGGCACTCGACGTCTTGACCAGCGACAGCCAATCGAGCGAGGGTCGGCCGCTCGACTTGTTGACGAGGATCTCGCAGATATCGCCGTTCTGGAGCTGGTAGTCGAGCGATACGATCCGCCCGTTGACGCGCGCGCCCACGCAATGGTTGCCGACATCGGTATGCACCGAATACGCGAAGTCGAGCGGCGACCCGCCCGCCGGAACGCTAAAGACGTCGCCGCGCGGCGAGAAGACGAAGACCTGCGAATCGAACAAGTCGAGTTTCAAGTTTTCCATGAAGACGCGCGAATCGCGCATGTCTTTTTGCCACTCGAGCAACGCGCGCAGCCAAGAGAGTTTGTTCTCGAACTGGTCGGGCTTGCCGCCCTCTTTGTAGCGCCAGTGCGCCGCGATGCCGTACTCGCTGGTTCGGTGCATCTCCCACGTGCGTATTTGGATCTCGAGCGGCTCGCCCTCAGGGCCTACGACCGTGGTATGGAGCGACTGGTACATGTTCGGTTTAGGCATCGCGATGTAGTCTTTGAAGCGCCCCGGCAGCGGCGTCCACATCGAGTGGACCGTACCTAGGGCCGCGTAACAGTCTTTAACGCTGTCGACGATGATGCGGATCGCGGTGAGATCGTAGATCGTCGAGAAATCGCGGCCCGTCTTCATCTTCGTGTAGATCGAGTAAAAATGCTTGGGGCGCCCTTGTATCTCGGCGTTGATGCCGAGTCCGGCGAACTCGTCGCCCAAGCGCGTCGTCGCGCCCGTCACCGCGCTCTCGCGTTCCTTGCGCGTCTTGGCCACGCGCTCGACGATCTCCCGATACGCTTCCGGGTCGAGGTAGCGCAGGCAGAGATCCTCCATCTCCCATTTGATCTTCCAAATCCCGAGCCGATGCGCGATCGGGGTGTAGATGTCGAGCGTCTCGCGGGAGATCGCTACTTGCTTGGCATGCGGCAGACTTGCGAGCGTGCGCATGTTGTGCAAGCGGTCGGCGAGTTTGATGATGATGACGCGGATGTCCTTGGCCATCGCCATGAACATCTTGCGCAGGTTCTCGACCTGGGCTTCTTCTTTCGACTGGTACGGTATGCGCGTCAGTTTGGTAACGCCGTCGACGAGGCTCGCGATCTCGTCGCCGAATTTGGCCGCAACCTGCTCGCTCGTGATGCTGGTATCTTCGACGACGTCGTGCAGGATCGCCGCGGCGATCGTTTGGCCGTCCATCTCGAGGTCGGCCAGGATCCCGGCCACCGCCAGCGGATGCTCGATGTACGATTCGCCCGAGGCCCGGCGCTGGCTGCCGTGGGCCTGATCGGCCATCTCGTAGACGCGCGTAAGCCACGACCCGTCGAGCGACGGGTCGTAGAGGCGAACCTTCTCCACGAGCTCTGCAATCATCATCGGCTTATCCCCCTATGATGCCACAGAGATCTAGCCAGTTGCAAAGGCTTCGGGCTTGCCGCCGGTCATTCAAAGAAAATAAGGGCGATGCGGCCGTCGGGGTCGAGGCTGAACTCCATCCGAATCGAGCCGTTCTCGCAGGCCATGCGGTAGACGTAAAACCGGGCGCCGCGGGCCACGCTTATGCCAAGGAACGTGGCCTTCTGCAGGCCGCCCAAGCGGGCTAGCGCCGCGCTTCCGCCCTGCAGCACCTTGTCGGTCAGATTGGCGTTGACCGCCGCACCGTAACGGGAACGATCGATGGTGTCGCTCTGCCACGCCAGAAACTGCCCGATGGCGAGTTTGGTGACCTTGGGGTCTTCCGGAGCGGGGTGTGGCGGCGGTAACTTCGGCGCTCGGGCATCGGCGCCGGCGGTGGAGGCGGGAGCGGGCGGCGTCTGCGCCGTGCCTGCGGCTGCGGTGACGCCGATCATCGCGGCCAGCAAGGCAGCGGAGACGAAGCGCAACGGGGACCCTCTCTTTAGCCTTGCGGCCCGTCAATAGGTGATGAACGTGGTAACGTCAATGCCCGGCAGAGCGTTTCGCCCGTTAAGTGCGACCAGCTCGATGAGGAACGCGAACCCTTCGACCTTTGCCCCCAGGCGCTCGAGCAGGCGCCGCGTCGCCATCGCCGTTCCGCCGGTTGCGAGCAAGTCGTCGACGACCACGACGGTATCCCCGCGGCCAAGCGCGTCTTCGTGGATCTCCAGCGAGTTAGTGCCGTATTCGAGCGCGTATGACTCGCTGAGCTTGCTGTAAGGCAGCTTCCCGGGCTTGCGCACGGGCACGAACCCCGCGCCGATCGCGTAGGCCAGCGGCGCGCCGAGCATGTACCCGCGCGCCTCGATGCCGACGACATAGTCGATGCCGCGGCCCCGGTAGCGCGTCACAAAGAGATCGACTGCTTGCTTGAACCCCTGCGGGTCTTTGAGCAGCGGCGTAATATCGCGAAAAAGAATGCCCGGAATAGGAAAGTCGGGGATAGCGCGAATCAACTCTTTGACGTCCACGAGGAACCAGGATTCCGTGGAACGGCGGCGGCAGCCTTTTCGTTGCCCTGATTGGTAAGGTTGCATGACGTTTTACTAGAAGGAACGGACGCATGAAGCAGAGAGTAATGGCCGCAGTCTTGACCGCTGCGATCGCCCTGGGCGGAACGGCACCTGCCCTGGCCGACGGCGCTGCCAGCACGCGCAACATCGTTCTTTTCGGCGCCGCCGCGGCTTTGCTGATCACAAACTACGAACACAAGCTGCGGGCCAAGCACGCCGAGCACATGGAGACCGCGCGCCGCCAGTCCGCGTACCGCGACTGGTACTACCATAAGTTCGGGTACTACCCGACGAACGAGCAGTTCGTAAAGTGGTACGTGCAGACGTACGGGGTCAAACCGAGCTGAGAGGCGGGTGACCGCAGCCACGAGCCCTGATTCGAACGCCGAAGAGCCGTCTGCGGGAAGCGGGTGGCTCTCATTCTTCTTCGGCAGCGGACACCGGCGGCGCCTGATCGTGGCCTTCGCGGCGGCGATCGCCCTGCACGAGATCGCCGCCGGCTTCTTTCCGCCGCCCGCGACCGCACCGCAGAGAGAGATCGTGACCGCCGTGGAGATCGTGACGCTCCAGCGCCGCGCGGTGCCAACGCCAACGCCGCGCCCGACACCGGTCGTCCTCGTTCGCACCCCGGCCATCGCCCCCGCGCGGCAACGGCCGCGCACGATCGCTCCGGGCCGCCCGGCGGCGCGCCGCCCCGTACGGGCACGTTCGTCCGCGGTGCGCCTGGTGCACACCATCCATCACAGCAAACCGGCGCCGGTGCACGTTGCGACCGGCGCTCAGAGCATCACGGCCGGTGCCGGGCCCGGCGGCGCCGGCACCGGCCAAAGCGGCACTGGGAACGGCACCGGCGGCGCGCCGGCGGCCAACGAGCCGTGCGGCTACGTCGAATTCGTCAACGTCGGCGGCCTCTCGAAATACGACCGGCGCACCGGCGGTTACTTCGTGAACATCCGCATGACCGTCCACTTCCCCGACCATCATACGGAGTCGGTGCGGCTCGATTATCCTTGGTACTATCCGAGCCAAGCCGCCAACCCGTGGTCGGCGCAGAACTTGGCGAACCCGAACTTCCCCGTTACACTCCAGACGCCGCCGCCCGGCCAGGCCCAAAACGAGCCGCCCCTCCTGCAATACGTGATCGCCCACTCCACGCCCGACGGGTACACGCTGCTCAAGAACTGCCCGGGAGGCGCTTCCACGGGCATGTGAAACACGCACCGTCGGCGCCCGGTACACCTTAGGTGAATGCCGCGCACGCGCTTTGGAGGCGTCCTATGCGAGTTTCGTTCCCTTTGGCAGCGCTCTTTGCCACCGTCGCCCTGGCCGGCTGCGTCAGCTTCGGCGGCCACATCAGCAACAGCCACGCCTATCACCAAAGCCTGCACCGGAGCTTCGCGACCTCCGGACCGGCGAGCGTTCACCTGACGAACGTCTCGGGCAGTATCACGGTCCGAGCCTGGAACAAGCCAGAGGTCCAGATCGACGCACTAAAATACGGCGGTTCGCAACGCGACCTCACGGAGACCGACGTCGCGATCGACCGCCACGGCAACACCATTCGCGTGCACACCAAGTATCTGAAGCAAGATGGTGCCTTCGGGCTCGACGTGCATCACGGCGCTAGCATCGACTACACGCTGCACGTGCCGGCGCGAACGGCCCTCGAGATCAAGAACGTCTCCGGCTCGGTGCGCGTCGAGGGAATCGCCGGTCGCGTGCGCATCGCCGACGTGAGCGGCAGCATTAAGGCGAGCGCCGTCGGCGGGGACGTTCGAATCGCCACCACCTCCGGCAGCATCGACGCCTCGATGCCGCACCTGGCTGGAAACACCTCGGTCGACATCGCCACGGTGAGCGGCAGTATCAACCTCACGATCCCCAAGAACAGTAGCGCCTCGCTGAAGATGGGGACCGCCGCCGGTTCGATCTCGAGCACGTTCCCGCTGCAAGTGAAGAAAGAGACCGTGGGCAGCTCCGCGACCGGAAGGATCGGCCGCGGATCCGCGAGCGTTCACCTCGCCACGGTGGCCGGTTCGATCTCGATCGGCTCGAATTAACGCCATGAGCAGAACGTTTTTCGCCGCTGCCGCGCTTGCACTCTTAGCGTTCGTGGCGGCACCCGGGACGGCCCGGTCGCAGACGCCTTACATCTTTCAAAATCCAACCTTGAGCCGCACGCAGGTCGCATTCGAATGGGGCGGCGATATCTGGCTCGTCTCGCGCTCGGGCGGCCAGGCGCGGCGCCTGGTGACCGGGTTCGATCTCGAGGGTGCGCCGTATTTTTCGCCCGACGGTTCGAATATCGCGTTCAGCGGCGACTACAACGGCAACGTGGACGTCTACGTCGTCCCCTCAACCGGCGGCGCGCCCCGCCGGCTCACCTACCATCCCGGTGCGGATATCGCGGTGGGCTGGACGCGCGATGGGAAAGACGTCCTTTTCCGTTCGGGTCGCGCGAGCTACGCCGACGAGAACATGCTCTACACCGTACCCGTCGCCGGCGGCTTCCCCAAACCGCTGCCGCTCGCGATGGCGGAGTTCGGTTCGTTCTCTCCCGACGGCACGCACTTGGCGTACGTGCCGACGGCCGAATGGGAGCCGCAGTGGCAAGGTTATCGCGGCGGGCAAACCACACCTATTTGGATCGCGAATCTCGCCAACTCGAGCGTCGTCAAGATCCCGCGCCCCAACTCCAACGACCGCAATCCCATGTGGGTCGGCAGCACGGTCTACTTCTTGTCGGATCGCGCCGGTCCGGCCACGCTCTACGCCTACGATACGCAGACGCGCCGCGTGCGGCAACTCGTCGCCAACCACGGCTTCGACATGCTCTCCGCCAACGCGGGGCCCGGCGGGATCGTCTACGCTCAACTGGGTTCGATGCATATCTACGACTTCGCAACGCACGCGGTACGCGCGGTTCCGGTCACGATCGCAGCCGATATGCCGCAACTGCGGCCGCACTGGATGAAGGTCGGCGACCAGATCCAGAACGCGAACATCTCGCCGAGCGGCGTACGCGCGGTCTTCGAGGCGCACGGCGACATCTTCACCGTTCCCGCACGGCACGGCGACGTCCGCGACATCACCGATACGCCTGCCATCGCCGACCGCGACCCCGCCTGGTCGCCGAACGGGCGTTGGATCGCGTACTTCTCCGATCGCTCCGGCGAATACGCTCTGCACGTAAAGGACCAAGAGGGCCTGCGCCCCGCGCGCGTCATCCCCTTGCCGTCCCCCTCGTTCTTCTACACCCCGACCTGGTCGCCGGACAGCAAGAAGATCGCCTACACCGACAAGCACATGAACTTGTGGTACGTGGATCTTGCGCACCCGAAACCGGTACTGATCGACACCGCACCGTACGAATCGTTCGGCGTCTCGACCTTCAACGCGCAGTGGTCGCCGGATAGCCGTTGGATCGCCTACAACAAGCAGCTCCCGAACTTTCTGAATGCGATCTTCGCCTACTCGATCGCCGATCGCCGCTCCACGCAGATCACCGACGGCATGAGCGACAGCCGCGACCCGGCCTTCGACAAGAGCGGAAAGTATCTCTATTTCTTGGCAAGCACGAATACGGGGCTCACGGCGAACGGGCTCGACATGACGAGCGACCAGCACCCGACCTCGAGCTCTCTTTACATGGCGGTCCTGCGAAACGACACGGTTTCGCCGCTCAAGCCGCGGGTCGCCAACGAGCCGGTGCCCGCCAAGCCCGGCGGAAATGCGCACGCGAGTGCAGCGGCTGCGGCCGTGCGCATCGATTTCGCCGGCCTCTCCCAGCGCATCATCGCGTTACCCGTGCCTTCGGCAAACTACGTGCAGCTCGCGGCAGGGAAGGCCGGCGAGGTCTATCTCGTGCGCGCCCCGCTGACGAGCGTCACGCCGAATGCGCCGCCGATGTCGGTCCTCAAGTTCGATCTGCACTCGCGTAAGACGATCGAACTCGCAGACGGCATCTCCAATTTTGCCCTCTCGTTCGACGGCAAGAAGATGCTCCTGCAAGAAGGGCCGCATTGGTCGATCGCCGGCACGGCCGCGCCGGCCAAACCGGGCCAAGGAACGATCGCGACCGACGCGATGGAGCTCTATTCGGTGCCGAAAGAAGAGTGGGCGCAGATGTACCACGAGACGTGGCGCATCGAACGAGACTTCTTCTACGACAAACATTACGGCGGCCTCAACATCGCGCAAGCGGAGCGCCGTTTTGCCGAGTTTCTTCCTGGCTTGGGCTCGCGCGACGATCTCACGTTCCTCACGCACCAGATGCTCAGCTACCTTTCGACCGGCCACATGTGGGTCGGGGGTGGAACGCAGCCGCGGATGCGGCACGTGAACGTCGGACTCTTGGGCGCGGATTATACCATAGCGCACGACCGCTACCGGTTCGCGAAGATCTATAGCGGTGAAAATTGGAACCCGCAACTGCAGGCGCCGCTCACGCAGCCGGGTGCGGCGGTGCACGCGGGAGAGTACCTGCTCGCCGTCAACGGCCGCCCGCTCTACGCAACCCAAAAGATCTACAAGTTCTTCGAAGAGACGGCCGGCAAGCAAACGACGATCGAGGTCGGGCCCAATCCGAATGGCGCGGGCGCGAGAGAGATAACGGTGTTGCCCGTCGCCAACGAGCATGCGTTGCGCAACTATGCCTGGATCGAGCACAACCGGCGCGAGGTCGATCGCCTGAGCGGTGGAAAACTCGGCTACGTCTACCTGCCGGACACCGGGTACGGCGGCTTTACGAACTTCAACCGCTATTTCTTCGCGCAGGTGGACAAGCAAGGGCTCATCCTCGACGAGCGCTTCAACCACGGCGGGCAGATCGCCGACTACATCATCGACCTCTTGAAGCGCAAGCCCATGAGCATGCTGGTGCCGCGCGACGGCAAGATCACGCTCGACCCGCCGCTAGCCGTCTACGGCCCGAAGGTCATGATCATCAACCAGTACGCCGGCTCGGGCGGCGACGCGATGCCGTGGTACTTCCGCAAGGCGCATATCGGGCCGCTCGTCGGCGTGCGCACGTGGGGCGGACTCGTCGGCATCGGGGGTTATCCAACGCTCATGGACGGCGGAAACGTCATGGCGCCGCGCATCGCGATCGGCGGCCTGCACGGGCATTGGGACGTCGAAGGGCACGGTATCCCGCCCGATATCAAAGTCTGGCAGAACCCGCAGCTGATGCGCGAGGGGCACGACCCGCAGCTCGAAGCGGCCGTGCAGACCGCGATGCGCATGCTGCGCGAGCACCCGCTACCACGGTACCTGCCTCCGCCCTATCCCAACCATCACGAACGTATCCCGCACCGATAGAGAGGAAACACGCTGGCAAAGTGCATATGCTACGGTCCCTAGCATGAACGATCCACCGACGACGCGCGACATCCTCGACCTCCTGCTCGATTTCCGCGATGCGGTCCGCTCCCGCTTCGATGCCGTCGACCGGCGCTTCGACGGGATCGACCGGCGCTTCGATGCGGTCGACCGGCGCTTCGATGGGATCGAGGAACGGCTCGATCACCACGAACTACGCCTGGACTCGATCGATCGCCGCTTGGGGCGCCTCGAAACGCGCATCGAAACCGTCGAACGCCACTAGCCGCTCGCCCTCTCTGTCGCAGAAGCCTTTCACAGCACGCAGTTGTGGGAGGCTTTTTCATGGAATCAGTTCGGCAGCCGGCGATGCGAACGGTCGAGTTCGGCATCTATCGCGACGGCGACAACAACCTGGACGCGTCACAAGGGGCTACGCTCGCACAGGCACTCCACGCCAGCGCAAAGGATTCGCGCATCGAATACACGGTGCAGGATACCACCGCACTTCGCCGGTCGCGCGGCGACCTCGTAGAGGGCAAGCTCCGCACCGACTCGTTCACGATCGCAGACGGGACCCTCGGGCACGCGCAGGCCGGGAAGCCCCATAACATGGCCGATCCGAAGAACCTCGCCCACTTCGTCGCGCAGGTGCTCGACAACGCGCAGGCGTCCGGCGCGAAGCAGACGTGGATCGAGCTGACCGACCACGGGGCCGGCGACGGCGGCGGGCTCGAAGCGGACTCGACCAAAGGGATCATGCGCATGCCCGAGATGGCCGCTGCGATTGCCGAAGGCGTGAAGATCCACTCGCAAGAGCATCCCGAAGATGCCGGGCGCGGCATCGACGGCGTAGTTGCAAACCAATGCTTGATGTCCAGCTTGGGCTTCGCCGACGCACTCTCGCACGCTGGAGTGAGATATCTCGCCGCCTCCCCGGAGACGATGGTCTCCCCCGGCGTCCCGAGCAACGTCGCCGACGCGATCGCAAAAAACCCGAACGATCCGCAAGCGATGGGGAAGGCGCTAGTGAACGACGTGATGCACCAAAGATACGGCATGGACGGGCAGACGTGGGGACCCGCCGCAGCCTTCGACGTGCTAGACCTCGACCGCGCCAAGATGCAGAGCGTCGAATCCTCCGTCAAGGAACTCAATGACGCCATAGCCTCCGAAAAAGGTAATGCCGGCGCCGTTGCGGCGCTGCGCGAGGATGCAAGAAGCGTCCCCGGCATGGTACGTTTCCATGGCGCTACGCCCGATATGCCCTGGCACGCCGACCGCCCCGCAATCGAGCTGTACGGTACCATCGCAAGTGACGGGCGTTTGGACGCGCGGCTTCGCAAAGACGCTGCCGGAGCGCAATCGGCGGTCGAGAACCTCGTCGTCGCGCACAAAGAAAGCCACAGCTTCGGTCCCTTTGATGGCGACAGCTACGTCGACGCGGCCGGCCCGACCACGCACTTCCCCGTCAACCCTGCGCAGATCGATCCCTGGGCGCCCAAAGTGAGCGAAACGAAGAATCGCTTCTTCGCGGAAACCGACGCCGCAGCCGCGGAGCGGGTTATCGCCTAGCAGATATGGCGGGCGCAGCGCCCGACTTGCCGGGTCTTCGGAATTATCGGTGGGTTGCTGCCGGAGGGGCAGTTTTTTGGGCCGCCCCCCTTTCGCCCGTTCGCTCGCGCCGCCGGGCGCTTCTCAAGAGTCTTCTTCGATCCCCCGAGCCTGGCGAAGTTCCGGGCGGCATTGCTGTTGAGCACGTCTGAAACGAGTCCCGGGACGTGAATATCCACGTCGAGGCGAGGTACGGAGATTGAATCTAGCAAGTGTGTTCCCTGCATGGACGATCTCCGCAGCGCGACGCGACTCGGTGTCCGGCACGCCGCCGTTGTGAAAGCGGCAGACGCGTTCGATTCAAAGCGTCTCGCGTGGAAGACGTGGTTCATCACAAAATGTCAACCGTTCGCTCCGTATCGATAGGTTCGGCAATGCTCCGCACGCGGCCGCTGCGCGCGTCAATCGCTCGCGTATACCATGCTCCAGCGCGTGCACGTTACCATCTTCATAATATGCGAGCGCCTTGAGCGCCTCCGATGGCTGAAAGGCCGGCCCATACAATGCCTTCGCCGCAGCGAGCCCGCGTTCCAGCGCGTGACCATGGCGTAAGATGACATCAATATCGCGGTAGTACCTCTCCTCTGCCCTCTGCAACAACACTTTCAATTTCGTCGCGAACACATCGTCGACAGAAGCCACTTGCAACACACCATCGCGCGTGGTCTGTGGATCGCCGACGCGCCCAAAGCGAATGCGCCCAAAAAACGAAAGTTTCACTTCCGCGTCACCAACCGGAACGAGCACCGTGAGCGCGTCGCGCTCCTCCTGGATGACTTGCGATCCATTCAAGAGCGGTAACGCATCGAAGAGGCTCTTGCGGTCCATTGGCATGTGACTGAGGAAATCAAAATCGACCGATTCCCGATGGCCAAAATACAGCGCAAGTGCCGTCCCACCATACAGCGTGAAACACAGGCCGGCGACAGGACGTAGGTCATTCCAAATAGCGCGCTGCGCGGCCGGCAAGACATCGAGCTTTGGGTCGAACGTCTCCATCAAAACGCTCGCGTTTTCATCGGAGGAACGGGATCGGCGGCGGGAACGAGTCCAAGCCGATAGTGCCAAAACGCCCACGACTTCGGTGACAAGATGCCGGGAGCGGCAGTACGCAAGACGCGAATGAGCCGATCCCGCCGAACGTACTGCTCAAGCCGGAGCACATCATCCCAATCGCCGATATTCATCACCTGGGCAACAATCCGGTCGATGTCGGGCTCGGCGCCGCTGCTATCTTGCCACCAAATATAACGGCGCGCCAGATCTTGAAATAGCGCCCCTGGCGAATGCGCGCGTGCCGCCTCGCCGCTTGGAGAATATCGACTCAAATTCACCCTTTATTATACCATGAACGAGCTTGCGGGAAATGGCGGGAACCGCCACTCGAAGCCGGCCGGAGCGCCAGCCATTTCAAGTGCCCGGCTTGCCGGGTCTTCGAAACCATCGGTGTGGTACCGGATGTTAGCGGTCTACCGCGGCCTCTTCGATCGTAAGCGTGCGCGCGTCGGCATCGAGGGTCGCCCAGGCACCGATCGGGATGGTCCACTGCTCCTCGATGTGGCCGATGAGCGCCCCGCGCAAGGACGGTACCGCAAGATCCCGCAAGCGGTCGTCGATGGCCTGCGCCGATCCGAAAGAGCCGGGCGTTCGTGCTTCCTCCGGCACGTCGCAGTTGTGGAAGCGGCCGGCAACGATGCCTGCCGCGACGCCCAACCCGCCCGAGAGGCGCATCTGCGTCAGCATGCGGTCGATGCGATACGGCGCTTCGTCGACGTCTTCGAAGAAGAGCAGCGTGCCGAGCGTGTCGACGGCGTACGGCGTACCGATCAACGCGGCCAGCAGCGAGAGGTTTCCGCCCGCCAATCGCCCGCGCGCGGTGCCGCCGCATATCGTTTCCATCTCCGGCACGTGCAGCGTGCCCAGCGGCCGCGCGACGCAGATCGCGCGGCGAAGTGCCTCGACGACCATCGGCGTGAACGGCGAGATCGCCGCGACGGGCCCGTGAAACGTCACCAGATCCGAGCGAGCGCTAACGGCATTGAGCAGCGCCGTGAGATCGGAGTACCCGAGCAGCACCTTCGGGTCGGCGCGCAGCGTGCCGTAATCGAGCAGATCGAGGATGCGCAACGTTCCGTAACCGCCGCGCATCGCGAAGATCGCGCGAATATCCGGATCGCGCGCGGCAACGTTGAAATCCTCGGCTCGCTGCGCGTCGCTGCCCGCAAGATAGCCGTAACGTTCTAACGCGTTCGCCCCGACGCGCGGGCGCAAGCCGAGTGCCTCGACCGCAGCGCAGGCGCGCTGCAGATCCTCAGGTCCCTCCAGCGGGCCGGCGGGCGCGATCAGCGCGACGGCGTCGCCTTCGCGCAGTGCGGGCGGCTTGCGCACCTCAGCGCACCAGTTCCGCGCGCTCGGGATAGATCGGGCGGTTGACGATCGCCTCAAGCGCGGAAGGCTGCGCCTTCAAGACGAGCTCGCAGAATCGCGCGAAATCCTCGCGTTCGGCTTCGCCCTCGGCGAAGCGCTCGTTCTTCGAGAGGTCGATCTTGCCGGTTACGGGCTGAAAGCGCACGTAGCGGCCGTCGTCGTCGCTCCCGAGCTCCACCAGGTTCTCGTCTTCGAAGATGTGCAGCGCTGCGGCGACGGTACGTTCGTCGGCCTTGCCGATCTCGAGGGTGCGAGCGATATCGACGTGCGAGAGGCGCAGTACGCCGCCGGACGCCAATCCTCGCATCCCTTTGTAGAGCTCGCGCAGCACCCCGATCGTCGGAGAACTGCGGTCGATAATGTACTCGTTGATGCGCCGGTCGGCCTCGCCGAAGAGCAGGTGAATCTGCGCGTACCCGCCGTCGCGCCCCGCGCGCCCGGCCTGTTGGTTGAACGAAGTGAAATCGAAGTTCAGGTGGTAGAGCACGACGTGGCGCACGTCGGGCAGGTCGATTCCTTCGCCGAAGGCAGAGGTCGCCACGACCACGCGCAGCGCGCCCTCGCGGAACAACTGCTCCACGCGCGCGCGATCCGGCGAGTTCATGCCGGCGTGGTAGAACATGACCTCGTTCCCGTACGTCTTTCGCAAAGCGTCAGCCGTCTTCGTTGCCTCGGCGCGTGAATTGCAGTAGACGATAGCCTTGCCGCCGTCGCCGAAGACGCGGCGCAGGTACTCGGCCTTCTCCTTGGTCGCGCGGGCGTCGACGATATGCAGGTTCTCGCGAACGGTCGGATCGATCACCCACGCGTCCACGCGTAACTCGCGACGGATATGTTCGAAGGCTTCGGCGTCGGCGGTCGCCGTCAGCGCGAGCACCTGCGGATCGCCGAGCGCCGCAATAGTTCGGCCCAAACGCCCGTAAGCGGCGCGGTGCTTGGATTCGAAGAGATGATGTGCCTCGTCGACGACTACCAGCGACGGGCGGCTCTTGCCGGTGAACGCATCGTAATGGAACTGCAGAAACTCCGGCGTCGAGAGAATCACGTCCCAGTCCCCGGTGTGGAGCGCCTGCATCAGATCCTCGCGCTCTTCGCTCGATATCGCTCCGTTAGCCCGGTGGACGCGCAAGCCGAAGCCGTCCAAACGGCGCGAGAGCGCGTCGTACTGATCGTTCGCAAGCGCCCGCAGCGGATAGAGAACCAGCGTCTTCTGTTCGCTCTCGAGCGCGCGGCACGCCGCCGCGTATTGAAAGCAGTACGATTTCCCTCGGCCGGTCCCGAATACGGCCAGCGTGTTCTTGCCGGCATCGACGCGCGCCAGCACGGCCAGCTGCGCTTCGCGCGGCTGCCGGTCGCCGATGAGCGCCACGCGCACCGCATCGCCGCGCACGTGCGCGCGTTGTAACGCACCGTCTTGCGAGCGCGCGGACTCCGCCGCGACGCGCTCGACCAGGATATTGACGCCGCGGTGACGCGCCCCCCCTCCCGGTGCCGCGGCCGTTCCGCCCGTCAGCGATTCGATGCGTGCGCGGTAGCGCGTACCGGAATCCATGCGCGGTGCGACGTGCATGGCGATCTCTTTGCGCAGAAAACCGATCTGAAGTTGTCCGTACCTCACGGCGATCGCGTTTGCGTCGTGCGGGTTATCGGGCTGCCGCTCGAGCGCGAGCTCGTACCCTTCGCGCAGCCCTGCGACGACGTCTTGCCTCCCCTCGAACGAGACGCCGACGATCTTCGTGTGAAAGCGGTGCGCCTCGCCGATACTCGCGAAGGGTTCGCGGACGAGATAGCTCGCGCTCTCACGGTACGCGCGCTCTACGAAATCGTCTCTTCCCTCTTCAGGCGTACCGCTCGCACCACCGTCGCCCTTCGACAAGCTCGGGGTGACAGAATCCCCCATAGCATCGTCAACGCACCCGGTCGTCCCGCGCGTCTGGCCGGTCATCCTGATCTTGTCGAAGGAGGCCAGGGCGCGTTCGAATGCCGCCTCCGAGGCGGTCGGAGGCGGGAGGCGGTCAGCCGTTCTGCGGGTGCGCGGGCTCATGCTCCGGCGCGGGCTCATGCTCCGGCACGGGCTGCTCCTCGGGTTCGAACTCGTCGAGGTTCAGATGAATCTCTTCGTGACCCTGATCGTAGGCCGCGTCGTGCATGCCTGCGTTCTGCGCGTCCAGCGGATCGATCGGTTCCTCCGTACCGTCGTCGTACGCCGCCGCCTCTTCCGGCGCCGGCGCAGGCGCGGCTTCGTCACGCTTGCGTTTGTAACGCGCCGGTGCGGCCGGGCCGCGAGCCGACTTCGCCTTGGCACGGCGCTCGCGTCGGGCAGCCACGATGTCCTCGCGCGCCGCACCGCCGTGCGCGCCGATCGCTTTGGATTCGGCAACCGAGCGCGCCGAACGCGTGCGGTCGACGCCGATGCCCGCTTTGCGTTTGCGCGCCGCCGCTTCGAGCTGCCGCTTGCGGAAGACCAGAACCAGCGGTGCCGAGTAGAAGATGGAGTGATAGCCGCCCGAGCAGATGCCGACCAGTAGCGCGAACGCAAAGTTCTTCAGGGATGCGCCGCCGAACGCCAGCAACGCGACCAGCACGACGACGACGGTAGCGAGCGTGTTGAACGAGCGCGTCATCGTCTGGAGGATCGAGGTGTTGACGATCTTCTCGTACGCTTGACCCGCCAGCAGCTTGGTATTCTCGCGTATTCGATCGAGAATGACAATCGTATCCATGACCGAGTAGCCGATAACGGTCAGCACCGCCGCCAGAAACGCGTCGTCCGCTCGCTTGTCGAACAGGGCGTAGATGCCGATCATCATCGCCGCGTCCCGCACGAGTGCGATGACCGTTACCAAACCGAATATATAGTTCCAGCCGAAGCGGAACGCGATGTACATGAACTGGATGGTCAGCGCGATCACCAGGGCTAAAATCGCCTTGGTGAGGTACTCCTTACCGAGCGTCGGCCCGACCGATGCGATGCGCGAGGAGCTGCGCGCGATCGGAGCCAGCGTGCCGAGCGCCTTCCATAACGCGGTGGTATTGTTGCCGAACGCTTTCTGCGTTTCGATCGAATACCGCAGCGTCGGTGCCGTTCCGGAGGTACCGACGGTCGTGATGTGCTCGTCGTGAACGCCGAGCGAAGCGAGCGCCGTCACGATCGCCGCTTGCGCGACCGGCTTCTTGAACGTAACGTCGACGTCGGTCCCACCGGTGAACGAGAGGCCCAGCCGCAGCATGTGCGACGGCTGGAAACCGCCTCCGGGCGCGTTGAAGGCGTGGTACAGCATGGAACCGAGACCAATCGCGATCACCAGATACGAGATCGTCGAGATGATGCGGAACCATCCGACGATGTTCCAATTAAGCCTGCGGAACAGCATCTACGCACCTACTTTCGCGAAGATGCCGACGTCTTCGGGTTTGACGCCGTACGCGGCGGGCGCGGTGACCAAATCGTTGTCCACGACGACATCCATGAAGAAACGTGTGATGAAGACCGCCGTTATAAGGGAGAAGACGGTGCCCCAGAAGAGCGTATAGGCAAAGCCCTTGACGGTGCCGGTGCCGAGCATGAAGAGCACGCCGGCGCCGACGATGGTGGTGAAGTGGCTGTCGAAGACCGCCGTGAAGGCGCGCGCGAAGCCGACCCGCACGGCGGCGCGCAGGCTCTTGCCGGCCCACAGCTCTTCCTTCAAGCGTTCGAAGATCAGCACGTTTGCGTCGACCGCCATACCGATCGAGAGGACGAAGCCCGCGATTCCCGGTAGCGTCAGCGTCGCGTGCGCCAGCGCGAGCAGGCCGAGCATCATGATGACGTAGACGATCAGCGCCACGTCGGCGAGAAGGCCCGGCAGGCGGTAGAAGAGGACCATGAAGAGCAGCACGATGGAGAGGCCGACGATCGAAGCCTTGAGCGATTTGATGAGATCGATCTTGCCGAGCGTCGGACCGATCGTCTCGTTCTCGACGATCTTCACCGAGACCGGCAACGCGCCGGCGTTGAGTTCGTTGGCGAGCGTGATGGTTTGGTCCGCCGTGAACTGCCCGGTGATCTGACCGTTGCTGGAGATGACGCCGTTGATGATCGGCGCCGATAGATAGCGCTTATCGAGGAAGATACCCAGCGCTTTGCCGAGATTGGCTTGCGTGAGCTTCGCGAACTTGAGCGGGTTCTTCGTCGTAAAGATGATGTCGGGCTGGTTGGAAGTGTCGTATCCCGCGGCCGCGCTCTTCAAGTCTTTGCCGGAGTAGACGACCGGACCGCTCGCGTTGTAGGCGCCGAGAGCGATGTAGGCCTTGGCCGCGGCGCGCTCCTTGGGCGTTGCGGTCGGCGAGTTCGCGATCTGCAGATCGGCTTCGGCCTGCTGCACGACGTTCGGCGGCACGATCTTGTATTCGAGCACCGCGACTTGTTTGAGTACCGCTTCCGCTTGCCCCGGGTTCTTCACTTGCGGCAGCTCGACGAGGATGCGGTTGAAGCCGGATTTGCTGATCTGCGGTTCGGTTACGCCCAAGCCGTTGATGCGGTTGTCGATGACTTGCATCGTCTCGTTCTGCACCTGGGGCGTGATCTGCGGAACGTCGGCAGTCGGATAGAGCTGAAGCAACAACCGCGCGCCGCCTTGCAGATCGAGGCCGAGGTGGATGTTCTTTTGCAGCGGCAGGCTCGCCCACAGGCTGATCGTGACGATCGCAATAACGACGAGCGCCTTGAGCGGGTTCTTGATTCTATTCCAGTTCATATCCGTCCAGGGAAAAGCAGGGCCCGGCAGGGCCGTTAGGCGCCCGCGGGGGCGCGGGCAGCCTTGGGAGTTCGCCCAACCGCCCCCGAGCCCTGGCCGCCACCGCCGGGCAGCCCCAGAACCTGCGCCGGCACCAGGCGTACCTCCGGCGGAATCTCGCCGTAACCGAAGACGTCGAGCCCGATGCCGGAGCGCTGCAGCAGATCGGCCAGAAGCGGGCGTACCGCCGAGCTGCAGACGACGGCCGCGCGGTCCGGGTTCGTCGCGCGCGCGTACCCCTCGGCCCGATCGCGAATGGCCAGAGCGACGGCCGGGTCCGGAGCGGCTGCCAAACCCGACGGGTCGGGAAGCCACGAGCCCGCAATCTCCCGCTCCAGTTCCGGGTCGAGCAGCAGCGGCTCCAGCACGCCGCCGGCGCGGCGCCGCAACTGCGCCGGCACCAGGACCCGCCGGGCCGCCTCGGCGAGATCGCGGGGCTCTCGGCTCTGCGCCGCG
This sequence comes from bacterium, assembly GCA_021790935.1. GTDB lineage: Bacteria > Vulcanimicrobiota > Vulcanimicrobiia > Vulcanimicrobiales > Vulcanimicrobiaceae > JAJYFL01. Next base: position 86,117 of record JAJYFL010000005.1, read on the forward strand.
GCATCGATCATCGCCTCGAGCGCCGTGACGGGATCGCGCGGCCAGACCCGCTCGCGCAGCAGCAGGGTGAAGGCTTTATGCACGTTGGCGAGCGGCAGCGCATCGCTGCCGACCTCTCTTACGATCGAAGGGACGCTGGCGCGCAGATGTTCGAGCAGCGTCTGCATCTCTTGGCGTCCGAGCAGCGCGCCCGCGTGCGCGCGCGCCGCTTCGGCCAAGTGCGAGCCGACCACCGAGACCGGATCGAAGACCAGCGCACCCGCTTGCAGCGCGGGCTCGTGCAGGGGCGGCTCGATCCACTTCGCCGGCAGGCCGTAGACGGGCTCGAAGGTCGCCTGCCCCTCGATCCGCGCGAGCGTCGGATCGTCGGCCACCGCCAGCATGCAATCCAGCCGCAGCGCTCCTTCGCCCGCAAGTTGGTCGCGCACGCGGATCGCGTAGGTGTCGGGGTCGCGCGTCAGGTCGTCGCGCAGGCGCACGCCGGGCAAGACGACGCCGATCTCGGCGGCCAGCGCGCGCCGGACCTCGCCCACGCGGTCGAGCAGCCCGTCGGCCAGCGGCGGCGCGAGCAGCGGCGCGAGGTTCGCGCCGACCTCGATCGCAACCACGTCGACTCCGACGAGTCCCAGCGCCATCTCGGGGCGGCGCACGGCCTTGCGTTTGGAGAGTTCGCGTACGCGTTCGAACTCGGCCGCGGCGGCAGACCGGCGGCGCAGCGCCAGTTGCGCGCCACCGAACGCAGAGAGCCCCAGCACGACGAAGACCGGCCGCGGCAGCGCCGGTACGAGCGCCAGCGCGAGCATCAGCGTGCCGGCGGCGCGCAGAATCTCGGGGCGCGCGAAGAGTTGCGTCGCAAGGTCGAAGCCGAGAGAACCGTTCGCAGCGACGCGCGTTACCATCATACCCATCGCGGTCGAGAGCAGAAATGCCGGCAGCGTCGTGACCAGCGCGTTGCCGATGGAGAGCAGCGCGAACGTGTTGAGCGCGTCCAGCGGCGAAAGCCCGCGATAGGCGACGCCCACGACCACGCCGCCGACGAGATTGAGCGCCACGATCACGAGCGCCGCGATTGCATCTCCTTTAACGAATTTCCCCGCGCCGTCCATGGCGCCGTAGAAATCCGCCTCCTTTTGAACCAACTCGCGTTTGCGGCGCGCGCCATCGGCATCGAGCACGCCCGCGTGCACGTCGGCGTCGATCGCCATCTGTTTGCCGGGCATCGCGTCGAGCGTGAAGCGCGCCGCCACTTCGGCGACGCGCTGCGACCCGCTCGCGATGACGACGAATTGAATCGTCACGAGAATCGCGAAGACGATGAGCCCGACCACCAAGTTCCCCTGCACCACGAAAGCGCCGAACGCCGGAATGATCGCGCCGACGCCGCCCGGTACGTGCCCCTGCGTGAGGATGAGACGCGTCGCCGAGACGTCTAGCGAGAGGCGAAAGAGCGTCGCGACCAGCAGCGCCGGCGCGAACGCGGCGAACTCGAGCGGTTCGTCGATCGTAACGCTCAGCAGAAGCACGAGCGCGGATCCGAAGACGTTGAGGCCGAGCAGCACGTCGAGCAGCCCCGGCGGCAACGGCACGATTAGAATCGCGACGATCGAAAGCAGCACGCCGGCAAAGGCGTACGTGGACGAACGATGCATCGCGCTCGGCGCCGCGGTCACGCCCCGAGCGCCCCCGTCCGCAGCAGAGCCGCGACGACCTCGGCAACCGCGACATAGCTCTCGGCCGGGATCGTCTCACCCGGTCGCGCACCTGCGTAGAGCACGCGCGCCAGCGGCACGTTCTCGACGACCGGGACGCGATAGGCGGCGGCGAGCTCGCGTACGCGCGCGGCTGCCTCCTCGGCCGCACGAACCAGCACGCGCGGCACCGGAACCTCCGGCGGCCGGTACTCGAGTGCAATCGCAAGATGCGTGGGGTTGGTCACGACGAAGGCCGCGTCTTTCACGCGCCGCAGCGAGCCGCGCGCGATCTGCCGGTGCATCGCACGGCGCCGCCCGCGCGCCATCGGGTCGCCGTCGTGTTCTTTGGCGTCGCGCTTGAGTTCGTCGAACGACATGCGCAGCCGCTTGCGCCAACGCGCGAACTGCACGCCGAAGTCGACCGCCGCAAACGCCGCACCGACGGCGCACGCGACGTATGCGGCTCGGCTCGCACCGCTCCAAGCCGCCGATGCCATCGCCGCAAGTCGGCCGCCGCCCGGCGCGGCGGCGTACAAGCGCGCGATCGCCGGCGCAATCGCCGCGGCGGCACACGTAAATGCAACGGTCGCGCGCGCCGCCGAGATCGCCGTCTCGCGCGAGAGCATCCGCTTGACGCCCTCGAACGGGTTCAAGCGTTCGAACTTCGGCACGACCGCTACGACGCGCAGGCCGCCGGCCTGGAACAGCGACGCCGCGGCGCCGGCCGATGCGCCGCAGGCAATCGGCACGAGCGCGAGAGCGAGGATCGCCACTACGGCGGAGAGATCGCCGCGCCCACCCGCAGCAGCGATCAAGGCCGTCCGTGCCTCGCTGCCGATCGGCGCGATGACCGCCGCAGTTGCAGGGAGCGCCGCGGCGAAGGCGGCGACCATCGAAACCTCCTGCGATTTCGCGACGTTGCCTTCGCGCTGAGCGCGTTCGATGCGCGACTGCGTCGCCTCGAACTGCTTTTCACCCCCGCCCTCCTGATCGGAACTCACGGAGCCGCCGCAAACGGAAGGTGCAGCCACGGCTGCCCGGACTGCGGGAAGAGCAGCGGCACGGCGATCAGCGTTGCCACCAGCGCGGCCGCAAACATCAGCGGAAACGAAAGCGTGAAGCTCGCGAAGCGCGGAATCACGCGCGTCAGCGCGCCGAGCGCGACCTGCATTACGAATACCAGCGCGATCGCCGGCCCGGCTACCAGCAGCGCCGCCTCCACCACGTCGAGCGGCAGCTGCACCGCAAAGCGGTAGAGATCGCGGGCGCCCACCAAGCCGCCGGGCGGTACCCGTTCGAAACTGCGCGCGAACGCGAAGACGAGCAGGCGGTATCCGCCTAGCAGAAAGAAGCCGGTGGTGAACGTCAGCGACCAAATCCTGCCGAAGCCGCTGGCCGCAAAGATCTGTGCGTCGGGCGCGCTGCCGCGGATGCCCACGTAGTCGTCCAGCGCGCGCCCGCCCGCGTACACGCCATCGTAGAGCACGCTGGCGGCGATCCCGATCGCGGCGCCGAGTGCGAACTCGGTGGCGAGCGCAAAGACGAACGCCGCGCCGTCGGGCGCGCGCGCCGCTCGAACCGCCGGCATCAGCGCGATGCTCAGCACGAGCGCGAGCCCGGCCCGCACCGCGGGCGGGACGCTCGGATGCGAGAAGCCCGGCGCGCGAAACGCGAACCCCGCGCAGCGCGCGAACGTCAGGAAGGCTACGCCGCCCATCAGCCGTGGACGATTGCAGGCAGCTGCGCCAGCACGTCGTCGAAGAGCGCCGCGCACAGATGCATGCCGAACGATCCGAAGAGCGCGACCGCCAGACCGACGGCTACCAGTTTGGGCAAGAGCGAGAGGGTCTGTTCCTGCACTTGCGTCGCCGCCTGCACGACCGCAACCGTCGTTCCGACGAGTGCCGCAAGCGCGAGCACCGGCAGGCAGAGCACGGCGGCAACCACCAGCGTCTCGCGCAAGAGCCCGTCGAACGCATCCATCCCCCGATGCTACGGGGAGCGCGTTACCGAACCGTTAACCGCCCGTTGCGGCGCTGCTAGAACGAAGGGCGCCACGCGGTCGCGGCCGCGAGCGAACTGACGATCGCGCGGGTTGCCGGCGACCTGTTGAGCGTATAGAAATGTATGCCCGGCGCGCCGCGTCGCAGCAGGTCGGCGCACTGTAGCGTCGCGTACGCGACGCCCAGATCCTCGACCGCCTTGGGCTGCTCGCGGCGCTCTTCCAACTCGACCAATAGTTTCGGCGGGATCGTCGCGCCGCACATGGCCGTGAAGCGCGCGATCTGCTCGTAATTGGTGATCGGCATGATGCCGGGAACGATCGGCACGGTGATGCCGGCCACACGCGCGCGCTCGACGAAATCGAAGTATCTGTCGTTGTCGAAGAACAACTGCGTGATCAGGAACTCCGCTCCGGCGTCGACCTTCTCTTTGAGATGCCCGAGATCGGTGCGCGCGTCCGGTGCCTCGACGTGCTTCTCGGGATAGCACGCCGCGCCGACGCAAAAATGATAGCTCCGCTCGAGCATGGCTACGAGTTCGGATGCGTGCGCGAAGCCGCCCGGCGCGCGTTCGAACGCCTCGGCGCTTCGCGGCGGATCGCCTCGCAGAGCCAGGACGTTCGAGATTCCGGCGGCTTCCAACTCGGAGAAGACCGCCCGCAGGTCGCCTCGCGAACTTCCGGTGCACGTGACGTGCGACATGACGTTGATGCCGAGTTCGTTTTGTATCTGCTTGGATATCTCGATCGTGCGCGCGCGCGTCGAGCCGCCGGCGCCGTAGGTCACGGAGACGAAGGCCGGGCGCAGCCACCCGAGCGTCCGCACCGTCTCGAGCAGTTGGGCGTGGGCTTCGTCGCTCTTGGGCGGAAAGAGTTCGAACGAAAAGAACGGCCGCACCGTCGCGAGCGCTTCACTGATCCGCATGGCACGGCGTTCACCTAAAGCTTGCCGCGATTCCTCCGCAGACGAGCGCCCAGCCGTCGACCATCACGAAGAGCAGCAGTTTGGCCGGCAGCGAGATGACCGGAGGGCTCAACATGAACATCCCTAAGCCCATGAGTATCGAGGCAACCGCGAGATCGATCGCGACGAACGGCAGATAGATCGCAAAACCGATGGCGAAGGCATCGCGCAGCTCGCCGACGACGAACGCCGGGATCAGCACGAAGGCCGGCGCGCTCGCAGGCGGCTCCGGCGAGCGGTGCGCCACGCGCTCGAAGGTCGCGATATCCGCGATGCGCGTCTGGCGCAACATGAAGGCTCGCAACGGCCGCGCGGCCGCGCCGACGAACTGCGACTGGGTGAGCCGCCCTTTGCCGTACGGCTCGAGCGCGTCGCGTTGAATGCGTGCGAGCGTCGGCGACATGATCGCGAAGGTCAGGACGAGCGCGAGTCCGGTGATGACGCTATTGGGCGGCAACGCCGCCGCGCCGATCGCCGAGCGAACCAGCGAGAGCACCACGACGATGCGTACGAACGAAGTCGACATCACCAGCACGAACGGCGCGACCGAGAGCAGCGTCAGCGCAGCCAGCACGTCCAGCGGAAGCGTCCCACGCGCGTGCGACGCGATGCGAAGCAGATCGTCCATACGCCGATCCTAACGGAAAGCCTTTGCGCGTATCCGTCCAGCCCGTTGCCGGCACGTTGCCGCCCGGGCGCGTGTGAGGTCGCGCCGAAGCCAGGATGGCGAAAATGCGCGCGTCGCCCGGGCGGCAACGTGCCGGCAACGGGCTGAGCGCGCGGCGCTGCTACGCGAGCCGCTGGATCAGTTCGGTGATGCGGACGCCGAAGTTGTCGTCGATCGCGACGACCTCGCCGCGAGCGACGAGCTTGTTGTTGACGAGGAGATCGACCGGCCCGCTGGCCAAACGGTCGAGTTCGACGACCGATCCGGTGCCGAGCTTCAGCACGTCGGCTACGAGCATCTTGCACTTGCCGAGCTCGGCGGTAACCTGCAGGGTGACGTTCATGAGCAGGTCGAGGTTCTGCTGGTCTGCGCCCGCCTTCTCTTGCTGTTCGGCAGCCATTGCGGTACTCACGCTCCCTTCGGACCGGCAGAGACGATCATCGCACTCCGGCCGCCGATCGATCCGCACTCGCCGCGCGCTACGACCGCTCCGGCCACCTTAAGCATAGCCAAATCGCCTACCTTCGTATCCATCACAACCTCGCAGCCCGGGCGCAAGCCGAGGATGCCGGCAGCGCCGATGCTCCCCGAGGCGAACTCAACGCCAACCTCGATCTCGACGTCGAGCAGGTCCTCCGCGCGCAGATGGCCGCGCCTCTCGGGCGCCGGATCGCGCGAGAGCGCAACGCCGATGCGCGCGGCGAACGGGTGCTCGACGATCAGCTCGAAGTAGGTGGCGTACCCGCGCACGCCGGCGACGCGCTCGGCGGGCGCCGGATCGCGAATCCCGCAGACCGCCGCGACCGTCGTGCCCAGCGCGCGTACGACGCGCGCGAGAACCTCTCGCTCGATCGGCGAGAGCGGCCGCGGCTCGCCGCCGGCCTCTCCGAACGCAGCGGTCGCCAGGGCGAGCGCATCCGGCGGGCGCAGCACGAACGCCGCGTCGGCAATCGGACCGCGCAACCGGAAGATCTCGGCTTGCGAGGCGATCGCCGCCCACGCGGCTTCGTCGGGGATCGCCGGCTCGAGCAGCCGCAGCGAGACGCCGGTACCGTAGGCTGCCGCCAGCGCTTCGCGCGCGCCGTTCGCGACGACGCACGCCGCCGAAACCGGCAGCGACGACCGGGGCTCGAAACGCGCGCGCCGCACGCGACTCCCCGCGCACTCGGCCGCGCGTTCGAAACCGAGCACCGGGATCACTTGAGCAGGTCCATCGCCGTCTTGCGCACGCCGTCGCGGGCGAGCTGCGCGCCGTGCAGCGCGTCGAGCGCGAGGTATGACTCTTGCAGGCGTTTCAACCCGCGATCGATGTCGATGCCGCTGCGTTCGCGCGCGAAGGCGTGGAGCTCGCCGAAGTTGCCGTCGCCCGGGAGGCCGAGGTGCGGCGCGATCCCGGCGGGCGCGACCATGCGAGTGGCGTCGACCGCTTGGAGCTTCGTCGCCGCAGCGAAGCGCGCGAGCGCCACGCGACCGAGCGTCGTTACCTGCATCTCGCGCCTCCCGCTGCGCGGGTCGATCGTCGCCCGCCGGTACGTCACCGAGCCGTCGGCCTCGACCCGGACGTCGCCGGTCAGGCCGAGAGCCGCGTCGACGGGATCCGCGCTCAGCGGGCCGAGCGGCGCGCCGGCCTCGCGATAACCGAGGATCGCGCGGCCGTCGCGGTCGACGAGTGCGCCGCCGCGAAAGGCAAAGCCGCCATCGCGCGTGTAGCACTGCCGCCCACGCTCGTCGGTGTAGACGAAATAGGCCCCCTCGGGTGCGGCAACCGAGAGCGGATCGAGCGAAAACTGCGCGCTGCCCGTGCGAGCGACGTCCGAGCGCTCGGGAACCGCGCCGGGCGTAAAGGCGTGCATCACGTCGCGCTCGCGGATCGCGATATCGTCGAGCGCCCGGGCGGTGGCCGTAGAGATCAGCACGAACCGGCATCCTCCGCGGTCCGCGCGTCGATATCGATGCCGCGCAGCGCCAGCGCGTAGCGCGCCTGCACAAGCGCCGCAGCGACCTGCGCGCGCGCCTGACGCGGGCAGATGGCAATCAGCCGTACGCGCTCGCCGCCGCTTCGCAACAGCACCTGCACGCGCCCGTGCGCGCCGTCCAGCGCGAACGCCGCGTGGTGCGGGGGCGCCGACGGCCGCAAAAACGTACGCTCGATCTTGCGCGCCAGCGGCGAACGCACGGCGCGGCGCTCGGCGGGCGCGATCTCCGCCTCCGCACGCGCGGCGCGCGCGATTCGAACGCCCGTCACGTCGCGGGGCGGCTCGCGTTTCGCGGGCACCGCGTGCTCGGCGCAGAGGGGCCGCTCCGCCGCGGCGCGCGCCGCCGGCCGCGCGTACCGCTGCGGCGTCTCTCCTTCGTGTGTTACGCGCTCGCCGTAGAGCGCCGAGAACCAGGCCTGCGAGAGGATGCGCCGGTCGACCGTCGCGAGCGGCGCGGTGAGAACGCTGAATCCAAGTTGTTCGTCGATCGTCATGCCGCAAGCGTAGCGCGCCGGCATGGACGCCGCGTTGCGCCGGTGTTACCGGCGCGCGACGCGGCGCGCGCTCAGCGGTTCTGCGCCCGGTAGCGCCGATAGCTCGAGAGAACGTTCTGCACGTAGTTCTGCGTCTGCGCGTACGGCGGGACGCCGCCGTACTTCTCGACCGCGCCGGGACCCGCATTGTACGCGGCGACCGCGAGACGAAGATCGCCGTGGAAGCGGTCGAGCAGACCACGCATGTAGCGCGTACCGCCCCACACGTTCTGCGCCGGGTCGTACGCGTCGGTAACGCCGAGCGAGGCGGCCGTCGCGGGTTCGAGCTGCATCAACCCCTGCGCGCCGGTGCGCGAGGTCGCATTGGCATCGAAGCCCGATTCGTTGGCGATGATCGCTTTGACGAGTGCCGGATCGACGCCCCAGGCCGATGCGTTCGCCGCTACCAGACGCTCGATCTGGACCGGCGGCACGATCGCCGGCGGTGCCGGCGCGGAGGCCGGAGAGCCTTCGCCGCCGGCTGCGGCGAGAGCTGCGGAGACCATCGACGAAAAAGCGCCCGCCGCGTTCGGGTCGAGGATGGGCAAGCCGTCGGGACCGGTACCGCGCACCTCGGGCGGCGCCGAGACCACCGCTTCGCCGGTGATCTGGGCGATGCGGCGTTGGATGGCGGCGAGATCGCTTGCAATATTCATAGCAGCCTTTATAAAGTATCGGCAACTCGAGCTAGCCGCGCGAGCGTCTGCGCGCAGCTCGACGGCTCGGGGCCCTGCCGCAGCAACGTTTCCAGTTCTTCTTCGGCCGATACCGCTGCCTGCGTTGCGGGGTCGGCGGGAGCGATGCCGAGGCTGCGCGCATCTTCGCTCTGCGCCAGCAGCGCCAGCGCGCGGCGCACGGCGCGCGCGTGGGCGAGATGCTCGGCCGAGACGACCGCATCCATGGTGCGGCTGATGCTGGCAGGGACGTCGACGGCAGGGTAATGCCCCGCCCGCGCCAATCGCGGCGCGAGCTGCACGTGCCCGTCGAGAAGGGAGCGTGCCGCGTCGCTGAGCGGATCGCGCTCGTCGCCGTCGGAGAGAACGGTCGCGATCAAGGTGATGGAACCGCGCGCCGTGCAGCCGGCAATCTCGACCAGCCCGGCGAGCTCGGCGAAGACGCTCGGCGGGTATCCGCCGCGGCCGACGCTCTCGCCGGAGGCCACGGCGATCTCTCGCAGTGCGGCTCCGAAGCGTGCCAGACTATCGAGAATTGCGAGTACGTGCAGACCGCGTGCCCGCAACGCGTGCGCCTGCGACATCGCGACGCGCGCCGCCCAGACGCGCTCGGCGGCCGGCCGGTCGCCGGTCGCGCAAACGACGCTCGCGTGTGGATCGCACGCGCCGGTCCACGCCTGCGCCTCGCGCCCACGCTCGCCGACCAGCCCCACGACCACCGCGTCCGCATTCGTTCCGCGAGCCAGGGCCTGCAGCAGTAGCGATTTGCCGACGCCGGCTTCGCCGAAAAGCCCGATGCGCGCGCCGCGCCCGATCGTGAGCAGCGCGTCGATGACGCGCACGCCGGTCCAGAGCGGCTCGGCGATCGGCCGTCGCTCCGCCGGCGAGATCCGCTCGCCTCCGATCCGCACCACTCTGCCCGCCGGCGGAGCGCCCCCGTCGAGCGCGTGCCCGCGAGCGTCGAACGCGCGTCCGAGCAGCGTCGTCCCCAGCGGCAGCATCGCCGCAGCGGGATCGGCGTGCACGGCGTCGCCCGTGGTGACGCCTTCGAGGCCACCGTGCGGCGCGACCGTGGCGCGCGAACCGAGCAGCGCGCCGACCGTGCCGTGCAAAACGCCGCGCGCGCCGCAAACCGAGACGCCGTCGCCGATGCGCGCCCCCGGTAGAGAGACCTCCAGCAGGCCGCCGCGCGCACCGAGGACGGTGCCGCGCGCCCTCACGCGCCGGCCAAGGCGCGCACCGCGTCATCGAGCCGAACGCCGAGCGAAGCGTCGACGGTGCCGTTGCGAAGATCGACGGCAGCGTCGCCGCGCCGCAGCCGCGGGTCCGCTTCGACCGCGATCGGTGCATCCCGCAGCGCCGCGGCGTCGTCGGGGTGAACGCGGACGCGCAGAGGCTCCTCGGCGAGATAGCGGGCCAGCGCGCGGTCGACGATACGTTCTATCGCGACCGGCGCCAGTTCCAGCTCGCGCCCGATCACGTCGGCCGCGATATCTTGAAGCAGCGTCGCCGCCGCCAGGTCGACCGCCTCGGCGACGCGCGCGCGAAAGAGACGCACCTCCCGCAGCAACTCGGCAGATTCGGCTTCGTGCGGCGCGGCGGGTTCCGCTATCGCCGGCGGCGGCATCGGCGGCGGTATCGGCGCGGCGTCGGCATCGCAGGCGGGCCGTAGCATCGCGGGCCGCAGCATCGAGGAGAGGGCGCGAAAGCCTTCAGGCCTTTCCAATGAATCTCTCCGCATCGGGAAAGAGCGGCGACGGCGCGCGCTGCATGCGGCGCACGATGTCGGCGCGCTCGTGCGCGGGGTAGAGATCGAGCACCGCCGCGGCGGTCGCGGCCGGCAACGCGCTGATGACGGCGGCTGCGGCGTGCGGCGGTTCGCCCTGCAGGCAGGCGCGCACGCGGGCCGGTGGGACGCCGGCAGCGGCCACGGTCGCGCGAGCGATCCCGGCGCGCTCCACCAGCGCCCGCACGAGCGCGTTCGCGGGAGCGCTCGCGAATCGCATTGCGATCAACGCGGCCAGCGCCAGCACGAGCGTCGGCAAGAGCGGCACGATCGCACCGTAGGCGAGCCACCACCCGTCCTTGCGCGGAAGCGGCACGCGCGCGAAATCGATCGCTTCCACCGCGATCGTATCGCCGCGCCGCGGGTCGATGCCGGCGGCGGCCGCCGCCAGCGCGCGCACCGTGGAGAGGTTCGCGCGCCGGGCCGCGTCGACGAAGATCGCGACCGAGATGCGCGCGACCCGGCCGGGCTGCACGGTCGTCGTAACGTCGCGCGTCTCGCTGCCGCGATCGACGTGCCGGATCGTATGCTCGTACTGCTTGCCGTCGCCGGCATACGATTCCGCGTCGTTCGTGAGGGCGATCGGAGCGCCCGTCAGCGGCACGCGCCGCACCTCGCGGCTGCTGCGCGCACGCTGGTCGCGTTCGACGCGCACGCGCACGATCGACGCGCCCGGACCGATCGCCGTATCGAGCGCGCTCTGAAGCTGCGCCTGCAGGCCGGCGGCGTCGTCGCCGTCATCGCCGGCGGTTCCGAGCGCGAGGCCGCGGTCGTCGAGAATGGTGACGCGGTTCGCGCCGAGCCCCGGAACGCTCGCCGCAACGAAGGCGCGGATCCCGGCGACCGCCGCGCGCGTCAGACGCGCGCCCGGCCGCAGGCGCAGCCGGACGCTGGCGCTCGGATCGTGCGGCCGTTCGTCGGCGAAGTAGCCCGGCTTCGCTGGAGCGACGATGACGCGCGCATCGTCGACGCCGTCGATGCCGCGCAGCCCGAGCTCGATGTCGCCGGCGAGACCGGCGCGCGTCTGCTCGTCGATCACCGCCTGCGGCGTCAGCGCGCTCACCTTCGCCAGCACGTCGCCGCTGCTCGCGATGTGCACGTGCGGCACGCCGGCAAGCGACAGGCGCAGCAGCAGATCGCTGCGGCGCCCCGCGTCGACCAGCACGTTGTCGGCGGACGGCGTGAACGGCACGTTCCAACTCGCGAGATGCTCCTGCACCTCGGCCAGCTGCTCGGGGTAGAGCGTGCCCGCGAAGAGCGCGCTGCGCGCGGAGTGGGTAAAGAACGCGATGGCCGCGAGCGCGCAGAGAGCGACGGCGCCGCCGAGCGCCGCGGCGATGCGCGCGGAGGGCGGCAGCGCGCTCCAACGCGTGAGGAACGCGACGGCATTCACGCTCACACCTGCATGTTCAGTATCGATTGCAGCGCTTGGGCGGTACGCTGCGCCGCCGCCGTTGCGACCGCAAGGACGACGTCGGCGCGCGCGCGCTCGTAGACCGCCGTCTGCAGATCGCCGTGGCCGGCGGCAAACGCGTCTTCCGCATTCTCCGCGCGATCGAGCGCCGAGCCGGCACCGTCGAGCGCGCGAGCGAACGCGGAAGCGTCACCGGCGGAGCGTGCGCGCGTGGTGAGCGGCAGATCGGGAACGAGCGCTTCCGCTCTCATAGGCGCCCCATCTCGATCGTGCGTTCCGCCAGCTGCTTGCCGGCGTCGAAGACCGAGGCATTGGCCTCGTAGGCGCGCGAGGCGTTCATGACGGCGATCATCTCGGTGACGACGTCGACGTCGCTGCCGCGTTGCGCGTGCGTGCCCGCAAAGGCGACGCTCTGCGTCTCGCCCTGCCGCACGAGCCGAAACTGCGGGACGAGCCGTTCGTAGCTGCCTTTGGGGCCTGCTGCCTCGGCGGCGGCGACGTTGCGCGCGGCCACGTCGAGCGCGGCGCGTTGCGCCTCCATGCCGCCGGCCGCCGCCTGCAGCACGTCGAAGGCGCTCATCGCGTCACCGCCTTGAGCTCCGCGAGCCGCGCGTGCACCGCCCCGAGCAAAGCTTCGGTGAAGAGGGCGCGCTGCGCGACCAGCGCCATCGTCGCATCGGTCGCGTGGGTTGGGTCGAGCGCCTGCTCGCGGGCGGTCTCCGATGCGGCCGCATCGAGAGCGGTGCGCGCGGCGCCCAGCGCACCGCGCAGAGTTGCTGCTACGTCAAACATGCCTCCACGGTACGCGCATCGTCTTGCCGAAGTGCGGCGCGCGCGTTACCGGGATGTGACGGGAAGGCCGCGGCGGTCGAGCGGAATGCCGACGAACAGCCGCGTGACCTCGTCGTAGTTGGCGATGCCCGAGGCGACGTGATTGCTCTGCAGGTAGCGGTTGTAGACGTGCCACGAGAAGCGCGAGAGCGAGAGATTGATGCGCCGCGCGTTGCGCGCTCGCAACGCCGCAAAATCCCGCCATACGAGCGGCACGAACGTGGATTTCGCGTACTTCTTCTCGGGTGGAAGGTAGAGAAAGAGTTCGAGCCAGCCGGAGTATCGCGCGACCGCGCCGGGATCGCGCAGGCAGGTTACGGCGGCGATGTAGTTGGCTTCGTCCTCGCGGTTGAAGCCCGCCGCGTGGCTCCATTCGTGCGCGAGCGAAAACGGCCGCTCGAACCACAACAGATCCGATGCCAGCTGGGATTCGAGCGTGAATGGGTTGATGAAGCCGCTGGTGCCGGTCGCGTTCATGAACGGATCGGCCAGCGTCGGTTTCGGCCGCCCGACCGCCGGCGTCCACGCATCGCCCAGCCGCCGCACCACCGGCAGCCACGCCGCGCGCAGCCTGGTGCGATCGAGGTGCGGATCGCTCTCGTGCCGGGCATGCGCGAGCGGCGCGAGCCGGTTCATCTCGGCGATCGCGCGCGCGCGCAACGCGCCGATCGCCGCGGGCGTGACGCGGCTCGCGCTATACGCGGTGCGGTCCTGCAACGGCGGGCGGTCGTAGCCCCAGCCCCAGCCGGCGTAGAACCATGCGGCGTAAAGCCCGGCGACCGCCGCGAGGTCCAGCGCCAGCCGCGCGATGGGCCGCCACGAACGCGCGCGGCGCGCCTGCCGGATCTGCGCGATACTCCGCCAGACGATCGCCAGAAGACCCGCGAGCACGACGAAATCGCCGAGCGAGAAAGGCACCTCGCGCGTGATTGCGTGGAGCGCGCGTTCCCAATGCGGATAGTATCCGTTGCTGAACGAGCGTTCCACCCAGCCCGCGCTCGGGCGCCACACGGCGGCCGCAATCCCGCCGGCGATAGCCGCCGCCTCGAGCAGCAATGTCAGCCAAAACGCAAAGGAGCCGCGCGGCGGCCCCTTCAGACTGGTTAACGTTTGCTGAACTGGAAGCGTTTGCGGGCGCGTTTGCGGCCGTACTTCTTGGACTCTTTTTCGCGCGGGTCGCGCGTGAGCAAGCCGTGGCGGCGCAGCACCTCGCGCAGTGATTCGTCCATTAGCACGAGAGCGCGCGCGATGCCGTGGCGTACCGCACCGGCTTGGCCGGCGATTCCGCCGCCTTCGGTCTTCACGTCGATGTTGAAGCGCCCGGTGCTCCCGGTCGCTTCGAGCGGCTGCCGCACGATCTGCTGCAGCGTCTGGCGCGGGAAGTACTCGTCGATCGGCCGTTTGTTGATGGTGATCGCGCCTTCGCCGAGCGAGACGTTGACCCGCGCGATCGAGCGCTTGCGGCGGCCGGTGCCTTGAAAAATATCGGACACGTTCTCTCCTAGGCCAGGGGCTTCGGCTGCTGCGCGGCATGCGCGTGGGCCGGTCCCGAATAGACGTTCAGACGCGTCAACTGCACGTCCCGCATGCGATTGGTGGGAAGCATTCCGCGAACGGCGCGCTCGATGAGCCGCTCGGGATGCTTCTCCTTCACTTGCTTAGCCGTCTCGATCTTGAGACCGCCGGGGAAGCCGCTGTGACGGTAATAGACTTTTTGGTCCCACTTGTTGCCGCTCAGTTCGATCTTCTCCGCGTTGATCACGATCACGTGATCGCCGTCGTCGATGTGCGGCGTCCACGTCGGCTTGTGCTTGCCGGAGAGCGCGCGCGCGATGCGCACGGCCAGCGTGCCGAGGCGTTGCCCGGCAGCGTCGACGACGTACCAGTCGTGTTTGGTCTCCGCGGTCTTCTGTTGGTAGGTGCGCATCTCTCTGGAATCCTTACTGTGGCAGCCGCATTAGTGTATCGGAAGGCTCGAGCGGAGTCAAGGAAAACGGCCTCGATTATTCTTGACAAGTATTTGTGCAATCACATATACTCACACCGATGCTCACGGAATCGATCGCCCTGGCCGTCGGGCTCTCGCGGGCCGATGCGTGGCTGCGTCGCGAGATCGATGCGGGGTTGCGCGCGCTTCACGGGATCGGCTACACCGATCTCCTGATCTTGCTCGAACTGGGCTCCGTGCGGGGCGGCCGGCTGCGTTCTACCGATCTGGCCCAGCGCCTCCTCCTCACGCCTTCCGGCGTCACGCGGGCGGTCCTCCCGCTGGAACGGGCCGGCCTGGTCGAGCGCGTCGCGCACGAACGCGACGGCCGCGCGAGCTACATCGGGCTCTCCAAGAGCGGGAGAGTGCTCCTCGCGCAGGCCGTTCCCACAGCCGATCGCCTGGTGCGCCAGACGTTCGGCGCCGCGCTCTCGCCAAGCGCGCTCATCGCGCTGCTCGGTTTCTTCGAACGCCTCGGGTACGCCGTCCGGCCATAAACGCGCGTCTATGCGAAGAGCGGCGGCTCCCGAAACGAATCGAAGCCGTCGTCGTAGCGCACGCCGGCGAGGTAGAGCCCCTGCGGCGGTGCGGTAAGCCCGGCGGCCCCGCGCATCTGCGCGCTCAGAACGGCGGGGAGCGCCTCGGGATCGCGCCGCCCGACCCCGCACTCCACCAGCGTCCCGACGATCGTTCGCACCATCCGGTGCAAGAAGCCATCGGCGCAGACGGAGACTCGTACCAGATCGCCGCGCCGCTCGATGGTCACCGCTTTGACGCAGCGCCGCGTCGGGCCGCTCTGCGGAAGCGATCCGCAGAACGAACGAAAATCGTGCTCGCCGATCAGGTGGCGCGCGCCGGCTTCGAACCGATCGACGTCCAGCGGCGTCCAAACGTGGTAGGCGTACCGCGCCAGCAGCGCCGACGGCCCCGGACGATTGAGAATCGCATAGACGTACGTGCGTTCGACCGCGGAGAAGCGCGCCGAGAAGCGCTCGGGCGCCTGCTCCGCCGCGCGCACGCGCAGATCGCCGGGCAGTTCGTGATTGAGCGCGAGCGCGAGCCGCTCGAACGGGAAGGCGCGCACCGTTCTAAACGAGACGACTTGGCCGGTTGCGTGAACGCCGGCATCGGTGCGTCCCGCCGCCGAGATCTTGATGGGCTCGGCGAGGAGCGCGCTCAGCGCGCGCTCCAACTCGCCCGCCACGGTACGGACTGCAGGCTGATACTGCAGCCCGCAGAAGGCCGTGCCGTCGTACTCGACGACGGCGCGAACGACGCTCAGGCCTGCACTCGCTGCGGAACCGGGCGCTTCTCGTCCAGATCCAGCAGGTCGGGCCAGCTCGTCACGTCCGTCCGGCCCGGTGCGATCTTTTCGCGCAGATGGACGAAGTGCTCCCACGATTCTCCCGACGGTTTCGCCGTAAGCCAGTCGTGGTTCCACTTCTCGATCTCCGCCGGCGACTTCTTGCCGACGACCGGACGCAGCTGCGTTTCGATATCGGCATCGCTCTTGGCATTCTTCACGACCTCGAGGAGCCATTCGCCCTCGATGCCGAGGTAGGCAAAGAGCGCTTTGTCCATCGGGCAATCGTAGTTGTACTCGCCGAGATGGCCTGCGAGTTTAGCCTTTGCTTTGTCGATCGTGCGCGGCAGCTGCACGAGCCCCAGCATCTTCTCGTGCACGCTGCGCGGATAGGTCTTGGTCAGATCCACTGTGTGTAACTCCCTTAACGATTGAGTCGGAATGACGTACCCGGACCGCGAGGCCCGGTAACGGACCTAACCCACGAAAAGTAAGTCGGGTTTCAGCGTTCAGCCGTGCTGGCGCTGCAGCGGGAAGAGGATCACGTCGCGGATGCTCGGGTTGTTCGTCAGCAGCATCACCAGCCGGTCGACCCCGATCCCGATGCCGGCCGTCGGCGGCATGCCGTACTCCAGCGCTCGGACGAAATCCCAATCCGGCTCGGGGATATCCTCGTTGCCGCCGGCGCGCTCGCGCACTTGGGCTTCGAAGCGCGCGCGCTGATCGTCGGGATCGTTCAGCTCGGTAAACGCGTTCGACACCTCGAAGTTCGCGCAGAAGAGCTCGTAACGGTCGACGAGCTCGGGGTCGTCCTTCTTGCGTTTGGCGAGCGGCGAGATGGCGACGGGGTAATCCGTCACGAAGGTCGGTTCCACGAGATGCGGCTCGAGCACGTGTTCGAAGATCTTGTCGAGCGCGTGGCCGTGCGCCGGCGAAGGCGGCAGGCCGAGCTCCTCGAGGATCGCGGCGGCGCCGGCCGGCGAGAGCAGGCGCTCGCGTTCGAAGCCGCCGTAGCGCGCGATGCCCTCGAGGTACCCGATGCGCGCGAACGGCCGTTCGAACGAGATCGTGCGCTCGCCGTGCCGCAGCGTATTCAGCCCGCCGGTAACGCCGGCGACCAGATGCGCGACGAGCGCTTCGTTGAACTCCATCATGTCGTGCACGTCCCAGTAGGCCGCGTAGAGTTCGAGCATCGTGAACTCCGGATTGTGGGTCGTGTCGATACCTTCGTTGCGAAAGATGCGCCCGATCTCGTAGACGCGCTCGAGGCCCCCGACGATCAACCGCTTGAGGTTCAGTTCGGTCGCGATGCGCAGCTGCATCGATTGGTCGAGCGCGTTGACGTGCGTGAGAAACGGCCGCGCCGCGGCGCCGCCGGCGACGTGCAGCAACGTCGGGGTTTCGACTTCGAAAAAGCCGCGCGCGTCGATGAAACGCCGCATCTCCGCAACGATGGTGCTGCGCGCGGCGAAGGCGTCGCGCACTTCGGGGTTCACGATGAGATCGAGGTAACGCTGGCGATAGCGCTTCTCCACGTCGGTCAGGCCGTGCCACTTGTCGGGCAGCGGCGCGAGCGCCTTCGCGAGCACCGCGAAATCCAAGACGTGCAGCGTCAACTCGCCCATCTTGGAGCGGAACATGTAACCGCGCACGCCGACCAGATCGCCGATGTCGAGATCGATCCAATCCTCGTAGCGCTCCGGCCCGATATCGTCTTTGCGGACGTAGATCTGCAGCCGGTCCGTGCGGTCGCGCAGATCGGCGAAGAGCGTCTTGCCCATGCGCCGCTTCGACATGATCCGCCCGGCGATCGACCGCTGCTCGCCCTCGGCCTTCCGTTCGGGCTCGAGCGCCGCGTACGCGGCGCGCAGTTCCGCGGCGCTGGCATCCACGTCGTACCGCGTTTGAGCGAAGGGGTCGTTCCCGCGCGAGCGCAGAGCGGCAAGATTCGCACGCCGGGCCGCGACCAGCGCGGCCTCCGCCGCGCCCAAATCCTCGTTCATCGAAGCCGTTCCCTCATCGAAGCCCCCTCCCTGTCATCCTGAGCCTGTCGAAGGACCGTCGAAGGACGAAGGACCGCCGACGGACGCAGGACGGAACTCAGCTGGCCTTCTTGGCAGCTTTCTTGGGAGCTGCGCCGGCGCCGCTCTTGATCTGCTCGACCTTGTATTTGACGAGGCCGCGCGGCGTGGCCACGTCGACGGTCTCGTTCTTCTTACGCCCGATGAGCGCGTGGCCGAGAGGAGACTCGTTGCTGATGCGGTGGTTCACCGGGTCCGCCTCCGCCGAGCCGACGATCGAAAACTCGCGCGAGGCGCCGCTCTTGATATCCTTCACCTTGACGCTGCAGCCAAGATGCACCTCGCCCGCGGCGTACTCCAACTCGTCGATGAGCCGCGCGTTGCGAATCATCCCTTCGAGCTTGAGGATGCGACCCTCGATGAACGCCTGTTCCTGCTTCGCGTCCTCGTACTCCGCGTTTTCGCTGAGGTCCCCGAACTCTTTCGCCTGGCGAATGCGGTCGTTGACCTCCCGGCGGTGGACGCTCTTCAGATCGTCGAGCTCGTGCTCGAGCTTTGCCAGGCCCTCTCTGGTAAGGACGATCTCTTTTTCGTTCAACTAAAGACCCTCTATAGACCCTCGAAATATGCAGAGAACCTCAGGATGCCGCGGCACCGAGAGGAACCCGCGCCCGGTATGAAGGCGCCCGAAGTACGGGGCCAGCGCCGTTGGTTCCGTGCTGCCCGGGTGGGCGCCTGCCGCCGCCCCTCTCGGCAGCGCGACGAACGCGGCACCCGGGGCCGTTCGCGGCCCCCGGGGAGCCCCCGGGGGCCGTGGGCGCTAGTTCAACTCGATGACGCGGGGCTGCAGGTGCAGCTCCGCGAGCAGCCGTTCGTAGTCGGCGGGTGAGACGTCGGCCCACTTCTTTCCGAGCAGCGCCAGCAAGGCCGCTTCGACGACGTTGGTTCCGAACGAGCGCCCTTGGAAATCCGGCGTCGTCGTGACGAGCATCTTCACGCCGCGGGTTCGCAACTCGTCGATATTCGCCGTCGTGACGGTATTCGTGAGCACGATCTTTCCGTCCAAGCGATCCGGCATATATCGCCGCATGAAATGAAAGTCTCCGGCGACGATATCCGCCTCCCGATAGTACTCCGGATACTTCGGCTCGGGCGGCTGCTCTTGTTTCTTGCCGGTCGGATAGAAGAACTGGAACGGCAGCTTGCAGGCATCCGGCAGATATTTTTCGGCCATCTCTTCGAACTCGCGCAGCCCGCGCACCGGCTTGTCGAGATCGAGCGCGAAGATGAAGTCGCCGAATAGCACGTCCGCGCCGGCTTCGACCAGCGCCTGCGCCATGCCGAAACGGTCGAGCGCGGAGACCATCAGCACGTGCTTGCCGCGCAGATCGATGCCGAGATCCGCCTGCATGTAGCGCACCGCTTCGCGTTCGAGCGTGTTCTTGAGCCCGCTGCCGTCGACCACCGGCGTCACCGCGGCGGCCGCGAGCAGCCGCAAGCCGTCACGCAGGGCGTAGCGCTTGGTGCCGGCATAGAGGTAGACGTCGATGCCGCCGAGCCCAATCGCGTCGACGGTGCCGTCGAGCGACTTGACCTTTGCAATCGCGGCATCGAGCTTGCCGTCGGTGCCTATTCGCGATATGTCGAACTCCTCGCCCAACAGCGTCACGAGCGCGCGATGGTCGCGCGTGCTGCTGCCGAGCGAGACGGAGACGACCGTCTTCATGCCGATACTCCGGCGCCGCGCGCCCGAGCGGCGGCACGCGTGGCCGCGATCTTCTCCGCCGTGATCGCCGTGTCGAAGGCGCGCATGCCGGCCGGCGTAAAGCCCGCGCGCGTGGCCAGCGCTTCGATCTCGACGACCTTCGCAATGTCGATGCCGCGCCCGAGCGTGTAACATTCCAAACGGTTTTCGAGCGCTAAGACCATCGTCTCGCTCATGCAGGCCAGCGCCGTACGCGGCGGAAGATTCAAATCGAACTCGGTGCCCGGTTCGCGTACGCGCTCGAAGCGCGGGTTCGGGCCCGGAACCAGCATGTTCCCGCCCTCGGTCACGAGCACGTCCGGGCGCTCGAGCGCGACGCGGCGGCTCACGTCGTGCGGCAGCGAGAGCTCGCAGACGACCGCACCGGTCTGCAAATCTTCGGGTTGGATGACGTCTTGCGTCGAACTCGTCGCGGTGAGCACCAACTGTGCGCGGCGTACCGCGGCCGAGATGTCGGTCGTGTACGAAGAGCCGCACGGCAGCTCGCCCGCGATCGACTCGTGGAACTTCGCCAGCCGCGTGTTGTTGCGCGCCACGAGCACGACGTGCTTCACCCGCGGCGCGATGAGCTTCACGCAGGCCGAGCCGATCGAACCGGTCGCGCCGGCGACGACGGCGGTCGCCTCGCTCGCATCGATCCCCATCTCGCGAGCGCCGCGAAAGAGGCTCTGAATTCCCGCGGCGATCGTGAGCGCGTTCCCGGTCGTCACCGGAATCGGCGAGCGCTCCGCGATCGTCACGCCGGCATCGCCCACGACGCCCGTGAAGGCGCCCAGCCCCGCGATCTGCGCGCCGAGCTCCGCGCCGATCTCGATCGCGCGAACGATGCGGTCGTAGACGGCGTCGCGCGAAAACTCCAGCATCTGCTCGGGCAGCAGCGGCGCGCCGATGAACCAGCCCTCGGTCTCGCGGCCGTCCGGCGTCACCACGCCCGTCACGTGCACCGCAGCCCACGGCGGCATCCACTCGAGAATCTTGCGAATGATGGGCGCACCTTTCCCGGCGGCGCCGGGTTCGTAGCGCGCCACGTCGTCGAGCGAGAGCGGATGGATGACGAAACAGAACTTACTCGTCGGCTGCGTCACTTCTCCGCCTCTGCTTTCAGCGCGGCCAGCATCATCTCGCTGTTCTCGCGCACCTTCTTCTGCAACGTCGGGCCGATCAGCTCGGCCAGCGTCGGCACGCCGAAATCGTACTCGACGCCGAGTACGACGTGCGTCGCGCTGCCGTTTTGCGTAAAGGTCCACGCGCCCTCGAACGTATCGAGATCGCCTTCCAGGAGTTTGTAGTCGATGCGCAAGGCCTCGTCGTCGAAGCGGTCTTCCTCGATCCACTCGATCGGCGCCTCCTCGACGAGCGTCTTCCAGCGCGTGAGGACGCGGTCGGGGAAGCGCTCGACGACCGTCACCGACTCGACATCCGGCATGAACTGCGGAAAGCGCTCTTGCTCCTTCGCCAGTTCGTATACGCTGCGGGCCGGGGCTACGATCGCGATGCTCGTTTCAACGTAGGGCATTTACAGCGGCCCGAGCTTCTCGTACGCGGTGGCCAGCCCTGCTTCAAGTGCGGCTAGCGCCCGGTCGATCTCTTCGGCCGTCACGACCAAGGGCGGCTCGAGACGGATGACGCGCTGCATGTTCAGCGTCCAGGCGGCGGTAACGCCGTGCTTGACCATCTCGGGGATGATCCAGCCGCCGTAGCCTTCGCTCGTGAGCTCGACGCCCACCAGCAGGCCGAGCCCGCGCGCCTCGCGCACGACGCCCGGGTACTTCTCACCGAGCGCGCGCGCCCCCGCCAGCAGCTGTTCGCCACGCACGCGCGCGTTCTCGACCAAACCGTCGGCAACGAGCACCTCCATGGCGGCGAGCGCCGCCGCGCACGCGATCTCGCTGCCGCCGAAGGTCGAGGTGTGCATGACCGGGTGTTTGCCGTACGCGGCGTGCCAGACGCTCGGGCGCGCGATGAACGCGCCGACCGGAATCACGCCGCCGGAGAGCCCTTTGGCCAGCGTCATCACGTCGGGGACGACGCCGTCGCGGTCGCAGCCGAAGAGCATGCCGCAGCGTCCGAGCCCGGTCTGCACTTCGTCGGCGATGAAGAGCGCGCCGGTGCGGTCGCACGCGTCGCGCACCGCGCGCAGGTAGCCGAGCGGCGGAACGTTGACGCCGCCCTCGCCCTGCACCGGCTCGACAACGAACGCCGCCGCGTCGCGCAGCACCTCGTCGAGCCCGGTCGCGTCGCCGTAGGGAACGTGTGCGACGTCGCTCAGCAGCGGGCGGTACTCGCTCTTGAAGTATTCGCGTCCGCTGATGGAGAGCGCGCCGAGCGTCTTGCCGTGATACGCGTCGTGCGTGCCGACGATCTTCGCGCGCTTCGTCGCGACGCGCGCGAGTTTGACCGCACCTTCGACCGCTTCGGCGCCGCTGTTTGCAAAGAACGATATCTGCAGGTCTCCCGGTGCGAGCTCGGCTAAGCGGCGCGAGACGCGGCCGAGCATCACGTTGAACATCGTCTTGCCCGAAAGCGACATCAGTTCGAGCTGCGCCTTGACGGCGGCGACGACGGCGGGGTGGCTGTGGCCGAGCGTGAAGACCCCGTAACCTCCGGCGAAGTCGAGGTAGGCCTTGCCGTTCTGGTCCCAAATCGTGCAGCCGCGCGCGCGCACTTCGACCGGGCTGCCGGAGAGTTTCATCACGCGCGCGAGCGGCGGGTTTACGAACTGCCGGTAATTCTCATACGTCTCGTCGTAGAGTCTCTGCGCGGCGTCGCTCATGCGGCGGCCGGGCGTTCTAGGGTCGCGATCGCGGTTTCGACGACGGCGATCACGTCGGCGGCGCGGTCGAGGCGCATGATGCGCTCCCGCAGGATCGCGGCGTTGGGCATGCCTTTCAGATAGAGCGCGAGATGCCTGCGCATCTGCGGCACGGCGCGGCGTTCGCCGAGCTCGTCGACCATCGCGGAGAAGTGCACGCCGATCGCGTAGCGCAGCCGGTCCGGCGCGCTCGGCAGCGCGTGCGGTTCGCGGCCCTCCATCGCGTCGCGAATCTGCGAGATGAGCCACGGGTTGCCGAGCGCCGCGCGTCCCAGCATGATGCCGTCGGCGCCGCTCTCCCGCATGCGCTGCAGCGCGATTCGAGCGTCGGCGAGATCGCCGTTGCCGATGACCGGAATGTCGACGGCGCGCTTGAGCCGCGCGACGTGCGCCCAGTCCGCTTCACCTTTGTAGAACTGCCGCGCCGTCCGTGCGTGCAGCGTAACGGCACGCGCACCGGCATCTTGAGCGCGCTTGGCGACTTCGAGGTAGACCAGTGCGTCTTCGCTCCAGCCCAACCGCAACTTGATCGTCACCGGGCAGTCGACGGCCGCCGCGACCGCGCGCACGATCGCCTCGCAGCGGTCCACGTCGCGCAGGCAGGCCGAGCCGCCGTTGGTCTTGGTGACCTTCGGCGCCGGGCAGCCGAAGTTGATGTCGACGATGTCGGCGCCGCATTCGCGCACGACCCGCGCCGCGCGCGCCATCAGCTCGGGATCGTCGCCCCAGAGCTGCGTGGCGACGGGCTTCTCGAGCCCGTGCTGGTCGATCATCTCCATCGTGCGCCGGTTCGTCGACGCATACGAGAGCGCGTTGGACGAAACGAACTCGGTGACGGTGAGCCCCAAGCCGAAGGGCCGGTAGAGCGCGCGCATCGTGCGGTTGGTCACGCCCGACATCGGCGCCAGCACCAGCGGCGGCCAAATTTCGTGCGGCCCGATAACCAGCGGATCTACGGTGCGAGGCATAGCGCCCGTAGTATAGCACGCGCCCGGCATCCGGGCACCTGCTGGAGGCGGCTTCCCGTGCCGAAGGGCACGAGGCCCGGCACAGGGATTGCGGCGCCGCTGCGAACAGTCCTAGCAGGATGAACTCGCCGCAACTGCTGCTGATCGGGGCGGTGCTCGCCGTGGGCGTGCTCCATACCATCGTGCCCGACCATTGGCTGCCGATCGCGGTGCTCGCCCGCCACCACCGCTGGTCGGTGGCGCGCACCGCGCGCACGGCGGCACTGGCCGGCGTCGGCCACACGCTCTCGACGCTGGTCATCGGCGCGCTCGTATGGCTGGCCGGTGCGCTGGTCGCGCAGCGATATGGGCATGCGATCTCGCTACTCTCGAGCCTGGCCCTGGTCGGCTTCGGCGTTTGGATCGCGATCTCGTCGGTGCGCGAGCTGCGCGAGCGGGAGCGCGAACCGGCGCGCAACCCGGGAACCTCGCGCTCGACCGCGCTGCTGCTGATTCTCGGATCGTCGCCGATGGTCGAAGGGATTCCCGCGTTCTTCGCCGCGGGGCGCTACGGTCTCAACCTGATCCTCATCATGTCGGCCGTCTTCGCACTCTCGACGATCCTCACGTACGTCGTGCTCTGCGCGGGCTCCGCGGCCGGATTGCAGACCCTGCGCTTGGGACGCTTCGAACGCTATGGTGAAGTCCTCAGCGGCGCGATCATCGCGCTCGTCGGGGTCGCGTTCCTCATCTGGCCCGTGTTATAGCCTGGTGCGATAAGCGATAGAAGGCGCGCAAGCCGAGCAAGCTCAGGTGCGGGTTCACTTCGTCGATGGCATCCGTGTGACGCGCGAGCGTCTCCGCGAGCCCGCCCGTCGCCACGGTGCGCGCATTCGCGCCCAACTCCTTGCGAAAGCGCGCGATCATCGCCTCGGTCTGGCCCACGAAGCCGTAGACGATCCCCGACTGCAGCGCCGAGATCGTGTCGCGGCCGATCGCCTGCCCGGGCGCTTCGAGCGCGATCTCGGGTAGTTTCGCCGTGCGCCCTACGAGCGCATCGACCGAGATGTTGATGCCTGGTGCGATCGCGACGCCGAGATACTCGCCCGCCGCCGAGATCGCCATGAAGACCGTCGCGGTGCCGTAGCTGATGACGACGAGCGGTGCGCCATAGAGCTCGCGCGCGCCGATCGCTGCGGCGACGAGGTCTGCGCCGACTTCGTTCGGTCGTTCCGTCACGACCGTCATCAGGTTCTGCCGGTGCGCCTTGAAGAAGACCGGCGTTACGTTGAAGAAGCGCCGGCAGGCCTGCTCCAGCACCGGGTCGAGCGGCGGCACGACGCTGGCTGCGACCACCGCCTCCACCTCGGCGGGCCGCAGGCCGGCCGTCGCGAAGAGCTGCGTGAGAAAGACGCCGTATTCGTCGGCCGTGCGCCGGCGCTCGGTCGTGACGCGCCAGGTGTGCGAGAGCCGCTCCGAACCGTCTTCGAAGCAGCCGAGTTTGGTCTCGGTATTCCCGACGTCGATCGTCAGCAGCATTCGTCGTCCTCCACTCCGCTACGGGCGTGGCGGGCCTGCATGCGCTCCTGCACGCAGTCGAGCAGGCGCGCGGCCAGCACCTCCTTGCGCGCGGTGCCGAGTTCGCGCCGCCCGCCGCCCCCCCACAGCACGACGAGCGCGTTCTCCTGCGCGCCGAATCCGCGCGCTCCGCTCACATCGTTCACGGCGATCGCGTCGAGGTTCTTGCGCGCGAGCTTCGCGCGTGCGTTCGCTTCGTGGTCCTCGGTCTCGGCGGCGAAACCGAGGAGAAACGTCTCGCCCTTGCGCCGGCCGAGCTCCGCCAGCACGTCGGGGTTTCGCACCATGCGCACGTTGAGATCGGCCTCGGTTTTCTTCACCTTGCGCTCGGATGCGTCGGCCGGGCGCCAATCCGCTACTGCGGCGGCCGCCACGATCACGTCCGCCCCAACCGCGCGTTCGATCGCGGCGTCGTACATCTCGCGCGCGGTGGTCACGCGCTCGACGCGCACCTGCGCGGGCGCTTCGAGCTGCGTCGGCCCGAGTATCAGCGTAACGTCGGCTCCGCGCAGGTGCGCCTCGCGCGCGAGCGCGATGCCGGTGGCGCCGGTCGACGGGTTCGAAACGAAGCGAACCGGATCGAAGGCTTCGCGCGTCGGTCCGGCGGTAATCGCGACGCGCAGCCCCTCGAGCGCGCGCGTACGCGCGAGCGCAACCTCGATCGCGCCGAGCAGCGCGCTCTCCTCGGCCAAGCGCCCGATGCCGCTTTCGCGTTCGGCCAGAAAACCCACGCCGGGTTCGACCACGTCGTAGCCGCGCTCGCGCAGCGCGCGCAGATTCGCCTGCGTCGCCTCGCTGCGGTACATCGCGTCGTTCATCGCCGGCGCCAGCACGACCGGAATGCGCGCGGCCAGGAGCGCCGTCGTCACCAGGTCGTCCGCGATGCCGTGCGCGAGCTTCGCGATGACGTTGGCCGTCGCCGGCGCCACCACGGCCGCCTGCGCTTCGCGCACCAGGCGCACGTGTGGGATGCGTTCGGGCGCATCCCACAGCGACGAGTAGACCGGCCGCGCGGTGAGCGCCGAAAACGTTAGCGGGCCGACGAACCGTTCGGCCTCCGCGGTCATCATCACGTCGACGACGGCGCCGCCCTGCACGAGCGCGCTCGCTAGCGACGCGGCTTTGTACGCCGCGATGCCGCCGGTCACGCAGAGCAGCACGTGCGAGCCCGCCTTCACCGCGCCACCCAGATATTGTCGAGCAGCCGCGTGTTGCCGAAGCGCACCGCAGCGATCGCGAAAGCCGGCGAACGCAGCGCCGCGAGCGGCTCGAACGTGTCGGCATCGACGAGGTCCAAGTAATCGAGCTGCGCGAGCGGGCTGAGCACCGGACGCGCCTCGCGCGCGGCCGCCTCGCCGCTCGCGCCTTCGCGCAGGCGCCCGAGAAAGGCGCGCAGCATCGCGTGGAGGGTGGGCGCCGCGGCGCGCTGCTCGGCCGTCAAATACACGTTGCGGCTCGAGAGCGCCACGCCGTCGTCTTCGCGCACCGTCGGCACGATCTGCACGCGCACCGGCACGTCGAGATCGCGGACCATCTTGCGCAGCACCGCCGTCTGCTGCGCGTCCTTCTGGCCCACGTAAAGAACGTCGGGGCGCACGACGTTCAGCAGCTTGCTCACCACGGTGGCGACCCCGCGAAAATGCGTGGGGCGCACCGCGCCCTCGTACCGCGCGCCCATCGGTCCGACGTCGATCACCGTCGAGTATCCCGGCGGATAGATCGCGCCGCTCTCCGGCGCGAACAGCAGGCTCGCGCCCGCGTGCTCGAGTTTGGCACGATCGCCGGCGTAGTCGCGCGGGTAGCGTTCGAAGTCCTCGCCCGGCCCGAACTGCGCCGGGTTAACGAAGACCGAGGCGACGACGCTCGCGCACTCCGCGCGGGCGGCGGCCACGAGCGCCAGATGCCCCGGATGCAGCGCCCCCATCGTCGGCACGAAGCCGAGCGGGCGAGGAAGCACCCCCACGGCCGCGCGGGCCTGCTCGACGGTCGCCGCAACCGCCATCGCCGTGGCCGGGGTCACGTCCGGGTCACGCGTAAAGCCGTTCGCCCCACGACAAAGGGCGCTCCGACCTCGAGCGGCACCTCGCCGCTCACCGCCCGGCCGTCCACCTTCGTGCCGTTGCGGCTCGAGAGATCGGTGAGGGTGAGCCCGCTCGAGTCGCAGTGCAGCCTGGCGTGCCGGCGCGAGACGTAGCGGTCGATCGTGATGCACGCCTCGGCCACGGTATCGTCGCGGCCGATGGTGATCTCGTTCTCGAACTGCCAGGTCTTGCCGTCGAGCGGGCCGCTGAGAACCTCCAGGAGATACATGGCTCGCGGCCCTTCTCCCACCGGCCGCCCGCCTCCCTGGTCGGCCCCTTCCGGCCCCTCCGCAGCGGCTAACAAAAGGCGTTCTCCGGACGATAACGGGTAGGTGACGTCATGGATGCTGGAAGCACAGGCAAGGCGGATGAACGACAGGATCGACGAGCTCTTGCACCTGATCGAGGTCGAGCCGGACGCGCTGCGCGAGGCGGAGTTTCTGCAGGCGCGGGCGATTCTCGAGACCTTGGTCGGCAAGACGGTCTCGGCCGCCGACGTTGAGGACACGCGAATCGTCATCACCACGTCCGACGGAAACAAGTACTTTTTTTACGGGTTCCTGGGCGAGGGCGCCGGCGGAAACGGTTAAGATTCGGCCTGCTCCGCTGCGTCGATGAACGAACCGATCGCTTCCTGAGCCTCGCGCGCGATTTGGGTGAACGCCGTCCCGTGCGCGTACGCCTGCCGGGCAGCATCGAAGAACGAAAGCACGACGCGCGCTCGCACCAGCACCTCCCCATCGGATTCGGGGAGGCTGAAACGCAGCATCACGTTCTGGCCCGCCGGGAGATCGCGCTTGGTGGCGACCCGAACCCCTCCGCCGCTGATGTCGACCGCCTGGCCGTCCATCACGAGCTCGGCTCCCGGGACGATCACCGTAACCGGAAAATCAACATGGGCGCGCGCATATCGGCGCCTCTGCGGACCGCTATATGTACTACTCACCTATCACCTGCCCTAGACGTTCTTTGAAGAGGCGGCGCGCCCTGCGGCCGCTGGGCCGACGGCCTCCGCAGCGAAGAGCGCGCCGAGCACCGCATGTTCGAGCACGACGCCGCCCTGCAGATAGACCTCGAACGGTTCGCGCAGCGGCGCGTCGCAGGAGAGTTCGATCGTCGCGCCGCCGATGAAGGCGCCGCTCGACATGACGACCGGATCGAGATAACCGGGAACGCTGCCCGCCTCCGGGCGGAAGCGCGCGTTCACCGGCATCGCGCGCTGCAAGCCTTGCGCAAAGCGCAGCAGGCGCTCGGGGGAGCCCAAGCGGATCGCCTGCACGATGTCGGTCCGCCGCACCCCCGGCTGCGGATCGACCCCATACCCGAGTTCGCCGAAGAGCGCGGCCGCGAAATCGAGTCCGCGCAGGGTCTGCTCGACGACCAGCGGCGCGAGGAAGAGCCCCTGCACGAACGCACGGCCGAAGCCGAGCGTCGGCCCGAGGCCGTCGCCCAGGCCCGGGGCGTAGAGCCGCGAGGCGACGCGTCCGACGAGGTCGGCGCGGCCCACGACGTAGCCGCCGGCCGGAGCGATCGAGCCGCCCAGGTTCTTGATGAGCGAGCCCATCGCCAGATCCGCTCCGGCGTGCGTCGGCTCGCGCTCCTCGACCAGTTCGCCGTAACAGTTGTCGACCAAGATCGCCACCTCTGGGCGCAGCGCGTGGATGCGCGCGAAGGCGCGCTCGCAGCGCGCGATCGAAAGCGACGGGCGCGGCGCGTAGCCGCGCGAGCGCTGCACGAAGGCGACGGCGACATCCCCGCGCGCGAGCTCGCGCTCGACCGCCTCGAGGTCTATCTCGCCGTCCGCCCCGAGCGCGACCTCTCGGTACGCGATGCCGGAGCGCGCGAGCGCGTCGGGGTGATCGGCGATGGCGTTGCGCAGCGTGTCGTACGGGCGCCCGGTAACGCTCAGCAGCGCGCGCCCGGGCGGAGTGCAGGCCGCGAGCGACGCGACGATCGCGTGCGTTCCGCTCGCGATCGAAAGGCGCGCCAGCGCTCGTTCCGCGCCGAAGACGCGCGCCAGCAACGATTCGTAGCGCGCGCGCGCGGCGTCGTCGTAACCGTATCCGGTCGATCCCGCGAGGTCGCTCTCGTTAAGGCCCTCGTCGAAGAAGGCGCGCAGCACGTTGACCTTCACGCGCGTTTGCGCTTCGTAGGAAGCGGATGCGACGCGTTCGTAGGCGCGCCGCGCGGCCTCGCGTACGGCGCCGCCGATCTCGAAGCGCGAGCAGAGGAGATCGATCATGCGGCGATGCGAGCCTCGTGACGTTCGTACGCGCGCACGAACGGATAGTAGATGAGCGTCGCAACTGCGATGTTGAGGAGCACGAGGACGACGGCGCGCGGATCCAGCGTAGCGAGATAGGTGGCCGCCGGCGCCGGCACGGCGGAGGGGATGTAGTACGCCGGCCGCGCCACCCAGCCGTGCGCGACGACCGCGTAGGTGATCGTCGCGAGCACCGCCGGCGCCACGACGAACGGCAGCGCCAGAAACGGGTTGAAGACGATCGGCAGGCCGAAGAGCAGCGGTTCGTTGATGTTGAAGAGCGCCGGAACCATCGCGAGCCGCGCGATCGTGCGCAACCGCGCGACGCGGCTGAAACACAGCATGACCGTCAGCGGAAGCGTCGCGCCGGCGCCGCCGGGGAAGACGAACAGGAAGAGCGAGACGACCACGATGTACGGCAGCGCGTGGTGGCCGGCGAACGCCTCGGTGTTTTCGAACTGCATCGTCAGATAGACGGGCGTCACGATCGCCGCGAGCGTCGCCGGCCCGTGGATGCCGATCGTCCACAGCAGCGTCTCGACCACCGTAACGATCAGCAGCGCGGCGTAGGTGTCGCCGAGCCGGTCGAGCGGCTGCAGCAGCGCGACCAGCGCGTTGGCGATCGAGAGGTGCGCGGCGAAGAGCGCAAGCGCCGCGCCGACGACGGCGAACGCCCCAAGCGCGCTCGCGAGCGCCGCCGGCCGCACGGCGCGCCGCAGTGCGTAGGGCGCCCCGGCCGCAGCGAGCGCCGCGAGTATCGCCAGGAGGAGCCCGCTCTCGCCCACGCGGTGCAGGTACGCGACCGGGTCGGCGAAGGCGAACGGCCGCGGCAGGGCGAGCGCGAACGCCGCGCAAGCCGTCGCGGTGACCAGCACGCGGTCGAGCGCAAGCGCCGTGGCGAGCCGGTACGAGAGGATGACGACCAGCGTCGCCGCCATGATGCCGAACGCGGGCAGCTCCGCAAGCGTGAAGCGCGCCAGAAGCGCCGCGCCGGCCGTCGGCTCGGCCGGCGCCGGCGCGAAGAGCATGAGCGCCGCCAGGCCTGCCAGCAGCCCGATGAAACTCCACGGAATCGCCTGGCGGACGGCCAGCATAGCCGGAGCGTCACCGAAGCGCCGCAGCGGCGGCACGACGGCACGGCTGAGCCAGGCGCGCGCGCTAGAACTGCTAGAGCTTACGAACGACGGCTTCGACGCGCCCGACGATGGTGACATCGTTCGCGTAGATTGGCGCCATCGCCGGATTCTCCGGCTGCAGCCGGACGCGGCCGGCTTCTTTGTAGAAGCGCTTGACCGTCGCCTCGCCCTCGAGCATGGCCACGACGATCTCGCCGTTCGCGGCGTCGCGCTGCGGGCGGACGAGGATGAGGTCGCCGTCGAGGATGGCGGCGTCGATCATCGAGTCGCCCTGGACGCGCAGCATGAAGCCGTCGGACGTGCGCGTGAACGCCGCCGGGAAGACGAACTCGCCCTCGACGTTCTCCTGCGCGGTGATCGGCACGCCGGCCGCGACCTTGCCGACGATCGGCACGGTTATCAGGGGCGGCGCCGCCGGCTGCGCGCGCTCGCTGCGCATGGCGCGCGGCTTCGTGGGATTGCGGGTTATCAGACCGTGTCGCTCGAGCGACTTCAGGTGGGCGTGAATCGTGGAGGAAGACGAGAGCCCGACGCGCTGGCCGATCTCACGCACCGATGGCGGATAGCCCTGCTCGGCCGTAAACTCGCGGATCACATCCAGAATGCGCCGTTGGCGCTCGGTCGCACCTTCCAATGCCAGCCCTCCTAGGAATGCCACCCGTATGGCACCCGTATCGCCTATAAGAATACCACAAAAGCCTTTCGAAGGCAAACGTATGTTCGGTCTCCTATTGACAAGCCAAGGAGCGAGTGTGCTAAAATCTAGGGGACGAACAGGCGTTTGGCACAATATATAGTGAGGAGCATAACGGTGGTTAAGCGGAAACGGTTCAGCCTGATGCCGGTGATCGCGCTGGCAACGCTCAGCCTGATGGTCTCGCTGCCGATCCTGTCGAGCATGCGCCTCTACGCCGCCGGCACGCAGCGCTACACCACGGTTACCGTCCACGCGGGCGACACGCTCTGGGGAATCGCCGCAGCCCACACAGCGCCGAGCGTCAGCATGCAAGAGATGATCGACGAAATCTCCCAGGTCAACCATCTGCACGCCTCAACGCTACAGCCCGGCGAGCACCTGCGCATCCCGATCTAGCGCCACCACAACCGCGAGCGATAACCAACGAGGCCGCACCCTCCCGCGACCTCGTTTCGCTAGCTCTCCGATCCGTCTACGCCGCTTGGCGGTTTCACGGCCCGCACGCAGCGCCCCGGGCATGGTAGAATGCTACCATGACTCGCGCCGCACTCCATCAACTCGTCGACGAACTACCCGAGAGCGAACTTGATCAGCTCGCTACCCTTTATGAGGCAGCGCGTACGCACGACCGCGCCCTATTGCGATCACTCCTCGCCGACGAAGAGCTGCCCGCACCCGGCGACATCGAGGCACTTGCTGAGGTGGATCGCACGGACACTCTTTCCGGCGAAGAGATTGAGCGCCGCTACAAACTTCCGTGACGCGGTGCGTCCGCTATACCAGGCGCGCCGATCGCGACTTGGAAAACGTGCCCGAGCCCGACCGCCGCAGCATAGTTGCGGCGGTGCGTGCGTTTGCTGCCGGTACACCGGCCGACGTCAAGATGCTTACCGGCCATCGCGGACTCTATCGCCTGCGCGTGGGACGCTGGCGCATCTTGTATGAGATGCCGGCTGGTGAAGTATTGGTGCTACGGATTCGCGATCGCAAAGACGCCTATCGGTAACGTACCTACCTGAGCGCTTTGGCCGAACGTCGGGCTAGGGCTAGCTAGATCACGACCGGCGGCTCACCACGATGACGCTGTGGCCGTGGTGATCGTTCAGGAACGCCATGCCCTCGGCGATCCACGTATCCAATCCCGTCTGCGAGTGCTTCGCGACCTCACGTGCCACATGTAGGCGATCCTTGAGCCACACGAGTTCGGCGCGCGTGGTGACCGGCCAAACCGAGGTCTCGCAGTCTTCGCATTGGTAGCCATACTGCATCCGCCCATCCTTCGACAAGCTCAGGATGACACCTCACTACTCACCGCACCTCACTACTCACCGCACCTCACTACGCACAACGCCTCACTACGCACCGCACGCATGTGCCGCTGTGCGTGTGCGCGTGAACGAGTGCCGTGCTATCCTGAGCGTGTCGCTGTTATCCTGAGCTTGTCGAAGGATGGGCGTAGCGCGAGAGAGGCCCTCGCTTTTGCGAGGGCCTCTCCGGTTCGATCGTTTGGCTGAAACTTAGAGTTTCAACTTGAGATCGAGGTATGCGTCGAAGGGTAGCGACCCAAAGTACGGCATGTACGGGTTTGCAAATTCGGGCTGAATCGTCGCGCCCGGATTGTACACGTTGCCCACCGGGGCTAACGTACCGTATGCGACTGCGCCGTAGTTGCAGACCTTGCCCGCAGGGATGCCTGGAACGTTCGTCCAGGGTTCCTTCGAACCACCCCAGCAGCGGTCGATGATGTTGGCCAGCGTCAGCACGAGCGTCGCCTTGGGCGAAACTTCGTACGAAAGTTGGGTGTGCATCGTGAAGCGCTGCGGTGAGCGGAACGCGCCCGGCTTATCGAAGACACCCGTGGCGGGGTCCGGAATGGCCACGAGCGTCCCGTTGCAAGTCATCGCGTTGTACGGAGAACCGCCGGCAGCACCGTATGGATACCGCGGATCGCCCGCGGTCGTTCCGGTCAGCGCCGAACAACCCGATGCCGGGTCGATGCCGCTGTTCTGCAGGGGAGCGCCGTAATAACCGCCGCTGTTGTACTGGAAGGACGGTGTGATGGCGAACTTCCCGTGCTTATAGTTCAGCACGAGCGTCGCCACGTTTGGAACCTCGTAGGAGTTCGTCTGCGAGTTGATGCCGAGCGGGAAGATATCCATCGGGATGTAGTTCGCGTTCGGATCGAGGAGGCTCTGCACCGGAGCGTTCCAGTACGGGTTGGCGATACTGTTCGCCGCACATGCGAAGTCCGGAGCGCCGGCGCTGGTGTAGCACGGCGCGGCGTTCCCACCGTTGCCGCCGCATCGCGGATCGGTCGTGTGGGTGCTGCAGTACGACGTGTAACCGTTGTACTGCTGGATGTTCTGGTTGATCCCCGAGACGACCGTCGAGCCGTTCGAGAGCGTGTTCAACTTGACCGAGCTGTTCGTATACGTGTACGAGAACAGTCCGGAGAAGCCGTCACGATTGAAACTGCCCTTTTGAATCTCGAGCTCGATGCCCTTCGACGTCTGGTTTCCGACGTTCAGGCCCGAGACGAAACCGGTCTTCTGGCTGAGGAAGAACTGCTGGATTTGATTGTTCGTCTTGCGATAGAACGGCGTCAGCTTGAAGCTGAGGTCCGTATTCTTGAACTGGTGTTCGATCGAGAAGTCCGTGTTATACGAGATCTCCGGCTGGATCGGATAGCCCGGCGACGTACGGCCGTACGCATAGAACGTCGGTCCGAGGAAGTCGGGGAGATCTTGCTGGAGGGTATTGTACTGTTCGAACGCCGAGTTCGGCGCCTGCGTGTACTTGCCGTAGCTGGCACGCAGGACCGTCAGCGGATCGACCGTGTAGGTCGCGCCCAAGCGCGGCTGCAACACGTTGAACGAGTAGTTCGCATCGGTGTTCGTCATGGTTGCCGGTGCGTACGACGTACCAGCAACCGAGCAAGCTGACGTAACCGGAATCCCGAGCGAGCCCTTCGAAACGGGGGCGGCGCCAGGGGTCGCGGTGTCCACGCACATCGCCTGGTTCCAGGCGTTGAACCAGAAGGTTCGGGCCGCGCCCGTATGCGTGTCCGCGCCGATATACTGGAAGCGGTCCATCCGCAGACCGAGGTTGAAGAGCAACTTCGCGCTCGGCTGCCACTGATCGGTAATCGAGAAGGCGGTGAACTTCGGGGTAACGTTGTTGTACGTGGCCAGCAGACCGTTTTCAACGGTGTAGTAGGTGCACGGGCCGCCGCCGCAGTTCGCTGCGGTAACGACCGGGGGGGTGCCACCGGCAAACGCATTGCCCAAGGTCAGCGTGGCAGGATGTCCGCCCTGGATGGCGCTGCACCCGGTCGGAGTACCCGACGCCGTGTAGCAGATGCCGCTGTATGGCGCGTTCCCGTTGACGAGCAGAGCCAACGGTTTGTGGAACAACCCGTTGAGGATCTGCGAACTGAAGTCGCGGATTACGGAAGCCTGCGTGTACGAGCCCTGCAGCTGAAGCAAGTTTTGCGGATTGAGCTGCTTGGCGAACGTCGCACTGACACCCGCGGTGTGGGTGGATAACTCGTAGTCGTCCGGCATGATGCCGTCGAAGTTCGAGTAGTAGGTGTTCGGTCCCGAGAGGAACCAATTCGAGTAGAACGTGTAGCCGTAGACGCGCAGGTAGGCCGAGGAGTCGAAGTTGTGCTGGTACTGCAGCTTCACGATCGACTGGCCGTTCTGCATGCCGTCGCGCTCGCTGAACGGAATCGGGAGGCCGCCGGTTGCGGCCAGATTCGGTTCATTCGGCCAAGCGAACGGCACCATCATCGACTGGTAGTTACTCGGCAACGGCACGCCGAGCGGGCCGTTGTACTGCGTGGCCTGGAGCGAGGGCACGCCGGGGATACCATTCAAGTAGAACGGATAGTTCGTGCCGACGGTGCCGGTGTTGTAAAGAAGGCCGTTGGTCGCCGCATAATCGAACAGCGCCTTGCCCCAGTCGCTCGGTGACGAGTAGAACTTCGACACGAGATTCGAGGTGTCGAAGAGCACCTGGATGTCGTCACGGTAGGGGTTGTTCTTGTGCGGAATCGCGAAGTGAAGGTTGACGACGTTCTCGCGATCCGAGATGTTCGAGTAATTGAACATGTTGTACGGCCCGAGGATGAGGCCGCCGGGACCCGCACCATATATCCCGACGTTGTAGCACGCGTCGTAGCTCGCCGCTACCGCGCTCGTTGGATCGCATCCGATACCGCTTGTGTTTGGATTGGCTGAGAACGCGCCGGCCGGTGGCATCTGGTAGTCGAACGGAATGCCGTACAGGCTGCTGATGGCGGCGCCGTTGTTCTGGTCGTACGAGCGGAAGTCTTGGTTGTAACCGCCGATACCGACATAGTACGAGAACCGGCGGTCCGGCGTGGCTCCGCCGGCTTCGACGTTCATCTTGTGATAGTACGTCGGGCCGCCGATGCCGATATCGGTTGAAGCGGAACCCGGATAGGTACCGTCGCGGATGACTTGGTTGATGAAGCCCGCGAGGCCCTGGCCTTCCGCGTTCGCCGGCGAGGCGCCGGTGTAGACCTGGAGCTCTTGCTGGCCGAGCGCCGAGGCGTTCGTCGACGGATAGTTGTCGAAGGCGCGGTTAACCGGTACGCCGTCGAACTCGTAGCCGACTTGGTCGTAGTCGCCGCCGCGGATATAGACGCTTTGGTACCAGCCGGCCTGGCCGACGGGAACGTAGGCGCCCGGGACGGTCGCGATGGCCGAGTACGCGTTATTCAAACCGCCGCCGCCGCCGAGCGCCTGGACCGTCGATTGCGTGCTCGCATTGACGGAGTAGACGTCGGCCGTGGTGCCGGATTTGATGAGCGAACTCGCCGCGCGCGAGGTTACTTTGGCGATGGTCTTCAGCGCCGGTTGAAGGCTGACGCTCACCGTTTGGGTGGCGTCGGCGAAGACCGTGATGCCCCCCTCGCTCGCCGGGGCATAGCCGTCTTTGCTGACCGAGACGGTATACGTATCCGGGATGAGCGAGATAAAGGCGAAGTGCCCGGTTGCATCGGTGTTTGCCGACATCGTCTCCGATGGACTCGACACGGTCACCTTCGCATCGGCGATAGGTGCCTGCGTGCTCGCGTCCACCACGGAGCCCGATACGCCGCCGGTGGTGCCTGCCAGTGCCCATGTTCCCTGGGCAAGCATAGCCACCGCTAGCAGTACGGCCACCAACGCATGCCGGATCCGAAATCTTGGCATGGTTCCTCCTTACAATGAGGGGTCGGTGTTTAAGTACCTAATGATCGCTTGCGGAATGCGGAAAAACCCGCCGCCCCAAATGCGACCATTGTCACCGTTCTTAGGGCTCGCCGTTAATCCTCTGAGAAATTTCTGAGAATCGCGCTCAGACCTTAGCGGCCAGGCGCGCCGCCAGCAGGGCCGGGATCTGGGAGGGGCGGTCGGCCACCGGGACCCCGGCGGCTTGGAAGGCTGCGATCTTGCTTTGAGGCGTGCCGAACTTGCCTGAGATGATCGCGCCGGCATGGCCGAGCGACTTGCCCGGAGGCGCGTTCCGGCCGCCGATGAAGGCCACGACCGGCTTCTCCGGCAGGTGCTCGGCGATGAAGGCGGCGGCGTCTTCTTCATCCGAGCCGCCGATCTCCCCGCAGAGGACGATGGCCTCGGTCTGGGGGTCGTTGGCGAACTCGCGAAGGCAATCGACGAAGGTGGTGCCGATGATCGGGTCGCCCCCGATGCCCACGCAGGTCGACTGGCCGAGGCCCGCCCGCGTAAGGAGGTCGACCACTTCGTAGGTCAGCGTCCCCGAACGCGAGATCAGCCCGACGCCGCCCTCTTTGAAGACGTGGCCCGGCATGATGCCGACCGAGGCCTTCCCCGGCGAGATGAGGCCGGGGCAGTTCGGGCCGATGATGCGCATGCCCGGCGTCGCTCCGACGACCTGGAGCATGTCGTGCACCGGAACGCCTTCGGTGATGCAGATCGCGAGCGCGATGCCCGCGTCGTAGGCTTCGTAGAGAGCATCCGCTGCAAACGGCGGCGGCACGAAGATGCAGGTGAGCGTCGCCCCCGTTGCGTCGACGGCCTGCTTCACCGTATCGAAGACCGGCAGCCCGTGCTCGGTCGTCCGGCCGCCTTTGCCCGGCGTCACGCCGCCGACGATCTCCGTACCGTACGCTAGCATCCGCCCCGTATGATACGAGCCCTCCGCCCCGGTGATTCCCTGGACGATGATCTTGCTGTTCTTATCGAGATAGATCGACACTCTGCTTCTCCAGCTCCGTCTATTGCGTTAGGCCGACGGCAGCGGCCGCGCCTTCGTCCATCGTCTCCACCGGCGTCATGCCGGCGTCGGCGAGAATCTTTCGGCCGAGTTCTTCGTTGGTCCCCGTCAAGCGAATGACGAGCGGAATCTTGCGCGATTTCGTCGTCTCGAGCGCTTCGACGATGCCTTTAGCGACTTCGTCGCAGCGGGTGATGCCGCCGAAGATGTTGATGAACAAGGATTTCGCCCCGGTGTGGTTCACGATCAACTCGTAGCAACTGCGCACGCGCTCCGCGTTGGCGCCGCCGCCGACGTCGAGAAAGTTCGCAAAGTTGCCGCCGGCGTTGCGCACCGCGTCCATCGTGCCCATCGCGAGGCCCGCGCCGTTGGCCATCGTCCCCACGTTGCCGTCGAAGCGGCGGAAGTTGCGAATGCCCAAACCAGCCTGCGTCGCCAGCGTCTCGTCGGCGTCCAGCGGCAGCGTCTGCTGCCAAACTTTAAACTCCGGATTCTTGTAGAGCGCGTCGTCGTCGAGTTCCACCTTCGCATCCGACGCGAAGACGTGGCCGTCGGAGGTGAGGACGAGCGGATTGATCTCGACCAGCTTCGCACCATATTTAAAGAAGAGATCGTACAAGCCGGCAAGGATGCCCGGCAACTGCTTGCGGTAACCGGCATCGAGGCCGGCGGCGAATGCCAGCGTGCGCCCGATGAACGGCGAGTACCCGATCGCCGTATTCACGAAGAACTTCGCGATCGACTCGGGATGCTGCTCGGCAACCTCCTCGATATCCATTCCGCCGAACTTGCTCACCATCACCACCGGTCTCTTCGTGGTGCGATCGATGGCGATGGCGCAGTACGCTTCTTTTGCGATCGGCAGCTTCGCTTCGACGAGCAGCGACCTCACCGGCTCGCCTTGCGGGTTCTGCCGGTTCTTGATGACGAGTTGCAGAATCTCGTTCGCGCGCGCCCGCGCCTCCTCGGGCGTACTGGCAAATTTGATGCCGCCCGCTTTGCCGCGCCCGCCGACCAGGACTTGCGCCTTCACGACCCAGTCTCCCGGATTTCCCGCCACGAACGCCGCAGCGTCTTCGGCGGTGCCGCAGTGCGCGCCGCTCGGCACGGGAATGCCCGCGCGCCGGAACAACTCCTTGCCCTGGTACTCCATCAAATTCATAGCCGCCGCTCCTTCGCTGCAACGTTCGCGTCGCCTCTCAACGCACGCACCGCTGCGTCAAAAGTCGCACGCAGAACTACTACGGTAGACGTCCCAGCAGCGAGCGGGCGATGATGATCTGCTGGATCTCCGAGGTGCCTTCGTAGATCTCGGTGATCTTCGCGTCGCGGTAGTAACGCTCGACCGGGAACTCCGTGGTGTAGCCGTAACCGCCGTGGATCTGAACCGCTTCCGCCGCGTGCTTGCGCGCCGCAGTCGATGCGAAGAGTTTCGCCTTGCTGCCTTCGACCGCGAAGGGTTTGCCGGCGTCGCAGAGCGCCGCCGCGCGATAGGTGAGGATGCGCGCCGCATCGAGATCGGTCGCCATCTGCGCGATCTTGAACGAGATGCCCTCGAACGAACCGATCGGCTTCCCGAAGGCGATGCGTTCTTTGGCGAACTTCACCGAGGCGTCCAAGCAGGCCGCCAGAATGCCGCAGGCCTGCGCCGCGATTCCGATGCGCCCGCCCTGCAGCGCCGTCATCGCGCTGCCGAACCCGTCGCCGATCGCACCCAGCAGCGCCGCGTGCGGGACGATCGCGCCGTCGAACGCGAGATCGCACGTGTTGCTGGTGCGGATGCCGAGCTTCTCGGTGACGCGCTCGACCGTGATGCCGGGCGTGTCGTTATCGACCAAGAACGCGCTCACGCCTTTGGCCCCCGGCCCGCCGGTGCGGAACATGCCCATGAAGACGCGCGAGTAACTTCCGTTGGTGCACCACTGCTTGCGCCCGTTGAGAACGAAGCCGTCGCCGGTGCGCTTGGCCGTAGCGCGAATGTTGGCCGCGTCCGAGCCGGCGTCGGGCTCGGTCAGCGCGAAACCGGCGATCGCGTCGCCGGCGGCGAGTTGCGGCAGGTAGCGCTTACGCTGCTCGGCGTTCCCGAGCCGGTTGATCGCCGCGCAGATCATCGAATGAACGGAGAACGTCACCGCCGTTCCCGCGTCGACGCGCGCGATCTCCTCGACCGCCAGCGCGTACGAGACGTAATCGACGCGCGCGCCGCCGTACTCCTCGGGCACGAGCAGCCCCATCAAGCCCGCCCGGCTGAGTTTTGTATACAACTCGCGCGGAAAGGTGTGGTCGCGATCCCACCGCGCGACGTACGGTGCGATCTCGCGATGCGCGATCTCGGCCGCGAGCGCGCCGATCTGCCGCTGGTGGTCGGTGAGATCGAACGCGACCAGCGTCTGGGTGCTCACGGGTTGCGTAACCTGTTACCCGACGCGAATCAGGACGGCGTCGCCTTGGCCGCCGCCGCTGCAGATCGAGGCGATGCCGAGGCCGCCGCCGCGCTTGCGCAGCTGGTTGATGACGGTGCCGATGATGCGCGCGCCGGAGGCGCCGATCGGATGCCCCATGGCGACGGCGCCGCCGTAGCGGTTGATCGTCGTCTCCTCGAGGCCGAGCTTGCGCGCCGACGTGATCGCGACGGCCGCGAACGCTTCGTTGATCTCCCAGACGTGGATCTGCTCGCGCGAAAGACCGTGCCTTTCGAGCAGCGTCTGCGCGGCCATCGCCGGCGTGAAGCAGATGTACGGCGAATCCCACGCGACGGTCGCGTGGTCTTCGAGCGTCGCGAGCGCGTCGTAGCCGTGCTGCCGCGCGTACTCCGCATCGGCGAGGATCAGCGCCGCGGCACCGTCGTTCACGCCCGGAGCGTTGCCGGCCGTGATGGTGCCGTCTCTCTCGAGCGGCTTCAGCTTCGCCAGCGATTCGAGGCTCGCGTCGGCGCGCACGGCTTCGTCGCGGTCGACGACTGCGTGCGGGATATCGCCCGTAACGAACGGCCAGTAGGCATCGTAGTCGAGCGCGAACTGCGCGGATGGTTTGTGATGCCAGACGGAAGCGCCGCCGCCGGCGGCGCTCGCGGGCATGCGTACCGCGCCACGCTTGGGCAACGCGTCGACGACGAGCTTGCCCTTCGCCTTGGTCGCGACGTTGAGCGCAACGATCTCGTCGTCGAAGTTCCCGTCTTCGTGCGCGAGGCGAGCGCGATTGTGGCTCTCGTACGCGAAACGATCCTGCTCTTCGCGCGTCAGCCCGAGTTCGTTCGCGACCTTCGAGCCTTGCGCCGCCATCGTCATCGGAAAGTACTGGTCCCACAAACCGTCGTAGATCATCGCGTCGATCAGCGTGCCGTCGCCGAAGCGGTACCCGGTGCGCGCCTCCTTCAGCAGGTACGGCGCGTTCGACATCGATTCCATTCCGCCGGCTGCGACGATGCGGTGTGCGCCCGCGTCGATCAGCCGCATGGCGTAGACGGCGGCGAGCATCCCCGACGCGCAGACTTTGTTGACGGTCTCCGCGGTGACGGTCTTGGCGAGACCGGATTTGAAGATCACTTGCCGCGCCGGATTCTGCCCGGTGCCGGCTTGGAGGACCTCGCCGAAGATCGCGTGCTCGATCTCGGTCGGATCGATGCCCGCGCGCGAGATCGCGCCGACGAGCGCCGCCGCGCCGAGCGTCGTGGCGGTGAGGGGAGAGAGAGCGCCGCCCAGGCGGCCGAACGGGGTGCGGGCAGTGGCGAGAACGACGGTCTTGGAAGTCATAGCGGGTGCAAGTTCGAGTCGACTCGGACGCCCGCCTTGCGATGAAGGTCGCTGCCTTCCCCGAAACCTGTTAGGCGCCGAGGGCTTTGATGGCCAAGAGGCCGAGCATCGCGCCGAAGGTCGCGAACGTCTTGCTTTCGGCCTCCGCGATGACGCTCGGGCGCCAGCTCCCCCGGCCGCCGTCGGCCGGTTCCGCGCGCGGCAGCAGCGGCGGGACGCGCTCGCAATACGCTTCGAACTCCGGACCGAACTCGGCCCGCAGGAACCGCTCCTCGTGCGGCACGATCGTCGCGTAGACGGCCGCCATCGTGCCGAGCGAAGCGCCGATGAGGCCGAGTTTCGCTCCAAGCGTATTGCGCCCGGTAAACGCGATCGAGAAGCCGAGCGCCGTAATGAAGTTCCCGGCGTAGAGCGGATTGCGCACGTGGGCGTACGGGCCCGCCGTCACGAGTTCCGGCGCTTCCACGCGGTCGCCGCGGGTCGTCACGCCGGAGTAGCCGACCGCCCAGCAACGGACGAGCTCGCCCGCGATAGCCAGCGGCAGCCCGACGGTTACGCTGAACGCGCTCGGTTTCCCGAACGTCGCCAGCAGCGCCGCCGGTATCGTGAGCAGCGCTCCGCGATTCTTAAAGACGAGCGCCTGGAGATCGTCGCTTCTCGGATCGGTCATCGCTCCGTATCTTAGTCCCCCCCTCACCCTGCGCCTGTCGAAGCGGGCGCGTTATTGCGCGGTTGCGGCGTGGAGCGCGGCTTCGTAGGTTTCGCGCAGGGAACGTTCCAGGGGAATGCGCGGGTGCCAGGCGGTCTGCGCGCGCAGCTTCTCGGTGCTGCCGTAGAACGATGGGGTATCGGAGGGGCGGGCGCGCGCCGGATCGTCGCGCACCTCGACCGGAACGCGCGCGATCGCGATGAGCCGGCCGAGGATCTCACGGATAGCGACGGCCGAACCGCTGCAGACGTTGTAGACCTCCGCGCTGCCGCCCTCGCGCGCCAGCGTAACGTACGCGTCGACGACGTCGCGAACGTCGAGAAAGTCGCGCTGCGCGTCCAGATTCCCGACCAAGAGTTTCGGATCGCCGCCGGCGGCGATCGCGGCGAGCTGCGCGGCAAACGCCGCGACGACGAAGCGCTCGCTCTGCCCCGGACCGATGTGATTGAAGGCGCGCGTTACGACGACGTCGAGCCCGTAGCTGCGGGCTTCGGCCAGCGCCACGGCCTCGGCGGCGGCTTTGCTGGCCGCATAGGGATTCGCGGGCTTCGGCGCCAGCGTTTCGCGCAGCGGATACGCTTGCGGAGGCTGCGCGCCATAGACCTCGGCGGAACTCGCGAGCATCAGGCGCGGGTTGCGCCCGTCGCGCTCGCGCCAATCGCGCATCGCCTGCAGAAGCCGTGCCGTGCCGAGCACGTTCGCGTCGTAGGTCGGCAGCGGCGCGGCAACCGACTCGGGAACGAAGGTCTGCGCGGCCAGATGGAAGACGACGTCGGGCTGCGCGATGTCGAAGGCGGCGCGCAACGAATCGATCTGGGCCAAATCGATCGGGAGGTAGCCGCCGTCGCCCGGGCCGCCGCACGCGCACACCTCGTATCCAGCTTCGGCCAGCGCGCTCGTGAGATAGCGCCCCACGAAGCCGCTCGCGCCCGTTACGAGCGCGCGCACGCTAGGAGCCTGTCGGCAAGGTCGCGCGTATGCGGTCGATGTCGGCTTCCACCATCATCTGCACGAGTTGTTCGAACGAGACTTCCGGCGCCCAATTCAGCACGCGTTTGGCCTTTCCGGGATCGCCGATCAGCAGATCCACTTCGGCCGGGCGAATGAAACGCGGATCCACTTTGACGTACTCCTCGTACGAGCCGAGCCCGGCCGTCTCGAATGCGATGCGGCAGAATTCGCGCACGCTGTGCGTGCGCCCCGTTGCGATGACGTAATCCTCGGGGCGCTCCTGCTGCAGCATCAGCCACATCGCGCGCACGTAGTCGCCCGCGAAGCCCCAGTCGCGCTGCGCGTCGAGATTCCCCAAACGCAACTCCCGGGCGAGACCGAGTTTGATGCGCGCCACGCCGTCGGAGATCTTACGCGTCACGAACTCCTTGCCGCGCCGCGGAGACTCGTGATTGAACAGGATGCCGCTGACGGCGAACATGTCGTAGGACTCGCGGTAGTTGACCGTGATCCAGTGGCCGTAGACCTTGGCCACGCCGTAGGGGCTGCGCGGGTAGAACGGCGTCTCCTCGCGTTGCGGGACTTCGGCGACCTTGCCGAACATCTCCGAACTCGACGCTTGATAGAAGCGGATCTTTGGGTCGACCGCGCGTACCGCCTCGAGCACGCGCGTCACTCCGAGCGCGGTAAATTCGCCCGTGAGCACCGGCTGCATCCACGACGCCGGAACGAACGACTGCGCGGCCAGATTGTAGACTTCGTCGGGCTTGGTGTCGGCGACGATCTTCGTCATCGAGGTTTGATCGAG
Source organism: bacterium (assembly GCA_021790935.1). Lineage (GTDB taxonomy): Bacteria > Vulcanimicrobiota > Vulcanimicrobiia > Vulcanimicrobiales > Vulcanimicrobiaceae > JAJYFL01. The sequence goes on from JAJYFL010000005.1 coordinate 129,729, forward strand.
CAGGTCGCCCGAGACGAACTCGACGTCCTCGACGATGTGCCGGATGCGCTCGTGCACGTCGGTGCTCGTGCGGCGCGTCATGCCGACGACGCGATAGCCCATGCCGAGAAGAAGCTCGGCCAGATAGGAGCCGTCCTGCCCCGTGATGCCCGTGATTAGCGCCGTCTTGCCCACGCGGCCGTTAATTCAAGAGCATGACCGTTTCGCCTCTGTCGTCGAAGGCGAAACGCGTCTCGAACATCTCGTCACCTTCCGAGCCGACGACCTTGGACTGGATCGTCAAGCGGTGCATCATCTGATCGTTGTGGCGCACCACGCCCGAATAAAAATACTGGACCAGCGGCGTGATGTTGTCGCGCAGCGGCGCCAAGCGCCGGCGGTCCACCAGCACTTGCAGGAGCCGGCGCTGCAGCGCCGCCGGGAGCAGCCGGTTCGCATCGTCGGGCGTCATGCGAACCGCGGCGATCTCATCCTTCGCCTTATGCGGTTCTTCAACCGGCTTGTCGGAAGCATAGCGCACGACCGCATCCCAATCGTCCGCGGAGATCCCGGTGAAACGCATCCCGTAACGCCACACGGATTTGCCTTCGTGAGCGACGGTATCTTGCCAAACGGATTTCGCGCGCGCGCGAATAACGCGCGTTTCTAGCGTCGCACGAATTTCGAACTCGTCTTTGCCGGCCGGCTCCTGGGTCAAGATGCATAAACCGCCGCCGCTGATATCCAGGCCGATCGCCGGTCTTTGGCTGGCGCCTCCATCGATGGAGAACGTCGCACGGTACGGTTTTCGCCTGCGCGGATACTTTCGGCGATTGACGCTCCTGCCGGTGAACCAGGCCAGCAGTTCCGCCATCATGCCGTGTGGTACGACGCGTCCCCGCCCTTCTACTTTAGCCGTAGACCCAAGGCAGGCTTACAGTTGACTAGATGATTTACATGTAATAAACTAGCTATATGAAGACAGTGGGTCTATTCGAGGCAAAGACGCACCTATCCGCGCTCGTTCAGGCCGCTCGACGGGGTGAGGTCACCATCATCTCGGTACGCGGGAAGCCGGCTGCCCAGGTCGTGCCCATAGGCGATACGCCGCTCGATGATGCGCTCTCCCGCCTGCTCGCCAACACCACGCCGATGGGGATCTCGGCCCGTGAGGCGGTGGAAGAAGGACGGCTGTGAGTTTCGTCCTTGACGCATCCGCAGCGCTAGCCTTCATCTTTCCCGACGAACGGGACGAGGCTGCTCTTTCCATCGCGCACCGCTTGCGGGAGGAGAGCGCTATCGCGCCGCTCATCTGGAAGTGGGAGATGCAGAATGCGATCGTTACGGTTGAACGCCGCGGGCGAATCGCCGCCGAGCTCGCGACCTCGCTGCTCGACGACATCGCGAGCCTCCCGGTGACCTTCGATTCCGGCAGCGGCGCACAGGTCGAGATGGCACGGCGCTTCGGAATCTCGATCTACGACGCGCTCTATCTCGATCTCGCATTCCGCAGGCACCTACCGCTTGCGACGCGGGACGAACGCCTATCGCGCGCCGCAAGCACGCTCGACGTGCCGACGATCTAACGCCGAACGCCAGCTTCACCTTCCGAGGCGGCGACCGCGGCCACGGCCGCTGTAGGCGTGGCGTAGCGGACGAAGCCGCTCTCGTCCGAGGTGACGGTCGCCGAGCCGTGGAGGGGCCCGTAGTGCCCGACGTACCGCTGCACCTCGCGCACCGTCGCCCAAAAGCCCGGCAGCACCGGCGCGCGCCTCTCTTCGACGGTTCCGCCGGTGGCATACTTCGGCAGCACGTCGGGCACGTACGTCATCTGCACGACGTCGCCGGCCGCGTCCACCGTGAAGGTTCCGTCGCCGTGGCGCGCGTCGCGCACGAGGCTGTGAAACGCCACCGTGCTCGGGCCCGCGCCGGTAAAGCGATACTCGCCGAAGTGACGCGCGTCGAACGGTACCGCGAAACCATCCGCCGGGTTCGCCGCCGCGATCTGCCGCTCGATGGCCGCGCGGTCGGCGGCGCTTGCCGGCCGGCCGTTCTGAACGTCGCGCAGCACGCGCACTTTAAGCAGCCGGTCGCCCTCGAACGCAACCGCCAGCACCACGTCGGAATCCCCGTGGATGAACCCCGCGGCATAGTGCGACCGCTGCTCGACCCGGTAGCCGACGATCTCGCGATGGTCGCGCGCGGCCAGCCGCGCCGCCCGTTCGACGATCGGCGGAACGGCCGCGATCACCGCGCGCTCGCGATCTTTTGCGCCATGCGCGTCGCGATAAACGCGGCGACCTCGCTCGGCAGCGTTCCGCGCCCGAAGCCGGCGTCGTAGCCGAGTTCGGTCGCCATCAAGTTGGTCACGCGCGGGCCGCCGCAGCATAACACGATCTCATCGCGCAGGCCCTCCGCCTCGAGCAACTCGGCTAACGCCGTGAAGTTCTTCACGTCGCTGCCCTTCTGCGTCACGACCTGCGATGCCAGCAGCGCGTCTATCTTCTTCTCCTTCGCAAAACGCACGAACTCTTCGACCGAAACTTGGCTCCCGAGATTGAACGTTTCGAACATGCGGTACCGTTCCAAGCCGTAATCGCCTTTATAGCCTTTCATGTTCAGGATCGCGTCGATGCCCACCGTGTGCGCGTCGGTCCCGATGCACGCGCCGGCGATTCGCACCTTGCGGCCCACGCGCTCGCGAATGAGTTCGTCGATCTCGTCCATCGACATCGCGTGCGTCTTCGCCGAGGTTACGGAGATCGTCGAGGTGTCGATCGCTTGGGGCGTGGCGGCGTAGGCGACGAAGAACGAAAAGCCGTCCGCGATCGGCCGCCCTTCGACGATCTGCACGTCGGTAAAGCCCATCTTCCCCACGAGCCGGCGAGCCGCTTCGTCCGCAGCCTCGCTCCACGGAATCGGCAGCGTAAACGACATCTGCACCTTCCCGTCGTTCACCGTATCGCCGTACGGCTTCACCAAACTACCCACCGCAGCTCCCCCTCGTCGTCCGGAGCGCTTCTTCGAATGGATTCCAGTAACCGGCGGCGCGCGGGAATACGCCGTCGTAACCGCGGCCGCCGTCGGGAGGGCGCGAAACGTCCGCGAAGACCGCCGCTTCGATCGCCTGCATCAGGCCGCGCTCGGCGACCCGCCCGAGCAAACGTTCGGCATCCGCCAGCACGCCGCGCGCGCGCTGCTCGATCTTACCCTCCGGCTTGAAGGCGATCTCGTCGCCGAAATGCCGCGCCGTGTTCATGACGTAGCGCGCGTTTTCGAGCGAGAGCGCGCGGTCTCCGAGGAACGGCGTATGGATCGCCTCGGTGAGCATGCCGCACAAGTGGATCGTCTGGTGCGTCATCACGGAGGTCAAGTTGAAGAGCGCGTCGATCAAGTGGCCCTTGAAGATATCGCCGGTCATGTGTTTGGTCGGCGGCATGTACTTCAGCGGCGCGTCGGGGAAGATCTGGCGCGCGAGTTGCGCCTGCGCCACCTGAAACAAGAAGCCGTCTTCGAGATCCGGGTCGATCTCGTACGCGTCGCCGAGCCCGATCTGCCGGTCCGGCATGCCGGCGCGATGCGCGAACTCTTCGTTGATGAACTGCGAGGCGAGCACCGCCGGCGCCTGTTCCACCGCATCGGCGGTCGTCAGGTAGTTGTCCTCGCCGGTGTTGATGACGATGCCGGAATAGGCGTTGAGCATGCGGCTGAAATGCTGATCGACGAACGTGCGCTTCATGTTGATGTCGCGGAAGAGAATGCCGTACATCGAATCGTTCAGCAGCATATCGAGGCGCTCGATTGCGGCCATCGTCGCGATCTCGGGCATGCACAATCCGCTCGCGTAGTTCGTGAGCATGACGTAGCGCCCGAGTCTTTCTGAGGCGGCGTCGAGCGCTTCGCGCACGATCTTGAAATTGGCCTGCGTGGCGTAGGTTCCGCCGAAGCCTTCGGTCGTCGGGCCGAAGGGCACGAAATCGAGCAGCGACTGCCCCGTCGAGCGGATCACCGCGACGATCTGCGCGCCCGCCTCGGCTGCCGCGACCGCGGCGGTGCGATCTTCGTAGATGTTGCCGCTCGCGACGATCACGTAGAGCAGCGGCGGCGGCAGCTGCGGCAAACGCGCCAGCTTCTCCGCGCGCTCCTCGCGCCGCGCGCGGATGCGCGCGAGCGACCGTTCCACGAACGCCTCCACGACCCGGCGGGCCGCCTCGTCGGGCACCCGCGCGAAGGCGCTCAGGCTGAGTTCGCCGCGGGCTAGCGCCTCGCCGAGTCCCTGCGGCTCAAGCCCAGTCTCGGCCAGTCCGCGGCCGAACGCCAGCGCCGCGCCGCGGGCGCGCTCCTCCGGGGAGAGGGCGTCGACGATGAGGTTCGGCACGGGCACGTCCTCGGTGCTTACGCCGTCCACGCCCAGGAGGCGCAGCACCGAACGCTCGACCGAAACCGTCGAGTGCGCCGCGATGAACTCGCTGACCGGCGCCGCGATTGCCCGCGCCAACTCCCGGCACCGCTCGACGGCACCCCGATCGATCCGTAATTCCATGGCCGTGCTATCTTACGGCCCGGCCGTCGCGTGTCATGCTTGGAACGACGGACGGGGCGCCCGTTACCGAGCGCCCCGCCGATGGTGTGATTAGCCAGACCGATACCGTCCCCTCTTGGTTGCTAACACTTATTGTTTTCGCTATACTGGAACGGTGAAGACGATGGACTGGACCCTCTCCCTCCCTCAGCTCGAAAAGCTGCGCAAGCCCCAGGCGTTGACCGATACCCACCCGCTGCTCTTGCAGCTCATCGACAGCTTTGGGTCCAATGCCGTCGCGCGGCTGGTTGATGTCAAACCTGCCACCGTGACCAACTGGAGGCAGCGCAAGCGCTCGCTGGAGGGACAATACGCGCGCCGCGTGACGGACCTGCATTACGTCCTCAGCCGCGCGTTTCAGACCTTCCAGCCGGAGACCGCGATGCGCTGGTTGATCAGCAACGACCCATTCTTAGACGGACAACGCCCGCTCGACGTACTCGTCCTGCAAGGACCATCACGATTGATCGCCGCCCTTGACGCGCATGAGGCCGGCGCGTATCCGTGAACCTCTATCGGATATTTCCCTATGACCCCAGCGCCGCCGATACCGATGACGGCGGCGCTCTTTACGTTCCACCACCCTCCCCTTCGGGCCGCATCGCCAACGTCGGATTGTACCGCGAGCTTTATTTTGCCGCGCAGCCCGAAAGCGCCGTAGCCGAGGTCTTCGGGTTCCTGCTCGCGTGGTACCCTGCAGATTTCGTCCATGCCGGCGGAAGGCCGTACGCCGTCAGTAGTTACGAGTTCGATGATGCAAGCCCGATTTTTGACTTGAATGACACCGCGGCGCTCGCGAAGATTGGCATCGAGCAACCATCGCACGTCGTCACCAAGGACCGCAACGTTTCGCAGAACTGGGCGCGAACGATCTTTGGCCTCGGTGCGTACCACGGCGCGTCATGGTGGAGTTACTACTACCCGGATTGGACCGTGTACGGGCTCTGGGACTTTAGCTCATTGCGACATATTGGTTCGCCCGAGATTCTCACGCCATCGCATCCGGCCGTGATTATCGCGGCAAGGACCATCGTCCGGCAGACCCATCCCCGCGCGGCAATGCCACGCCGACGACGAAGATCCTAAAACCAATTCGACAGCGCTACGGCGTTGCGAGTTTGTCGCGCAGGTAGGCGGAGATGCCTTCTTGCCACGACGGCATGTAGATGCCGAGGGCGTGCAGACGAGCGTTCTCGAGCGCGGAGTATGCGGGGCGGCGCACGGCGGAGTTCCACGAGGTGTAGGAGATCGGTTCGACCGCGCAAGCGATGCCGGCTTGCCGCAGCGCCTCGCGCGCAAAGTCGTACCAACTGACCGGGCCCTCGTTCGCGATGTGGTACAGCCCGTATCGCTGGGTCGCGAGCAGATCGCGCAGCGCCGCGGCGATGTGCGCCGTGTAGCTCGGCGTTATCACCATATCGCTCACGACGCGCACGGGCTCCCCGGATCGCGCTTGCGTGACGATCCGGTCGATGAACGTGTAGCCTTTCGAGGAGCTCACGCGCGTGCCGAAGACGCCGCACGTCCGCACGACGAACGTCTTGCCGTTCGTGCGCGCCACGAGCAACTCGCCCGCGAGTTTCGAGACGCCGTACGCGTTGATCGGCCGCGGCACCTCGCTCTCCGCGTACGGATGTTTTCGTTCGCCGTCGAAGACGTAATCGGTGCTGAACGTCACGAAGACGGCGTCGCGCCGCTTGCAGAGCTGCGCCATCGCCTCGACCGCGAGCGCGTTGACCGCGAAGGCACGCTCCGGCTCCGATTCGCATCGGTCGACGTTGTGAAACGCCGTGCAGTTGACGACGATATCCGGCGCGTAGGTATCGAAGGCGCGCTCGAGGGCGGCCACGTCCTCCACGTTCGCCTCGGCGCTGCTCGGCGCGCCAACCTGCATGCCGGTCCAGCACCGCACGATATCCGACCCCAGCTGCCCCGAGCCGCCGAAAACGAGAACGCGTTCCATACCCATCGCGTTAGGCGCGCCAGGCCGCGATGCGGTAGAGGCTGGCGGCGAAGCCGAGGGCGTTGCCGGTGATGAGGATCGCGATGACGGCGCCGAGCGAGGGATGGTGCACGGCGATCGCAACGAGTTCGCCGGCGGTCACGAGGCAGAACGGAATCGCGAAATCGAAACGGTGCAGCGCGATCTTGTAGTTCGCCACCAGGCCCATGCCCGCGAGAAAGACCATCGCAAGGCCGTAGCCGAAGAGCAGGTGCGAGGCGGCCAGGAACTGCCCGCCGACCAGCGACCGCAGCACGAGCGAGGGCGCAACGTAGAAGAGCGCGAGCCCGGCCAGCGAGAACGCTGCCAGCGTCGCCATCGCCGCGAGGAAGATCGGGAAGGGGCTGCGCCCGCTGGTGCTGCGGTGCGCGGCCTTCGGCAAGAGCACCATCGGAACGAATCCCGCGACGAAGAGCAGGATCTTGCCGCCGAGCGAGACCGAGGCGTAGAGCCCCGCCTCCCGCGCCGACATGAAATGCTTGACGAGCAGCACGTCGCCGTAGCTGAGCACCGTCGCGGCGATGGCGGCGACGGCGGCGCCCCACAGTGTCTGCGCGATGCGCTGCCAATCCAGATGCAGATCGCCCGAGGCCGTGCGGCTGTAGCGCCGCCGCAGCACGAACCACGTATAGCCGAGCGACGTGAAACTGCCGAGCGTCCAACCGCCGAGCGCCCCGAGCAGCCCGTACCCGGCGAAGACGAAGGCGACGCCCAGCGCCGCCTTCAGCACGCCCTCGATCGTGGAGGAGACCGCGAACCGCACGAAGTCCTGCGTGCCTTGCAGCACCGCCCGCAGCGCGGGTAAGAGCAGCACCACGAGCAAGAGCAGCGCGGTCGGCACGACCGCATAACCCGGCACGTGCAGAAAGCCCGCGATGGCGCGCTCGAAGACGACGGCCGCGCCGACGAACACCACCCCGAGCGCACCCATGCCGAGCGAGACCTTCGCGACCAGCGCGTGGATGTGCGCCTCGTCGCCGAGCGCCTGAAACTCGGCCGCGAACTTGACGATGACGGTTGAGATGATGCCGGCCGGCAGCCCCGCCAGCGGCAGGATCGCGAGCAGCGCGTAGAGCGCGCCGTAGTCCTCGACGCCGAGCCTCCGGCTCACCCCGGCGTGGTAGAGAAAGCCGCAGACGCTCACCAGCATCGACGAGCCGAAGACCAGCGCGCCGTGACGCACGAAATCGTTGCCGCGAACGCGCCGGAGAAATGCGGCCGCGACCGGCTCGCTTGCTAGGGGACCCTCCACAAGCGTAGGGTCTTCCGGCGCCGACGACCGCTCGCCTCTAAAGTGAAAATGGCGCATCCGCGCTGCGCGCTCCGCGCCCCCCGTCGGCAAAGCCGCCGGGGCCCCCGGCCTTCGGCCCCAGTGCATTTTCATTCGCTTCCATGTGGCCCCCGGGGCCATGGGTCACTGACCGCTTCGCGGACCGTAACAAAGGCACCGGCGGGTGGTAGGACGCCACGAGAAGCCGAACTTCAAGGAGCATGACGATCGGGGAGCAGAGCGACGAAGCTCTGGTGCGGCGAATCCGCAGCGGCGAACGCGAACTCTTCTCCCTCTTAGTCGACCGCTACAAACGTGGGATTGCAAGTTTCATCAGCGCCGGCGTGCGCAGCCAAAGCGATGTCGCCGACCTCTCGCAGGAGACGTTCCTGCGCGCCTACGCGCACCTCGGCACGTTCAACCCCGCGCTCGGCAAGTTCTCGACCTGGATCTACCAGATCGCGCGCAACGTCGTGCGAACCTACCTGGCCAGAGGCCAGCGCCGCGTCGCCACCGCCGAGATCCCCGAAGACCGCACGCTCGAAAACGCCGTGGCCGACCGCTCGCGCGAAGCCGATCCGGCGGGCGGCATCCTGCGCCAAGAGGCCGAGCGCGAGCTGCACGCCGCGCTCGCCGAACTCCCCGAGCGCACGCGGACGGTGCTAGCCTTGCGGTACTTCAACAACATGGATTACAACGCCATCGCCTCCACGCTCGGGCTCTCGCTCGGCAACGTGAAGACGCTGATCCATCGCGGCAAGATCGCGCTGGCGCACAAGATGCGCGAGCGCGAAGAACGAGGGCCCCGTGCGCTGCTCCGCCTGTGAACCGTTGCTCGACCGCTATCTCGAAGGCTCGCTCGCGCCACGCGCACTTCGCGCCGCGACGCGCCATCTGCAGGCCTGCTCGCACTGCACCGCCCTGCTTGCGGAACTGAAAGTCGTCGACGCGCTGCTGCTCACCGCACGCGAACCTATGCTCGAACCGGGCTTCACGCGCGCGGCGATGGCGGAGGTTGCGAGCCTGCAGCCGCCGCGAGCGCCGCAGCATCCCCTCTGGAGCTTCCTCACGCTCTACGTCGCCGCGGCGTGGGTGGGCGTGGCGCTCTGGATCGCGCTCTCCGGAGGCGCACTCCGGCACGCCGTTCCGCGCGCGAGCGCCGCGGCAGCGCACGCCGCAGGCGTGCTCGCCGCCGTCGCCGGCGCGCCGCAGCACGCGCTCGCCCACGGCACCTCGTTCGCGGTCGCCTTCGGGGTGGGCGTGCTCCTCGCCGATCTCGCGCTCGCGCTCGGCGTCGCACTCGTCTACGGCGTGGTGCGGCCGCGGCTCGCGGCGCGCCTCGCCACCGCCTCGGAGGTATCGTTGTGAACTATCGCATCGTCACCGCGCTCTGCGCGGTCGTACTGGCGTTCTTCATCGCGCGAGCGCCCGCTTCGGCCTCGACCCAGGCGATCGCTCACGGCGGAACCTATTGGGGCAACGTCGTCGTCGAACCGGACCAAGTCGTCGACGGCGACGTCACCGTCTTCTTCGGCAACGCAACGATCGAAGGCATCGTGCGCGGCGACGTCACCACGTTCTTCGGCAACATCGATCAGCGCAGCGGTTCGACGATCACCGGCGATACCAACACCTTCGGCGGCACCGACTACACGCAGGCGATCGTTCCGTGGATGCCCTCGACGCTCGCCGCCGAGAACGCCGGCATGATGCTGCGGCTCGCCGAGAGCGTCGTGGTGCTGCTCGTCTTTCTGATCTTCCCGGTGCGCGTGCGCATGGCGCTCGAGCGCGTCGAGAAGCATCCCGGGCTCTCGGCCGCCGTGGGCGTGCTCGCATTCGTCGCGGTCATCCCGATCGCGCTGCTGCTGCTCGTCAGCTTCGTCGGCTGGCCGCTCATACCGCTCGAGATCGTCGCGCTGATCGCGGGCATCTTCATCGGCCAGGCGGCGCTTGGGCTGTTGGTGGGCCGCCGGCTCTACGAGCTGATTCACCCGGAGACGACGCCGTCGCCGCTGGCAGCGCTCATCATTGGCCTCGTCGTCTTGAGCGCGGCGCAGATCGTGCCGGTGGTCGGGCATCTGGTCACGGCGCTGGTGGTTCTCATCGGCCTCGGCGCGGCGATCTTAGCCTTCATCCGCGAGGGACTCTTCATGGGCCAGCCGCCCATCCCACGCGCCCCGATTAGCGGCCCCCCGATGCCCGTCGCTTGATCTCCAGCTCACATGCCTTCGGCGCGGGCTGCGGCGGAGAGTTTGGAATCGAAGGTTAGCACTTCCAGTTCCGGCAGATCGGCGCGCAGCCGCACCGCAAGCGCAAGATGCCACAGATCGGCCCCGCGCAGCGGCCAGCGCCGCGCGAGCTCGGCGAGACTGCGCCAATCCGGCGCAAGGTTCACGCGCCGCCACGGGCCAAGATCGAGCGCTTCGCGCGCGGCATCGGTCAGCACGCGCGCGAGCGCGCGTTCGCGTTCGAGCCTGGCGATAACGGCGTGAGACTCCGCCCAGGCTAGCGACGAGACGATATGCGCGCCGGGTGCGCGCGCGCACGAAACGGCCGCCTCGCTGTGCTCGTCGCGAAAGAGCGCGGAGAGCAGCGCGGACGCGTCCCAATAGACGACGCCTCGCTTCGCGCTCACGTTCCCTCGCGATCGCGCTGGAGGATCTGCTGCGCGATCCCCGGATCCAGCGGCAGGGGCGGCGGCAAGGGCCGCGCATCGCGGCGCTGCGGCTCCAAATCTCCCGCGGCCTCCAGGCGGCGCAGCCGCTCTTCGAGCGCGAGCGAACCCGGCTCGAGCGGTGCCAGCCTCGCCACGGGAACGCCTCGCTCGGAGATGATCCACTCGCGGCCTTGGCTCGCGTCGCGGAGCAACGCTGAAAACTGCGCCTTCGCCCGGCGCACGCCTGCGACCCGAGCCGTCTCTTCCGGTTTACGCTTCATGCGACTTCCTCATGTAACTACCTCCAATTGTAGTCTCACGAGTCTCATTCTGCAAGCCGCCGGTGCCTAGCAGGCTAGCGGAGGCGGGGTCGCCCCCGGCTAATACTCGTAGCCCGTATGGCTACGATACCGCGCACCGCTCGCTTCGCGGAGCGCACCTCGCGCATGCGAGCTTCCACCATCCGCGAGATGCTTCGCGTAACCCAGCAGCCGGACGTCATCTCCTTTGGCGGCGGGCTCCCGGCGCCGGAACTCTTCCCCATCGACGAGATCGCCACGTGTACCCGCGAGGTGATGGACGAGTACGGCCCGCAGGCGCTCCAGTACAGCGTAACCAGCGGCATCCCGGAGATGCGCGAATGGGTCGCGCGGCGGCTCGACGCGCACCTCGGCACGTCCTTCGAGCCCGACGACGTGCTGATCGTCAACGGCTCCCAGCAGGGGCTCGATCTGATCGCGCGGATCTTCCTCGACCCCGGCGACCAGGTCGTGCTCGAGAACCCCTCGTACCTGGGCGCGATTCAAGCCTTCGACGCCTACCAGGCCCGCTATCTCACCGTCGAGACCGACGAAGGCGGCGTGGTCCCCGAATCGCTCGAGCGCGTTCTCGCCCGCGCGGAATCGCGCCCGAAGTTCGTCTACCTGGTGCCGAACTTCCAGAACCCGACCGGCCGGACGCTGGCCGCCGAGCGCCGCGAGGCGGTCGTGCGGATCTGCGAACGCTACGGCGTGGCGATCGTCGAGGACGACCCGTACGGCGAACTGCGCTTCGAGGGCGACCACCTGCGCGCTCTGGTCTCCTACAAGACAACCGAAACGATCCTCTACAGCGGCACCGGGAGCAAGATCATGGCCCCCGGCATGCGCGTGGCGTGGCTGGCCACCTACGACCGCGAGGTCCGCGAGAAGCTCGTCCTGGCCAAGCAAGGCGCCGACCTGCAGAGCGGGACGCTCGCCCAGTACGTCTTCGCCCGCTACGTGGGCAAGAACGAGGCCTTCGAGGAGCACGTGGCCACCATCGTGCGCGTCTACCGCGAGCGCCGCAACGTGATGCACGCGGCCCTGCAGGCCCACATGCCCGCGCAGGTGCATTTCAACCGCCCCGAAGGGGGCATGTTCCTCTGGGCCACGGTCGACGGCGTCGACACCGAGGAGTTGCTGAAGCTCTCCACCGCGCAGAAGGTCGTCTTCGTCCCAGGCCGCAGTTTCTACCCGCAGCGCGACATCACCAACGGCATGCGTTTGAACTTCTCCAACGCTGGAGAAGAAAAGATTCGCCAAGGCATAGAACGACTATCCGACTCGATAAGAACCTTACTATCATAAAGGAGGCGTCCGTGTCAGACCAACTCGTAACCGGAATCTTTCCGTCTTCGGACGTCTCGGAACTTGAGCGCGCGCTCGGTGCGTCGGCCGCTCTCGACCAGAGCAAACTCTCCGTCATTACGAGCCATGCGCGCACGCAAGCGCACGACGACTCGTTCGTGAACTTCGTGCACGTCGCAGAGTACCTGCAAGAAGACACCATCGCCGACGACATGACGCACGGAACCGGAGAGATGACCGACTCCGGCGGCACCAGCGTCCCCGGCTTGACCGGAGGCGGAGTGCAGACGATGGCCCCGATGCCCCACCGCCCGGCACTCAACTATCTCGCCGGCTTGCCGATCCCCGAGGACCAGGTCGACAACTACAACGCGGCGATCGAAGGCGGGCGCGCAGTCGCCACCTATCGCTGCTCCGATGCCGAAGCGGCCGCTATTCAAGCGGCCTTCCGCGACGCGGGCCTGCGCAACGTGAGAGCGTTCGCCTCGACGAACTGAGCGCTTTCTTTAAGGATACGCTTCCGTAGTGCGACGCAGTAAGCGCGTATGGGTCTACCTCTGGTCGGCGATCTTGCTCGTGACGCTGGCTGCGGAGTACCGGCCGGTCGTCGCGCGGATCGCCGCTACCGATCGTGCGCTGGCAGCCACAGCCGCAGGCGGCTCGATCGCCGCGCTGGCCGGCGATTTCCAAGAACGCTTCCGCGAGTGCGATTACACATGGCTTGTAATCTGCCGCCCGAAACCGGTCGCGGCGACAGGCGGCCTCGCGTCGGTGCTGGCAATAACGTCACCGCCGAACGTCTACGCGCAAGCGGTGGGAGCGATACCGCACCTGCCCGACGCGACGTGGTACGTGCTATCGAAGCGCTGGCACGAAGGCCCGCTCGCATTCCTCGGCATCCTCGTTTTCATCGGCGTGACGATCGTACTCTTCATCGCATTCCTCAACATTGCCGACGGCCCGAAACCGCTCGCGGCAATCTTCGCCCTGGCGGCCGCCCCCGCGCTGGCATCGCTCGCGATGTTTCTTCTACAGTACGCGTTCGTCTTCGCAATGCACGGCGTGCTCCTGCTCCTCCAGGCGCTGTTGCTCGTCGGCACGATCCCGCTCGCGGTGCAATCGCTCTTGCACTGGTACGTGAACGCACGCGAAGCGAGTGAAGCCGCCCACAGCGTCGTAGAGATCACCAAGACCGAATAGGAGTCGGCTGAAGGCGCCGAACTTGCGCCGGCGTGTTGACCCCATATGGGGTCGTGCGCTATGCTGGGTGCGATGGCAGACTTAAAGGTGCGTAACCTCGACGACCGCGTTGCCGCAAGCTTGCGGGTACGTGCGAAGCGCCATGGCGTTTCGCTAGAAGAGGAGGCTCGCCGCGTGCTCAGCAGTTCCGTCGTGCTGCGCCGAGGTGCGGTCGTGCGACGTGCCGCAGCGCTACGAGCGGCTGCCGGATCGCCGCCAAAGGATGCGGGTCTCGATAGCGTGCGTATCATACGGCAAGAACGCGATGCCTGGGGTTAGCGAACCGTCTTCTGCCGTCCTCGATGCCTCGGTCGCGGTTCGCTGGCTCGTGCCGGAACGGGGCAGCGACGACGCAGCAGCTCTGATGGAACGAGCCATCACGTGGGTCGCCCCGCAGTTGCTGGTGACGGAGGTTGCTTCGGCGCTGCGACGCAAAGTCGTCGCTAAAGAGCTACGCGTCGAACATGCGGTTCAGGCGCTCGCCATCCTTGGGCAGGCCGCCTCAGACGGCATCGTGCAGTTTGTCCAGGATGAAGACCTCGTTGCGCCTGCACTCATGCTCGCGCTGACGCTCGGGCACAAAGTACCGGACTGCATCTACCTTGCACTCGCGCAGCGCGATGGTGTGGCGCTGGCCACGGCAGATCTAACTCTGTCTCGACTCGCGGAGAGTCAGGGAACGCCGGTACTCCTTGTGCCGTCTTCAGCCTCCTAGATCCAAGATCTCACGCAGACCGCGGCTGATCTTTTGCATGGTATCGCTCTCGAGCAGCCCGCTGAATCGATGAAGCCGCAAGTGCGAAACGGTCCGGACCTGATTGCACAACACAAGGCTGTCTTTCTTCAGACCGCCTTCTCCTCTCGCAACTTTGACGGCTACGATCGAGCCGGTTGAACCTTGCGCGTCCGTCAATGGGCAGACGATCGTAACCGGCGAGGTGGCGTTTGCGGCGTCTCGTTGAACGACGACGCACGGACGCATTCTTGCCCGCTCGCTTCCGACGGTCGGGTCCAGCGCTACATGCCAGACCTGCCCGCGCTTCATCTCGGGCATCTACTCCAGGCCATCGATCAGCGTGTGCGCAAACTCCGCGTCAACCGACGCGTCTACGCTCGCATGCCGTGAGCACCATTGTGCGATCTCTGCATCGAGGGCCTCGCGCTCCATCAGCTTGGCAGCATTCACTGCCGCGCCGACCATGAATGCGCTGCGATTCCCAGCAACGGAGTCGATCAGCGCGAGCGCCTCGTCCGGCACAGCAAGGGACGGGATCGGTCCGCGCTAGTGCGAACGCACGGCGACGACTTGCACCAGGTCGCCAAGCCCCGCAAAATCTGCGGCATTGCAAGTGAACAGCGGAACGCCTGCAGCGACGGCGGTAGCCGCGATCATTAAGTCGGCAGCCCGGCGCCCGCGCGCCTTGCGCCCGGTGCTGGCAACCAAGGCATAGATTTGCCCGTACGCTCTTGCCGCGTCGGCGTCGAACGGTAGTGGGCTGAAGGTCGCCTCGACGCGCTGAAGGCGCTCTTGCCGGCGGGCGCGCTCTCGCGGGTCGCTGGTTGCATGAGGTCCGGCTGCGAGTTCTGCCAGGCTAATCGCCGCGATTGCCATTTCGTCGGGCAGTTCGTCCGGCTCTATGCGCTCGATATCGATCAGGACCGACGTGTCGAGGAGCCCTTGCCGCTGCTTAGCCACGCGGCGCCGGATCTTGCTTCGCCAGTGCGTCCAGGTCTTTCCTGAGCTGGGAGAGATCGACCGGAGCTGCTCGCTTGAATGCCACAAGCACGCTGGCTTTGGGAACGAATCCACGCCGCTCGAACGGCGTCAGCTCGCCAACCGGAACGCCGTTGCGAGTGAGTAGAAAAGAGACGCCTGCATCCAGGGCCCGCATGACCTCGCCGCTCGCGTTGCGCAGCTGCCGCTGGCTGATCTCTCTAGGCATGCGGTTATTGTAGCACATGTGCTACGGGTCGGGAAAGTGGCGCGCTTGACGGAGGGCGGATTCGCGGGCTATCCTCTGTAAGGAATGAAATCCAAGGAATTTCGAGCAAGGCTCACCAGTAAGAACCAACTTACGCTGCCGGCCGGCGTCAGCACGTTGCTGCACGTCGGTCCCGGCGATAGCGTTCGCTTCGAGGTTACGAAAGACGGTGTCGTCGTCGCTCCGGTGCCGGTTCGCGAACGCCTGGCGCCGCTGGTCGGCTGCCGGCGCCGAGGCGCTGGGAAGACGCGTCGAGAGATCGATGCCGAGGTCCGCGAACTGCGCGGCCCTCGCGACGAGTGACGGCGCTTGACACGAACGTCCTCATCGATCTCGAAGAGGGCGCTCTCGACGTTGCGGAACAGGCGCTTGCGGCGATCGAGCGCGCCGCTGGACACGGCGCCATCGTGGTCTGCGGCATCGTCTACGCAGAACTCTGTGCGCGCCCAGCCGGCAATGCATCGTCGATCGCCACTGAGCTGCATGCCGCCGGCGTGGCTATCGACGTGGAACTCCCGATCGACGTGTGGACGGAAGCGGGAATTGCCTATGCCGCCTTTCGACGCCGTCGCGAACGATCCGGAAGCGGAGCTCCCCGGCGAATCATTGCCGATTTCGTCATCGGCGCGCATGCAAGTCGCCTGGGAACGCTCGTGACGAGCGATGCGGCCTTTTACCGGCGAGCCTTTCCGAGCCTACGCGTCATCGACGTTCGCAGCTAGGCCCAGCCACGTTGCCATTCCTGCTGCACCGCGAAACCGCGTCTGCCAGCCCTGCGCGCCTCTCCCAGCCGCCGAGCGTGGGCGCTTTTGACCATCTATCGTAGGCTTTTTGGACGTTTGACGAGCGCCAATCAAAGCTCGCCGAAACGGCGGGACTGAAGACCGCTTAGACCGTGAAGGCTTCGGCGACTCTAGTTGCCGATGGCGATCTCCGTGTAGGGCGCCTCAAGGCCCGAGGCGGTCGAGTTCGTCACGACGCTCGACGCCGAGAGCGGGGCTGGATACTCGCCAAGCTCCATGCTCGCAGCTGAATTCCCCACCTCCTCGAAGAGGTTGTTCGCGCTGTCGAGTGCGAGCACGCCCGGCACTCCCGGCATCCTCTCCGGAACGATTAGCGCCGGAATGCTGGAGTTGCCGAACGGCGGCTTGTAGACTTCGATCCCCGTGTTCCAGTTCACGGCGTAGAGATTGCCATTTGAATCGAAGGCGACGTTCACGTATGTCGCCGACGCGGGGGCGATCGTCGCTATGGGCGTCGAGCTGTTGCTCAACGGAAGCGAATAGATGTAGATGGCCGCGGGCGAGAACGTCCCGACGGCCAGCGTCGTGCCGCTGGCGGCCACGACGGGGTACGACCCGTTATTCGGAAGCGAAACGTGTATCGCGGGCGTGCTCGAGGAACTGAGCGGTGCCGCATACTCGACGACCTGCCCGAACTGCGTCCCCCCGTAAAGATTGCCGGACGGATCGTAGGCCAGGGAAAAGAGATTGAGGGTGGCGCCGCCGGCGGCCGGATCGGAAGCCGAAAAGGAGAACAGCGGCGCCGACGTATCGGTAATCGGTTTCGCGTACACCGAGATGACTTGCGCGCCGCCCCATTTCACGGCAAGCTGTGCGGTGTTCTGCGCGATCCCCATCGCACCCGCGCCACTCTGCGGCGCGGCAATCGTGGCCGACGGCAATTCGCCGCTGCTCAAGGGGATAGTGAAGACCACGAGGTTGCCGGTGTGTGACGCCGTCATGTTGTTGTAGTTTGCGACGTACACATGCTGAGGGAGCGGGGTCGCCGTCGGCAGCGGATTGGGTGACGTACCGGAACTACTGCATGCCGTTGCGGCGAGGACGGCCACGGCAGCGATCGTGAGGGCGAGAGGGCGCTTCATCTTCGGTAGCTCCTGAATCGGAAAACCCCGGCATAGAGCAACGGTCGATCCGTCCGCTGACCGGGGCCGATGGCGTGATGCACCCGCCGTGCGGCGAGTCGCCATGGCTCATTGTAGCGCCGTCGCCGTCCGGGCCGCGTCCAAGAAGCGTCCAGGAACCTGCCCGCGTTGCGGCATTGACAGCGGCCGATCACCGTCGTAGAGTAAGGAGTAAAGCAATAGTAAGGAATCGTGGTAAGGAATGGCGATTACAACCATCACCACAAAAGGCCAGATGACGCTGCCCAAGGAGATCCGGGATCGGCTCGGGCTTAAGCCTGGAGATCTGATCGAGGTGACCCTCGAGGGCCAGCGCATCCTGCTGGCCCCCAAGACCCTACACCTGGACGACATCACCTCGATTCTCCCGAAGCCGGCGCGCGTCGTGTCGATCGAAGAGATGGACGAAGCGATCCTCGAAGCGACCGCCGCGCACGCTCTGTGATCGGACTCGACACCAACGTCATCGTGCGAATCCTTACCGGAGACGACGCTCGCCAGCAACAGGCAGCGCTCGCGTTTCTACGCGCGAACTGCTCGAACGAGCATCCCGGGTGGATTAATCGCATCGTCACCGTGGAGATCGCGTGGGTCTTGGAGCGCGCGTACAAGTTCACGCACGAGCAAATTGCTGATGCGATGGAACGACTTCTGCACACGGCAGAGCTACGGTTCGAGGACCACGACGCCATTCGGGTCGCACTCGCAACCTACCGGCAGGGCGCCGATCTAGCAGATGCGCTCCTTGGCGAGATCAACCGCGAGAAGGCCTGCACGACAACGATCACCTTCGACAGACGCGCTGCCGAACGATTACCGGCGTTCACGCTTCTCGAGGCGTAGGGCGCTCTTGGCTCTCCCGGCCGAGGGCGAGCGCCGCATGTGCACGGTTAGTCGCCGATGGCGATCTGCACCCAGGGCGCCTCAAGTCCCGACGTGGTCGAGTTCGTCACGACGCTCGACGCGGAGAGCGTGGCTGGATACTCGCCAAGCTCCATGCTCGCGGCCGAATTGCCCACCTCTTCGAACAGGTCGTTCGCGCTGTCGAGTGCGAGCGTGCCCGGCGCTCCCGGCATCGCCTCCGGAATAGTAAATGCGGGAGTGCTGGAGTTGCCGAACGGCGGCTTGTAGACTTCGATGCCCGTGTGCCAGTTCACGGCGTAGAGACTGCCGGTCGAGTCGAAGGCGACGTTCACGTATGTCGCCGATGCGGGGGCGATCGTCGCAATGGGCGTCGAGCTGTTGCTCAACGGAAGCGAATAGATGTAGATGGCCGCGGGCGAGTACGTTCCGACGGCCAGCGTCGTGCCGCTGGCGGCCACGACGGGGTACGACCCGTTATTCGGAAGCGAAACGTGTATCGCGGGCGCGCTCGAGGAACTCAGCGGTGCCGCATACTCGACGATCTGCCCGAACTGCGTCCCCCCGTAAAGATTGCCGGACGAATCGTAGGCCAGCGAAAAGAGATTGAGGGGGGCGCCGCCAGCGGCCGCGTCGGCAGCCGAAAAGGAGAACAGCGGCGCCGACGTATCGGTAATCGGTTTCGCGTACACCGAGATGACTTGCGCGCCGCCCCATTTCACGGCAAGCTGCCCGGCGTTCTGCGCGATCCCCATCGCACCCGCGCCACTCTGCGGCGCGGCAATCGTGGCCGACGGCAATTCGCCGCTGCTCAAGGGGAGAGTGAAGACGACGAGGTTGCCGGTCTTCGACCCCGACATGTTGTTGTAGTTCGCGACGTACACATGCTGAGGGAGCGGGGTCGCCGTCAGCACCGGATTGGGTGACGTACCGGTACTACTGCATGCCGTTGCGGCGAGGACGGCCGCGGCGGCGATTGCGAGGGCGAGAGAATGCTTCACGTTCGATGTCTCCTATCAGAATGGGGCTAATCGTTGGCTAGTCTTAATACGAGCGTAGCACCGCTGCGTTACGGGAGCGTTACACCGTGGCCGGCAATGGGGCTCTGCCGCGCTCGCCGGATTCGGCCGGCACCACGGGCGCCGTTGGCGATCGGCTTGATCCGCCCAACTGCTTTGCCGAGGCGGCCGTGTAGGGCATCGTACATATCGACCGTCATCTGCATCCGTCCGGCGGAAGCAGATGCGGAGCTCTTGCGAAGACATGGTCGACTAATTATTCGACTATAACTGCAAACCTGCGCTGCGCAGTCGGTAGTTTCGCCTATTCAAGAGCCCTTGCGTAGGGTGCAGTAAGGTAGTAAGATATCCTTGTTATGCTTGCCAAGATGACGTCCAAGAATCAGTTGACGCTGCCGAAAGCGGCGACGAACGCCCTCGGGTCGCCCAAGTATTTCGAGGTGGACGTTCAGGAAGGGCGGATCGTCTTGAAACCGGTGCTCATCGTGAATGCCGATGCGGTGCGCGAAAAGCTCGCACGGCTTGGGATCGCCGAGCGCGACATCGCCGGTGCCGTGGCATCCGCTCGAAAGAAAGGCGCTTGACTCCGCCCCGCGTCGTCTTCGATACCAATGTCGTCCTCTCGGCGCTCGTGTTCCAAGACGGAGTGCTCGCGCGCTTGCGGCGCCTGTGGAGCGAGGGCGCGTGTATACCGTTGGTTTCGCCGGAGACTGGAAGCGAGCTGGTGCGCGCTCTCGCCTATCCTAAGTTCCGATTGGCTGCCGAAGAACGCGAACGGCTGCTGTTCGAATATCTCCCGTTCTGTGAGGACGTTGCGATGCCCAGGCGGCTCCCGCGGCTACCTCCGTGCCGCGATCCAAACGACCGTATCTTCCTCCGCCTTGCGGTCGTCGGCGGTGCCGACGCGCTCGTGACCGGCGATGGGGCTCTGCTGACACTCGCTGGGCGCATCCCGACGCTGATTCTGAAACCTGCGGCGTTCCTCCGGCAGATCGAAACCCTAACCTCAAATTTGCCGTAGCGGCGTCGCGACATTGCCAGAGATCGCTCGCCATCGGAGAGTAAAGTCGGCGTCGGCAGGAAACGCGAGATGCAGGTCCGCGAGGTCTTCGCCGACGTATCGACGCTGAAATTCGATGCGCGGGTCGGCAAGTAGGCGTCGGAGCGCGCCGATCGCCTCAGCGCTGCGCCAGCGATCTGCAAAGTCTGCCGGCGTTTCCAAGCCGCGACATCGATCAGTACGTCTGTCCCACATCCCGGGCTGGCCCCAGTGCTGTACAATGGGCTAGAGCCTGGGGTATACTTGTAGCCGAGGAAACCATCTTGAGAGAAGCAGCCAGGATCCACCCTCCCGTCGACCGGGAGCAGGTCCTCGACCAAATGGACCAGGCCGACCGCCTGCCTATCTCGGCTGTGGTCCGCGATCTGGTTGATTGGATCG
Organism: bacterium; assembly: GCA_021790935.1. GTDB lineage: Bacteria > Vulcanimicrobiota > Vulcanimicrobiia > Vulcanimicrobiales > Vulcanimicrobiaceae > JAJYFL01. The sequence goes on from JAJYFL010000005.1 coordinate 150,291, forward strand.
GACTGGGCGTGACCGCCATGGCCGGCGGCGTTCATGAAACGCGATTCGTTCGTCCCTGGCTGGAAGGAAAGACGCCACGCCGACCGGCGTCGCTCCGCGCCGCGTGGCGCGCTGCCTACATCATCAGCACGCTGTGCGGGTCGGAGGCGGCGAAGGCCTGGTTCATCGGTCAGAAGCGTGAGTTTGACTTCGAATCGCCGATAAGCGTCCTTGATAAGAACACGCCCGAAGCGCGCACAGCCGTCGTGCGGTCCGCCGTGCGTTTTGCGACATCCTAGAGCCAACCGTTGGCGTTTCATCGCGCACCGCTGCCGCGACTCATCTATAGGATAAGCTGGGGCGCTGATCCGCTTGCCTATGGACCGCTAGCGATTCTCAAGGCCGGCAGGCCGGGGCGCTGGGACGACCTCAAGTATCGATTCCGTACTGGCTATTTCGCCGATTCGCTTGTCACGTGCTTCGTCGAAGTGCTCGCCGACCTGCGTCCGGATCCAAAGACCGTCGCCCGTCTGTGCGCGATGGGCGAGCCGCTTCCAAACATGGATGTGGCGATCGAGGAAAGCCTTCGACCCAGGTACGCGTCGATCGTGATCACGCAGGAGGACCTCATCGTCGATATCGTTCACCCGATCTCTCGTACGGAGTTTGAGGTGCTTACGCACCGAACGAATCGCGTCAAGGTCGGAGACTTCCTCGCTCGTGACTTGCGCATCCCGCGCCGTGCTGCGGGCGTCGCTCATGACCGGGGTGAGGCTGGCATCCGCGCGCCTTCGGCAGAGGCGCTCGCCGTCAACGGCGAAACGTTCAACCTCTTTGAGACCACGGTCGGCTCTGGCCAGGCTCGCGTCGCTCTCGTCCCACACGTCGTGCGTTCGGCTGCGGAACAGGAAATCGATCTCGCTACCGCCCGTGTGCTCCTTGGCATTTAGCCGCTCTCGTTCACCACCTGCGTTTTCCCAAACTGCCATCGCTCGTGTCCCGAAAGACGATCCGCGCTTCCCGATGCGCGCGAGCCCAGACGAATATCGTGTTGCAAGCGAGTGCGACGTATTCAGGCCGTGAGAGCTCAAGCCCTCGCAGACTGCGCACTTTGCGCTAAAGGCGCCGACCAGCGGAACGCCTTCGCGACGAGCCGGTGCGAAGTAGAAGGCGTCGCATGCCGCATGATCGAGCGCGCCGGCGATCTCAAGGGCCGCAGAGGTCGCTGGAACGATCGATTCACTCTATCGCGCTGAATCCGCGTAAATCGCCACCATCCCATTCTAATCGCAGTTCGCTTTCGATGCTTAGAGAATCAATAATGCTGGGCCGAAATATCGCGACGCATCGAAAGCCATCACGGCGAACTGAATCGTACAACAAACCGTGTGCTCCTCCATTGCGCGCGTCGCGCGCTAACGCATTAGCAGCGTCGTAACGCACGGGATCTGGATCGTACACGTCGGCCGGTACTTGGTCGCGCCGTGCATTGAGAAGCGGCGCGGCTAGACGTGCGCTAATGACGCGCAACGCCAAATCGTAGCGCTGCCCTTTAGATTGCGAGAGCCAGCGCACGAGATGAAAACGCTTTCCATGGTATGCTGTCGCAGCGTTGTCGGCAGCGTACCAGGCTCCAAAGGTTGCGTCGTTAAAGCGTGCGCGGAATGGACGCAAGAACGGCAGCATGGCCAGGCTCGCGTACGGCCCGTGATATTGGTCGCTTTCCGGCATCGCTTGAATCTGGCCGAGGGCTTGGCGTGCGACATTGTCGGTCAACGCAAGCACTGAAAGCGCGCCGCCGATGTCGGTTTCCGGCTCGTCGAGCAACTCAACGAGGAACTCGATACGCCGGTCCGCCATTCCCGCGATGCGATACACGGGATCGCTGTACGTTAATTCAGTCACGCAGTCGAATCACGCTACGAGCGCAGATTCAATATGGTAGCGCACATCGACCAAATCGCTGACATTGCCAGCGAGCATACGCTGGAGCGGAGTTTGATCGCCGAACGAACGATTCTCTGAGATCAGCCATCGGCGTGCATCGTCTTCTGTGCGAAAAATGGAACGCAGATCGCTGCGCCCGTGCGTCGTGACCGAAAGCCCCGATCTCTTCGACGAGCTTTCCGTTTCGTTCTGCCTGCGCCGCGAGAGTTCAAGCGCGTCGTTTGGGAAGGGGCCGGCGCAGTGCAGAGTACGCCTTTGCAAACCGCTCGGCGGAGACGACGAGACCCGCATACGCAGTGCCCTGTACTTTGCGCTGGAGGCGCTGGTCCAGCGTAACCAGCGGAACGCCTTCGCGACGAGCCTGTGCGACGTAGAAGGTGTCGTATGCCGGATGATCGAGCGCGCAGGCGATCTCAAGAGCCGCAGACGCGAGCGGAGCCGAGGGCATCAAGCGGATTCTCGATGGCACCCGTTCGAGGAACTCTGCAGCGCGCGCAACGAGATCGGGAGCATGGCGCAGATAGCGCCAGAGGCCGTTGGCGATCTCCGGCAGGAGCAGGTCCGGCGCGACGAGGTCCAGTTCGAGCGCGAGAATGCGTTCGGCAACCGGCGTCTGCGCTTCGCCAACGAAGGCAGCGATGACGACGCTTGCGTCAACGACGGCGCCGAACTGCGTCATCGAGTACCTCCAAGCGGGCGGCTCGCCCCTCTCGAACCACGCTCGCGGCATCGAATCCAGGAATCCTCGGCAGACGGTGTTCACGCGCCCAGGTGATGAAATCGCCTTCGTCGCCGGCGATGCTTTCGTTCAAGAGTTCGCGCAGCTCCGCTTCAAGGGAACGGCGGTGCCGTCTCGCGCGCGCTTTGAGCCGCTCGACCGTCTGGGTCTCGAGATTCCGAATAATGACCTGTGCCATGCTATCATTTATGATAGCAGTTCGGTGGGAACGAGGCAAGCCCGGGTGCGGAGCGGTGTGCGCGCCGGCTGAAGGCTTGGCTGCAAGCCGGGAAGAGAGCGGGACTGCGCGAGCGAGACCGGCTACTCGGCCATGTGGTGCCGCAGGAGTCCGCTCGGCGGCACGTATCACGTTTGACGAGCGCCAATCAAAGCTCGCCGAGGCGGCCGGACTGAAGACCGTTACGCGCTAGCCCACGCGTATTCGTCTTTTTCGGCCGCCTTTTTTCCCATTGGCGCGTGCCGCTGCCGCTTTCGCGGGCGTCGACCGACGCCCGCCCGCGCGAGCAATTTTCGAGTGCGTCACGTAGCCAAAAAAATCCTCAAGCAGCCCCGGCGCCGAGATCCCGACATCGAGCGACGGCCAGAGGAGGCCCTCGCCGAGCGGGTCGGCCTGCACCTTGGCAAGTTCCGCCACCGGCTTACCGGCAAGTTCTTCGATCTCGCCGATCGGGATCGTCACGGAAGCCCCGTTGCGCAACTCCAGACTCAACCCCAGAGCAGAAGCGGCATGGAGCGGGTGGACCGACGCACGCAGCACGGCGGTCGGCGCCGCGTTCGCGCAACAGAAGTGCCGAAGCCAAGTGAATCGCATCGTAGGCGCGCAAGCGATAACGCTCGGCAACATTCCCCGCATCTTTGATCAACGCGCCACCAACACGCGCCGGTGGCCCCGCGCGCTCAGGTCGCCTTCACGGTGTCGCCGGGCCAGGGCCGCCCGCATCTCGACGTAGGCGATTTCGGATGTGGCCATAAGCTCGGCTTCGCGCGCCGCTCGCCGGACGATCGGTGCGCCGGCTTCGTCGATATAGAGCTTAACGAGCGCACTCGTGTCGAGGTATACGATCACCCGCGATCCGCGAGGATCGTCTCGGCCAGAGATGGGCCACGGCTCAAACGGATCGGACGACTCAGCCCCCGCGGCTTGCCGCCCCCCCATCGCGCAGCCCCGCTTCGCAGCATGGCATCGATCCCTTTGTCGAGCGCGGTTTCCGCTGCCGGGCTGATGACGGCAACGGCTCGTCCGCGATCCGAAACGATGATGCGCTCGCCGAGCTTCACGCGCGCGAGATAGCGGCTGAGATGGGTCTTCAGTTCGCGAATACCGACCGCCGGCATGGGGAGTCCTCCTTGTGGTCACATCATACAGTGAAGTGGGCTCAAGCGCAAGCGCGCTTGGCCGGCGGCGGGATTGCCTATAGCCCAAGCAGCGCTCGGAGTTTGGCGCGAACTCGCTCGAGGATCTCTGCCGGAACGGCTGCTTTGTAGCGAGCATTGCGACGTCGCCAGTCCAAAGATTTCACCTGATCCGAAAGCACGACACCGGCGAGATCGGCGCTACCGTCAAGAGCGACTTCGAACGGCTAGCCCTTGACGCGCGTCGTTATCGGACAAATGAGCGCAAGCGACGTCTTCGCGTTGTACGACGCTGCAGAGAGTACGAGCGCAGGCCGCTGTACGCGCTGCTCGCGGCTGGCCTTGGGATCGAGATCGATCCAAACGACGTGCCCGATGTCGGGGACGTACTCCAAGCCTACCAAGCCTCGTTGCCCACCGCGGCTCCAGTGGACATTTCGCCATGCAGGTTCTGAGGCGTGATGGCGGAGACAAGATCGTCGAGGCTCGGGCGATTGGCCGGCCGTAGCAGCAGGCCATGTTCGGTTGCCTCAACGGAGAGCAGGTCGCCCTCGCGAACGTGCGCGCGCTCAAGTGCCTCCCTGGGAAGGCGGATACCCAGGCTGTTTCCCCAGCGCGAAACGGTCACGGCCATCTCTTACTCCTTCCAACAAAGTATATCATATGGATATACTCTCGTGAACTCCGGGAAACACGCCCACCAACGGGACTGCAGACCGGTGCCAAAGGACGATCCGCTCGAAACGGCCGGCAAGGCTTTCTCGAGAGCCGAGTCCCAAGTGCAGCGCAGAGGACACCGTCGCGGCGATCTGCACGGCGAGCCTGCGGCGAAGGCGGTCCCATTCGCCCTTGAGGCGGGTCGCCCAGCCCTGCAAGACGTGGGCCTCGTCGAGCAGTGCGACGGCGCGCCCGCCGGCTTTTGCGCAACACTCGGCTCGAGCCCACGGGCGCTCCCAAGAACCCGGCAACGACGCTTCTGGACCGTCCGGCCGCAACATAGATGGCCACGCTCCCCAGCTTTTCAGCGAGCTCGAGGAGCAGCGTGGTCTCGCCGACCTAGCGTGGACCGGCGAGGAGCTTGACGCGCGACGCTGCAAGCTCGGTACGTGGCGCGGAACTCTTGCGAAGAGATAGTTGACTAATTATTCGACTATAGCTGCAAGCCCGCACTGCCGCCAGGATGGGCTGCTCGCGCAATTCGCCGGCTTTCGGGGCGGTGCCGCAGGCGTCCGCACGGCGGCCGGAAGAGCGGCGGGATTCTGCCGCCCACGCTTACGATTATTCGGCGTCCTCGCCTCTGGCTGACGCCGCTGCATCGTGCCGAATGGACGGAGGCGATCGCGCAGCACGTCCTTCACCGTGGGAACAGGTCGATCTGCCCGACATCGCCTTCCAAACATGCGTCCACCTCGCTCGCCGGCACGTCTCCCCGCTCGGCATCCGTACCCTGGACACGGCCCACGCTTGACGAGCGCCAATCAAAGGTCGTCGAGGCGGCAGGGCTGAAGAGCGTGTAGCCGTACTGTCAAGGCGCTTCCGGGAGCTTTCCCGAGGACTGGGGCACTAGAAAATTGGAGGTTCTCCGTGGCGGACGAACGTGCTAATTTCTGGCTCAATTTCTGGCTCGATCTTCAGCATCCGGCGGGTTGGTTCCAAGGGATCGTAATTCTCGTCGTCGTGGACTTGTTCGGAAGGTGGCTCCTCCCCGAGCTGTTTAGGTACGGGGGGTGGCTGTACGCTGTAATCGCAGTCGCGACGATAGCCATTTGGTTTATTGCGCGAGCGTTCAACCTCGACCTTTGGTTGCGCTATCGAATTTGGATTCCACGCGTCTATCCGGCCATCCGGCCGCTACTTCAGCGACTGCGCGTTATTCGCGTTCAGCCCGATACGAATCAACTTATTAAGGACTCGTATCGAGATATTTCAAAGAATGGGATCCTGTATCCGACATTTGTTCGTAGACGAGATTTGCGCCGTTCCTGGTGGCCGCATCGTGTATTCCAGATCGTTCTGCTTGACAACCCGCAGCAATGGGTTATTAAGTGCCACGACGATAGCTGGCAGCTCAAGGTGGACATTACGGAGAGCCACTACGGCGTTTACAACAACCGCGGGAAAAAAACTCTTGATGAACTTTTCGTTAGCCACATGAAGAAGGACGCCAAGAAGCTGCCACAACTGAAGGAACTTCTCGCACATTCGCAAGCTATCCACGATCACCTCATGGGCGACCCGACCGCGGCTGAAAAGGCGGGCGATGAATTCCTGGGTGGTATGGCTCTGCCACTGCGCTGGGCGTCCGGCGGCGTGTTGCCGATCGTTCGCCATGACCAACGTAATTGGGTGCAACTTTTTTTTCGTGACATCAAGCCCATAGGATGGAATGTCGGCAATGGAGCCTCAGAGTCGGAAGCGGAGTATCGAACTCAGCTCGGACGACTGTTGACCCGTGAGTTTTGCGAAGAAGTGCTCTTGGTTTCAGGGGGGCCGGCGAATGGGCTCTTGCATCATATGTTCGAAGCCGATGATGCGGCCTCGCGTGACTACTGGAGTCCGGAGTTTTGGCGACGCCAGGTTGCTCGAAGGCAAGAAGACGATAACGTAGTTATTCGCCCGTCGGGCGAAAGGCGCCACGCAACAGAAGGAAACGGCGGAATGGCGGTAGAGGTCGTTGACCGCCACGCCTGGAGATCAACCCCCAGTCGATTCAATAACGTCTTCTTCTCGGTCAATCCATGCGAGCTCGGCGTCGAAATCATTACGCTCCGCCGATTCCGATGCGGCAACGAGGAGTGGATTTTAGACGGAGAACTGCATGAGGACGGCTATCTCGTGCGGAGGCCAGCCATTCTCCTCGACTTGGAGTATCTCCGCGAGCAATTCAGGCGCATTCCAAGGTTGGGGGCACATATCGAAGATGACATGGAGCGGCTTGACTGCAAAATGCTTGACGAGATTCCCGCCGGCGTGTTCAAGATTTTTACTCAGGATATCGCGCTACGTCACGCACGGCGCCGCCGCATTGCCGATCTCCTGAGATCTACGCGCTCGACAAAGATGCGGGGAGTGCTTGAGGGCGAACTGACGTTCATCGACAAATGGCTCTACGTCTACGAAAAGCGGTTCGTCGAAGCAGCTAAGAGCGGCGCCACAGTAGCGGACGAACATCTGCGTTCGCTGTGCCCGGTGACTTGGAAAACCCTCGAGCTGGCGTTCCGGCATGGCGGGCTATAGAATTCGCGACGGCGGAGAGCATCGACTTACTGTGCCCGATCTGCCTCCGTAGCCGATCTATCGTACCGCTGCCGCAGATGTGGCCGCGTCTGAGCTACTATGTGGCCTGAACCACCGCGAAAGTAGGCAATGGTTCGTTCTAGGCCCTCGCGGACCGGGACCCGCGGCTGCCAGCCGAGCAACTCCTTTGCGCGGGTAATATCGGGGCAGCGCCGCGTGGGGTCATCGGTCGGTATGTCGCGCATGACGATGTTCAGCGAGACCCCGACGATGTCGCATACCATTTCAGCGAAACGCCGGATCGTATACTCTTCGGGGTTACCAAGGTTGACGACGATGCCATGAGTCTTCTCGCTCGCGGCACACAGGTAGATTCCCTCGACCAAGTCGTCCACGTAGCAAAAGGAGCGCGTCTGCATCCCGTCGCCGTAGATGGTGAGGGGCTGGCCCTGCAGTGCCTGCGTCACGAAATTCGGCACGACGCGCCCATCATTCGCGCGCATACGGGGGCCATATGTGTTGAATATCCGTATGATTCGACCATCGAGCCCGGCCTTGCGGATCTGCGCCATCATAAGCGCTTCGCCAAAACGCTTCGCTTCGTCGTAACATGAGCGAGGGCCGACCGGGTTCACGTTTCCCCAATACGTTTCACGTTGGGGATGCTCTTTCGGATCGCCGTACGATTCCGAAGTCGAGGCGAAGAGCATCCGGGCCTTCCATCTGAGAGCCGCCGCCGAGCAATTTTGAGTGCCGCGGCTGTTCACGGCAAGTGTCTGCAGCGGCAACTCTGCATAATCGATCGGGCTCGCAGGTGAAGCCATGTGCAGGACGAGATCGGGCACGAAACCGAGGCCCTTGACATGCGCTTCGAGAGCCAGCCAGTCTTCCGCGATGTCGGCCTCGACGAACGAGAACGTGTCGTGGGTTCGTGCATGTACGAGATTATTGACGGAGCCAGTGCAGAGGTTATCGACTCCGATAACGGCATCCCCGTCCCGCAGATATCTCTCCGCCACGTGCGAGCCGATGAATCCGGCTGCGCCGGTGAGCAGGACGTTCATGCTTCGACCCGCCCGCGGACCTCGCCGTCATGGCGGAGCCCCTGATCGCCGTATCCGATTGCCGCATAGTCGAACCCGGCTCGGCGCGCCTTTTCTGGATCGTACAGGTTCCGGCCGTCCAAAAGCACCCTCCCGCGCATGAGGCGTGCCACGACGTCCAAGTCGATCTGCTTATACTCGTTCCAGTCGGTTGCGGTGACCAGCGCATCTGCTTCGTGCGCAGCTTCGTAGCAGTTGCGGACATAGCGCACGCTGTCGGACAGGACCTGGCGGGCGGTGGCGATGGCTTCGGGATCGTGGGCGGAGATGATCGCACCCGATCGCAATAAGCGCTGGATGAGGACGATCGCCGGGGATTCACGTACATCATCCGTGTTTGGCTTGAACGCCAAACCAAATATGGCGATGTGCTTGCCGGTAAGGCCGCCTAGTTTCTCGGCTAGAATCGTATGCGCGTGCTCGATTTGGCGCGCATTCACATCGAGTACGGCGTTTAGCACGGTGGGCTGGATGTCGTGAGCTTCGGCGATCTTAGTCAAAGCTTTCACGTCCTTCGGGAAACAGGAACCTCCGAACCCGAGGCCCGGGTTTAGGAATGCGGTACCAATGCGCGAGTCGGCACCGGCGCCCGCTACCACGTCGCGAACATCCGCTCCTACGCGGCTGCAAATATTGGCAATCTCATTTATGAACGAGATTTTCGTGGCCAGAAACGCGTTCGCAGTGTACTTTATCATCTCCGCGGTGCGAACCTCGGTAACAAAGACGCGGGCGAGCAGGGGCGCATAGAGATCCTTCATGATCGCAGCCGCATCCTCGTCCGATGCTCCGATCACGATTCGGTCCGGCCGCATGAAATCGGCAATTGCACTGCCTTCCCGCAGGAATTCCGGATTTGAAACAACCGACACCGAGCATGAGTCTGCGGTTTTCCGGATTATGGCGGCCACGAGGTCTCCGGTTTCAACCGGAACAGTCGATTTGTTGACGACGATCTTGCGTGTACCTGGAGGCAGCGAGGATGCGATGGTCCTGGCCGCCGCGCGAACATTTCGTAGATCGGCATGCCCATCATCGCCCATGGGAGTTCCAACCGCTATGAAGACAATCTCCGCGCCCTCGATGGCATCGTGCGCGCTAACCGTAAAACGGATCCGGTCGGATCTCTGATTGCGCGAGACGAGTTCCTGGAGCCCCGGCTCGAAGAACGGGATCGCACCGGTCTGCAAAGAGGCAACCTTCTCCTCGTCTGTATCGATGCAAACGACATTATTGCCGAGTTCGGCAAGACACGCCCCTGTGACTAGTCCCACATACCCGGTTCCGATGACGGCGATGTGTCTCATAAATTAGTGACCTACTCAATTCGTAAAGAACGCGACGGGCGGCGTGCCGCACGTCTGGGCACGATAAGACGCCCACGTACCGTAGATCTCAATATGTTTCCTTGGGCGATTCTCCTCTCGGGCGTCAGGATTCGATGAGGCCCGCGTGCCTGGTCCGCTCTCGAATGGGCCTTTCGGCCTGAAAACTGCCTTGGACGGTTAACGCACCAGCGCCACCGTTCCGCTCGGAGGCCGGCAGACGAGAGGCGTGAAACGATCCGTGAAACGGCGCAACGCTTTAGGCGGCATTACGAAGGAACCTATGGCGAAGAGCCAAAACCGCCATGAGACGAGATTCACAGGCCGATACACGACATGCAGCCAGACTTCGCGCAGGAAGTTCCTTAGTGATGAGCGGCAGCGGACCTGAACGAGTCCCTGTACATTTTTGGCGACAAAATCGCGACCCAGGCGCCGTGGCCTCTCCCAGCGCGGTCCGGCGAAAACCCGGTCAAAGCAATCCACCCAGCTCCACAACGGCGAAACGTCATAGATTGAGGACACATGCCTGGATTGGCTCAACCCTTTGCGAACGGCAAGAAGGTAGCCCTTCAGAAACACTCCACGGTGATCTCGGAAACTTGCCAAAAACGGCTCGGCGTGCGCCGGGAAGCAGAACGGATTGACGGAACCTCGCATGAGTTCCCGTTTGATTGCAAGCGAGCTCAGCTGCGCAATCGTCGAGAAAAGCATAAACCACACGTGATCGTCGTCGTCGGGTGAAATGATTCGATCGGTGGTCGGGTCTAACTGGGGCGTGTAACGAATCGGCTGATTAGGATCCGTGTCCCAGATGTAATAAGCCCTGGTAACTATGGCAATATCCGGTGCCATTTCGAAAGCCGCGTGCGTACGTTCAAGGCAAACCGGCGATAGGATATCATCGTTGCCCAGCAAGAACAGGCACGTTCCCTCGGCAAGATCAAAACACCGTTTTAGGTTCCCGGCGTATCCCAAATTGCTGCCGGTTCTAAAAAATTTTATTCGGGGATCGGCGTAACGCCGGACCGCAGATTCAGTGTCGTCCTTGCTATCGTCATCGACCACGATGCACTCCCAGTCAGTAAAGGTCTGGGCAAGCAAGCAGTCGAGGGTTTCGCCGATGACCGGCCCGGCATTGTATGCCGGCATGAGTATCGAAAAGTACGGCACGATCAGACCAGACCTCTTTCTTTGAGAATCAATGCGGCCACATCAAACGAGTCTTTCGACTCGATATCTGCGCTCCACTCGATCAGCGACGCTGGCTGCTTGCCACCATGCACCCGTGGTTCAAGATTGTCGTAAATTCGGACGCTGTACCCCCAAAGCGATCAGTTTGTCGACGGGACAGTTTCCGACGAAACCAGTCCAACGGTAACGAGGATATTCATGAATCCGACACTTATGCTCGCCTTACCCGCGTTCCTCCGGCACGCGTGCAAGCGAGGTAACACGGCATGGGTCGCACGGCCCATCGGCATACCACGGACCCCCGTTCACCGACGGAGCACCGATTGATTCAGCGCACCCGTATGAGCAAGAACGCAGCTTGATCGCCTTGCCCGGTTCTATTTAGACGAGATACCGCGCGCCCATAACGAAGCCACATTCGCAGCCTAAAGAACAGAAACGCAGCTAGATCTCGTGGATAGCTTTGACGAAGGATGCCGTCACGCTCATAAACCTCGCTGCCCCAGAATTGAAACGCAGTCGAATCGTACACCACACTCTCGACTTTCAATTGCACGTTTTCGGCAAGCGAACGGAATCCGCGTTCGGTGAAAAGCACGACGTGCCGAGGTGCATCGAGTTGCACCCATCGCGTTCCAAAGCGCTTCCAGGCATAGCTGACTATCGGAATGCGCACCAGCACCGCCCCCCCGGCATTTAGCCGATCTCGCGCGGCTTCAAGAGTCTGTCGGCACTCGGGGATGTGTTCCAGCGAATGGTGGAGCGTTATGAGATCGAAACTCTCAGCCATCTGCGAAAGAGAATGATTATGTATCTTTACCGGCTGCTCGATTGTCGAAGGCAAAAAAGGGTCGACGCCTCGCAATCTCCTATATCCCAGCCGCCGCAGGCCGCGAAGCAGCGTCCCCGTCCCGCAACCTACGTCTAAAATCGACGCATCTTTGCCGCCCTTCCAACCGATCACGCGAAAAAGGCGGTCCATGATTATTGCGGTTCCGGTCTCGACCAGCGCCTCCTTCGCCCGCTCGATACCGGTTCGCAGCGAACTGCCCGTTGCAGGCGGCGAGTAATAATTGTCAGGATAAAACTGGCGCAGGCTTGGACTGTTGATGAGGCGTAGCGTCCCGCATGCTCCGCACTCCGCGTATTGGTACGCTCCTCCCATGCCGTACATGCGTTCGGTGGCTGTGTGGACCTCGGCAACGGACGTCGACGAGCATCCGGGACACGGGCCGGGCGTGCCCGCATCAATTGCATCTGATGTCGAAAGCGGTGGTTGCTGTTGCACCTTAAAACCCACGAAACAAAGAAGGAGAGGGACCCAGGTACGTCCGGCAGCCGGTATTTTCCTGCCATTCTCGCACGCTCCGCCCAGGGTCAGCCACCCACGTTCACGAATCTATCCAGGAGCGGTCGACTTTTCGCTTCGTTGTTTTGCGTGTGCTAGCATGAGGAAATGCGTTTGAAAGTCGTTATTTTAGCAGGTGGCCTCGGAACGAGGATATCCGAAGAGTCGATGGTGCGGCCGAAACCGCTTATCGAAATCGGCGGGAAGCCGGTACTTTGGCATATCATGAAAATGTATTCGTATTACGGGCTGAACGACTTTATCGTCTGCCTCGGATACAAAGGCTACATGATAAAGGAGTACTTCGCGAACTACTACCTCCACACAGCGGATGTGACTTTCGACATTCAGGGACGCCAAATGCATGTGCATCAAAGCGTCGCAGAACCCTGGACCGTTACACTGGTCGACACAGGTGACGATACAATGACTGGCGGTCGTCTCCGACGGGTCGCACGTCATATAGGCGACGAAGCCTTTTGCATGACCTATGGTGACGGCGTCGCAGATGTCGATATGAGCAAGCTCATCGCCGACCACCGGCGCAGCGGCAAGTTGGCTACCGTCACGGTAGTGGCGCCGCCAGGCCGCTTCGGGGCGGTTCAGCTCGATAACGATACGGTGGCGGCTTTTCAAGAAAAACCCGACGGAGACAATAGCTGGATCAACGGTGGGTTCTTCGTCCTCGAGCCGGCTGTACTGTCGAGAATAGAAGGTGACGAGACGGTGTGGGAACGATATCCACTCGAAAGCCTAGCCGCGGATGGTCAGCTCGGTGCGTACCGGCATCGCGGGTTTTGGCACGCGCTCGACACGCTGCGGGACAAAAACGTGCTGGAGAACCTTTGGCAGAACAACGCTGCGCTCTGGAGAACATGGAACTGATTACAGCGTCCGACCAGTCGCCAAAGATCGTGGATACGCCCGGCCCGTGCCGAATCTGCGGAGCTCCGCTTTCCGTGACGTTTTGCGATTTAGGCACAACACCGCTCTCGAATTCGTACATTACACGCGAACAGCTGCGGGCCGGTAAGGAACAATTATACCCGCTGCATGCGTACGTTTGCGCAAAATGCAAATTGGTGCAAATCGAGGCATTCGAAACGCCCGAGGCGATCTTTTCGGATTACGCCTACTTTTCTTCGTACGCTGCGACACTGCTCGAACATGCAGAGCGGTACAGCGAAATGATCACGCATCGGTTAGGGATGAAGCCAGCGAACAGTCTGGTGGTCGAAATCGCAAGCAACGACGGTTACCTCCTGCGAAACTTCGTTCAGAACGGATTCCGAGTGCTCGGGGTGGAGCCGGCTCAGAACGTCGCTCGGGTTGCGCGCGAGGGAGGCATCCCGACGGAAACCGTTTTCTTTGGCGGGAAAACCGCCGGCTCGCTGCGCGACTCATACGGTAGCGCTGATTTGATGGTTGCCAATAACGTTATCGCGCACGTTCCCGATCTCCACGATTTTATCGATGGATTCAGAGTAATGCTGGCTCCGGCGGGCACCGCCACCATCGAGTTTCCCTATCTTCTGCATCTTATGCAACAAACGCAATTCGACACGATCTATCATGAGCACTTTTCATACTTTGCGCTCGCACCGCTGCTCGAAGCATTTCATATGCATGACCTGGAGATCGTCGACGTGGACGAGATATCTACGCATGGCGGTTCGCTGCGCATCTACGTGCGGCACCGCAAAGGCGCGCGACAAGCACCGTCAATCGCTCGCATGCTTCAAGAAGAGCGCGCCGCCGGGCTCGAGGAGACCAGCACCTACGTCGCCTTCCAGGCGCGGGTGGAGAACACGCGCGATGAGTTTCTCGCTTTCCTTCGTGACACCAAAGAGAAGGGTTTGACGGTCGCGGCCTACGGCGCTCCTGCAAAAGGGAGTACCTTTCTCAATTATTGTGGTGTCGGAATTGAATCGCTACCCTATACGGTCGACATCAGCCCTCACAAACAGGGTCATTTGCTGCCTGGTGTCCACATCCCGATCTATGGTCCGGAGAGGATCTATGAAACGAAACCCGACCGGATCGTCGTGCTGGCATGGAATCTGATCGCAGAGATCAAACGGCAATTGCAGGACGTCGCGACATGGGGCGGGCGCCTCGTCGTGGCGATCCCACGCCTGCGTGTGATCGACTAGCCCGATGACCGACCGCTGGGGCGCATCCTCGTGGTCGGTGCCAGAGGTTCCATCGGGCAATACTGCCTTCCGGCGCTTAGGTTGTACGGCCTCGGACGGGTCGGGACCGGCACCCCAGGCACCGGGTGGCCCACGGTATTCACGAAATCGACCTCCTCGACGTCTTAGGCGTGCGCCGGCTATTCAACAACGTGCGACCGACGCAATCCTGTCATATCTTTGATGGCATACCTTGCCCGCGACACGCGCCCCCTTCGATGCACGCATCTACGAGGTCGGCTGCCCCGGGCCAGATAGTATTATTGCGATAGTACCCGACGCGATAGCCGGAATATTGGCTAAATGCGGTGAGCCTTGAACGTTCCTGGAACGGTTTCAATGGGCTTGGTCTTCCCAAAAAGGTTCCGCAGCGAATCACGCCTACCGACTTGGCGTAGCAGAGCTGCGTCCGAGATCAGCCGAAAACGCTGAATTTCGCGGCGCTTCCGAAGCGTTCGGCCCAAATGCGCGACATTCCACCACAAGCCCTGGCTAATCCACAGGGCGCTGCGCACCCTTCCGTTGGCCAGATTAAACGCGGCGAATGCGACCCAAATCGCAACATGAACCGGCAGAATGCGCAGCAGCGTGCCTACTTCGAGATTCTTGAGTAGCGTCGCCACATAATTCTTACAACCATGGAAACGTACAAGTCGCGTGTGAGTGTCATTCAGAACGCCCTGGCTCGAACTAAACTCGTGAAAGACGACCGATGTTGGAACGTACAGTACCGTGTAGCCAGCCAGCCAGATGCGCAGGCACAAATCCGTTTCCTCGACGAAAATAAAATATTGGTCGTCGAAACCGCCGGACTTTTCGAAGGCGTCGCGGCGAATGATCATGCCGGCGGATTTGGCGCTGAAAATTACCTGCTCGCCATCGGCCTGCCCGATGTCTTCTTCACCTGTTTGCACCGGCTGCATCAGAAAACCGCACGAGCCAAAATAGTCCCCGACGTAGTCAAATCGGTTACGAGCGCGATTGATCATCAGCCGGCATTGAATGCAGCCGATCTTCGGATCGACGAGCATGCGACCAACTCCGTTTACAAGCCATTGAGCATCGAGTTCGGTATCATTATCGAGCGTTGCGATAAACTCGCCCTGAGATACCGATACGCCACGATTGCGAGCGGCGGAGGGACCGATATTGGATTCCAGCGCTACGATCCTCACCTGCTCACCAAACTGGCTCCGTATCTTCTCTACAGTCCCGTCCGAGGAACCGTTATCAACTAAAACGACTTCATAGTTTGGATAAGCGTTTTGGAAGACGGACTCAATGCAACGGCGTGTGAATTCATATCCGTTGTACGTCACGATGAGGACCGTTACCTTAGGTGGCAGCATCCCGTCCCTTCCCACAAGCCGCGCTCACCATTTGCGCGCGCATCTGGCCGGCATTCCAACGTTCCGCGTCGGGCGACCTCGACCTGATTCTTTCCACCCGTGGATCGGACTAAAACGGACGCATCAGACTTAGCGAATAATCAGCCAGCCCGATAGAACAGCAGCCGGGCGCCAAAGAGCTTTTCCCTGCGGCGGAGTATTGGTAGAATTTAGTCAAGAACCGATTGGATCTTGTACGGGGGTCGGCGCACGTCCTGCCCCTCCACCAAGAGCCCGCTTTGGGGCGAGCACGCCGCCGCTAACACCCGGGACGCTACTCCGCAATTGTGTTTGGCAGGTCGCAAGACGGCATCTCGTCGTCGCTCGTCGAACGCCGCCTCGTCGCATGTGTATAACCTCGCTTCGCAGAGCCGTACTCGGACGGATGTCGAAATGGCGGCCCGACGCCGTCGCTCTATGGGCCGCATGCTTTGTGACGGCTGGTGTCTTCATCTGGGCTGCGATGAGCAACGGTATCCCCGTCCTACGGCAGGATTGGAGTATGCCGACAACTTATGCGGCCGAGCCGGCGTACTTCCAGGCGATGTACGAGGGCTGGATCCCCATCGGGCTTGGCATCCCGCAGCCCGTCAAGACCGCCTTCCTGCTCGGCTTCTTAGGACGCCTCTTGGCGCCGCTTGTTTCACCTTGGTCGCTGTTCTTTGCGTACCTCGCAGCGATCGCCGGGCTTGTCCTCACCTCGAGCGTTCGTCTCCTCTCTCGCCTAAATGCGCGTGCCGCAGCCGCAATCGCTGGTGCAGGTTTCGCGCTGTTCAACCCTTGGGTTTACACGGAACTCGTCGCCGGGCACCTCTTCATGATCGCGGCGTACGGTGCGGTCATCGCCATCGTGGCGGAGTTCCTGCGACCCCGCCCCCGCGTCTCGGTGCTAGTCGTGTTCTCGACTGTCGTGTTGATGCAACTACAATTCGCGCTGCTCGTCGACGGAGTAGTCCTCGCATACTGCCTCGCGCGCCGAAAATGGATCGGCGTGATAACGCTGCTGCTCGTGGCCTCCCCGAGCATACTCGGCATCCTCGCCTACCATCACCAGCTCCTCACGATCCCCTACCTATTATCCTGGCAGAGAGATCAGTCGCTGGCTCCGGCCCAGGCGGTCGTCTTCGGGGGCTATTTTGCCCACTACGCAGATCAGATGCTCTCCGTCGCGCGCGTTCCTATGCTGGTGTTCGCGTCGCTCGCGGTAGCTGCGGCGGTCCTAGGTGCTAAGGATCGTACGGCCAGGTGGGTTGTCGCAGCCACTGCTCTCACGCTCCTTGTCGCTACGGGCGAGAAGGGCCCACTTGCTCCGCTCTACGGCTTCGCGGTCACCGCGATCCCGGAGACCGGCCTCTTTCGGGAACTCTACGATCTGCTCGCCTTTTCGGCCATCGGCTACCTCATAGCGCTCGCCTACTGCGCGGCGCGCATGCGCTGGCTTTCATTTGTCGGAATTCCGGCGGCGACGGCGTTGCTCGCCGCCTGGATCGCATATCCTCCGTCCTCCTACTGGCTCAATGCCGCCACGATTCCACCTCTCGCTATCGCTTCGCACGGAGAACGCTTCGCGCTCTTTCCCGCCTTCCAGCCGTTGCAGTTTCACGGCAGGGGATCCGGTATCGATCCGGATGCATCGGTACGGCTTCGTACGCCGGCGCCCTTAAACGAGTACCTGCCGACGTTTCCGGTTGATGTCGCCCTGGCGCGATATACCCTCTACGGCGATGCGCGGATGCTGAGTGCATTGGGGGTCTCTACGCTGTACGAGCGCCCATACTTCCGGAGCGATACCTCAGCGCTCGGGCAGAGCATCTCCCACGCTGGTAGCGGGCTTGCAGCATTGAATCATACTGTGAAGAGCATTCGTATACCGGCGATGCCGCTGGCGGCGCTGGCGGATCGCTTGGTGCTCGGTTCGCTCGCGAGCGACCCCTCGCGCACGGCGGTGTTCGTAGGAGACGTTCCTGCCGATATCATCGAGCGTTTCGGATTTGCCGGGCCCGTCACGGTCCAGCCGATCCCATTGCAGAGATCGGGCGTAGATCCGAACCGGGGGTGGATTGACGCCCGGCTGGCCTTCGTGACAGATCCAAGCTTGGGCCAAGCGTTCGGCGGAGCGTACACGCAAACCGCACGAAAGGCGCTGGTGCTGCCGCACGCCGAGCGCATCCTCGCGTCCATCCGTGGGTCGCTTGTTGCCGACCGATCCCATTGGCGACGCGGGACGACGCGCGGCTACCGGTGGATCGATATCCCCGAGGGCGTGTCGGCGGTACGGTGCTTGGGTCGATGTGCGATTGCACTGGCGGGCAATGTCAGTCCGCGTATGTCGCGCGACGGCCCTCCCGTTCGCCTGATGGGTGTCCGGTCGCGGTGGTTGGCTCCGTGGCTGATCCGAGTCGACATCCCCCGTGATTCCCACCAACCGCTGCTACGCATCAACGAAGCGTTTAGCCCGTACTGGATCGCGCTCGCCCCCCCACATTCGGTGCTGCCGCACGTCCGAATCGACACCGCCGTCAACGGCTATCTCAATCCGCCTGAAGGCACCATCTACTGCGTACAGGTCGTGGCGTTCGCGCAGCTCCTGCTTGAGCTGACCGCCGTTTTGTGGTGCCTCGCCGTGGGTGCGTATACGGCTCGGTCATACTGGGCGACGGCCGTACAGTATCAGCATAGCCGCCGTGCGGTCTGAATGGGCAGTGGTCGAACAACTAGGCCATTCGATCGGGAGGCCGTCATAACCGCCGCCTACGCGATCCTTTGATATGGACGTCGTGCCAAATTTTGCGCTACGTATCTTGCAGGTTCGTCTTGAAAGCGTCGTTTCCGGTACGCTTGGCAGCTTCCGTGGAAGTATCCCCCACTGGTTCCGGCGCGCGCTTGGCAATCATGATAATGACGCCGATGACGGTAATCCAATAGGCGACGATACCCATGACGTCAACAAAACCGTTTCGAGGAGCGATCCAAACGAAGAGAGATAGAACAAATGCTACAATTAAGAGTTTCATATCGGGCGCCTTCCAGACCGGCGCAAATACACCGTGTCACGCAGGCTCCACAGAAGCAGGGCGAGCGCCGCGATACCGCTGATCGCGAAGCCATAGATGACCCAATTCTGGCCGCGATAGTACAAGGTGACCGAGGCCGCGGGTCCCGGTGGAAGAATCCAGCCGTTTGCATATCCGTCGGCAATGAAGTGTTTCGCCCCCGCAATACCTCGCAGATCCCAGTCTTTATCGAATGATTCCAGGAAGACGAGAGCAACGGCTGATTTGCGCGCCGGTACGCCAACGCGCCAGAGGCTCGAAAGCGAGCTCTCGACGGTCAACGCGGTGGGGGGCCGGGCTGCAACAGCGGGAGGCTGCCGCTCGAAGTAGAGCCGAATCCCGTTCGAATCAGAGCTGAATTCCACGCTATGAAGGCCGTTTTTCAGCGGCGCTGTGATAGATTGTGACATCTCAATGGTGGATGCTCCCGCATCGCGTATTCCCAGGTCATAGCGACGCCCGTCTATAGATAGCGGGAAAGTGGTTTGCGGCTCCAAAGCCGCCTCGTATGCCGCGATCGAAAACGGTGCGAAGAGATAGCGCTCGTCTGTAACGGCGATTGTAAGCGCGTTCGCGCTCTTTCTCAGCGAGCGTCGCGCGTCGAGTTCGATCTGCTGGTGCGAACCGTGGCCATGGAACCAGCTCGAAGGAATAACCACGAGGCTGCCGCGATCCGGAAAGTGGCGTCGCTGAGGCCAGGCAAGATACACGTTGCCATTCTCAAAATACCAATAAGGGCCGCCGAGCGGGGCCCGCCGCCGTTGCGGAATCACGCGCCCTGCAATAAGGAGCGAAGTACGGCCCGGATTATCGAACGCCATCGTCGCCGCCTGGGATGCGGGGGCGGCGACGAGAAGGTCGTGGAGCGGCAACCGCTCGCGGCTGAGATGCCAACGACGCAATGAGCCGCGCTCACCGAGCGGCTGCCCGTTCACGCTGACCTCCATATCCGGAGGCGGGCCGGTTGGGAGAGCAATCGAGATAATCCGTTGTCGGAAGGATAGAGGCACCCTGAGCGTCAGCACGCCGTTTTCCACGCGCCGTTCAACGGCTAACGGTTGCGTTGCTCTCAGCCAGCTACGACGCGCGAACACCTCCGCCTGTTCAACCCGCATGGGCACCGATGCATAGTCGAGAAGCGGCTGCATGCGCATGGCAAAGCCGTACATCGTGCATCCCCGCGAGGTGTCGAGCGTACGCAACATAGCGAGACCTGCGACGAACGACCCGCGGGAACCGTCCGCCGTGCTCGTCACCGGAACCTGGTAAATCCGTGATCCGTCTGTACAGTGCAGATACACGTTGGCTTCGGCTCTGACGGCGGAAACTGCGCTAGCCGGTGAAACGATGAGGCGAAGCTGGTTGAGGTTGCCGAGCGGCAGGTCCGGGGTCGAGTGCGATAGCGTGATATCAGCCTCGGGAGGAACGACGATCCTGCCCGCCGGTATTTCACCGGAACGAAACGTCTCGCGTGTTCCATGCAGCCGAATCCACGCGCCTAAGTTCATGCCTAGCGGTAGGCCGCGACTGATTCCCCATATCGCCAGGGCCGGGGTAAGCATTACGTCAACGTGCTGGGGCATACCGGCAACGGTAATGGGAACGCTCGCGTTGACCGGGCGGCCGCTTAACATGGTTGCCGCCGCAACCGTCTTGAACGGCCCCAATGAGCCGTGCAGCCTAGTCGTGGTTTGTTCACCTTCGGTGGTAAGCGTCGCCGCTCGCACCGTGTTCAAGCCGGATAACGAAATATCAAATGTGCCGCGAAACGGTTGCGCCGATGTCACGGTAAAGTCGATCGGTTGCCCAAAATACTGCACGTCTACGGCTGGGGCAATGCGCGGAAGCGGTGCGAGAACATACCAATAAAGCGGCAGGGGAATAGACTGTTGGTCCGCGACCCCTTCCTGCGAAATGAACGGCGCGTTTGTGGCAGTGGAGAGCGCCGTGCCCTCGATCGTGACCACCGGGAATTCGCGATCCGCTCGCGGGACACGAACCAATGCCGAGACACGATATGCTCCAGGCCTGTTGATGGCCAACGAAACCTTCCGGGATTCCCCAGGAGAGGGAACGCGTATCCCAACAATCGTGGCATCGTGATAGGAGAAATCAGGATTCTTTGGCACGTCGCCTAACGGTAGCACAGCCAAACCATCGAAGTAATCCTGTACGCCGGCCGCATTGTCACCGATTAAGGCTAAGCCAGTCTGGGCGCTTGAGGCGACGCTGACATCGATGTCGTGATTGCCTCGCTTGAGGTAGACCACGGCCGCCCGGATCCACAGGGCACCGTTGGCGGCATATTCTTGAACGCGTGACTCCAAGCTGGATACATTCACCGCTTGAACCCCATCGGCCGACAGGGCCACCTTGTCGGGAACCTCGTGTGGCCGGCGATGCAGCAGGATCACATAGTCGCCGCTCTCCCCGATTCCAACCTTGTTCTCCGCGCCTATCTCAGAACGACTCGCTGGCGCCGTTGCTTCGTCGATGTCATCGTCCCATTGGCCCTGGAATTCGTACGAGGGCGAAAACAATTTTCGGGGCCTCAATCCCGAGGTATCGGTAGCGAAGGCCTCAATCGGAGCAATCGCCTCGAGGTCGGGCACATCGGCGGTGCCGCCATTGAGTATAGGAAGACTGCTCGACAAGAATACTCGGCCAGGCGCATGTGTAGAGTAGATGTCAACGAGATCGTACGATGACGGTTTCCCCCACAAGCGCGTATGCCGATTCAAGTACGACCGGACCCGATACGGAAGTTCGCCATCCAATGCGAAATCTCCAAAGCCGCCGTTTACAAGAACGTCGTAACGCAGAATTAATCGCGTTGCATCGAACAAGGCCGGCATCCCGGTGGACAGCGATTCTGGTAGGCGATCATTGAATATCCGATTCAGCTCCCGCCCGGATTGACTCATTGGCGCCGTTATGTCGGCGAGCAGTGATCCATGGTCCCCAAAGTTGATGACGAAGGGGTCGCCACCCTGGGCCGCCTGTTGAAACGGGCTCGCGACGTACAGCGGGGAATAGGCGGATGGCACGAAAAGCGCGCGCGACCAAACGGGCGAGGCGTCAATCGAACGCGCCACCTGCTCGTAGCCAGGCGAAGGCCGAAAGAGCGATAGGCCCCAACCAGGGTTCTGGGCCGTGAGGAACGAGGACGACAGGTCACCGGTAAAGTACGGCGCGCGCGCTAAGAGAAACAAGCCAACCGTCGCGACCAACGCGTACTTGCTCCGTGGCGCATTCAGAAACACGCCCCAGCCCACGCCGATCACCACCGAAAAAGCGAGCGCGGGAACGATGATCAGGTGCTGTGGCGTACGGAAAAAGTTCATAAAGGGCACGTGCTGGTACGCCCACATCATCGCAAGTGAAAACGGGCCATTCGCAACGCTTGAGGCACCGATACCAATGAAGAGGAGGAGGACCCAGGGCAGCATCGATCGCAAGTACGCGCGCCCAGCAAAGAACAGCGCTCCATAGAATATCGCGATCGCAGATATACCCGCCAGCAAAACGAGCGGCCCCCAGGCGTGCTCAAAGAAGGGGAACGGATAGCCACTATTCGTGAAGAGTTCCCTTGCCAGCGGTGCCTGGTTGCTCAAATTCTGGAGCGCGGCATCGTAAGTCGTTCCCCGAGCGGTCATGGTCAAGAAGGCGTGCAAGAAAGAGACCAGCCAATAGCCGTTGATTCCGAGCACTCCGAGGGTATATGCGCCGAACGCACGCAGAGACTGGCGTGTCGGCGGCAGACATAGGAGTATGAACGCTACCGGAAAGCTCAAGACGAAATCCGTGGTGGATGAATCAAGCAGTACCGAGGCTACAGCCGCAACGACGATCCACACCCTGCGTCCCGTGCGCACATACACGGTCAAGAGCCCTAGTACGAGCGCGAAGCCTATGTGACCGAGCAGTTGGCTTAGGACACCGCCCTGAAATTCGTTAAAGAAGAATGGCGAGAAGCCGAACGTGAGCCCACCCAGCCACGCGGCAAAGAAGCCGCCAATCCCCACCTGCAGCAGCGTCTGCCGGACGAGGAACATGCCCGAAAGGGCTCCCAGTGGAAAGACCAGCAAGAGAGCGGCATCACTCAGCAATTTCGGATTGCCGAACGCAGCCAACACGTAATAGTAGAGCGCATTCGATACCGCAACATTTGGCCCGCCGAGCCCGACATTGTACCACGCGGAGAACGCGTTGTTTCTCAGGCCGATGATGCCTTCGAAATTCCAGTCGATCGACCAATCCCAGTTATGGCCAATGATACCCGGGTGTACGACGAGCATGAATGTAGCGAGGGCAGCTAAGGTCACATATGCAAGCAGACCACATCCGTATGCCTTGTAGGGCTGAGGTGATTCCAATTTTTCAGCCTGCAACTGAGGTGCTCCCGGTCAGATCCAGCGACTCGTAGGCCGTCCATAACTGATCTGCGACACATGACCAACTAAGCGCGGATACTGCTCGCTTCGCCTCTCGCTGCATCCGCTGCATCCGCGCTGGCCTGCCCATGACTTCGGCTATCACGTTTGCTGGGAGCCCGTAGGCCTTTCGACGGGTTATTCGTCTGTTACACTTGAATCCGTGAGCGATCACTTTCGACCTCTTGATCGAGATACGATGTTCTTGTTGCTTTCCAACGTTCAGGACTGACTGCCCACAAATCATCTGGCACGCTTTATTGCTGAGATCGTGGCGAAGCTCGAGATGGGTGCGCTGCGGGCGTAGTACGCCAGTCGTGGGCGCGAAGCCTATCAGCCCGAGATGACGGTTCCGCTGTTTTTCTACGGCGGTGCGACTGGAACATTCTCCTCTCGCAAGTCGAAGCGGGCGACGTACGATTCGGTCGCGTTTCGCTTTGTGGCAGCCAGCCCGCGCCCTGAACACGATACGATCTGCGACTTCCGACGCCGTTTCTTGCCGCAGGCGCAAACGTTCTTCGAACAGATCCCCCTGATCGCTGCCGAGAGTGGAATGCTCAAGGTCGGCCGCGTCAGCATCGACGGAACGAAAATGAAGGCGAACGCTTCCAAACATCATGCACTCAGTTACGGGCACGCCACGAAGTTGGAGCGTCGGATCAAGGGCGAGATCGAGCGCTCGCTGCGTCTGGCGGAGAGGGCCGACGTGAGCGAGATTCCTGACGGGATGGACGTTCCAGAAGAGTTGGCGCGCCGAGACACCTGCCTGCAGGCGATTGCGCAGGCCAGGGAGCGTATCCGCGTTCGCGAACAGGAGCGGCTCGCGAGCGAGCAAGCCGAGCGCGACCTGAAAATGGGCGAACGAACGGCCCGCGAACGCGAAACCGGCAAAAAGCCGAGGGGCGGAAAACCAGTCCGTCCACCACGCTCGATGAATCAGACCGCGCAGGTACATTTGACCGATGATGACTCGCGAATCATGCCATCCGCCGACGGACTCGTTCAAGCATACGACGCGCAAGAAGCAGTTGACTGTGACTCGCGCTTGTTGGTAGCGATAGAGGTCAGCCAGCGGCCTACGGATCGGACGCCGCTCGAGCCGATCATATCCCGCCTTTCGGTGCTCCCGGCGTCGCTCGGGCACGTCGGCGAAGTCTTGGTCGACGCGGGCTGTTATAGCGAGACGAACGGCAAAGCATGTGAATGGAACAACCTCCCGCCTTACATCAGCATCGGTCGAGAGCGTCACGCGGGTGGGCTGGAACGTCGCCGGGAATCGCCGGGGCTTCCGCGGTTCGCGATGCCGAACCAGCAGATACAGCACCAATTGCGAACCAAAGCTGGACACAACATTTACGGCCAACGCAAGGCAATAATTGAACCGTTCTTCGGTATCGTAAAGAGCGTCCTGGGATTTCGCCAGTTTTCTTTGCGAGGTCACGAAGAAATGAGCGGCGAGTGGTGTTTGGTAGGCGGAGCCTGCAAACTCAAGCCAATGCACACGCCGACGTTCACACTGGCCAAAGCGGGATGAGCCCTCGCGCAATGCGGTCGCCGATCGCCGTACATTCCTTGGCTGGTGCAAGCGTTGCGGATCGCAAATCATCGCCCATTCCGCTTGGCCGCCTGCGCTCAAAGTCGACAAACTCCTAGGGCGGCGTATGTCCGGTGACGCGAACGCATCAAACGGATGCGAGCTCGACACGATAGGACCGCAGCGTTCTCTCAAACCCCTCGGTGATACCGATACTCGGGCGCCAGCCGGTTGCCGCAAAGACCTTTCTTAGATTCGGGCAGCGGCGATGCGGATTACCTGTGAGATACTCCCGATCTTCGCTAATGCGGTACTCGATCATCACGTTGCTCGAGCCAGCGATTTGAACCATCGTCTGCGCAGCCTGCGCGATGGAGGTTTCCTCATCGTTGCCGACGTTGTACGCCTCGCCGGATGCTCCGCGCGCCATGACGAGAAGCATGCCGGCGACGAAATCGGAAATGTAGCAGAAGGCACGCGTCGCTCGCCCATCGCTGAAAAGCACAATAGGCCGATCCTCGATGGCTGCAGACATCATGTCCGGAATGATTCGCGCGTCGTCTAAGCGCTGGCCCGGACCATAGACGTTGAAGGGCCGGACGATCTTCACTGGGACGCCGTAGAGCCGATGGTATGTCATACTGAGCGTCTCGCCTAGCCGCTTCGACTCATCGTAACATGCGCGCGGGCCGGTACAAGAAACGCGACCCGTATATTCCTCCGAGGTTGGGATCGCCGCCGGCTCCGGATCGCCATAAATTTCGCTCGAACTCAGTTGCAGATAGCCTTTGACGCCGGCAGTTCGTGCAAGTTCCAGCATATGGCGCGTTCCGCTAACATTTGCGTCGATCGTTTCCAACGGGTAGCGGCGGTAGAAGCTCGGGGAGGCGATACTGGCGCCGTGTATTATCCAGTCAACGGCGCACTCTGGAACGTACGCTGTCGACACATCGTGATTGACCACTCGCATATTCGGGTAGTCGTTTAAATGCGCGATCCGTTCCGGCAAGCCGGTCTTGTAGTTGTCCATTGCGATAACCGTGACGGGCTCGTCGAATACCTCGTTCAATGCAACAATCACGTCGAGCGCGAAACTGCACAAAAAGCCACCCGCCCCAGATATCAGCAGGGTCGTGCCGGAGAGTTCGACAAGAGCGCCCTTCCACGTCGCGGCCACGCGCGTTGCGTCCTCACGGACGACAGATGTTACCTTAGCCAACGCTTGCAGTCTCCCGCGGCGACTCCGCCGTCCCTATGCACCTGTACCGTGTATCCGCAGGCATCCGAACGCCGCGAAGTGCGTTTCGCCCATCTAAGACGACCGGGGTACGCATCAGCGCGACGAGCGTTTCCCAATTCCACTCTATGAACTGTGGCCACGCGGTGACCAGCACAATCGCATCGGCGCCACGAAAAGCCTCGCGCGGATCAACCGCCCTCCGGATCCGCGGATCGACAGATCCCGGGGTGTAATTGGCGGCAAATGGATCGACTGCGAAAAGCTCGGCCCTTTCTTGGAGAAGCACCGCCGCGAGGCGCAACGCGGGCGATTCGCGCAAATCGTCGGTGCCGGGCTTGAAAGCCAGACCCAACAACGCTATCTTTTTGTCGTTTAACGCTCCGAGTTCCCGGCGAAGCATTTCGGCCAGCTTCGCGGGGCGAGCCAGATTCACGTCGAGCACGGATCGAAGAAGCGGCATGGCAACGCCGTTTTCGGCACCGAAGTGCAATAACGCGGCTATGTCCTTCGGTAGGCAGCTTCCGCCGAACCCCGCTCCCGCCGCAAGATAGGTCAGCACCTGCGGGCGCACGACTACGCCCTCAAGGACTGGGGAGAGGCGGCGATCGAGATGCAACGCCTCCATAACGGTCTGCACATCCGTCCCGGGAACCGATTCACAAATTGCCGCCACCTCATTACTAAAGGAAATTAACGTACCCAGAAGAGCATTGGCGGCGTACTTCGCAAGTTCCGCGTTCCGTGGTGTCGTATGCACCCTAGGGCAGGAGTATCCGGCGTACAACGCGTCCATAGCGCGCGCGCTTGCATCGTCCCATGAGCCGATCACGATGCGATCGGGATTGCGAAAATCCTGAACAGCTGAGCCCTCTCGCAGGAACTCCGGGTTCATTGCGAGGCCGAAACCCTGGCCGGCGTTTTTCCCGCTGGCGCATTCTAGGATTGAGCGCGCAAGCGTATCGGTCGTTCCGGGGACGACCGTACTCTTCATAACGACCGTCTTCCGGTCTTCGCAACAGGCGAGGATTTGCCCAATCGATTGCAGAGCGCCCTCCAGCGCCGTTAGGTCAATGCGTCCCCCGCGAGTCGGCGTGCCTACCGCGATAATCACAACCTCGGCCTCGCGAACTGCACGCGCAAGGTCCGTCGTGCCAGAAAAGCGACCGCTTTGTGTGACCGAACGCAACAGTTCGGGCAGGCCCGGCTCGTAAAAGGGCGGGGCACATCGGTTGATCGCATCGATACGGTCAGCCTGCACATCCACGGAGCGGACTTCGTGCCCATCGGCAGCAAGACAGACGCCTGTGACTAGGCCGACATATCCCGACCCTACAACGGTGACTTTCATGGAAACCGGTAATCCCTCTTTCAGGAGTGCGCTACACCTTCACCGACATACGCCTGCAAATCTTCCTTGTGGACTTGCGAATAGAGCAATCCCAAGAACGCAGCCGTGTATTCCATGATTTTCATAGAAATCATCCCTGCGGCAACAAACGGCTCCCGAGCGAGGAGATCCCGCGCAGAGAGAAAGTCTGGACGAACTACCGCAAATTGCCGTGAGAGCAGTCCGTCGCGGCTCTTGTACTTGCGGAAGTACCGCATCGCGGACGTCCCGTAGATAAACTTCTTGCGGAGGTGCTTTTTTAGAGAGAGCCGCCCCTCGTAGTGTAGGATGCAATCACTGAGTTTGACTGTCTTGTAACCGGCATCGTTGAGCCGTAACTGTAAGTCGTAGTCTTGAGTGGAGCCGAGCGTAGTGTCGAACCCGCCCAGTTCGTTCCAGACGCTCAATTTCAGGAAACGCGCGGCGTCGGTTAGCGAAAGCGGGTTTCGGTTGTAGCAGGCCTTCTCCAAGCGGCGGCACTGCGCCCAAAAGCCTTCCCCGTAAGACTCTTCCGGTACGATGACCGCGTCCGCATTCTCGCTTTCAAGAGCATGGACGCAGCGCTCTATCGTATCGGGTTTCATTCGCATGTCCGAATCAAACCAGTAGAGGTAGTCGCCTGTCGCTTTGGTGTGCGCCCAGTTCTGCTTGAAAGGACGAGCGTTAATCGTCGTATGTGCCGCATTACCGCCAAAGGAGAGTACGGTCGCATACTGTTCGGCGAGCTCGCGCGTGCCATCAGTGCTGCAACTATCCACGACGATAAGTTCGACAGGACGATGGGTTTGCGAGCGTACCGATTCCAAGCAGTCGCGAAGGATTTCACGACAGTTATATGTCGGAATCACAACCGATACGGTTTTCTCTTGATTTCTCATTGCCTTTACCTTTGCGCGCGAACAGATGGATCGCCCTTGGCGGGAGAGCTCACACCCGCTGGAGCCTTCCGGATTTGTGATCAGGTTTCTTGGTCACGCCGCTTTGCTGCCGTCGCGGCGTCCCATAGCCAGAGCAGCCGCACCTTTGACCTGCCCGATATTGAAATCGGTGAGATGACCCCAGACGTACTGGATTCCGCGACCTATGAACTGTATGTCTTCCCAGCTGCGAATATTCGTGAGTTTGTTCCAAACGAACTGCGGGCTGACGAAGGAGCGGTAGAGGTCCTGCGTTAGCATCAGCGTGTCTTCGGCCGTCAACGGGCTCTTCAGAATCGGCTGCCGCATGTCGTACTCATCCCAGTCCTTGGTCAGGAGCCAACCATTATTCTCCGCCTCCTTATACAGAGGTGTGCCGGCGTACGGCATAACGACCGTGGCCTGCAACGTATCCACGCAACCGGTACGAAACATCTTTTTCGCAAACTCGATCGTGTTACGAGCCTCTTCCTTAGTCTCCCAGGGGTAACCGATCATCGTGGTGATGTGCGGAGCCAGGCCGGCGCCCTTCGACCATTTGAGCTCTTGCGCGATCGTATCGGTCCTCATGTTCTTGGCCAAACGCTTGAGCGTACTTTGGTTTGCCGATTCCAGACCGTAAAGAATAAATCGAAACCCCGCTCTGCCCATAAGTTCGTAGTCTGCCTTGCTCAGGTAGTTGAAACGCATGTTACAGCCGATCTTCACTTTTTTGTGAAGGCCGCGCTCGATCAAGCCTTCGCAGAACTCGTGCAGCCACGCGCCGATTGGCAACGTCCCGGTATCGTCGAATATCTCCCGGACGCCGTACTTGTTCACTAGCATCTCGACTTCGTCGAGCATCAACTCGGGGGTGCGGGTACGGAATTTCTGTCCCGGGAAAAGCACCGTCCACGAGCAGAACGTGCAATGCCCCCACCAACAATCGCGCCCGGCCATCGTATAGGTTCCGGGAAGGTATTTGAAGTTGCCGTTCTTGTACGCGTAGAGCTCCCACCTCGTAAGGTCACGATCGATCATCGGCAGTGCGTTCAGATCGTTGACCAGCGAGTACATGCCGCTCGCCTTGATGGCCCCGCTCTCGCGATGGTATGTCCCGGGTCCCATCAAATCGTGCTTGTCCAAATGGTTGACGAGGTCGCGGAGCGAGAAGTCGAAATCACCGCCCGTCAAAACGTAATCTACGGAGGATTGCTCGAGTGACTCCTCCGGGAATCCTGTAACGTGATCCCCCATGAGGACGACGAGCGTCTCCGGCCGGAGCGCCTTCATCTTTTCGATAAGCGCCCAGTGTCTCTTAATGGTCGGCGTCTTACTCTCGAATGCAATCAGGTCGAGCCCGGCATGCTCGTACCAATGCAGCCATTCGCTCTCTGACTTACGCTCGGCGATGGCATCATCCCAAACCACATCGTGTCCCATCGATTGAAGCAGCGTTGCAGCCGAAGCCGGAACCATCGGGTAAATG
This sequence comes from bacterium, assembly GCA_021790935.1. Lineage (GTDB taxonomy): Bacteria > Vulcanimicrobiota > Vulcanimicrobiia > Vulcanimicrobiales > Vulcanimicrobiaceae > JAJYFL01. The sequence goes on from JAJYFL010000005.1 coordinate 180,128, forward strand.
AATGTCGGGTTGTTAAACCACTGAAATTGCCGGTTTTGCGACAGTAGCGCTACGCCCTTTTCGCTTTCCAGTGGCGGGTATGAAACTGCGATCCTCATGCTAACCGAGCGTCCCTTCCTGATAACCGGTAGGCCAAACTATACCATACGGGCTCAAAGGTGTAAAAGGCGAGATCGCATGCCAGATAAGCGGCGGCCCCGAGGCAAACAGCCCAGCCCACGGCAGGTGCCCCAAAAGACGGCCCCATTAGTGATCCAATTCCGTTCTCAGTAGCCCCAGCATAAAGCCGAGGCCATACGTGACATGCGTTAGATAGATGCCCATCGCCACGACCGCAGGATTGGCCCTATGCGAGCGCCGCGCCCAAAGCGCGCTTGCGATAACGCCCAGTATGTAGAGGCTCGCCATTAGAGCCGCAGCCTTGCGAGTCGGTTCCCAAAGAGCCAGCCCAACCAATACCACATTCGCAAGGACGAAAATCGCCGGCACGAAATAGGCGAAACGCAGCGATGTCTCGGGGTAGCGCTTCGCAAAAAAGCCGCGGTGAACGGCGTAGTTCCATACCTGCCGAAAGTGCCCCCAAAACAGCGCACGCCGATGGTGGAACACGAGCACTCTCGGGTCGTAAACGATACGCTTCCGGTCGTCTTTTGTAAGCAGAAGGCACAACTTTGTATCTTCCCCGGGCCAGTATTGCAGGCACTCCGGAACGTGCTTTAGAAACGCAGCGCGCCGCACGAATAGGTTGCACGAGGGGCAATCGTCGACGTCGCGGGCTGCTTCCGGTAGATACCGGTAGGTGTAGCGCGCCGAAACCAGCGGCGATACGTACACGGCACCGCTCGCCTGTTGCATCGGCGAGTCGTGCTGCGGTGTAACGCCTGGTCCGCCCACTCCCACGACCGTGGCATCGTTAAAGTGCGCGGCTGCGGCCGCGAGCCAACCCGGCACCGGATAGGCGTCGTCGTCGATCAGCGCGACAATCTCTGCGTTGCTCCGCTCGGCGGCCATCATCCGCTTTATGTTCGGTGGCACCGGTCCCGACGCCAAAAACTTGACGTCGAGTTCCGTTTCTTCAAGCCGCTCGTCGCCATCCGTGATGACGTATACGTCGAAATTCGTGTACGTCTGCCGGCGTAAACCCTCGAGCGATTCGCGAACGTAAGCGTTCAAGCGTTTGAGGGGAATGATCACCGAAATTTTCGGACGATCGCTTTCGGGCATTATACTCGCTCGACTTCGCGTGCGGTTGCGTCTGGCTGCAGCGTCTCGGCATCTCCAGTTACGACCTTATCGTAATAATGGAGGATCCGGGCCCGGTAAAAAATCGCCAGGGTATCCTGCATGATCGCCATGATATCGCGCAATTTAATTCTTCCGAACGAACCGCGCTGAAAATGTAATGTGACCGGCGCGTCGGCAATCTTATATCCTAAGCGGTGCGCGTTTACAAGCACTTCGACGTCGAAGGCAAACCGTTTTACCAACACCCGCGGAAACACGCGAAGCAGTACTTCACGTTTGAACACCTTCAAACCGGTTTGCGTGTCTTTTACTGGCAGGCCGAACATGATGCGTATTAAGTAGTAATATACCGCACTATAAAGTTTTCGGTGCCATGGGTAATTGACCACCGATGCGGGATGACGCTTGCTGCCTATGACCACATCGGCTTCGAGCGCATCCATCACGCCGAAAAGCACTGGTACCTGCGCGGGGTGTAAATCCATATCGGCGTCCAAAAATACCACATAATCGCCGCAAGCAAACGACGTGCCGCAGATTAGCGCGTTGCCCTTCCCACGGTTTTCGTCGTAGTGAACCACGCGAACGCGCTCGGGATGCGTCGAAAGGATTTTGGCGGCCTCTAGATACGTTTTATCGGGGCTGCCGTCGTCGACCACGATGACCTCGAAATCGTAGTCGAAGTTAGAAAGCGTCTCCACGATCTCGACAAGGTTGCCGACGATATGCCGAGCCTCGTTATATGCAGGGATGACGACACTGATTTTGCCCTGCACCGTCATGATCTCCAGAGGAGTGCGTGCCGGTGCCGCGCAACAGCATACCGATGAAAATACTGGTCACCGGCGCAACGGGATTTCTGGGGACGAGGGTGACGCAGTTGCTTGCCGAGCACGGACATACGCTGACCGCGCTTTGCCGGAGGACGAGCCAAACGCAGGCCATCGATGCGTTCGTCGCCGGCAAAGTAATCGCGGACGTCACGGACCCGGTGCTCTCGGTTCGGGCCGCAGCGGGCCACGATGCCCTCGTGCATATGGCCGCGGACCTTAGCCACTGGTCGCGCAATCGCGATCGTATCTATCGCACCAACGTCATCGGCACGCGAATCATGGCTGAAGCCTCGAAGACCGCCGGCGTGCCGAAATTCTTGCATGTCTCCTCGATCGCGGCGATCGGCTACAGTGCGAACGGAAACCCGATCGACGAGACGGCAGAAAACAATTTCGTCCCGCTGAATCTCCTCTACCACGAAAGCAAGCGACTTGCGGAGGAAGAAGCGCTCGACGCGGTACGATATGGCGCCAGCGTCGTGGTAGTCAACCCGGGCGTCCTTTATGGGCCGCGCAGTTTCAACCACACCTTTGGTCATACGATGCTCGATTTGGCCGCGGGGCGAGTTCCGGGGCACCCAAGCGGCGGCCTCTCCATTGCCGACGTCGACGACGTAGCCGAAGGCATCGTGGCAGCGCTCTCTCACGGGAAGAGCGGTGAACGCTATATCCTTGCCGGGCATAACCTGACGTACGAGGAGGCTTTTCGCCGCCAGGCGCAAGCAGCTGGCGTTCCGTATCGTGGCCGCGAGATACCGTCCGTCGCCCTTATGGTTGCGGCGCGCGCCTTCGAGCTCCGTTCCCGCTTTAGCGGCAACGAGCCGCGCCTCACTATAGACAACGCCAGGATCGCGCCCCTGAAAATGTGGTACACGTCCGGGAAGGCTGAGAGCGCGCTTGGCTTTCGCTCGCGTGCGCTCGACGAAACGCTCGAACGCATGGCTCGCGCCTACAGGCAGGCCGGGGCGTTGCCCTAACGCTTTCGCAGAGGCCCTGCGCTCGTTACGCAATTGGCGCCTCGCGATTCTCGGGCGGCGCTATAATGTTCCGCTCGAACTTCTCGACGATCAGCCGCCACGCCATCGACAGCTCCTCGATGTTGAGCGCGCGCGCAGCGGCGATGAAGACCAGCCCGCCGATCGACACCTGGCCGAATAGGTACCAGACCCGCGAAACCAGCGACGGCGCGGGATGCACGCCCAGCGCGCCAATCCAGTGCAACGCCGCTATCATGACGAACGAACTCAGGCAGATCTTCCCGAGGGAACCGAGTAGCGGTCTCCATCGGATGCCGTGCACGAGCCGCCACACCAGCCCAAACAGCAACAGAGCCTGCATGCTCTGGCTCACGGAGTTCGCCAACAACAGCCCCCTCGCACCCAAAGAAGACAACCATGCTAGGGAAAGTAGCACATTCACGACCACGGTAAAAACCGAGATCGCAACGGGCCAACTCATTTCCTTACAGGCAAAGCAACACCTGGTTAAGACGACATTAGAAGCCAGGGCGATGAGGCCTACCGCCGCGTACGGCAGCAGGCCGGCGGTGAGTTCGGTGGCGCTCGCCTTGAACGTTCCGCGCTGGAAGAGCGTCTGCACGATCGGGTGCGCGAGCACGATGAGGGCGCAGGCCGACGGAATGGTGATGAAGTTCACGAGGCGCAGCCCGGTGATGACGCTCGTACCGACGCCGCGCCGGTTCGCCTGTGCGAACTGTGCGGCGAGCAGTGGAAAGATCACCGTCGCGATGGCCGCCGCGAAGATCTGCAGCGGAAAGCCGACGAGTTTCGTGGCGTAATTCATGCCGGCCATATAGCCGGGGCTCAGCGTCGAAGCGAAGTAGCGATCGAAGAACAGCGCGATCTGCCCCGCGGCCGATCCGACCATGATCGGGCCGAGCAGGAGCCAGATCTTTGGTAGCCCCGGGTGGTTCCAATGGATAACCGGGCGGTACTTCCCGATCGCGAGCAGCGCCGGCAGCTGCACGGCCATCTGAGCGATCAGCCCGAGCGTCGTACCCAGCGCAAGTGCGTAGATGCCGTATTTTTGGTTGAGTACGATGACGCACCCGATCGTAACGGCGTTGACGGCGATTCCCGTCAGCGAGGCGGCCCGGAAGCGCCGGTAGGCGTTGAGCATAGCGCTGAAGACGCCGCTCAAACTCACCGCGACGATGCTCGGCATCATCCAGCGCGTCATACGGACCGCGACACCCATCTGCGGGCCCGGGAAGCCGTGCGCGATGATCGGCACGTAGTAGGGCGCGAGGATGTAGCCAAGGACCGCGCAGAGCGTCAAGAGGATTGCCAGGCCGTTGATGATCGTGTTGCCGAGGCGCCACGCCTCTTCTTCTTCGCCGTGGGTGAGGTATTCGGAGAACGTCGGCACGAGTGCGCTCACGAGCGCGCCGTTGAAAACGCCGAAGAGGATCGTGGGCACGGTGGCCGCGATGAGGAACGTGTCCATCTGCCACTGCGTGCCGAAGTAGCGCGCGTTCACGACCTCACGGGAGAAGCCGAGGATCGTCGAGCCGAGGGTGGCGGCCATCACGAAGAGGGTTGAAGATGCGATGCCCTTCGAGACGCTCAGGGTGACACGGGGGGTGGCCCTGCGGTTGCCATCGGGGGTGACGGCGCGGAGTTGTGGCTTAATGGGCGCCGTCCTTTCGGAAGACGGCGGGGATCGTGCGCACGAGGATGGCGAGGTCGCGTAGCGGGGACCAGGTGTCGATGTAGTGGTTGTCTAGGCGCATCCACTCATCGAACGAGACGTCGCAGCGGCCGTTGATCTGCCACAGGCAGGTGATGCCCTGCGGCACGGTTAGGCGGCGCTGGGCGTATTCGTCGTAGTGCGCGATCTCGCTCGGGAGCGGCGGGCGCGGGCCGACGAGCGACATCTCACCGCGCAGCACGTTCAGGAGGTTCGGCAGCTCGTCGATGCTGGTGCGGCGCAGGAAGGCGCCGAGCGGATGCAGCCGCGGGTCGTTGCGGATTTTGAAGACGGGGCCGTCGACTTCGTTCAGGTGTTGCAGGTCCTTGCGCATCGCGTGCGCGCCTTCGACCATGGTGCGCAGTTTGTAGATCCGGAAGCGGCGGCCGTGTTGGCCGACGCGCTCTTGCGCGTAGAAGGGCGTGCCGCCGGTGGTGACGGCGATGGCAATGGCGGCGAGGGCCACGATGGGGAGGGTTGCGACGAAAAACGCGGTCCCGAGCAGCAGGTCGGTGGTGCGCTTGGCGACGTGCCAGGACGTGGGGATGGTTCGGCCCTCGCCCTTCGACAAGCTCAGGGTGACAGAGGGGGTGACACTGGGGGTGACGCTCTTGTCCACAGCGCTATCGGCTAATTGCATGGGATACCATCAGTTGCATAGGATACCATCAAAGGCGGTCGTTACTGTTTTGCCTACGACGTCTAGGCCTTCGATGATTCCCAAATCTTCGCCGGGTTTCTCGCTCAGGTGGATGAATGGGACGAATTCGCGGGTGTGGTCGCTGCCGGGGGCGGTCGGGTCGCAGCCGTGGTCGGCGGTGAAGATGACCTCGTCGCCCGGGCGAAGCAGCGATTCCAAGCGCGGGAGCAAGCTATCGAGCGCCTCGAGCGCGTCGCCGTATCCGCGGACGTTGCGCCGGTGGCCGTACTTCGAGTCGAAGTCGTTCAGGTTCACGAAGATGAAGCCGTTATCGACCCGCTCGAGCAGCTCGAAGGTCTTCTCCATGGCGTCGCGGTTGTCGGCCACGCGGACGGTCGTCTCGATGCCGTGCCCGCAGTAGATGTCGCAGATCTTGCCGACGGCGTGCACGCCGATGCCCTTCGCGGCGAGCGTGTCCAGAACGCTCGGCGGCGGCTCGATGGCGTAGTCCCGGCGGTGGGGCGTGCGCGCGAAGGCGCCGGGCGTGCCGATGAACGGCCGGGCGATCACCCGGTTGACGGCGTGCGGCGCTACCAGCATGGCGCGCGCCTGCTCGCACCAGGAGTAGAGGGTCGGCAGCGGCACGACCTCTTCGTGGGTCGCCACCTGGAAGACCGAGTCGGCCGAGGTGTAGAGGATCGGGCGGCCGGTCGCGATGTGCTCGGCGCCCAGCTCCTCGATGATCTCGGTGCCCGAGGCGGTCTTGTTCCCGAGCGGCGGCTTGCCCACGATCCGGGTGAACTCGTCGACGACCTCTTTGGGGAAGCCCTGCGGGTAGGTCGGGAACGGGACCTGCGTGATGATCCCGGCCATCTCCCAGTGGCCGGTGATCGTATCCTTGCCCTTGCTGCGCTCGCGCAGCCGCGCCACGCGGGCGCGCGGCTGCGCGCTCGGCGCGACGCCTGCGATCGCGGTCAGGTTGCCGAGGCCCAGGCGCTCGAAATTAGGCAAGTGCAGCCCGCCGAGGCGGCGGGCGACGTTGCCGAGGGTGTTCGCACCCGATGCATCACCGTAGGTGGCGGCATCCGGTAATGCCCCGACGCCACCCGAATCGAGAACAATCGTAATGAAGCGCGCCATAAGTACCCCGTGACCCCGCGATTCTCGCTCGCCTGGGGAGTCGCCTCCCCCCGGGTTCGCCGCGTTTGGCTTACGGTGACGACGGCGACGGTTGCAAGCCGCAATGCCCGTTGGTGCGAACGACATGGCTAAGGCTCGTCGTCCCAGAAGATCTCACCGCGGTTGACCTGCTCTTGAGCGCGCTTCACCGCAGTGATGATCTCCGGATCGCGCGACACTTCGAGCGTCGTCGAGGATGTCAGGAAACTTACCGCGCGCCGCCGACGACACCCGAATCGAGAACAATTGTAATAAACGCGCGATACGAGGGTTTGCCGATCGGCTTCGCCCTACCCCCGCTGGTCCGCAATTAGAAACAGCGGATTGCAGTTTGCACGGGCGTGGCGCGACTTTATACCGATACCAACACTTTTAGCTGCGCGACTTCTTTCGCTAGCGGTGAGTGTTGCGCGTCGTAGAGATCGACTGCCGCCTGGAGGTTGATCCAGTATTGCGGCGTTGTGCGGAGTGCGTGCGCGAGACGCAACGCCATCTCGGGCGTCACCGCGCGGCGTCCATTCACGATCTCGTTGATCGTACTGCGGTCAACATCGAGTGCGTCCGCTAGCGCTCCCTGCGTCATGCCCAGCGGCTCGATGTAGTCTTCTCGCAAAACCTCTCCCGGTCTAATCGGCCGACGCTTTTGCGGCTTTATCATGGCGCATTTTATCCTTTCGTGCTGGTCCATCAATGGTAGTCAGTTATTGTGACTCCGACGGCTTCGTCTTTCTCCCATCTGAAGCAAATTCGGTATTGGTCGTTGATGCGAATACTGTATTGGCCGGCGCGGCCTCCCGTCAGCTTTTCCAGGCGATTCCCTCGTGGCGTCTGAAGATCCATGGGAGTCCCCGCCGCTCGCAGGCGATCGAGCAGTCGGCCAGCCTTTTCGTGAAGCTCGGGCGGGAGCGCCCGCCGCGCCTCCTTGCTCGCGATTCCGACGAATATGTCCTGGGTCGCCTGGTCGCCGAACCTCACGCGCCGCGGTACTCCTTTCCGAAGAGTGTAGCACGTTGCGCGACAGGCGTCAAGCGCGGTCGGTGAGCCGAGCCGGCATCAACGCGCCCGAGCATCTGAACACCGGGCACGATTTTTCGGAGTTCGACTCTGGAGTTCCGGCGCTTGACGAGTGGCTTAAGCGGCGAGCCCTGGCCAATGAAGACGGCGGCGCCTCACGGACATATGTGCTGTGCGCCGCAGGCCGCGTGATCGCGTACTATGCGCTGGCCATGGGCGACGTTGCGCTACAAACGGCGGTCATGGTCCTTGGGCGACTTGCGGTCGACAAGGCATACCAAGGCAAGGGTCTAGGGCGCGCGCTTCTCCGCGACGCGGTTCTGCGGACGCTTCAGGCGGCCGCTCTCGGCGGCATCCGGGCAATACTCGTTCATGCCATCTCCGACGAGGCCAAACGGTTCTATGCGAGCTGCGGCTTCGCACCATCGCCACTCGACCCGATGATGCTGATGATCACCGTCGCCGACGCCGAGAAGGCACTCACCGGCCAATAGGCCTCGATCAGGCGATCGGCGCCTCGCGGTTGTCCGGTGCGCTCGGAGCCGGCGACGATACTGACGCGCCGCAGTGGCGGTGAAGCGAATCTTGCGGGAGTGGTAGGCACGGAGGATACCGATAACCCGCACCGGGATGTGCCGACTGGCAAGCGCGTGATAGAGCGCGAATGATTGGCTGACGCGTAGCTCACGATCTGGGCCTCGCGCCGTAAGCAGCCAGACTGGCTCTGTGTCATACTTGGCAGGTACGCAATCGGCAACCCACAATTGCCGCCGCGCGATCGAGCCGCTTATCGAGCGTCCAGAGCCGGCAGCCGGATACGAGTGCAGAGGCGAGAAGATGAGCCTCTATCCAGCCGATCCCTTTGCCCCAAAGTTTATGTCCTTCGACCAACTTCACCACTTCTTCGTGATCGGCCGAGGTTGCGACCGGCAAAGCCTCGAGGTTTGCAAGTACGCGAGCACGGTTCCTCAAATTGCCGCAAGCGATCTCGCCGATCACGAACGGGTGTAACAGAACGCGCTCCTCTTCGAGCATCTCGACCAGCGTCGCGTTCCCGAATCGGAGATGATCGATCCAAACGGATGTGTCGACCAGAATCACCGGCCGGGCTCAGCCCGTCGCCTGGGAATGGAGCGCAGCTTGGGTTCGGAGCCGCCAAGGGCGGATAGGCGTTCCCCCGCCGCACGAGCGATCAATGCCTTGAGGCCGGCGTGCACGAGAGCCGTCTTCCCCTGGATACCTGAAAGCTGTCTTGCGCGCTCAAGCAATTCCCGGTCTATAATCAAGGTCGTTCTCATATGCATAAGTATGGCTCATCCGTGCATACTCAGTCAATACGAGCGCGCGGGGCAAGCCAGCGCAGCACGACCTTTGAGCGCCTGGCCTCTGAGGCGCACGCTTTGCCGGCGCCTTTGTGGTGGATATGCAACCTCCGCATGGTGGATTTGCAACCACATGACGGGGGATTTACCACGAGGCTTGCTGGAAAAACTGCCACATGTTCCAGCGCGGAATAGCCAAGCGCCTGCAGGCTGCTCTCTCCGACACGCCGGTTGTACTCCTGTCGGGCCCGCGCCAGGCTGGAAAGTCGACCCTGGCCCGGCAAGCCGCCGCAACGCCTCCGGGCGCTCCCATACGGCTCTCTGCCAATGAAGGCCCCCGCCCCGCAGGCTATGCCACCCTCGATGATGCCAGCGTGCTGGCCGCTGTGCGAGCCGATCCGGAGGGGTTTCTGGAAGGACTCCCCGCCGACGCGCTGAGCGTCATCGACGAGGTGCAGCGCACCCCAGAGCTCCTCGTTGCGATAAAGCGAGAGGTGGATCTGGACCGGCGCCCCGGGCGATTTCTGCTGGCGGGGTCCGCCAACGTGTTGACCATGCCCCGCATAGCGGAGTCGCTCGCCGGCCGCATGGAACCGCTTGTCTTGTGGCCTCTGGCGCAATCCGAATTCGAAGGCACACCGCCGCGGTTTCTGCAGCGCCTGTTTTCAGCCGATCTGAACGTCAGGAATCCCGAGGGCACCGCCCAACTGCTGGAACGCGCGCTTCGCGGAGGATACCCGGAGGCGGCGGCTCGTGCCGATGAGTATCGCCGAAACGCCTGGTTTGGTGCATACGTTACGACGGTCGTCCAGCGCGAAATCAAAAGCATTAGCGCGATAGAAGATGAGAGTGCGATCCCCTCGGGGGGCAGTTCAAAACCGGCCACCCATGGGCAGTTCAAAATAGGCCAGTGGCCACCGTCCTGCCCGGACGGAGTTTACTACCAGGCCAGGTTGGCTAGACGCGGTTCTGAACCTTTCGT
>JAJYFL010000015.1 GCA_021790935.1 bacterium
CTCGGCTTCTCGTAATGCTCGTGCTTACGCGCCTCGGCCAAGACGCCGGCCTTCTGGGTGGCTTTTTTGAAACGGCGCAGCGCGCTCTCGATCGATTCGCCCGGAGCTACGCGAACTTCCATTCTCTACAACCCCCCTTCGGGTCGTTCGGCCTGCCCTGGAAGCAGCCGCCAACGACGCATGACAAGTGCGAGGTTCGCCTAGAACCTCGATTGCGTACTGTAGCACAGGGCGCCGCCAACGTCAAATTCGTTTGCCGCAAGGCCCCTCCCTCAGCCCGGCGCGGTATCGCGTTGGTGCTGGCGCTCTTTCAGCACTGTTTCTTGCGCCGACACCGGGACCGGCGCCGGCGGCTACCCCGTCGCTGCGTGTGGCGGTCGGCTTCCCGACAAGGAACCGCCCGGCCGTCGCCTAACGGGGGGCGAGCCGCCGCGTGGCTGATCTTCTCACCCCCGGAGGCACGTGCTTTTGCTTTTCGGGGTGTGCCCAGATGCTGCGAGACCGTCTGCGCCAGGGAATCGCCGGCGCTTTCTGCGGGTTGGCTCTGCTCGCCGGGCTCGGCTCGCCGGGCTCGGCTCTGCCCACGCCGCAAGTCGCCGTCATCGATTTGCGCATCATCTCAGCCGAGCACGCCGCGCAGTTGCTGCGCCCGCTCTTCCCGCATGCGCGCATTCGTATGACTAGCCGAGGGGAGGCGTTGTTGATGCTACAAGTAGTCCTGGCCTACGTGTTTTTTGCATGCTTTACGGCGGCCCTCGCGTTCAATTTTGGGTGGATGGCAGCGCGGAGGGAACGAACGCCGATTAGGTTGCTTACTTCTTTGGGTCTGGCCGTTCCGGGGGCGGTTTTTGTGGCTGCAGCCTTTGCCCACTCGTTCGGATTGGCATTCGCCGGCCTCTTATTGATCGGCATTGTGGAGATTGCGCTCTCCTGGTTGCCGCCGGCCGACCCATGAGCAGTGGGCCTTCAATCCGATGGGGGACCTGCCTAAGGCCCCGACTAGGTAAAGCCGAACTGAGGGACGATGCAGTACTGTATTCTTTGCGCCGCGCGCCACTGCGGTGCTATCTTTGGCCGGTTAGGTGATGAACGAGCGACTCGCCAGATATGCTAAGAACGTCCTCGCCATTATTGCGGTGAGCGGTTCCGCCGCCTGCACAGCATCTGCTGCGCAGGCCAGACTCCCCGACTGGCTCATACTGCGGGTTGGCCAGTCCGCGTACTTTTCACCGGGCGACGGCATGCAAACCGTGGTGTGCCCAACCTTCGAGAGGGTCGTGCGATTCTTCAATTCACCGAAGTCATTGACGTCACCGAAGTGCCCATTATTGCCGAAGTCAGGGGAACGGGTAACCGTGCTCGGTTGGAAGATGTATGCGGAAGCGCGCAACTGGTTCCAACCAATCGTACATGTACGATTCCCGGACGGTTCGGCATCGGCTTGGGTTGGGATCGGTGGCTTAACCCCGGTGGTGCCTCGCGGCACCGTTGTGCTGGTTACTGGTAGCGATTGCAGCGATGAGGCCACGCGTCTTCACACCCATGTGTCATCGCTCGCCGCGTGGTTCTCGGCATGCACGGGTGTCGTTATCAAACAGTTGGCCTCGCGCAGCGACAATCTGCTCGTTGTGAGGTTCAACCGCACGGGAACGGTAATTCGAACTATGTCGACTGGTGTCTGGTACCCGAACATTACGGCCCCGAACGGAACGCCACGATATCCCGTGGGGATGCTGGCTTGGAAAGACGAATATCGTCGGTAAGCTACGACCGCTACCGTGCTGGAAAGCGGAATGTTGAGCCAAAACGACCGCCAGTTGCATTACAGTGGACATCGCCCGACGCCTACGCGGGTGACGTTCAGGACCCGATGTCGCAACGGCCGTATATGTGGATCCGAAGGCGGCAAATACGAGATCGCTTCTGGACGCGCAGGCCAGCGTCCGAAGGCAGAGTTCACGCAGGCCATGCTTTTCGACTCTGGAACGAACTACCCAGGCGAGCCGCCGGGCCAAGGCGATCGCGCCGCGGACGAGATCGTTAACGCTCGATTTAACGTTCCGCTCGGAGTCACGGCGGACTGGTAGGGAGATGCGCGGACCTAAGTGGACGAGCAACGACCGTGCCATCCTTGCGGAATCGCTCCGCAGGACTGGTATCCTGCTGTGCGTTGTTCTCTGCACTTCGTTCGTCGACTGTCAGAGAACCCATGCGGGAAAGGCCCTACGTTACGTCTGGCCCAGCGAGGGAATCACAATGACACGTCGTCTAAGCCGGCGTCAGGTCCTTGACGTTCTTCGACGAGGAGAGCGCATTGTCGAAGTTCGGCTCGGCTCCAAAAGGCTGCTAGACACTGACTCTTTTGCGACGGCGTCCGGAATGAAGGAGATCGGTCCGATCGAAGTAAGCCAGCCGTTCACAACCGATGCGCATGACGCCGTTTCGGCCCTTGGGTGCGGTTCGCGGTGGCGCGTGATTACGGTTCTCCACCGTGCGTGGAAGATCGTCTCGTCTCACAGTCTCAGTGGAAGATGTTCGAAGCTGACTCTCACAGACGAGAATGGCCGCGTGATTTTTTCGCAGTACGAATTAAGAAGTGCTAGGGTTCCGTCCATCTACATTATCAGCGAGGTGGCCCCGGTTAGCCGCACAACCGATCTGTGATGACTTCGCTCCCCAGCGGTCGAAAAGACCTGAGAAAAGGAGCGGTCATCGTGAAACGCGTCCCGGATCGGCCTCTTTCTCGAGCCATTGGGATTACCGAATGATATCTAGGGTACTAACACTTGCGGGTGTGGCGTTGCTTGTGGGTCTGGGGACGCCGCCTAAGGTATCGCACCCTGCGTCGGGTGCCGTATTCTACCTCCGGTACTGCGGCGGGCACGTAAGGCCCGTGTTGCATGTTGAGGCGTATGATCACGGCACCAGTTTACAGCCGCGCGACGTAATCGTCAGCCGGGTGGTGCGGAACCAGGGAAGATCGGGCGGTATTTATGTACCCCTGCCCGAAGGCGGTTACCAGGTTTCCCTTTACGATGGCCGATGCACTGCGAACCTGACGTTTGCTGTGCTGGCCAATCGCGTGCGGCCAGTGAACGCTCAGACGATGCGGAGAATCGCATGCTAAATACCGTCAGCGCGCCATCGACAACGAAACCTCTCGGTCTTTGCGGCAGCGGCATGGAAACCACGCCCGGTGCCGCTCGGGGCGAAGCCTATGGTTGGGGCCCGGCCGATCATCCGCTCACGGGTCTTACGAACCAGTACTTTGCCAACGCCATCGGGGTTCCACCAGATGAATAAGGTCCTGCTGTGCGGCCTCCTTCTTGTCTTGACCAGCGCATGCCATAATCTCAGCGCGCCTAAAGTCACGGTCGAATCGGTTATGCTCTCGAAGGGAGAGAGGGCTGTGCTCTACCGCGACAAGCACGACGTCTTGCTGGCGCTTATTGAAGGACACAAGCTTGAGGAGATCCGCTATCGAGCAGGTGCACAGCCGCCTGGGTTCAACACATTCGTTGGTCTTGGGCAATCGCCGGAATCGCGTTCGACCATTCGTGGTCAAACCGTCCAAACAATGTATTTAGCGCTGGTTCGGCAACTGAATTGCGGTCCCTATAAATCGCAGAGCTCGGTAAGGATCGGGTTAGGTTATTATCAGACGGACAGCAGCTCTGCGCACTGTACCAGAGTCGCCATAGTAAACAGCCACAAGCGCCTAAAATACGACTGGCAATCCAAGGACGATGCCCATCTCACCTTTTGGCTCATTCCTTAGACAGTACGCCGATCGGACTTGACCTGCTCGGGCAACGCTCGGTTAGGTTACATCGGCTCGGGCGCCATGCGCCCGCGGGCCAAGCACGATTCCGACTTACGCAAGCCATGTGCTAGCCTGCCAGAGTGTGGGTGTAGGGATGAGCGGGCCGCGCGCGCACGCCGCGTCCGCCGCGTAAGATTCGCCAGGGGTTCGCACTGTTCAAAAGGGACCACTAGCCATCAGCCCGGCGGCCAGTGCATCTGCCGTCCCGCCAATAGGTGTACGTGGAGATGCCCGACGGTCTGTCCCCCGGCCGGGCCCGTGTTCACGACGGCGCGGTACTCTTCCAGGCCGAGCTCGCTGCCAAGCCGACCCACGACGCCGAAGAGTTTCGCTACCAGCGCAGGCGGTGCGGCCTCGACGAAGCGGGAGAGGTTGACTGCATGCTCGACCGGGATGACCAGCAGATGCGTGGGTGCCTGAGGATTAACGTCCTCGATCGCGACGATCTCGTCATCGCGATACACGAAACTCCCGGGTATCTCACCCGCGACGATCTTGCAGAACAAGCAGTTGCGTTCCATACGTACTCCCGGTCTATCTCGTCTTGATAAAAAACGTCCAGCGCTTTACGGCCGTATTCCCGGCACGGTCCGAAACGCGAACGACGACGTGCATCGGACCGTCGGGATATGCGATACCGGGCGTATACTCGATGAAGCGCGCCGTACGCACGGAGGCCGACGTAACGTCGTGACCGTTCACCGCGATGCTTGCGCTGGAGGGATTCACGCCGATCGCCGATCCGTGAAAGGTGGCGTATATGCTTGGGCGGCGCTCGTTGACCACGGCTCCGTCGCCCGGCGCGTAGTCGCTCACTACGGGAGGAACGCTCGAGACGGAGATCGTGTTCTGCGACTCGGCGGTCGGCGCTTGCATGCCGTCGACTTCCAGATGCCCGAAGATCGGCGCGTCTGCAAAACTCACGCTGGCCGATGCGGTGTAGACGGCCGTGTAGACGCCGGGTGTCTTCTCGGTCAGAGGCAGGCCGACCAGGTACGGACCGATGTCGTAGGTGGCCTCGCCTCCCGGCGTTCCGCGAAGGGTGACCGTAAACGACTCGCCCGCTCGCAGCGGCGCAGTCGCATCGGCCTCGACCGACACAATCGCGATGCCGGAAGCGGGGACCACCGTCGAGCCCGCCGCTCCGGGCCGCGTCGCGACGATCTGCCGCACCTCGGAGCTGTCGATGTTATAGCGAACGGTAACCGCATCGCCGACCCGCAGATCGCGCAACGTCGCCGCGCTGCCGTTGAGAGTCACCGAGGTGGCCTTGTCCGGCGCGATCACGTGTCCGTCGCCAAGCACGAGCTCGCCGTCGCCCACCGCGGCGATCCGGCCGCCGCGTGAGCCGTATGCGTCCACGATCCGCTCGACGTTGCCGCTGCGGTCCAAATAGAGGTGCGCGAAATCGCCCACGTGGACGTCGCCGATCGTTCCCGGGTTGCTGGTATCGGCATTCACGTCCTGCACGACGACCTCGGCAGATGCGTTCACATTCAACGTGCGCACCGATGCGTTATATGTGAGCGTAATCGTCGAAGGCACGGAGTTCTCGTCGATGGCCGTTACCGTACCGATCTCTTCTTCGCCGGAGCCGTTCGCCACGATGCCGTTTCCGGAGCGTCCGATAAGCGTGGAGACGATATCGACGCTGTTGGTTTGGCGATCGAAGCTCGCCTGCGCGCCGAGCGCGGCCGTGAAGAACCGCAGCGGCGCATACAGCGTATAGCCGATCTCGACCGGCGCGCTATCGAGAACCACAGCCCGGCCGTCCACGTGCGCGAGCCGGCTTCCCACGCGCAGTTCGATCGTCTTATAACCCGCATGCGTGACGATGCGGCCGTTCTCGTCCTCGAAGCCTAGCCCCAGCGCCTCTATGATGCGCCGCACCGGCACGAGCAGATGGTACTTGTAAAAGCGCGGCGCTGGATCGACGGCGAGCTTCGTCCCGTCGATCACGATGGAGATCGGCTCGATCTTCCGGCCTACCGCCCGCGTCGTTGGAGAGGCCGCGCCGGCGGAGACCGACGCAACGGCACAGAGCGCCGCAAGCACCCAGATCGACCGGTGGATCACGCTCGTCGCTCCTCCAATACCTCACGGTAGACTGCGGCCGTCGCCGTCGCGCAGCGGTCCCACGTCAGACGCCGCGCCAGAATACGTCCTTCATTGACGAGAACGGCGCGTCGACCCTCGTCGCCGAGGAGCCGCGCCAGCACGCCGCGCAGAGCGGCCGCGTCACGCGCCGGAAACGTTAGAGCGGCCGGCTGCAGCACGCGCGGCAGCGCGTCCGCGCAGGCGACGACGGGGCACCCGGCCGCCATCGCCTCCAGCATAGGCAAGCCGAAGCCTTCGCCAAGTGCCGGATGGACCAGGGCCGTCGCTCCCGCAAAATACGCAGCAAGCTTCTCGCCCGGCGCATCGCCGAGCACGCGGATCTCTCCAAGGTTACGCCGGTACGCCGCCAAGGCTCCGCCGAAATCGTCCTGCCCCGTAAGGTACAGATCGATCGCATGCTCGGGCGGGAGCGTCGACCACGCTTCGAACAGCGTCGGAAGATCTTTGTGGCGCCGGTGATTCCCGGCGTAGATCAGATACGGGCGCGGCGCCGCGAACGCAGGCGGCGGCGTCAAGAATTCCTCTCCGGCGCCAAGTGCGACCACGCGCACCTTGGCCGGATCGACGCCCAGAAAGCGCTCGAGATCCGCGACGGTGCGCTCGTCGTCCGTCACGATGCGCGCCGCACGCGCGCACCCCAAGCGCACCGCAGTGCGGTAGTAGACGCCGACCTTCCGCTTGAAATACTGCGGAAAGCGCAAGTGGATGAGATCGTGTACCGTCAGGACGTACGGGCGCGGCGCGGCCAGCGGCATATAGAGCGACGTGAAGTGCGCGAGATCAACGCGAGCGCGACGAATTGCTGCCGGCAGCGCGATTTGCTCCTCCCAGCCGAAGTTCTCACCACGCCCAAACGTCACGAACCGCATGTCGGGCGCGACGCGCGGCAGCCTCGCGACCAGCTCGCGCACGTACGCCTTCATGCCGGCCGACATTTGCCGCGTCGAGCGGGCATCGATGCCGACGCAGTTCATCGGCCGGCTCGTGCCTTCGCGCGAACGGTAACGGGGTAGATCGCCGAGTAGTACGCGACAAAGATGCCGCGCCAGCCGTCGAGAAGCCCGCCGCGCCCGAGCAGCGCCCGCAGAAAGCGGGCCGGCGCGAGGCAGAGCTGCCACGCGAGACCGAGCGCGGAAGCCGGAGCGAGCCGCGCTTCGATCGTCGTATAGGCGTCGAATTTTCTACGATAGGCCGCCACGTCGGGATAGGACTCGTGCACCAGCGTGCCGCGAAGGTGCCCGACGGGACCCGCAACGTTCCAGCGCTCGTGCAACTGCGCGTCGCCGCCGCCGGCCGGAGCGGCGCGCAACGTGCCTAGGCCGGTGCGAAACAGGCGTACGAGGCGCTCGCCCTTCCACATGCGCATCGCGCGCCCGCAAAAGTAGGTATCGCGTGCGAGCTCGTAGCCGTCGGCATCGTCAGCTGCGTCGAGAATCGCAGCGCGCAAGGCCTCGTCCACCCATTCGTCGGCGTCCAGCATCAGCGTCCACGGTGTGCGCACGGCTGCGAGCGCAAAGAGGCGAGCCTCTACGAAACCGCTCCAGGCGCGCTCGAGTACCGTCGCGCCCCATTCTCGCGCGATCTCGCGCGTGCGATCGCCGGACTGCGCGTCGAGCACGAGAACGCGAAGGCCTGCGGGCAGCGATGCGAGCGCTCGCGGCAGATTGCGCTCCTCGTCGCGCGTCAGGATGACCGCGGTGACGTCCTGCGGGTTCAGGTGCTTGCGCTGGGCACGAATTCGCGCTCTTCGTGCAGGTAATCTTGCAGCGCGAGAGCCGCACCGACGAAGTCCCGGTAGAGCGGCGAGGGACGGTCGGGGCGCGATTTGAACTCCGGGTGAGCCTGCGTGCCGACAAACCACGGGTGCATGTCGGCGGGAAGTTCGACCAGTTCCACGAGCGTCGTCTTACCGACCGTGTGATGCCCGGCAAAGCGCATGCCGTGCTCTTCAAACAAGGAACGATAACGGTTGTTGAACTCGTAGCGGTGCCGGTGGCGCTCGGCGATCTGCAGCTCGCCGTAGGCGGCCGCGGCGTGCGTACCCGGTTCGAGCGTGCACGCGTACGAGCCCAAGCGCATCGTTCCGCCGTACATCTCCAGATTCCGCTGATCGGGCATGAAATCGATCACCGGATCGGGCGTCGCCTCGTCGACTTCGCTCGTCATCGCGTCGGGCAGGCCGCAGACGTTGCGTGCGAACTCCACGCACGCCAGTTGCATGCCGTAGCAGATTCCCAAGAACGGAACCCGGTGCTCCCTGGCGTAGGCGATGGCGCGCAGCTTGCCCTTGACTCCGCGCGCGCCGAAGCCGGGCGCGACGAGAATCCCGTGCGCGCGGCGGAGGATGCCGGTCCCCTGGTTCTCGATGTCCTCGGAGTCGATCCGCGCGATCTCGATGGCGGCGTTGTGATAGATGCCGCCGTGATTGAGCGCCTCGTTGATCGATATGTACGCATCTTTTAGTTCGACGTATTTGCCGACGAGGGCGATCGTAACCCGGCGCTCGGGCGCGGTGATGCGTTCGACGATCGCCGCCCATTCCTCGAGTTGCGGAGGCGTGCGGGGCAAACCCAGTTTGCGTACCGCCGCGTCCGCCAAGCCTTCGGCTTCGAGATTGAGCGGAACCTGATAGATAGTCGGTGCGTCCCCGTTCTGCACGACGGCGGCCGGGGGAACGTCGCAGAAGAGCGCGATCTTCTCCTTGAGCTCGACCGGCATCGCTTTGCCGGACTGCGTGCGGCAGACGATCGCATCCGGGCTGATGCCGATACCGCGAAGTTCGCGAACGGAGTGTTGCGTGGGTTTGGTTTTTAGTTCATCTGCGGCGCCTAGATGCGGCATCAGCGTGAGATGTACGAACATGACGTTCTCGTCGCCGACGTCGTACCGCACCTGGCGGATCGCCTCGAGGAACGGCAGCGACTCGATGTCGCCGACGGTGCCCCCGACCTCTACGATGCAGACGTCCGCGCGACTCTCTTCAGCGACCCGTTTGATATGCGCCTTGATCTCATTGGTAATGTGAGGAATAACCTGAACGGTCGCTCCCAAGTAATCGCCGCGGCGCTCTTTCTCGATGACGGAGTTGTAGATCTGACCGGTCGTGACGTTGTTGGCACGCGAGAGGTTCTCGTCGATGAAGCGCTCGTAATGCCCCAAGTCGAGGTCGGTCTCCGCGCCGTCCTCGGTTACGAACACTTCACCGTGCTGGTAGGGGTTCATGGTGCCGGCGTCGACGTTGATGTACGGATCGAGTTTCTGTATCGAAACGCTGATCCCGCGCGCCTTGAGCAATCGTCCGAGCGACGCTGCTGCGATCCCCTTACCAAGCGAACTTACCACGCCGCCGGTAAAGAAGATATACTTTGCCATCTCGGGAGTAGTGTATTCCATGCCCGAGGCGGCATCACCCCCGAAGCCGCGCACGCACGTACCGCTCCATACCGGAGTAGTCCGAGCGAACATCGACGGCGGCGTTCGGCAGGGCGGCGGCCGTGAGGCCCGCGAGCGCGGCGGCGGTAGGCGGAGCGGCCTCCATCAGCAGGAGCGAATCGGAGCGGAGCAGGTTGCCGGCAACTGCAAGGAGCTTGCGGTACGCGCGCAAGCCGTCCGGACCGCCGTCGAGCGCCGCGCGGGGCTCGTAAGCCGTCGGATCCGGCAAAGCGGGGAGCGCGCCGGTCGGCACGTACGGGAGGTTCGCTATGACGAGGTCGTAGCGCCGTGCGGCCTGCGCCGGGGCGATATCGGCGCGCAGAAAGCGGCAACGCGCCCGTACGCGCAGCCGCTCGGCGTTACGCCGCGCAACCGCAAGCGCCGGAGCGCTCGTCTCCGTGCCCTCGACCGCAGCATCGGGATCCTCGGCCGCGATCGTGCAGGCGATCGCCCCGCTGCCGGTTCCGACGTCAAGAACTGCAGCGCCGCGGCGGCCGCGCAGATACGCGAGCGCCTCTTCGACGAGAAGCTCCGTCTCGGGCCGCGGAATCAGCACGCGCTCGTCGACCGAGAACTCTCGCCCGAAGAAACCAGCGCGCCCGATGATGTAGGCGACGGGCGTTCCCGCCGCGCGACGCGCGCAGGCCTGCCTAAAACGTTCGTATTGCCGCGCGCTCAGGCGGCTATCGTCGTGGGCGAGAAGCCACGCGCGCTCGCGCCCCAAGACATGCGCGAGCAGCAAACGAGCGTCGGTTCGCGGGGAGTCGCCCCGCGCCGAGAGCGCGGGCAGGTAGAGAGCGAGAGCCGATGCGACCGTCATGCCGCGGAGTTCGATGCCCCTGCGAGCAGCCGCGCGCGCTCGTCCTTGAGCAGCTCCTCGACGATGTGAGAGATCTCGCCGTCCAACGCCGCGCGGATATTTCCAAAGCTTTGGTTGATGCGATGGTCGGTTATGCGATCTTGCGGGAAGTTATAGGTTCGAATCTTCTCCGAGCGGTCCCCCGTGCCGACTTGACTGCGCCGCATCGACCCGACGGCCTCTTCCGCTTCGCGCTTCTTACGCGCGTGGAGCACGCTGCGCAGCATCGTCATCGCCTTCTCGCGATTCTGCATCTGCGAACGCTCTTCACTGCACGAAACGACGACGCCCGACGGGAGGTGGGTGATACGGATGGCGGACTCCGTCTTATTGACGTGCTGGCCGCCGGCGCCGCTGGCCTTGTAGGTATCGATCTGCAGGTCGCCCGGCCGGATCTCGATCTCGATCTCTTCGTCAACCTGCGGCAGCACGGCAACCGTTGCCGTGCTCGTGTGGACGCGGCCTTGAGACTCCGTAACCGGCACGCGCTGCACGCGATGCACCCCGGACTCGTGCTTGAAGTGACGGTATGCGTCGTTGCCGCTCGCCGTGAAGACGATCTCCTTGAAACCGCCGGCGTCGCTTTCGTTCATCGAGACGATCTCGACGCGCATCTTCTGTATCTCCGCATAGCGCATGTACATGCGCGCGAGGTCGCCTGCGAAGATTGCGGCTTCGTCGCCGCCCGCGCCCGCGCGAATCTCGATGAAGACGTCTTTGTCGTCGTCGGGATCCTTCGGAATCATCAACAGCGTGAGGCGCTCCTCGAGATCCTTACGGCGTGCGCGCAGGCTCTTCGCTTCCTCCTCGGCCAGCGCGTGGAGTTCCGCATCGCCGGCCTCCTTGAGGAGAGCCTCGTTGGAGGCAAACTCCTCCAGCGTCTTCTTGTAGAGCCGGTAGACGCCGACGGTCTCTTCGATCGCCGCGCGCTCCTTGACGAGCGCGGTATAGCGCATCTGGTCGAACGCGCCGCTCGGGTGCGCGAGTTCGCCCTCGATCTCGTCGAAGCGTTTCCCAATCTGCTCGAGCCGCTCGTAGAAGGTACTCATAGATTTCACACTCATGCTTCGACAGGCTCGGCATGACATCGTGCCGCCACGCCCTTTGCCATCCCCAACCCTGTCATCCGGAGCCTGTCATCCTGAGCCTGTCGAAGGGCGAACAGCGTACAACAAGAGCGAGTCGCTTCGAAGCGGCTCGCTCTTACGATTCCGGCGAGGTTAGGCGCCTGCGGCGGCCTTCTCGGCCTCTCGTCTCGACTGGCGGGCCGCAGCCTCTTCCTGCTTCTTCTTCGCCGCGGCGGCACGCTGGTTGAACTTGTCGACGCGGCCCGCGGTGTCGACGAACTTCTGCTGGCCGGTGAACAGCGGATGGCACGCCGAACAGATCTCGACGGCAATCTCCGGAAGGGTGGAGCCGGTCACGAACGCGGCGCCGCAGGCGCAGTGCACCTTGGCTTCGCGGTACCATTTGGGGTGGATCTTCTCTTTCACAGCCTCCACATTATATCAGGCCTGGCAAGGGCAGTTTCCCACAACCGGTCACGGCGCCTTGGTGCCGGTGATTCCCTGGATCAGATGGCCCGCAAAGGGGACGCCCAAGCCCGTGACCTCGTCATAGCCGGGGCCGGCCAGGCAACAGCCGGCGATCGGCGTCGAGCTGGGGGTGGGGTTCGGGGGCAGAGCCGCATTGTTGCCGTAGAGCACGTCGTAGAAGACCTGGGCGTACGGCAGCCCCGGCGTAAAGGCCGACGGACCGCCCGTGGTTCCGGCGTAGGCCTGGCCGTAGATCGCGTAGATCAGCGGGTCGGGGTTGCCCAGACGGTACGGGTGCGGCCCACTCGCGGTCGCACACGACGGGCTGGCCTTGCACGCGTCGAGCACGAGCGCCCACATCGCAGCGGCCTCGGGGGCCGCGGCGCTGGTGCCGCCGCTCGGGCCGATGCCGGCGTCCTTGAAGTTGGCATTCATCAGCAGGGCGGGTCCGGTCGCCGGATCGGCCATGAGCGCCAGATCCGGAACCTCCCGCATCGTCACGCCGGGGACGTTCTTGGCCTGCCATGCCGGCGCGGTGAAGACCCCCGAGACGCCGCCGCCGCTGCCGACGTTGTTTGCAAACGAACCGTCACCGCCGCCGGTGGTCTGGTCGGCCCAGGCGGTGATGTCGCCAAGCAGCTTGCCGGTATTATCCATCGGCGCGTTCACGCCGCCCACGCCGACGACCGACGGATCGGAGGCCGGGTAACTGACGCACGGCTGCGCGAGCGGCGCGCCGGTGTTCGGATCCTGGCACGACTCCGCACCCGTGTCGCCGGAGGAGACGAAGACCGCGATTCCCTCGGCTGCCAGCGACGCGAACTCGGTCGGCCCGATCCCGGTACCGTTACTATTCAGGTAGCCTCCGCCAATCGTATTCGACTCGCCGCCGCCGTAGCTCAGCGAGATCGCGTCGGCCGTGTCGTCCGCGATCGCCTGCTGGATCTCGTCGTCGGCGATCGCCAAGCCCTGCGCGCCGACGCAGGTCGAAGGCGCGCCGATGTAACTGCAATCCAACGTGTTAAAGGCCAAATAGAACAGGACGCTCGCACCCGGCGCAAGCGAGGCGGCCTGCTCGGTGTCGAGCTGCGCTTCGCCGTCCTCGGGGTTACAGGTCGCGCTCGGCGCCTCGGAGGTACCGCCCGAGCAGGTGTCGGTGACCGGCGGAGGCGTGGCCAGACCGTTTGGGTGTGGATCGACGCTGCCGGTGCCGGTGTTACCGTTGGGAGTACTCGCAGGTTGCGGAGAGGCCGGGACGAGCGTCACCGTCGCCTCGCGCGCTTTAAACAACTTCCCGTACTCAGGCACGTCGGCGCTTGAGATGGGGCCGGTGCCGATGATGCCGATATCGATCCCGGTGCCGTCGAATCCCGCCGACCAGGCGCCCGAGTAGTCGAAGCCGTTCGCGATCTGCGCCGGCGAGTACCCGGCAAAGCTCGTGTTCGAGGCACGGATCAGATAGCTGCGCGCGATCGTCGCCGCGACGAGGTGCGTGACCGACGTCACCGGCAGGGGCTGCGAGAAGTGCGGCGCCTGCACCGGCGCGACGAACGTCTGCCCGGCACGCCGGTAGAAGCCGAACTTCGTACCGAAGGCGGCCTCGAACTGCGCCTGCGTGCCGCTGACGACCAGCGCCTCACGCTGCGGCCACCCGCCGACGCCCATGCCGTGGGCGGCAAAGTAGTTCGCGACGGCGTTATAGTCGCTCTGCGAGGCACCGAAGCGTGCGCCGATCTCCTGCGGCGTCAGGAAATGCCGGTAGACCGGCGAGGCCGGGTCGCTCGCCGCTTGCGCGTAGGCGAGCAGGCCGCGCTCGTCGCGCATGCGCACCAGCACGTTCACCGAGAGGCTCCCGAACGTCGCGGGCCCGAGGTACTGGGACTCCGCAAGATACGCCTGCCCCCACGTGAAGTCGGCGAGGGCCTGCGGCCCGGTGTAGGGCTGCAGCGCGGCCGGCAGCGTGGAAGCCGCCGGGAGCCCGCCTTTTCCGCCGCAGGCGGCGAGCACCAGCACGGCAGCGGCGACGGCCGGCATAAGAATGCGCATCTTGCTCATCGCACGAACCCTCCATTACGCCGGTTCAGGATGCGCCGGTAGAAGCGCATCATCAGCCGCTCGCGACTCCTTCGCTCGCGGTCGACCGCGGTGAGAAACCGCGCTCGTGCCGCTGCGAACATCTGTGGCGTAATCGCTCGGGCGGACGACTGCGCGCCGTTCGCGCCTTCGCTGCGGCGGCCGATTGCATTGACGACCGCGCCCGGCTGCAGCGTCAGCGTCTCCGCGATCGTGGACGTGCTTTGGGGCGCGTTCGAGAACGAGAGCAACGCCAACTGGTCCCCCAAATAGTCGTAGTAGGTCGTCTGCAGGTCGGTCATGACGACGCAGACCGGGCCGAAGCCTTGCACGACGTAAGCCTGCGTCTGCTGCTGGTCGGTGTAACCCAAGATCGTATCGAGCCGGTCGACGTTCTGCGTGATGCGCGTACCCGACGTGCCGTATGCCGACGGGACGTTGCAAGAAGCGGGGAAGGCGACGCCCAGCCCCTCCGCGTCGGTCTCGGTATAGAACGCCGGCGGCGTCGCGTACCACTGCGGAACGGAGAGCACGATCGGCGGCGTCGTAGGCGCCGGAGTCGGCGTCGGCGCGCCCGGCGAGGCGCTGGGCACGGGAGTCGGCGGCGGCGGTGTAGCGTAGTTCAGGCTCACCGTGATCTGCGGCGAGGCCGATGGAACCGGCGAAGGGGCGCTATACGTGATCGAAACGATTTGACCGCCGGCGGCACCGCTGAGGCCGATAAAGTTATTGCTGCTATACGTGCCGCTGCCGTCGGCGTTCTCCACGATCGACGACTTGATGTTGCCGGCGAGCTGCACGGTTGACTCCGTGTAGGTTCCCCCGGCGCTGTAGATGCGCGTCGAACTCGTACCGTCGGAGTCGTTCTCGGTAATGGTCACCGCCGGGGAGTTCGTCCACGACGCTCCGCCGATCTCGGGCAGTTCGTCGAAGATCTGCGGCGTCGCGTAGGCATAGGCGTAGGTATCGGGCGGCGTGGCCGAGTCGCTGGAGGTCCACCCCCAGAGCACGAAGTCGAGCCCGATCGGCGTCACCGTGTAGCCGTACCATGCGTTGCTGGTGAGCGTCGACGTGCGCAGCGGATACGTGTCGGTCTCGACGGTTTGGAAATCGACCGGCGCGGGCGAAGGCGCGGCGTACGGATACGGCGACGCAACCACGGTGACAACCTGCGAGACCGTGGCGGCCGTCGTCGTCGCCGGGAGCGGCGAAGGCGATGGATAGTTGAAGACGTTGCTCTCTGAAAGCGTTCCCGCGAACGTAAAGCGATCCCCGACGGCGGCAGGACGCTGGCCGGCGTAGCCCGGCAGACTGCTTGGGCTCGAACTCGGAACGGTCGTCGGAACGGTCGACGGATAGCCCCCCGGCGGCGACCCGCCGCCGCTACTACAGGCAGCGAGGCCCGCCGCGAGCGCCACGACGGCGGCGAAAACGAGTCGGGTCGTCAACCTGCGCTCCAATTCATCTGCTCCAATACATGGGTCCCGAGCACGACATATAAAGCCCGCGGAAGCCTATCCCGCGGTCTCCGACGATTCTAGCACCCTCTCCTTCGCCGTGACCATCGGTCATCTTCCCGACTCTTCGCACCCCCGAAGAACAGGATTCGAAGCAAGCGGCGGCGTTAACCCCTGCAATGGCTCTTTCGTGGGTGGAGGCGGCGCCTACCGCTTCGCGCCAGTTCGTTCTTGCCGCGATCGAAGCGTCCGACCGCCCGGCGCACGTCCTCGTCGCCGGAGCAGGCTTGGGCAAGACCTGGGCCCTAAACGCGTTGCGCGCGCGGGCGGAACCGGAGCGGCCGGTATTCTCCGTTCGCTGCATGCCGTTTGCGCGCGCAGTGCCGTTCGAGCCGGTCTCCTCGCTGCTGCGCCTGCTGCAAGCCTCCGGGCGTATCGGCTCGCCGTGGCTGGAAGCTCCGGCCGGCGACGATCTCGGGCGGATGCAGGCCGTGCGTGATGCTCTGGCTGCCGCCACCACTGCGGGCGCGTTCACGATCCAAGCCGACGACCTGCACTACTGCGATGCATCGTCTCTGCAGACGTTTGAATACTGCATCGAGCGCCTCCAGGATTATCCGATTCTGTGGATCTTCGCCGCGCGGCCCGGTTTCGAACGAGTGGCCGAGTTCGAAGGAAATCTTGGCGCGCACGGATTGCTCGCGCGCCATCCGCTCTCACCACTCTCCGCAAGCGAGATGCGCGACTTCGCGCTCGCACTCGACCCGGCACTCACTACTTCGGAGATCGAGCGCCTCGCCGAGCGCAGCGGCGGCAACCCATTTTTCGTCGAGGCGCTGATCCGAAGCAACTTCGACGAGATGTCGCCGGAGCTGCGCATCGCGCTGCGAACGGCCGTCAAAGCGTTGGGCGACGATGCCAGGAAGATCGCGACCGCGCTTGCGGCCGCGCGCGTTCCGCTAGATATGCGCGGTATCGTTCGCGCCGGCGCGCTCGCGCCGTCGCGGGTGCAGACCGCTCTCTTCGAACTCCTGACGCACGGCGTCATCGTCGCGTCCGCCGAGAGCACCTACACAATGCGCCACGATCTGCTCTGCGACGCCGTGGTGGAATCCGCCGATCCCGCGGACCTCGCCTACGCGCATCGCATCATGGTCGACCTGACCGCCGACCGGTGGCAGCAAGCCGGCCACCTCGAAGCCGGTCACCGCGGCGAACGCGCCGCGGAGCTCTATCTCGACCTGCTTTTCGAGGCTATGGAGCGCTTCGAACACGACGAGGCCCTGCGCGCCGCCGATTCCGTCATGCGTTTGACGCCGGAGGAGTCCGACCGGCATACGGTGGCCCGCGCCGCCCGCACGATCGTCGAGCGCGCTTTCGATAAGGTGCATGACGGCGTCCACCTGCTGCCGCGCGCCGAACTCGACCGCCTCTTGGGATCGCTGCCGCTCTCGCTGCGCGTGCGGTGCGAAGCAGCCTACTACACGCACCCGCTCGATGCGCTCGACGGACGCGAACGAGCCGAGCTCGTGGCCTTCATCGAACTCTGCAGCGAGCAAGCCATCGCGGGCCTCGCGCCGTACTATAACGTCATCGCGCGGTTCCATTACGCTGCCGCCGAATTCGAAGCTGCCAAGCTCGCGCTCGAGAGCGCTCTGAAGTGCCTGCGCGACGCACCCTCCCCCCGCACCGAGACCCTGATTCATTTGAATTACGGGCACGTGCTCGTGAGGTCCGGCGCCTCCAGTGCCGGTATCGAGCTCATGGAACGAACGATTTTGAGGGCCGCCGAGGCCGGCTCCCCGGACCTGGTCGGCTACGGCTGCTGCATGCTGATGTACGATCTGGAGGCGGCGGGCCACTACGACGAGATGATCTACTGGGGCGAGTATGCGCTGAACTTCCCGGGACCCAAGCGCCGCCATTGGGATGCCATCGTCCTCGTAAACCTTGCCGGTACCGAGCTTTTCGCCGGCCGCCCCGAGCGCGCGCTCGCGCGACTTGCGAGCGCAGCCATACGATTCGAGCACCTCGCTCCGGCGCAACACGCGACGGTCGCGGTTCCACGCGCCTCCGCGTTCCTCTACACCGATCGGTTCGAAGAGGCCCGCCGCGTCTTGGACGAAGCGCTGGCCAATCCCACGCGCGATTTCGTACGGCTGCAGATCCTGCGTTTGCGCGGCCTGTATCTCGAACTGCAGGGCGACTACGACCGGGCCGCGGCCGTGCTGGCCGCCGTCGGGGAAGTTCGGCGCGACGGCGCTAACGCGGTGCTGGCCCAGGCCGAAGCGCTGGCGGCCTACGCGCGCATCGCATTCGTGCGCCGCTCCGATCCGCCCGACCCCGCGCACCTCGAGCCCTTCCGCGGCTTCCATCCGATCGTCGCGAACGCCATCGCGCTGGCATCGGCCTACGCGGCACTCACGCAGCGCCCGAGCGCAGCCAACGCGCGCCGGCTGCTCGAAGCATGCACCGGCATCGCGGACCCGTTCCTACGCGCGCTCGACCGGCTCGAGGCGGCCAAAGTCCTGCGCAGCACCAAACTCTGCAGCGAGATTGCGACCGCCTTTGCCTCGATCGGTTCGCAGACGATGGCCGAACGCGCCCGTGCGGCTGCCGGGGAGGCGATCCGAATCGGCCGCGCGGCATCTTCGCTGACGCCGCGCGAGTTGGAGATCGCACTGCGCATCGCCGCCGGCTTGACCAATCGCGAGATCGCAGCCGAACTCGGCCTCTCCGCCAAGACGGTTAGCACGCACGTCTCCAGTATCCTCGGCAAGTGCCAGCTGCGCTCGCGCGTTGAAGTCGCGCTGCTGGCCGCGCGCGGCGAACTGCCTCTCTACTGCTAAAGTGAAAATGGCGCATCCGCGCTGCGCGCTCCGCGCCCCCCGTCGGCAAAGCCGCCGGGGCCCCCGGCCTTCGGCCCCAGTGCATTTCCATTCGCTTCCATGCGGGCCCCAGCCGCACCGCTGCAACAAAACCGTGCGCCTTCCCGTTTAAGGAGGGATGAAGACTATGATGAGACTCGCCTTGCTGGCCGCATTCATCGCCGCCGCGGTACCCGCGGGCGGCGCTCACGCTTCCGAGCGCAGATTCACGCGCGACGGTGCGGTCATCCGCAATAGCGGCTCGACCAACTTTCTCGGGTATACGGTGAAAGTATGGTCCGATGGCCAGGTCTGGGCGAGTGCCACAGGTCGAGACGGCGCGCCCGTCGGTCGCCCGCGAACGGCGCGTGCCGGAACCGAGCTCGTAGAGCGCTTCTTCGCCGACGTACAGGCCGCACGTGATGGTCACGCGACCGGGACGCCATGCATGAAGAGCGCCTCCTTCGGCAGCACGACCACCGTGCTGTGGCATGAATGGACTTCGCCGGACCTCTCCTGCCCGGGAGGCGATCGCCTAACGCGCGTGCTGCGCTCCGACGTGCTCGGGATCGAGAGCGCGGCCGGGGTCTCCACCCTTACGCGCGGTACGGTCCGCCTGCCGATCAACGAGCCGCGGCGCAAGCCCAGCGAGGTGCCCCCGGCGTCCGCCTCTCCGAGCCCCCGGACGGTAGATGCCGGCACGGCATCGAAAGAGGCAGCCCCGTCCCCGAACTCACCCCTGCATGAGGAGTAGTACCATCACCGCGAACCGTCCGCTCTCTTTCGTTGCCCTGGCCGCGCTCTGCGCCGTCTTTGCCGCAGCCGCGCCGCGGGCCCAGGCCCTGGCTCAGGCTACGCCGCCACCCCCGCAAGCCATACTGCCGCACGCGCTCCCGACGGCCACGCCTTCGCTCCATCCAACCGGCTCCCCGACGCCCGCGCCGCCGGTCGAAAGCGAAACCGACAAGAACCGCGTGGGCATTACCGGCGTGTGGGAGGTCCAGATCCAGCCCGACGGCGGACACACGGTCTACACGCATTTCAAGTTGACCCAGACGGGTACGGCCTTGATCGGTGAGTATCTCGACACCAACGGCAAGCACTATCCGTTAGCCGGCAGCGTCGACGGGAAGAACGTGCGAATCGTCGTCTCCAAACCCGACGGCACGACCGTAACCTTTACCGCCGCCGTCGACGGAACGACGGATATGCTGGGCATGATGGATACGCCCAAGAACCAGATCGTCTTTACCGCGGCCTATCGGCCGAAGTACAAGTGGCTCGACAACATCGCCCCGGGCACGGGGATGGGGCCGTAGTAGGTTGCGGAGAAACCTGCTAGACCGCTAGCCGCTCTTCTTCTCTGCGAGCCTCCGCTCCACGTACGGCTTCAAGCCGCCGGCCTCGATCAGCGACTGCATGAAGGGCGGGAACGCGACGGCCTTATAGCTCGTGCCTTTGCTGAGGTTGCGCACCGTGCCGGCCGTCGAGTCGACCTCCAGTTCGTCACCCGTTTCGATGCCATCGACCGCTTCGACCGATTCGAAGATCGGCAAGCCGATGTTCAGGGCATTGCGATAGAAGATTCGCGCAAAACTCTTGGCGATAACCGCGGCCGTACCCGCACCCTTGAGCGCGATCGGCGCCACTTCGCGGCTCGAGCCGCAGCCGAAGTTCGTATCGGCGACCACGATGTCGCCGGGCTTCATCCTCACCGCGTACTCCGGATCGAGTCCTTCGAGCGCGTGCTTGCCGAGTTCGGCCGGATCGACGAGGTTGCAGTACTTTCCGGGAATGATGACGTCCGTATCGACGTTCTTTCCGTATTTATGCGCGAAGCCGCGGAGCCGGCGTTCCATCTTCTTCTTACACTCCCACTGCGCTGACGATGCGCGGATCGGTAATCTTCCCGGTCAGCGCCGATGCCGCGCACGTCGCAGGCGAACCGAGGTAGACCTCGGCCTTCGGCGACCCCATGCGGCCGACGTAATTGCGGTTGGTCGTCGAGAGGCAGCGCTCGCCGTCGCCGAGCGTCCCCATGTGGCCGCCGAAGCACGCACCGCAACCCGGGGTGTTGACGGCGCAGCCTGCGCCTGCCAGCGTCGTAAGGATGCCCTCCTCCGCCGCTTGCATCCACACGGCTTGCGAACCGGGATTCACGATCACGCGAAGGTTCGACGCGATCTTTTTGCCCGCAAGCATCGCCGCAACGACGCGAAGATCCTCGATGTAGCCGTTGGTGCACGAGCCTATAAAAACCTGATCGAGCGGAATATCTTCGCGCGTGACCTCCGTAACCGAACGCACGTTGTCGGGCGTATGCGGGCACGCAATCTGCGGTTCCAGGCGGTCGACGTCGATCTCGACGACACGCTGATAGGCCGCGTCGCCGTCGGCCCGCTCGACCACGAACTCACGGCTCGTACGTTCGCGTACGTATGCGATCGTCTTTGCGTCGGCGTGGAAGATGCCGTTCTTGGCACCGGCTTCGATCGCCATGTTCGCCATGGTGATGCGCCCGGTGATCGAGAGCTCGTCCACGGTCGGTCCGTGAAACTCGATCGCACAGTACGTCGCGCCGTCGATGCCGAGCATTCCGATCGTCTGCAGCATCAGATCCTTGGCGAAGACCATCTCGCGCAGCTTACCGCGGTAGACGATCTTGATCGTGGGCGGAACGCGCAGCCACACCTCGCCGAGAATGAAGGCCGCGGCGATATCCGTCGACCCCATCCCGGTCGCAAAGGCTCCGAGGGCCCCGAAGGTGCAGGTGTGCGAGTCGCCGCCGACGATCGCCTCGCCCGGCGCAATCAAACCCTCCTCGGGGAGCACGACGTGTTCGATGCCGCCGCGGCCGACATCGTAAAAGTGCTTGACGTTCTGCTCGCGAGCGAAATCTTTCATCATCTTCGCGAGATTGGCCGATTGCGCGTCCTTCGCCGGTACGAAGTGATCTTCGACGAGCGCGATCTTCTCTGGGTCGAAGACGCGGTCGGCACCCGCGATCGAACGCATCACGCCGATGCTCACGGCGGCGGATAGCTCGTTGGCAAGAACGAGGTCTACCCGCGCGTTGATGATCTGCCCGGGCTCGACCCGTTCGAGTCCCGCGTGGCGAGCCAAGATCTTTTCGGTGAGCGTCATGCCCATGCTGCGGCATCGTCCTTTCCGTTGCGGCGGTAGCCATAGACTTACGCGCGCCGCGGGCACACTCCCCCGAGCCGTAGCCCAGGCTGGAAACCGGCGCCGGCGGCGAACCCTCACCGCATCATGCCCGATCGCCAATTTGGCTTCTCGACGCGCGCAATTCATGCGGGAACCCCGCCGGACCCACAGACCGGTTCGCGCGCCGCGCCGATCTATCAGACCGCAGCATACGTCTTCGGATCGACGGATCAGGCGGCGGAGCTCTTCCAACTACGCGGCTACGGGCACATCTACAGCCGCATCAGCAACCCCACGGTTGCGGCCTTCGAGGAACGGATCGCAAGCCTCGAAGGCGGCCTCGGCGCCGTTGCGTTCGCGAGCGGACTCGCAGCCCAGCTCTGCCTCGTGCTCTCGCTGGCGCAGTCCGGAGACCATATCGTGAGCTCGGAGAACGTCTACGGCGGAACCGTCACGCAGTTCGGCGTCACCCTCAGGCGATTGGGCATCGACGTGACCTTCGTACCCGTCGACGATCACGACGCCATACGGGCGGCCATCGGACCGCGGACGAAGATGCTCTTCGCCGAGACCATCGGCAACCCGTCCGGCACGATCGCCGATCTCGAGCGCCTCGCCCAGATCGCGCACGACGCCGGGGTGCCGCTGGCGATCGACAACACCTTTGCATCCCCGTATCTCTGCCGCCCGATCGAGCACGGCGCAGACCTCGTGGTACACTCGGCAACCAAGTTCTTGTCGGGTCACGGCACGCTCGTCGGTGGCGTGCTCGTCGAGTCCGGCACGTTCCCATGGGGAAACGGTCGCTTTCCGATGCTCTCGGAGGCGAGCCCCGGTTATCACGGCAAGGTCTTCACCGAGACGTTCGGCGAGTATGCGTTCCTCATGCGGGCGCGCGCCGAAGTTCTGCGCGACGTCGGTGCGGTACTCTCGCCGATGGACGCGTGGCTGCTGCTGCTTGGCCTCGAGACGCTGCCGGTTCGCATGCAGGCGCACGCTCGCAACGCCCGCGAGGTTGCACGATTCCTGAACGCGCGCGCTGAAGTCGAGTGGGTCCGTTATCCGGGCTTCGAGGACAACCCGCAACGCGCGCTGGCCGAAAAGTACCTCCCGCACGGTACAGGTTCGATCTTCACCTTCGGCATCCGCGGCGGCCGCGCCGCGGGCCGGCGATTCATCGACGCGCTGGATCTCTGGAGCCACGTCGCGAACGTTGGCGATACGAAGAGTCTGGTGATTCATCCCGCGTCCACCACCCACGCGCAGCTCAGCGACGAGGAGATGCTCAAGGCGGGCGTCGCACCGGAATCAATTCGCCTCTCGGTCGGTCTCGAAGACGTCGAGGACCTGATCTGGGATCTCGAGCGGGCGCTACGGTGATTCTCGATACCGCCTCGCAGCTGCGCGCGCTGCTCGAAGCCGCCCAGAGCGTCGCCGTGGTCGGCGCGTCGGCCAACGAATTGCGCCCGAGTTACACCGTCTTCAGTTACCTTCGCACCAAAGGCCGCTACGACGTAACGCCGATCAATCCAACGATCGCGCAGATCGACGGCGTGAAGGCCTTCCCGTCGCTCACCGCATACGCCGCGCAGCGCGGCGCTCCCGATATCGTCGACGTCTTTCGCAAGCCGAGCGAAGTCGTCGACGTCGTGAAAGAGGCGATCGCGGCCGGTGCCAAAGCGATCTGGTTTCAATACGGTGTCATCAACGACGACGCGATCCGCCTCGCGGACGAGGCCGGTCTCGCCGTCGTCGTTGATCGCTGTTTGAAAGTGGAGTCCGCGCGCTTGGACGGCGGCCTCTCCACGAGCGGCCTCAACAGCGGCTCGATCACCAGTCGCCGCCGGAATCTGTGAATGCCCGGCTCCTATAGCCGCGACACGGCAGAACTCGACGCGGAGATCCTGCAGGCGATCGGCGCCTGGCACGTACGCGGGCGGCAGCTCGCCGACGCAGAGTTCGACGATCTCGCGCTGCGCATCCTCGCGTACCAATTGCGCTACAATCTGCCGTACGCGCGCTACTGTGCGAGCCTAGGCGTCAGCGGCCGATCGCTGCCGGCAACGTGGGAGGCGATCCCGGCCGTGCCGGCCGCCGCTTATAAAGAAGCGGCCCTCTGCACCTTCGATCCGGCCGCTGCCGCGCTCGCCTTCGAAACCTCGGGCACGACGAGCGGCACCGGCGGCCGCCATTACATGGAAAAGCGCGATCTCTACGACGCCGCACTGCTGGCGGGCTTCGACCGCTTCATGCTGCCCGACGCCGCGCGCTTGCGTTACTTCAACCTCGTCCCCAACCCCCACGACCGCCCGGAGAGTTCCCTCGGCTATATGATGGCGCGGGTCGCAGCCGGCCGTGGCGACGGCGAGACGGGCTGGTACCTGCGCGGCGACCGCCTCTTCGCCGATGCGTTCGTCGCCGATATCGCCGACGCCATCGAGCGCGAGCAGCCGGCCTGCATCGCCGGGACCGCATTCGCGCTCGTGCGGCTGCTCGACGATCTCGAGCGGCGCGATCGCGTCTTCCGCTTGCCGGCCGGATCGCGCATCATGGAGACCGGCAGTTTCAAAGGCCGCGCGCGCTTCGTAGAACGCGGCGAGTTCTACCGGAGGCTCGCCGCATCTTTCGGCATCTCCGAGGATCGCGTCGTCGCCGAATACGGCATGACCGAGCTCACGAGCCAATATTACGATCGCGACCCGGGCGGGCCGGGTGGACGCGTCAAGGCGGCGGCACCGTGGCTGCGCTCGCGCGTCGTCGGGCCGGATGGCCGGCGCCTGCCGCGCGGCACGGTGGGCGCCCTCGTACACGTCGATCTCGCCAACCGCTCCTCGTGCGTAGCCGTCGCGACGGAGGATCTGGGCGTCGAAGCCGACGGAGGCATCGTGCTGCTCGGACGGGAGCGCGGCGCGCAACTGCGCGGCTGCTCGCTCGACGCCGAAGCGCTCCTCGCGGCCGGCGACGGCGCGTGACGCTGCGCGCGCTGCCCGCCCGCACCATCGTGCGCGCGATCGCCGCTGCCGCGCGCCGCTGGCGCGACGCCGATTTCGCACCGCACGCGCAGCTCGCTGCGGCGGTTGCGGCGCGCACGGGCTACGCGCGTTCGGCCGTCGAGTACGCATTCGACGCCCTCTTCGCACCGATGACCGAGGCGGCGTTGCTCTCGGCGATCGCGGGCGAACTGGGCTGCGTCGAAGCGTTGGACGGTTTCGTGCGCCGCGAGGGGCGGCCGGCGGCATGGGCCGCTCCGATCGGCCGCGTCTGCGTGATCGCGTCGCGGACGACGATCGGCGTAGCACTTCCGGCAGCGGCATTCGCGCTCTGCGCCAAGTGCGAGGTCGAAGTAAAGGACCGCGAGGACGGGCTCGCCGCGGCGTTCTTCCGAACGCTCGCCGCCGAACTCCCTCAACTTGCCGGAGCCGCGCGCGCTCGGCCTTGGAGTTCCGTCGAAGCGTCCGCGCAGGATCTCGCGAGCTTTGACGCGGTCGTGGCGTTCGGCCGGACCGAAACGCTCGCGACCGTTCGCAACGCCTGCGCACCGCAGGCGCGGTTCGTCGGCTACGGCAGCCGCGCGAGCGCGGGATACGTCTGCGTGGAGACGCTGAGCGACGAACTGCGGGCGGAGGCCATCGCCGCCGGTGCGGCCCGCGATCTCGTGCTCTACGATTCGGAGGGATGCCTCTCCCTGCACGCGCTCTTTGCCGAACGCGGCGGAGGGATATCACCGTTCGAGTTCGCGGCCATGCTCGGGCGCGCGGCCCGGTGCGCGACGCTCGAGTTTCCAGCCGCGCAAACCGATCCCGCAATTCTGGCCGCTCGCGGCGCCGCGCGCGATCTCGCGGAGTTTCGCGCGGCGGCCGGTACGGGCGCGGCGTTCGCGAACGACGCCGTCGATTACGCCATCCTCTTCGATCCCCTCCGGGAGGCGCCGCCGCTCTTCATCCCGCGCACGCTCGGCGTGATCCCGGTCGAGGGCCCGGCCGAAGCGCTGGAGTACCTGCGGCGGCACGGCCTCGAGCTCGAAGGGTTTGCACTCTCCGAGGCGCGCCCGGATCTCGTGCGTCTGGCAAGCGATGCGGGCGCCGTCCGCTTGACGCGTTTCGGCGAACTTCAACGTCCTCCGATCGGCGGCAACCACGGGGGGCGCCCGCGTGTTGTCGAGTTCGTCCGATGGATCGACAACGAACTGTGAACGACGACGCGTTCGAGCACCTCCGCACCACCGTACCCGGCGCGCGAACCAACGCGCTGATGCCGGCTCTGCGCCGCTACGAATCGCACAACGTCACATACGTGGATCGCGACACGCCCGTCTTTTGGGAGTCGGCGCAGGGCGCGACCGTCACCGATGTAGACGGCAATCGCTACATCGACCTCACGGCCGCATTCGGCGTAGCCAATACCGGCCACAGCAACGCGCGCGTCGCCTCCGCGATCCACGATCAGGCTCGGCGTTTGATGCACGCGATGGGCGACGTGCACCCAACCGAAGTCAAGGTGAAGTTGCTCGAAACGCTCGCCACGATCGCGCCCCCCGGCCTCACGAAGACGTTTCTCGCTTCCTCGGGTTCCGAAGCGGTCGAGGCCGCGCTCAAGACGGCGATGCTCGCCACGGGAAAGCCGTCGTTCGCCGCGTTCGGCGGCGCGTACCACGGGCTCTCGTTCGGAACCCTCGAAATCGCCGGCATCGAGAAGTTTCGCGCGCCGTTCGCGGGCGCTTTGCGCAATCGGGCGTTGCAACTTGCCTATCCGCGCGCAACCGCCGCACTCGACGAAGGCGCAGCCGCGGCACTTGACCAGACGCGCAGCGCGCTGCGCGGCCGCGACGACCTCGCGGCAGTCGTCGTCGAGCCGCTGCTGGGCCGAGGCGGCTGCATCGTTCCGCCGAAGGGCTATCTCGCCGGTCTGCGCGCGCTCTGCGACGAGATGCGCATCCTCTTGATCTTCGACGAGATCTACACCGGTTTCGGCCGCACGGGCACGATGTTCGCAGCGCAGCACGAGGGCGTTGTCCCGGACATTCTCTGCGCCGGCAAGGCGATGGCCAACGGCTTCCCCATCTCTGCGACGATCGCCAAACCCCAGATCATGGATGCATGGCCGGTATCGCGCGGCGAGGCATTGCACACCTCTACGTATCTCGGGAACCCGATGGGCTGCGCCGCCGCGCTCGCCAACATCGCCGAGATCCAACGGCTCGATCTCCCGGCACGCGCGAGCCGACTGGGATTGGCTCTCGCCTCGCGCCTCGACGCATTGCGCGCGAGCGGCCACGTCACCGGCGTGCGTGGGCGCGGCTTGATGTGGGGCGTCGAGCTGCGCGACGGCGCATCCGCCGAACGCGTCGTGAAGGCGGCGCTCAAGGCAGGCGTCATCGTGCTGCAGGCCGGCCCCGATGGTAACGTCCTCTCGATCACGCCGCCGCTCGTCATAACGCAACGGCAGCTCTTCCGCGCAATCGAGATCCTGGCCGATTGCATTGAGGCAACGCCCTTCGACAGGCTCAGGATAACAGAAGGAGGCGATTAGGATGACGCGCGTGCTGAGAGTAGGTATCGTCGGATCGGGCTTCGGCGTGGTGGCGCACTTGCCGGCCGTCGCGGCGCACCCCGGTTTGAAACCGGTGGCGCTGGCCTCGCCCAACCGGGCCGCGGCGGTCGCGCGGGAAGGCCGCATCCCAAATGCGTTCCGCAGCTGCGCCGAGATGGTCGCGGGCTGCGAACTCGACGCCGTTATCGTGGCCTCGCCGCCGTTCGCGCATTACGACGACGTCCTAGCCGCCCTGGCAGCCGGCAAGCACGTCCTGTGCGAGAAGCCCTTCGCCCTCGACGTCGCGCAAGCCGAGGCGATGCTGGCAGCCTCGCGCGGGGCCGGAACGGCTTGCGGCATCGCGCACGAGTTCCGCTGGGTACCGCAGCGCGCGGCGATCAAGGAGCTCATCGTAAACGGCCACCTGGATCCGCTGCGCGAGTTGGAACTCACGCAGTTGAGCGGCATGCGCCGCGCCTCCCACGAACGCGAGAACGGCTGGATCTTTCGGAAAGCGACCGGCGGCGGCGTCGCCGGTGCGCTGCTCTCGCACCTCGTCGACACGGCGAATTGGTGGGCCGGCCGGGCTCCGCTGCGCAGCACCGGATACCTCCGCACGGCGAATCCGGTCCGGCATGGCCCCGGAGGCGCCTTCACGACCGATGTGGACGATGGTTCTTTCGCACTCCTGGATTACGGTGAGGGCCTGATCGCGCGCATCACCGTCGATGCAACGACGGCGGTCGATTCCCTTACGCTCGGCGCGCACGCGGAGAACCGCACGGCCATCGCGAGCGGGACGAGTTTGGACGAGATGCGCCTCTTCGCCGTCGACCAAGGCGAGACGTCTGAACTCGAATGCACCTCGTCGCCCTACGCGCGTTTTGCATCGCTCGGCGGCAACGTGCCGTTGCTCATGCAGCTCTACGACGAATGGATCTTGCAGATTCGGACCGGTGCGAGCGCGTTGCCGGCCTTCTCCGAAGGTGTACAGACCCAGCGCACGCTGGCGGCGGTCGGCTACGGCGTTTAGCCCGAGGTGAAGATAGCGCTGACGCGCAGGGCTAGGATCGCCGTGTCGTCGGTGTGGGTCGGGTTGACGACGACCCGGCGATAGATCGCGAGCGCCGGATTGGGCGACGGCTCTCGTACCTCCGCTCGCATCGCTTCTCGCAGCGCGCGTTCGCCCTCCAAAGCGTCGCGATCGAACTCCGTCAAACCGTCGGTGTAAAAGACCGTGAGCGAGCCCGGCGGCAGCAGCGACGTGCATGCCGTACCGGGGGACTCATGCCGCATGCCGAGCGGAAGACCCTCGGCGTCCAGGCTGCGAATCTCCCCGGTGGGCAGGCAGACGAGCGGCGCCGGATGGCCCGCCGTGCTGTATGCGATCGTGCGGGTTCGTGGATCGTAGATGCCGCAACCGGCGGTTGCAATCCACTCCGGGCGCTGCATGCGCAGCAGCCGGTCGGCATGCTCCAATGCAGCTGAGGGATCGCGGCCGTCGATCGCCGCGGAGCGTAGCGCCTGGCGAATCTCGCCCATCACGATCGCCGCATCCAAGCCGTGCCCGACGACGTCGCCGATAGAGAGCGCGACCCGTCCGTCGGGAAGCGCGAACGCGTCGTACCAATCGCCGCCGACGTGAACGCCGACGGCGGCAGGCACGTACGCCGACGTAAAGACGGTGCCCTCGCTCACCGGCAGATCGCGCGGTAGAATCGCCTCTTGAAGCGTCTTCGCTACGTGGTGCTCGCGCTGATACCGCAGTGCGTTTTCGAGCGCCGCTGCCGCGCGATGCGCGATCTCGGCGTACAGCGGCAACTCACTCTGATGCAACCGCCGATTCCGCGAGACGCAACCGAAACTGATGGCGCCGATGCTGCGCCCGTGCGCGCGCAGCGGAACCACCAGCGCCGAGCGCAGGCCCAACGCGCGCAACAGCTCGTAATGTTCCGGGTTCGGAGCCGAAGCGAGCAGCATCGCGTCGGTCACCTCCGGCATGAAGACGGGCTCGCCGGCGCGCAGCATCGCTGCGACGGCCGGATCGGTTGTACGCAGCGGAAAGCGTTCGTGAATCCGGCGCAGGAGATCGGCATGGGAGGGCCGCGCATGCGCGATCGCAAGCGGCCGCAGCACCTCGCCCTCGACGGCGACGACTTGGCAGTAGTCGGCGAGTGCCGGCACGACGGCGTGGGCGAGATTGTGCATGAGGAGGCTCGGGTCAAGCGATTCCCCGAGCGATCGCCCGAGCTGCGCTAGAATCCGCAGTATATCTTCGGCGCGCTTCTGATCGTGAATGTCGGTGCACGTCCCGAACCATTTGACGATGCGCCCATCGGTCGACCGCAACGGAACGGCGCGAGCTAAGAACCAGCGATAGGCCCCGTCGTACCGCCGGATGCGGAACTCGGCGTCAAAAAGATCCCCCGAGGCGAGCGTCTCCCGACGCTTGGCAAGCATCGGCGGGAGATCGTCGGGATGCACCGCAGCCTGCCAGCCGTCTCCGAGGCACCGCTCGAGCGTCATGCCCGTATACTCGAACCAGCGCGTATTGAAGTAGGCGGCCCGGCCGCGCACGGTTGCGCTCCAGACGATCTGCGGAATCGCTTCGGCGAGCAGTCGGTACTCGCCGGTCAATTCAAACGGCACAAGCGGCTGTGCTGCAGATCTACGGGCTCGGGTCACCCACCGCCTTCGCGAGCGCGTGGTAGACGTCCAGTCTTCCACAGCCCTGTTTTGGATCGTTGATGTTGTCGGCGGTCGAGCAGAGATCCGAGAATACCTGCGCCGCCGGCACGCCAACACCTAGGAGTAACGCCGCCGCACCTGCGACGTGGGGCGCAGCCTGCGACGTTCCCGCGATCAAGACGCGGCAGTCGGGCGTTCCCGTACCGGATGGGTAGTCGCCGGTGCAGTTCGCGCTCGAATCCAAACTCGAATCGATGTTCTCGATCCAATGGAGGTCGTCGATGTCCGTATTGCTCGACGGGTCGCCGCCCGGGGCGACGAGCCCCCACTGTGGATTCGATGCGTCGTAGTTCGAGTACGAGGCGACGTCCTCCGTAGTAGGCGCTGTTGCGTCGTTGAGCGCCGAGGCGCCGACCGCGATCACGCCGATGTTCCCCGCCGGACAGTCGAGCGTGCTGCTGGTTTCGTTGCCCGCCGCTGCGACCACGACGACTCCCGCCGCGATCGCGTTCTCGATCGCATTCGATTCCGTCGGATCGGTCTGCGCGCAGGTCTGCCCTGAGTTCGGTGGAGATCCCAGGCTCAGGTTGATAACCCCCGCGCCGTTCGCCACCGCATTGGTGATGGCGCTGGCCTCGTCCGCGGTGTTCGCCTGGCATTGGGTGTTGGTCGAGCCCGGCGCGCAGCCGCCCGTCGGGGGAGTCGGGAAGATGCGGTAGATCATCAGCGGCGTGTTGTAGCCTGCGCCCGCGAAGCCGAGCGCGTTATCCGTGCCGGCGGCCGCGATGCCCGCGACGTTGGTGCCGTGACCGTCGTAATCGGTGACGTACTGGCTCTGGGTCGCGACGCCGTTGAGGGTGATGTAGCATTGCGTGTAGACGACCTTACCGCTACCGAGTTCCGGTTGCGTGAGATCCGCCCCGGTGTCCACGATCGCGATCGGCGGCCCTTTGATCGCGCCGGGATAGATCTTGCCGGTCGTGTTCGCCTGGCTGTACCCCCAGGCTTGCCCGAGGCCGATCACGTGCATATCCCATTGGCCGGGAATCCCCGCCGCCTCGTAGTACGGTCCCGTGGTCGGCGGGAAACCGTCGTAGTATGGATCGTTCGGCACGAGCGCCGTCGTTGAAAGCGCCTGCCGGTACGAGATCCGCGAGACGCTGCGGACGCCGGGCGCCGCCGTTAGGCGAGCCATCATCGCGGCGAGCTGCCCAGGGGCGACGTGAAGGATCTGGGTCACGGTGCCGAGGTGCGTGAAGCGCAGCTCGCGCACGACCCGTACGTTCGCCGCGGATTCAACGCTTCTGGCGCCGGTGAGGGACGACTGCGCCGAGCTCACGGCAAGCATATCCGGAACGTACCCGAGGCGCGCGGCCGCTCCGGGCGCCCGCCGCGCGCCCGCGCTGCCGGCGGCGCTACGGGATGCGAAAGACATCGGGGTGGCGCCGCTGCTCGGGCACCCGGCAGCCGGCGGCGGCGGCGGCTGCGTTGGCATCGGCGTCGGCACCGGAGAGCTCCCTCCCCCGCCACCGCCGCAGGCAGCCAGCGCCAGCGTCGCCATCACGGCCAGGGCCTTCATTCGAACGATCGGTTTCACGACTGCGCACCTCATAGTTGCCTGGCACTCCGGGCCTTCGGTAGTTACGTTAGTTACGTTGGCGGGCAAGCGTTTTGTTCCCAATCCCTCAGCTGTTTCCACAGCACTCCGAGTGCGAAGGTCGTAGCTCGATCCTGAACGACCTCACGCTGCCCGCGCACGTCTATCTGAAACGTCCGCGCCCGCCCGTCGGTGCCGGCCAGCCCCACGAAGACCAGGCCTACGGGCTTTCCGGGTACGCCACCCCCCGGACCTGCGATCCCGGTCGAGGCGAGGCCGAGATCTGCACCCAGACGGCGGCGCACGCCGAGCGCCATCTCGGCCGCAACCTCCGCGCTCACCGCCCCGTGCCTCTCGATATTCCGTTCGTCGACACCGAGCACCGTCGCCTTTACCGAGTTTTCATAGGCGACGACTCCCCCGGCGAAACTTGCCGAGGATCCGGGAACCGCCGTGAGCGCCGCGCAGATACGGCCGCCCGTACACGACTCCGCGACCGCGAGCCGCTGCCCGCGCGCTTGCAGCAACCCGTGGACCGCTCCGGCGAGCGTCTCTTCGCCGGCGCCATAGATGTGGCCGGCCAAGCGTTCGCCGAGCTCGCGCCGCACGGGCTCGATGAGCGCCTCGGCGGCCGCGCGCGACGGCGCCTTTGCCATGATCTTGACGTCGCACCGGCCGGTGTGCGCGAGCACCGCGATCTTTGGGTTCTCGAGCGCCCGAAAGAGATCGTCGATGCGGTGGTCGATCTCCGATTCCGAGATGTTGATCGTGTGAAGCACGCAGGTATGGATCGCGTCGCGCATGCCGAAGCGCTCGCG
Source organism: bacterium (assembly GCA_021790935.1). Taxonomy (GTDB): domain Bacteria; phylum Vulcanimicrobiota; class Vulcanimicrobiia; order Vulcanimicrobiales; family Vulcanimicrobiaceae; genus JAJYFL01. The sequence goes on from JAJYFL010000015.1 coordinate 31,962, forward strand.
CAGCCACGGCAGCAGCCGATCGGCCAGCATCGGTTTCATCTCGTGCGGCACGCCCGGCATGCAGGCGACGAACTTCCCATCGGCGCGTGAGGCGACGAAGCCCGCAGCCGTTCCGTTGGGGTTCTCCAGTATGTAAGCCCCACGAGGCAGCATCGCTTGCTTTCGGTTGTTCTCGCGCATCGGCCGGCGCAGTTGCTCGAAAAGCGCTTCGATCGCCCGCAGCGACGGCTCGTGCAGTTCCGCGCGCAGGCCCAGCACGTCGCAGACGCTCTCCTTCGTCAGGTCGTCGACGGTCGGTCCGAGGCCGCCCGTCGTTATCACGCCGTCCGCATGCTCGAGCGCCGCGGCGATAGCCGCCGCGATGCGCGGGCGGTTGTCGCCCACGGCGCGCGTGCCGTAGACGTCGATTCCGCAGGCGGCCATGCGTTCGGCGACATACGCGGTATTGGTATCGAGGAGCTGGCCGAGCAGCAGCTCGGTGCCGACGGCCAGGATCTCGACCGACGGCATTACGGCTTCTCCGCAGCGTGCGGCAGCAGCCCGCGCAATTCGTCTTCGAACCAGCGCGGATAGCCAACCGTGGCCTCCATCTCGAATCCGTCGGCCGCATCGATCATCGCCCGGCGGCGCACGCTCGACTCCTCGGGCGCCGGATGGCGGCGGCGAACGCGGGCGCGCTGCGTCGCCAGGCACTCGACGAAGCGCTCGAATTTCGCATCCATGACGCGCTGCAGCGCGACCTTCAGCACCTTGCCGACGCGCGGCGCGAGACCAGCGGTCGAGATCGCAATACGAACCGGCCCGGCCTTTGCGATCGCGGCCATGGAGACGAACCCGTATGCCGGCTGATCGATGCAGCAGAGGAGAAACCCGCGTTCGTCGGCGAGGCGGCGCAAGCGCGCCGAAAGCTGCGCGTCTTGCGGCGTCGATATCACGAAAAATGCATCGCTCACGTCTTCGTCGCGCAGATCTGCGACATCCCGTATCCAGCGCACGGTCGCGCCGGCCTCGCGCAACGCGGCTTCCTTTTCGATCGCCTCACGATCGCCGGCCGCTCCGATCACCACGCACGTGCGCCCGGTCAGGTTGAGGCTCACCGGAAAGAACGCTCTACTCATTCAGAAATCCACCGGCCGCAGGTAGAACTCATTGATCGCCGTGTTCGTGAGCATCGCCGTCGTCGGTAAGTGGCGCTTCCAGTGGGTCCCCTCGACTCGCCGGCGCACCAGGCGCACGTCGTCGGCTGCAAAGCCGCGCTCGATCAACTGCGCGTCCGAGTAACCGACGAGCAACTGGGCGAGAATCGCGTCGGCACGCGCGTAGGTGATGCCCAGATCGCCCTCGTCGGTTTGATCCGCTTCGAGATCGGCACTGGGCGCTTTATCGACGAGCGCTTGGGGAACGCCGAGATACCGGGCAAGCTCCCATACTTGCGTCTTGAACAGGTCCCCGAGCGGATTGACCGGCGGAGTATCGTCGGCGTGCCACGTGAAATATCCGAGTAAACGTTCGGTCTTGTTTCCGGTTCCGACCGGCAGCGCGTCGAGCTTCGCCGATTGATCGAAGAGGACGAGCATCCGCACGCGCGCCATCACGTTCCCCCGGCGGCGCGCGTCGGCATCCGGCTCGAACTGCAGGTAACCGTCGACCGCAGCGGTGATCTCAATGGTCCGCTCGGCGATCCCGAGCGCCTCGACCACCGACCGCGCGTCGGTCAAACTCGAAGGGCTCGACGCGGCGTAAGGCATGCGGATCGCGTGCACGTTCTCCGGGCCTAGTGCCCGCGCGCAGAGAAAGGCCGTGACGGCGGAATCGACTCCGCCGGAGAGCCCGACGACGGCGCGCCCGATCGAGCGGCGCTCGCAGATCTCGTCGCGCAGAAATGCTTCCAGCCAGCGGGCGGCGAGCGCCGCATTGAGCGGCGGCGGCGCCGCACCGCGGCCCTGCCCTTCAATGACCTGCAGCATCGCGTCCGCCGCGTGGAATCGGCAACTCTTCGTCGAGCAGCAGATCGGGTAGGACCGCGCGCAGATCGCCCAGCAGCGGGAGGGTTGCCCGTGCCAGATCGATCTCGCGCGGGTCGATCTGCGCGCGCAGCACGAACGCTCCGAGAAGCGGCGCCGCAACGACGATGCCTCCCCAGGGATCGATCACGCACGACGAACCGGTCATTCCCTTGCCGCCCTCGAACCCGGCGAGCCCCGCGTAGACGATGTAGACGCCGTGCTCGGCGGCCGTCGATTGAAGGATCGAGCGCCAGCGCACGACGCTCGCGAGCTCATCCCCCGACTCCACGCCCCGCCCCGGTGCCGCACTCGGCACGATCAGGAGGCGCGCGCCTTTGACCGCCGCCACCGTGGGTACGATCGAGTGCCAGATATCCTCGCATATAAGCATCGCCGTGCGCCCCAAGCGCGTTTCAAAAGTCTGCAGGCGCCGGCCGCGCGAGAGGAAGCGCTCTTCGTCGAATACGCCGTACGTCGGCAGGAAGAGCTTGCGATGCACGTGCAGTACGTGCGCAGCCGTTCCCTCGACGCGCAGGTAGACGGCGCTGTTGTAATAGGTTCCCTCGAAGTTTTCATAAAAGCCACAGGCGATATCGACCGCGCGCCCGCCGTTTACGCCGCACCACGCACGCGCGAGGTCCGCCGCGAAATTATCCGCAGCGAGCGCGAGCTCGTAGACCGCGCCTTCCAAGAAATACCCGGTGAGCGCCGCCTCCGGCAACACGACGAGATCGGTCGGCCGCTCGCCGATCTGCGCGAAAACCTCGCACAACGCGTCGAGGTTTTCGCGATAGCGTCCCTTGCGCGGCTTGGTTTGAACGACGGCGACGTCGAACGGGCAGGCACCGGAGCCTGCGCTACCGAGCGGTTCCACTACGTGCGATCCCCGGCTCGAGCTCGACCGGCGTCCGCGCAAGCATCTGCGCCGCGCACTCTTCTGCGGGGTAGGTCCAAATCTCGGCCATCGTCGGGTGCAGATGCGGTATTCGCATGAACTCTTGCACGGTCGCACCATAGTGCAACGCGACGACGACCTCGTGGATGAGATCGGAACCATACGCTCCGATGATGGCGGCGCCCAGAATCCGTCCGTCCAGCGGCGATGCCATCATCTTCACGAAACCCTTGGTCTTCCCGAGGCATTGCGCCTTGCCGTGCTCCGCGAAGGCGTAGCGCCCCTTCACGTACGCGACCCCGGCCGCCTGCAGCTCGCGCTCCGTCATCCCCGCTACCGCAATCTGCGGTTCGCTGAAGATCGTATGCGTCTTCTGCAGATCGTACACCGCGCGCTCCGGGCCGCCCAGCACCGCGTTGCGGGCCGCGATCTCGCCTTCGTAGATCGCCACGTGCACTAGCAGATGTTTCCCGGTTACGTCGCCGACCGCGAAGACGTTGGGATCGCCGGCGACGCGCATCGTGTCGTCCACCTCGATTCCGGCGATCGGGTGATACGCGATGCCGGCTTTCTCCAAGCCGAGGCCGGCAACGTTGGGGACGCGACCCAAACAGTAGAGGATCTCCTCGGCATCGATCTCGGCGTCGACGTCGCCGGTCCGCACGTGCACGACTTTCCCGCCGGCGCGCGTGCTCGCGCGCAGCACGCGGGTTCCCGTCAGCACCTCGATGCCTTCCTCGCGAAAGTACGCCGTGAGCGCATCGCCGATATCGTGATCCTCGCCGGAGAGCAGATGGGGGCTGCGCAGCAGGATCGTCGTCTTCACTCCCATGCGCGCGAAGAACTGACCGAGCTCGCAGCCGATGTAGCCGCCGCCCAAGACGATCAGCGACTTTGGAAGCCTCCGTACGTCGAGCGCACCGTCGCTATCGATGAAGCCCGCTTGAGCGAGGCCCTCGATCGCCGGAGGCGCGACGACGCTCCCGGTCGCTACGATAAACTTCGGCGCCTCGAGAACCACGCCGTCGCCGACGTGCAGCACGTGGGGCGAGAGGAAGCGCGCCGGTCCTTCGTATAGCGGAAAGTTGCGGATGCCCTCGATGCGAAAGCCGGCGAACTCCTTGACGAGTTCGCGCTTGCGCCGCGCGACGTGCGGAAAGTCCACCGTAATCTCGCCTGCGTGGATGCCGAGCTCGGCGGCGTCGCGCATATCCTGCAGCGCGTCGCTGGAGGCGAGCAGCGTCTTGCTGGGCATGCAGCCGCGCAGGATACAGAGCCCCCCGAGCGGTCCACGGTCGACCAGGGCTACGTCTGCGCCAAGATCGCGGGCCGTGCGCGCGGCCGCGTACCCGGCCGAACCGGCGCCGACCACCACGAGATCGTGCCGGATAGGATTCATCTACGCGGGCGCGCGGCGAGCCGGTGCACCGACTCGATGAAGCGCACGGTTCCGTCCGCGTGCATGACGATCGAGTGCGTCCGAGCGTTGTTGCCGAAGAAGCGCACGCCGCGAACTAGATCGCCATCCGTGATTCCGGTCGCGCAGAAGATCACGTTCTCGCCTTTAGCGAGATCGTCGATCGTGAGCACGCGCGCGAGGTCGCCGAAGCCCATCGCCTTCGCGCGCTCGGCCTCCTCCGGGTTGCGCGGCTCGAGGCGCCCCATGAAGTTTCCACCCAAACACTTGATGGCCGCGGCGGCCAGCACGCCCTCCGGCGCCCCGCCGGTGCCCATCGCGACGTGTATGCCGGTACCCGGAACGGCGGTCGCGATGCACGCGTCGACGTCACCGTCGGAGATCAGTTTGATGCGCGCGCCCGCTTCGCGAACCTCCGCAATGAGCTGCGCGTGCCGAGGGCGATCGAGGATGACGACGGTTACGTCGCTCAGCGGCTTCTCGAGCGCATTGGCGACCGCCTCGAGATTGTCGCGCACGCCGGCGTCGATGTGGACGAAGGGCGCGGCCTTCATGCCGACCGCCAACTTCTTCATGTACGAGTCGGGAGCGTGCAGCAGCCCGCCGCGCTCGGAGATCGCCATCACCGCGATCGAGTTGGGCAAGCCGTTGGCCACGAGGTTGGTGCCCTCGACGGGATCGACCGCGATATCGACTGCGAAACCGCCGCGCCCCAGCTCTTCGCCGATGAAGAGCATCGGCGCTTCGTCGCGTTCGCCCTCGCCGATCACGATTCGCCCGGCAATATTCATGCCATTGAGCGTTTCGCGCATCCGCTCCACGGCGGCCCCGTCGGCGATGTCGCGCTCGCCTCGGCCCATCCAGCGAGAGGCCGCGAGCGCGGCGTTCTCCGTAACCTTCACGAAATCCAGCGACGTCACCGGGCTGTCGGGGGGCTGCATACTCGTGCTTGCCATAGAGGCAAGGCTACAAGGGAAGCGGTATGATTCCTCTTAACCTCCTCTCTTCGTGCACGTACAACGACAGCAACCCTCGCTCTCCCGGCCGCTCGCCGCCGGCGCGGCCTCGGCGTTCGCCGCCGGATGGGCGCCGCTCGCGGCCGTCCTGCTCGCCGGTGCGAGCCTCGGGTTCTTTGCGTGGTATGCGATCCTCATACCGGTCCACGAGCCCGCGATGCTCGACGTCGGCCTACCCGCCTTCGTGGTTATCGGAGCGCTGCTCGCCGTCTGGGCGTGGACCTCGTACGGCGCCTACTTCGCACGGCGTACCGGGATCAAGTTCGATCGAGCGCTCCAATACGACGCGGTCTCCTGGATCGCGTTCGTCCTGCTCTGGCTTTCTTTCGTCCTGCCGCTGACGCTGACGCGCGGCTCCGGCCTCTTCGTGGCCCTGATCGGAATCTTCGCGATCTGCAAGCTCTTGGTGGCCGCGCGCTTCAACCAGACCGTGCGGGACGTACTGGTCGATTTTGCGACGACCCGCTTCGCCATCATCGTCATCGCCGAGCTCGCTGCTGTCATCATCGGCCAGCGAGCCGGCCAGCACGTGCAGGAATCGCGCAACCTGTTGCTGGCCGTATGGGGACGATGGGATGCCGTACACTACCTCTCGATCGCAACCGTCGGGTATCACGGCACCGATATGGCTTTCTTCCCGCTCTTCCCGGTTCTCATCGCTATCTTGGGCAAGCTCGTCGGCAACCACTTGGTCGCGGGGCTCGTCATATCGAACGCGGCATTCTTCTTCGGGCTGCTCTTCCTCTACAAGCTCGTCGAACACGAATTCGACCGTACGGTCGCGCGGCGAGCGATCTTCTACGTCTCGATCTTTCCGACGGCGATCTTCTTTTCGGCGGTCTATACCGAGTCGCTCTTTTTCATGCTCACCGTGGCGTCGTTCTATTACATGCGCGAGCGCAAATGGTGGCTGGCCGGCTTCATCGGCTTCTTCGCCGCCCTTACCCGAGCGGAAGGCGTGCTGCTCGCCATACCCTTCTGCATCGAATGGTACGCCGCGTATCGCAGCGCTCTGCGCCGCGCCCTACCGCAACTCGCCGCCGCGGCGCAGATCCCGCTCGGCCTCGCCGTCTATATGGGTTATCTCTGGGTGCTCAACGGCGACCCCCTGTACTTTTCGCACGTGCAGGCGCATTGGCACCGTCATCTCGCGATGCCGTGGACAAGCGTCGTCAATTCCATTCACTTGATCGCAACGGCCGTCAACCCGCAGACGATCGCGAACCAGTCGCTCGAACTGGCCTTCACGGCGCTTATGATCGGCGTGCTGATCGCCGGCTGGAACCGCCTGCGGCCCTCGTACGTCGCGTGGATGGGGCTCTCCATTCTCGTGCCCATGTCCACCTCGAGCCTGATGAGCATGCAGCGCTTCGCGCTCGTGCTCTTCCCGATGTTCGCGATCCTCGCACTGTGGGGCAGGCGCCCGGCGGTGAATAACCTCATCGTCGCGCTCTCCCTTCCGCTCTTAGGGCTTTTTACCGTGCTCTTCGCAAACTGGTACTGGGTTGCCTAACTCCTTCGCTCGCCTCACGCGGCGCCGCGGCGTTCGCCAGTTCGTGAAGTTCGGCATCGTCGGCGCCTCCGGCTTCGTCGTCAATCTCATCTTCTTCACGATCCTCCAGCGACTCACGGCCTTACCGTTGCTCCTGGACAACTCCGTCGGCTTCATGGCCGGAGGCGTATCCAACTACTTCCTCAACAGGCTCTGGACGTTTCGATCGACCGGACACGCGGCCAAAGAGGGCGCGCAGTTTCTCGCCGTATCCTTCGTCTCGCTGCTGGTCAGCGACGGGGTCTTCTATCTACTAGACCGTTCCCACCCACTTCACCAGCACCATCACACCGTCTGGTTCCTCGCAACGCTCTCGAGCATCTTCGTGAACTTTTTTCTCAACAAATACTGGACCTTCAAGCACGTCCGGTGACCGATCGCAGATTCGCGCCGATCCTCATGCGCGCCGGCCTTGCGGCGATTCTGCTGCTTGGGATCGGGCTTCGCCTCAAGGGAATACACGACCCGATCCTCGACCATCCCGGTTGGCGGCAGGGAGACACCGCGTCGATCGCGCGCAACTTCGCGACGCTACAGTATAACATCCTCGACCCGCAAACCAACTACGACGGCCCGCCTCCGAACTACGTCGAGCTCGAACTGCAGATCGTTCCGTTTCTGGCCGCAACGCTCTATAAACTATTCGGCATCCACGAAATCTTCGGCCGGCTCGTCACGCTCGCATTCAGCGTCGGCACCATCGGCGTTCTGGCGCTTTTCGCGCGCTGGCTGTTCGCAAGCGAGATCGCCGGGCTCGCCGCGGCGCTGCTCTACGCCGTCATGCCGGGCAGCGTCTATTACGGCCGTACGTTCATGCCGGATACGGCGATGGTCTTCTTCATGACGGCCGCGCTCTACGCCGCGGCCCGGTTTTTGGTCGAGGACGAAGCGCTGGACCGGCGGCGGCTAGCGCGCGTCACCGCCCTGCTGGCCGCGGCCTTTCTCGCAAAACCCGTCTCGCTCGCCGCGCTCGTTCCAATCGGTGCGATGATCGCGGACCGGGCGCGGGCCGGACGCACCATGCGTGCGAGCGCGATGGCGGTGCTCATTGGCGTGCCGCTGATTTTGCTCTACCTCTACGACCGGCGCGTGGCGGCGCACGCCGAGTGGCACTGGGCGAGTGGCATCGTGACGCTGCACGTGCTGCCCGCCCTGCGCGCGGCGCTAACCAACGGCGGCGCCTTCGCCCTGAAACTCGTGCAGATGCGAATCGTGCTGGGGATGCTCGCGACGACGATGCTCGGGCCGGCATGCACCGCCCTCGCCGTGCTCGGCTTCATCTTCTTACCGCGCACGGTGCGCTCGCGTTCGCTCCTGTGGGGCTGGCTCGCCGGTGGTCTGCTCTACGTCTACGTGGTCGTCACGGTCGAACGCGTCGACTACTACATGTACCCGCTCCTTCCGCTAGCAGCTCTGACGGGCGGAGCCTTTCTCGCAAGACTCGTCGATGCCGTTCGTAGCGCGGACGTTTCGAAGACGCTGAAATTTGCGGCGGCCGTGGCCGGCGCGGCGGCGGTCGCGCTGGTCGTCCGGCAGAATTTGGCGATCGTCGCACCCTATTACCATTACAGCAAGCGGGTCTACCGCGACGCGATCGCGCTGCGGGCCGAGCTCGTCCCCGGCACCCTCGTCGTCATGGGTCATTACGATCCGTCGATCCTCTACTACATCGGTCACTACGGTTGGGAGGAAGATCCGTACCTTTGGACGCCGTTCGACGAAGAGAGCGCGATCCGCAAAGGCGCCCGTTACTTCATCGCGATCGAAAAGAACCGCTTCTATCACAACGTCGAACTCTGCGCCTGGATGCAGCGCTTTCCGGTCCTCGACCCTAAGGCGCAGTGGCCCGTGTACGAAACGTTTCCAACGAAGGTCAAGCCCGGCGCGCGCGCGCAGTGGCGGCAGTTCCGAATAGCCGAGCGGGCCGGCCGCGCGCGCGCTTGGCTCGACGCCCACGGTCTCTGCCCCGTTACGGCAACGGCGGAAGCGAAGCCGAGGCCCCGATGACGGCGCTGCGGTTGGCGTTATCCGCGGGCGAGAGCGAGATCCCACCGTCAACTCGGCGGGGGATCGGAGCAAAGGCTGGGAATGCCCTTTCCGTAGAAATCTTGGAATATTCTGAATCGGAGATGCATAGTGCCGGTATCCACCAGAGCCAATCTTCAGCTTGTCTACGTATCAGACATCGAACGATCGACGGCGTTCTACAAGACTATTTTCAATGTTGAACCGTCGTTTACGAGCCCCCGCTATGTCGCATTTCCGGCCAGCGGCGAAGCGCTATTTGCCATTTGGACTGGCGGTGGAAAGCCGGATGCGACGGCGCCGCGGTACTCTGAGATAGGCATCATGCTGCCGGCCAGTGAAAATGTCGATCGCCTCTATAAGGAATGGCGAGAAAACCTCGACATCAAGGTCGTCCGTGAGCCATACACCGACGTCTTTGGCCGCACTTTCCTTCTCGCAGATCCCGATGGTCATATTATTCGGGTATCCATGAAAGATTAATCTGCTTGCCTATCGATATCCGGCTTGCGCAGCCCCCCATGAGCGCCGAGATCCTGACTTCAGCCGTTCACTATGCTTCGGGCGACCTTTCATTCCGTGGGTTCCTCGCAAGGCCGCACCAAGGCGACGCCCGCAGACCCGGAGTCCTTGTCGTACCGGAGTGGTGGGGCCTCGATGCCTACGCGAAACACCGGGCCGAGCAGATTGCCGGACTAGGCTATGTGGCTCTCGCCGTTGACATGTACGGCGATGGAATCACCACCCGCGACGCCGCAACGGCGGCCGCGCTCGCGCGCGATACTCGCACCGGCGCCGTCGCTCGGGAACGAATCAACTGCGCGCTTCGCGTATTGCGGGAGCAGCCTGAAGTCGATCCTAACCGCATCGCCGCCGTCGGCTTCTGCTTCGGCGGTTCGGTTGCGCTCGAACTGGCGCGGTCCGGGGCTGAGATTTGCGGTGCCGCATGCTTTCATGGCAGCCTCGCAACGCCAACACCGGCACGACCGGAGACGCTGAAGGCATCGATCCTCGTCATGAACGGAGCGGACGACAGCTTCGTGTCCAAGAACGAACTGCAGGCCTTTGAGGACGAAATGCGCGCTGCAGGGGCAGATTGGCAACTGTTCTCGCTCGGGGGAGCGGTACACAGCTTCAGCAATGCAGCAGCCGATGTTGCCGGCATCCCCGGCATTGCGTTTCACGCACGCAGCGAGCGGCGAGCGTGGCGCGCCTTTGAGGACTTCTTGTTGGAGGTGTTCTCTTAGGCCACGGACGGGAACAACCATCGGTGAGTTGAGGCACGCCGCCCATTCGGATATGGAACCCTCTTCGGAACGAATGGTAGGATGTACAGGCAATATCGCATGATCTCGTAAGGCAGGGTGCCGATTTCGTGCTCAACAAACCGGCGCCACCTCTGCCTGGGAGCTGCCAGGAGGATGGAAATGGTAGACAAGAACGTCGCACTCATGGCGCTCGCGCTATCGGATTTGCTGGCCATAGCTGGAATCGTGTATACACCTCGGCTCGCGTCTTGGTTTTCGATCTACGGAAAAAAGATACGTAGCCTGCCCAAGAGATCACCCCTTTGCTATCTCCCATCGAGCAACGTGACAGAATCGCACTACCGACGCATCTACTACTTCACATTTGGGAGCTCGGCAATCTTTCTCACGTATATTATGGCGCTTCAATTGAGGCGGTAAAGGGTTCCCCCGGCGTCCGAATCTCGCGCGCCGCCGGAATCCCCGGCATTGCGTTTCACACACGCGAGGTGTTCTCTTAGGCAACGGACGGGAACAAGCATGTTGTCGAGAAACGGCCCGAGCTTCCCTCGTCTTTTCAGCGAAGTTTCGCCCGGCGTCATCGTAGGCAAGGGTTCGAGCCGCCTGTCAACTCAGCGGAGGAACGGAGCGCCGCGGGGTCTGGCCGAGCCGCGCCAGCCCGGCTATCTCCTTGCTATCGACCGCTCCGCATAGCGGTGGCGTCGCGCAGGAGGTCGAGCCGGTCAACCGAATCGGATTAGGTATACATGCCGAGACGTGTAATCGACGGTTTCGAAATTCGGATTTACACTCGTGGCGAGCGCGGGCACCGGCCGCACGTTCACGCTAGAGGCAACAGCGGCGAAATCGTCGTGCTTCTCGATCCCGTCAGCGAGCGCGAGAATCGTGGGATGTAGATCGGCGAAGCGCGGCGGACCCTGCGCGTGATCGCAGAGCATAGCGACGCGCTGCTCGAACTCTGAAGGGATTGTCATGGCGACTAAGATTCCGAGGCTCACGAAGGCGGAGCATGACGCGGCAACGCGACGCGGCGAAGCAAGGGCGAAATTGCCGAGCGCGCTGGTGGCTGCAGAACTCGATGAGGAAGCGAAAACGGTCCGCCTGCGCTTCCGCGCAGGCGTTGAACTTGCGATTCCGATCAAAGCCATTCAAGAAATTGCAAACGCACCGATCGCGCGTCTTCGCGACGTGCAGGCGTCCTTGCTTGGCGACGGTTTACTGTTCGCTGACGCCGACGTTTCGATCTACGTTCCGGGTCTGCTGCGCGACTTGTTCGGCGATGCGTTCGCCGGCGCGCTCGGCAAAATTGGCGGGCGCGCAAAATCGCCGGCGAAACGTGCTGCCGCGCGTAGGAACGGCCGCAAGGGCGGACGCCCACGCAAGGCCGCGGCTTGATGGAAAACCCGCCCCATAACGCTGCCGCTCCTAACGACTACGTCACCGCACTGGCGGCGCCGGCGCTGGAAGCCCCGTTACGGCAGCGGCAGGAGCGAGGCCGAGGCCCCGCTGACGGCGCTTTGGCCCTGCTGCGACTGCGGCACGCCCGACTCCACCAGTTGGCGATAGGCGATCAGCCGGTTGGTGTTCTTCGCAACATCGAGCTGTAACTCGTAGGACTGTTCGATGGCGCTGGTTAGGTCGCTCGTATCGTACGTATAGTCGAAACGTTCGATCGCCTTCAAAATCAGTTTGTTCGAATCTTGCAGTGCGGCGTACGCCTTGCGGATATCCTTGCCCGCAGCCCGATAGGTCGGGTAGTTAGAGATCACGATCTCGCGCTTCAACTTAGCCTGCTCGATCGCCGCGCGCAGCCCTTGGAGGCGCACGCTGCCCGGGTCGTACTTCGCCGCGGCGTTGAGCGTCGCGAGCGCGTCTTCAAAATTAGAGTGCCGGTAATCTACGTCCGCTACCGCAATCGACGCCTTCGAGAAGCCCGCTCGCGCCAGCGGATCTTTTGGATCGACGCGCAACGCCAGCCGGTATGCCAACTCCGCCTCGTGCAGGCTCCCGCGCTCGAGGGCGATCCGGCCCTGATGGACGCGCGTGCTGACGATCCAGTGCTCGACCGTTCCGGCGCAACCGGTCGTTGCCAGCGCGAGCGCGAAGGCAACGAAGCGAACCAAGCGCGGCATGCGGTCCTCCTTCAGCGGTTGATGAGGTTCGCACCCCAGGCGATGAAGAGCGCCGCGGGGTACAAGAGCGCTTGCGAGAGCAGGGTCCCGACGATGGCGCTCAAGGAGAGATAGAACACCAAAGACTTCACTTCCTCGACCGGGCGCTCGCCGCGGACCGCTTGGTCGGTAATGAAGGCTGACGTCGGGTCGACGATGAGGGTAAACGATATCGTCGCGATTCCGTTGACCAGCCCCGACGCGAGAATGGCCGTGCGCGCGGCGTGCGGATCGAGCAGGCTCGCATAGGCTGCCGCCACGACGCCGACGGCGTAGACCGCCGTAACGATGATGTTCGCCGCGATCAGTTTGAACGGAACGTGCGCGACCTTGAACCGGCGCCACTCCGCGGGCCGGGGCGTCTGCACCGAGCGCCCGATATCCAAGACGACACCGACGTTGGCAACGCGCAGGATCGCGCGCGGCAACGAGCGCAGCCGTTCGAAGGCCGCGATGCCGCGCCGGAACAACATCAGGAAGGTCGGCAGCATCAGCGCGCCGATCGCCGTGCCGATCGTTCCGGCAAAGATGATCAACCGCATCTGGTGATCGTACTGGTGCTCGGCCAGCACCGTCCACGCCGGACCGCGGCGCGCGAACGCGCTGGCCCTGTCGCTGATCGATCCGAGCATCGGCGAGTAGAAGAGATTGGCAAAGCGGCTCGCGGTGACGAAGAGATTGAAGAGCGAGATCGAGGTGGCAATTCGCAGCATCTGCACGCCGGCCAGGCGCGCGGCGTAGGCCCCGATGGTAAGCGTCTGCAGTATCAGGTTCAGCACCACGGCCGCGATGAGCTGCCACGACCAAAAGGCATCGACGGGGTTATGCAGCGCTGCGACTCCAGGCGATGGCCGACTCGTCGACCGGACCGAGCACGCACAGGCCCAGGTTGCGCTCGGTCAGCAGTTCGGATGCGAGCTCCCGGACCTCCTCGGCGCTGACGGCGTCGATGCGCTCCTCGATCTCTTCGGTCGTCAGCTCGCGGCCCAGCGAGAACTCGCTACGGCCCAGCCGAATCATTCGGCTGGACGTGGACTCGAGGGAGAGCGTCAAGTTCCCTTTGATGTGCTCCTTCGCCAGACGAAGTTCGCCGTCGCTCACCCGGCGATCGCGTAGATGCGCGAACTGCTCGCCGATAACGTCGATGCACTCCTGAACGTTTTGCGGCGAGGCGCCGGCGAACACGCCGAACAGACCGGCGCCCCGGTAACCGGCCTGAAATGAATAGACCGTGTAGACGAGCCCGCGCTTCTCCCGTATCTCCTGAAAAAGGCGGCTCGACATGCCGCCGCCCAGGATCGTATCCAGCACCGAGAGCGCGTAGCGGCGGTCGTCGCGCACCGAGAGCCCGCGCGTCCCAAGGATCATATACGCCTGTTCGCTGTCCTTATAGCGAAAGAGCGATGCGGGTTTGGCCTGCGGTGTCTCCGGCTCCGGCAACTCGCACGCGCCGCGGTACTCCGCCAGATGCCCGCCGAAGAGCGAGACGACGTCGTCGTGTTCCACGTTCCCGGCCGCGGCCACGACGATCGCATTGGGTGCGTAGCGGCGTCGCATGTGATCGCGAAGATCGTCCGGCGTCACGCGCGCGACCGTCTCCGCGAAGCCGATCGTCGGCGCGCCCAGATTGCTGCCCTGCCACATCGTTTGCAGGAAGAGATCGTGGATCAGCTCGTCGGGCGAATCGTCGTACATCTTGATCTCTTCGAGTACGACGTTCTGCTCCTTGGCGAGCTCCTGCGCGTTGAAGGTCGAGTTGAGAAACATATCCGAGAGCATGTCGGCAGCCAAAGGCACGTGCCGGTCGATGACCTTCGCGTAGTAACAGGTGGTCTCTTTATCCGTGAACGCGTTGAGGTTCCCGCCGACGCCATCCATCTCTTCGGCGATGGCTCGCGCCGTACGCCGCTGCGTGCCTTTGAAGAGCATGTGTTCGACCAGATGCGAGATCCCACGCCGATCCGCGGTTTCGGCCGCCGAACCGACGTCCGCCCAAATGCCCACGCAGGCCGAACGGAACGCCGGCATCGATTCGGTGATGACGCGAACGCCGTTGGCGAGCGTCGTCTTGCGATACATCTACCGCATCACTTTAAAAGCCGAGCCGGCCCACTCCTCGTCCCAGTAGACGTTCGTTCCGTCGAGCATTCGTGCCGTCATCGACGAGGCGCTCTCGCCCCGGCGGACGGTAATCGTGAAGACATTGCGGCTCGTCGGCACGGCCTTGTCGCCCGAGACCACCGCCCCCTTGCGCACGGGTATCGGAATCTGGGCCCAAACGTCGACCTCGCCGACCGGCGCTGCCGCGAAGGTCCGCTCGATCAGGGCACGCACCTCTGCGATGAACTGCAGGCGCCCGATCCGCCGGTGAAACTTGACGCCGGAGATCCGCAGGCCCGCGACCTCGTGGCTGCCGACGCCGTCGGCGTAGACGTTGAGCACCTGGGCCGGCCACTCCGTCGTGAAGAGCGCCCGGCCGATGGCCGTGGCCGACGCCCGGCGGTTACCCGATGCGCGGGCATCGGCGTCGAGCGTCGCGATCGTGGGCGCAACGACGGGACCGAGCGGCCTAGGCGCCGCGTAGACCGGCGAGCATACGAACGCCGAGGAGAGCACGGCCGCGAGGATGGCAGCGGCCGCTCCGGGCCATCCGCTCCTAGGAGGCTGTCGGAGTTGAGCCGTTTTCGGATTTGGCGCCGAATTTTGTTCGGAGACGAGGCGCGAAGAAGGAGCGAAGCCGTAGCTTCGTGACTGATGAGCAACGAAGTATTCGGGCAAAAGGCGGCCCAAAGATGGAAACGTGCTTAACTCCGACAGTCTCCTAGTAACTCTGCGCAAAATAGGCACTCACTTTCGCTGGCTCGCCGCACGCTACGCAGTGCGTTCCGGGCGGTTCCTCGAGGGCTCGCGTGTTGCGCGTCGTAGCGCCGGTCTGCCCTTTCACCCGCGCCTCGCACTCGTCGCGGCCGCACCATGGAATATCGATCATGCCCGCACGGGAGGTGCAGTATCCCACGAACGTCTCTCGATCGCGCGCGCGCAGCGTGTGCGATTCGA
Source organism: bacterium (assembly GCA_021790935.1). Lineage (GTDB taxonomy): Bacteria > Vulcanimicrobiota > Vulcanimicrobiia > Vulcanimicrobiales > Vulcanimicrobiaceae > JAJYFL01. Next base: position 47,369 of record JAJYFL010000015.1, read on the forward strand.
GAAAGGCTCGGGCTTGCCGATAGAGCGAGGCCTGAACCGCTTCGAGCAGCTCGCGGATGGCGCCCTCGAGGCGATCGAACGCCACGACCGTTCTCGAACCGTCCTCGCCCTTGCGCATGTCGCGCCGCACCACGACCGCCGCACCGGCCTCGACGTCCTTCGGTCCGATCTCGACGCGCAGCGGCACGCCGCGCATCTCCCACTCGGTAAACTTCCATCCCGGGGACTGATCGCGATCGTCCACGCGTACGCGCAGCCCCGCCGCCCGCAATCCGTCAGCCAGTTCGTGTGCCTTGGCGACCGTGTCGCGCCGTTCGCCCTTCACGATGGGCACGAAGACCGCCTCGACCGGTGCGAGCTTCGGCGGTATGCGCAAGCCGCGGTCGTCTCCGTGCGTCATGATCACCGCCCCGAGCATGCGCCACGACATACCCCACGAGGTGGTGTAGGCGTGTTTGATCTGGCCGTCCGCATCGGCGAACGTGATATCGTAGGCCTTTGCGAAGTTCTGCCCGAGGTCGTGCGAGGTTGCCGATTGGAGCGCCTTCCCGTCGGGCATCAGCGCTTCGATCGAGAACGTCTCGACCGCTCCCGGAAAACGTTCGCTCGCGCTCTTAGCGCCCGCATAGACCGGAACGGCCGCGACGTTTTCGGCAAACTCGCGGTACACGTCGAGCATGCGCAGCGTCTCCTCTCGCGCCTCGCGCGCCGATGCGTGCGCCGTGTGCCCCTCCTGCCAGAGGAACTCCATCGTGCGCAGAAAAGGCCGCGTCGCCTTCTCCCAGCGCACCACGTTCACCCACTGATTGATGAGGACCGGGAGATCGCGATACGATTCGATCCACTGCGCGTACATCGTGCCGATCATCGCTTCGGAGGTCGGCCGGATCGCGAGGCGCTCGGCGAGCCGCTCCGCGCCGCCGTGCGTCACCCACGCCACCTCGGGCGCGAAGCCTTCGACGTGCTCGGCTTCCTTCACGAGCAGACTCTCGGGGATCAGCAGCGGGAAGTAGGCGTTTTCGTGGCCGGTCGCCTTGAAGCGCTGGTCCAGATGCTTCTGGAGATTCTCCCACATCCCGAAGCCGTAGGGGCGCAGGACGACGCAGCCGCGCACGGGCGAATACGAGATCAGCTCGGCTTTCAGCGTCACGGCCGTGTACCACGCCGAGAGATCGGCGGATTTCGGCGGGATCTCTTTGAGCGGCGGGCTCTGCGGGGCGGATTGCGACATAACCGGCCCACGGTTCGGAGAAAACGCGCGCCCGGCCTCCTCCAAACCACCAGGCTACGGCGGCGCCGCTTTTGAAAGTGCCGGCATTATGCCGAAATTCACGCGGATCTACACGCGAACGGGCGACGACGGGACGACCGGTTTGGTCGGCGGTCAGCGCATAAAAAAGAGCAGCCTGCGCATCGAAACCTACGGGACGCTCGACGAAACCAGCGGAGCGATCGGCCTCGCGCGAACCGCGCTCCGGCCGCTGCTCGAAACGCACTCCCGGGCGCGGCGGCTCGACCGCTGGCTCTCCTGGGTGCAAGACGTGCTCTTCAATCTCGGCTCGGAGCTGGCTACGCCGGCCGAGAGCCGCCGCGATGGGATGCCCTTGGCCGGCGATCCGCAGGCTCGCGCCCTCGAACGCGCCATCGACGAAGCCCAGTCCGACCTGCAGCCTCTCGACCGTTTCATTCACCCGGGCGGTTCGTATCCGGGGGCGTTCCTGCACCTCGCTCGCGCCGTATGCCGTCGCGCCGAGCGTCTACTCGTGGCCCTGCGCGAAGAGGACGTCTCCGTATCGACCGGCGCGGTGCGCTGCGTCAACCGCCTCTCCGACGCGCTCTTCGTATGGTCGCGCTGGATCAACGCCGAACTGGACGAGCCCGAGCACGCCTGGAATCCGTCTACTCAGCCGCCGGAACCAATCTCCCCGTCTTGAGCGCGTAGCGCAAGAGCGCGGCAACGGTAACCGCGTCGTTGATCTGTCCCGAGGCGGCTGCCGCGAAGGCGACGGCTTCAGGGACGCGGACCAGTTCGATGCTCTCGACCGGTTCGAACTCCGTCTCCACGTGTTCGATGCCGCGCGCCACGAAGAGTTCGACTGGCGAGTTCATGATCGATGGAATCTCGTAGAGCCGCCCCAACGGCTCCCACTCGGCTGCAACGACGCCGAGCTCCTCGCGCACCTCGCGCCGGGCGCAATCGAGGGCGCTCTCCCCGGGCTCGGCCCCGCCCTTGACGACCTCGAGTATCTGGGCCTGCGCTCCAAAGCGCGCTTGGCGCGCGAATAGAAGGTCGCCGCCATCGGCGACGAGGACCGCCGACGCCGCGGGCGTCACGATCAGGGCGTGCTCGCCCGGCCTCCCCGTAGGATGAACGATCTGGTGAATCTCGATGGCCAGCCATGCGTTGCGGTAGATCTCGCGGCTTCCGCTTCGCTGATACGCTTTCATCGTCGCCATACTTTCGAGGTAGGGCGCGGGATGTTCTGCTGCGAACCCGAGGCGCATGTCGTTCGCCTCCCGCCTATTCGCCACCACGAACGTCGATAATCTTCGAAAACTTTCCAAACAGAAGATCCTACGCCGAGCGCTAACGGCCAAAGACCTCATCGCCATAGGGCTCGGGACGATGATCGGCGGCGGCATCTTCACGACCATCGGCACCGGCGTCAAAGGTGCCGGTCCCGCCGTCATCGTCTCCTACCTCCTGGCGGGCCTCACCTCGTTCTTCGCCGCGCTGTGCTATGCCGAGCTCGGCGCGATGGTGCCGATCGCCGGCAGTGCGTACACCTACGCCTATGCGACCCTCGGCAAACTCTTCGCTTGGATCATCGGGTTCGCGCTCATCTTCGAATACGGCATCAGCGCCGCTCCCGTGGCGCAGCAGTTCTCCGCCGCCATTCAGGATGTATTCAAGACGATCGGGATCGCGCTGCCCGCGTGGGCGCAGCAATCGAATCTCGTCGTGCACGGCCCGTGGTGGCAACTGGGCAGTTGGGATCTGCCGCACTCGCAGTTCGACGTGGTCGGGGCGCTCTTCGTACTCGGGCTCTCCGTGCTGCTCTCGATCGGAATACGCGAGTCGGCCACGACCAATAACATCTTCGTCGTGCTCAAGATCTCGGCGCTCGTCGTCTTCGTCATCGCCGGCATGTGGCTCTTCCACGCAGCGAACCTGCACGATTTCAACCCTTTCGGCTGGGGAACGCTGCGGCCGTTCGGCGGCACGGTCGAATCCTCACAGCCGTACGGCATCATCCCGATCAGCGCGTACGTCTTCTTCAGCTACATCGGTTTCGATACCGCGACGACGACCGCCGAGGAGTGCAAGAACCCCCAGCGCGACATCCCAATGGGCGTCATCGGCGCGCTCGCCATCGGTACCGTTATCTATTGCGCGACCGCGATCGTGCTGGTCGGCACGGTCCCCTGGAAGCACGTGCCGATCAAGAACCCGCTCGTTTACGCGCTGGCGCCGCTCCATATGCCCCTGCTGAACTGGATCATCACGATGGGCGTCTTGGCCGGCACGACGAGCGTCGCGCTCGCCTCGCTGCTCGGCCAGACGCGCATCTTCTACGTCATGGCCCGCGACAAGATGCTGCCGCCGGCCGTCGCGATCATCCATCCGCGTTTCAAGACCCCGATCCTAACGACGATGATCACCGGCGTGGTGGTCGCGGCGCTCACGCTCATCGTACCGCTGAACAATCTGCTGAACTTAGTGAATATCGGGACGCTGATCGCGTTCACCGTCGTCTGCGGGGGCGTCCTCGTCTTGCGCAAGCACAAGCCCGATCTGCCGCGAACCTTTCGCGTGCCTTTCGTGCCGCTCTTCCCGATTCTCGGCATCGTACTCTCGCTGTTTCTTGCCGTATTCGGTCTCTCTCGCGCGACATGGATCTGGTTCGCGCTGGCGCTCGTCGCAGGCCTGATCTTCTTCTTCTCTTACGGTTTCCGAATGTCGAAGCCCGAAGAGATCGTGCCGGTCGACGAACCTGAGGGCATCGCGGAGTACATGTAGGCAGGAGCGCTACCGGGTGTGCGCGCCTCCGTCGACGACGCCCGGCACGATCACGTCGACGCGCGCGGTGCGAGCATCGTACGTCACGGCGACGCCGAAAGCTCGCTCGAAGGCCCTCAACCCGAACATGACGCGGCCCCGCACGAGGAAGGGCGCATGCGCAAGCGTCATCGGCATGCGGTCGAGCGTCGCGCGCCGATTGCCGATCTTCAAGCGCAGCGTACGATCGCCGCGCACTACGACGACCGCGTCCTTCTTTTGGTCGTAGCGAATCTGCGCGCCGAGCGCATCGCCGAGCGCTCGCAGCGGAACGAAGACCCGGTTCGAGACGGTCGTGACCGGCGGGACGTCGCTCTGCAGCCGCCGGCCGTCGACGCGTACGACCACCGGGCGCGAGGTCGACAGCAGGACCGAAGCCCCGAGCGCGGCCACTCCCGTCAGCGCCAGCATGCCCCATGAGGGGCGCCGGTAGGTCACCCGTCCGTTGACCCGTTAACGCGGTTCGGCGTAGTCCGGATACTTTTCGGCAATGACGCGTTCGATCTCGAGGCGCAGGGCATCCAGCAACTCCGCCTCCGGGAAGGTGCCGACCAACTCGCCCGCACGATAGATGGCGCCCTTGCCTTTACCACCGGCAACGCCGACATCGGCCATCTTCGATTCGCCCGGCCCGTTCACGACGCACCCCATCACGGCGACCTTCACCGGCGCCGTGTACTCCTTCGCGATCGCTTCGACGCTGCGGCCGAGCTCGAGCACGCTGATCTCCGCCCTTCCGCACGACGGGCATGCGGTGATCTCAAAGCCCTTTTCGCGCAAGCCGAGCGATTTGAGGATCGCCCAGCAGACGGGAACCTCTTCGACCGGATCGGCGGCGAGCGAGACGCGGATCGTATCGCCGATGCCTTCGAAGAGCAGGATCCCGAGGCCAATCGACGATTTCACCGTGCCGTCCCGCAGGAGGCCGGCCTCGGTGATGCCCAGGTGAAGCGCGTACGGCGTCTTGCGCTCGCGCAGGCGCCGGTCCATGAGACGGTAGGCCTCGACGGTCGCGATCACCTCATGTGCCTTGAGCGAGATCACGATATCGGTGTGTCCGAGCTCTTCCAGAATCGTGACGTGCCGCAGAGCGGATTCGACCATCGCGGCGGCGGTATGGCCGAGCGTCTTCTCGAGATCGGGTGCGAGCGAACCCATGTTTACGCCGATGCGGATCGGGATTCCGCGCGCCTTCGCCGCCTCGACCACTTCCTTCGTTTTCGCGTAGTCGCGGATGTTGCCGGGGTTCAAGCGCAGCTTCGCGACGCCGGCATCGATCGCGGCCAGCGCCATGCGGTGATCGAAGTGGATGTCGGCGACCACCGGGACGGGCGACCGGTGTACGATCGCGGGCAGTCCGGCTGCGTCGGGCGCGTCCTTGACCGTCACGCGAACGATCTCGCAGCCCTCCATCGCGAGGGCGTAGATCTGCTCGAGCGTCTTCTCGGCATCGGCCGTATCGGTCGTCGTCATCGACTGCACGGCCACCGGATGATCGCCGCCGATCCACACGCTCTTCGCATCGGCTTTACCGGTTTTGTTTTGCAGAAAGACCGGTTTACTGCTGCGCCGCAAACGGATCACGGGCTAAAACGGACCCTTCCCTTGGAAGATGCGCACGGCGTTGTAGAAGTTGATAACGAGCATAAGAGCGAGGAGCACGCCTAAGCCCGTGACGTGCACGAGCGCCTCCTTCTCCGGGTCGACGGGCTTCCCGCGGATGAGCTCGGCAACGATGAAGGCCCCTCGCCCGCCGTCGAGCGCCGGCAGCGGTAAGAGATTGAACAGGCCGAGCGCGAACGAGATGAGTGCCGCAAAATAGAGGTACGGCCCCCATCCGAAGTCCTGAATCGTAACGGCCGCCTGGCCCATCCCGACGACGCCCGACACCTTGCCCGCGTAGACCTGCGGATGGCTGACGATCAGCGCGAGGCTCCCCACCGTGCCCTGCGCGATGGCCGCAAACTCCGATGCAGTCGTCCGTACCGCTTCCACGAGACCGACGCGCGCGTACTCCGGAACCGGCGAGAACCCGATGCAGCCGAGATTGCTCTCGGGAGGCGGGCAATGCACCGGGGTCACCGAGACGCTCGACGCTGCGCCGTTACGCACGTATGCGATATGCAGCGGCTTACCGTATGAAGCGTGGATGAGCCCGATGAGTTGGTCGCCGCCGTGAATCGCGGTGCCGTTCACCGCGACGATGCGGTCGCCGGTGCGCAGCCCCGCTTTTTGGGCCGGCATATTCGCCACCATGGGTCCGACCAGCGGCTGTAGTTTGTTGCTTTGGACGCCGAAGAAGATCGCGCCGAAAAACAGGATCGCCAGCGCCAGGATGAAGTTCGCCGCCGGACCGGCCGTTACGATTGCGAGGCGCTGCCACGGCGATTTCGCTTGAAAATTGTCGTCCGTCGGCGCACCCGCCGAGCGGAATTCACGTTGCTGTTCGGCCTCGCTGCTCTTGCCGTCCTCGCCCTGCATCTGGCAGTAGCCGCCCAGCGGGAGCGCGCGAACGGAATACAGCGTGTGGCTGCGAGGACTTCTCCAACCGACGATCTTCGGTCCCATTCCGAGCGCAAATTCGAGAACCCGAACGCGGTTGAGGCGCGCAACGAGGAAGTGCCCGTACTCGTGCAAGACGACGAGCACTGAGAGCACGACCACGAAGGTCACGATCTTCTCGACTTGGTCGAGATTGATCAGCGCAAACACGGGCATCTATACCTCAATCCGGGAAGCAAGTTCCGCAGCAACTGCTGCGGCACGGTCGCGCGCCAGGCGGTCGGCCGCCAATACGGCACCCAATGATACCTCGGCCGGTTCCACTTCGTGCATGACGTTTTCGACCACGCGAGCGATCCGGCCGAAAGCGAGCTCCCCTCGTACGAACGCCTCCACGGCGATTTCGTTTGCGGCCGAGAGAATCGCCGGCATGGTGCCGCCCGCCGACAACGCCTCGTAGGCCAAGCGCAGGCAAGGGAATCGTTCGGGGTCCGCACGTTCGAAATCGTACCCAAGATGCGCCGTCTCGATGGAGCCGCCCATCGCCGCAAGGGGCTCGAGCGGCGCAGGCCCGGGCTCGATCAACCGTTCCGGGTAGGCGAGAGCATAGCCGATGGGCAAGCGCATATCCGGGGCCGCGAGTTGCACCTTCACGCTTCCGTCCGTGAATATCACGAGGCCGTGAACGATCGACTGCGGGTGCACCACGATCCGGATTCGATCCCCGGGTATCCCGAACAAGCGGCTCGCCTCGATGACCTCGAGGCCCTTGTTCATCATCGTCGCTGAGTCGACGGTGTTCTTGACGCCCATCCTCCACGTCGGATGCGCGAGCGCCGCCTCCAGGGTCGCTGCCTCCATCTCTTCCTTGCTCTGCAGCCGGAACGGCCCCCCGGAAGCCGTGAGAACGATCGCAGCGACGCACGCCGGGTCCTCGCCGACCAAGCATTGGAAGATCGCCGAATGTTCGCTGTCGACCGGCAGGATGCGCGAGCCGCTTCGCCGCGCCGCCGCCGTCATCAACTCTCCGGCCGCCACGATCAGTTCTTTGTTGGCCACCGCGATATCCGTGCCGCGTTCGAGCGCGGCAAAGACCGCCTCGAACGCCACGAATCCGTCGGTCGCGGCAAGCAGGACGTCGGGCGCGGAGCCGACCGCGACGCGCAGCAGCCCTACGGGTCCGTCGTCGGCGCAGGCCGTCACCGCGGGTGTAAACCGCTCGGTCTGCTCGCGTAGCCGCTCGACCCGGCGCCCTGCCGCCAGGCCGACGACTTCGAAGCGCTCGGGGTGGCGCGCTATGACGTCGAGCGCCTGCGTGCCGATCGAACCGGTCGAGCCGAGGATCGCCACGCGCCTACGCATCGCCGCCCTCATTCCCACGAGCCCTCACCCCGGATACAAGAAGCCTAAGATATGCAGCGCTGCAAAGAACGCCATGCCGCCGAACAAGTATGAATCGAACCGGTCCAGGACTCCGCCGTGGCCGACGATTGCCGAGCCGGCATCCTTCACGCCGGCGTCGCGTTTGAACGCGGATTCCACCAGGTCGCCGGCTTGGGCCGCGAGGCACGTAAAGGCGCCCAGGCTCGCTCCCTGCCACCACGCCATGTGCAGAAAAGGCGTAATCGCAAGCCCGGCACCGGCTGCGGTAACGATGACGAGCGCGCCGAGGCTGCCCTCGACCGTCTTCTTCGGCGATACGCGGGTCAAGCGATGGCGCCCGAATAGCGAGCCGACAATCATCGCCGAGGTATCCGTGAGAGCGATCAGGACGATGGCGTAAAGGGCCCAGTAGAGCCCCGAATACGGTACTTCGCGAATGTAGACGAAGTACGTCAAGAGTTTCCCGATGTAGAGCACCGAGAGCAGCGTGTAGGCCGTGCGGGCAAAGTACCCCTTCTGATCGCCGTACATCCCAAGCCAGAAGGCGGCGAAGACGATGGCCGCGAGCAGCACCCCCTCCCACTTCTGCAGCATGTGGAAGACCGCCAGCGAGATATATCCAAAGACGCCGGCCATCGCCACCGGATACTGCAGAGGCTGCCCTTTGATCTCGCAGAGTTTCGCGAGCTCGTAGAGGCTGGCTAAGCCAACCACCATGATGGCAAGGTAGAACAGCCACGGCACGAAGACGGTCCCAAGCCCAACCACGGCCAGCAACACGCCGGCGAGGATGCGGCGCACCGCGATCAAACGAGCCGGCGAGCTCGGTGAGGAGGCCGCGGGGCTTGCGGTCACGCTCCCCCGAAGCGCCACTGCCGCCCTTGAAAATCCATCAATGCACGTCCGCCATCAACAACTCCGTATAGGCCACCCCCGGTAGAGCGGGAAGTTCGAGAGGCGCCTCTCTCCGCCTGGTGGGGCGAGCACGCGCGGTTCAATCGTACCGTTCGTACGACTCGTACCCGCAGACCAGCCCGACCACCTCTTCCTCGCCGCCGTCGGGCGAGCGCTGCAGGCTCGTCGCTGCACGCAGGACGCGCAGGGAACCAAGCCCCACCCACGCGCCGACCGGTGCGAGTACCGAAAACCGCACGCAACGCCCGGCAAGAATCCGGCGAGCTTGCGTCTCCGGCAGGAGCACCAGATCGGCGGCGGCCGGCACTAGGAGGCTGTCGGAGTTAAGCACGTTTTCATCTTTGGGCCGCCTCTTGTCCGAATACTTCGTTGCTCATCAGTCACGAAGCTACGGCTTCGCTCCTTCTTCGCGCCTCGTCTCCGAACAAGATTCGGCGCCAAATCCGAAAACGGCTCAACTCCGACAGCCTCCTATACCTCCATGATCTCTTTCTCTTTGGAGGCGACGATCTGGTCGATCTCCTTCACGTACCGGTCGGTGAGCTTCTGCAACTGCTCCTGTAGGCGCTTGCCGTCGTCTTCGGTGATGCGATGGTCTTTGAGCTGCGCTTTCAGATCATCGTGCGCTTTATGGCGCACGTTGCGAACGGCGATGCGGCCGTCTTCGGCTTTCTTCTTCACGACTTTGACGAGATCTCTGCGACGCTCCTCGCTAAGCGGCGGGATACCGAGGCGGATGGCGTTGCCGTCCACGTTCGGCGTCAGGCCGAGATCGCTTTTCTCGATGGCCTTCTTGATATCGCCCACCGTATTGCGATCGAACGCGGCGATAACCAGCGTGCGAGGGTCGGGCGTGCTCACGCTCGCGATCTGCTTGAGCGGGACGGCTGCGCCGTACGCTTCGACGTGGAGACGATCGAGCAGCGCCGGGGTGGCGCGCCCCGTACGTATCGAGGAGAACTCGGCGCGCGTCGCCTCGACGCATTTGAGCATCTTGCTATCGGCATCTTTGAGTGCGGTATCGGGCATCGATTTTCTCCAAGCGCTAGCGTGGCGCGACGAATGCGCTCGACGAGCTCCCGTCGCGCATGACCAGGGTTCCGATCGGTTCGCCCCAGACGACACGCCGGATGTTACCCGGAACGGTCATGTTGAAGACGACGATCGGCAGGCCGTTATCCATGCAGAGCGTGAGCGCAGTGTTGTCCAAGACTTCCAGCCCCCGCTGGAGCACCTCCAGGTAGTCGAGGCGGTCGAATCGGGTAGCCGTCGCGTCTTTCTGCGGATCGGCCGAGTAGATCCCGTCGACCTTCGTCGCCTTGAGAATGGCTTGCGCGTCGACTTCGACGGCCCGCAAAGCGGCCGTGGTATCGGTCGTGAAATACGGGTTCCCCGTGCCGGCCGCAAAGATGACGACGCGCCCCTTCTCCAGATGGCGGATGGCACGGCGGCGGATGTAGGGTTCGGCGATCTGATGCATGGCGATCGCGGTCTGAACGCGGGACGGCATGCCCATGCGTTCGAACGCATCCTGCAACGCGAGCGCGTTGATAACCGTCGCGAGCATTCCCATGTAATCGGCCGTCGCCCGATCCATACCGGCCTGCTCGTGGACTTTGCCGCGCCAGATATTCCCGCCGCCGACTACTACCGCCACCGAGACGCCGTCGCGGCTCACCTCGGCTATCTGGGCGGCCATCGCGCGAGTCGTCTCGACGTCGACGCCGCTTTGCGGCCCGGCGAAGGCTTCGCCCGATATCTTTAGGAGAATGCGCGAGAATCTCGGCTGCGCTGTCGTCACGGCCGTTCAGTTGTCCCCAAGTGCGAACTTCGCGAAGCGCCGAACGCGGATGTTCTCGCCAAGAACCCCAACGGCGCCTTTGATCAGGTCGTCGACGGTCATCGAGTCGTCCTTCACGAACGGCTGGTCGAGCAGGCAGCGCTCCTCGTACCACTTGTTGAGTTTCCCATCGACGATCTTCTGCGCGACCTCCGCCGATTTCCCGGGAGGGACGCTCGCGGCAAGCTCCGCGCGAATCCGTTCGACGACCTCCGGCGGAACGCCGGAACGATCGACGTACTGCGGCGACATCGCAGCGACGTGCATGGCAATATCGCGAGCCAGATCCCCAAACTTCTGGCTCTTGGCTACGAAATCGGTTTCGCTGTTTACCTCGACAAGAACCCCGATCTTACCGCCCGCGTGGACGTAACTGGCAACGAGCCCTTCGTTGGCGGCGCGCTCGGCCTTCTTCTGCGCCTGCACCGCACCCCGCTCGTGCAAGAGCGCCTTGGCCCGCTCGAAGTCGCCACCCGCTTCAAGGAGTGCCGTGCGGCAATCCATCATCGGCGCGCTGGTCGCTTCGCGCAGCTTTTTGACGTCTTCGGCTTTGGGTTGATACGGCGTGGCAGACACGGGTGAACTCCAGTTTTTAGCGCGGTTTTTCGAAAAAAGCGAGGCCGGTTAGGCCTCTAGACGGCGGCCTGCTCGGCCTCGGCCAGGGTCATCACGGGTTCGGCCGGCTCGGCATAGGCGCTATAATCGACCGCCTCCTCGTCGCCCTCCGAATCATGGGCCGACTCCGTCTCGGTTCTCCCTTCGATGATTGCGTCGGCGACCTTGCCGACCATCAGCCTCACCGCCCGAATGGCATCGTCGTTGCCGGGGATCGGGTAATCGATCTCGTCCGGATCGCAGTTGGTATCGATGACGGCGATGATCGGAATCTTCAGCTTGCGGGCCTCCAGGACGGCGATCCGCTCTTTCTTCGGATCGACGATGAAGACCGCATCCGGGAGCCGGTGCATATCTTTGATGCCGCCCAGAAACCGCTCGAGCTTGCTCATCTCTTCCTGCAGCTTCGCAACTTCCTTCTTGGGAAGGCGGTCGAAATCGCCCTGCAGTTTCATGTTTTCGAGTTCGCGCAGGCGCGCGATGCGCTTTTGAATGGTCGAGAAGTTCGTCAGCGTCCCGCCCAGCCAGCGCTGGTTCACGAAAAAGGTTCCGGCGCGCTCCGCCTCTTCTTTGACGACGTCCTGCGCTTGCTTCTTGGTGCCTACGAAGAGTACGACTTTGCCCGCCCGCGACATCTGCTTGACCGCTTCGTAGGTCTCGCGGAGCTTTTGAACCGTCAGCGCGAGATCGATGATGTAGATGCCGTTGCGCTCTTGAAAGATGTACGGCTTCATCTTGGGGTTCCACCGCCGGGTCTGGTGGCCGAAGTGGACGCCGGCCTCGAGCAGCGCCCGCATGGATATGACCGACACGCGTCGTTCCTTTCTGATCCCGGGCCGGCATCCATCCTGGCGCCTAACCGCACGTGGAGACCATCGCGCCCCCCATCCGTGTGGGGCGAAGTGATGCTTTGCCCGCGAAGGGCAACCGCGCGATTATAGCACGGGGCCGCGGCCGCCAGCAATGGTTCGAATCGCGCCACTTTAGATCTTACCGGGCCGGGTATCGTCGCGCCAGAAAGAATCTTACCGGCAGGACCCTCCTGCGGCGAACCCCCAGCCATGGATGCAAGGGCTTGCCGACAGTACACCGAGGA
>JAJYFL010000006.1 GCA_021790935.1 bacterium
GGCGCTTTCGCGCCGGGAACGTCCGAGCCGACGATGACCCTAGCCGTGGCCTATTTAGAACTGCCCACCGACTACTGGCCGGTTTTCAACTGCCCACAGCTGGCCGGTTTTGGGTGCCCCCCGAGGTACAACTGCAGCCACGCGGCCGTGATCTGCACGAGCACCTATACGCCTTTGGCGCGTCAACTTGCCGAGCGAAGTAACGTGCAACTAATCGACGGCGCCGCGTACGCGAGCATGGTAAATCAGTTCTCGGAGCCACCGGCGAAGACGTTCGCCTCGCAGTGGATTCCGCGCGGTAAGGCGCTTCTCGCCGAGGCCGGGATGCTCGCAGTAGCAGCAGTGCTTTTCCTCATGCACGTCGCTGCGCCGTTGCACTTCAATGCTAGCGAGCCGAATGGTACTAGCGCGACCGCCGTGCAGCGTGCGTCATTCCGATCGGTGGTCGAAGCGTTCTACGAGGACATAAACGCCAAACGATACTACGACGCCTATTCGCTCTTATCGCCTTCGTTTCAAGCCGAACAATCCTACAACAACTTCATGAGGGGCTATGCGACGACGGTATCAGTAACAGCAACGGTAACACCGACAAGCGACAGCACGGCTTCGGTCGAACTGGAAGCGCGTGATTCTTCGCCAAGCGGGATCGTGGTCAGTCACTACGTTGGAACGTGGCAAGGCGCTATCGATTCGCAGGGCACGTGGCGGCTCGACAACACTGGGATGAAGCGGACATGATCGCGCTTTGTAATTTCAATTGACGAGGAGGTAGGTAGTGAACAAGAAAAAGACGGTTGGTGAGAAACCAAAATGCCGGTGGTGTGGCACGACTCTTCGCAAAGAGAAAGTGCCACTCATTTCAGAGCATGTGCGCCAGGGCCTACCTCTGACCCGCTCAAATGATGCGCTAATGACAAACGGGAATTCGCCGCGAGACGGCACGACAGCTAACCGGGTCGTGCGCTTCATGATCGACACGCTGAATCGCCTCTCAGCCGCGCACGACTCACTTCGAAGAGAGCCAGCCGGTGGCGCAAGTACGGTTCTTCTTACTGGACTTCTCGTCACACTCGCGTCGCTCCGCGAATCCATTCGTATTGCAAGAGGATTAGAACCAAATCTACAAAGCGTGATCGACAGATATGAGGAGCGCTTTGAACTGTGGCATCAGATGCGGCACGACGCTGCTCATGCTCCCGAACGCATTTTTTACGGTCCTCTTCATCCCAGTAATAACAACCCGGCAATTCCGAGCGGCGTGAAAGTTATCGGGTACGATCCACTCAGCGACCACGTCTCAACCGGAATCAACGTCGGATTCATACTTGGTGACGAGATACTCATCGCTCGCCAAATCATCACTGAATGTAAGCCGGTTGTAGGTCTACCGTAACCCGACTACGCGAGACCTTCAAGAAAAACTCCGGCGCGGGCTCGACGCCCGTCACAACGCACAGCTACGGGACGAGGCGCTTGTACCGATGAACCAGAGGGTGGGAGTTGCTGAAGCCCTTCCATATTGTCTTACAACGTCGGCTTGCTTGAGCCAGTTGCGGATCGTTTGTGAAGCGACCTTGAACTCTGACGCGAGCTCTTCGGCGCGGCGGCCGTGCCGGGCAAGATCGATGATGTTCAACCGGATAGGATGGGAAGTGTTTCTTAGCCATGGGTGGACCCTTTCTCCACAATGTGGAAGTGTCCACGTAGCTGGGTCAACTCCAAGCTGCCGAAATCAGGGCCGGTTCACCAGTCAACTTCAATTCTTGGTGATCCGCACACAATACGTTCTTTGCTGAAGCAGTGCAGCACCGTCTCTTAGAAGTATGACGATGCGATGAACGCCCGGCTGCAAACGCGGCGTCCTCAGTACCAGTCCTTCCGAGCTAAGAGGAGTTAACGCGATGCGATCATTGTTGTCTAACCCATATGTCAAACTGAGACCCTCGGCGTGAGAATCCGAAAGATCTGTTGCCCAGCTTGACCCGGCCAGATAGACCGACACGCTTGTGACGATCGACCGACCTCGAACGGCATTCTTCACAAATACGGTTGGAGCGTCCGTCGTGACATAGTTTGCTTCGTGGCACGCCTGTACGAGGTTAGGGCCATCTAGTGTAGCTAACAACATCATAGGGATCACAAGCATTCTATTCATTGGGTATTCCCCATTATGGTCGCACCTTTCGATGCCGGATTGTCAGCTTCCGGCCTTGCGAGCACGAGCCGCCGGGGTTTGGACCCCGCTTGGGAGGCGCGTATAGGCGTCGCACACGCCACCGAGCGTATGGGCGTCGCGCGTAGGAGGGCCGCGCGCGCGTATGAGCGCATCGCGCACAACTATGCGTGTATAGCCGCCATGCGTATAGGCTCCGCGCACGAGCGCATCGCATATAGGCGCCACGCGTACGAGCGCATCGCGCACGGCCATGCACGAATGAGCGTCGCGCGTATTGGCGTTGCACGCATAGGCGCCCCGCGGTGGTGCGGCGATCGCGTAGCGCCGCGAACGGGGGCTACGAACTCGGAGCTCCCGCCACTTTGCCTTCGCCCTCCGCGACGCAACCGCCCCGCCGGCGGTCGCCCTCCCCGGCGACGACCCCCGGCACCGCCCTAGGCCGATCGGCGCCGCGCCACCCGAGCACGCGATGCGCCTCCCTGCCGGGCCGAAGGCGCGGGATGCATGCCGATGCACGATGCATCCGGCGATGCAGCGGAAACCCTTATAGGACGGACGTTTGCGCGACATGCGCCGTTTTGCAAAGCGCGGTTGCAAAAAGTTGCACGACGCGACAAACGACGAATTGAAGCATGCGAACACACGAGTGCGGCGGAAACCTTTATGGGACGGGCGTTTGCGCGACATGAGCGAAACGCTGAGAGCACGCCAGCGGGAAACCCTTACAGGACGGACGTTTGCGCGACATGCGATTTGCGATGCGCCGGAAAGCCTTGCAGGACGGGCGTTTGCGCGACACGCGTACTTCCCTACGGTCTGCTTGGCGCCTCGCGCAGGGGGCCCCGTTTTGACCCCGTTCCCCTATTCCCCTTACGCGGCGGCTCCGTGGCACTTCTTGTACTTCTTGCCGCTGCCGCAGGGGCACTGATCGTTACGGCCGACCTTGGGCGCCTCGCGGTGCATCGGCTTGGCGGGTTCGCCTTCGTCGCGATTGGTGCGTATCTGCCGCTGCTTTGCCGGCATCGGCCCGAGCAACTGCTCGGCTAGCGCCGCTTGCGGCATCATCGCGCCGCTGGGAACCGGTGCGAGCTGCCGGTTCCCGAATCCACCCAGCGGCTGCGCCTGCTCCATCTCGGGCGGAGCCTGCTCGATGACAACGTGGAAGACGCCTTTGATCGCTTCGTCGGCGATGTTGGTTTTGAGGTCTTCGAAGATTTCGTAGGCTTCTTTTTCGTACTCGACGCGCGGATCGATCTGCCCGTAACCGCGCAATCCGATGCCGGTCTTGAGGTGGTCCATGATCGCGAGATGGTCCACCCACATGCGATCGATAATCGGTAGAAGCAGATAGCGCTGCTCGACCAGGCGCATGATCTCCGGCGTAACCTCTTGTTCCTTGGCTTCGTAGGCTGCGATGGCCCGGTCTTTGAGCAGACGGCGAATCTCTTCGCGGTCCTTCTTCTCGAGATCGCTTACGCTCGTCTCGGATTTAATCGGGAAAATCGGTTCGAGTTCGTTGAGCATCTCCTCGAGGTCCCAATCGCCGGGATGCGCGTTCTCGGGCGCGTTGCCGTCGACCGCGTCGTCGACCTTTTGCTCCAGGGTCTGCAGCACGAAGGCGCGCGAGTCGAAGGAACCGTCCAGAATCGCGCGGCGGTCGCCGTAGATCACCTCGCGCTGCTTGTTCATGACGTCGTCGTACTCGAGAACGTGCTTGCGGAGCTCGTAGTTGTGGCCTTCGACCTTGCTCTGCGCGCGTTCGAGGGATCGCGTGATCATGGGCGATTCGATCGGGGTCTCGTCGCTGAAGCCGACGCGGTCCATAATCGCATTCATGCGATCGCCGCCGAACAATCGCATCACCTCGTCCTCGAGCGAGACGTAGAAACGCGTGCTGCCCGGGTCGCCCTGGCGGCCGGAACGGCCGCGCAGCTGGTTGTCGATGCGCCGCGATTCGTGCCGTTCCGTGCCGATGATGGCGAGGCCGCCGATATCCGCAACGCCGTCGCCGAGCTTGATGTCGGTTCCGCGGCCGGCCATATTGGTCGCGATCGTCACCTGAGCCATCTGCCCGGCGTCCTTGACGATCTGCGCTTCCTGCTCGTGATACTTCGCGTTGAGCACGTTGCACTCGACGCCCTTGCGGCGCAGCATGGCGGCGAGCGTCTCCGACTTCTCGATCGAGCGCGTACCGACGAGCACTGGGCGCCCCTTCTTATTCTCCTCGATGATCTCGTCGACGACGGCCTTGAATTTTGCCTGCTCGGTCTTGTAGACGATATCGGACTGGTCTTTGCGGCAGATCGTCATGTTGGTCGGGATGATGACGACGTCGAGGCCGTAGATGTCGCGGAACTCGCGCTCCTCGGTCTTCGCGGTACCCGTCATGCCGGCCAGGCGGTCGTAGAGGCGGAAGTAGTTCTGGAACGTGATCGTGGCGAGGGTTTGGTCCTCGCTGCGAACCTTGATGCCTTCCTTGGCTTCGATCGCCTGGTGGATGCCGTCGGAGTAGCGGCGGCCGTACATCAAACGCCCGGTGAACTCGTCGACGATGATGACCTCACCGTCTTTTATGATGTACTGCTGGTCGCGATGGAAGAGGTTCCACGCCTTCAAGGCGGCGTTGAGCTGGTGCGCGAGCTCGATGTTGCGCTGTTCGTAGAGATTCGATACGCCCAGCATCTTTTCGACTTTGGCGACGCCCGCCTCGGTGATCGGAACGGCGTGCGCCTTCTCGTCGACCGTGAAGTCTTCTTCTTTCTTCAGGCGCGGCATGATCTGCGCGAACTTCTCGTAGAGTTCCGTCGGCTCGGTCCCCTGCCCGCTGATGATCAGCGGCGTGCGCGCTTCGTCGATGAGGATCGAGTCGACCTCGTCGACCAACCCGTAGTAGAGATCGCGCTGAACCATATCTTCGATCTGCCACGCCATGTTGTCGCGCAGGTAATCGAAGCCGACTTCATTGTTCGTAACGTAGGTAACGTCGCAGTTGTACGCGGCCCGGCGCTCGGCCGGCTCCAAGTCGTGCTGCACCACGCCGACGGTCAGGCCCAGGAACTGGTAGAGCGGCCCCATCCATTCGGCGTCGCGGCGGGCCAGGTAATCGTTGACGGTGACGACGTGCACGCCGCGCCCTTCGAGCGCACGCGCGTATACCGGCAGCGTCGCGACCAGCGTCTTGCCTTCGCCGGTCTTCATCTCCGCGATGCGTCCTTCGTAGAGAATCTGCCCGCCCATGATCTGCACGTCGAATGCCCGCATGCCGATCGTGCGCTTCCCCGCCTCACGGACGGCGGCGAAGATCTCGGGCAGCAAGGCGTCGAGCGTCTCGCCGCCGGCCAGCTTCGCTTTGAACTCCTCGGTCTTGCCGCGAAGGCCATCGTCGGAGAGCGCGGAGAACTGCGCCTCGAGTGCATTTACTTTCTCGACGGTCTTGCGCAGACGAGCGATCTCTCGCGCGTTTCCGTCGAAAAGGGTCTTCAGGAATGCCATAGAGTCCTTCTCCTAAAATGCCTTACGGTTGGACCGGCAGAGAGATCGTGAAGGTGCTGCCTTCGTTCTCCTTAGAGACAACCGATATCGTCCCCCCGTGCACCTCGACGATCTTGCGCGCAACGTAAAGCCCCACGCCCGATCCTCCGATACCCTTGCGGCGAGCATTGGTCGCACGTCCGAAGCGCGCAAAGACCGTCGCGATCTCAGCTTCGGGTATGCCGATGCCCCGGTCGGTCACTTCGATCGTCGCCCGGTCGCCGTCGCGGGCCAGCCGCACCAGCACCTCGCCGGTCGAGTACTTGAGCGCGTTCTGCAGCAGATTTTCTAGCACGTGAGCGAAGCGCTGCGGATCGAGCCAAATCGAGATCGGCACTTCGCCCGACTCGACGCGAATGCGCGCCGAGCCGCGGTTGAGCGCGGCGATGTGTTCCTCGACGAATTCGGTTAAATCGACGGCGGCGCGGTCGAGCGAGAAACCACCGGCCTGCGTCTGCGCGAGCGCCAGCGCGTCTTCGGAGAGCCGCACCAGGCGCTGCGTCTGCGCGTAGATCGTCTCGATCTCACCGTGAAACTCCGCGGGCAGCGTCTCCAGCAACAGGTCGCAGTAGCCCAATACCACCGTCAGCGGACCCTTGTAATCGTGCGCGAGCATCGCCAGCAGATCGTCCTTGAACTCGCTCGACTCGCGCAACGCGCGCGCCAATTGTTGGATGCGCTCGAAGCCAAGGGCCGTCGTCAGAGAGAGCTCGAGATGCACGCACAGCGAACGGAAAAACTGCCGGGCCTCGTCATCCCAGTACGAAGGCCGCTCGGTGACGTAGAATGCGATCATCCCCCAGAGATTGCCGTCGATCTGAAGCGGAATCGCTAGGCCCTCGTTCTCGCCGAAGAGCCGCTCGCGGATCGCGAGAGGTAGACTCTCGCCGGCGATCGTTTCGTCGCGGCGCAAAGCGTCTTCGATCGTGGTAACGTCAACCGCCGAGACGGGCTCGAAATCGCCCGCTTTGCGCACGCGCATCGCTTTGCGTTCGGCCGTGCCGTTCTCTATGCCGTAAACGGCGCATGCGACCGGCAGCTCGTGCGAGGTCGTTACCGCGAAGACCAGCAGCACCTCATCGACATACTGCGTGTCGCGCAAGATGCGAACGACGCGTTCGATGAGCTCGGCGCGCCCTCGCCGCATCCGCTCCAACTCGAAGAGGCGCACGTTGGAGAGGGCGAGACCCACGTGGAACGCGATCGAGCGCAGCATGACCAGATCCACGTCGTCGAAGGAGTAGGGCCGCGTAAAGTGCAGCGCGAGCGCGCTCTCCACGCGACCGTCGGAGAAAAACGGCACGACGATGCCGGGTCCGGCGCCGCCGTCGTGCCGAACGGTCGACCCTTCAAACGCGCGGCCGATCTCCGAATCTCCAAGTTCGACGGGTCCGGGCAGATCGGCATCTACGCCTATGCCGGTGCCGGCGCTGGCCAGCACCAGCGCGTGCTCGGGCCGCGCGGGGTCGCGGCCGTAGATGACGCATGTAGCGGCCCCAAAGGCGTGGCGCACGTCCTCGACGACCGCATTCAATATCTGCGCGCGGTCGAGCGACTTGCGCATGCGCTCGTTGATCAGCGCCAATAACGTGCTCTGCTTGGCTTCGCGCTGCGCCGCCTTCGCGGTACGCTCTTGGTGCAGCGACCACGCAGCGATGTCGGCAAAGCCACGCAGGTGCCGCAACTCGGCGGCGCCGGGCAACTCGTCGGTTTCGATCGCCAGCAACCCCTCGATCGCGTCGGGAACCTCGAGCGGAATGAAGAGCATGCCATGGGAGAGGTGGTACTCCGTCACGCCCGCGAGCACGCTCGCGCGCTCGCGCGGCACGTAGAATCCACCCTCCACGGGGAAGCGCTCGAGGGCGTGCAGCAAGAGTCGCTGCAACTCCGGTCTCCGGCCGCGCAGGGAGAACCCTGCGCCCGAAGGCGCGGTCGCCGAGAGCATCTCCTGTTCCGCGAAGACCAGCGCCGTCACGCGGGCGAAGCCGCCCGAAGCGAAGAGGCTCTCCGCCAGGCAACCGGCCTTGGCGGCGAGCGTCGCGGTCCCGAGGACGCGCGTCAGCGATCCGTAACGCTCGAGCGACGCGCCCGATCGCCCGTCGTCTATGGCGAAAGCGCGAGCCCGACGACCGAGCCGGGCGCCGCGACCGTGGCCGTCGGCGCAACGTTCCCGTTGGCGTTCGGTCCGAAGATCAAGATTGCTCCCGCCCCCGAGTCGGCGACGTAGATGTTGCCGGCAGAATCCACCTTTACGTCCGTCGGATACTTCAGCCCGGTGGCGCTACCCGTGATGGTACGGACCGGCGCGACGTTACCGGTCGCACCCGGAGCGAAGACGCGCACGCTGGGCGAGCCCTGATCGGGATCGACGACGTAAATATTGCCGGTCGAGTCGACGGCGATGCCGGTCGGCGCGGCGAGCCCGGTATTAGAACCCGAGATGTCCTGGATCGGCGCGAGGTTCAGGCCGGCGGCCGGCGTCGGAGACGGGCTCGGGCTTGCGCTCGGCGAGGGGCTTGGGCTCGGGGAGGCCGAGGGTGAAGGCGAGGGCGACGCGATCGAGGACGGCAGGGCGTAGACCGTTACCGAGCCGTTGCCGCGATCGGCGACGTAGATGTTGTTGTTCGCGTCGACGGCCACGCCGGTCGGCACGTCGAGCAGCGTATTGCTGCCCGAGATGACGGCCGGAGAGGCCGCGCCGGTGGCGGAGGACCCGAAGAGCAGGAGCTGGTCGGGGGCCGCGGTGTTCTTGGGATCGGTGTTGGCAACGACGAAGCCGGCAGTCGCGGGCAAGTAGGCGATGCCGCTCGGCTCCGTGAGCTGGGTCGCGGCGCCGGTGATCTGCGAGAGCGGGAGCACGTTCCCGGTTGCGTAGGTCTGGTAGACCGTTACCTGCGCGGCCCCGGTCGCCGCATCGTAGTTGGAGACATAGAGGCGCTTGTGGGGATCGAAGACGGCGTACTGCGGCCCCTCCAAGAGCGTGCTGCTGCCGCCGATCTCGTAGATCGGCTTCGAGCTGCTCGTGGGATTCGGCGCGTAAATCTCGATCGCGTTCTGCGTGGAATCGACCGCATAGACCGTGTTGGTGGCGAAATTCGGACCGATCCCGGGTACGCCGCCGCTCGAAAGCGGGGTCGTCCCGGTCGAGGAACTGCACGCAGCGACGGCAACCGCGCAAGCAAGACCGAAGAATCCGAGGGTTAGGCGTCGCAGCATTCTCTCTCCTTGGGTGGCCCGGAGGACTTCGCCGCCGGGGGGACTGGGTTGCCAGGTTACACGCATCGAGAATTACTTTCCTTGATATGTGGCCGGCCGGGTTGGGGCATGGGTGCTTGCTCGAACCTCGCGCCACATCTGGTAGCCGATGAAAGCGGCCAGCACGAGGATGACGGCGACGGCCGCCCATCGCAGCGCCGTACGCCGCACGTAGGCGGGACGGCTCGAATCCGTATCGATGATCGCTCTCGGCATACGTTCGAGGCGCCTAGACCGGATGCTTTTCGGGATGGTTGATATCGGCAATCGGAACCCGCGTCAGGAGCTGGCTGACCGTCACGAAACGGTAGCCCGCCCTGCGGAACTGCGCGACCACGACCGGCAGCATCTCGATGGTCGGCAGCTTCCCGCTGTGGAGCAGCGCGATCTCGGGTGCCGTCGCATGCAGCTCGAGATGCCGCTCGAGCGTGGCCGGCGTAACCGTGCGCCAGTCACCCGCGTCGTCGGTCCAGAGGATGACGTGGTAGCCAAGCGCTTGCGCGACCTCGATCGTCGTAAGCGTGTAGCGCCCGTGCGGCGGGCGGAAGAGCGTGCGCACCCCCGGGTCGTGCACCAGGCTCCAGAGCACGTCGCCTCCCTTGAGGATCTCCCCGCGAACCGTTTGCGGCGATTCCATGTCGAGATCCGGGTGGGAGTAGGTATGGTCGGCAACTTCGTTCCCGTCGGCCTCGATGCGTCTTGCGAGCCCGGGCCACTGATGCGCGTCGCGGCCGATGAGAAAGAAGGTCGCACGAACGTGAAGTTCGCGCAGCTCGCCGAGCAGCAGCGGCGTGAAGATCGGGTACGGACCGTCGTCGAACGTCAGCGCGATCAGCTTGGGACGCCCCGAACGAGCGTGCGAGACCGGCCGATGCATCAGGCGGTAGACCCGCGTGCCGAGCGACGGCGCGATCGCGTGGCGGGCGTTCATCTTCGGCGTGACGACCGCAATCTTCAACAGGTGCGTGCTGTCCCGGTACAGGCGAGTTCCGCCATAGGCGAGCACGGCGATCGCGAGGATCGCCGCGAGGATCCGGAGGCGCGCGTTCATGGCGTTGGTGTCGCTTTCTTCTGAAGTGCCGCAGCCAGGTCGGCTCCGACGATGACCGTTACGTCGGAGGCATGCGGCTCTGGAGACGCGCTTGTGGCCGGGTCGACCACGATCTTCGCTTTGGCGGCCGCCGCGCCGAGGGCTTGGCGCACGCGGTACGCGGCAAAGGCGATCGGGGAGTGCTCGTGCAGCTGCGTCGTCAGCACGCCGGACGAGGATGCGTTCCCGATGCTTCCGATCTCGAAGCCCTGCGCCTTGAGCCGCGCGGCAACTTTCGTGGCCAGTCCGGCAATCTCGGTACCGTTCTCGACGTCGACGCGGAGAGTCGACGGCGCGATCGCCGCAACCTGCCCGAAGTACGGCGTCGGCTGCGGCTGCGGCGGCGAGATCAGCATGTTCTGGACGAGCTCTGCCTTCTTGGTCTCGTCTGGGATAATCACGTCGCCCCAGTTGGGCAGTACCTTATCCGCAATGTAGGGGACCTGCGCCGTGTGAATTTCAGAGGGTGAGATATCCGCGAACGCGGTCGCCAGGCTGAGCTCTTCGGTCGGCGTGAAGTCCGTCTGCACGTCGCGGTTGAAGACCGCCAAGAGCTCGTTCAGGTGCAGCAGCGTGTTGAGTTTGTTGCTCTTGAGCTTGTCGGCGATCGCCTTGATGACCTGTTGCTGGCGCATGATCCGGCACGGGTCGCTGCACCAGTCGTGGCGGAAGCGCGCGTAACCGACGGCTTGGCTGCCGTTTAGATGCTGGAGCCCCGGCTGTAAGTGAACGTGCAGGTGGCCCCAGGTATCGTCGTAGTTGATCGGTCCGTTCTTGCCCCGATGGGTGAGCGCGTTGGAGTTCTCAACGTTGACGTCTACGCCGCCGATCGCGTCGATCAGGTCTTTCGTCGTGTTGATCCGCAACACCACGTAACGGTCGAATCCCGGGATGCCGAGCCACTGCGCTACGACGGCCTCGGATTCGGCTATTCCGCCGTCCGCCTGCGCTTGGTTGATCTTCGCTTCCACGCCGCCGGGAAGAATCGCCTCCATGTCGCGCGGAATCGAGAGCTCGTAGATGCGGTGGTCGGCAAGATCGAAGTTCACGGCCATGATCACGTCGCTGCGCGATTGGCTCGAGTACGCTTCGTCGAGATTGTTGTAGTCGTAGTCGAGGCCGACGACGAGCACCAGCAGATGGTCCTTGCCGAAGAGCTGCTCGGGCGGCGGCACGATCGTCCCGGCGAGTACGGAAAACGGGCTGCGGTGCTGCACCAGCGATACGCCCGCGAGGACGGCGACGGCAATGGCGACGAGGATGCCCAGCGCGAGCAGAATC
Source organism: bacterium (assembly GCA_021790935.1). GTDB lineage: Bacteria > Vulcanimicrobiota > Vulcanimicrobiia > Vulcanimicrobiales > Vulcanimicrobiaceae > JAJYFL01. The sequence goes on from JAJYFL010000006.1 coordinate 11,337, forward strand.
GCGCGGCCCAAACCGCGGCGACGGCGCGGCGCTCCCTCGTCCGGCGCGAGATGCTTAGCCAACGGCGTGCCCGTAAAAATCGAACGAACCGTGCCCGTCGAGCGCAACCTCGACGAACTCGCCGGCGCGCGCCGCGCCGGTAAAATAGATTCCTCCGTCCACCCCCGGGGCTTCGCCCATCGATCGCCCGAACCACGCGTGGCCGGCGCCCAGCAGCGCGCGGAGTCCATCGGTCGAACGCAGCGTGCGCCGCTCCTCCGCGAGGACGCTCACGTTCCGGCCCACGCGAAGCGCCCGCGCTCGCCCGGAGGCCGCGCGCTGCGCTTCACGCAAGCGAACCAAGCGCTTGCGCTTCTCGCGAGCCGGAACCTGGTTCGGCAGATGCGCGCTCGGCGTCCCCTCTTCGCAGCTGTATTCGAAGAAACCGACGCGATCGAGCTGCGCCCGCCCGATCCATTCCTCCAGATACGCGACGTGCTCCGCCGTCTCACCGGGGAAACCGACGATGAAGGTCGAGCGCATCGTAATGCCCGGGACGCGCGCTCGCAACTCGTCGAGGATCTCGAGATACCGCTCGCCGTTCCCGGGGCGGCGCATGGCCCGGAGCACGTCGGGGTGCGCGTGCTGCAACGGCATGTCCATGTAGGTGCACACCTTCGGTAAACGCGCCATCGCATCGATGAGTTCGCGCTCTACCGTAGCCGGATAGAGATAGAGCAGCCGTATCCAGGCGATACCGTCGATCTCGGAGAGCCGTTCAAGCAGCCCGGCTAAACCGCCGCGGCGCAGGCCCCGGTCGCGGCCCCACATCGAGGTGTCCTGTGCGATGAGGATCACCTCTTTGGTGCCGCCGCCGGCGAGCGCTCGCGCTTCCTTGAGGATCGACTCCTCGCTGCGGCTGCGGAAGCCTCCGCGCAACTGCGGGATGATGCAGAAGGTGCAGGGGTGGTCGCAGCCTTCGGCGATCTTCAAATAAGCGGTCGCCTGCCCGGTCGTGACCAGGCGCGGAAGAAAATCGTGCTCGGGTGGAGCGTCGAACTGCAAGCGCACCGGCCGTTGCCCCGCACGCGCGTCCTCCAGGAGATCCACGATGCCGGCATAGGCGCCGGTGCCGATGACGCCGTCGATCTCGGGGATGAGCGACTGCAGTTGCTCGCCGAACCGCTGCGCCAAACACCCGGCCACGATCAACTGCTGGCCGGGCTGCTTGAGATCCGCCTGCTCGAGGATCGCCTCGGTCGACTCCGACTTCGCCGGATCGATGAACGCGCACGTATTGATGACCACCGTGCCGGCCTCGAGCGGATCGGGCGAGAGTTCCCAGCCGGCCGCACCCAACCGCGCGATCATGACCTCGGTGTCGACCAGGTTCTTCGCGCATCCGAGCGAGACGAACGATACGCTCTTCTTCAAAGCTACCGATAGTTGACGAACTGCAGGGGCAACTCGTAGTCCATGGCTTTGAGATGTGCGATGACCTTCTGAAGATCGTCGCGGTTCTTCCCCGACACGCGGATCTGCTCGTCCTGATACTGCGCCGTGACTTTGAGTTTGAGGCCTTTGATCGCCTCCATCAGCGGTTTGCTCTTGTCTTTCGGGATGCCGCTCTTGAGCTCGATCGTTTGGCGCACGGTATCCTGCGTAGCCGGCTCCACCTTGCCGAAGGCGAGCGCTTTGATATCGATCCCCCGCTTGATCGCCTTGGAGGAGACGATGTCCATGACGTTCTTCATCTTCAGCTCGTCGTCCGAAAGAACCGTGATGGTGGTTTTGCCGTCGAAGGCGATCTCGGTCTTCGAGTGCTTGAAATCGAACCGCCCGGCGACCTCTTTGCGCGCCTGGTTTAGGGCGTTGTCGAGTTCCTGCCGGTCGATTTTCGATACGACGTCGAAAGACGCTTCGCTAGCCACGATAACTCCTTTAGAATCGGCGCCCCATCACAGCGTGAACGTACGCTGGACGACCGCGCCCATGCCGCCGAGCTTGCCGACCGGCGTGCCGTCGACCGCGATCTGGACGCCGCCGGCATTGCCGACGAGCACCACCGCGGAGTTCCCGTGGAACGTCTTGGTCGTCCCGGCCGGGAACGTACCCTCAATACTAACACTCCCGTCAACCGTGACCCGCAGCCAACAGACGGCCGTCAGATGGATCGTCAGCACGTGGGAGTCGCCGAGTGCCGAGATCGGCGCACACGGTGTCGAAGTCGCCGCGGGTCCGGCCGAGGCGGCCAGCGCCGGTGCGGCCGGCAACGTCGCGCTCGGACAGGGCAGCGGAGCTGCCGCGGGCACCCCGGGAGCTGCGGCGAGCGGCAGCGTGCTGGGCAGCGCTGAGGCTCCGGGTGAGAGGGAGGCGGCCGGAGCGGCGACCGGAGGCGTGGGCACCGGCGAGGGCGCGACCGCCAGGTAGACGACCAGAGCGAGCAGCACGACCGCCACCGCACCGGCGATCCACAGGAGCGGGCGCAGGCTCTGCGACGGCGCAGAGGGTCCCTGGGCTACGGCCCCGGGTTGCGGGATCTCGGCCGCCGTGGGCGGCGCGGTGCCCGTCGCGGTGTTGAAATCCGCGACCGCCTCGCTCGGGTCGAGGCCCAAGAACCGCGCATAGGTACGCATGAAACCGCGAATATATACCGGAGCGCCGATGACGCTCCACTTCTCTTCCTCGAGAGCAGCGAGGTAGACGGATCGAATGCGAATGTGGTCGGCAACGTCCGAGAGCGTCAAGCCGCGAGCTTCCCGCGCGGTGCGAAACCGATCACCAAGAGCAGGCATTGGGGCTTCTGTTAGCGCCCGCATCCTGTTATCCTGTCCGTGCGAACTATGAAGAACGAACGCGTGATTGCCGCAATGAGCGGCGGAGTCGATTCGGCCGTAGCGGCCGGCTTGCTGGTAGCGGCCGGATACGACGTCGTGGGCGTCACCATGAAGATGTACGAGCCGACGAGCGCGCCGCATGCCAAGAGTTGCTGCGGCGTCGACGATTTCGACGACGCTCGCCGCAGCGCGGCGGTGCTGGGGATCCCGCATTACGTGCTGAATTTCGAGGAGACGTTTCGGCGTAACGTCATCGACCGGTTCGCCGACGACTACGCGAATGGCCGCACCCCGAACCCGTGCGTCGCCTGCAACAACTTCGTGAAGCTCGGCACGCTGCGCCGGTACGCCGATACGCTGGGCGCACGCTTCGTCGCTACCGGCCACTACGCACGGATCGAGCATCGCGCCGACGGGCCTCACCTCTTCCGCGGAACGCGCGCCAAAGATCAGGCTTACGCGCTGGCGCAGCTCGCGCCCGAACAACTCGCACGCCTGCTGCTGCCGCTGGGCGAGTACGACAAGGCGGCGACGCGAGAGCACGCGCGAAGGATGGGCCTCCCGGTGCACGACAAGACCGAGTCGCAAGACATCTGCTTCGTCGAAGGCGGCGATTACCGCACCGTGCTCGCGGGAATGCGGCCGGAGGTGCGCGCCGAAGGCGCGATCGTCACGTCGTCCGGGCAACGCGTCGGCTCCCACGCGGGCATCGCGAATTACACCGTGGGCCAGCGGCAGGGTTTGCCTGCCGCCGCCGGCGGCGCGCGCTACGTCACGCGCATCGACGCGGCAAGCAACACGATCGTCGTCGGCCGCGAAGACGAACTTGCGGCCGGCGGCCTGATCGCCGACGAGGTCAACCTCATCCGCCCGGAGCGGTTCGGGCCTTCGGAGGCGGCGGTGCTCGCCGCGATTCGCTACCGCGCTGCGCCAACGCCGGCGACCGCCGCGTTACGCCGCGACGGTACGCTCGAGGTCCGCTTTGCGTCCCCGCAGCGCGCGGTCTCGCCCGGCCAGCTCGTCGCGCTCTTCGACCAGGGCGGCGAAGAAGCGCTGGGCGCCGCGACGATTCGCGAAGCGGTCTAGGCGGTCGCTAGCGCCGCGCCGTCGCGGAGGTTCCAGTAGGTGTCGCGTACCACGGGCGTAAACCCGGCACCGGCGACGATCTCTTCCAACTGCTTGCGCGTCGCCTCGTTGGTCGAACCGGCATCGTGCACGACCCGCTCTTCGATGATCGTTCCGCCCATGTCGTCGCACCCGTAGAAGAGCGCCAACTGCCCCATCTTCAGCCCCGGCGTTAGCCACGAGGCCTGCAGGTGCGGGAAGTTGTCCAAATACAACCGCGAGATCGCCAGGACGCGCAGGTATTCCAAACCGCTGGCCTCTTTGCCGCGAAGCGGCGTCTTCCACGGCACGTAATACCACGGGATGAACGCCGTGAAGCCTCCGGTCTCGTCCTGCAGCTCGCGCAGCACCTGCATGTGTTCGATGCGTTCCGCTGGCGTCTCGATCGAGCCGAACATCATCGTCGCCGTCGTCGGCATCCCCAGGAGCTGCGCCTCGCGCATGACGCCCAACCAGCGATCGGGCTTGACTTTGCGCGCGCTGATGCGCTTGCGAACGCGTTCGACCAAGATCTCGGCACCGGCTCCGGGCAGCGATTTCATGCCGGCGTCCTTTAGGCGCGCAAGGATCTCGCGCGTCGGCAGGCCCTCGACCTGCGCCAAGCCGATCACCTCGGAGACCGATAGCGAGTGAATGTCGACCCCGGGAAACTCGCCGCGGACGCGGGAGAAGAGCCGCTCGAACCACCCGAGGCGCAGCTCCGGGTTTACGCCGCCTTGGATCATGATCTGCGTCGCACCCTGATCCGCCGCGTGTTTCACGCGTGCGAGCACCTGGTCGTGCGACATGGTGTAGCCTTCTTTGTGCTTCTCCGGCCGGAAAAACGCGCAAAAGGTGCAGTGCACGTTGCAGATGTTGGTATAGTTGATGGTCGTGTCGACCACGTACGTCACGACGCCGGATGGATAGAGCTGCATCCGGCGCGCGTGTGCCGCGGAGCCGAGCTCGTGCAGATCGGCCCGCTCGTACAGCCGCACGCCCTCTTCGAAGGTCAAGCGGCCGCCGGTCGCGGCCTTATCGAGAAGGCGAGTGAGAGACACCGATGGCCTCCGGAACGAACGGCGGCATCGTTTCGATGGCGCCGATGGCGAGCAGCTCGCGGCAGAATGCCGCCAATCCGCGCTGCGCGGCGGAATGGAACGTAAAGTTCAACTTGGCGTAGTAGCTTTCGTAAAATCCCGGCGGACGTGGCTTGACGCGCTGCGCGCCGGCAACGACGCTATCGCGATGGGCGCGCCCCCAAGAATAGGCGTCGGTGAGAGCGTGCATGCACGCGCGAACGGCATCGGGATCTCGCTCGTAGACCGCGCGCCGCGCCGCCCAGACGGCCGTAACCGACTGCTCGCCGGTCCAGTCGCGCCAAATCTTGCCCAGATCGTAGACGCGGTCGCCGCGCAGCTCGAAGAGCGCGTCGATGGCGGCGTCGCCGATCAGCATCGCGGGCCGGCCCGCGCGGGCCTGCGCGAGCGGGTCGTCGTCCTCGACGAACTCGGCCCGGACGCCGTAGTGCCGCTCGAGCAGCACGCGCAGCAGATTGCGGCCGCTGGCGGATTCACGCGTGGTCGCAATCTTCGCACCGCCCAAGAGTGCAGGCGGCACCGCGGAGACCAGCACCACCGAGACGATCTCGTCGCGCGCGCCGATGCAGAGATCCGGCAGGAGCACGTAGCGCTCGAACTCCCGCGCGTACGCAAAGGCGCTGATCGGGCTCACGTCGAGCTCGCCCGAGCGCATCATCGCGTTGAGGCTTGCGGGGACGTCTGCGTGCAGCGTGCCGGGATAGACGATCGCCCCGGCGTCGAAGGCTGCGTAGACCGGCAGGTCGTTCGTGTAGACGATCCGGCCGCAGCGTAGCGCCATCAGCGCGCGCCGACGGCCTCTCCCACGGCTTCGCGGTCGGCCGACGGCGGGGCCCAATCGTGCGGGAAGGTGTCGTAGGTGCTGTTGCGGCGGACGGGGACGAACCCGGCCTCTTCGATCAAGCGGCGGAACTCGCGGTCGTCGACGTACTGCCCCGACTGCGTCCCGGCGCTGTGGTAGATCATCTCTTCGTCGGTCGAGCCGTGCGTGCCGTCCATATCGTCCGCCCCGAAGTGCAGCGCGACCTGGCAGACTTTCAGGCCTTGAATCATCCAGTATGCCTTGACGTGGTCGAAGTTGTGCAGCATCAGCCGCGCGACCGCGAAGGTGCGGACGTCGTCCAGCCCCGTCGTCGGGCCGCAGTCGTTGAGCTCGTTGCCGTCGGGATGAAAGGCCAGCGGAATGAAGGCGTTATACCCGGGCGAGCGGTCCTGCGATTCGCGTAGGCGCACGAGATGATCGACGCGGTCCTCGAGCGATTCGACGTGCCCGTAGAGCATCGTCGCGTTGCTCGCGATCCCTTGACGGTGCAGCTCCTCGTGGATGGCAAGCCAGCTCTCGGAACTCACTTTGTTCGGGCAGATCTTCTTGCGCGTCTCCTCCGCAAATATCTCGGCGCCGCCGCCGTTGACGTTATCCAAGCCCGCCGCCTTGAGTTCCGCGACGATCTGCGGAAAAGACAGGCGATGGCGCTTGGCCATGTACTCGAGCTCCGCTGCCGTGAAGAGCGAGAGCTGCACGTGCGGCAACTCTTCTTTAAAGCGGCGCATCAGCGGAACCCAATAGTCGAGCGAGAGCTGGCGCGGGTCGTGCCCGCCCACGATGTGGAGCTGATTGAAGTTGGTTCCGGTCGCGATCGCCTGCGCGAAGACGTGATCGGCGGTCATGCGCACGACGTGCTCCCGGTCCTTGAACTCGTCAACCGCGAACGAGCAGAACTTGCACCCCGCGTAGCACACGTTGGTGGAGTTGATATAGCGGTTCAGAACGTAGTAGACGTTCTTGCCGGTCTTGCGTTCCTTGGCCGCACGCGCGATGCGCCCGAGGTTATGAATATCGGGCGTGCGGTACAGCGTCAGCCCGTCCTCGATCGTTAGAGGAACGTCCTCCTCGACTTTTCGCTCGATCGGCCGCAGAGCCGCATCCATCGTGTACGCCACAGTCACCTTTCTTTATGGTATCGCCAGAGCGACTCTGCTTCGTACTCTACGGGGACGTCCCTGGTGCGGCAAAGACTTTTAGCACGACGGCACCGCCCGTGACGGTGGCCCCGGCCAGGACCAGGGCAAGGCGCGCCCACAAATCGCGAGCGTGAGAGCCGTCAGCACACCTGCAGGCCTGCCGGCGAACCGCAGCGCGTTCACGGCGCTCTATGCCACTTCGGCGAACGCTACTGCTGAAGGCGGCGGAATGGACAGCCCGTCCTCGCGCATGCCTTCCAAATGCAAAGCGATTGCTTCTTGGATGTTGCGTTGCGCTTCTTCGAGCGTTGCCCCAGTCGAAACACATCCCGGCAAATCGGGAACATACGCGGAGAAGTTCCGTTCGCCGCGCTCGATGATGATGGGGTATTTCTTCATTTCCAACCTGCCTGACGTTGAATTGATCTCCATGTCCCCCCCTGAAGGTCGTCGCCCTCGCGGCCGGGCACGGTGACGCGACCTGGCTTGGTCGGGTGCTTGAATTGACGGTGGCTCCCACGGGTGACGACGAGCACCCACCCGTCCTCGTGCAGCCTTCGCAGCGCGTCGCGTACCTTCATCGGTTAGGAGCCCATCGCGAAGAGATCCTGCTGCCCGCCGTCGCGCCCGAGGCGCGAGGCGAGCTGTTCCAGCTCGCCGAGGCCGATCAGGATGCGGCGAGGCTTCGTGCCCTCGTGCGGGCCGACGACTTTGGCCTCTTCCAACTGCTTCATCACGCGCACCGCGCGTGGATGGCCGATCGAGAACTGCGACTGCAGCGCCGCCGTCGACGCGTAGCTGCTTTCAATGATGAACTTCGCTGCCTCGTAGCAGAGCGGATCCAGATCCCTCGTGACGTCGTCGTCGGAGATCGGCACCACCTCGACGTCGAGCAGGTTCTCCGGACGCCCTTGCCGGGCCCAGAACTCGACGAGGCGATTCACCTCGTGCCCCGTGATCAGCGCGCCCTGGCAGCGCACGGGTTTGGGCGCGTCGATCGGGAGATAGAGCATATCGCCGCGCCCGAGCAGGCGCTCCGCTCCCGCCTGATCGAGAATCGTGCGCGAGTCGACCTGGGAGCTCACGGCAAACGCGACCCGCGAGGGAATGTTGGCTTTGATGAGGCCCGTGATCACGTCGACCGACGGGCGCTGGGTTGCGACGACGAGATGGATGCCGACCGCCCGCGCGAGCTGCGCGATGCGCATGATCGTCGTCTCTACTCTCGCCGGAGCGACGAGCATCAGATCGGCGAGTTCGTCGATGATCACGACGACGTACGGAAGACTCTCGTCGGGGTACTTCGCGTTGTACTCCTCGATCTTGCGCACGCCAGCTTTCGCAAAACGCTCGTAGCGTGCGTCCATCTCTTTGGTCATCTCGTAGAGCGCCCCGGCAGCCATGCGCGCGTCGGTGATCACGTCTTTGATGAGGTGCGGAATCCCGTTGTAGACGGTGAGCTCGACGCGCTTGGGATCGATCATCAGGAGTTGCACCTGATCGGGCGTCGCGCTCACGAGCAGCGAGGCGATGATCGTATTGAGGCAGACCGATTTGCCGGAGCCGGTCGCGCCCGCGACCAGAAGATGCGGCATCTTACCGAGATCGCCGAAGACCGGCCGGCCGGTTATATCCTTGCCCAGCGCCATCCACAGCGGCGGCACTTGCCCGCGATTCGGCAGCGCCTCCAATATCTCGCGAATCGCGACCACCGATATGGTCGCGTTCGGCACCTCGATTCCGACGGCGGATTTACCGGGAATCGGCGCTTCTATGCGTACGCTGGTGGCGGCCAGCGCGAGCGCGATGTCGTCTGCGAGCGACGCGATGCGCGAGATCTTGACGCCGCGTTCGGGCCTGAGCTCGTAGCGCGTGATCGACGGACCTCGCTCGATGTGCACCACCTTCGCCCCGACGCCGAACGACGCCAGCGTATCCTCGAGCACGTGCGAGCGGCTCGAGTCGTCCACGACGAGCGCTTGCGGCGGGTCGAAGAGCGCGAGATCGGGCAGCCGGTAGCTGCGCTCGCCCGCCGCGGCGGCCGCCGCCGGTTCGTATTCGCCGACAACCGGCGCCGCTAGCATCTCGTCGTCCTCGAGCAGAACCCGCACGGGCGGCACGGGCGGCACGACCGCCGGCAGGACGGCCGCGGGCGCCACCGGCTCGACCACCTCGCGCGGCAAGCGCAGCGGGAGTTCGCTCGGGCCGCGGAGGCGCATCTTCGGCAACCGCATGCGGCTGCCGAGCATCACGAGCCAGCCGATGACCTTCTTCAGCGACGCGTTGGTGATCCATAGGGTCAGCACGAGGGCCATGACCGCGAGGACGATCCGCGCCCCGGGTACGCCGACCAAGGCCGCCAGCGCCGACCAGATGTCCGAACCGACGATGCCGCCGCGGCGCCCGAAGGCTGCATCGACGACGAAGAAATACCCGAGCGCCGCCAAACCCAGCGTCGCCATCATGCGCGGGACGTTGATCTCTAAGAAGACGATCGCTCCGAAGAGCGCGACCAAGACCGGGAAAAGTGCGGCGGCCCCTCCAAAGAGGAGGTGCACGGCGTGCGCCGTCGCCGAGCCGGCGATGCCGGCGCGCGAGGGCGGTACGACGAGCGCCATCCCCAACAGGACGGCGAGACCGAGCGCGGCAATCCCCGCAATCTCGAAGTTCAGTCGCGCCTTCGCGGTCGCCTTACGGCGTACGCGTGCCATTGCATCGTTTCTTTCGTCGCCATCGTAGGAGTTCATTTGACCTCGCCAACCATCGTCGTCTTAGAGGGCGACCAGACCGGCCAGGAGCTGCTGCTCGAATCGCTGCGCGTACTCGACAGATCGGTCGTCGACGTCGAGCTCGCGTTCGAGCGCTACGATCTTTCGCTCGAGAACCGCCGCGCTACCGAAAACGCGGTCGTGCGCGAAGCTGCGGCCGCCATCTGCCGCGCAAAGTTCGGCCTGAAGGCCGCCACCATCACCCCCGAACGCGCGGGCGACGTCGGCTCGCCCAACGCCGTCTTACGTAAGGCCGTCGGCGGCCAAGTCATCGTGCGTACCGGCCGCAAACTGCCGCGCGTCCGGCCCGTCGCCGGCATCCACGCGCCGATCTCGGTGGTGCGCATGGCCGTTGGCGATGCCTACGGCGCCAAGGAGTGGCGCGAAGGCGAGGGTGCCGGCGAGATCGCTTGCCGCACCGAGACGATCTCGCGCGGCGTCTGCCGCGTCGTAGCCGAATACGCGTTCGTTCACGCGGCGAAGATGGGCGCTACGGTCTTCGGCGGGCCGAAGTACACCGTCAGCCCCGTCTACGAAGGCATGCTCAAAGAAGAGATGGACGCCGCCGCCGCGCGCCACCCCGCGATCCCCTACGACCCGCAGCTGATCGATGCGACCTACGCCTTGCTGCTGAGCAACGCCGGCGACAATCCGCTGGTGATTCCGTCGCTCAACCGCGACGGCGACTGCCTCTCCGATCTCGTGATGCAACTCTTCGGCTCGATCGCCGGCGCCGAGTCCGTGCTGCTCGCCTTCGCCACGCCGGTGGAGGCGGATGCGGCGTTCGCACTCACGCCCACGGTCGTCATGGCCGAGGCGCCGCACGGGACCGCGCCGCGCCTCTTCGGCAAGAACGTCGCCAACCCCATGGCGATGATCCTGGCCTCCGCGGCACTGCTCTCGTACATGGAAGACCGCCGGGCAAAGAACGCCTCGCGCGCGATCTACGAATCAACCCTCGAGGCCGTGCATGCCGGGCTCGCTACCGCCGACCTCGGCGGCAGCGCCTCCACGAGCGAGTTCACGGACGCCGTGATCGAAGGGACCAAGCGCAAGCTCGAGGTCTGGTCGACCCTGTAATCACCACGGCATGCCATAGTATTGGCACGAGGGAATCGCCCTCCCAGGGGCGGAAAAAAATCCCCAGCCCCGGTGTGGCGTTCTGCGCCTGCGCCGGCGTGCATTAAACTCATCTTCAAGGTAACAAGGAGACTTGGATGGGCTATTACCGCGCGTGGAGGCCGGCAGTAGGTATCGTTCGCACGATCGCCGCCGCCTCTTTTGCCCTGCTCCTCGTCGTTCTATCGGTTTCGACCGCATTTGCCGGCACCACCGGCGTCATCAGCGGCAAGGTCACCGATTCATCGACCGGAGCGCCCCTCGCCGACGTCGCCGTAACGGCAGCTTCCCCATCGGGGAACTATACCGCGACGACGAACGCTCGCGGGTTCTACTCTATGGCAGGTGTGTACGCGGATACGTACACCCTCTCGTTCCAACATCCCGGCTACGAGCCGCAATCCGAAGCCGGAGTCTCGGTCTTCGCCGATCAGGTCGCGACGATTAGCGTCACGATGCTGAAATCGCTGAAGACCATCGCGAGGGTCGTCGCGCATAGCGAGGCCAGCGCCTATCAACCCTCCCAGACGACAGACACCTACACGGTGAATGCCCAGCAGGTACAAAACTTCCAAGGCTCTTCGTTTAACGGAAGCGAGACGCAACTGCTTACCTCGCTGCCCGGCGCGATGGCCGACTCCTCCGGCTACCCGGTCATCCACGGCGGCCGCGAGTACGAGGAAGGCTTCCAGTTCGAAGGCATCCCATACACCGACGCCTACTCGAACCAGTTCACCAACAGCCTCGGGATGCCGACCGCCGGCGTCCAATCCGTGCAGCTGACCCCCGGCGCGGGCAACGCGACGCAATCCGGCGGCGGCACGGGTACCTTCAACATCGTCGCCAAGCGCGGCACCTATCCGGGCTACGGCGATTTCGGCGTGGCCATCGGCGGAGGCGCCGGCTTCGACCATCGCCTCAACACCGACTTCAGTTGGGCGCTCCCCAACGGCCGCATGTCGGATTTCGCGTCGTTCGCGGGCTCCGACTATGGGTTCGCCTACGGCAACGGCAGCACGCCGCTCGCGCAGCTCGGCGCCTACTACAGGCAGCGTTACCAGAGCAATCGCGAGTTTCTCAACAACTTCGTGTGGCGCTTCGGCCGCAACAACAACCAATCGCTGCAGTTCTTCGTCGACATCGCGCAGCACGATTTCTATCTCGGCGCGGGCGGCCTGCAAGGCCTCTGCTTCGCCAGCTGCGATGCGGTCTACGACGGAACGTGGAGCAGCATCTACGGCTTCACGACCCCAGAGATACAAGGGATCTCGGCGCTCTATCCCGGCCAGTCCCGGGCAACCGAGACGCTCGCGGAGGCCTCTAACCGTGCGCCGGCCACCTACTTCCAGCCGAACCAGGCGATGAAGCTCGAATACACCAACAACCTCAACTCTTCGACCTTCTTCTCCGCGAAGTTCTACCGGGTGAACTCCGTCACCGCGTTCGACTTCCCCGGAACGTTCGGAAACTTCTACGGCGACTCGTACGTGCTGCAGGGTGGGCAAACCACCGGCCTCACGCTCTCGCTTCAGAAACAATTGAACGACCGGAACCTCTTCCAAGTCGGCATGGACTACAACCTCGCCCATCCGATCGATTCGTACCGTTCCGATTCGTTCGGCCTCTACGGTGCGGTCATCGGTTTCTTCAGCGGCGCTCCGGATATCGGCGCAACGCCCTGGGCCTTCGTCAACCCGAACTCTTATTGCCCCATCGGCCCCGGCGGATGCGGCTACGCATACGGAACGGGCCCCGTCTCGCCGACGGCGCAGCTAACCTACCCGCAGTTCAACCAGGTCTCGACGGTCAATCGGCAGGACTACTCGCTCTACGCCAACGACAAGGCCGACATCGGCAACAAACTCAAGGCCGAAATCGGCGTGCGCCTCGACATGGCGACCTATCGTCTGCCGACGCCGGGCGTCGATCCCACCTATTGCACGTCGCTCTACCTGCCGTCAACCTGGACGGTCAATCCCAACTACAATGCGGCGAACCCGATGGGCGGCGCAAACTGCCCGTATAACGCAACCTATAACTTCACGAGCGGCCAGACGAAACCGAAAGTTCTGCAGCCGCGCATCGGCCTCTCCTACGAGTTCACGCCGACCACGGCGGTGCGCGTGACCTACGACCGGGCCGTACAGTTCGTTCCGATCGCCTCGGTCGACTTCGGAGAAGTCACCCCAGGCTATTACATGAACCAGCCCTACGGTGCGTACCCGGCCGTCAACCTGTTCACCGGACAAACCGGCGGGCCTGGAACCAACTGCGGCTTCTACGGCGCGACACCCCAGGGGGTTCCGTACACGGTGCCTTGCAAGACGTTCGGCGAGCAGCTCTACTGGGCGGCGCAGAACTTCGACGGCATCGCCTACCAGCCGGCCTACCCGATGACCTCGGATAACTACCAGGTAACGCTGCAGCACCAGTTCACCAAGGGCATCCTCAACGGCATCGCCTTTAGCATCGCTCCCTGGTACCGCTTCCAGCACAACACGACCGCCAACGAAGCCTCGCCGGTCATCGGGCCCAATGGGCTTCCAGAGGTCGTCAACGGTTCGATCCTCACCTACCCGCCGGTGTTAAGCAACGCCGGCAAGGAGTTCGCGTCGGGCGTCGACGTGAACGTCACCCGCCAGATCGCCTATGGGCTCAGCGGGCAGTTCACGGCCTCGTACATCAACGAGTTCTCAAGCGTCATCCCAACGAGCGCGTCGGAAGACTTCTATCCGAACATCGTCCCCGCATCGCTGCTCGCCGGAAATATCTACCGCGTCGGCTTCGTGTCGCCGTTCCAGACGACGCTCGGCCTCACGTATCAGACCCGCAGCGGCTGGCGCATCAACCCGCGCATCTCCTACGACATCGGCTATCCGACCGGCCTCGGAACGCTGGCGCCCGCCATCATCAACGGCAAGGCGCTCAACCTTCCCAACACCAACACGCTGGTCGGCAACGCTCCGAACGGCCCGGCCTACTTCGTCGACCCGATGAACCCGGGCTCGGTCTTCAGCCCCAACATCGTCGCCGGGCGCGGAAACGCCGAAGCGGCCTCTCCGGGCGGCAAGCTCGGCCCGCCGAATACGTATGCGGCTATCACGCTCGAATACGATCCGCGCGGTTCGAAGCTCAGCTACGGCGTGGACGTAGAGAACCTGTTCAACGAGACCTACGACGGCGCGCTCTTCAACGCTCGCTATCAACCGATCGCGACCGGTATCACCGGACCGTTGACGGGCTACTCGACGAACGGCGTCAACTTCTCCAACTATCCCTCGGCCTGGCCGCAATACGGGAACTTCATACGCGGCAAGGACGTCTACGTGAACATCCCGGGCAATCCGGGCCGTTCCTTCTACTTCTACATCCAAGCGAGGCTGTAACGTGCGCAACGTGAAAACACTATACCGGACGCTCGGTCTCGCGGTCGCGTCGGCGCTCTTGGCGGCATGCGCCACCAACGGTACCGCGACGATCCCGGGTACGACTCAAGCGAATCTCAACTCCAATACCCTGCAGTTCGCCGTCGGTACGGCGACGATCGGGCAGGACAACACGGTCGGCGTGAACTTCGTCGCAACGCTGCGCCAGCCCAACGGGCTGAGCGGCGTCCTCGCCGATACGCCGACGATCACCGGGCCTGGGGGCTTCCTCGTCCCGGCCAACGCGGCCGGCGCGTACACCGGCGCGGGTCCGAACGCGGACGCCGGCACCGCTCACATGAGCGGCTCGGTGCAGGTCCCACTCAACAACGCCGGGCTCACCAACTCGACGTTCGGAACCTTCACCGGCGTCTTCTCCTACGGCTTCGGCCCGTTCAACTCGGACCAGAGCATCACGAGCGGCGCCTACTACCCAGGTAACCCGAATAACTCCGGCGGCAACGGCTTCACCTCGTCGAACTACTACGGCACCGGCATGGTCGCCGCAGCAATGGCGACTGGTGACCCAACGCAGCCGGTGCCGTTTCTCTCGGCCGATCCGATGGATTATCTCGTAGGCCCGCCGGCCGTGCCGTTCTTCAACGACGGCACGTTCCCGACGAACTTCGCGGGATACCCCACCGGCTTCACCCCGGTCGAGATCGCCCCGATCGCCGGCACCTACACGCTCAGCGTGAACGTCCCGGCACAGAACGCCTCTCCGATCACCTACTCCAAGACCGCGACGCTCACTTCGACGACGCCGCTGCCAGCGATGGCGGCACCGACGTTCACGAGCGACACCACGGGCGGGGGTAGCGGCACGGTGACGGTACCCGCCGGAGTCACGGAGACGATGGTCTACATCGTCGACGCGAACGCCGGCCTCTACTATGCGGTGGGCCCGATCGCGGGTACCGGCGCACAGCCCTACACGCTGCCCGACCATCTCGGCCGGTGCAGCACACCGGGCGCCAACTGCGAAAACGGCGCGAACGCCGGCAACAGCATCACGGCCGGCGATACGTACTTCGTCTCGGCGGTCGGATACGATTATCCGGCCTTCGAAGCGGGCCCGCCGGGCAACAAGCAGCAGAATCCGGCGATCGTCGGCGCAAACGGACAGGCCGACATCACGATGTCGCCCGTCGCAACGGGCACCTACTAGTCCGAACTCCCCGCCGAATCGGGAAGAGGGGTGCGGCTTCGGCCGCGCCCCTCTTATTTTTGCCGGCGCTACCAGGCGATCAGCACGACGCCGGCGAGCGCGCAGAGCGCGCCGATCTTCTGCACGAACTGCAGGCGTTCGTGAAGCACGATGCGCGCGAGGAAGACGGTGCTCGCCGGATACAGCGAGGTCAGCACCGCCGCAATGGAGAGATATCCGGCGAAGGTGGCGAGGACGTAAAGTGCGTTGGCCGTCATGTCGAGCGCCCCGGCGAGCACGATCAACGGCAGCACCGCGCGCGACGGCCTGAACGTACGCCCCAGCAGCAGCGCCGTCAGCAGCAGGAATCCGATCGAGCCCACGCGCGCGGCCACAAGCGGATAGAGGCCGGCCTGCGTTCCGCCGAGCGCGAGCAGCGTGTAGAATCCGCCCAGCGCGATGCCCGACGCAATCGCTTCCTTCACGCCCGCAGTCGCGAACTCGCGCGTCCCACTCTCCTCCCTCGATATCGAGATGAGAACGACCGCGATCAGCGCGACCGCGATGCCGCCCGCCTGATAGGCCGAGAGATGCTCCCCACGCACGAAGCCGACGAATACCGGCAGCGCGGCCGCCAGCACCGCGGTAATGGGCGAGACGACGCCCATCTTGCCGACCGACAGCGCGTGGTAGAGCAGCGCCAGGCCGCCGCCGCCGCAGATTCCCGCGAGCAAACCCCACGCAAGATCCGCAGCGGTCGGATGGCCCGGAAAGAACGGCAATGCGAAGAGCACGAGCGCAAGCCCGACCGCTTGCGAAACGACGGTGACGGCGAAGATCGAGGTGCGCTTGGTCGCAAGGCCGCCGCAAAAATCCGCCGAGCCATAGAACGCCGCGGCGAACAACCCAAACGCGATTGCCGCTATGGCCGGCGCTCCGCGCGCATCGGTTAGGCGGTCACGAGCTCGGGGTGGCGCTCGTGGAAGCGCGTGCGCCGCTGATAGCCCTTGGCGATCTGCGTCAGCTGCGCCTCGCCCCAGATGCGGCCCATCAACGCAAGCCCCGTCGGAAGCCCGTGCTCGCCGAAGCCGTCCGGCACGCTCATCGCCGGCAGCCCGGCGAGATTTCCGGGCGTGCCGAGATCGACGCTGCCCGGGTACTTCTCGTAAGCCTTGTCGAACGGCACGCCCACGGGATAGGCAACCGTCGGGAGCGTCGGATAGACGATGGCGTCGTAGGGTGCGAAGGCGCGCTTGACGGCGGCATCGATCTTCGTCCGCTGGCGCATCGCATCGATATAATCGACCGCCAGGGTCGCGTACTGCTGGTATCCGCCGATGCGATCCTCCTTCGACTGAAGCTCGCGCGAGCGCCCGCTTTCGATGAGACCGCGAAACGCCGAAGCGCACTCGCCGTTGAGCAGCGCGCCGAAGACCGCGCCGTAGGGATGGCCCTTCGGCAGTTCGACGTCCTCGACCACATCGCAATACTCGCGTAAGACGCCGAGCGCGCTATTGAAGTTCTTGACCACCGCAGGCTGCGATCTCTTGGTTGCATCCGCGATGACGCCGACCTTCGGGCGACGCCCACGAATCTGGGGGAATGGCTCGCTCATCGAGGTGCGGTCGCTCGGATCGTGGCCGGCGATCGCGCGCAGCACCAACTCCGCATCGCGCGCCGAACGGCAGAGCGGACCGAGTTTGTCGGAGGTCCACATGAGCGCCATCGCGCCGTGACGGCTCACGCGCCCGTAGGTCGGGCGCAGCCCCGAGACCCCGCAGAACGAGGACGGTACGAGGATCGAGCCGTTGGTCTCCGAGCCGATCGCGAAGCCGACCAGCCCCGCTGCGACCGCAGCTCCCGGACCGCTGGAGGATCCGCCGCTCCAGTACGCGCGGTTCCAAGGCGTGCGGCCGGGCCCCGTAAACGACGCATCGGCCTCGTTGTAACCGAAGCCGCCGGCGAGCTCGACCATGGCGAGTTTCGCGCACAGCACGGCTCCGGCGTCGTGCAAGCGCTTTACGGCGGTCGCATCGAAATCGAAGCGCTGGTTGCGGAACGGCGCCGCGCCCCAGGTCGTGTTCGCACCGACCGCCGCCAGCAGATCCTTGACGCCGTAGGGAACGCCGTGCAGCGGCCCGCGCGAGCGGCCCGCCGCCAGTTCCTTATCGGCGGCCTTGGCTTCGCGCAGCGCCCGCTCGTGCATGATGGTTACGACGGCGCCGTACGCCGCACCGTACTTCTCCAAGCGATCTAGGTACAGCGTGGCGAGCTCGACCGACGAGATCTTACGCTTGCGGATCAGGGCTGCCAGATCCGTCGCATCGAGAAAGGCGACCTGCTCCCCAGTCATCACGAGACCTCGAAGATCGTCGCGGGCTCGTCGGAGTTGCGCAACGCCTCTCCCCGCGGATTGATGCGCGCGCCGAGCGCGAGCCCCTCGTCGACGCCGGCGGCGATGCGGGCGATCTCCTCGTCCGCGAGCTTCGGATCGAACGCGCGCATCTTCTCGGCGAAGGCGCGCGCGAGTTCGGAGACCTTGGGGCTAGGTTTCGGGGATGGTGACGGCATCGGCGTAGCCTTTGCGGCCGCCTTCGCGATCGGCGTTACCGCGGCGCAAATGGCTCCGAGCGACCCAACCGCTGTAATGAACGCTTTACGAGTCTTCATGCTCTCAGACTTCCATGACGACGGGGATGATGATCGGGCGGCGCTTCGAGCGGCCGTAGATCGCTTTCGATAAGCCGCTGCGGATGTGCTCCTTGACGCTGTTGACATCTCGCATGCTCTCGACCGAACAGCCCGCAATGATGCGCACGAGTTCCGCTCGCAGCTCGTCGAGCACCCCGCCGGCCTCCGGTAAGTAGAAGACGCCGCGCGAAACGATGTCGGGGCCGGCGATCACGCGCGCCTCCTCGCTGTCGATCGTGACGACCACCATGATGATGCCGTCACCCGCCAGCAGCTTGCGGTCGCGCAAGATCGCATCGCCGACATCCCCGACGCCGGATCCGTCGACCAGAACGTTGCCCCCGTACGTCTTGCCGATCTTGTCGCCGTATTCGCCTGTAAACTCGAGCACGTCGCCGTTCTCGACGACGAAGAAGTTCTGCGAATCGACGCCCGTCTGCACGGCGAGTTTCGCGTGCTGCACCAGCATTCGGTACTCGCCGTGTACCGGGATGAAAAACTCGGGCCGGATCAAGTTGAGCATGAGCAGGAGCTCTTCTTGCGATGCGTGGCCGGAGACGTGGGAACGCCCGTCGGTCCCGTGAACGACGATCGCGCCGAGTTTATAGAGATTATTGACGGTCTTGTAGACGCTCTTCTCGTTGCCCGGAATCGGCGTCGCGCTGATGACGACCGTGTCGCCGGGAACGATCTTGAACTTCGCGTGGTCGCGCACCGACATGCGCGTGAGCGCCGACATCGGTTCGCCCTGGGAACCCGTCGTCATCACCACGACCTCTTCGGGCGGATATCCCTCGACCTCTTCGATCCGGATCGCCTGATTCGGCGGGATCTTCAGGTAGCCGAGCTCCGAGGCGAAGTGCACTACGTTGGTGAGCGAGCGCCCGAGAAAGGCGATGCGGCGCTTGAACTGCACGGCGTGGTCCACGACTTGCTGTATGCGCGGGACGTTACTCGCGAACGAGGCGACGATGATGCGGCCCTTCGCGCGCGTGAAGATGTTCGTGAACGCCTCGCCGACGATGCGCTCCGAGAGCGTGTGGCCGGGCCGTTCGGCGTTGGTGCTGTCGGCCAGCATGCAGAGCACGCCCTCCTCGCCGATGCGCGCGATCGCCGCAAAATCGGCCGGCTTCCCGTCGATGGGCGTTTGGTCGAATTTGAAGTCGCCGGTGTGGAAGAGCGTCCCGACCGGCGTGCGCAGCGCGAGCGCGCAGGCGCCCGCCACGGAGTGGTTGACGTGCACGAACTCCGCTTCGATGCTGCCGTAGCGCACGCGGTCCCCCGGCTGCACGGTAGCGAACTCTACCTCGCCCATCTTGTGCTCGCGCGATTTTGCTTTGATCAGCGCGAGCGTCAGCGCCGTGCCGACGACCGGCACCGAAAATTCGCGCAGCAGATACGGGATGCCGCCGATGTGATCTTCGTGGCCGTGGGTGACGAGCACGGCGCGGAATTTGCCGGCCCGCTCGCGGATATAGGTGAAATCGTTGATGACGATGTCGACACCGTACATCTCGTCGTCGGGGAACATGAGGCCGCAGTCGACCGCCACCATATCGTCGTTGGTCTCGATCAGCGTCATGTTGCGGCCGATCTCGCCGCAGCCGCCGAGGGGAATGACTCGAACGTACGGCTCGGACGGGGGGGCGGGAACGGTCAGGGTATCAACGTTCACAGGTTCGTCTTTACAAGCGAGCTCGAAAGCGTGAAGGAGGCTCGGAGGAGCCTATGCCTATTCGATACCGCGTCGCCCTAGCCGTAACCTCGCTCTCCCTGCTGGCCGTGCCCGCTTGGGGCCAGCCGAGCGCCACCCAGGCCCGGCATCGGGGACGCCCCGCCGCGGCGGTGCCGGCTCGCGCCCGGAGCACCGCCCCCGAGCAACTCTACTCGCGCCGCGCGCTGCGCCGTGCCCGCATCATCGTGCAGATGCGGCTCTTCGAGCTTCGCGAGGAGCGCCTCGAGCGCGTCGAACGCGCGATCGAGCGCCGGTTGCCGGCGTCGGATATCCTTCGCAGCGCGCTGCCGCCGTTGCGCGCGGCGAAGTGCCACCGCAGAGGCACTCGCTGCGCCCACTTTCGGTAAGCAACAGGTGAGATCGCGCCCTGCAAAAAACTGCCCTTGAGATCAACGGCCGATCGTTCGTTGGCGGTTTCTTCTTTTAGTCGAGAGAGGTGTGTTATGGGTGTCGAGTCTCCGGCTGCTCCGAAGGCGAGCGGTCTCTCCACGGTCGCCGACGTCGTGGTCTCCCCGAAAGACGCTTTCGAACGCTTGCGCGAAGCCCCGACGTGGGGCTGGGCCTTCCTGATCGCATTCGCGCTCGCGATCGTGGGCGCGGTGCTGGCGGCGCCGGCAACGCACCATGCGACGGTAGCCTACCTGCAGCAGCAGATCGCAACCAACCCGCTCTTTGCGGGGATGCCGGAGACCACCAAGCAGCAGATGCTGGCAAACGCGCAGCATCCGCCGCTCTATCAGGAGATCCTCGGCTGGGTAACGGTCGGCGCGACGTTATTGATCGCCGCCTTGCTGAACGCGGCGATCCTCCTGGTGGGTAACGTTGTCGGCCGCGGACAGACGGATTTCAAGCGGCTCTGGTGCGGATCGATGAACGTGGCGGTGCCGTCGTTCGGCCTCATGCAACTCGTGGTCGGCATCATCGCGACCGTGCGCGGCCCCGATGCCTTCGGCTCCGTGCAGGACATCATGCGCGCCGCACCGGGCCTCGGATTGCTCGTTCCCCACGCGAGCGTTGCGCTCGCAAGCTTCCTGGCCTCCCTCAATATTTTCACGATTTGGGGCCTTCTGCTCAACGTCACGATGATGCTCGTTCTGGCGCGAACGAGTAAGGTGATCGCCTGGGCGTTCCCGATCATCATCTTCGTGGGCTATGCGGTGATGCAATCCGGCCTCGCCGGCGCATTGCACATGTAGCCCTTCTGCAGGCAGAATACGGTCCGGTGAAACATACCGTACCGCACCGCAGTAGCACGAGAGTGAGTTTCTTGTTTCGCATCTTACGCGCACGGTATCTCGCCTCCGCGGTGCTCGTTTGCTGCGCGGCGGCGGCACCGGCACGCGCCGCAGCCGCTGCGCTGACGCTCTCGGACGCGGTGCGTTTTGCGCTACTGCACAGCCCGTCGGTCGCCCAGCAGCGCTCCGCCGTCGCGCAGGCCGACCTGGCGTACGTCAAACAGCGCTCTTCGGGCTTGCCGAACGTGAACGGATCGCTGCAAAACGTCGCTCAAAAATCGAGCAACCTGCAGGGCGCCTACGCCGTCGTCGGGCTCTCGCAGGAGAACGTGTTCAGCCAGAACACCGCGCAGATCGGCACGAACTACACGCTCTACACCGGGGGCCTCAGCCATCTGCAGACGCTCGCCGCAAGGGAACAGTTCGAACAAGCGCGCGCGACGTTAAGGAAGACCAAGAACCAGATCGCGAGCGACGTAACCAGCGCCTTCTACGCAATCGCCACGAATGACGAAGCGGTCCGCCTCGACCGCGCCGATCTCGCCTACCAACGCGTGCTCGTCGAAGTTGCCAAGGCGAAAGAGAACGCGGGCGTTGCCGCCGGCGTCGACGTCCTGCAAGCCAAAGCATCCGAAGAGAAGAGCCGCTCCGCGCTCGTCGCGGCGCAAGCCGCCGCGGTCGACGCGCGTGAGTCGCTCGCGCAGACGATCGGCGCGCCGCTCCGCACGGCTTTCGCCGTACCGGAACGCATCGTGCAGCCACGGTTGCCGGCGCAAGCCCTGAGCCGCCTCATCGCGATCGCACAAGCCAACCGCCCGGAGGTCGCCTCCGCACAAGCCGCGCTCCGCGTCGCGCAAGATAACCGGCGCACCCTCAACGTCGATCTCTTCCCGCAGGTTCAGCTCTCGGGCTCCTTCGGCAACCAGTTTTCGCCGACGTCGGTCGTCTTCGGGCAGCTGCAGATCGACCGGCAGTTCGCGGCGCAGAACGCGTACAACGCCGCGCACGGGCTGCCCCTCGTCCCGCTGGCCGATAAGCCGATTCTGCCGCGCGGGTCGCCGGGGTTTTGGCAGATCCAAGCCGTTACGACGTTCTCGCTGCCGCTGGTCGATTACGGGGTGCGCCACGCAACGCGCCTGGACGACGACAAACAGGTCGCGGCGGCGCAGGTGGCCTTGGACTCGGCCAAGTCGCAGGTGGCGCTGGACGTCCGGCAGGACTACCGCCAAGCGCAGACCGCACTCGCGCAGATCCGGTACGCCCGCGAGGAGGCCCGCTACGGCGTGGAATCGGCCCGCATCGCGAAGCTGCAGTACCAGAGCGGCATCGTCGCGCTAACGAGCGTGCTCGAAGCCGAGCAGACCGCACGATCGGCACAGATCGATCTCTTCAACGCGCGCGTCGGCTACGTCGACGCCATCGTAAAACTCCGCGTTGCTCTGGGCATCTACGACGCACAGAGCGCCGTCGCCGACTTAAGGTAACGAATGAAACGTCTACGCAACCTCCTCTTCATCGTCGCCGGCCTCGCCGTCGTCGTCGTCATCGCGATCTTTGCATCGCATCGCAGCGCCGAGGCAATCACCGCGCGCGTGCAGACGCTCAAGTACGTCGCCTTTCAGACGAAATTGCCGGAGAACGGAATCGTCCAGCATCCGCACACCGTGACGATTCCCACGCTCGTCTCGGGGAATCTCGGCGCGGTGTACGTGCGGCCCGGGCAGGAGATCTACGCCGGCGAGTTGCTTGCGACGGTCGATAACCCGACCCTCGAGACCAACGCCGCTACCGCACGAGCCGGCTACCAGTCGTCGCTCGCGCAGGTCAGCCAGGCGCATGTCGACCAGCAGAACCAGCACGTCACCTACGACGCGCAGGTCGCGACCGCCAAGAGTTCCTACGACGAAGCCGCGCGGGTCTACAACGCCGACCTTCAGCTCTACAAGAACAAGGCGATCCCGCGCAACCAGCTCGACACCGATCGGGCGAAGATGGAACAGGCGCGCGTCGCCTACCAGCAGGCGCTCCAACAACTTCGCTTGGGTGCGGTGAACGGTTACGGCCAAAACAGCATCGAGGTCGCTCAGGCGCAAGCTCGGCAGGCCGCAATATCGCAGCAGTCGGCGCAACAGCAACTCGCCTTCACAGCAATCAGGGCTCCCTTCGCGGGCATCGTGCAAACGATTGCAACGCAACCCAACGATCCGTTGCGCCCGCTGCAGCCGGGCGACGCCGTCCAGCAGGGCCAGCAGCTCTTCACGATCGCGGCGGGCGACCGTTACATCGTCAAAGCGCAAGTCGACGAACAAGACATCATCAACGTGCGGCCGGGCCAGGAAGTGCTTATCTCGGGGCAAGATTTCCCCGGTAAGACGATCGTCGGGCACGTCGCGCAGATCGCGCCCGTGGCGATCAAATCGACCGACGCATCGAGCACCGCACGCCAAGTTCTCACCACCGTCCGGCTCGATAGTTCGCCGCCGTACTTGAAAGACGGCATGACCGTCGACGTCGACATCGTGACGCGGAGCGTCCCGCACGCCATCGTCGTCCCCAACGATGCGATCGTAAACAAGAAGGGCAAGAAGTACGTCTACGTCGTCACCAAGGGGATCGCGCACGAGCGCCTCGTCAAGACCGGCAGCACCAACGACACGAGCACGCTGATCGCCTCGGGCCTGGCCCCCGGCGAGGAGATCGTCGCCGCGCGCAACCCGCTGCTGCACGACGGCGCCCGCGTCAAGCCGGCTCCTTCGCCCTCGCCGCTTCCGTCCGGTCCGTGACGCGAATCCTCGCCTACGTGGGAGAGGCCGCCGCATCGCTGTGGCGTAACCGCGCGCGGTCGCTGCTCACGATCTTGGGCATGGTCATCGGCACCTCGTCGATCATCGCCGTCTTCGGCATCAGCAAGGCGACGACGAGCGGCATCTCCGCGACGTTCGCATCGTTCGGTTCCCTCGGCATCAGCGTGCTCGTCGACAACACGCAGAACTACCCCGACCAAGCGCAGATTCAGTACCGCGACGCCGCGACCGTTGCGACGGCGCTCGGCAGCCTAGCCGAGGAGGTCATGCCGTTTTGGCAGCGGACCTACCCCGTCGCCATCGGCAATCTCCGGCAGTACGTCCCGGTCGTCTCCAACGGCGGCTTTCATCCCGACAAGCTCGTGATGAGCGAGGGGCGGAAGATCGACCGGCGCGACGTGGCCTCGGCCGCGCGCGTGTGCGTGATGACGGCCGGGCTAGCGAAGAAGCTCTTCGGAGATAGCCCGGCGCTCGGGCGCGTTCTACGCATCAACGGTAACCGCTTCACCGTCGTCGGCGTCTACGCCGACATGAAGGGGTCGTTCTTCAACTCCCTTATCGGCAGCGACTCGCTGGAGATCCCATATACGGCGTTCCACACGATGAACCCAGGCCCGGCGGACCAACTCTTCATCTACCCCGCTCCCTCGGCGAACCCAGTCGAAGTCATCCGCATCGCGAAGGCCACGCTACAGCATATCCACGGGCCTCGCGCCAAATACATCACGCAAGACAACTCCGCCGCCTTGGGAACCTTTGAGAACGTGCTCAATATCGTCGGAACCGGCCTTTCGGCGATCGGCGGCGTCGCGCTCGTCGTCGCCGGCATCGGGATCATGAACATCATGCTCGTCTCGGTTACCGAGCGCACGCGCGAGATCGGCATCCGCAAGTCGATCGGGGCCAGCCGCAGCGACATTACCCTGCAGTTTCTCATGGAAGCGCTGCTGCTCTCGCTCGTCGGCGGCGGCATCGGCATGGCTCTGGGTTTGGGAATCACGATCGGCGCCGCCTCGGTCATCAGCCAGAAGCTCGGCGAGATTCTCATCCCTTATCTGTTGATCGTAAGCATCGCGATCACGTTCTCGATCGCCGTAGGCATGGTCTTCGGCATGTATCCCGCGGTGCGAGCGGCCAAAATGGACCCGATCGAGGCGCTGCGATCGTGAGCGCGTACCGCCCGTGATCTATTTCGAAGAAGCGCTGCGCGTGCTCTTTGCCAACAAAGTGCGATCGCTCTTGACGATGACCGGGCTCATCATCGGCGTCGGCGCCGTGATCGCGATCCAAGTACTCGGCAGCAGCATGGCCGGCGCGGTCAACGGTGCCCTCGGCAACATGGCCGACAACTCGTTCATCGTCGCGCCGAACGGCGTGCAGGGGAACTTTCGCCGGGCGGCCATCAAGCTCACCGACATCACCGCGATCGAGCAGGACGTGCCGAATATCGAGCAAGGCATACCGCTCGGCGGACAGAATTTCTTGATTCAGAACGGGCACCACCAAGCGCGCTATTTTCTGACTCCCGACTCCAGCCAGCCGTTCAACGACTCGCCGCTACTCTACGGCCGCCGTTTTACTTCGAGCGATATCGCCGACGCGACCAACGTAGCCGTCATCTCGTACCGGTCGTACCAGAAGCTCTTTCCGCACGGCGGCGATCCCACCGGGCGCAGCATCTACGCGGGCATACACCGCTACGTCGTCGTGGGCGTGCTGGCAGCGCCGAAGCGCGGGTTCATAAACGCCCAGTTCGGCGGCGACATCACGATCCCGTATACCACGTACGTCAATCAATACGTACACGACGGCGTAGCCGGCGCCGCGCGCTTCATCGTCGCCGACGCGTCGCGCATGAATCTTACCGAGATCGCCGTGATGAAACAGTTGAAGGTTCTGCACGGAAACCAAAAGGGCTTGCAATACCAAACGTTCGACAAATCCCAACTCACTAAGGGCATCAACGGTATTTTCGGCGTCCTGACCATCGTCGTCGCTTTGATCGGCGCGGTCTCGCTCGTCGTCGCCGGAATCGGAGTTATGAATATCATGCTCGTCTCGGTCACCGAGCGCACGCGAGAGATAGGCGTACGCAAGGCCATCGGCGCCCGCCGCGGGCAGATACTCGCGCAGTTCTTCATCGAGGCGCTGCTGCTCTGCGGCTTCGGCTGCGGCATGGGTCTCGCGATCGGGCTCTCCATCGGATGGATCGTCAACCAGTTCGCAATCGTCAAAGTCACGGGGTACGTCGCGCCGCTGCCTTGGGTCGAATCGCTGCTGATCGCGGGCGCGTTCACTATCGTCGTCACGCTGGCGTTCGGCACCTATCCGGCGTACCGTGCGGCGCGTTTGGATCCGATCGAAGCGTTACGCTATGAATAACCAAACGCCGTTGGCGATCGACGTCCGGGACGTCACCAAGACCTACTCGATGGGCTCCCTCGAAGTCCAGGCCTTGAGCGGCGTCACTTTTACCATCGCAAGGGGCGAGTACGTCGCGGTCATGGGGCCGTCCGGCTCGGGCAAATCGACGCTCATGAACGTGCTCGGCTGCCTCGACCGGGCGACGACCGGCAGCTACCGGCTCGACGGGGTCGATGTCTCGGAGCTCGACGACAACCGCCTGGCCGAGATCCGCCTGCGGAAGCTCGGCTTCGTCTTTCAGGGCTTCAACCTGCTGGCGCGTACCGACGCGCTCAAGAACGTCGCCCTGCCGCTCTTCTACGCAGGCGTGCCGGGACGCGAGCGCACGGCGGCGGCCCAGAGGCAGCTGGCCGAGGTAGGACTGGGCGACCGCGCCCACCACAAGCCCAACGAACTCTCCGGGGGCCAGCAGCAGCGGGTCGCCATCGCTCGTGCGCTAGTCAATGACCCGGCGGTGCTCCTCGCAGACGAACCGACCGGCAACTTGGATTCCAAGACGAGCGAGGAGATCATGGCGCTCTTCGCCACCCTGAACGCCAGGGGGCGCACGATCATCCTGGTCTCGCACGACGAAGGGGTCGCCAACCACGCTCAACGGATCATCCGCCTGCGGGACGGCCTCATCGTTTCGGACGGGCCGCCGGCCGGCCGGTAACCCTCGCGCTACTTTCTGTCGTTATCGGGGTAGAACGGTCCGTGACTCCCCCTCCGCTTGAATCGTAAGAGAGGCATGTTGAAAAACCGCGTTCTGCCTACCGTCATCGTCGCACTCGTAGGCGCGATCATCGGCTCCTTCGTGATGATGCTCTACGCGAGCACCCATTTTGCCGGCGTGGCCGGGCCAAACCACACGCCGCCCGCGGTCAGCGCCGCTCCACTCGCGGCCGTTAGCGACCAGCAGCTCATCGTCGACGCGGTGAAGCGCACGCTCCCCTCCGTCGTCGCGATCGACGTCACGATCAGCGGCGTCCGGCAGGTCCCGGTCGATCCCTTTGGACAGTTCTACCAGAACGTTCCCTACAAGGAGCCCGCCTCCGGATCGGGCTTCGTCATCTCGTCCAAGGGTCTGATCGTCACCAACGCCCACGTCGTGACCGGCCCGAACGGGAAGCCTGATAGCAAGGTCGTCGTCGTCTTCAAGAACGGCGACCGCATCAAGGGCACCGTCTACGCCGTCAACCCAGCCGTCGACGTCGCGCTCGTCAAAGTAAACAACTACCCAAAACTTCCGCCGCCGCTGCAACTGGGTGACAGTTCCAAGCTGCAGCTCGGGCAGTGGGCGATCGCCATCGGCGAGCCGCTCGAACTGCAGAACACCGTGACGGTTGGGGTCGTCTCGGGCTTCAACCGGACCGAGGTGGCCGGCGGGCAGGATACGACCGCTCGCCGGTTCACGGGCCTGCTCCAAACCTCCGCACCCATCAACCCGGGTAACTCGGGCGGCCCGCTCATCGACATGAACGGCAACGTCATCGGCATCAACCAGCTGACGGCCACGCAGGCCCAAAACATCGGCTTCGCCATCCCGATCGACCTGGTGAAACAGGTCGTGGCCTCGCTCGAACACCATCCCGGCGAGTACAACGGGCCGAACGTGACCTACCTGGGCGTCTACTACCAGAGCATCACCAACAACCTGCGCCGCCAGTTGAACTACCTCGGTGACGGGGTGGTCATCGCCGCGGTCGCCCAGGGCTCGCCGGCCGCCAAGGCCAAGCTCCAAGCCGGCGACGTCATCCAATCCGTGGACGGGGCCCGCATCACCTCGTCATCCCAGTTCCAGAAGATCATAAAGAGCCACAAGCCCGGTGACACGCTGCACCTGCGCGTCTGGAGCCAGGGGGAGGTCAAGCAGGTCGCCGTCGCCCTCGGGTCGATCGCCTCGGGCAATCTGAACATCGTACCGGGGAACACCCCCTAGCACCGCCTCGCCGTCCTCCGCAAGAAAGGGCCGTCCTGCAACCGCCGGACGGTCTTTTCTGTCTAAAGTGCTGGAACATGAGCGTGCCGATAGCGTATGATACGTGGCACGCAACGATCCTTGAGCGCCGTAAGCGGCAAGACCTAGCACGTGCGACGGTTGGTCCAGGACGCTCGGAAAGAGGTATTACTTCATGGCTAAAGTGGTCGGCATCGACCTGGGCACGACGAACTCCGTCGTCGCCGTGATGGAGGGCTCGACGCCCACCGTCATCGCCAACGCCGAGGGCTCGCGTACGACGCCGTCGGTGGTGGCGTTCACCAAGACCGGCGAACGGCTCGTCGGGCAACTCGCGAAACGTCAGGCGATCACCAACCCCGACCGCACGATCAGCTCGATCAAGCGGCGCATGGGTGAGGGAGATTACCGCGTCAAGATCGACGGCAAGGACTACACCCCGCAAGAGATCTCCGCGATGATCCTGCAAAAGCTCGTCAACGACGCGAGCAACTATTTGGGCGAACGGGTGACCCGCGCGGTCATCACGGTGCCCGCGTATTTCAACGACGCGCAACGGCAGGCGACCAAGGATGCCGGTAAGATCGCCGGCCTCGAGGTCCTGCGCATCATCAACGAACCGACGGCGGCGGCGCTCGCCTATGGCCTCGATAAGAAGGGCAACGAGACGATCCTCGTATGGGATCTCGGCGGCGGCACTTTCGACGTTTCGATTCTGGAGGTCGGCGACGGCGTCTTCGAAGTGAAATCGACCAACGGAGACACTCGTCTCGGCGGCGACGATTACGATCATCGTATCGTGGAATGGCTCGTCAACGAGTTTCGCCGAGACCAGGGCATCGATCTCTCCGGCGACAAACAGGCGATGCAACGCCTTACGGAGGCAGCTGAGAAGGCGAAGATCGAGCTCAGCTCGGTCGTGCAGACGAGCATCAACCTGCCGTTCGTCACCGCCGATCAGAACGGTCCCAAGCATCTCGACATCTCGCTCACCCGCGCGAAATTTGAAGAGCTCACGGCGGATCTCACCGATCGCTGCGTGCAGCCGTTCAAGAACGCTCTGGCCGACGCGAAGATTGACGTCTCGCAGATCAACGAGATCGTGATGGTCGGCGGCTCGACGCGCATGCCCGTCATCCAGGGACTCGTGCGCAAGCTCACCGGCAAGGACCCGAACCTCACCGTCAACCCGGATGAGGTGGTCGCCGTCGGCGCGGCCATTCAGGCGGGCGTGCTCTCCGGCGAAGTGCGCGACGTAGTCTTGCTCGACGTGACCCCGCTCTCGCTCGGCCTCGAGACGCTCGGTGGCGTCATGACGAGGCTCATCGAGCGCAACACGACGATCCCGACGCGGAAATCGCAGATCTTCACGACCGCAGAGGACGGCCAGACCTCCGTCGACATCCACGTACTGCAGGGCGAACGCCCCATGGCCCCAGATAACAAGACGCTCGGGCGTTTTCGCTTGGAGGGCATGCCGGCAGCGCCTCGCGGCGTTCCGCAGATCGAAGTCACCTTCAACATCGACGCCAACGGCATCGTGAACGTGGGCGCCAAAGATCTGGGAACCGGCAAGGAACAGCAGATAACGATCACCGCATCGACCAATCTCAACAAAGACGAGGTCGAACGCATGGTGCGCGATGCCGAAGCCTCCGCTGCCGACGACAAACGCAAGAAGGAAGAGGCCGAGGTCCGCAATCAGGCGTCCAGCCTGATCTACTCCACCGAGAAATCGCTCAAAGAAGTCGGGGAGAAACTCGATGCGGGCGCCCGCGGTGAAGTCGAGGCCGCGCTCTCCGAACTGCGCCGAATCAGCGAGAACGCCACGATCGAAGAGATCAAACCCGCAATCGAGAAGCTGCAGCAGGCCAGCTACAAGATGGCCGAGTTGCTGTATCAAAAGACGACGGCGGGAGCCGATGGCGCATCCGCCAACGGCGCCTCCGGCGACGCAGCCTCGGAAAACGGTGCTCCCGAAGAAGGCGCGCCGCCCACCGAAGACGTCATCGACGCGGAGTTCAAAGAAGCTAAATAAGCACGCACCACCCGACGTACCGATCTTGTCACCCTGAGCCTGTCGAAGGGTGACATAATCGGTACGTCGGGTGGCCGCTTGTTCGCTCAATGTGAGAATATATGCAGGAAGATCACCTCAAGCATAGCGCCGAAGCGACGGTCGCCGAGGACGGCATGCAAGCCGAAACCGAGGCGCAGCTTGCCGCCGAGCGGGCGCGCGCCGACGAGAACTACAGTAAGTTTCTCTTGGCGATGGCCGATTTCGAAAACTACAAGAAGCGCATCGAGCGCCAGTTTTCGGATATCGCGATCGCCGGCCGTAAGAAGCTGCTCGCACAGTTCCTGCCGGTGCTCGACAACCTGGAGCGTGCGCTCGCGTACGACGGCGAGAACACCGACGGCCTGCGCGACGGCGTGCAGCAGACTCTCAAGGGGTTCGAGGCGGTGCTCGCTTCGGAGGGCGTGCGTGCGATCTCAATCAAGGGCCTGCCTTTCGACCCAAATATCGCCGAAGCGATCGGCACCTACGACGTTGCCGGCGTCGCCGACGATGTCGTCGTTGAAGAGGCCCAGAAGGGCTACATGCTCGGGAGCGAGTTGCTGCGCCCCGCGAAAGTGATCGTCGCCAAATCCGGCGGATAGATGAACTACAAAGATTACTATCAGATCCTTGGGGTTCCGAAGAACGCGCCGGAGAAAGATATCAAGTCGGCGTATCGCCGGCTCGCGCGCAAGTGGCACCCGGATGCGAACCCCGAGAGTCAAAAGGACGCCGAAGAGAAGTTCAAGGACATCCAAGAGGCCTACGAGGTCCTGGGCGACCCGGAGAAACGGCGCAAGTACGACGTTCTAGGACCGAACTGGCAAAAGGCCGCGCAACAGGCCGATCAGCAGCGCCGCTACCGTAACGCCCAGCAAGAGACGTTCTTCGACTTCGGCAACGGCGAAGGCGCCGGACCGAGCGGGTTTTCCGATTTCTTCGATATGTTTTTCTCGGGCGTCGGCCGCCGCCAGACGCCGCAGCAGACCGGCTTCGCGCAGCGTGGGCAAGACCTCGAAACGACGATCGAACTAACCCTGGGCGATGCCTACAAGGGCGGGAAGAAATCGGTCTCCCTGCAGCTCGAGG
The DNA here is from genome assembly GCA_021790935.1 of bacterium. GTDB lineage: Bacteria > Vulcanimicrobiota > Vulcanimicrobiia > Vulcanimicrobiales > Vulcanimicrobiaceae > JAJYFL01. The sequence continues at coordinate 42,754 of JAJYFL010000006.1, forward strand.
ATATCTGCCCGCGCTGTCACGGAACCGGCACCAATCGCGGCTCGCTCTGCCCCCAATGCCACGGAACGGGGCGCCTCGTGACCACCAAGAAATTTGAAGTAACGATCCCGAAGGGCATCTCGGAGGGGCAGCGCATACGCCTGGCCGGGCAAGGCGGCAGCGGCATCAACGGTGCGCCCAATGGCGATCTCTTTCTAATCGTCAAACTCGTGGAAGACCCTGCCTTCAAGCGCAAGGGCGACGATCTGTACGTCGACCTGCCGGTAAGCATCTACGAACTCGTCCTCGGCAGCGACGTCAAGGTGCCGACGATGGCCGGAGAAGTAACGATGACGATCCCGGCCGGCACGCAAAACAACCGGCTCCTGCGCCTCACGGGCAAGGGCATGCCGAAAGTGCGCAACGGCGGCAACGGCGATCAGTACGTGCGCTTGATCGGCCAGCTGCCTGCGGATCTCACGGATAAAGAGAAGAAACTCTTCAAAGAACTGAGCGCGCTTCGCAACGGTAAAAAGTAGTCCGCCGATAGGAAACGCCGTCGGTCACGCCGAGCGCAGAGCCCGCCGCAACGCTTTAGGCTCACGCGAAATCGCGAAGAGGAGAATGCGAGCCGCCTCGGATGGCGTTTTGCGCTCTTGCTCCCACTCCTGAACCGTCCGCAGCGAGAGGCGATACGTCGCGGCAAACGCTTCTTGCGAGAGGCCGAGCTGCGCGCGAATCTCTCGCACGTTCACCGCTGGCACTGCGCGCGCGCGAGACCCAACCTCGTACTCGCCGTACCCCTCCTGCCGCCTCCACGCTTGAATCTGCGTTTCTGTTGTGGCACGCACTCGCGCGTGATCGATGCGACCCCGCTTAATCTCCGTCTTCTTCTTTCGGATAGTACTCACGATATTTCCGCCTTTCTTGATTCGATGACGGCCACGCAGCGACAATGCGTCTCCTGCCACTGCGTGGTGTCCATACGACCGTGATCGGCACGCCTTCTATCTCGCCGATCATAACGTAGCGCGGTTCTCCATAGGCCAGCCGCCGGTCTTCGTCCTCGACGTAGTCGCCATCGAAGACGTGCGAGGCAAACTCGAAATCGATGCCGCGCTCCTCGAATGTGTGCTCACTCTTATCGTCGTCCCACTCGCAACCTTCGAGGTCGCCGGTCGCCACGCTCTTATGTTACTACGCCAGAAGCGTATCCGTCAAAGGCGTATTCCGGCGTCCGTCCGCAAGGGGGCTCTGCGAACGCTCGGCGCCGTCGGCCGCGATCCGCTGTCGCGAACGACCTTGAGCCTCCCGGACCGCTCTTCATTCTCGTTCCTTCGCCAGGGCGCCGGGGGAGGTCCAGGGCCTCAAGCGCCATTGCCGCTGGCGCAACCCTAGATCGCTCTACAGCGCTCTATCGCTACGCGGCCACGGGATAGTTAGTGTCGTGCGCCCGGCCGCATCGCCCTAGAGACGGGAACGTACTCGGGTGAAAAGCACTCTTGCGCACATGTGTGGAAGTGGGGATCATGGTTAAAGATATCGCCTTTACGGCATACCCGGCGGCCGACGTTGAGGCCTTAATGTCGTTCTATACGGACGCTCTCGGGCTGCGCTTCGCCGACCCGTATAGCGAGGACGGCGTTGCCAAATACGCGGAGGCTCACGTCGGCAACGGGTATTTCAGCTTGATGACGCCGGAATGGATGGACGTCGCCCCCGGCAGCGCCGCCGGCATCGTCTTCGAGGTCGGCGACATCGAAAGCGCCCTCTCGTATCTCTCCGGGAAGGGCATACAGACCGAGGCTATCCACGACACGCCGGTCTGCCGGCTCTCCTCGTTTCACGACCCCGAAGGCAATAAGGTGACGCTCCATCAAGCAACCGCCACAAATTAGCCCACAGCACGGAGCACGGAGCACGGAGCGCCGGTAAAGTAATGCACGGGCTGATGTGGTCCTCCATGTACCGCCCCGACAAACCGCAGGCACCGCGCCACGTGGACTGGCGGCGAATCGGCACACTCTTCCGCCCCTACTGGCGGCAAGAGATCGTCGTGCTCGCCGCCATCGTCTTGGCGGCCGTGCTCGGCCTGATTCCCGGGTACATGACCGCGCGGATCGTCGACTCGGCCATACCGCATCGCGACGCCCATCAACTCGTCGCCGACGTCCTGCTGATCGTCGCGGCGGCTTCGGCCGCCGCGCTCATCGGCGTCGGTCAGGGGTATTTGAACTCCATCGTCGGCGAAGGAATCATGCGCGACATTCGGACCAGCCTGGTCGCGCATCTTCACAAGATGCCGCTCGCCTTCTTCACCAACACGAAGACCGGCGAGATCATGAACCGCGTCTCGAACGACGTCGACAACATCGACAACGTGGTCACGGGGACCCTCACGACGATCGTTACGAACGTGGTCGTCATCGCTACGACGGTCGTCGCTATGTTTCTGTGGGACTGGAGACTCGCGCTTATATCGATCGCGGTCGTCCCGCTGATGATTCTGCCGCTCTCTCCGGTGGGACGCCGCATGTACGAGATTCGCAAACTCACGCGGCAAAAACGCGACGAGATCGAGTCGATCACGCAAGAGACGCTCTCGATATCCGGCATCACGCTGATCAAATCGTTCGTTCGGGAAAAGTACGAGCGCAGCCGCTTCTACAAAGCCGGAACCGATTTGATGCGGCTCGAAATCGGCCTCGCGATGGTCGGGCGGTGGTTCCTCGCTTCGATCGGCGCGATGGTCATCGTCGGCCCCGCCATCGTATGGTTCGGCGGAGGCTGGCTCGCCATCGCGGGGAGCCTCAAGGTCGGCGTCATCTTTGCCTTCATCATCTACATCCAGGGCCGGCTCTACGGGCCGGCCGCCGCGCTAGCCGGCATCCAAGTGCAGATCGTCAGCGCGCTCGCCGTCTTCGAGCGCATCTTCGATTACCTCGATCTCGAGACCGAGGAGTACGCTCGCCCGGACTCCGTGGCGTTGCCGTCGCTCCGCGGCGACGTCTGCTTCGAAGACGTTACGTTCTCCTACGGCGGTGGCCGCGATACGCTCGCCGGCGTGAGCCTGCACGTCGCACCGGGGCAAATCGCCGCATTCGTCGGCCCGTCCGGTGCCGGCAAGACGACGATCACGCAGTTGGTTCCGCGCTTCTACGATCCCCAGCGCGGCCGCGTCCTCATCGACGGGCGCGACGTTCGTTCGCTCACGCTCGAGTCGCTGCGCCGCGATATCGGCATCGTGACCCAAGAGACGTACCTCTTTCACGACACGATCGCGAACAATCTGCGCTACGCAAAGCCGGAGGCGACCGACGACGAGTTGCGTGATGCCGCTCGCGCCGCGAACATCGACGATTTTATCGCGAAACTCCCGGACGGATACGCGACGGTCGTCGGGGAGCGCGGGCACAAGCTCTCCGGCGGGGAGCGCCAGCGGCTCGCCATCGCGCGCGTGCTGCTGAAAAACCCGCACGTCTTGATTCTCGACGAAGCGACCAGTTCGCTCGATTCGCACAACGAGGCTGCGATCCAAACCGCACTCGAGCACGTGATGCGCGGCCGCACGAGCATGGTTATCGCGCACCGGCTTTCGACGATCCGCTCCGCCGACGTTATCTTCGTCGTAGAGAGCGGGAAGATCGTCGAGAGCGGCACCCACGAAACGCTGCTGGCGCGCAACGGCGCGTACGCGCGGCTGTACCACAAGCAGTTTCGCGACGACCCCACCACGACAGCCTCCTGAGCCTCGTGAAAAGCCGCCCATTCCTTTGGCTCGTCGTCGCAACGCTGCTGACCGAGTTTCCCGCCAACCTGCCGATCGGGGCGATGCCGCTCGCCCTGCTGCGCGATCGCGCGCTGCCGAGCGAGATCGCACTCGCCATGGGCGGCGGATTGTTCGCGCAGTTGTTCGGAAGCATCCCGGTCGGTGCGCTGGTCGACCGCGTGGGCCGGCTCGTGACGATCCGCGCGGCCGTCGTGCTGATGGCGCTCGCGAGCTTCGGTATGGCCGCGCTGCACGGCGCGCTCTGGGGCGGGCTGCTGATGGCGCTGCGTGGCTTCTCGATGATGAGCTACGTCACCGCGGAGTTCGCGTACGCAAGCGAAATCGTACCGCCGGACCGGACGGTCTCGGCGATATCCACCCTGGGTTTGATTGCGAACGTCGTCTTCGCATTCTCGCCGGCCGTCGGGGTCTGGCTATGGCAGTCCGGCCTGCAGCGCGAGCAGTTCGCCATCGGGGGGCTGCTGACGCTCGTCGGCGGCTCCGTACTCTGGTTTCTTCCGGCAAAACACGACGTCCGCGGACCGCGGCGTTCGCGCCTCATCTTAATGCGTTCCGCATGGCTTCCGGCGATGATCTTTCTCGTCGCCGTGACGATGCAGAGCGGCGTGAACGGGACGCTGGCAGTGTTGACGTTCACGCAACGCGGAATCGCCAACGGGGCGCTGATCTTCACCTCGATGGCCCTCGTAACCGCCGCGCTGCGGTATCCGGCGGGGCGCTTCGTCGATCGCTACGGACCGCGCCTCATCGCCATCCCCGTAGCCGTCGCGGAGATTGCCGGCTGCCTGCTGGCCGCACGCGCGGACGCACCGGGCCAAGTCCTGCTGGCAGGAGCGCTCCTCGGCGTAGCGTGGTCGGCGGTGGTGCCGGTCGGAGTGGCGCTCTTTCTCGAGCACAGCAGCCGCGGAACTCGCGGCATCGCGATGGGTGCCTACAACCTTTCGTTCGCGATCGGGACCTCGTCCGGAGCCTTGCTCGCCGCGTTGCTCGTAAAGCTCGGCGTCGGTTACGAGGGCGCGATCGCCGCCTGCGCCATCGCACCGGCGATCGCCGTCCCCTGGGTCGTCTTCACGATGCGCAAGACGCCTCGCGCGGCTTAGCGCGGCGACGGCGCTTCAAGCAAGGCCGGCCGGAATCGCCATGGTCGCCAGCTCGGATGGCACGAGCAGACGCGCGCCGGTCGCCTGGCGCACCTCGTCGACGCTCACACCGGGCGCAACCTCGCGCAGCACCAACCCCTCGCCGGTCACATCCATCGCCGCCATATCGGTTACGATCTTCTGCACGACGCCACGCCCGGTGTAGGGCAGCGTGCAGTTCGCCAGGATCTTGTGCTCGCCGCCCTTCGCAACGTGCTCCATCATGACGACCAGGCGCTTCGCGCCGTGCACGAGATCCATCGCGCCGCCCATGCCCTTGACCATCTTCCCCGGAATCATCCAGTTCGCAAGATCGCCGCGTTCGGAGACCTGCATGGCACCGAGCACCGCAAGATCGATATGGCCGCCGCGAATCATGCCGAACGAGAGCGACGAGTCGAAGAACGACGCGCCCGGCAGGACCGTCACCGTCTCTTTCCCCGCGTTGATCAGGTCGGGATCTTCCTGGCCTTGGTAGGGATACGGCCCCATGCCGAGGATGCCGTTCTCGCTCTGCAGCACGACGGAGATGCCCGCAGGAACGTAGTTCGGAATCAGCGTCGGCAAACCGATTCCTAGATTGACGTACCAGCCGTCGCGCAGCTCCTGTGCGACGCGCGCGGCGAGTTGCGTGCGAGTCAGCGCCATCTCAGTTCTCCCCTCTCGACGAATCGCCGGTAGCGGGCGCGGGGCGTGTCGTCACGCGCTCGATGCGTTTCCCTTCCGGCGAAACGCGCACGACTCGCTGCACGAAGATGCCCGGCAGATGCACCTGCTCCGGGTCGATCTCGCCCGGCTCGACGAGGCGCTCGACTTCGGCGATCGTGATCCTCCCCGCCATCGCACATAGCGGGTTGAAGTTGCGCGTTGCCTTGTGAAAGACGAGGTTCCCGGCGCGGTCTCCGACGCTCGCGCGCACGAGCGCAAAGTCGCAGACGATCCCTTCTTCCATCACGTACTCGCGCCCGTCGAACGCCCGCGTCTCTTTCTTGGGCGACGTCTTCGCAATCGTACCGTCGGGATTATAACGCCACGGCAATCCACCGTCCGCGACCTGCGTCCCGACGCCGGCCGGCGTGTAGAACGCCGGGATGCCGCAACCGCCCGCGCGCAATCGTTCCGCAAGCGTACCCTGCGGTACGAGTTCCACCTCGAGCTCGCCGCTCAGATACTGCCGTTCGAACTCCTTGTTCTCGCCGACGTACGAACCGGTGGTCCGGCGGATGCGCTTGGCATCGAGCAAGACGCCCAGCCCCCAGCCGTCGACGCCGCAGTTGTTCGAGACGGTTACGAGATCGGTCGCACCTTGTTCGAGCAATGCCTGGATGAGATTGTGTGGAATGCCGTTGAGCCCGAAGCCGCCGACGGCCAGCGTCGCGCCGCTGGGGATATCCCGAACGGCCTCCGCGCACGATGCAAATACTTTCTCCATACAACGCCATCTATGCTAGGGAGACCCTCCGGGGTCCCGCTTCGCGCTCCGTCGTGTGGGCGCGCGGCAGCGGTTTTGGCGCGAAGCGCCGAAACCGACGAGGAATGCCAAGCGCCGTACAACGTGCGGCGCGCTCAAGAAGGAGCCCCTCCCATGGCCGCTGCCACGCCGCACGACGCATCCTCCGAGGAAGAGGCGCTGATCCTCGAAGTGGTACGCGATATCGTTGCCAAAAAAGTCGCACCCCGTGCCGCCGAGATCGACACGCGCGCCGAGTATCCGCAAGATCTGCGGGAGCTCTTCGCGCAGAACGACCTGCTCGGAATCCCGATCCCCGTCGAGTATGGCGGCCTCGGCGGCTCCTTCGTTACCTACGTCAAGGTCGTCGAGGAGATCGCCAAGGCCTGCGCGTCGAGCTCGCTGATCGTCGCCGTCCAGGAGCTGGGCATGCTTCCGATTTTGATCGGCGGCAGCGAAGCGCAGAAGCAGCGTTATCTCCCTAACGTCGCGTCGGGGAAGTGGATCGCGGCCTACGCACTGACCGAATCAGGCAGCGGCTCCGACGCCGCCGGCTCGATGCGCACTCGCGCCGAGAAGAAAGGCGACGCCTACCTCTTGAACGGGCAGAAGATTTGGATCACCAACGGCAGCGTGGCGGACGTCGTCTGCGTCTTCGCCGTTACCGATCCGGCCAAAGGCGCGAACGGCATCAGCGCGTTCATCGTCGAGAAGACCTTTCCGGGCTTCGTCGTCGGCAAGCACGAAAAGAAGATGGGCATTCGCGGTTCGCCGACGGTCGAATTGATCTTCGACAACTGCGAGGTCCCTGCGGAGAACCTGCTCGGCAACGAAGGCGAAGGCTTCAAGATCGCCATGAAGGTGCTCGACAAATCGCGTCCCGGGATCGCGGCGCAGGCGCTCGGTATCGCGCAAGGCGCGCTCGACTACGCTGCCGCCTACGCGCAGGAGCGCATCGCGTTCGGCAAACCCATCGGACACCAGCAGGGCGTCGGTTTCATGCTCGCCGACATGAAAACCGAAGTCGAATCGGCCCGCCTGCTGCTCTACGAAGCCGCACGCAAATGCGACGCAGGCGCGGCGGACGTGACGCTCTGGGCGGCGATGGCGAAATTGAAGTGCGGCGACGTTGCCATGAGCGTCACAACCGATGCCGTGCAGGTTCTAGGCGGGTACGGCTACTCGGCCGAGTACCCGCTAGAGCGAATGATGCGCGACGCCAAGATCACGCAGATCTACGAAGGCACCCAGCAGATCCAGCGCCTGGTTATCTCCCGCGCGTTGGTCGGCAAGGGGAGAACGGGCAAAGCTGCGCCCAATACGTAGGAACGCATTCCCGCCGCCCTTCGGTTCCCAAAGAGGGGGACGCGCCACCCGGTCGAACTTTTTGGCCTCACGTTCCGTTCTGGAACTGTGACGAACGCCCGGTCTACGGTCCGGGCGCTACTCTTATATGAAAGGAGGAATACTCGCATGAAGAAGCTTCTCGCATCGCTCGTCGCCGCATCGTTCTTGTTGGCGGCTCCGGTCATGGCTGCAACCAGCCATGCCAAGACCACGACGCACGCGGTCTCGAAATCCGCCAAACATACCAAGACGACCAAGCACACCAAGTCAACCAAGTCAACCAAAGCGACCAAGAAGACCAAATCGCCGAAGAACGGCAAGTCTTCGAAGAAGACCACCAACGCCAAGAAGACCAAATCGACCAAGGGCACCAAGTCGACTAAGGGCACCAAGGTCAAGCACTAGTCCCCCGTTATATTCTTTCGCGTTTATCCCGAAAAGCGCGGTGGCAACACCGCGCTTTTCTTTAACCGCCAAGGCCCATCGGCGTATATCCGAAGAGCGGCGGGATGTAATGCCCGGCCAAGAACGATATGACGAAGACGACGGTTCCGTACATCGCAATCTCGAGGCCACGCAGCCACGGATTGCGCCCTCCCATGCGCCCGGCTACCGCGCCGATGCCGAAGAGCCCGCACAGAGCGAATATCCCGCTGGCGAAGACCGCGTGCGCGAGCGGAACCCCGACGAAGTACGGGACGATCGGAATCACCGAACCCAGCGCATACGAGCCGGCCATCGCGAAAGCCGGGAACAGACCCGACTGTTCGGCGACGCGCGGATCGATACCGAACTCATCGCGCATCATTTCATAAAGATATATCTCGGGGTTTTTCGTCAGCCGGGTTACGATCATCTGCGCCTCTTCCGAGCTGAAACCTTTGACTTTATAGTAAGCGACTTGTTCGGCGAACTCTTCTTGCGGATGCGCTTCCATCTCGCCGCGCTCCACATCGACGCTGGCCTGCACTACCTCGCGCTCCGATTTGGAACCCTGGTATTCGCCGACGCCCATCGAGAGCGCGCCCGCGATGAGCGCCAGCAGCCCGCTGATGATGACGGTCAGGCGCCCGCCCGACGCGATGCCGATGCCCGTAAGGATGCCCATCGTCGTGAGAATGCCGTCCTTAGCCCCAAAGACGAAGTTCCGCACGGATCGCTGGCGCTCGAGTTGCCGGCGTTGCGGCGTGTCGGGGATGCGCGGCTGCACGTGCCTCCAGTCGGCCGCATCCACGTTCGGGCGATTCGGCAAATTCGGTTCGTACCTCAAGCAGCCGAGCCTTGCGGCGCGTGACGCCGAGAGCCCCACAAGAGACGTTCGACCCACGGCTGGCGACTGGCACAGACGCAGCATAACATGATTGGGCGGAGTTCACCGCGGCGCATCGCGAATACTTGCCCCATGGCCAACCCGTTCGACGAAGCGTTCACCCAGAGCAATCCCATCGTAGCCGCCGCCACGCGCATCCGCGCCCGGCGCGAGGCCGACGCGGCGGTCGACGGCGACGCGTCCCCGGCCCCCCAGCGTTTTGAGGATGCCGAGGCCGCGCTTGCGGCCTTCGCGGAACAACTCCGATCGGGCGTCAAGCGCTTGAACGCTATCCTCGGAGAGCGCACCGGCGTCACCTACGTGAGGCTGCTCCGCCCTCTCCGTGTGCGCCTGCGCTTTCGCGGCAAGCGGGTCGGGCTCGACTTGGACGAGATGCGCCAGCTGGTCCGCATCAGCGGAGGCAATCTTGACGGGGAGTGGCAGTTCGATCCGAACGCCGAGACGCCGTCGCTGATCAATCTTTCGAAGCTCTCGACGGAGAGCGGTTATGGAGAGCCGCTGACGGCGCCGAACCTCCTCAGACTCGTCGCGCAGGACGCAGAGTTGCCGCGGCCGCCCCACCTCGACGCACCCGGCCCTTTGCGGTTTTGAGGAGCTTCGGCGTCGGACAGATCCCATTCACCGGGCACTGCCCACAGAGCGGCGCCCGAGCCTTGCAGATTCGGCGCCCGTGGAGGATCATCCAGTGGTGAGCGTGACGCCACTTCTCGCGCGGTAGGAGAGCGGTCACGTCTTTCTCAACCTGAAGCGGCGTCTTGCCGAGGGTTAAACCCAGGCGGTGCGCGACGCGAAAAACGTGGGTGTCGACGGCAAACGCCGCCTCGCCGAACGCTACCGACATAACCACGCTGGCCGTTTTTCGCCCGACGCCGGCCAGCGACTCGAGGGCTTGCCGTTCGCGCGGAACCTCGCCGCCGAATCTCTCGGCGATCTCGCGCGCGGCTCGAACGATATTCTTGGCTTTCATGCGATAGAAACCGCAGGACTTGATCAGGTGCGCAACGTCGAGCTCGTTCGCCTTCGCCAGTTGCCGTGCCGTTGGGTACCGTGCGAACAATGCGGGCGTCGTCAGGTTCACTCGCACGTCGGTGCATTGTGCCGAAAGAATTACGGCGACGAGCAGCTCGTATGGGTTTCGGTACTCCAGAGCCGTGGCCGCGTGCGGATACGTACGTTCGAGAATCGCGAGTTCCTCGAGCGCGACGGCTTTGGACACCTTGCCTACAGCAGCACGCACTCGCGCAACATCGCGATCAAAGTCGTCGAGGCACCGCGCGCGCGCCTGCGTTCGAACTCGGCCGCGCCGATTCCGCCGCACACGCGGTTTCGAATCCCATCGTACTCCGCCACATCGGCCGTGGCCAGCACGGCGGCGTTGCGGCTACGGTAGCGTTCTGCGAACCCCGTCAACTCGGCAGCCATCGTATCCTTGCCGGTCGCGTTCGCAAACCACGCACAGGTCTCCAAGAAGTACGCGACGTAGTGCGGGGGTTCGGAGGAGGCGTAGACTCCTGCGGCGCCGCGGACCGCGTCGCGCGCCGCTCCTACCTCCCCAAGCCGCAAGCGGCAGCGAGCCAAGATGGAGAGTGCCAGCGCCAGCAGCGGATGGCCGATCCGCTCGAAGATCGCGCAGGCTTCTTCCATATCCCGTACGGCGGCCTGCGTTTCATCGATCCGGTACTTGATCTGCCCGCGCGTCAGCAGCGACGAACCGAGTTTGTACCCAAGATCGATGCGGCGGCAGATATCGACGGCTTCGTCCGCGTACGCGAGCGCTACGGCGTGGTTGCAGTAGCCATCCGTCTCGACGGCACCGAGGTTCGCAACGACCGCCGCGATCGCATGCGGGTTCTTCGCACGGCGGAAGATCTCGAGGCAGCGCCCGTAGATATCGCGCGCCTCGCCGAAATTACCGCGCATGTAGTAGGAACTACCGATCGTCTGCAGACAGCGCGCCGCATTGAGTTCGTCCCCCGCGCGCTCGAACGCAGCGAGCGCGTCGCGCGCCGCGCGCTCCGCCGTCGCAGGATCGGCTTGACCGTAGGCGAGCACTGCCAAGCAACGGTGGAGGCGCCCGCGGGTGGCGTCGTCGAGCGACTCTTCATGCCGCAAGCCCAGCCGCGCCAAGCGGCGGCCTTCGGCGTGGCGCCCGGTGCGCCCGAGGAAACCGGCGAGATTCGCGAGCAGATCGGCACCGCCGCTCGGGTCGAGATGTTCGGGCAGCAGCCGGCGCAGCGCCAGAACGTAGTTGTCGATCTCAACCCGGTCGGCGATGAGCGACACCTGGTACTCCGGATCGCCGCCGTCTACCAGCAGCCGCTTCGATGCCTTGGCGTAGTAGCGCGCGAAGCGGTTCCGCAGCGACTCGGCGTCATCGTCCTCTTGCAGGCGCTGCAACGCATACGCCGCGGTCGATTGGAGCATTCGAAAGCGCGTACCCCCATTCTCCGTCGCGACGAGCGACTTACGCTCGAGCGATCCCAGGAGCGTCTCGGTTTCACCGGGCGGCATCTCGGCAGATTGGCACACCTCGCGAACCGCCTCGACGCGACCGCCCAGCGCGAAGACCGAAAGACGCCGAAACAAGCGGCGCTCCTGCTCGGAGAGCAGCCGATAACTCCAATCGAACGCATGATAAAGGCTCTCTTGCCGGGGGTGAGGCGCCCGCGCCGAGAGCGAGAGCACCCGCGCCGCGTCCCCCGGCTCCAAGATCTCGCGCACGTGCCCCGCCACCAACTCGAGGGCGAGCGGCAGGCGATCGAGTTTACGGCAGATGGCATCGAGCGATTCCGAGTCCAGCGGCAAGTCGCTATTCCCGCCAGCCCGCCTCGCTCGTTCCAGAAAGAGCTGCCGCGCATCCTCGGGCGGCAAACCGCCGACGTGGACGACGCACTCGCCGGCAATCGAGAACGGCTCGCGGCTGGTCGCGAGCACCCGGATCCGCGGAGCGGCGAGCAGCAGCCGCGCAATCGTCGAAGCAGAGTCGCCCAGGAGATGTTCGCAGGTGTCCAAGAGCACCAGCGCCTCGACGTCGCGTAGATCGCGGAGCAACGCTTCGAAGGCTCCCTCGCCGGTCGCCTCCCGGATACCGAAAACATTCGCCAAGGCCGAGATGAGTTGCGCCGAATCGTGAAGCGATGCAAGTTCGACCAACCGCGCACCATCCTGGCAGCAGCAGGCATACCGCTCCGCAAAACGCGTTGCCAGGCGAGTCTTACCGGCACCCGGCGGGCCCACGAGGGTGGCCAGCCGGGCGCTCCGGAAGGTTCGCTCCAACTTCGCTAGCTCTGCCTCTCGCCCGACGAAGGTGGTGATGTAGCTCGGCATGTTGTGGCGTGCGTCGAAGCGTTCGTGGTTGGCGGGCGTATCCGAGCGGTGCCCTTGCGCGACGTACCGGTTGCGTCCCGCATTCTTGGCTTCGTAAAGCTGGTGGTCCGCGAGTTCGACCAGGCTCGTCGGATCGCGATCGGGCACCGCGACGCCGGCGGCTACGCCCAAGCTCACCGTAATACGCTCGAGCGTCGTGCTCGCGTGGTCGAGCGCGAGATCCGAGACGCTAACGAGAACGCGTCTCGCAGCCTCGCAGGCGGCCCGTTCGTCGGCACCGGGAAGCAGCATCACGAACTCCTCGCCGCCGTAACGAGCAACGAGGTCCAGCGGGCGCGGCGCGCACGCGGCGATCCCGCGCGCGATCTTCTGCAAGCACAGATCGCCCGCAACGTGCCCGTAACGCGCGTTGTAGGCATGGAAGTAGTCGACGTCGACGAGGATCAGAGCCAGGCTCTGCGCGGAGTGCGCCGCGCGGTTCCATTCGGAGGCTAAGCGGGCGTCGAAGGCGCGCCGGTTCGCGAGTTGCGTTAACGCGTCGCGCGTGGCCAGCTCCGCCAAACGCCGGTTCGCCAGGAACGCCGCCAAGTATAGCGCCGCCGTCTCGAGCGTTGCGAGGATCGCTTCACCGATGCCGGCGCCTTCGCTCTGTAAGGCGATCGCCCCGATCGAGTCGCTTCCGGCGCGCAGCGGGAAGGCAGCGGTGGCATAGCCGCCGTCATCGCCACGAACCATCGTCCCGGCCTCGACTGCGCGCAGCAGCGACGGCCACGATGTCGGGAGCTCGCCGGCGCCCGACTCGGCGTCTTTGGTATGGGAGTAGACCGGCCTAAGGCCGTCGCCCAGATCGATCACCGCCGCAAAGGAGCGAAGCGACGTGGCGTCGGCAGAGCCGGCGCGCAGCGTTTCAAAGACCTCCTCGAGCGGAGGATCGCGCGCGAGCACTCGCGCCAGATCACCCAGCAGATCGCGCGTCATCACGAACCGTTCCCATGAGCGGGTCTTTTCTTCGCGCTCTCGCGCGGCACCTCAGTCGCGTAACGCAAGGCCGGCGCCCGATTTGGCGACGAGTCCGTCGCGCACCAGCGATTCGACCACGATACCGAACTCGCCGATGCTTCGCTCGCCGAGCTGCGGCTCCAACTCGCGGTGAAGATCGAGCAGGCTCACGCGTTTCCCCGGCGGCAGCGCTCGCAGACGGTCGACGATGCGCCCGCGTACGTAACGGGTGCTCCGCTCGAACGGAACGATCTCTTGCGGTGCGCGCCTGCGCGGATGGCGGCGCCGCGCCGCATCGAGGCTTGCGGCGTCGATCGGGGCGGCGGCACAGGCCGTTCGAATCGGGCAGATCGAGCACTTCGGCGCGCGCGCCGTGCAGATCGCCGCACCCAGGTCCATCAGACCCGAATTCCAGGCGTGTCCTCGCCCCTTCGGCACGAGCGCGCGTGCATCGGCATCGAGCGTTCGCGCGCTAGCGCTCGGCGGATGCTCGAGGCCATACAGCCAGCGGTGGACGACGCGGCGAACGTTCGTATCGATCGCGGCATCGTCGAGATCGAAGGCAAACGCGCGGACGGCGGCGGCGGTATACGGTCCGACTCCGGGCAAGGATCGCAGCGACGCCTCGTCGGATGGCACCGCCCCGCCGAATCGTTCCATCAGCGTCCGGGCCAGCAGTTTGAGACGAACGGCACGCGCATTGTAGCCGAGCCCCTTCCACATGCGCACCACGTCCGCGGTACTGGCCGTTGCCAGCGATTCCAAACTCGGGAACCGCTGCACGAACGCTTCGAACGCCAGTAGCGCGCGGTCGACCTGCGTCTGCTGGAGCATGAACTCGCTCACCAGCACGCGATATGGATCGCGCGTCTTGCGCCACGGCAGGTGCGCGCGGCCGCATCGGCCGTACCAGGCCAGGAGCAGCCGATGCAACCGCCTGTGGCTCACGAACGAACGCGCGCGATCGCCACGCCGATGCGGCGGATGCCTTCGGCGATCTCGTCGCGGGGCACCGCCGTGAGCGCAAGCCTGAGGTTGTGGTCGCCGCCGGAGTTCGCGTAGAACGCCTCGCCGAAGAGAAACGAGGCGCCTTGCCGTTCCGACGCATCGAGCAGCGGCCGCGCGCGGATCTCGCGTGGCGTCGTTACCCACAAGTAGAATCCTCCGCCAGCTTTGCTCGTCCGAAAGGTCGCCGGCCAGTGCGCGGCAATCGCTTCGTCGGCGATGGCGCGCCGCGCGAAGAGTTCCTCCCGCAGCTGCGCGACGTGAGCGTCGTATCCCGACTGCAGGTAGTCGCGGATGGCCGCCTGCACGTAGAGGCTCGTGGCCATGTCGTGCGCCTGTTTGCGCAGCAGCAGCCGCTCGAGAATCGTCCGCGGCGCAGAGAGCCAGCCGACGCGCAGGCTCGGCGCGATCGTCTTGCTGAAGGTGCTTAAATAGACGACGTAGTCGGGAGCCAATCCGACGAGCGGCGGGTTTCCGTTTTTCGCAAGTTCGCCGTAGGGGTCGTCCTCGATGATCGGGATCCCAGCACGCCGCGCCACGGTCACCAGCCGTTCGCGCCGGTCGGCGTTCATCGTGACATTCGTAGGATTGTGGATCGACGGCATCGTGTAGATGAAGCGCGGGCGGCGCGTGCGCAGGATCGCCTCCACGTGATCGACACGCATGCCGTCGTCGTCGAGCGGCACCGGAATGGCTCTGAGCCCGCATATCTGAAAAATTTGCAGCGCGCCCGGATAACTAGGCGTCTCGACGATAATCTCGTCGCCCGGCTCGGCGAGGCTCTGTGCGACGATCATGATGCCCTGCGTCGAGCCGGTCAACACGATCACGTCCTTGGCTTGCGTGCGCGCCCCGCGATCCGTCATGCGATGCGCGATCGCCGCGCGCAGCGGTTCGTACCCCTCCGAATCGCCGTACGAGAGCACGATGCGCGGATCGGCAGCGACGCGCGAGAAACACTTCGCGAGTTCGGGGAGCGGCGACGGTTCGTCGGGCGCTACGCCCTGCACGAACGAGATGCGCCCAGGCTCCTGCTTGGCGGCGAGCTCGCCAAGCACCATGGGAAACTCGCCCACGCGCCAGGGCGGCAGCGTCACCCACCAGGGAACTGCAGCCGAGCGCTCCGGCTGCCCGGTTCGCAGCGTCGGCACGACCCGCGAACCCGACCCGACCCTCTGCTCGATCAAGCCGTCGGCCACCAGCTCGCGATAGGCGCGCACGACGGTGCTCCGGTTGACGCCGAGCCGGATCGCCAGCGTACGCTCGGGCGGCAGGCGCGTCGATTCGGGAAGCGTCCCTGCGAGGATCGACTCGCGCAGACCTTCGTAGATCTGCCGGTAGATGGGAACGATGCTGTTCCGGTCGATCGGCGGAAGCGCCCCAGGCCATCCAATTTTAGACATTCCCACCCAATTTCGCCGGATTGGCTGGTTTCACCCCTACTTTGGTCCGCTTCACAACGCATGCGGATTGCTAAGATGAACGTGGATTGGAGTGCCGAACGATGCGCGCAGTGCATCGTCGTCGCAGTAAGGAGCGGACATTGGCTGAACAACAGGTTGACGCGGTCGTCATCGGCGCCGGACCCGGCGGATACCATGCGGCGATTCGTCTGGGACAACTCGGCAAGAGCGTCATCTGCGTCGACCGCGACGAGGTCGGCGGCGTATGCCTCAATTGGGGCTGCATCCCGACGAAGGCGCTGCTCCACGTCGGCGAAATCGCACGGCAGATCTCGCATGCCGGCGCGCTCGGCCTCAAGGTCGCAGGCCTGCAAATCGACCGGGCAGGCGTCGCCGCGTTCAAGGCCGGCGTCGTCGAAGCGAATGTCGGCGGCGTCAAGATGCTCTTCAAAGCCAATAACGTGCAGTTCGTGTACGGCGAAGCGTCCTTCAAGAGCGCGACCGAGATCCTCGTCAAGAAACGCGGCGGCGGCGAGACGACGATCGCCGCGCAGTACGTCGCGATCGCAACGGGATCGGCTCCGGTCGACGTGAAGGCGTGGCCGCGCGACGGAGAGGTGATTTTGAACTCCGACGATGCGGTTCAGATGAAGCGCATCCCCAAGAATCTCCTCGTTATCGGCGGCGGCGTCATCGGCCTCGAGTTCGCGACCGCGTACACGCGTCTGGGCGCGAAGACGCTGGTGATCGAGGCGCTGCCTGCGATCCTTACCGGCATCGACGCCGAGATCGGCAAGACGCTCGGACGCATCCTCAAGAAGCAGGGCGTGGAGATCCTGCTCGATACCAAGGTCGGCACCGTCGACAAGAGCGGTAAGACCGCGAAGGTCACCTTCAACGGTGCCGGTACCGGCGGTAAGGACGAGACGCGCGAGTTCGATATGGTGCTCGTCGCGGTCGGGCGGCGCCCGGTAACCGATGGGCTGAATCTCGCCGCCGCGGGTCTCTCTACGAACGAGAAAGGCTTCATCGACGTCGATGCGCAGCGGCGCACGAAGGTCGCCAACATATTCGCGATCGGCGACGTAACGGGCGCTCCGATGCTCGCTCACAAAGGCATGAAAGAAGGCGTCGTCGCGGCAGAGGTGATCGGCGGCAACGGATCCGCCGCCTTCGACCCGATTGCGATTCCGAACTGCGTCTACACCGACCCGGAAGTTGCGACCGTGGGCCTATCCGAAGAAGAGGCACGAGCGCAAGGGCACGAGCTGCGCATCGGCAAGTTCCCACTTGCCGCGAGCGGCCGCGCGCGCACGATGAACGAGACCGACGGTATGATCAAACTCGTCGGTGACGCAAAGACCGATCTTTTGCTCGGCATGCACGTCGTAGCACCGCAGGCGGAATCGCTCATCGGCGAAGGCGTGATCGCACTCGAGATGGGCGCAACGCTCGAAGACATCGGCCTCTCGATCCACCCGCACCCAACCCTGACGGAAGGCATCATGGACGCGGCCGAAGCCGCGCATGGCAAAGCGATCCACATCGTAAACGCAAAGCCCAAAGCCCCGCCCCCGACACGTTAGCACGTATCATGACTCTATCGGTTGGGCGGCAGGTTCCCCTATGCGCGGGGCTCTGAGAATCGCCCGGAGCCAGGATGGCGGAAGGGCGATTTCAGGCAGTAGCCTTTTCCCACGGATGGGAAAAGGCGGGCGTCCCGCGCATCGGGGAACCTGCCGCCCAACCGATAGCGCGAGCAACCGGGCCCAGGGACGATGACAATGAATGAAACGAAACGGTCCCGGTTGTTGGATCTAGGATTGCGCCCATACCGCGAGGTGTGGGACCTACAGCGTGCCATCCACGAACGCGTTTCGCGCGGTGAGGACCCCGATACGTGGATCTTCGTCGAACACGCGCCGGTGATAACGCTCGGCCGCAAGGCGAACCGCGGGAACGTCTTGGCATCGCCGGAACTCTTGGCCGCGCGCGGCGTGGATCTCGTCGAGATCGAACGTGGCGGCGATGTGACCTACCACGGCCCGGGGCAGATCGTCGTCTATCCGATCCTCAAACTCGCGCGGTTTCGGGAGGTCGTTCCGCTGGTGCGCGCGCTCGAAGGCGCGGCGATCGGCGCCTGCGCGTCGTTCGGCGTTACGGCCGAGCGCTGGAGCGAGCACGCCGGCGTGTGGGTTGGCCGCGATCAGATCTGCGCGATCGGCTTAGCCGTGAAAAAGATGACGACGCTGCACGGGATCGCGCTGAACGCGTGTACGTCCCTGGATTACGACAGGCTCATCACTCCGTGTGGCCTGGCCGAGCGCGGGATCACGAGTCTGACGCGCGAAACCGGAAGAACCGTGAGCGTGCGCGAAGCGAAGGCGGCTCTGCTCGCTTCGCTCTCCACCACATTCAACGTACGATTCGAGCCGCTCGCAGAGGTTGCGTGCGCGTGACGAGATTAGAGCCCGCCACCGAACGCATTCCGAAACCGCACTGGTTGAAGGTGCCGCTGCCTCATGGCGACGAGTACGAACGCGTCAAGGCAAAGGTTAACGCCCTCGCACTCAACACCGTCTGCAAAGAGGCGAGGTGCCCGAACCTCGCCGAATGCTGGGGCGCGGGGACCGCGACCATCATGATTCTCGGAGATACCTGTACGCGCGGTTGCCGCTTTTGTAACGTGAAGACCGGCAATCCGAAGGGCTTCGTCGACTGGCTCGAACCGGCGCGCGTCGCGAACGCAGTGCGCGATCTCGGCTGGAAGTATCTGGTCGTGACGGCCGTGGACCGCGACGATCTTGCGGACGGGGGCGCGCTTATCTTCGCGAATACGGTGCGGGCGATTCGCGAACGCGCCCCGGAAAGTAAGGTAGAGATCCTCACCGGCGACTACCGCGGCGATCTCGCGGCGCTCGACATCGTGCTCGATGCGGCGCCGGACGTTTTCGCGCACAACCTGGAGACGGTGCGCCGGCTGACGCCTCGCGTGCGGGACAAGCGCGCGAATTACGATCAGTCCCTGCGCGTGCTCGCCCATGCGAAAAAACGCACGCCCGCCGGCTTCACGAAGACGTCCCTCATGATCGGCCTCTCCGAGACCGACGAAGAGATCGAGGCTGCCATGGAGGACGCACGCGGCGTAGGCGTCGACATCCTCACCATGGGCCAGTACCTGCAGCCGACCAAGAAGCACCTCGCCGTGCATGAGTTCGTAACGCCGGAGAGGTTCCACCGCCTCGGGGCTCTGGCGAAGTCCAAAGGCTTCCACCAAGT
The DNA here is from genome assembly GCA_021790935.1 of bacterium. GTDB lineage: Bacteria > Vulcanimicrobiota > Vulcanimicrobiia > Vulcanimicrobiales > Vulcanimicrobiaceae > JAJYFL01. The sequence continues at coordinate 61,802 of JAJYFL010000006.1, forward strand.
CGTTTCGAGCCCGCTCTCGCGTAGTTCGTACCACGCCGAACAAGCCTTCCGCGCCTAGGCTCCTAGATGACCGGATTTTTTCTTCGGCGGCCGATCTTTGCAGCCGTATGCTCCCTCGTAATCCTGATCGCCGGTCTGATCGCCATCCCGACCCTGCCGGTCGCCCAATACCCGCAGATCGCCCCGCCGACGGTGACGGTAACCGCAAACTACATCGGCGCGAGCCCCGAAGCCGTCGAGACTTCCGTAACGACGCCGCTCGAGGAGGCCATCAACGGCGTCCAGGGACTGCGCTACATCTCGTCGACGAGCGCGCAAGGCGTCTCGACGATCACCTGCACGTTCGATCTGGGCCGGAACCTGGATATAGCGGCGACCGACGTGCAGAATGCCGTGCAAACGGCGCTGGGCCGCCTTCCCAACGAGGTGAAGCAGACCGGCATCACCGTCAGCAAGAACTCCGGAACCTTCACGATGGGCCTGGCGCTCACATCGAGCAACGCCAAGTACGATACGCTCTTTCTCAGCAACTATGCCGAGTTGAACATCGTCAACGTCCTCAAACGCGTGACCGGCGTGAGCGACGTGAGGATTTTCGGGCAACGCCGCTATGCGATGCGCATCTGGCTCGACCCGCATGCGCTGGCGGCACGCGGTCTAACGGCCGGAGACGTGGTAACCGCCCTCCAGCAGCAAAACGTCCAAGTGGCGGCGGGCAGCATCGGCTCGGCCCCCGAGCCCCGCACGCAGTCCTACACGCTTACGATCAACGCCGCCGGGCAACTGACCGACCCCAAACAATTCCGAAACATCATCCTGCGCAGCAACCCCTACGGGGGCTTCACGCGCCTGCGTGACGTAGCCCGCATACAACTCGGAGCGGAGGATTACTCGTCGTTCATACGGTTCGACGGCAATAACAACGTCGTCGGGCTCGGCGTTCTGCAACTGCCCACCGCGAACGCGCTCACGGTTTCCAAGAGCGTGCTGGCGAAGATGGCGGAGCTCTCGAAGAGCTTCCCGGCCGGCGTCCACTATCAAGTCGCGTTCGACTCCACGTCGTTCGTGCGCGAGTCGATTAAAGAAGTCGTCACCACGCTCGTGCTCTCGATCGTACTCGTCGTGCTCGTCATCTTCTTGTTTCTCCAGGACGCGCGCTCGACGCTCATCCCCGCGGCGACGATTCCCGTATCGCTCGTCGGCACGTTTTTCGTGATGAAACTTTTCGGCTTCACGATCAACACGATCACGCTCTTCGGCTTGACGCTCGCAACGGGGCTCGTCGTCGACGATGCCATCGTCGTCATAGAGAACATCGCGCGTTTCGTTCAGGAGAAGAATCTGCGCGGCATCGAGGGCGCGGGCGCGGCGATGCGCGAGATTCAGAGCGCGGTCGTGGCGTCGTCGCTCGTACTGCTCGCGGTTTTCATTCCGGTCGCCTTCTTCCCGGGCACGACCGGCCAGCTCTACAAGCAGTTCGCGCTGACGATCGCCGCGTCGATCACGATCTCGCTCTTCGCGGCGCTGACGCTCGCGCCGGTGCTTTCCGCGCGGCTGCTCCGGCCGCGCGCGGAGTCCGAGCACGGCTTCTTCGGTTGGTTCAACCGCGGGTTGCACGGCTTCCGCCGTATGTACGGCATCCTGCTTCCCAAGTTCTTCAAGCGGCGCTGGGCCGTCTTCGGAGTCTTCGCCATCGCGCTGCTGGCGACCGGATGGCTCTTCGAAACGACGCCGACCGGGTTCATCCCCAGCGAAGATCAGGGCTACTTCATCGTTCTGGTACAGGCTCCCGAAGGAAGCTCGCTCGCAGACGAGCGCCGCATCGCCATTCGGGCGGAACGTATCGTTCGCCGCACCCCCGGCGTAAGCCACGTCTTCGACATTGGCGGTTTCAGCTTCGCGGGAGCTGGACCCAATCGCGGCATGATGTTCGTCAGGTTGAAGCCCTGGTCGCAGCGAAAGAGCTTCGCCGAATCGATGACGGGCATTCTCTATGCGGGTCCGCACGCATTGATGCCGCGCTTCCAAAAGGAGATTCCCGGCGCGCAAGTCCTCGCGTTCAACCCTCCGGCGATCAACGGCGTCGGGAGTTTCGGAGGCTTCCAATTCGAGTTGGAAGACCGGGGGAACGTGGGCCTGCCGGCACTGATGAAGACGGCCTCCGAATACATGGCGCTCGGGAACCGCCCCGGTACGCCGCTCGCGCAAGTCTTTACTCAGTTTCGCATCAACTCGCCGCAGCTTCAGGTCGACGTCGACCGCAACAAGGCAACGGCCATCGGCGTCTCGCTCACCGATCTCTTCGACACGATGCAGACCGAGCTCGGGTCGGTGTACGTCAACGACTTCGATTACCTCAACCGCTCGTACCGCGTCTACGTACAAGCCGATACCAAGTATCGCGACCGCGTCAGCGCGCTCAACGGGCTCTACGTCCGTTCGAACTCGGGCGGGATGACGCCGGTCGGCGCCCTCGTAAACGTGCGCCGCGTGCTCGCCCCGCCGATCATCACCCACTACAACCTCTTTCGCTCGATCGAGATCAACGGCAACGCAAAGCCCGGGTACGGTACCGGGCAAGCGATCCAAGCCATGCAGCAGATCGCAAAGAAGGTCGATCCGCCCGGCGTAGGCTACGAATGGTCGGGACTCTCGCTCGACGAGATCCAATCGGGCGCGCAGAGCGTACTCATCTTCACCCTCGGGCTGGTCTTCGTCTTCCTCGTGCTCTCCGCGCAGTACGAGAGCTTCGTCGACCCACTGATCGTTATCTTAGCCGTGCCGGCCGCGCTGCTGGGCGCGCTGCTCTTCATGAACTACCGGATCGCGATGGGGCACGCCGGATTCCCCTTCATCCTGCTGGCAGGCGATCCCAACCTTTCGCAGGATGCCTACGCTCAGGTCGGTTACGTCATGCTCATCGGACTCGCGTCCAAGAGCGCGATCCTGATCGTCGAGTTCGCCAACCAACAGCTCAGGCAAGGCGCCGACGTGGTGACGGCCGCGCTCCGTGCCGCGCAGACGCGGCTGCGCCCGATCCTGATGACCTCGATCGCCTTCGTCATCGCGGTCCTGCCCCTGGTCTTCGCCTCGGGAGCCGGGAGTGCCGCGCGCCATTCGCTCGGAACGGTCGTCTTCGGCGGCATGCTGGTCTCGACGGCGCTGAACCTCGCGATCACTCCAGTCCTTTACGTGATCGTGAAGTCGATCGCATTACGCCTCAAGCGGCGGAGACCCGACCCTGCCGCAACCGCCCCACCGGCCGAAGGCAGGGTTTCCCGGCCATAAAGCGGTAGGTACGCGTTCACCTGGGACTGATATTTTTAATAGGCTGTCCCCGCTCTCTTGGAGATCGATATGGTTCGTACCTTACTTCGTACGTCGACGGCCATGGTGTTAGCCGTCACGGTCGGCATGGCTGCGGCACCGGCCGCGTTGGCGGATACCGGCGCGGCGCTATCGAGCGGCGTCGTTCAATCCGCGAACGTGGCCATCAAGAATGCTATGAACGCTCAAACCCAAAAGGCGAGCCGGCCGGCGTTGCCCGACGGTACGCTCGCGCAGGTTCCTCCGGTCCGGCAACAACCCATCAGCCAGCAACAGCTCGGGCTGCCGACCGGTTTCACCTACACGTTTGACGTCTCTATCGCCAAGCCGTTCGGCGACATCGGAAGCAAGACGGGCTGGCTCCCGGGCGGCATGGACGTGGTGGCCGGCTACGGCTTCGACCCGACCACGCGCATCGTCGCAAATTACTACGAACTACAGCACTACCCGGTCGGCTTCAATAGCGGCGTGAAGCCGTTCTACATTCAAGGCCTGCCGAATGGCGCACCCGTTGATTTGGCGCAGTTGCACCCCCAGATCGACGTCGCGACCAAGGACCGCTTCGTCCTGCTCAATCTCGAGAAGTTGTTCTTGATCAAACTCAACGGCGGGAAGGTCATACCGCTGGTCGTCACGCCGACCTACGTCGCGCGCTGGTCGAAGATCGCATCCTCCCCAACCAACAACGACGTCGTAGCGTTCGAGCACAACGGATATCCGGTCTATGGCGTGCACACGCGCACGGCGCAGGTCGAATCGATCGCGTTTACGCTGCCCTTCTTGAAGACGCCGAAGATGTTCGGCACCTTCACCGTCGCGCCGTCGTGGCTGGTTCACACGGCCGGGCTCAACCAAGACAATCACGCGCAGTTGTACCAGATTCTCTACCTCGAGTACAACCCGACGCCGACGACGAAATTCTTCTTCGAGCCGCAGAGCTCGCGCGACTATCTACCCGCCGACCCGTACGCCCAGCACTTGATGGCGTACTTCCTGGGCGTCTCGCAACGCATCGGCAAGGCCGGATTCGTCCAGTTGGTTCTCAACAGCGGTGGCCCGACAAATTACAGCCCGTACGGCGTCTCGGCTCTGTACTGCCAGCAGGCGGGTAACTGCGCGAACACCACGGTTCCCGCAGTCGGCGGTTTGAAGGCGACGCAACTGCAAATCCAATTCGGCATCGGCTCACCGAGCGTGATCCAATTCTAATGATGGGATACTGCGCTATGTTGAAAAAACTCATCCGACCGCTTGCGGTCCTCTCCGTATTCGCCCTGGCCGCCTGTGGCGGCGGCGGAGGCACGACGCCCACGCAAAGCGTGATCCCGCCGAAGACCGGCGGCACGGGTCTGTTCGCCACCATGGTCGGCGTCGGCGACAGCCTTACGGCCGGCTATCAATCCGCCGGCATCGTCGGCGTTGCGTCGAGCAACCCGCTCTCGATACTGCCCGGCAACCTCGTGCCTCCGACTCAGGAGAACGGCTGGTGGGCGCTTACCTACGAGCAAGCCACGGGCACCTCGGCGGCCGCTATGGCCAACCCCGCGACGTCGGTTCTGCCGCTCATCAACGCCCCTGGCCTAGGAGGCCAGCTCATCCCGGTCTCGCCGGCAATCTCGCCGGTCGGCTTCGCGCCTTCGCAACCTGGCTGCGATCCCTTCAACCAAGAGGCGTACCAGCTGAGCACGGCCCTGTCGGTGGTGCGCGCCAATCCGAACGCCACGATCCTCGATGTCGCGGTTCCCGGCCAGACGGCGCACGAAGCGCTCTACGAAGTCGCGCCCTTGACGGGACCGCCGCCAAGCATGGTGGGCACCCCACCGAACGTCTCCTGCCCGCCGTATCCGAGTTCGGCGACCGACCCGACGGCGGGCGGCCTGCAACAGCTCGTCCAAGGCGAGAGCAGCCTCTTCTACCCGATCCTGGGCGGCTTTGCCGGCAAGATCCAGAACCTCGACCAGGTCGACGCTGCAGCGGCGCTGCACCCGACGCTCGCCACCGTCTGGCTTGGCGCAAACGACCTACTGAAGTTCACCTTCTCGGGCGGCAATCCGGTCGCGACCGATTCGCCGGCACAGATGCAAGCCGACATTACGCAGACGATCGAACGCCTGCAAAATGCCGGCGCCAAAGTCGTCGTTGCGAACCTGCCGGATATCCTCATCACCCCGCAGTTCTTTCAGGGTGGCGTGCCTGCCAACCCGGCGCAGCAGTGCCTCGTGCGCAGCTACGTCTTCTGCGGTCTGCTCCAAGCCTTCCTGAGCCAAGGGTTGCCGGCGGCAAACGCGCAAGCGGCGGCCGCACAGTATACCGGATATCTGCAGACGGCCTACGGCGTCGGTCCCAACGGATACCTCACCGAGAGCGGCTTCTTCGCCTTTCTCTCGCAGATCGCTCACGGCGTGCAGCAACCGGTCCTCGACCCGAACGGGAAGGGCTCCGGCCTGGGCGGCCTCTACCTGACGGATGCTTTCGCCGCACAAGTCCAAGGCCTGAATACGGCCTACAACGCGTCGATAGCGGCGGCGGCACAGGCCACCGGCGCACCGCTCGTCGATATGCACGCGCTCTTCGCGAGCATCCTGCAAGCCGGCGGCGTTCCGATCAACCCGCCGAAATGCTGTAGTCTCGTTCTCGGCGGTGGACTCCTCAGCTTCGACGGCCTGCATCCGTCGGACACCGGATACGCCCTCGTGGCAAACGCGTTCATCGGGACGATCGACCAGGCGTTCGGCGCTACGGTTCCGCCGCTCAGCCAAGCGCAGATCGGCGCGATCTACGCCACCGACCCGTACGCTCCGCACTAACGAGAGCCTACCGGCTAGATATCGAAGAGGGCGCCCGCGGGCGCCCTCTTCGATATCTAGCCTTGCAGCCGATCAGGCGTAGACGCCGCGCAGTTTCAGCGACTGCACGACGCGATCGATCGCGATCATGTAAGCCGCCGTGCGGTAAGGCACCTTGTACTGGTTGACGATCTTACGCATCTCGTGGAAGTTGACGAGCAGCGTATCCTCGAGGCGCTCGTTGACCTCCGCCTCCTTCCAGAAGTAGCCCATACGGTCTTGGACCCACTCGAAGTACGAGACCGTGACGCCGCCGGCGTTGGCCATGATATCCGGAATCACGACGATGCCCTTCTTGTTGAAAATACGATCGGCCTCGGGGGTCGTCGGCCCGTTCGCACCCTCGACGATCAGCTTGGCTTTGACGAGGTTCGCGTTCTCCGTATTCAGCTGTTTCTCCAGCGCGGCGGGTACGAGCACCTCGCAATCGCTTACGAGCAGCTCGGCGTTGCTGATGCGATCGCCGCCATCGAAGCCCTCGAGCGAGTGGTGCTCCTTGGCCAGAGCAAAAGCTTTCTCGACGTTCAGTCCTTGGGCGTTGTAGTAGCCGCCCGTAATATCCGAGATGCCGACGACCTTGCAGCCGCGCTCGGCAAAGAGCTTGGCCGCGTACATGCCGACGTTGCCGAAGCCCTGCACGACGACGCGCGCCTCCTCGGGGCGCATGTGCATGTTCGCCATCTCGTCGAGAGCGAGGATCGTCACACCGCGCCCGGTCGCTTCGACCCGTCCGCGCGAGCCGCCGATTGCCAGCGGTTTTCCGGTAACGACGCCCGGCGTATTCTGGCGCATATGCATCGAGTACGTATCCATGAACCACGCCATGACCTGCGGTGTGGTGTTGACGTCGGGCGCCGGAACGTCTTTGTCGGGTCCGACGACCTCGACGAGCTCCGCGGCGTACCGCCGCGTGATGCGTTCGAGCTCGTTCATCGACAGCGTCGCCGGGTCGCAGGTCACGCCGCCCTTGGCGCCGCCGAAGGGGAGGTCGACGACCGCACACTTCCAGGTCATCCAGAAGGCCAGCGCCGTCACCTCGTCGAGCGTTACGCCGGGGTGGTAGCGGATGCCGCCCTTGCCGGGGCCGCGTGCAAAATTGTACTGCACGCGATACCCGGTGAAGACTTCGAATCCACCGGCGTCCCGCTGGAAGGGGATCGAGAAGATAATCTGGCGCGACGGGTGCGTCAAGATCGCGCGCATCGATGCGTCGAGTTTAAGTAGGTCCGCAGCTTCGTTGAAATACGCGATAGCGTCGCCGAATACCGAGACGTCGCGCACGGCAGTGGTCATAAAACGATAAAGCCTCCAGAAAAGTCCAAACCTGGTATCTTTGCGGCGAGCGCCTCGATTTCCCTATCGGCACTGCGGGCGCATCGAGCGACCCAGCGGCTATGCCGCTCTTAGACGCTGAAGCGGAAGTTGACGACGTCGCCCTCACGCATGACGTACTCCTTCCCCTCGGAGCGGACGCGACCGGCGGTACGAAGCGCGTCCATGGTTGCGTACTTCACGTAGTCGTCGTACGACACGATCTCCGCGCGAATGAAGCCCCGCTCGATATCGCTATGGATCTTCCCGGCAGCCTGCGGTGCCTTGCTTCCCCGTGCGATCGTCCAAGCCCGCGCCTCCTTCTCCCCGGCGGTCAGGAACGTCATCAAACCGAGCAGATCGTAGGCGGCCACGATGAGATCGGCGAGCCCGCTGCGGTCGATGCCGATCTCGCGGCAGAACTCCTGCGCCTCCTCCGGCGACAGCCCGGCGAGCTCCGCCTCGACCTTACCGCAGATCGTAACCATGCGGCCGCCCTCGGCGGATGCAATATCGCCTACCCGCCGGACCAAGGGGCCCGGGTGGCCGATCTGCGCTTCGTCGATATTCGCAACGTAGAGCAGCGGTTTGGCGGTCAGCAGGAACGATTCCGCAGCCAGCTCGGCCTCGGCCGTCCCCAGAGCGAACGTTCGCGCGGGAACGTTCTGCTCCAGACCCGCAATGAGATTCTTCGCTGCCTCCACCTTGGGGCGCAGTTTTGGGTCGGCACGGGCCTCGCGCTCGATCTTATCTACGCGTTTGCGCAGCGTTGCAAGGTCGGCCAAGGCCATCTCGATGCCGACGATCTCGATGTCCCGCGCGGCGTCGGGACCGCCCTCGACGTGGGTGACGTTGTCGTCCTCGAAGCAGCGCACCACCATCGCGATGGCATCGACTTCGCGGATGTGGCTCAGGAAGGCGTTTCCGAGGCCTTGGCCGGAGCTGGCCCCTCGTACCAGCCCCGCAATATCCACGAAGCGCACGGTCGCCGGAACCACGCGTTCGGAGTCCAGGAGCCGCTGCAGGACGCTCAGGCGCTCGTCGGGGACGGGCACCTCGCCGATATTCGGCTCGATCGTCGCAAAAGGGTAGTTCGCGGCGAGCGCTTGCGCCGACCGCGTCAGGGCGTTGAAGATGGTCGACTTGCCGACGTTGGGCAAACCGACGATGCCGCATGAAAGAGCCATGGTGAACCGCCCTCCGTTCGGCCGGGCTCGCCCGCTTCCCTCGGAATGGAAAGGCGCGGGAGGCGTAGGATAGAGTAGGATGCGCCAGATGAAGGTTGACAAGCTCGGCATCGACCTGCTTACGCATGATCCGGTGGTGATCCTCAAGGATACCGAGGGCAAGCGCTTCCTGCCGATATTGATCGGTCCGTTCGAAGCGACCGCGATCGCACTGGCTCTGGAAGGTGCCCCCGTCCCTCGTCCGCTCTCCCACGATCTCATGCGCGCGATCCTCGACACGCTCGAAGCGCACCTCGAACAGGTCATCATCCACGATATCCGTGAGTCGACGTTCTTCGCGAAGCTCATCGTTCGCACCGACGGCGAACTGCAAGAGATCGACGCGCGCCCGTCCGATGGTATCGCCCTTGCGCTGCGGATGCACGCGCCGATCTACGTTTCGGACAAGATCGTGCTAGAGGAATCCGCTCCCGACAAGAACGGCGACGACGTGGAGTTCGAGCGTTTCAAAAAATTCATCGACGACCTCAAACCATCCGATTTCGAACGCTAGCCCTAGGAGCCTGTCGGGGTTGAGCACGTTTCCGTCTTTGGGCCGCTTTTTTCGCTCCTTCTTCGCGCCTCGTCTCCGAACAAAATTCGGCACCAAATCCGAAAACGGCTCAACCCCGACAGGCTCCTAGATATCCCATTGCCAGATGTTGTACCACGGAGTCGACGTGGGGTTCGTCTTGAAATGCCGAAGGTCGACCGAGCGTACGACGAGCCTACGCAGCTGGTAGAGCGGGATGTACGGTACCGTAGCGTGGATCAAGCGTTCGGCACGACGGTAGATCGCCGCGCGTGCGCGCGGTGCATCGGTCGCCAAACCGGCTCGCTCCAGCGCATCCAACTCGCGGTTGCAATACCCGTAGACATTCTGGCCCCGAGGGTACCAGCGGTCACATCCAAGATAGACCAGGTTGTTCGGGTCCCAGGAGAGCGTCGTCGAATAATCGGCAAAGTCGTATCTCCCCGTAAAGATGGGACCGTCGTACGAGAAGATCGTATTGTAGGGGTAGGTCTTGAGGTGCAGCCGCACCCCGATCGCCGCGAAATACTGCTGCAACTGCAGCGCGGCCAGCCGGATGTTTGACGACCCTGCGATGACAGCGATGTCGTAGTCCAGCCGTACCCCGTTCTTGACACGCACTCCGCCAGGCCCGCGTCTCCAGCCCGCGGCATCGAGCATGCGGTTAGCCGCGGCCGGATCGTACCGGTACGGCGGGAGATCGAGGTACCCGATCGCCGTGGGCGGCTCTACGGCACCGGTCGCCTCGCCGACGCCGTGCGTCAACTTGCGCGCGAGGGCCCGGTAGTCGATCGACATCGCGAGGGCCATGCGCACGGTCAGGTCCCCGAGGCCGGCATGGCGCTCGTTCATCACCAACACGTTTTGCGCGTTCCATGGAACGGTCTCGACGACCGCTCCGGGTATGCTCTCGTACTGTTCGTAGAGCGCGGCCTGCGGAGCGGTGATGAGATCGATCTGGTGGAGCCGCATTTCGTCGAGCATCGTTTCGTCGTTGGGAATCACGTAGAAGACGATCTTTGCAAGCCGCGGACGGCCTTTGAAATAATCGTCGTTGCGTACCAGGACGATCTCGCGGCCCCGCTCCCATTTCACGAACTTGAACGGCCCCGTGCCGATCGGAGCCGAGTCGAACGGAACGCGGTCGATCGAGCGGTATTTTGCGAGTATGTGGGCCGGCAGAATCGGCTTCCCACCCTCCTGCAGCGGCGTAAAAAACAAGCTGACGAACGGCGGGTAGCGGCGTTTCAAATGCACCACGACGGTGTAGGCGTCCGGGGTGTCGATCGACGCCACCCGATCGTAACCCTCGCGGTACAGCGTGTCGTTACGCGGATTGACGACGGCTTCCCACGAAAACTTCACGTCGCGCGAAGTGAAGGGTGCGCCGTCCTGCCACTTCACGCCGCGGCGCAAGTGGTAGACGTACGTCTTTCCGTCGGGCGATATGCCGCCATCGGCCAGCGTCGGCACCTCGGTCGCCAGATCGCCAACCAGCCGCCCACGATCGTTCGCCACCACCAAGTACGAGAAGATCATGGATGAGAGATCGTATGTGATGTCCATCTCGGAAAGGTAGGGGTTCAGCCGATCCGGATCGGCGACGTCGGCGAAACGCAGGACGTGCGGCACGGTCCATGCGTGGCGGCCGCCGCGCACGGCGTTCTCCGTGGCGATGCGCGTACAGCCCGCGAGCAATGCGACGCCGAGCAATATGGCAAAGGCAGATTTCACCGCGCTTCCTTCGAGGGTCGCGGGGACGCACCTCGAATCCATGCCCTCCATGAATACCAACGAACGCGCCGACATCGGCGTCTTTGGCGGCTCGGGCTTCTACTCGCTGATAGAAAACGCCCGCGAAGTCGCGATCGAAACCCCCTACGGAGCGCCGAGCGACCGGCTCGCGCTCGGCGAGATCGCGGGCAAGCGCGTCGCATTTTTGCCGCGTCATGGCAAGGATCATCGCCTTCCGCCCCATACGATCAACTACCGCGCCAACCTCTACGCCATGAAGACGCTCGGCGTGACGCGCATCATCGCACCGACCGCCTGCGGTTCGCTCAAGACCGAGGTAAAGCCGGGTTCCATGGTCGTGGCCGACCAGGTGGTGGACCGCACGAACGGGCGCCGCGACACCTTCTACGACGGCCCGATTACGACGCACGTCAGCTTTGCCGATCCCTACTGCCCGACGCTTCGCCCGATCGCGGTCGACGCCCTGAAGGCCATGGGCGTGCAGACGCACGAGCGCGGCACCATCGTCGTCATCCAAGGTCCGCGTTTCTCCACGCGCGCCGAATCGCGGTGGTTCCAGAGCCAGGGCTGGGAGGTCATCAATATGACCCAGTACCCGGAGTGCTATCTGGCGCGCGAACTGGAGATGTGCTACGTCAACATCTCGCTGATAACCGACTACGACGTCGGCTTGGAGGGGATGAGCCCGGTCTCGCACCACGACGTCATCGAGGTTTTCAACAAGAACAACGCTCGCGTGAGAACTGCGATCTCGAAGATCGTCGAGCGTATCGACCTCGGCAGCGCCTGTGCGTGTCATCACGCGCTCGAAGGCTCGCGCGGCTAGGATGCCCTCCCAGCCGCGTACCGATCTCTCGCTCTACTGGCGCGCGTTCCCGGCCTACGCGCGCAACCTCGCAGTGCTCCTTCCTCCCTTGCTCGCCGCAGTCGTCCAGCAACTGCTGAACTATGCGGGCGCGCAGCTCACCGGACCGCTCGGCGGAATTGGAATGGGCATCTTCGGCTTCATCGGGCAGTTGGTCTTCGGCTTCGCCTTCGGCGTCTCACTGATCGTGGCGGACGATGCGTGGCGGCACGAGCGCGCCAACTTGGGGACGGACTGGGACGAGGCGAAGCGCAAGGCGGGCAACATCCTGCTCGCAACGGTCGGCCTCTTCTTCATGATCTACGTCGCTCAGATGATCGGCTCGATCCTCGGCGGCGGCGGGAGCCTCGCGGCGGGCGCGCTCGCGGTGCTCTTTCTCGTCTATACCATACCGGCAGCGTCGCTGGGAGGCTCGCCCGGGCCCTACGCGCTGAGTTCCTCGATCCAGATCGCGCGCCGAGAACCGGGCCGCACGCTGTTGCTAACGGTCGTCAGCTTGTTCGTCTACTACTTCATCGGCTTCATGCTCCCGCCGATACTCGCGCCCTACGTTAGCACCCCCTCGTTTATCGTGCTGCAGATGCTGCTTCCGTCGTTAGCGATCGGCTACGTCGCGCTGATCGTTGCCAAGCAATACGCCGACATCGCCTTTAGCCGGTGGTGGAGATAGGGCTCGCCGCGCCCGTCAACGCCATCCGCACCATCTCCACGACCAGCGCCGGGCTGACGTTCGTGCGTGCCAGGCGCTGCGCTTCGGCAAGCCGGCCCAGTATGGCGATCGCCGCTTCGTTGGGAGCGGCGGGCAACGCTCGCAGCCGCGCCTCGTAATCGATTGCGAGCAGCGGCGCTCCGCCGCCGGCGGCATGGCTTGCGATCCAATCTCGCACCAGCGTCTTTACGGTTTCGAGTCCCTCGTCGAGCGTCTCGCGCGTCGCCCACGCTTCGCCGGGCGACGTTCCGGCAACGACATCGAAGAACCAGTCCGCTACGCTGGCGCGCAGGTGTTCGTCGTCGAGCGCCGCGAGGGCCGTCGTCGCGCTCCCTTGCGAGAGTGCGGCACCGAGGTCGGCTCGCGCCGCGTCGAAACCCTTAAGCCGTAAGATCTCCGCGACCTCGGATCGTCCCAGCGCCGGAAATCGTATCTCGACCAGTCGCGAGCGGATCGTCGCGAGCAGTCTCCCGGGTGTCGAAGTCGTGAGCAGCAGCACGACCGCGGGCGGCGGCTCCTCGAAGAATTTGAGCAGCGCGTTGGCGGCCTCGTGCGAGACGAAATCGACGTCGCCCAAGACGACCACGCGTAGTCCGCCCGAGTAGGACTGCAGCGAGAGCAGCCGGACGAGATCGCGCGCCGTCATCTCGTCGGACTCGTGGAATCCGAGCGCACCCTCAGGGTCGCCGATCTTGAGCGGGCCGAGACTCTCGAGCAGATCGGGGTGGCGCGTCTCCTCCTTGCCGATAAGGCGGCACGAGGCACAGGTTCCGTCGTATCCGATGACGCCGTCCTTGGGCGCTTCGCAGAGCAGCGATTGGGCCAATCTTCGCGCGAACGTCTTCTTTCCGACGCCCTGTGGGCCGGAGAAGAGGTACGCATGCGCAAGCGCCGGCTTGCGCAGCCTCGAGAAGAATGCGAGCGGTCCGCGGGCGCCGACAACGTCGAACTGCAGATCGCTCACCGGATCCTCGCCTCGAACGCTCGCATCGCCGCAGCTGCGATGGCCTCCACGCCGGCTTCGCCGTCGAGCACGACGATGCGCTCGTGCTGCCGTGCCAACTCGTGGAAACCGCCTCGCACGCGCTCGTGGAAGGCCCGGTCCTGATTCTCGATGCGATCCGCAGTTTGGGAGCGCGCGAGCACGCGGCTTTGCGACGTCGTCACGGAGACATCGACGAAGAACGTCAAGTCCGGGGTAAGGCCGTTCGACGCGATATCGCAGATTTGCCGCACGCGCTCGATATCCAAACCGCGCCCGTAGCCCTGATAGGCGATCGTGGAATCGACGAACCGGTCGCAGAGCACGATGCGCCCTGCGCCCAGTGCCGGCCTAAGCACCTCCGCTACGAGCTGCGCCCGCGACGCGTTCAGCAAGAGCGTCTCCGCCCAAGGGTTCAACGCCGACTCGAGGTCGAGGAATATCGCGCGCATCGCGTCGCCGGCCGGCGTCCCGCCTGGTTCCCGGGTCGCCAGCGGATCGCGGCCGGCGGCGCGGAGCGCGCCGAGCAATCCGTCGAGCAACGTCGTCTTTCCGCTGCCCTCGATGCCCTCGATGGTAATGAACGCCATCGCTAGAGGCGTTCCTCGCCGCCTCCCGGCATGATGCGCACGCGCCGGTTCGGCTCCAGGCCCGTGCTGCGCGACTGCAAGCGGTAGCGCTCGGCCAATTGATGCTGCATTCGCCGAACGTAGGATGTCTGCGGAGAGAGTTCGACCGCGTTCTTGTTGAGCAATACCTGATAGATCGCCTCTTCCGCTTCGCGCAGGGCGATCTCTTCGTTGTCGATCGCGGGCAAGTTGAAGACGTTTTTCAGGCAGCCCTGGATCTGCGTCGTCGTGTTCGTCTTGATCGAACAGATCGGCACGTTTTCGGAAGCGATCTGCTTGAGCCGCGGCTGCTCCTTGCGCTCCAGCGCCTTGAGCGTCAGCACGAGATCGGCATCGTCCCAGGTGCGCGCGATCGTGGCGTTCACGCGGAGGTTATGAATCGCGCGCTCGATCTTATTCCGAGAGACGCCGTATGGAAAGATGAACAGCGGCCGGTCGGCTTCATCGGCCTCTCGAATCTCCTCGTGCAGGGCGCCGGCCAATGCCGGCATCGACTCGGTGTCGGCCTCTTGTACGATCGCGACGGCGCCGCTCGCGCTTCGCTGTCGAATCTCCGGCTGCGGCTGGTATCCGCGCAACAACGCGTCGACCACCTGCGCAACGTTCTTATGGATAGCCAGGCGATCGCGATCGTGAATCTCTACCACCGCATCAAAGGTCGGGGGAGCCTTCCGCTCGAGCACCGTCTTGCGCGTCCCGCGGCGGCGAGCCTCCTCGTCGGAGAGCGTCACCGCGCTGATGCCGCCGACCAGGTCGGAGAGGGTCGGGTTCATCAGCAGATTCTCGAGCGTCTGCCCGTGTGCCGTACCGATGAGCGTCACGCCGCGTTCGGCGATCGTACGCGCCGCCAGAGCTTCGGCCTCGGTGCCGATCTCGTCGATCACGACGACCTGCGGCATGTGGTTCTCCACCGCTTCGATCATCACGGCATGCTGGAGCGCCGGGTCGGTGACCTGCATGCGGCGCGCGGTTCCGATGCCGGGATGAGGGATATCGCTATCCCCGGCGATCTCGTTGCTGGTGTCGACGATGACGACGCGCTGGCGGTCCTCGCTAAGCATGCGCGCGCACTCGCGCAGCATCGTCGTCTTACCGACGCCGGGACGGCCGAGAAGGCAGATCGACTGGCCGCTGCGCAGTATATCGAGGACGATGTCGATCGTTCCGTATACGGCGCGGCCCACGCGGCACGTCAGGCCGACGATCTTGCCCGTTCGGTTGCGAATCGCGCTGATGCGGTGCAGCGTCTGCTCGATACCGGCGCGGTTGTCCCCCGCGAAAGGCGTAACCCGCGAACACACTTGGGCGAGATCTTCTTGGGAGACCGGCGTCTCCGAAAGATACACGAAATCGTTTTCGAAGCGCGCCTCTGGCGGGCGCCCCAAATCGAGAACGACTTCGATCATGGCCTCTAGGTTTGGAAGACGAACGAGCGCCTGTCTAATTGAGAGTGGGAAGATGTCGAGGAGTTGGGTGAGTTCCCAACCCGGAGAGATCGATTCGGCTTTGACCGCCAATACTGACCCTCGCTTCCAAAATGTTTCATCCCTCTTCCCGTTATCGGGCGGCCAACCTTCATCGTTGAGCGGCAACTACCGTTCCTTGACGACGCGGATCGTCTTCAGCTCGTCGTCGTACGGCCCTTGCATGCGGACGCCGGCCCTCATCTCCAGGGCGAGATAGTCGATGAGCTCCTGGGTTATCTCCTCTCCCGGCGAGATCGCAGGTATGCCCGGCGGATACGGCGATATCGTCTCGGCGCAGATCCGTCCCCTGCTCTGCTTGAAACGCACCGCTTCGGCCGGTGCCAAGAAGGCTTCGCGCGGCAGCATGCGCATCGGCGGAATCTTCGGAAGCTTGTAACTGCCCGTCTTCAGCCGGCGGTCGAGCACGCCCGATGGCGAAAAGATGTCGACCTGGCGATCCTCGCGCGCCAACTCGGAGACGCCAAAGACGAGCCGGTCGGCGGCGGCAGCCGTCGTGCCGATGGTAAAGAGCGCAACGACGTTGAAGAGGTCGGCCAGCTCTACCTGCACGTTGTAGCGCCGCCGCAAGATCTCCGACGCTTCGTAGCCGGTGTAACCGAGATCCTTGACGGTAATCGTTACCTTGGTCGGGTCGATATCGAAGACGCCGGGCCGGCCCTGCAACTCTTCCCCGAAACAGTAAACGCCCCCGATCGCGTTGAGCCGCCGGCGCGTATCCTCGGCCAGCTCGATCGTGCGGGAGAGGAGAGCCGCGCCTTCGGTCGCCATCTGTTTGCGCGCCACGTCCAGCGATGCGAGCATCGGCAGGTTCGGCGAAGTCGAAAGGAACATCTTGATGACCGCTTTGAGCCGCTCGACGCGTACCCGCGGCCCGATCTGGTGCAGCATGGCGCACTGAGAGAAAGCCGAGAGCATCTTGTGCGTCGAGTTGATGCACAGATCGGCACCCGCCGCGGTGGCCGAGAGCGGGAGCGCCGGGTGAAAATGGAAATGCGGCCCCCAAGCTTCATCGACCAGAAGCAACTTGCCGGCATCGCGTACGATGCGGACGATCGCTTCAAGGTCGGCCGCCACCCCGTAATAGGTTGGGCTCACGACGTAGACCGCCGCGATGTCCGGGTATTCCTGGAGCGTCCGGCTCACGGTCTCCGGGGTGACGCAGTGGTCCATG
Source organism: bacterium (assembly GCA_021790935.1). GTDB lineage: Bacteria > Vulcanimicrobiota > Vulcanimicrobiia > Vulcanimicrobiales > Vulcanimicrobiaceae > JAJYFL01. Next base: position 78,642 of record JAJYFL010000006.1, read on the forward strand.
TGCAACGCTTCGTCGACTTCCGGGCGCATGTATATCGGATGCGCGCCGCTCATGACCAAGCCGCCCAGCATCGACTTGTGCGCGTTGCGGGGCACGGCGATCTTCTCGCCCGGGTTCACCGCGGTCATCATCATGCACTGGTTGCCGCTCGTCGAGCCGTTGATCAAGAAAAACGAACGATCGGCACCGTAGGCCTCGGCCGCGAGCTCTTGGGCCTCTTTGATCGACTCGGTCGGCTGCAGCAAATCGTCGATGCCCGGCATCGGAGTCAGGTCGATCGAGCAGATGTTGTCCCCGACGAACTCTCGAAACGCCAGATCCATTCCAGCGCCCTGCATGTGCCCGGGCGTGTGAAACGGGATGACGCCCGCGTCGACGTAATCGAGCAGGGCTTGGAAGTACGGCGTCTTCGACTGGTCCAATGTCAAACCGCAGAATGCCAAGAATCTCGGGTTTTCCCTGCAACGAACCCGCCGGAACGCCGAAGGAGCCTCCGGTTACCGCCCTGGCGGCTCTCGCCGGCAGCGATCTTCAGGCCTCGATGCGCTCCTCGATCGAAACGTTGTAGAGAAATAGGAACTTGCACCACTCGCCGGGCAGCGTGTTGCGCTTGATCTGAATCCACGGGATGTATTTCGGCTGCCGCGGCTTGCGCACGAGCGCCATGTTGGCGTCCTCGGGCGCCCGGTTGTTCTTGCGGTTGTTGCACCGCATGCACGCGCAAACGAGGTTTTCCCAAGTGGACGGGCCGCCCTTGCTCTTTGGCACGATGTGGTCCACCGTCATCAACTTGTCGCCGTGAAGCCCGCAGTACTGGCAGGTATGATCGTCGCGGATCAGGATGTTCTTCTTCGTCAGCGCGACCCTTTGCATCGGCCGCCTGATGTAGTAGAGCATCCGAATGATCGAGGGCATGCGCATCTCGAACGTAGGCGACGAGATCACGCGCTCGCGCCCATGCACGAGTTCGGCCTTACCTGAAAAGATAAGCTTCACCGCCCGCTGAAAACTCGTGACGTTCAACGCTTCGTACGTGAAGTTCAGCACGAGGACCTCGCTCACGATCCCCCTCCGTACGGCCGCATAAACCCAAGGGCGAGGCTCATAGGCCTCGCTTTCGGATGAACGCCATGCGCGTCTCCGTGAGCATCTGGGCTGTCGCCAGGCGTTCCTCGGGCGTCAGGCGCTCCTTGACGCGCTCGAACGCCGCACTCGCGACGTCGATGGCAATCTCGGCCGCCTGCAAGCCGGACCCTTCATCTCCGCCTTCCGCCAGGTAGGCGTGCGCGGCCAGCGAGAGCGTCGCTATCACCTCCGCGAGCAGCGCCTCGACGGGTGGAATCTGACCGTTAAAGCCCGCTCCTTGCGCGTCGAGCGGTGGAGATTGCGAACTCATGACGGTCAGAATTTATGCGACGTCTTGACGGTTCCCTATCCCGGCCGCTCGACCGGCCTGCGACGCCTCAAGCACCATGCTCAGGAAGTATTCGTGGACGCGCGTGTCGGCGGTGAGTTCCGGATGGAACGACGTGCAGAGAACGTTCCTCTCGCGGACCATCACCGAATGCCCGTCGCGCTCGGCCAGCGACTGGACGCCGCGCCCCTGGCGTTCGATCCAGGGAGCCCGGATGAAGATCGCGGGGAAGGGTTCGGCGCCCAGAACCGGGATCGGCAACGCCACCTCGGCGGAGTCGTTCTGGCGGCCGAACGCGTTACGCCGCACGGCGATATCGATAAGGCCGAGGGTGGGCTGTTCGAGGCCGACGACCTCCCGCGCCACGACGATCGTGCCCATGCAGGTGCCCCACAACGGCAGCCCAGCGCGAACGCGCTCCTGCAGCGGTTTGCCGAGTTCGAAGCGGGCGAGCAGTTTCATCACCGTGGTAGACTCGCCGCCCGGCACGATCAATCCATCGACCCGCGCGAGGTCTGCGCGCGTCTTCACGCCGGCGGCCGAGACGCCGGCGCGCCGCATCGCCGCGATGTGTTCGTCCACATCGCCCTGCAGGGCGAGCACCCCAATCGAGATCCGTTCGGAGATCCCGGCCTTCGGAGCCATGGTTTGCTAATTGCCGCGCGAGGCGAGCAACTCCGATTCCGGCAGATTCCGCAGATCGATCCCCGCCATCGCTTGCGCTCCCTTGCCCAGCGACTTGCTGGCCGCCACGATCACGTTCGGATCCTCGAAGTGCGTGGTCGCGTCGACGATCGCCTTGGCGAACGCCTTCGGGCTGTTCGATTTGAAGATGCCGCTGCCCACGAAGATGCCTTCCGCGCCGAGCTGCATCATGAGAGCGGCGTCGGCCGGCGTCGAAACGCCTCCCGCGCAGAAGAGCACGACCGGGAGCCTCCCCGCGCGCGCCGCCTCACGCACGAGTTCGAGCGGCGCACCGAGATCGCGAGCCCGCGCCGTCAACTCCTCCTCGGGTACGACCGTCAACTCTTTGATTGCGTCCCGGATACTGCGCATGTGGCGCACCGCCTCGACGATGTTTCCGCTGCCGGCCTCGCCCTTGCTGCGGATCATCGCCGCGCCTTCGGCGATTCGGCGCAAGGCCTCGCCGAGATCGCGAGCGCCGCAGACGAAGGGCGTCGTGAAAAGATGCTTGGAGACGTGGTACTTTTCGTCGGCGGGGGTGAGGACCTCGGATTCGTCGATAAAGTCGACCCCAAGCGCTTGCAGCGCCTGTGCCTCGGCGAAATGCCCGATTCGCACCTTGGCCATCACCGGAATCGTCACCGCGTCCATGATGCTCTGCACGAGTTCCAAGTTGCTCATTCGTGCAACGCCGCCATCCGCGCGGATATCCGCCGGGATCCGTTCGAGCGCCATCACGGCGACCGCACCGGCATCCTGCGCAATCGCGGCCTGCTCGGGGGTCACGACGTCCATGATGACGCCGCCCTTGAGCATCTGCGCGAGCCCGCGCTTAACGGTTATGGTTCCGGTCTCTGTCATGGTTTCGTTCTCCTTGCGGCTACGGGCCGTGACGCCCGCGCACTCCTATCATACCAGGTTACGGATGTGGCGTTGCACGCGAAACCGGCACCGGCGAGGCTTGCACCCTTTGAGAGGTGGGCAGCGCGCTTGGCAGCGGCGCGGCGCGGCGCCAAATGGGGAGGTTTAGGTTGGGCGTCGGGCTCGGCGACGCCGCTTCGGGCCGGGGCGATGGCGTAGGCCGAGAGGCCGGCAGAGGCACGGGCCGAACGCGCGGGTCGGGGAAAGCCGGTGAGGTGGCGGCCGCGAGAACCTGCGAACGTTTCCAGTCGGGGCCATACGGCGCCGACTTCTCGTTCGGGGCGAGGGTGGCGGCCACAACCGGAACGCTCGTAAGGCGCTTTTCCGCGGTGCGCCCCAGCACGCGCTCGCCAAGATGCTCGCCTATCGCGATGGAAGCGAGCAACACGATGACGCCGAGGGCGAGCACGCCCGTAATGAAGCGTTTGGATGGATCGAGCATGGGACGGTACTACATCCGCGCCGAGGCCCGCGATTCCTTTCGTGCGGAGCGGGCGGCTACGTCGGCTGCAGGAGTTTCGACGCGGCGGGGCTCCGGGCCGGACGGCCCGAGGCGAGGCCGAAGAGATGAATCTCTCGCAACTCGCCCGCTCCCAGATGCGCGCGGCGATTCGTGCCGCGAAACTCCATCATGACGTCACGGGCCGCGTCGTTCGTATTGCACAAGAACGCGAGCACCGCGCCGCCATCGTCCTCGAAGGCGACCGCGCCGACCTCGACCGGTGAAGTCGTCACCTCGTCGCTCACGTCGCGGCCCGCATAGATGCAGGTGAAGGGCTCCTCCGCAGAGAGCTCCGGCATGTTGCCGTAGATGACGCTGCGCTCGAGATCGACCACATAGGTGCGCCCGCGACCGCCCCACTGCACCCGCGCCGCCGCCAGCCACTTCCAGCCCGCCGGGCGAAGCGGCGCCAAGTGCAGCCGCCCGCTCGTGCGGTAGCCGTCCAGGCCCCCGACGGTCTCGGCGACCGCCCATAGATACTTCGCGCCGGTCCACGGTGAGAGGTACATGCCGCGGTTGGTCAGCGACGCACCGTCGAACCATTCGCCGAACTCACCGGGCACGGTGTTGCGCGCGCTGCCGCCCTCCATCGTTTCGTAGATGCGCTGCAGCCAGTTCACCGCGGCATCGGTCATGCCGTTGCGAGCCAGCGCGACGGCAAACCAGAGCGTGAGATCGGGCCACACGCCGCCCAGCAGCCCGAAGCCGTGCGACGGGAAGTACCATGAATCCGCCGTAGAGATCGTTCGCAGCCCGACCGGCGTCACGAAGTCTTCTTCGCTCAAGCGCCGCAGAATCGCTCGGCGTTCTTCGTAACCGGCGACGCCGAAAAGCACCGGGAAGATTTCGTCGGCCGTAAAGCTATCCTGGTAGTTACCGTCTTGATCGTAGTTCAGAACGAAGGCTCCGGTCTCTTCGTTGAACAGTTCGCGCATCATCGCTTCGCGCAGCGCGGCGGCCTCCCGCGAGTATCTCTCCCAATGCGCTCCGTCGTTGGCAACGGCACACAGCATCGCGGCGGCCTCGAGCGCGAAGACTCCTTCGGCGTTGATCTCCGTGACCGCACCGTCGAGGGTATAGTACGGGATGATGTTTCGCCACGAACTGATGCCGAACATATCGACGCCGGCCGCACGGCAAAAGAGCAGACCCTTGCCGTCTCGCTGTGCGAGCATATAATCTGCAATCTTGCAGATGAGTGGAAGAGCCTGCGCGACCCACGCGTCGTCGAGCGTTGCGTTATAGTGGTGCAGCATCGCGATAAGGTGCAGCGGCGTGTCGTCGTTGATGTTCAAGTCGTACGACGTTTTGAAGCCGGTGACGCCCCGGACGTATTCGATCATCTCGCCGCTCTCCTCGGCAAAACGGTTGAACACTTCGATCGCGTCGCGCGAGAACGCCGGCAAGAAGTAATCGAAACCATGCACGAACCACGAGGTATCGCGCGAGACGAGGATATCCGAGGGTGGGGAGTTGGTCGAGCCCCAGCCGTGAGGGTACTCCTTGACGATGCGCAGCATGTTGGCCTTGGCCCATACCACACCGCGGCTGATCTCCGGCGAGGGCGTCATGAAACGCGCGTCCGCCAGCTGCGCCGCGAAGTATCGCTGCGTGGCGTGCAGCGCTTGCTTATCGTAGAGCAGCTGCTCGAGTACGGGGCGCGACCGCGCGTAACCGTCCTTGTGAAAGACGACGGCCAGTCGGAGCGACTCGCGTGCGCCGGGCGCGATGGCGATGCGGTATTCAAATGCCCCGAAGATTCGCCTCCCGACGCACTGCGCGGATTCCGGCGCCGCGTCCCCCGCCGGTTCCTGCGCGCGTAACGAGCCGGCGCGCATGTGGTGGAGGAGCGTCTGTTCGCGCAACCCCACTTCGCCGGCGTACGGTTCGCGCGAACCGCCCCACCAGCGTTCCGCGCCGGTCCCTTCGTTGCGCGAGCAGATGTATGCCCCGTCGACCCACGCGCGCAGATCGTACTCGGCCTCGCCGTAAAAGCGCTGACCGACCAGCAGCGCCCACGGGAAGACCGCGATCTCGACCGGCGCGGAGCCCGGGTTGTACAACGTCAAATCGATGACGAAGGAGACCGCGCGGTCGTGCGCGGGGCCGTGCGGCACGTAGAAGGCTTCGGTCACTTGAACGCGATCGAGGAGCGTAAACTCCGATATCTGGGCGTACGGCAGGAACGTGAACTCACGCTTGAACTGGTGGGGGAAGATCGTCCGGTTCGTGCCCTCGATGCGGTAGGCGAGCTGGTGCGTACCGAAGACGATCCGATCGGTGTCGGCATCCCAGAGCCCGCGTATGCCGCCTTTGCCGGTGGACTGAACGTACGTCTTGAAATTTCCGAGCAGCACGCCGTAGGGCGTCTCCGACTCCGGCAATACGTACGCGCAAAACTCGTTGTGCTGTGCGTCGTAGCTGGCTCGCATGCCCTTGAGTACGCCTTCCGAGCCCCCTAGCCCGCTTGCTTCTCTACGAGGTGCGGACGAGTTCCGCGTTGGAAGGAAAGCGGCGTGAGACTACGCGCTCCCGCAAAGTTGAACCTGACGCTGGAGGTCCTCGATCGGCGCCCCGACGGACTGCACAATCTGCGCAGCCTCATGGTGCCGGTCGACCTCTGCGACGAACTCGAGATCGAGCCGCACGCCGGCGGTTTCGAGTTCATCTGCGACCGGCCTGAACTGGCCGCCGGCAATCTCGTCGAACGCGCCGTGCGCGCGCTGGACCTCCCCTCGCCCGACTGGCGGATTACGCTGCGCAAGGCGATACCGGTTGGATCGGGCATGGGCGGCGGCTCCAGCGACGCTGCAGCGGTGCTTGCAGCGGCGCAGGGCGGCGCCTTCGGTTCGCTCGGCACGCGCGATTACTTGGCTATCGCGCGGTCGCTCGGCTCCGACGTTCCGTTCTTCCTGGTGCGAACCGGCGCTCTGGTCGAATCCGCCGGCGAACGCGTTACCGCCGTCGGCGCGCTGCCCCCTTGGCACGCCGTCATCGTCGCGCCGCCGATAGGCATCTCGACGGCACAGGCCTATGCGGACCTGGATGCGCGGCCGAAGATCACGAGGCCGCGCAGCGGATCGGTAACGCTGCAGGCGCTCGCCGCGTTACAACGCGCCGAGTTCGAACGGGTGAACGAACTGCTGAGCAACGACTTCGAAGCGGTGGCTCTCCAGCGCTCGCCGGAGGTCGGCATCGCGATCGCGGCTCTGCGCGCAGCCGGCACAGCCCATCCGATCATGAGCGGTTCGGGATCCTGCGTCTACGCGCTGGCGCCATCCTCCGGCGAACGGGACGCACTGGCGCGCGGGCTCTCCCTGCCGCCGCGCTATCGCGTCTACTCGGTTGCGTTCGACCGGGCAGATGATTGGAAGGCGGCCGCGTGAGGCGCGTCACGGCGGTCGTGTTGGCAGGCGGCCCGCTAGATGCGATCGCCGCGCTTACACCCGGTGCGCCGAACAAAGCCTTCGTCGAGATCGTCGGCGTTCCGCTCGTAACGCGCGTGCTGCGCGCGCTGCGCTCATCCGCCGCCGTCGGCCGGATCGTCGTGGTCGCCCCGCCCGCCACGCACGCCTGGGAAGCGTTGGCCCTCGCCGATGCGTGCAGGGCGGACGGACCGCGCATCGGCGAGAGCCTGCGAGCGGGGCTCGCCGGCCTCGACCCGGAGGAAGGCGTGCTGGTCGCCGCATCGGATCTCCCGGTGCTCACCGCGCTCTGCATCGACGATTTCGTGCGGCAGGCGGCGGCCGCCGGCGCCGAGGTCGCCTACGGCTGTCTCGAACGGCGCACCCACGAAGCGCGCTTTCCCGAAGTCCCGCATACGTGGGCGCGCCTGCGCGAGGGCACCTACTGCGGGGGCGGCTTCGTTACGATCAAACCGCGCGTCTATCCCCTGCTGGCCGGCTTCATCGAGCGGCTGGGGCGGGCGCGAAAGAACCCGCTCCAGCTCGCGTCGTTGTTCGGTTGGGACATCTTGCTGAAGTTCGCCCTCCGCCGCGTCACCATCGCGAGCGCCGAAGAACGCGCGTCGCGCATTCTCGGCGCGAAGGTGCGCGCGGTCGTTTCGCCCTATGCGGAGAGCGCGGTCAACGTCGACCGGGAGAGCGACGTCGCACTGGCGGAACGGCTCGTGCGAACTATGGAGAACGCCAGCGCGTGAAGAGGTCGTTGGGAATCCCGAGCTGATCGAGCGCTTTCCCAACGGTGTGCGCGATGATGTCGTCGACCGTTGCCGGCTTGGCATACATCGCCGGCATCGGCGGAAGGATGACTGCGCCGATCTCCGCCAGCTGCGTCAGCGTCCGCAGATGCCCCAGATGCAACGGCGTCTCTCGCACCACCAGCACGAGCCTCCGGCGCTCCTTCAGGCAGACGTCGGCCGCGCGGACGAGGAGATTCGAGTTCAGCGAGTAGGCGATGGCCGCCGCGCTTTTCATCGAGCACGGGATCACGAGCATCCCGTCCGTAACGAACGATCCGCTCGAGATCGCGGCTGCCAGATCGTCGTTGGAATACACGACGTCGGCCAGCGCTTCGAACTCCTCGACCGCCTTCTCGGTCTCGAGTTCGATCGTACGGCGAGCCTGATCGCCAAGCACCAGGTGCGTCTCGATGCCGCTCGCAGCGCGCAACGCCCGCAGCGCGGCATAACCGTAGATGCTTCCGCTGGCACCGCTGATGCCGATAACGATTCGCCGCATGCTCCGCGCATTACACGCCCGCCGCGCGGCCGCCTGGTCTGTGGGAGTTTTTCGCCGCCCCGCAAAAGACTGGCAACGTGTCCCAATCCCCAGAGGCTCGATCGTTTGTCGCCGCAGCGGTCGCGTGGAGCCGCACCGCGGAGGAACGCCACGCGATCCGGCTCATTCGATCCCCCTTCTCGGGTGTCGCGCACGAGGTCGCGGCCGCCTATGCCGTCGTCGGCCAGCGGGGCGGGACGCTGCTCGACTCCATAGCGCGGACGCGTTTGGCCATAGGCGGCGAGCAGCGCGACGCGCTCTTCGCGTTCGCAGCGAAACTCGAAGAGCTGCGCGCCGCGGGGGAGGGTGGCGCCTCGGAGGAGGCGCTGCACGCAACGACCGCACGCCTTTTCGATCTCGCCGCGGGCGACGCACCCTCCAACTCGCGCACCTCCGGCGTGGCACCGCCGGCGCTTGCCGAACCCGTCGCGCCGGAGGCCGGTTCGGGCGTGCGGACGCGCCACGCGCACTTCAGCGCCTCCGCGCTCAACACGTATGCGGAATGCGCGCGTAAGTGGTACTACCGCTATCTCTGCGCCGCGGTCGAGGACAAGAGCTCCCCGGCGGCAGTCTACGGCACCGCTTTTCACGCTGCGCTCGAGAGCCTGCACGCCGAAATCCCACATCCGAGCGACGCGGCGCCGGAGGATCTGCGCCGGCGCCTCGAAGGATACGTCAACGCCGCCTTCGAGCGCTATCGCAACGGTTTCGGCACCGCCGTCGAGTACGAACTTCAACGCCGCCGCGCGCAGCGTACCGCGCTGCGTTATGCCGATTGGCTGGCAGGTGAGGCGCGGCGCGCCCCCTTTACCGTTGTGGGCTGCGAACTTTCGGCGCGGCTCGATCTCGAGGGCTACGATTTCATCGGCTACATCGATCGCCTGGATCGCGACGATCGCACGGGGAACGTTACGGTCATCGACTACAAGACCGGCGCGATCGCCGCGAGCGCAAGCGAGTATCGCGATAAAGTCCGGCAGTTCAAGGATTTTCAGCTGCCGTTCTACTATTGGGCGCGAACCGCCGCAGGCGACCGCGTCACCAAACTCGCGCTCGTCCCACTGAAAAACGCCCAACTCGACGTACGGCCGATCGCGCTCGAAGTCGTTCCGGTCGCCTCGCAAAACGGCGCGCGTTCCTCGGCGGCGACCGGTACGATCTCGATCGCGGAGTTGGAACGCGCGCGCGCGCGGATGGTCGAGATCTGCCGCGAACTCTCCTCGGGCGACGCGACCTCGTTCGGCGTGACCGAGGACCCCGGCGCCTGCACCTACTGCGTCTACACGGCGGCCTGCGCGAACCGTCCCGCGCCGGCCGAGGAGAAGTTCGGGCGTTGAGCTGCCTCTTCATCACGGGCTCCGCCGGGAGCGGCAAGACTACGGAGTTGCGTGCCCGTATCGAACGTGCCATCGCGCGCGGAGCTTCCGTGTTCGCCGGTGCCCCCTCGCGCAGCTCGCTCGACGCGTTGCGCGAGGGTGCCGGACCGGGCTCGGGCGTGACTTACGGCACGATCGCGGATCTCGCGCTCGAAATTTTGCGAGAGCCCCCCGGCGAGGCAGAACCGCACGCTCCGCCGCATATCGTCGACGACCTCGAAGCCTTCGTCATCTTCGAGCGCGCCGCAGAGCCGTTGCTGGCACTCTCGTGGAGCGAGTTCGTGGAATCGGATCTCGACCCGGAGGTTCCGGGGCTTCGCGCTCCGCAGCGCTTCTTGGAATCGGCCTTCCGGTTGATACGGAAGTTACGCGATGCGCAGATCGGCCCCGAGCCTTTTTTGGAGACGGCGCTGGCGGCAGCGACGAACTTCTACGCCAATCCGCCGAATCTCGTCACCCCGGAACTCCTCTACTACACGAAAGACGCGCACCGCGATTCGTTGACGGTTACGCCTCAAGAACTCCAGCGCCAATATCGCCGTGAGGTCGACCTCGCAAAGATTCTAGCCAAGCTCTACGGCTCGTACTTGGAAGTCCAGGTGCGGCAGGGCTGCCTGACCGCACGCGATGCCATCGCGCAAGCCGTAGTACACCTCGAGCGGCGGCCCGCTGCCGCCGCCGCCATCGTGGAACGCTACGCCGCGGCGTTCGTCGACGACGCTATGGACCTGACGCTCGGAGAACTGATCTTGCTGCAGCGGATCTGGGGCGAGAACCTCGACGGGCTGACGCTCGCCGGCGACGAGCGTTCGGCGATATCGACGTTTCGCGGAGCGCGCCCCGACCGCGTCTTCGCGCTGCCGGGCGAACGTTTCGAGATGACGCGGCAGTACCGCTCTCCGGATTCGATCGAACGTGCCTGCGCGCACTTGACCGGCACGATCGCCGCTCCCGGGCCGATCGGCGGCGAACCCTCGGAACTGACGCTCTTCCGAGCGCCGAACAAACGCGCCGAGGCGCAGTTCATCGCCGAATACGTCGGCGATCTCCTGCGGCGCGGAAGCCGCCCGGAGAGCGTAGCGCTGATCTTCCGCTCGGTCGCCGGCGTGGGCGTCTACGAAGAGGCACTCCTCGAACGAGGGATACGCGTCCAGACCATCGGCGATGCCAACGTGCTCGCCGACCGCGACGCGCTCGACGCACTGGCGCTGCTGTGGAACGTTCGCGACCCTTTCCGGCACGAATGGCTACTGCGCACGCTTGCCGGTCCGGCGATGGCGCTCTCCGATGCGTCGGTGTACGCGCTCTGCGCCGAACCTCCCGACAGCCAGGCACCGCTCTTCGAGAGCGAGAGTCAGAGCGGCGCGGCTGCGCGCTCGGGGCGCTGGGATCCCAAACGCGACGTGCGCTTGGGCTGGAACGTGACCCATCCCGAGGTCGACGCGCAGCTCGCCCCCACGGCGCGCGAGCGAATCGAGCGTTTTCGCGCTCTCCTCGCGCAGTGGGTCGAGGCCTCGAAGACCCTCTCGCTTCCGGATCTCGCTCAAACGATATGGAGAGATGGGCTCGCGCGGCGCGGCGAGCCAGGCTCCGCGCGCGCGCATCGGCAGCAGACGACGCTCGCTCGGCTCTTGGAACGCATCGCCGCCTTCGCCGCCGAACGCCCGGATGCGGGGCTCGGCGAGCTGCTGGAGTATTTCGACGCGCGCATGGAAAGCGGGCTGGAATCGCTCGAAACCGATCGCGGTGACGGCTCGGTACGTATCGCAAGCGTCGACGCCGTGCGCGGCCGGTCGTTCGATCACGTCGTGCTTCCGAACGTGCGAGCCGGCGCGTTTCCGCTCTGGTACGTTCCCGACGCCTTCCTCTACAGCCCGGCGCTAGGCATGATCCCTAAAGAAAACGTCGGGGATGCCGATACGGCTCGAACGGCCAAGTTCAGCTACTACATGTTTCGTACCAAGACGCGCGAGGCATACAACCGCGAGGAGCGCCGCGCATTCGTTTACGCGCTGCGGCGCGCTCGGCGCGGTGCGCTGGTCACCGCGAGCGGGCCGCCGACGCGCGGCGTCGCGGCACCGGAGTTCCTACGCGAACTTGAAACCGCCCTTCGCGCTCCTACGCCGCTCGCATGACGATTCCGGAGCTACGGCTGTGCGAGATCGCGCCCGAGCAATACGCCGAGCGCGTCTTGCCCGTGACGGCGCAGCTTTGGCGCGGGCGGCGCTCGGTGGGTCTCTACGTGGAGCAGACGCTCGAGATCGCGCGTTCGGCATACGGGCGGCGGTCTTATCGCACGGTCGGGCTATTCGACGGTGCGCGCCTGCTCGCGTCGCTAAAACGCTACGACCGCACGATCCATCTGCGCGGCCGCCGGATCCGCGCCGTCGGCATCGGCGCGGTCTTTACGCCGCCGGAGCTTCGTGGACGCGGGTACGCAAGCGCGATGCTGGGGCTGTTGCTCGATCGCTTGCGGGCTGACGGATGCGAGGCCGCCTACCTCTTCTCCGATATTCGCCCGCGATTCTATGCGGATATCGGCTTCGTCGAGATGGACTCGCGTTCGATATCCGTGCGCTCCGCGGCGCTGCCCGCAGAACGCATCGCGCTCGGCTCGCTGGAGGAACGCGATTGGAGCGGCGTCCGGCGCTGCTTCGAGGCCGTCGAATCGAAACGCCCGTGGGGCTTCGAACGCTCTCCGATCGTCTGGGATTGGCTGCGCATGCGCATCCGTCACGGTTCGGAACACACCTCCGGGCAGGCGACCAACCTCGTGCTGCGCCGCGGCCGCAGCGTCGCGGCCTACGTCCTCGGGGCGCGCGACCCGGCGCACGACGCCTACGTCATCGACGAGTTCGGGTACGCCGACGAGGACGCACGCGCCCTCGTCCCGGCCCTGCTGCGCGGCGCGGCCGGCGATCTGCGCAGGATCACCGGCTGGCTCCCGCCGCAGCCTGCACGCGATCTGCTGGCACGCGGTTCGGTGCGCCGCCGCAAAGACGCTATCTTGATGATCGCGCCGCTCGCGCCGCTCGGCCGGGAACTCGTCCGGCTAGCGCGCGCGCCCAGCACCGGCGACGGCGCCTGGTGCAGCGATCACATCTAACAGCTCGGCCGACGGTATTCCTATTTGCGCCTTTCGAAGAGCGGTGTCGCGTTCGTGACGCTCGCGCTATCGGATTTGCTGGCTATAGCTGGAATCGTGTATACCGCCGGTTGAGATCGCGATCACCGGAGCAGCTCTCATTTTTTCGGTGGCCGCGAGCAGCTGTGTGGGCGCGCATCCGGCTTGCAGGCGCGCTCCGCACCCACGTCCAATCATCCAGGCCATGGCGCGCATGGCTGCCTTTGGCGTTGGCGCCGTGACCGTGTGTTCCGTCGGCATTGCCAGCCTCGTCGGGCTCGGTTACGTGCTCGAGGGCAACGGTCTGGTCGTCGCCGCGCTCCTGCTTCCGCCGCTGATTATAGCGCTGGTCGTACAGATTTTTGCCCGTCACGACCGCGCCACGGCTGCGGTGTCGCTGTACTTGGTGTACTCGTTTGTGATGGGCGCTGCGTTGCTCTCCGTGACGATCGGCGCCGCGGCGAACACGGAGTTGAACGCGCTCGCCGCGGTGTTCGCCCAGCTTGCGCTCTGGCGCGCCTGCGTCGTTCTCGACGCTTTCTCGTCGTCGGACACGTCCCGTGCCACGCGCCGCTTCGGGTTCGCAGCGCTGTTCAGCGCTCTCTTGACGATTGCGGCGATCGGCATCTTCGTTGCGATGCTCGTCATTGGGATGAACAACTCACGCATACTCCATCACCTGCACGTGCTCGCGCCGTTCGCACTTGCGTACGCTCTCGCGTCATTCGGGCTGCTCTCCCTGCTCTTGGTGTCGACCGCGGCTCTCGTCGTTCGCATCGTGCGAATGCTGCGCTCCAGAACCGGCGACGTGCGACGGCTGCAATGGATTGCCCCCGGATTGCTGTTCAGTTGCGCGATGTCGGTCGCGATTGTCATCGTCAGCGCATACGGCGTTGTCAAGGTGCTTGAGGCCTATGCCGCATTCGCGGAAAACTCGCGTGGGTTTGGGGCACTGGCGGCGCCGGACTGGTTCACGACGAGTTGCGTGGTGGTGGGCATCGTCGCGCAAGCGCTGCTCGCATACGCGATCCTCAGCCGGCGAATCGTGGACATCCGCTATTACCTCGCTCGCGGTACCACGTTTACGATCTTACTCATGATGATCGTCGTGGGTGTCAGTCTCATCGAGTTCACCCTCGAGCGGATCTTCGATGCGCTCGGCGGGACGGTACCAAATTTGAAGCTCGCCGTCTCGGCCAGCGGCGCCGTCGGGCTCTCCTTCTTCGCACAGCGGCTTCATAATGCCACAGAACATCGCGTGCAGCACCTGCTCTTTCGCGATCGCTATGATCTTCTCGCTGCGTTGCGGTCGTTTCGCGCCTCCATCTATCAGTTCTGCGACGAACGGACGCTCATCGCAAGCGCAAGTAGCGTGCTGCGCGAACGCACGCACTGCGATGCGGCAGTCATCGCCCTGCGCGATAACAGGGATCGGCTACGCATCGAACGCGGTGACGCAGCGGGGACCATCGTCCCCGACGACGACCCGCTCGCTGCCGAACTGCGCGAACGCGCCGCTCCGGTTGACGCCGCGGGGCTCGTTTCCGCACTCGGGTCGGGCAGCGCGTTTCCATGCGTGTTGCGCGGGCAGCTCTTCGGCATTGTTCTATTGCAACGCCGCGCGGAAGCCGAAGCCTTCGCGCCCGACGAATCGGCCGCCATCGCGGATGTGGTTACGCACATCGGGCTCGCTACGGACGCTCTCCGCGCCGCCCGCCTTCGGGCTATCGTAAACCAAGCGCTGGCAGATCGAGTCGGTATCGAGCAGCTTGAAGGTCTGCTTTCGGCGGAGGAGTCCGTACGCTCGTGCTGAGGATGCCGCTCTGGCCTATCGGCGCCGTGGCCCTCATCGCCGGCGCGATTGTCTTCGTTTGCGCGCAGCGATACATCGGGTCGCCGTGATGGACCTTCTCCGGCCTTAGATCGCTAGAGGGAACGGTCTCCGCGTCAGTCTCGTGCCGCAGCACGTTCGTCGCCAGCCGAAATTTGAAAAAAGAGAGATAATCGTAACATTATTACGATTACTGCGCTAGTGACAAATTGATTTTGCTTGAAATATGCTATATAGTCGTAGCGTGGCTACGACTAACCAAGGCAAACTAAAGAGCCTCTACACCCAGCTTCCGGCGGGCGCCCCTGTGACCTCAAGTGACTTGGCCCGCCTAGGTATATCGGCGGACTTGGCTGTCCACTACGCTCGTTCAGGCTGGCTGAGCCGTTTGGCGCGAGGCGTGTACGGCCGCCCTGGCGACACCCTGGCGCTTCATCCCAGCCTGACCTTGCTGCAGCGAAAGATCGACGGGCTGCACGTCGGCGGCAAGTCGGCGTTGGAGTGGTACGGTCTGCGCCACTATGTTTCGCAACAAAGCATCTTGCACTTGTACGGCTGGACTACCACCCGTCTGCCAGAGTGGTTCGTTCGGCGATTCCCCAGCGAGTATCATCGCAAGCGGCTGCTCGATGAGCAACCCGACAGGCCGCTTAACGTCGGTAGATTCGAAAACCGCGAGGGTGCACCGCTGGTTTCGGAACCCGAACGCGCGATACTGGAACTCCTCAGTGAAGTCGGTGTTCGGCAGCAGCTGCACGAAGCTCGCGAAATCATGGAGGGCACGTACAGCCTGCGCGCCGACGTACTTGAGCAATTGTTGATGCATTGTAGGAGCGTAAAGACCGTGCGCCTGTGTCTGCAGCTCGGCCACGAACTGAAGCTGAACTGGGCATCGAAACTCGACGCCAAGAAACTGCCGACCGGGAGCGATCGGCCTTGGGTATCGAAATCCAAGCAGGGCTTGCTCGTGCTAAAACCATGAATCAAGTGTATCTCGATACTGCCCGGCTGATGACGCAAGTTGCGCCACTGGTCTTTGCCGACGGCATCTTCGCACTGAAAGGCGGAACAGCGATCAACCTGTTCCTCCGCGACATGCCGCGCCTGTCGGTTGACTTGGACCTCGTTTTCGTCGATCACCGCCTTTCCCGTGACGAAGCGCTCAGGTCCATCAACACAGCGATCCAAAAAGCCGTCAACCGTCTTGAGGCAAACGGTTTCCGGACGCACGTCACGACAGCCCGCGACGTCGGTGAAACCAAACTCCTCGTGCGAAGCGGCAACATAGAGGTTAAAGTCGAAGTCAACTTCGTAATGCGCGGCACCGTCTATCCGGTGCAGACCGCTTCGCTCACAACTACGGCAAAGGAAGCCCTGCTCGGCGACCTGGAGCTGCCGATCCTATCGCTGGAAGACGTATACGGTGGAAAGCTCGTTGCCGCTATGGACCGCCAGCACCCGCGCGATCTTTTCGACGTGCTGCAACTTTTCGGTCACGAAGGCATCACACCGGGTATCCGCCGTAGCTTTGTGGTCTACCTCGCCAGCCATAACCGACCGATCCACGAAGTGCTGTTCCCCACGAAAAGGGAAATCGTTCAAGAATATGAGGGAACGTTTCGAGGGATGACCGCGGAACCGGTTGGGTTATCGGAGCTGCTCGCCGCGCGCGAGCGATTGATCGCTGAACTTCAACAAGACTTGAGCGCGCAAGAACGGCAGTTTTTGCTCTCGCTCGCCAATGCCGAACCGGAGTGGTCCTTGCTCGAAATCGAGCATCTGGAGCAGTTGCCCGCTATACGATGGAAGCTGCAAAACCTTCGGGAACTGGCGAAGAAGAATCCTGCGAAGTTGCGCGATCAAGCAGACGAATTGGCGCGCCGGCTCGGATTGTCGTTACCAAGTCCGGAATCGGCCTGAGATAGCGAACCTGAAACCATTGGGAGAAAGCACATGGCTAAGACGAAAGCGTGCGTAGACGTAACCGATGCCGAAATCGGCGCTGCAATCGCACGGGGAAAGGTCTTTGAGCAGTACGCGCCGCGCGCTGTTAAAGCCGCCTATCGTGAGAAAGACGACGTGATCGCCATCACGCTTTCGACCGGGATCGAAATCGCAATCCCGCGCAAACCTCTTCACGAAATTAGCATCGGTCTTGCTACCGCCGCAATGCTCGACCATATCGACTTCGAAGAATCCCCGGCGGCGGGGTCTCCCCGTCGCTGAAGGCCTTCTCCCTCCTCGATGCCGCCCGGTACCGTGTGCCCACCGCCGCGAGCAATTCCTTCCGTGTTCCCATGCTGATTCGCCTCAATCTGCCTTTCCGTTCCCGCCGGAGTAGCCCGGCGGGTAGCATTTTGCGTGAGGCAACGAGTAGTCTCATGGGTAGCTTTTCCGACGAGTCAATGCGCCGGCGGAGGAACTGAACCAAGGCGAGGGGCTTGGTCGCGGTAGGTGAGGGGTCGCCTTAAATAGCAAAGCCGCCTTGCGGCGGCTCGCACCCTCGCTCCGAGGATTGAGGGGGGATCCGCTACTATGATATCAGGGTAGGCAAGGGCTGGCCTTGCCTTGTCACGTTTTTCTATAGTAAAATGTGACCAATGACGGCCAATACCGTAGCGGACGCCGTCCGCCGATACCTCAAGAGACTCGAACCTGGGACCGTTTTCACCCCGGCGGAGTTGGTCCACGCTCGGCTAGGCTCTGAGGATGCAGTTCGCCAGGCACTTCGCCGTCTTGCATCCGCCGGGGATGTCCGGCGCCTATCCAAGGGCTACTATGACATCCCTCGCGTCAACCCGCGAATTGGCGTCCTTAGCCCAACCCCCGAGGCAATTATCGCCGCCCATAAGCGGAAGACGGGAGCTACCATTGAGCGGCCCGAGGTCGACGCCGCGAACAAGTTGGGCTTGACCACGCAAGTCGTCGCTAGGCCTGTCTATCGTACGAATCTGTTTCCGCGCGATCTAAACATCGGCGGCCAGCGTATCAGATTGCGCACGGCCGGCCCGCGCTCGCTTGCCGGGAAAGCCGATGATCCCGCAGAGCTCGTGATCGACGCGCTTCAGGCAATTGGCAAGGCGCACATTACGGACGTGCAGATCGCCAAGCTGCGCGACTTTGTGCGCTCGCATAGCCTCGAAAAAAAACTTCGCCAACGAGCGCGCCGCGCGTCGTCGTGGATGCTCCCGGTAGTCGACAAGATTCTAGCCAGGGACCAGGAGGCGCATGGATAGCTTCGCGCGGTTGCCTGCCTCCGATCGTCGCGAGATCATCCAGGAGCGGGCAACCCAAATGGACGTCGATTTCACGATCGTGGAAAAAGACTTCTGGGTTTGCTGGACCCTGAAGTCTCTCTTTTCTCTTCCACCCGGAAACGCGGCTATGACCTTCAAGGGTGGAACATCGTTGTCGAAGGCTTACGGGCTTATCGATCGGTTTTCTGAAGACATCGATGTTGCCATCAAGCCAGGGTTCTTTATTGCTCAGGGATTTGACGATCCGGAAGAGCCTGGTCTCAGTAAGCCGCAACGCGATCGTCGTCGGCGTGCGCTCGATGTCGCCTGTGCAGGATATATCGGTGACCCGCTCTTGGCAGAGTTACAGACCCAATTTTCAACGAGGCTCGCATCAACCGACGGATGGAGTATTGATGTCGATCCGACGGATAGTAATGCGTTGCTCTTCCAGTACCGTCAGAGCAATCCCCAACTAGACTATTCGAGTGTTCTTGGCGGCGTAAAGATCGGAATAGTTAAAATAGAATTGGGCTGGCGCGCCAAGACGGATCCGCAAGAACCCAGGACGATAGTGCCTTTTCTGGCCGAGATCCCCATGCTCTTGCGGAGCCCTCAGGTTATTTGCAACGTTCTCGCGCCCGGCAGAACGTTCTGGGAAAAGGTAACCGCATTGCACGCAGAGAGTTTCCGCGGCGAGACGAAGCGGTTCTTTTCGCGTCATTATTCCGATGTCGCGGCGATGCTTCAAACGCAGATCGGCAAAACTGCCTCTCGTGATCTTGCGATGCTTGACGATGTGCGCATTTTCAAAGATGTCTATTACCACTCGGGATGGGCGCGCTACGACCTAGCTAGACCGGGTTCGCTCGCCATTGTTCCAAGTCGCGAGAAGCTGCGCGACCTGGCCGGCGATTATCGAGGTATGCGACAAATGTTCTTAAGTCATCCGCCGTCGTTCGATTGGGTGATCGATCAGCTCCGAGCCTTCGAAAGCGAAGTGAATGCCGCCTAGAGTGCGCCAAAAGTCTCGGTGCGGCCAAATTTATAAGGGCGCCCGCTCGGCGGCTGAGAATGTCGTCCCGCAGGTCCGGTATGCGAAATTTGCCGCTAACCATCCGCCCGTATCCGTACAACGGGCGGCGCCCCGTCGTTTGAGAGCAAAGCCGCGCGAAAAAACACCCAGCATGGACGATGCAGCGGTCAACAGTGGTGGATCGATATTGAAAAAACTGGAACGATGATCACCGACTATCAAGCAAAATACATTGCCCACGACCTCACGCGGCGGCGATCCTCTGATAGCGCCGAACGTCTGGCGGTAGCTGTTGCTGGGGCACAAGTCGATGTGAATCCACATCAGGTCGATGCTGCCCTTTTTGCATTCGCATCTCCCCTATCCAAGGGGGCTCTGCTTGCCGATGAGGTGGGCCTAGGCAAGACGATTGAGGCTGGGTTAGTAATCTCTCAGCGCTGGGCAGAGGGCAAACGCTGTATCCTCATCGTCGTTCCGGCCAACCTACGTAAGCAGTGGCTTCAGGAACTGAACGAAAAGTTCTTCATCCCCTGTACGATTTTAGAAGCACGCTCCTTCAACGCCGAGATCAAGGCTGGGAATTCCAGTCCGTTCCAGCCGCGCGATAGCGTCGTTATCTGTTCCTACCAGTTCGCGCGAAGCAAGGCGGCGGAGGTGGCGGGAACGCCATGGGATTTGGTAGTCATGGACGAGGCCCATAGGCTCCGGAACGTCTATAAGCCTTCCAACGTTATCGCCAATACCCTTAAGGGAGCGCTCGCCCAACGCAACAAACTGCTATTGACGGCGACGCCGCTTCAAAACTCGCTGTTAGAGTTGTTCGGCCTCGTTAGCTTCATCGATGAGCATTCGTTCGGCGACATTAACAGCTTCCGCGAACAGTTCGCCGGTGTGCCCCAGGAGCGCGCGTTCGACCTTTTGCGCGAACGTTTAAAGCCCATCTGTCATCGCACTCTACGTCGGCAGGTGACAGCTTATGTGCCCTATACCAAACGCCACGCGATCTTGCAAGAATTCAGCCCGGACGAGGCCGAGGACCGGCTCTACAAGCTCGTCACTGCCTACCTTCAACGCGACAATTTGCAGGCTCTACCGTCCGGCCAGCGTGCCCTCATGACACTGGTATTGCGCAAGCTGCTGGCGTCGTCGTCCTTCGCAATCGCTGGGGCGCTTTCGTCCATCTCCGAGCGTCTCCAGTTGCGGCTTAACAAGGGCCGGCGTGTGGCTTCCCTGAGCGACGCGGTCGATGAAGACTACGAGGCGCTCGACGATACTGAGGAAGAATGGGCTGAAGATGATGCGGCCGAGCCATTGAGCGAGGCAGACCTGCGCGCGCTCGAAGCAGAGATCGCCGAGTTGCGTGAGTTCGCCGCTTTGGCAACGTCCATTGAGCAAAACGCCAAAGGGCGCGCTTTGCTCACCGCTTTGGAGATTGGCTTCGCAAAGGCTCGCGAGTTTGGCGCGGCGGAAAAGGCGATTATCTTCACCGAGTCCCGGCGCACGCAGTCCTATCTGCTACGCGTGCTGGCGGACAGCCCATGGGCGGATTCCATCGTCTTGTTCAACGGCAGCAACACCGATGAACAGTCGCGCACCATCTATCAAGAATGGTTGGCGTGTCATGCCGGATCTGACCGTGTTACTGGCTCGCGTACGGCCGACATGCGTTCGGCCCTTGTCGATTATTTCCGAGATCGCGGCAGGATCATGATCGCAACGGAGGCGGGCGCCGAGGGCATCAACCTCCAGTTTTGCTCCATGATCGTCAATTACGACCTGCCCTGGAATCCGGCGCGTATCGAGCAGCGCATCGGCCGTTGCCACCGTTACGGCCAGAAGCACGATGTCGTCGTGGTCAATTTCCTCAACCGCAAGAATGAGGCCGATCAACGCGTCTACCAACTTCTTTCCGAGAAATTCCAGCTCTTCGAGGGCGTATTCGGAGCCAGCGACGAGGTACTGGGCGTCGTCGAATCCGGCGTTGATTTCGAGAAGCGCATTGCCGGGATTTACCAGCAATGTCGGCAGCCTGCCGAAATTAGGGCGGCTTTCGACAGCCTCCAGCGTGAGTTGAGTTCGGAGATCAGCGAAGCAATGACCCTAGCTCGTCGAAAGCTCCTGGAGAACTTCGACGACGAAGTGCGCGAAAAACTCAAGCTCCGCGATCAGGACACCGGCCAGCACCTCCAGCACTTCGAGCGCCAGTTGATGCGTCTCGCAGAGCATGAACTGAAAGGTTCAGCATCCTTCACCAACGGATCGTCTTTTTGCCTCGACGCACTGCCGGATTGGGTTAGCGATCGCTCGATACCGACCGGCCTCTACGAGCTGCCGCGCCGATCGGGCGAGGCGCACCTCTTCCGGCTCAATCACCCCTTGGGCGATGCCCTCGTCACTCACGCGTTGCAGCGCGAACTGCCAGCCCGCGAGATTGTTTTCAACTATACAGCCCACGAGGGGCGTATCAGCGTAGTCGAACCTTTTGTCGGTAAAGCCGGCTGGATGACAGCCTCGCTTTTGTCTATTAACGCCCTCGGCCAGAGCGAAGATCACTTGTTGGTCGCGGGTCAATGCGACGACACCGCGGTGCTGAGCGAAGAGACCGCGAACCGCCTACTCACCATCGGCGCTCATATCGGCTCACCGATCACTGCGCCTGAGGCTGTTGAGCTGCAACTTGCAGCGCGGCTCGCCGATCAGCAGAATCGGATTCGCCGTGGCATATCGGAGCGCAATGCCCGTTTCTTCGAGATGGAGGCCGACAAGTTAGATGGTTGGGCCGACGATCTCAAGGTCGGCCTGGAGCGCGAACTAAAAGATCTGGACCGGAAGATGAAGGAAGCCCGAAGAACCGCCACGGTTGCCTTGACGTTGGAGGAAAAGCTAGCGGGGCAAAAGATGGTCAAGGCGCTTGAGGCTGAACGCTCCATGAAGCGCCGTACGCTGTTCGACGCGCAGGACCGGATCGACGCACAGCGCGCCGAGCTGATCGCGCAGATTGAGGGGAAGCTGGAGCAGACTGTCGACCAGAAACTGCTATTCACGATTCGCTGGAGGATTCAGTGACCGTTAAGCCATCACCATCGGAGACTCTATCCGCGGAGCTTGTCGATAACCTGATCGCAGCGGGGTTGCTTCGAGCTAACAAGCGTGACGCCCTGATCGCCAAGATTGCTGCCGGTGACATGAGAGGCCAGGATTGGAAGCACGAAATCGACCTAGCTCAAGCAAGAGTGGTCTCGGAATGAGTGCAATTGCTCCGCTAAAGTCGCTTAGCATCACGGCATTTCGGGGATCCTCTACTACGTTTACGTTGCCGTTTGAGAAAGGCCGGAAGCTTACGCTGATCTATGGCGAGAACGGCACGGGAAAGACCACGATTTGCGACGCCTTTGAATTGCTGGCGCATGGGCGCGTATCGTCACTCGACGGATATGGCCTTGGTAGGGGACTAGAAAAGTACTGGCCGACGACCGGGAGGTCCCTCGGGGACTTGTCAGTGGCGTTAGAGACGAACGCCGGCACGTGTTCCGGCAAGATGATCGGCAAGGACGTGAACGTGTCGCCCACGACACTGCGCCCGAAGATCGAATTGCTGCGGCGCCAGCAGATGCTTGATCTGATCAAGGCAGCACCAGCGGAGCGCTACGAGGCCATCAAACGTTTTATCGATATAGCTACTTTCGAGATATCTGAAGAGGCGTTGAGAAAGCAGACCAAAAGCCTCCGGGATGAGTGCACGACTGCCGAGCGAGCAGAGGGCCAGAGCCTTCAGGAGCTGCAGGGCTTCTATGAAGCAGCCGGGGAGCCAGCTGGACTGAACGCGGTGACGTGGGCTAAGCAGAAAATCGCCGAGCCGATGACCGATCTTGGCGGTGACATCGCGGCCGTCGGAAAGCTCCGAACCGCATTTGACGCACTTACGGGTTTCCCCGAAAGAGCGAAGACGCGCCAAAAGGCGTTGGCAGAAGCCACGGAGGCGCTCGCCAAAGCAGAAATGGCGCTGCTGGCAGCGGCGAACGCGGCTACCGGCAGCGCTGCTGACACGTTGGAGTTGTTGGAAGCGGGCAGCAAATATTTGCATGACCATCCTGATGTGGTCGAATGTCCTCTGTGTCGCAGCCAAGAGAATGCGGTAGGACTGGCAGACGCACTCGCAGCTCAACTCGCTGATTTAGAAGCATTGCGATCGGCGACGGGAAAGCGCCAGCAATGCGCAACAGCGTTGACGGCCGCGCAAAGCGCGATGACCCAACTTAATGCCGACTATGCAGATGCCGTTGATGCGTATAAACGGGCTGAGGGAAGCCATGCGTGGAGGGCTGAGGTAACCCTGCCTATCGATGCACCTAGCGCTGACCCACTATCGATTTCCGTATGGCTGCAGGTTAACGAGACAACGGCTCAGTCATGGCCCGCGGTGGAAGCATCATGGCGTGACGAAAAGAAGTTTGTTCAGACCTTGTCCGCGGCAAATGATCGCTACGAGCAAAACCTCGCCACGCGCATCCAGTTGGCTACATTGGTACCAAAGCTGGAGGAGGCACTCAGGCACTGCATCGAGCAGCGGCAGGGTTTCACGAACAAGATAATCGGCGAGATTGCGCAAGAGGTCGGCAAGCTTTACGAGCAGGTTCACCCCGGCGAGGGGCTGGACAAGATCGCTTTGCCTCTGGATCCCAAGAAGCGCGCTTCAATAGAACTGGAAGCCAAGTTTTTAGGGCAGGACGCTCCCCCACAGGCATATTTCAGTCAGTCACACCTCGATACGCTTGGTTTGTGTGTGTTCCTCGCGCTTGCTGCCCGTGAACAGCCTGACGAAACCGTTCTAATCTTGGATGACGTGCTTGGCAGCGCGGATGAGCCGCATGTCGAACGAGTCGTCGGTATGGTTTACGAGGTCAGCGAGAAGTTCCGTCACACCCTCGTTACCACGCACTATCGGCCCTGGCGCGAACGTTTCCGTTGGGGGTCGCTTAAGCCCGGCCAGCCGTGCCAGTTCGTCGAACTGACGCAGTGGAGCATTACGGACGGAATAGGTCGTGCCGGCTGCCTGCCGGAAATTGATCTGCTGAAGGGTCTGCTTGCGCAAAGCCCTCTTGATACGCAGTCGATTTGTAGCAAAGCCGGCGTGATCCTCGAATACGCTTTGGATTACCTAACCCTGCGCTATGAATGCCGCGTTCCACGTCGCTACGGTAACCCGTACACCCTTGGCGAATTACTGAACGCGATCGACAAGAAGCTACGCGAGGCGCTGTGCGTAGAAATTCGCGATGGCCTAACAGATTCGAACGCAGTGTCCACTAAACACATCCAGCTGAAACCAATATTGGATGAACTCTCGCGTATCGCACAGGTGCGCAACGCGTTGGGCGCGCACTTCAAGAGTATTTCGTTTGACTTGCTCGATCAGGATGCTATCAGCTTCGCCGGGCATGTCGTGCAGTTAGTGGACGCTCTTTCTCATCCCGACCATGGTTGGCCCACCAATGACAACTCCGGAAGTTACTGGCGCAACAATGACGACAGCCGTCGTCTCCATCCCC
Source organism: bacterium (assembly GCA_021790935.1). GTDB lineage: Bacteria > Vulcanimicrobiota > Vulcanimicrobiia > Vulcanimicrobiales > Vulcanimicrobiaceae > JAJYFL01. Next base: position 103,054 of record JAJYFL010000006.1, read on the forward strand.
TCAAGAAACCCAGCTAAGGCAGTAGATGGCGAAAAAGCAGAAACTTGAGCTAACTTGGGTCGGTAAGGAAAATCGTCCTCGGCTGGAGCCCCGTATCCTCATCGAAGATGCGGCGAAAAGCTATCATGCCGCCGCGCGTATGAGCGATAGGGACATTTTCGACAACGTCCTAATACACGGCGACAATCTGCTGGCCCTGAGGGCACTGGAACAAGACTTCGCCGGAAAGATAAAATGCGTCTTCATTGATCCGCCCTATAACACTGGCAGCGCTTTTACTCACTACGATGATGGGCTGGAGCATTCCATCTGGCTCGGCCTGATGCGCGACAGGCTGGAGATTCTCCGTCGCCTTCTGTCGGACGACGGGTCGCTATGGATTACTATTGACGAAAATGAGGGGCATTACCTCAAGATACTGTGCGACGAGATATTTAGCCGAGCCAACTTCGTGCGACAGATAACGTGGCAAAAAAAATACAGTGTTAGCAATAACTTCAAGGGTATCGCATCAATATGCGATATGATTTTAGTTTATCGTAAGTCGGAGAGGTTTCAGAACAATCTACTCCCGCGCTCCGAAGAGGCTGCAAGCCGCTATTCAAATCCCGACAACGACCCCAGAGGTCCTTGGAAAGCGGTGGATTATCTCAATCAGGCAACGGTCGAGCAGAGGCGCAACCTCGTATATGAAATACGCAATCCGTTTACCGGCGAAGTGGTGAGGAATCGGGTAAAGGCTTGGAAATATGACCCTGAAACGCATAGGAAGCACGTTGAAGAGAACCGTCTTTGGTGGGGTCTAAGCGGCGAAAACTCAGTGCCAGCCCTTAAGTTGTTCCTGAGTGAAGTTAGGGTAGGAATGACGCCACATAATTGGTGGCGTCACTCTGATGTTGGACATACTGATGAGGCTAAGAAAGAGAGTATCGCGCTTTTTGGTGCTGCCAATGTTTTTGATACCCCGAAGCCTGAGCGTCTAATTCACCGCATATTGACGCTCTCAACCAATGCCGGCGATCTTGTTCTAGATTCATTCGCGGGCTCAGGCACCACTGGCGCTGTCGCGCATAAGATGGGGCGTCAATGGATCATGGTCGAGCTTGGCGAGCATTGCTTGACCCATATCGTACCGAGGCTCAGGAAGGTGATCGACGGCGCCGATCCTGGCGGCGTTACCGAGGCCGTCGATTGGAAGGGTGGCGGCGGCTTTCGTTATTACGAACTCGCGCCGTCATTGCTGCAAAAGGACAAGTGGGACCGCGAGGTCATCTCTATGCGCTATAATGCGGAGATGCTGGCGCAGGCTCTGTGCAAGCTGGAGGGGTTTATATACGACCCCAGCCCCGATGTCTATTGGCAACACGGCCGGTCCTCGGAGACGGACTTCCTTTACGTCACGACGCAGACGATGGCGCCAAACGAATTAGCGGCCTTAGGCGACGAGGTCGGAGAGGGCCGGTCGCTACTGGTTCTCTGCTCCGCCTTTCGCGGCAACGCGGATCAATGGCCGAACCTGACGGTGCGCAAGATCCCGAACCATATTCGCAGCCGTTGCGAATGGGGTCACGACGACTACAGCCTTAACGTCGCTAACTTGCCGATGGCCAAGCCGAACGCAAAGCGGCCGAAGCAGGCCGGACTGTTCGATGACGGAGACGAGACGTGAGCAATCTTCGCCATGTAAACGCCATCGCTGGGCGCATGAGTCTGCGCGCTCCGCAGCGCGAGAGTCTCGAAATCCTTGATCGTGTGACTGAGATCGTGCCATTGTCCAAAGAGGTCGACCTTGCTACGACCTTGGCGACCATCCGCAGCGAGTTTCCTGGCGTCACGGATTTCGAGCGGGATTTTCCATCGCTCTGCTACGCGCTCGCAACGGGCGTCGGCAAGACGCGTCTTATGGGAGCGTTCATTACCTATCTACGGATCGCGCATGGCATCAATAATTTCTTCGTCCTTGCGCCCAACCTTACGATCTATAACAAGTTGATCGCGGACTTTACGCCCAATGCGCCCAAGTACGTCTTTAAGGGCATCTCCGAGTTTGCCGTTTCGCCGCCGGTGCTGACGACTGGCGAGAGCTTTGAACGGCAGATCGCGTCAGGCGGTCAGCTTTTTCCAACCACCATCAACATCTTCAACATCTCCAAGATCGCCTCAGAGGGGCGACGGATGCGTTCTTTCCGTGAAGAGATCGGCGGAAGCTATTTCGATTATCTCGCGAGCCTTCCTGACCTCGTGCTGCTCATGGATGAGTCGCACCGTTACCGTGCCACCGCTGGGATGCGTGCAATCAACGAGTTGAAGCCGATCCTTGGGCTGGAGTTAACCGCCACGCCGTTCACGGAAAGTACGCGCGGACCCATTCCGTTCCGAAACGTCATCTTCGACTACCCGCTTGCGCGAGCGATGGAAGATCATTTCGTCAAAGAGCCGGCCGTCGTCACGCGCAAGGATTTCAATCCGCTGGGCAAGTCGCCCGAGGCGATCCAGACACTAAAGCTGGAGGACGGCATTCGCCTGCACGAGAGCGTAAAGGTTGAGTTGGAGACCTATGCGCGCGAGAACGGTGAGCGAATCGTCAAACCGTTTGTGCTGGTGATCGCTCGTGACACAACACACGCCGCCGAGCTGATGAAGCTCATTCAGTCTGACGTCTTCTTTCAGGGGCGCTACGCGGACAAGGTAATCCAGGTCGATTCAAGTGTGAAGGAAGAAGAGACCGTCGAAAAGTTGCTGACAGTCGAGCACTACGACAATCCGGTTGAGATCGTCATTCACGTCAACATGCTTAAGGAAGGCTGGGATGTAACGAACCTCTACACGATCGTGCCGTTGCGAGCCGCTAACGCCCGCACATTGATCGAGCAGAGTATCGGGCGCGGTTTGCGCCTGCCGTATGGTAAGCGTACTGGCGTAACTGCCGTCGATCGCTTGAACATCGTCGCCCATGACCGCTTTCAGGAGATCGTGGACGAGGCGAACGATCCGAAGTCGCCCATCCGCCTGAAGCACCTTATACTCGACGATGTCGAGCTAGACCGCAGGACCACGACCGTTGTGGCCTCGCCGACCATCCTGACCGGCCTCGGCCTACAATCGACTCCGGCGGTCCCGAATTCCGCCGTACCGAGCGCGCCGCCGGCGTTTACCGATCCCGAAGAACAAAAAGTTGCGCAGCTCGCCTACGATGCAATCCACAAACTCGCGCGCTCTCCGGACAAAGTGCCGGGCGTTTCCTATCTCATCAACCCGGAGGTCCAGGCACAGGTCGTCAGAGAGGTGCAGAGCCGGTATCAGTCGCCGTTGGAGTTGGAAGGCATCGGTAAACCGGCGCCCGACATGGCGGCCGTGATCGCCGCGACGATGAAGCTGGTTGTCGAGCGCACCATCGACATTCCCCGCATCGTCGTCATGCCCAAGGGTGAGGTAAGGGCGGGCTTTCGTCCCTTTACGCTCGACCTTTCGGGAGTGCGCTATCCCGCTCCGAGCGAGGAGCTCTGGGCTAAGCATCTGCGCACCGATCAGATCGACGTTATCGAAGTCGCACAGGGGAATCCGATCGAGAAGCGGCCGGAGGACTATGTCGTCAGCGGGCTGATCGACTTTCCCGATATCGCCTACGACGAAAACGCCGATTTGCTCTACGACCTCGCCGGGCAGGTTGTGCGGCACCTGCGAACTTTTCTGGCCGAAAGGGAAGCCGGGCAGGTTCTCTCCCTTCATCAACGCGAGATCGCGCGCGCCGTACATGCGCAGATGCTGGATCATTTCTGGCTTGACGATACAGTGGAATATCACCACGAGGTCCGGCAGGGCTTTACCGAGCTGAAGGAGAGCGCGTTCACCGCCATCGATGCGTCGCCGCTCGATTATCGCATCTCCCCGGCAGACAAGAACAATATGCCGCGGTACCTGTTCGGCGGCTTCAGTAAATGTTTGTCGAATGTCGCGAAGTTCCACTCGGAGGCGGAGCGAAAGCTGGCCGTGATTCTCGAGCGCGAGGCCTTGAAGTGGCTACGCCCTGCGAAGGGGCAGTTCCAGATGTTCTACCGCAGTGGCCACGACCATTTCGAGTATCAGCCGGATTTCGTCGCCGAGATGGGTGACAGCATCGCTATGCTGGAGCCTAAAATGACGACGCAGATGACCGATAAGGACGTGCTGGCGAAACGAGACGTGGCTGTCCAGTGGTGCGGTTGGGCGAGCGAGCACGCGCGAACTTACGGTGGCAAGCCATGGCGCTATGCGCTCATTCCCCACGATGCCATTGCCGAGAATGTTACGATCACTTTCTTGCTCGAACGGTACGGCTTCTGATGGCGCCATGGCTTCTAACAATCGTCTAACAGACCGGCCGGAAATGGCCGGGTATCGGGCAGGACGCAAACCGTGCGGAATCCCCGGAAAATCGAGGTTATTGGTAACGGTCGGGACCTGCCGGGACCCCACTTCGAGAGTTCGATTCCCGTTGGCGCTACCATTGAAAACCCATAAGCACGGGGTTTTTTCGTTGGTGCGGTTGTGATTGGCCCACATCGGCTTTCTCGAAGACGGCATCGAGGCGATCGGCAGCCTCGGACTCGAGCCCGCCGAGAACGTGCGTGTACGGGTCGGCGGTGGTCGAGATCGTCGTATGCCCGAGCAGGTCTGAAACGACCTTGAGGCTCGTCCCGGCCCGTAGCTGGACCGAGGCGAACGTATCGGTGCGCCACGGTTCGCATGGAGAGCGGAATCTCGCGACGCGCTCGCCATCAGCCGAAAACTCGGCAAAGCGACAATGAAGTCGCGGTTAGAGCAGCGGCAGCTGCTCGCTGCCGCGCGCCGCGAGCGCCGCCGCGCGCGTTCCCAGCAAACGCACGGGGACGCCGCGCACGCCGGCTCGGCGCAGGCAGACCATCGCCGCACGAAATATCCGTGCCGGGTCAGCGGTCGGTTCGGTGAGGTTGGTTTGCCGCACGAGCGTGGAAAAATCCGCTCGCTTGAGCTTTATGCCGATGCTGCGAGCCGATAGCCCTTCACGCGCCAGCTTCGCTGCGATCTCTTTCGCTTGCACGCGTAACAGATCCACCAGCACGCCAACCTCGCGCACGTCGTATTCGAAGGTCTCCTCGGTCGAGATCGATTTGGTTTCCCGCTCGGGCCGAACGTCACGGCGATCGATTCCGCGCGCGAGGTCGCGCACTTCCGCGCCCCACGACCCGAACGCCACGCGGAGCTCCGCGTCGCCGAGCTTCGCAACGTCGCCGATGGTTTCGATCCCGCACAGACGCAGCCGCGCCTGCGTCTTGGGCCCGACGCCCCACAAGCACCCTACGGGCAAGGGGGCGAGAAATGCCGCTTCGTCTCCCGGCGCAAGCCCCTTCAGGCCGTTGGGCTTGCAGGCGTCCGAGAGTATCTTGGCAACCATCTTGCCGCTTGCGACGCCCGCGCTCACGGTGAGTTGCGTGGCGGCGTAGATCTCCGCGCGCATCGCTTTCGCGAGTTCGATCGCCTCACCGAGAGCGCACTCGCCGAAATCGACAAAGGCTTCGTCGAGCGACAGACTCTCGACCGGATGCCCGCGCCGGGCGAGGACCGCGAAGATCTCGCGCGACGCGTTGCGATAGGCCTGCATGTTCGGCGGAACGACGACCAAATGCGGGCAGGCTTGCAGCGCGCGATAGAGCGGTATCGCAGATCGAACGCCGAAGGGCCTGGCTTCGTACGAAGCGGTGAGCACGACGGCGCGGCGGCCGCTACCCGCAATAGCCACGGGCTTGCCGCGCAGGCTCGGATCGTCCCGAACGGCTACGCCGGCATAGAACGCGTCGACGTCAAAGTGCGCGATCATCGAAGAGCGCGCGGATCGCCGCCATGTTGCGCGCGTCGTCCTCCTCCTCGCCCGGCGTTTCGAGGATCGCGGTCTTTCCGCGCAGATCGGGCCGCGCGCTAAGCGCCCGAAAGCCTTCGATGCCGATGAGACCACGCCCGATGTGCCAATGGCGGTCGCGATTGCCGCCCAGGGGCACCTCGGTATCGTTGAAGTGAAAGACGTGAACGCGGTCGAGGCCGATTCGTTCGGCGACTTCTTCGACGAACGCGTCGACGCCGCTTTGCGAGCCGATCTCGTAACCGGCCGCCCATGCGTGCGCGGTATCCAGGCATACGCCGAGCTGCGGATGGTCGATCGCTTTGATGAACCGCCCGAGTTCTTCGAGCGTGCCGCCGCAGAGCGAACCCGCGCCGGCCGAGTTCTCGAGCACGAGGTAGACGCCTGGAGCGATTTCGGCGAGCGCCGCTTCAAGCAGCGCGCAGGCCGCGTCGAAACCCTCGCCGCGATCGCGCTTACCGTACGAACCAAGATGCGTGTTCACGTAGCGGATCCCGCCTATAGCGGCCACTTCGAGATCGTACTTCAACAGGCGCAGCGAGCCGCCGGCGATCTTCGGGTCCTCGCTCGCCAGGTTGATAAGGTATGACGTGTGAATGACGCAAGGATCGATGCCCGCCTCCGCGCGCAGGCGCGCGAACGCAGCTAACCCTTCGAGATCGATCGGAGACGTTCGGTAACTGCGCGGGTTGCCGGCAAATATCTGTATGGCCGTGCAGCCCAAACGGCGTGCGTATTCCACGGCGGCCCGATAGCCGTCTCCGACGCGTACGTGTACTCCGATGCGCACGTACTACTCCGGCGCCGGCGGTGCGTGGGCGGTGACGGCCGCAGTCAGTAGTTCGAGTTCGAGGGGTTGCCCGTGCTCGAGCTCCATCTCCGGAAGATCGTCGAGCGATCGCAGTCCGAACGATTCCAAGAACCCCGGAGTCGTCTTATAGAGCAGCGGGCGGCCAACGACGTCCTTGCGGCCGGCTTCGACGATCAAGCCCTTGTCGAGCAGCGTCGAGACGACGCTATCCGAAGCGACTCCGCGGATAGACTCGATCTCGCCTTTGGTAACCGGCTGCATGTACGCTACGATCGCAAGCGTCTCGAGAGCGGGCGTAGAGAGGTTGCTCCTCGGAGGCAACAGGTACGCTTCGACGACGTCGCGTGCGAGCGGTGCGGTGGCGAAGCGGTAGCCGCCCGCGACCTCGCGGACGACGACGCCGCGCTCCGCGTATGCCGCTTCGATCCGCGCGAGCGCGGTCGCGACTTCGAGCTCTCCCGCCCGGACGAGTTTCGCAATCTGCTTTATCGTGAGCGGCTCGCCGGCGACGAAGAGCAACGCTTCGATCGGGCGGTCCAACTCGCCGGCGGCCCGCATTTCGTCCGGGGCCGTCATGCGTTGGAAAGGATTAAGAAGATGCGAATATCGTCGAACAACTCGGGCTGATCGTAGCCGACGCGGTGACGGCGAATGAGTTCGAGGATCGCGAGAAACGTTACGATGATCTGCTCGCGGAGCATGCCCAACTCGTTGCACAGCGCCGAGAATCGGACCTCGCCGCTCTCTCGCACGCGACGCATGATGTAGTCCATCGAGGCCATCAGCGAGATGCGCTCGCGGGCTACGGTGCGCTTCTCGGGGCGGGCCGACTGCAGCATCGTGAGAAAGGCTCGCGTCAAGCGCTCCGGATCGATGCGGTAGCGCTGTTGCAAGTCGCTTGCCGGGTCGCCCGATTCGCGATAATAGAAGGATGCCGCCTCGAGCTGCCTTGCGCGCAGATCTTGCCCGATCTCGCGGTACTTTGAGTACGCGATCAGGCGTTGCCGCAAGCGTTCCTCGACCTGTTCGGGCGTCTCGGCCTGGTCGTCGACGAACTCGCTCGGGATCGGCGGCAAGAGAGCCTTGGACTTCAAGAAGACCAGCGTGGCTGCCATTACCAAATACTCCGCGGCAACCTCGACGTCGAGCGCTTCCATCATGGAGATATAGGCAAGAAACTGTTCGGCAACCGTCGCCAGCGGAACGGTTGCGATGTCGAGCTGCCGCTCCTTCACCAGGTGCAGCAACAGGTCGAGCGGACCGTCGAAGACCTCGAGCGAGACGCGGCATGCGGCTTCGGCCGGCGGATGCGCCAGGTCTTGCGCTATCAAGACGTTCTCTGTTCCGCCGTCCTTGCGAACTCCGGCACGTCGCCGAAGGCCATCGGGTTAGCCTGCAGGTAGTCGAGCCCGAGATCTACCAGGCGCTTTTCGTTGACGTATTTGAGGGCCTTTCTAGCGGCCGCTACGTCGAACCACTGGGCTTCGTCAACCTCGTGGTCGTGGTTGGCGGTGTCGCCCGAAAGATACCGCATCAGGTAGAAGGTCACGGATTTCTTGTGCTTCGCGCGGTTGAAGTAGAACCAGTACGAGATCTCGTTGAGCTTGGTGAGAATCTCACCCCAGCACCCCGTCTCCTCGCGGACCTCGCGCAGCGCCGCCTGCTCGTGCGACTCGCGCGCCTCGACATGCCCTTTGGGCAGCGTCCAGATGCGCGGCGTGCCGCGGCCGATCAGCAGCGCGTCGAAGCTCGACTCGCGCCGGCGCAGCACGAGTCCACCAGACGAAAATTCATACTTAACACGCATCGTAAACGCCCCTGAAGGACCGCAAAGGCGCCCCGGCGGCGCCTCCTGATTACCTCAATTATAGCGCCCGCCACCAAGAAGAGCCTGCCGAAAGGAGGGTCCTTTTTTCAGGATGCGCCGGCTATGGGCTCGCTCCTACAGCGCTCGGGCAGGGCAGCGTGCGCGACTCACCGGCGCGGCCGGCGGAGAAGGTGACGACGGCGGCGCCGGGCGACGGAACGGGGCAGGGGGGCTCGCTAGCCAGGAAGGAGCCCGGGGCGTACGAACCGCTGGCGGCGGTCGCGTATCCGGCGCTCGAGAAAAAGATCGCAAAGGGCGGGCGGCCGACATTTTCCGCCCGGACCTCGGCTCGCAGGCGGACCGGCGCAAGACTCGTCGCCCTCATCGCCCCGCCGTTCGGGCGCCCGGCGTAGAGCCTCGCGGTCGTCCCCGCGCCGCCGCCTCCGGAGACGAAGGCCAGCGTCGCGCCGTTCCCGCTGGAGGCCGCGACCGCGCGCGCCGCGGCGACCAGCGCATCGAAGCGGGTGGCATCGGAGCGCACCGCAAACGGCCGCGAGCCAAGCGCGATCGCCCCGACGGCCAATAGGAAGGCGGCGAGGATGCCCGTTGCCACCGTCACCTCCACGAGCGTGAAACCGCGAGAGCCCTGCACGTCGAGAGTAGTGCCCCGCAGCGGCGCCGCCGCGGACTAGTTGGGGTTGGCCGGAGTCTCCGCGTGCGGATACCAGCGCAGATCGGGCTGGCGGGCGGCGCGGGTTTCGTCGAGGCGGCCGACGACGGTGCGCTCGGGCGCGGCAAGAATCGTGCCCGGATCGCTCTTCGCGAGCGAGACGATCTCGCGCAGAGCTGCGACGAACTCGTCGAGCGTCTCCTTCGACTCGGTCTCGGTCGGCTCGATCATCAGAGCCTCCGCGACGATCAGCGGGAAGTAGATCGTCGGCGCCATGAAGCCTCGGTCGAGCAGCGCCTTCGCTATATCGAGCGCCTTCACGCCGGTCTCGCGCTTCAGGGCTTGCGCGGAGGCGACGAACTCGTGCCGGCAGATCTCGTCGTATGGCGTATCCAAGAAGTCGCGCACGCGCACGCGAAGGTAATTTGCGTTGAGTACCGCCAGCTGCGATACCGCTGCGAGCCCTTCGGCGCCGTTGGCGTAGATGTAGGCAAGCGCCCGTACGGCGTGCGCGAAGTTCGACCAGAACGAACGCACCGGTCCGACCGAATGCGGAAGGTCGAAGTCGAGCCGGAACTCCATCCGGTCGCTCGGCGCGGCGCTCGGATCCGCACCCGCTTTGGCCCGCGCGCGCACGTACGGTATCGGCAGGTACTCGACCAGGTGCGCCGCCACGCCCACGGGGCCGTGGCCGGCGCCGCCTCCACCATGCGGTATCGTGAAGGTCTTGTGCAGGTTCAGGTGCATGAGATCGAACCCCATGTCGCCGGGGCGGGCGTTGCCCATCAGGGCGTTGGCGTTCGCGCCGTCGTAATACATCAAGCCGCCGGCCTCGTGTACGGCCCGCGAAATCTCGTGAATGTGGTCTTCGAAAAGACCGAGCGTGTTGGGATTGGTCATCATGCAGACCGCCGTATCCGCACCGAGGACGTTCTTCAACGCGTCGACGCTCACGCGGCCGCGCGCGTCGCTGCGTAGAGAGAGCACCTTGAAGCCGCACATCGCTGCGGAGGCGGGGTTGGTTCCGTGCGCCGTATCCGGAACGATTACCGTTCCGCGCCGCGTCTCCCCACGGTCCTTGAAGTACTTCTTCGCGATCAGCAGCGCGGTCAACTCGGCGTGCGCGCCGGCCGACGGGTTGAGCGAGAATGCCGCCATGCCGAAAAGCGAGCACAGGCTGCGCTCGAGCTCCCACATGATCTGCAGCGCTCCTTGCGCGAGATCGTCGGGCGTCCACGGGTGGAGATCGCGCAGCGCGGGCAACTCCGCCATCGCGTCGTTAACGCGCGGGTTGTACTTCATCGTGCACGATCCGAGAGGATAGAAGCCCAGGTCGATGCCGAACGTACGCGCAGAGAGCCGCGTAAAATGCCGGACCACATCGAGCTCGGTATTGTCCGGCAACGGCAGGTCGGCCCGTAACGCCTCCGGCGGCAGAAAACCGGTCGGCGCGCCGCCGCTCTCGACGTAGCGGCTGCCTCGACCTTCTTGACCCTGCTCGAAGATTATCGGCGAGAAGGTGTGATCAGACGCGAGCCGGGACATCGAGCACCTCGTTCAGCGCGGCGTGCAGTGCCTGGATATCGCCGGCCGACGTGAGCTCCGTCGCCGTCATCAGGATGCAGTTTGCATATTCGGGATAGAAGCGGCCCAGATCGATGCCGCCCAGGATTCCGCGCCCTTTCAGCCGGTCGAGAACCTCCCCGGCCGGCCGGCCGACGTTCACTACGACCTCGTTGAAGAACGGAGCGTCGAACTCGAGCGCGCAGCCCTGCAGCGAGGCAACGCTCGCCGCGAGTTCGCGCGAGCGCTTGAGGTTCGCCGACGCGACGTCCTGCAGGCCGCTCTTCCCCAGCAGCGCGAGGTATATCGTCGCTATCAGCGCACAGTGGGCTTGATTCGTGCATATATTGCTGGTCGCGCGCTCGCGGCGGATGTGCTGCTCGCGGGCCTGAAGCGTGAGAACGTACGCTTCGTTTCCGCCCGCGTCGACGGTCTTACCGACGAGACGGCCTGGGATGCGCCGCATATGTTCTTTGGTGGTGGCCATAAAGCCGAGGTAAGGTCCGCCGTACGCGGTCGCGACGCCGAAACTTTGGCCCTCGCCTACGGCGATCTGCGCGCCCCACGATGCGGGAGTGGCGAGCACCGCTAGAGCGATGGCCTCCGCGACGACGGCGATCGAGACCGTTCCGCTCGCGGCGATCGCCGACTGCGCGGCGGCGTCGGGTACGTCGAGATTGCCGAAGAAGTTCGGCGATTGGAGCGCTACGCAAGCATAGGTTCCCTCGGCCACCAGCGCCTGCAGGGCGGCAAGGTCCGTCGTCCCGTTCGCGGTTACGGGAATCTCGTCGAGTTCGACATCCAGGCCGTCGCAATAGGTCTGCAGCACCGCGCGATAGTTGGGATTGACCGCCCGCGAAACCAGCGCACGCTTGCGGCCGTTCGCGTGTATCGACATGATCGTCGCCTCCGCCAGAGCCGTCGCGCCGTCGTAGACGGAGGCGTTGGCGACATCCAGACCCGTCAGCAGGCAGACGTAGGTCTGCCACTCGTAGATCGCCTGCAGGTAGCCTTGGGAGACCTCCGCCTGATAGGGCGTGTAGGACGTGAGGAATTCGCCCCGCATCGCGAGCGACGCGATCGCCGGGGGCGTGTAGTGGCGGTAGCTCCCGCCGCCCAAGAACGAGATGTACGACGCGCCCACGTTCTTGCGGGCAAAATGCTCGAATCGCTTGACGATGCCGGCTTCGGGTAAGGCCGGGACGAGGTCGAGCCTCTCCCGCAGCGCGATCGCATCCGGCACGCGGACGAGATCGTCGAGCGAGTTCGCCCCGACGGTTTCAAGCATCTGCGCGATATCCCGCGGCGTATGTGGCGTATACATTCCTTCGACCCGTATTGACGGTGGTTGCGTGCGCTAGTGCGCTTCTTCGGCTATGAGCTGCTCGTAGGCGGACGGGGAGAGCAGGCGCGCCGTCTCCGACGCGTCGCTCAAGCGTACCTTGAGCATCCAACCTCCGGCAAATGGCTCGCGGTTGACAAGGGCCGGGTCGCCGTCGAGCTCGGTGTTGACCTCCACGACCTCGCCTCCGACCGGCGTGAAGAGATCCGAGACGGCCTTCACCGATTCGACGACTCCGATGTTGCCGAACTGCACCACGTGCGCCCCGGTCTTCGGAAGTTCGACGTAGACGATGTCGCCGAGGGAACTTTGCGCGTATTCGGTGATGCCGACGGTCGCGATATCGCCGTCGATCTTCACCCATTCGTGTTCTTTGCTATACAGCAGATTCTCGGGCTGCGCCACAGGCTGGACTCTCCTTCTACGAGCGTTTGTAAAACGGTAAAGCGACGACGGTCGCCGCGTGCTTGGTCCCGCGAATCTCGACCGCGACCGCCGTCCCGACGACCGCCGCCTCCGGCTCGACGAGCGCCGTCGCGACGTTCCGGTTTCCGACGGATGGCGCCGTCGAGCCGCTGCGGACTTCGCCAACGTCACGATCCCCAAGGAAGACGCGGTATCCTTCGCGAGCCGGGGCGCGACCCGCCATTACGATGCCTGCGACGCGCCGGAAATCGTCCGCTTCCTGCTGCGCCAGCAGCGCCTCCTTACCGAGAAACTCGGGCTTACCGAACTTCACGGCCCAGCCGAGGCCCGCTTGGAGCGGCGTGATATCTTCGGCGAGCTCGTGACCGTAAAGCGGCATCCCGGCTTCGAGGCGCAGAACGTCGCGCGCTCCCAGCCCGCAGGGTTCCAAGCCCGTAGCGCAGTTGTCGGCGAGCAGCGCACGCCAGATCTCTGCAGCGTACTCGCCATCCACGAAGATCTCGAAGCCGTCCTCGCCGGTGTACCCGGTGCGCGCGATTACCGCGGGCCTGCCGTAGACGCTCGCCTCGGCGCAGAAGTAGTACTTCAGCGCGCTCAGATCCGCGCCGGCGTGCGGCGCGAGCATGGCGAGAGCCTGCGGGCCTTGGATCGCAATCAAGGCGCTGCGGCCGTGGAGGTTCGTCAGTTTCACCGCCGAGCCGCCGGCGTGACCGCTCAAGTGTTGCCACATCTTGGCGGCGTTGCTCGCATTGACGACGAGGAGCCAGCGGTCTTCGAGGCGGTAAAAAATGACGTCGTCGTGCGCACCGCCGCGTGCGTTGGTGAAGATATTGTAACGGGCCTGCATGGGTTTGATGGTGGCGACGTGGTTGACGCTCAGACGATCGGCCCACTCCGCGACGCCCTCGCCTTCGAGCACGAACTGGCCCATGTGCGAGAGATCGAAGAGCCCGGCGCGCCGGCGCACGGCTTCGTGTTCCTTCAAGATGCTCGAATACTGCACCGGCATCTCGAAGCCGCCGAATGGAATGAGACGCGCCCCGAGGGCGCGGTGTTCCTCGTAAAGCGCCGTGCGCTTGACGGGCACGCTCGCAGCGGTCATTTGGACGGTTTCTCCCCCGGATAACTGTTGAGAAAGTTGAGCGTCGCGTGAGCGACGAGCTTCTCTCCGCTGCGGACGTGGACCTCACCGTAGACGACGCGGCGGCCGGCCTTGAGGACCGTCGCTTCCGCGATGAGATCGTGCGGCGGGAGCGCGGGCGCCAGATAATTACACTGCAGGGTCACCGTCGTGGTGTTCTGATCGCGACCGTAGAGCGACGCGAGCGCCAGGTAGAACGTCGTATCGCACAGGCTTACGATCGCGCCGCCGTGCACGGCACCCGTACCGTTGCTGATCTCGCTGCGGTACGGCATGCGCATCGACGCGCGGCCGTCGCCGACGCTCTCCAAATGCAAGTCGAGGAGCGCGACAAAATTCGACTTCTCCTTATCCCACCGACGACGCGCGCTCTCTTGATCGATCGACATATCCCTCCAATAACCACCGGACGGCAATGCCGTTCGGCACGTTGCCTTCTAGCAGGTTGCGAAAAAACCCCCAGCGCCGTCTCGAACCCGCCTGTTCCGCCGAAAGCTTCGTCGCTCTTCGGTCACAACGCTACGGCGTTGCTTCCTCATCGCTCCTCGTTTCGACGAAACATTCGGACCCGATCCGGACACCGCGGGTCTTTCCGCAACCTGCTAATGCTTTTGTTCGCCGGCTGCGGCGGCCATGGCGTCCCATGCCTTGCGAAAGTTGAGGCTGCCGCCATGCACGGCCGCCGCACCGTCGACCGTCAAACACGCCCCGCTCACCCATCGCGCTTCATCCGAACAGAGCCAGAGCGCCGCGCGAGCAACGTCGCCGGGCTCGCCCAATCGCCCGAGCGGAATCGACTTTACGAGATGCTTCTCGACGTCGCCGACGCTCCAGAGGTTCTTGTCCGTGCCCTCGGTATGGATCGGGCCGGGAGCGATGGCGTTGGCGCGGATGCCGTAACGCCCCCATTCGCCGGCGAGGGTTTGGGTCATATTCAGAACGCCGGCTTTGGCGGCTGCAGAGTGAATCGCGCCCGGTTCGCCCGTCCAGGCATAGGTCGCGACGATATTGAGGATCGCGCCCTTCCTCGCGCGCAGCGCGTCGAAGGCCAAGCGACTGCAGTTGAACGTGCCCATGAGCACGATCTCGACGACCGCTTTGAAACCGTTGGGAGAGAGCTGCTCGGACGGCGATATGAAGTTGCCCGCGGCGTTGTTCACGAGCACGTCGAGGCCGCCCGTGCGCGCGACGACCGCCGCGACCGTCTCCTCCACGCGCGGCGCGTCGCGCACGTCGCAGGAAAGACCGAAGCCCCGGCCTCCGGCCGCCGCAATCAACTCGGAGGTTCGATCGACGGCCTCTTGCCGGCGCCCGATCGTCACGACCGTGGCGCCCTCGGCGGCAAAAGCCAGGGCCATCGCGCGGCCCAAGCCCGAGCCGCCCCCCGTCACGAGCACCGTCTTATCGGCGTAGCGCTGCGTCGTCAAAACGTATCTCCGTTCTTAGCGAGCTCGCGCCGCAGGTAGAGCGGCAGCGCGAAGATGCGCCGGTGCGTCTCCGCATCGTAAAAAAAGTTCTCGCCACGCAGCTGCGCGCAGTACGCATCGATCGCCGCCCCTTCGATCTTGGCCAGATCCAGGCGGTCGCTGCAGGCGATGAACGCCCAATCGTTGTCGAAAGCCGGAACGTGGGTGTAGAAGGACGTCACGTATCTGTAGTACCCGCGCAGCGTGCGCGCCATCTTCGCGTGCAGCGACATATTGTGAAAGCCTGCCGTACTGGCCTGCAGCACGTACACCCCATCCTCGCGCAGCCGTGCTTTTATGTTGCGAAAGACGTCGTCGCTAAATAGGGGATTGCTCGGCGAATCCTCGAGCGGTTCGGTCAAGTCCGAGACGATCGCACCGTAGCGGCCGGTATCGCGAGCCAAAAATGCGAGCGCGTCGCCGATAACCACGCGCGCGCGCGGATCCGTGAAGGCGCCCGCCGACCATTCCGGCAGATACTTTTTTGAGAGTTCGACGACGTCGCCGTCGATATCGACCATCGTGCAGCGCTTCACGCCGGGATGCCGCAGCACTTCACGCAGCGTCGCGCCCTCGCCGCCACCGAGGATCAGCACCTCGCTGCGGTCGGCGGTGCCGGCTAGAGCCGGATGCACCAGCGCCTCGTGGTAGATCTTTTCGTCGTTCTGCGCGCTCTGGGTATCGCCGTCGAGGATCAGCATCTTGCCGAAAACCGGCGTCTCGATGATGCCGATGCTCTGATAAGCCGTCTCTCCGGCGTAGTAGACGGCGTCGATGGCGCGGTGGTGCTGTTCGGTCGGGAAGAACTCCTCGACGTACCAGTGCCAGCGTTCGGTTTTGGGCATAGCCCCCTACACTATGTAATGCGGCCGGGGCGGACCTTTCGGACAGGCCAGATCGGCCGCCCTTCGGCGGCCGGGCGGAGTTCATGCGGTAAGGGAGCGGCCCTCGTTCTCGGTGGTTACCACGTGCGTAAAGAAGCCGGTGCTCGATTCGATGCCGCGCTTGACTTCGGTGGTCAGCATCTTCTTGGCGCCCAGCCGCTTGGCGGCGTAGGCACACGCGGCCCACGGATCCGTGTGGTCGCCGCATGTATAAAAGTCCATCGCGGCATAGCCGGTCTCGGGCCATGTATGGATGGACAGATGAGATTCCGCAATCACCACGACGCCCGAAACGCCGTGGGGCTGGAAACGGTGGAAGGCGGTCTGCATGACGGTGGCATTGGCGGCTTTAGCCGCGTTCACCATCATCTCGCGTACGACGTCGATGTCGGTGAGAACCTCGGGATCGCATCCCGAAAGCTCACAGACGATGTGAGTACCGAGTGCCTGCAATTTTTGTCTCTCTCCTCGATTTCGGGGGAAATCCCACCTCCGGACTTCGTCGGCTGGCGTCTGCGGTGCAGTCACGTCCCCGACCTATCTGCAGCCTCTAGCCGGCACGACATCCGCGTACGGGCGTTCTGCAGCAATGGCGCGTTGGGCGCGCCTCCCGCTCGAGGCTCGGCACCCCCACGTGCGACGCACGCCGGGGGAGGACGGCTCGGCGTTCATGATAGCCCGTTAAGACCCCCCTGTAAAGGAGGCTCGGGTGAAAATGGCGCGTCCGCCCTGCGCGCTGCGCGCCCCGTCGCCAGAAGATAGTGAAGATACGGCTTAACTATCTTGACTTACGCGGGGCCTGAGCCTATCTTTAGAGCTACTATGGCCACCGTTTTGAAGGCGACCGCGCCCGAGACCCCCACCGACGACTACCGACACGGGTTCCACGACCCGGAAAACTACGTGTTCAAATCCGCGAAGGGCCTGACGCGCGAGATCGTCGAGCGTATCAGCGAGATGAAGGGCGAGCCGGACTGGATGCGCGCTTTCCGCCTGAAAGCCTACGAGATCTTCCAGGGCAAGCCGATGCCGGCGTGGGGCGATACGAAGCTCTTATCGGAGATCGACCTCTCCGACATCCACTATTTCGTACGCTCGACCGAAGAGACCGAGCGCTCCTGGGACGACGTCCCCGCGGACATAAAGCGCACGTTCGACCGCTTGGGCATCCCGGAGGCCGAGCGCAAGTTCCTCTCGGGCGTCTCCGCGCAGTACGAATCCGAAGTCGTCTATCATTCCGTCCGCAAGGATCTCGACGAGATGGGCGTGATCTTCTGCGACATGGACACCGCGGTCAAAGAGCACCCGGCAATCGTGCAAAAGTATCTCGCGACCGTGATCCCGCCCGGCGACAACAAGTTCGCGTCGCTGAACTCCGCCGTATGGTCGGGCGGTTCGTTCGTCTACATCCCCAAGGGCGTCGAAGTGAAGATGCCGCTTCAGGCTTACTTCCGCATCAATACCGAGAATATGGGCCAGTTCGAGCGCACGCTCATCATCGCCGACGAGGGCTCGAAAGTACATTACATCGAGGGCTGCACCGCGCCCAAGTTCTCGTCGAACTCGCTGCACAGCGCCGTCGTCGAACTCATCGCGATGGAGGGCTCCTCGATCCGCTACACGACGATTCAGAACTGGTATCGCAATATCTTCAACCTCGTCACCAAGCGCGCGATCGCATATAAGAACGCGACGGTCGAATGGGTCGACGGCAACATCGGCTCGCGCCTGACGATGAAATATCCGGCCATCTACCTGATGGGCGAGGGCGCGCGCGGCGAGATTCTCTCGATGGCGTTCGCCGGCGAGGGCCAGCACCAGGATGCCGGCGCGAAAGTCATTCACGTAGCGCCCAACACCACCTCGATGGTTACGAACAAATCGGTCAGCGCGCATGGCGGCAAGACGACCTATCGCGGTCTGGTCGAGATTTTCCCCGGCGCGGTCGGCGCGAAGACGCGCGTGCGATGCGACGCACTCATCATGGACGAAGAGTCGGCCAGCGATACCAAGCCGACGATGAAGATCCACGAGCAGCGCTCGACCGTCGAGCACGAAGCCAGCGTGAGTAAGATCGGCGAAGAACAGCTCTTCTACGCCATGAGCCGAGGTTTGACCGAAGCCGACGCGACGGCGATGATCGTCAACGGGTTCTTCGACTTCTTCGTCAAGGAACTTCCGATGGAGTACGCGGTCGAGCTCAACCGCCTGGTCAAGATGGAGATGGAAGGCGCCGTTGGCTAACTCCGCGACCGCGGTTGCGCGAATCCACGAGATCGCGCCGGGCACGACCTTGCGCGTCGCAGCCGGCGAAGACGAGATCCTCCTCTGCAACGTCGACGGCACGATCTACGCCATCGAAGACGTCTGCACGCACGACGGGGCACCGCTCGACCAAGGCGAACTCGAGGGCTGCCGCATCGTATGCCCGCGCCACGGCGCGAATTTCGACGTGCGGACAGGTGAAGCGCTCACGCTCCCCGCAATCCTCCCCTTACCAATGTACGCGGTGAGGGTCGAGGATGACGCCATCTACATCGACAGGTAAGTCCATTTTGCGCCCGGCCCTGACGGTGCTGGGGATCCTGCTGCTGCTCGCCTTCGTCCTCGTGGGCATCTATGCCGGCAACGTCTTTGCCGGGATGCGCGCCGCCGCGCAGACGAGCGGCACGATCGCGGGAACCGGCGTCGTGCAGCCCGTCGAGATCCTGCGCGACGGCCGCGACATACCGCACATCCGGGCGCGGTCGCTGCACGATCTCTTCTACGCGCAAGGTTTCGCCGAGGGTTCGGACCGGCTCTTCCAGATGGACCTCGTCCGTCGCTTCGTCTACGGGCGATTGGCCGAAGTGCTCGGCGCGAGGTTGCTGCCGGTCGACGAGCGGGCGCGCGTCGTCGACGTGCGCGGTATCGTCGACCGCGAGTGGCAGAATCTGGACCCGCGCGAGCGCGCAATCCTTCAAGCCTTCAGCGACGGAGTAAACGCCGCTATGGCGCGCGAACCGTTGCCGGTCGAGTTCCGACTGCTGCTCTACACGCCGCAGCCGTGGCGCCCGCAGGACTCGCTCGCGGCTGGGTTCGCGACCGTGCTCGACCTCACCGACTCATGGCGTGACGTGCTCGACCGCAATCAGATTTGGCGAACCGGTAACAGGCGCGCATTCGACGCCGCTTATCCGCTCACCGACTGGAAGTACGACGCGCCGACCGTCGGCCGCGACGCTCCGCGCTCCGTCGCCGCATCGTTGCCGGCAGAGGCGCTCGCCGCGCTCGTTGCGCCCGCAGCAGGCGCCGTGGCGCACCGCGCGCGCCGCGGCCTGGGCAGTAACGATTGGGCCGCCGGTGCGGCACACACGGCGACCGGGCGCGCGCTGCTCGCCAACGATCCGCATCTCGATCTCTACATTCCGGGCATCTGGTATCTCGTCGATCTGCGAGCGCCGGGCTTTCACGTCGCGGGAGCCGCGATCGCCGGCACGCCCGGGGTCATTCTCGGGCACAACGACCACATCGCGTGGGGAGTCACCAACGGCACCGTCGCCGCACTCTCGGTCTTCGACGCGCCCGCGAATCTGCCGCAACGGAACTGGGTCACCGAGACCTTTCACGTGCGTTTCGGAGGCGACGTCACGCGGCGCTACTATCGCGGCCGGCGCGAGTTCGGCGTGCCGCGCCCAAGGAACCCTCACCGCATCGCGCTGGTGCGATGGAGCGCCTATACCCGGCCATACTCGCCGGTCGCGGCGTTCCTAGATCTCGACGCGGCGAACTCCGTCCGCGCGGCACTTCACGCGCTCGCGCGCTACCCGGGCCCAACGCAGAACTTCGTCGTTGCCGGAACGAGCGGCCGGGTCGCGTACCAGCTCGCCGGCGAGATCCCCGATGACCCCGCGTGGGCCCGCTACGTGCACCCGGCTAGCGATCTGCGAAAGACCTATCCGGATATTCCGTTCGCGCGCTTGCCGCACGTCGCTCCATCGAAACGGGCTGTCGTCTTTACCGCAAACGACAAGATGTACGGCGCCGGCTACCCCTACCGCCTGAGCGCATCGTTCGAGGCGCCGTACCGCGCCTACCGCATCTCACGTCTGCTCCGCGCCCGCAAGACGTACGACGTCTCCTACTTCGCTCGGATGCAGCGAGACACGCTCTCACCGGCCGATCTCGAATTCGCTCGCGACGTCGTTCGCGCCGCGCGGGCTCATCCGCGCTCGCTTCCACCTTCAGCGAAACCGCTAATCGACGCGCTCGCCACGTGGGACGGCCGCTTCGACCCGAGCTCCGTCGGCGCGACCGTGGAGCGCGCGGTACGCACCCAGGCGCTGTACGATGCTCCGAGCTTCGTCGGCTTGCTCGGAAGCCTTCGGCAAGATTCCGGCGGCCGGCTCGCAGCGGTACAGCATTCCGTCTTACGCGCCGTCGCGAAGCTCGCGCGGGCACCCGCTGCGCCGCGCGCGCTCTTGCAGCCTTGGCGATTGGCCGGCGCGGTACGCGTGAAGCATCAGCTTGCCTCCATGGGCTTCACGTTCTTGGACGGCGCACTCCTACCGGGCGACGGCGAGAAGTACACCGTCCACGTTCAGATGCCGAAGTATTCGCAGAGTTTCCGCGCGGTCTGGGACATCGGCAACTGGAATGCGGGCGGCATCGTCATTCCGAGCGGCGAGTCGGGCGAACCCGGCTCCGGACACTACACCGATCTCTCGCGCACCTGGATCGCCAACCGTCTCGTGCCCTTGCCCTACGGAACGCGGGCGGTCGACGCCGCAGCACGCGCCACACTTACGCTGAAACCGTAACCGCCCTCGCCGGCGCCGATCGAGAGCCGCTCACGATGCACCTGCCTTGAGGATTGCTTGCATCTGCTCTACGTGGCGGACGAACGCGTTGCGGCCCGTCCCGGTCAGCCGGTAGCGCGTCTGCGGACGGCGGTCCACGAAGGCCTTCTCTTCCAGCACGTAGCCCGCATCGACGAGTTTCGCTAGGTGCGCTCCCAGATTGCCGTTGGTCGTCTGCGTCGCGCGCTGCAATTCGCTGAAGGCGACCCACTCCGACGCGACCAACTCCGCGATGACGCCGAGGCGAATCTTCGATAGCAAGAGTTCGTCCACGCTAGTCTCGCTGGAGTTCGAAGGCGAGCCCGGCGCCCGCATAGCCGAGAATCCAACCCGCGGCGAGCACGTAGCCAATCGCGTGCGGCGTGAAGTTCGCAACGACGACCGAGGCGAGGAGAATCGCCCCGCCGACGGTCGCACTGCGATTACCGAGCCACCCGACGAAGAGCAGCGGAATCGCCAAGCAGACCGACCAGATCGCACCGGCGCTCCAACCGGTGAAGATGTTGAAGGCACCGTCGGAACCGACGAAAGCCGCGAGCAGAGCCACGTAGAGCACGCGTACGAACGCGGCATCGACCACGCTCAAGCGGCCCCGGCCACGGCAACGGCGGACCCAGAAGATCGTGTAGGCGATGGCCGCCACGGCCACCGCCCCTGCAAGCCACATCCAGGACGGCGCGATACGCCCGGCGTTGACCAGCTGAATCAGCACGGTCCCGATGGCTCCCTCAACGCCCCATACGATGAAAAGCGCTCCGCTTGGGCGAGGCGTACCCGCGGCGTGAGATAATATCCGGTCGACCATCTCCAGGCGTTCGTTCGCTTCCGAGGTATCCACGTTCGTGCAGTCCTTTTCTAAGAGTGGTCTATTTTATAGACTTATCTGCATTATATGGAGATCGTCGACCGATGTCAAGCGTATTTGACAGGTCCGGCGGGGGAGTGCTAGTCTTCCCTAGTTATGTACGCGATCATAGAGACCGGCGGCAAGCAGTTCAAAGTCTCCGAAGGCTCCGTTATTAGGTGCGATCTGCTCGAGAGCGAGGTCGGATCTGACGTGAAGTTCGAGACGGTCGTCCTCGCGAGCAAAGGTGAAGGGGCCGTTTCGGTCGGTGCGCCGACCGTCGGCGGCGCCGTCGTGACCGGTACGGTACTGCGCCAAGCCAAAGACAAGAAGATTCTGGTCTTCCGGTATAAGCCCAAGAAGCGCGTCCGCAAACTCAACGGGCATCGCCAGCGCTTTGCCGAGGTCAAGATCACCAAGATCGACCTCCCGTAGCCGGCACCGCGCCCAGTCCCCTTTAGCGGAACGATGCTCGAGGTAACGTTTTTCAGAGACAGCCGCGACCGGCTGTCTTCTGTTTCCGCCGAAGGCCACGCAGGATGGGCCGAGTACGGTCAGGACGTCGTCTGCGCCGCCGCCTCGGCGGTGCTGCAGGCGGCGCGCCTCGGGCTCGAGACACATGTCGGGCTCCCATTGCACGCCGAGCAGCAAGAGGGCAGCCTCAAGTTGAGCTGGCCCGAATCCTCGCGCGACGACCTGCGCGTTGCCGCCATCGTCGCCACGGCCGAGCTGGCGATCGAGCAGATCGCCCGGCAGTATCCCGGCCACGTCCGCGCCATCCGGAGGACGGGAGCCTAAATCGTAACATCGCCACCCGAAATCGGGTAAGATAGAACAATCGAGCGCGAAGGAGGCAGCATGTCAGATACGTATCGGTCGACGCCGTCCGAACAACAGGGGTTCGGAAGCAACGGCTACAAGGGCGCGAACGCCGAAAACGCAAATGCGAACTACGACAACGCCGAGAACGGCGTCAGCAACGAGCTCGGCAAGACGCTCCTCGTCGGCGTCCTCGGAGGAATCATCTCGGCTGCCGGTTACCTCGTGTACACGCGTCTGCCCGACGAGCAAAAGGACCGCATTCACGGGCAGGTGCGCTCCGCGTTGCAGCAGCGCATCAACGAGATCCGCCAGAACTTCAACATTTAGTCGCCCGTCCGGCGCTGCCGGGAAGAGGGCACTCATCCGTTCGTGCGACGGTTACCGGCCGCTCTGCTCTACGCCCTTGCGTGGTGCGTTCTAACCCACGTGCAGACGGCTCGCGCCTCGGACGCCGATATGATCCTCGCCTATGCGCGCGCGCTGCGGGCGTTCAACCCGCACTTGAGCGAGCCCCGCGCGGTGCGCTGGGCTCAAACCGTCATCGAGGAGGCCGATGCGCAAGCCCTCGACGCGCGCCTGCTCGTCGCGCTTATCGCCGTCGAATCGAACTGGCGGCCGCGCGCCGTCTCAAGCGCCGGTGCGATTGGGCTCGGCCAGCTCATGCCGGCGACGGCCGGCGGCCTCGGGGTCGACGCCCGCGACCCGCGCCAAAACATCCATGGCGT
The DNA here is from genome assembly GCA_021790935.1 of bacterium. Classification (GTDB taxonomy): domain Bacteria; phylum Vulcanimicrobiota; class Vulcanimicrobiia; order Vulcanimicrobiales; family Vulcanimicrobiaceae; genus JAJYFL01. Next base: position 126,268 of record JAJYFL010000006.1, read on the forward strand.
CGCCGTTCACCTGCGCGGGCTGCTGGACCGCTACGCGAGCTCCGGCCCCGCGCAGCGCTACACCCTCGCCCTCGCGGCCTACAACGCCGGTACCGGGGCCGTCGCACGCTTCCGCGGCGTGCCGCCGTACGCCCAGACGCAGGCCTACGTGCGCCGCGTCATTGGCTTGTGGCGTCGTTTGGCGGGGGAGGCTCCGTAGCGGTTTCGCCGCCGGGGACCCCTTCCACGGTCGAAAGCGCCTCCTGGGGCATGGCGGGTCGCTCCGGCACCTCGGCCACGCGCTCCATCTCCCGGATGAACGACTGCGACGTATTCTGCACTTCGCGCATCACGCGCCCGGCCTGGCGCATCATTCCCGGCAAGCGCTCCGGACCGAAAACCAGCAGCGCCAGGATCCCCAAGACGGTCATATCAGGTAGCGAGAACATGCGTCCGGCTCCATTCGGCAGGCCTCTCCTTCGGACCCGTGCAAGGTTGACGGCCGCCCGTGAAGATTATCTACACGCGGGGCAACCGTACGGAAACGCTCGCTTCGTTGGCGACGTTACGCAAAATCCTCAACCGGTTCGTCGCGCATCGCGTCTTCTACGAAGTCTCGAGCCGTAACAAGCGCGGGCATGAATTTTTCTCTGCGAAAAACATTTTCGTCGTCGCCTCGATCGACATAACGAACCGGGATTACTTGACGATTGTCATCTTCGACGCCAACAACACCACGCACTCGATCGAGATACTGAACCCGCAGACCATGCGCATCTACGACGAGATGCCGGGCAAAGGGTTCGCCGTCTCGTTCATCAGCGACAACGAGGGCGGAGTCGAATCGCGCTGCTATCTGCGCGACGAAGGCGAAGACGGCACGGGCACGCCCCGCGACACCGCACTCGAGAAGATCACGCTACCACAACTTTTCGAATATTTGGAAGAGATCACTTCGGTCGAATCGGGCTCCGCCTCGCAACCCGTCAGCGGTCAAAGCGCGTAGACCGCATCCGCCAGGCGCCCGGGCTCCACGCGAATCGCGGCGAGCACCCCCGGCTGGCGCACCGCTTCGGCGGCAAAGCCGAGTGCCAGGTGTTTGGGTTCGTAGCGTTCGTCGGCGCGCTGCGCCCCTTCGAGGAAGATCTGCAGCGCTTCTTTGTTCAGCCATGCGCTCTCGAGAGCCCCGGGAACTTTGAACGCGAGCGTATCGTACCGCGCGAAGGCCGGGCTTTCGCCCGGATCGAGAGCGTCGTCGGGTAACCGCGCGACGCCGCTCACGTCGATGCGCTGCGGAGCGAGCGACGCGAGCCTTTCCGCATCGATCACCGGCGCGAGTGCCGGACCGACGCCGTCGTCCTCCAGCAGTGCCAGCAACAACGCCCGCGGCGTAATGAAGGGCTCGCGCGATCGGACCGCCTTCCCGGCAGCGGATCGCATCACGGCGAGCAAGGCATCGCTCAGACGCAGGCGTTCGATCTCCATCGCTCGACTTGCTTAGTCCCGGAACAGCCCTCAATCCTCCAGGCGGCTGTCGGAGTTGAGCCGTTTGCGGATTTGGGCTGAATTTTGTTCGGAGACGAGGCGCGAAGAAGGAGCGAAGCCGTAGCTTCGTGACTGATGAGCAACGAAGTATTCGAGCAAAAGGCGGCCCAAAGACGGAAACGTGCTTAACTCCGACGGCCGCCCAGGCGCACCGCCCGGCGAAACTCGCGCACGGCATCTTCGATGCGGCCGGCCGCCCTATAGGCGATGCCGAGGTTGCGGTGCGCCGCGGCATGGCGGTCGTCGTTACGCACGGCGGCCTCATAGTACGCGATCGCCTCATCGAGGCGACCCTCCTCGAACAGGAGGTTGCCCAGGTTCGTCATTGCCGGCGCGTATCTCGGGACGAGTTCCAGGCACGTGCGAAACGCCTCCAGCGCTTCGTCGCGGCGTGCCAGGCGCACCAGGGCTACGCCGCGCTTGTTTGCAAGGATCGCGCAGTCGCGCCTAGAGAGTTGCGGGCTCGCCAGCAGATCGTCGAGCAGCGCCATGGCGGATTCGTACTCACCGGTCTCGAGCGCCCGCAACGCACGCTCGAACGGCGTGGCCGCTGCGGGGTTGAAAAGAGCCTTGAGTTTGCGAAAGCCGAACACGTACGCCTATGTTCACGATCGATGTGCTCACGCTCTTCCCGGAGATGTTCGCACCATTCGTCGGCCTCTCGATCGCCGGCCGGGCCGTGGAGGCGGGGCTGGTCGATATCCGCTACCGGCACATCCTGGATGCCCTCGAAGGCAGCGAACGCGCGGATGACGAGCCCTACGGCGGCGGAGCCGGCATGGTGATGCGACTCGAGCCCATCGCGCGCATCCTCGATCCCATTCTCGCAGCGCGGCCGCCGGCACGCCTGGCAATCGCCCTTACGAGCCCGAGCGGCAAGCCGTTCACCCAAGCCGACGCCCAGCGCTTTGCTACGGGCCTCGACCACTTGGTCTTGATCTGCGGGCACTACGAGGGCATCGACGAACGCCTCTGCGAGCTCTACCCCATAGAGGAGTTCTCGCTGGGTGACTTCGTCCTCACGGGAGGCGAGATACCGGCGCTGGCGATGATGGACGCCACGATCCGCCTGCTCGAAGGCGCGATCCATCCTGCATCGGCCGCGGAGGATTCGTTCGCAGCCGGTCGCCTGGATTACCCGAGCTACACGCGTCCCGCCGTCTTTCGCGGCGTCAGCGTCCCGGAGGTCCTGCTCTCGGGCGACCACGCCGCGATCGCGCGATGGCGCCGTGAAGCCTCGCGGGCCCGGACCGCCGCCCGGCGGCCCGATCTTGGAGAGAAGCAGTAGCGATGGCGATCCTTGCAATGGCCGGCGTTCGCATGTTAGAATCCGAGGGTTGTCGCCGGGCCCCCAGCGACTGTTTTCAATTTCCGATTCGTATTTTCTTCAAAGAGAGCCGCCATGAACCTCATCGACGTCCTCAACCACGAGCAGCAAAAAGAGAGCGTGCCCGAGTTCCGCTCCGGAGATACCATCAAGGTCTATTCGAAGGTCGTCGAGGGCGGCAAGGAGCGCGTGCAGATGTTCGAGGGCGTTGTGACGGTTCGCAAGGGGGGCGGTTCCCACGAAGCGGTCACCGTACGCCGCGTAGCCCACGGCGTCGGCGTCGAGAAGACCTTCCTCGTCCACAGCCCGCGCGTCGAGAAGATCGAAGTGGGCAAACGCGGTATCGTCCGCCGCAGCCGCCTCTACTACCTGGCCGAAAAGGTCGGTAAGGCCGCTCGCATCAAAGAGAAGAAAGCTGTTCGCTAATCTCGCTCTGAGCCCGCTACAACTTCTCGGGTTGATCTGCGTCTTCGCGGTGGCGAGGATCGCCCTGGGTTTGAAACCCGTCGCCGCCGGCCGCAGCGCCGATGCGCTCGCCGCCATCGCACGCGAGTACCTCGAAGCCTTCATCGTTGCCGGACTCGTAGCGCTCTTCCTCATAACGTTCGTCATTCGGACGTTTTACATCCCCTCCGGCTCTATGGAACCCACGCTGCAAGTCAATGACGTGCTGCTCGTAGACGAGATCGAGTACCGGTTTCACGGCCCGCATCCCGGCGACATCGCCGTCTTCAAGCCGCCGGTCGCTTCGAAGGACGATTACATCAAGCGTGTAATCGGCGTTCCGGGTGACACTCTTTCGATTCGCCAAGGTACGGTGTACGTGAATGGACGCGCGCTCGCCGAACCCTACGTCGCCCAAAAGCCGGATTATTCGTTACGCGTCGAACGCTACGGGATCTACGTCGACGGGCAGCCGCTGGACCCTTCCCAAGCCGACGTGCCGCCCAAGCGCTTTTGGCAAAGCCCCGACCGCATACCGAAAGGTTTCTACTTTATGATGGGCGACAACCGGAACGAGTCGGACGATTCCCACGTGTGGGGTTTCGCGCAGCTTCATGGCAGATTCGCCGCCGGCCCACTCGCGCGCACGAACGAAACGGCGGAGTTCACGGGCCGGGCGTTCTTGATTTTCTGGCCGCTAAACCGGATGCGGATACTACAATGATTGCGAGCCCTCTCTGTGCCTGGATCGATCGCCGTGACCCCGACTGAACTCCTCATCATCGTCGCGCTCTTCATCGTCGCGAGGCTGGTACTCCACATGCAGCCCATCAAGGCCCGCTCCCAAGGGCGCTCGCCGGTCTTCGCCCGCGAGTATCTCGACCCGTTTATCTTTGCCGGCATAGCGGCTTTCTTGCTCATCACCTTCGTCGCGCGAACGTATTACATCCCGTCGGGCTCCATGGAGCCGACCCTCAAGATCGGCGACGTGTTGCTCGTCAACAAGTTCGAGTATCGCTTCGTCAAGCCGCGCGAAGGCGATATCGTCGTGTTCAGACCGCCCGTCCCGTCTCCGGACGATTTTATCAAGCGCGTCATCGGGCTTCCGGGAGATACGCTCAAGATTCAAAACGGCACCGTTTACATCGACGGCAAGGCTCTCGCCGAACCGTACGTCGCCGCCAAACCCGACTACAACCTGATCGTCAAGAACTACGACGTATACGTCGACGAGCGCGACGGAACCGGTTACCAGCCGCTCGACCCATCGGTCGCAAACATCCCGCCCAAGAAGGACTGGACGGCGCCCAACCGCATACCGAAAAACTGCTACTTTATGATGGGCGACAATCGCAACGACTCCGAAGATTCGCATATATGGGGTTTCGCCCAGCTCTCCGGCACGTTCGCTACAGGCCAGCGCGCCGGCGGGCCGGCTCACTTCACGGGCCGCGCGTTCCTGATATTCTGGCCGCTTTCACACGCCCGCATCCTCTAACGGGTGGTATCGACGCGGATTAGGACTTCGCGCGAACGCGTCGAAGAATCCCTTCCGTGCTCCGCCCATTGCATTGGCGCTCGGTAGCGAGCGCGACGCTGCAAATCGCGGTCCTCGCGCTCTTGGCGCTCGCGTTCTTCATGCGTACGCCCCAAGTCTCGGGGATCTCGATGTCGCCGCTGATCGCATCGGGCGAGTTCGTTCTGATCGACACGGTCGCATACCGGTTTCGCGGACCGAAGCGGGGTGACGTCATCGCCTTCCATCACGACGGACCGACGCCCGAGGTGTTCATCAAGCGCGTCGTCGGGTTGCCAGGCGATCGCATCCGCATCGATCGCGGAACGGTGTACGTCAACGGCGCCCCGCTCTCCGAGCCGTACATCCGTTACCGCGACGACCGCAGCTTCCCCACGGTCGTGGTTCCGCCGAACTCACTCTACGTGCTCGGCGATAATCGCGTGGACAGCGACGACTCGCGCTTCTGGGGCTTCGTTCCGGAAGGCAGCGTCATCGGTAAGGCCGTCGCCGGGATCTGGCCGATCGGCCGCATCGGACTCCTATGAGCGCCGGCGCGGAGTTCGAGCGCGTCATCCAGTGGTACCCCGGCCACATGGCCGCCGCGATGCGGCGCATCGGCGAGCATATGAAGCTGATCGACGTCGTTATCGAAGTGGTCGATGCGCGCGTGCCGTTCAGCGGGAGCAATCCGATGCTCGATGCGATCGCCGACGAGCGTCCGCGCCTGCTCGTCCTCGATCGTGAGGATCTTGCGGATCCGCATGCGACCGCGCGATGGTTAGCCTACCTCGGCCGGCGCCGCCGCGTCGTCGCAGTCAACGGGCGCGAACGCAGCGGCGTCACCGCGGTCGGCTACCATCTAGCGCAGCTGACCGCTGGGCGGCGCGCCGCCCAACGCGCTATCGTGGTCGGGCTGCCGAACTCGGGAAAATCCTCCATCATCAACGGTCTGCTGAAACGGGCCGCCGCGAAGACCGAAGACCGCGCTGGGGTCACGCGCGCGCTGCAATGGTTTAGGGTTCAGCCCAACCTCGAGTTGATGGACACTCCGGGAATCTTGGTCCCCAAGATCGACTCCGCGCAAGCGCAATGGAAACTCGCACTGGTCGGCGCGGTGCCGCGCGAGCGCTACGATCCCGAAGACGTTGCCACGCGCTTTCACGCATGGTTGTCGGAACGCACGAAGGGGCAGACGAGCGTGCCGGATCTCGCGGCATTCGCGCAGGGCCGCGGCTTCGTCCGGCGCGGCGGCGAGGCCGACCTCCATAACGCCGCACAGTCCTACCTGAAGGCCTTCAACGACGGTACGTTCGGCCGCCTTACGCTGGAATTGCCCCCCGATGACCCCTGACAGATCCGCCCGGACCCTCGCGCGCTCCGACCGCGAGCACCGCCGGCTGCTAAGCCTGCACGCGTTTGAAGATGCCGCCCGCGCCCGAGGGTACGTGTACGTCGGCGGCGTCGACGAAGTCGGCCGCGGACCGCTGGCCGGCCCGGTTGTCGCCGCGTGCGTCGTCGCGAGCGGCCGGCTGATGCTCCGCGGGCTCAACGACTCAAAGCAAGTACGGCCGGAACGACGTGAAGAGCTCGCCGAAGGGATCCGCGCTCTCTGCGCGGCCTGGGCAATCGGCAGCGCGAGCGTCGACGAGATCCGGCGCCTCAACATTTACTGGGCGAGCGTACTGGCGATGGAACGAGCGATCGCCGGGGTCGCGGTCGCGCCGGAGTACCTGATCACCGACGCCGTACGGATCCCGTCGTTCGCATCGCCGCAGGAACCGTTGACCAAGGGCGATGCGCGCAGCGCGGTCGTCGCGGCCGCATCCATCCTGGCAAAAGTCCATCGAGACCGCCTGCTGGTCGAACTCGACGCCGTCGAGCCGCGCTACGGCTTCGCCGCGCACAAAGGCTACGCGACGCCGCAGCACCTAGAGGCGCTGCGCATGCACGGCCCGTCGATCTACCACCGCCTGGGGTTCCGGCGCGTGCGGGACGCGCAGCTCGCTCTCGAGGGCATCGTACGCGATTGAACAGCGCCAAGGGCCGCGCCGGTGAAGCCAAGGCCGCAGCCTTTCTGGAGACGTGCGGGTACCATATCGTCCAGCGAAACGTTCGCCTGCCGGGCGGCGAGATCGATCTGGTCTGCCGTGACGGCGAGACGATCGTCTTCGTCGAGGTGAAATCTCGCGGCTCCGCACGCTTCGGTACGGCACTGGCAGCCGTAGATGCACGCAAACGCGCGACGCTACGCAGGCTCGCGGCCGACTACCTCCAAATCGTCCAACCACACGCCTGCGTCCGTTTCGACGTCGTGGCTTTGGACGGAGACCGCATGACCCTGCATCGGAATGCCTTCTAATGAACCTCCTAGGACGGACGTTCGGCGGCCGGTACGAGATTTTGGAAGCGATCGGCCACGGCGGCACCGCCGACACCTATCGGGCGGTCGATCGTACGCTCGGACGCGAGGTCGCGATCAAGGTGCTGATCGATCGGTCGGACGACGTCAACCACCGGTTTCTGCGCGAGGCGCAATCCATGGCGCGCTTGAACCACCCGCGCATCGTCACCGTCTACGACGTCGGCGAGGAGGACGGGTACGCGTACATCATCATGGAACTCGTCGCCGGCAAGACGCTAAGCGATCTACGGGGCGGCTCGATCTCTTACAAGCAGGCAATCGATTATTTGCTGGAGATACTTGAGGCGCTCGAATACGCTCACGGCCAGAATATCGTTCACCGCGACATCAAGCCCTCCAACATCATGACGGTCGACGATGGGCGCCACATAAAACTGATGGATTTCGGGCTGGCCCGCCGTTTGAGCGATATGACGCAGACGACACGCACCGGAAGCATCGTCGGCACGATCGCGTACCTCGCTCCCGAGCGCTTCCTGAGCAAACCCGCCGACGTTCGCAGCGACCTCTACTCGGTCGGGATCGTCACGTACGAGATATTCACCGGAACCGTTCCGTTTCGAAACGAACGCGAGGACCTGGTTGCCACGATCTTCTCGCACGTCCACGACGCGCCGACGCCTCCACACGAAATCAATCGCAACATCCCCGACAGGCTCGAGCGCATCATCATGCGCGCCATCGACAAAGATCCCGGCAAACGCTATCAAACGGCGCAGGATTTCGCCCGCGACGTCCGGGCGCTTTCGGCCGCCGCTCCGAGCCCGAACGCGGGCCACGAGCGCGCCGGCCGTACCGATCCCGCCGATCCATCCCTGCGAGACGCGCTGGACCGCGCGCTGGCGCCGTCGCGCAACCGCAACCAGGCCATCGAGGCGGTCCTCAAAGCGATGCTCGCGACCCGCCACCGCCGGTACGACGAAGCCAAGACCAATTTCATGCTCGCGCTGCACGATCTGCACGCGATCGATAACCGCCTGGAGTATGCCAAGACGGCCTTGAAGTACGGTGCGATGATCCTGCAGAAGGCTTCCGACGGCATGCGCGAACGGGAAGAGCTGCGCGACGGGGTCCATAAACTCACCGAGGCGCTCGAGGTCTTCCGCGACTTCGAGCTCGGGCCGCAGATCGACGAGACCGAATACCTCATCAGCGCGCTCGAGCGCACCGCTATAGGATTTTAACGCGTAAAGAGCAGCATGCCTGAAAAAAAGAAGCCCGAACTCCGCCGCTCCGTTACGCCGTGGGGCTCCTTCGCTTGGGGATACTCCGACGTCGGCGCCGATATCTTCGTCGGTCTGGGATTGGTGCTCGGGGCGGCCGCCGGCGCCTCTAACGTTGCGTTCCTTTTTGCGGGCGTCGTCTACGTCTGCATCGGCCTTGCCTATACCGAGCTCGCCGCGGCCTATCCGGTAGCGGGCGGCGGCCAGTACTTCGTCATGCGCGGCTTGGGCGATATCTTCGGCTTCATCGCCGGCTGGGCCGTCTTGCTGGACTTTACGATCGACATCACGCTCTTCGCCTGGGCCTGCGTCGACTACCTGAGCCAGCTGCTCCCGGTGCTCAACACGACCGCGAATCCATGGCCGCACTTCGTCGTCGCGCTGGTGCTGATTCTCGGGTTGCTCTTTCTCAATATCATCGGCGTTCGCGAAAGCACCGCGTTCAACGGCGTCGTCAGCGCGCTCGACATCGTGAGCGAGACGACCATCTTGACGCTCGGATTTCTCTTCGCATTTCGGCCCGAGATCCTCATCCACACGATGCAGACCTCCTGGCCGAGCTCGAACGATCTCATGCTAGGCATCTCTCTCGCGATCGTCTCCTTCGTCGGCTTGGAATCGATCTCGCAGGCGGCACAAGAGACGCAGCGCCCCGCTTCGGTCATCCCGCGCACCTCGGTCGCGCTCATTCTGACGATCTTGATCTTCGCACTCTCGTACTCCAATCTCGCGCTCGGCATGCAGACTTGGCACCCGATCCCGCTCGACGCCCACGGCCATACGCAAGCGCTCTGGCATTGGCTCGGGAACGGCGACAACAACGGTAAGGCCGTCGCGCTCCTGGCGCAACAGGTTCCATACTTCGGGGCCGTCGCGGCGTTTTACGTCCCGGTACTCGGTGCGATCCTCTTGCTTATCTCAAGCAACTCCGGCGTCTTCGGCAGCTCGCGCATCGCCTATGCCATGAGCAGCGCGAAGCTCCTGCCGTCGGCCTTCCAGCGCGTGCACCCGAAGTTTCGGACGCCGATGGTCTCGCTTATAGCGTTCGTCGGGGTTTCGGTCATCGAACTCTTTTTCGCAGCGCTGCCCTCTCTCGACCCCGCCGCCAGCGCCCTCTATGCGCGGTGGTTCAACGGCGAGAGCGGGCTTGGTTTCTTGGCCGATCTCTACGCCTTCGGTGCGGCCACGAGCTACTCGTTCGTCTTCATAGCCCTCGTCGCGCTGCGCCTGTTCGATCCCTTGAGCCCGCGGAAGTTCAAGATGCCGTTCAACATTCCGGTCACCGTTCGGGGCGAGCGAGCAGAGTTTCCGCTCGTCGCGGTGATCGGCTTCGCGGGCATCTTCGCGATTCTTCTCTTTACCTTGAAGACGCACCCGATCGGCCGCATCGCGGGACCCGCGTGGCTGGTGGCCGGCATCATCATCTACCTCGTCTACCGCCGCAACAAGAAACTCCCGATCCTCCGATCGCAAAGCCACGACTGGCGAACGCAGCAGGCGGAGATCCTGCGTAATGCGGGCGAGCTCGAACTGATGGACGAGTATCTGGCCAACGTCAAAGCGAGCGACGAACGCCGCGCACGGGCGGCTGCGCGCCCATGACCTACCTGCGTTTGGGCATGTACGGGCTCTACATCATCCTTGGGGTGACGATCGTCGCGCGCCTTCTATCGGCCGGCGCCCACTGGAGACTCTTGGTCTCCGGAGTGGTCCTCGGTTTGCTGCTCGTGCTGCTGGGCGGATACCGCATCGCGTTGTTCCTGCGGCATCGTCCCGGGGGGCTGCCTCGATGAACGCACCGGTCCATATTACCCTCACGGGGCTCGTCGTTGCGCTCGCCATCGCCTTCGCCATCGGATCGACGATCTGGTGGATGCTACACCCGCCAGCCTCGTTCGTACAAAAGCTCGCCGCGCAGGCTGAGACTGAGTTCGAGCGACTGGTCGGAAGCATCATGGTCGTCTTCTCCCAAGATATCGAGTCGGGACACATGATGGCGCTCGCCGCCAAACTGGCGCGAGGCGAGAGATCCGAACTGCTGGCCATCTACGTCATCGAGGTTCCCTTCACGCTGCCGCCCGACGCCGAGATGACCGCGGAGGAGCGCACGGCCCTCGACGCGCTCGGTGCCGCCGAAACGATCGCCGTGAAGAACGGCGTGAACATCCGTACGGAGATCGTCCGGGCGCGGGTGACCAGCCAATCGGTCCTCGATCTGGCCAAACGGGAGAAAGCGAATCTCATCATCCTAGGATCGTTCCGCGAGGGGAAATACACCGGGGCACCCCTGGGCCGGGCGATCGAGACGATCGCCGCCAATGCGAAGTGCGACGTCCTTATAGGCGTGGAAGGCAAGCACGGGACCCTGCTGGTGGACGAGTTTGGTCAGGCCGCCGTGCCGGGCGGAAACGAAGACCGCCAGGCGAACGTTTAAACACCACCTGTAAACGGAGGCACCATGTCTGCAAGACGCTCGCTCTCGCTCCATCTCGTTGCCACGGCGGTCGCGCTGGCCCTGCTCGCTCCGCTCGGAGCCCGCGCGGCGGGCGCTCCGGCCATCGCCCAGTTCGACGCCGCGTTCGCTAACGTGCACGACTACACGATGACCGTGAAGTCGCACGAGTTCAACGGCAGCCAGACTCAAGACCGCGTCTACCATTATAAGTTCATGAAGCCGCATTTCGAGAAGATCGCCATCGTTTCGGGTCCCGGTTCCGGCGGCGGCGCCGTCTGGAACGGCGGAAGCCAAGTCAGCGGGCACCAGGGGGGCATGCTCTCCTTCATCCACCTGACGATCGGCCTGCACGACAGCCGTGCCACCTCCCTGCTCGGCTACACCATGATAGACGGGCTGATGCAGAGCGTCGTCGACAAGTACCGCGAAGTTCCCGGCCAATTGTCACAGCAGGGCGGACCCGTCGTTGACGGCGTGGGGACGGACGTCGTCACCCTCAAGCCATCCAACCCGGCGGCCGACCACAACATCAATCGCTGGGTTCTCTACCTCTCGAAGACGACGCACTTCCCGATCCGCCAGATCGGCTACGACGGCAACACGATCGTCATCGATCAATGGTACTCCAACATCAAGACCAACGTCGGCCTGACGAAAAGCGACTTCCCGTTCTAGGGTCTAGCAGGTCTAGGTCTTCGCTAGGTAACGCTTGCGCGTCTCGTCGAGCACGACCGCAAGCAAAATTACCGCACCGAGCACGATCTTCTGCGTGTAGGACTCGATGTTCAGCAAGTTCATCACGTTGTAGAGCATGCCGATGAGCAGCGCGCCGAAAAAGGTTCCGACGATGCTGCCGCGCCCACCCATGAGGCTCGTGCCGCCGACGACGACGGCGGCGATGGCCTCGAGCATCTCATCGCCGGTCCCCGTCTGCGGCGATCCCGACGAAAAAAGCGCCATATACAGAAACCCGACGATCCCCGCGCATACGCCCGAAATCACGTAGACCAGCGTCTTGATGCGCCGCACGTTGACGCCTGCCAGGCGGGCCGCTTCCTCATTGCCGCCCAAGGCGAAGACGTAGCGCCCGAACCGAGTCTTGGTAAGCAGGATGGATCCGACTGCGACGATGACGATCATCCAAATCACCGGGTTCGGAATATCGTGCACGTGCATCGCGCGCGTCAAACCGCCCAAGAATGCGCCGATGCCGATGCCCTGGAAAGCTCCGCTCTGCAGCGGAATCGGGCGCCCATGCGATATCTTGTACGAGAGCCCGACCGCGATCATCATCATCGCGAGCGTCGTGATGAACGGCGGCAGATTCAACCGCACGACCGGAAGAGCGTTGACGTAACCCGCCAGCGCGCCGACGGCGATGCCGACCGCCAGGGTCGCGACGACGAGCGGCAGCCCGCCGAAGTGCATTGCGTTGGCAAAGAGGGCCATCACGACGCCCGTCAGCGAGACGAGCGAGCCTATGGAGAGATCGATACCGGCGGTGATGATGACGAACGTCTGCCCCACGCCCATGATGCAGTTATAACTGATCTGGCGGAGTACCTGAACGATGTTGCCCCACGCCAGGAACGTCCCCTTCGCAAAGACGTTGATGACGACCGCGACGACGACGAGCCCGACGAGCGCTCCGATAACGCGCAGCCAATAGGCGCGAAGCCGCTTGGACCGTTCCTGGCGCGCACTCGCCTCAAGCGCCTCTTGGATCTGCTCGTCCGCCATCATGCAACTCCCGTCGCCGCGGCGATGACCGCATCGGGCGTCGCTTCCCCACGCAAAAACTCTCTTACGATCGCGCCGCCGCGTACGACGCAGATGCGATGTGACATCCCGAGGATTTCGGGGAGATCGCTGCTCACCATAACGATGCCGGCTCCGTTTCGTGCGAGACTGACCATGAGATTGTAGATTTCGGCCTTCGACCCGACGTCGATACCGCGCGTCGGTTCGTCGAAAAGCAAGACGCGCGCGTGCCCGAGCAGCCACTTCGCAAGCACGACCTTCTGCTGATTCCCGCCCGACAGGTTGCGCACGAGCTGCTCCGGGCTCGGCGTGCGAATTCGCAACTCCGCGATGAACTGGTTCGTCGCCTGCGTCTCCTTCGCACGGTTGACGAGGAGATCGCGGCCGACGAACTCGCCGACGTGCGCGAGCGTGACGTTCTCGCGCACGGTCATCCCCAGCACCAACCCCTGCGACTTGCGGTCTTCGGTAATAAACGCGATGCCCGCGGCGATTCCGTCGCTAGGCTGCAGCACGCGAACGCGGTGCCCGCCAACGTCGACTTCGCCATGGAGCGGCACGTCGGCGCCCGCAATCGCTCGCAGGATCTCCGTACGCCCGGCCCCGACCAGCCCCGAGAAGCCGACGATCTCGCCGCTGCGCACCTCGAACGAGACGCCGTTGACGGCCGGAGGACGGGCGAGGTTTCGGACCGAGAGCGCGACCGGCGCGCCGGCCGCTACGGGCGGCAATTCGGGGAAGTGGGCGTCGAGGCGGCGCCCGACCATCGCACGGATGATGTCGTCGGCCGGAAACTCTTTGGCAACGCGCGTCTCGATGGCACGCCCGTCGCGCAAGACCGTAATGCGGTCCGCCACCCGCGGCAGCTCCTCCATCCGATGCGAGATGTAGACGATGCCGACTCCGCGCGCCCGCAAACGTGCGATGATATCGAAAAGCCGGTCGGTCTCGCGTTCGCTGAGCGTGGCCGACGGTTCGTCCATCACGACGATCCGAGCGCGCTTGCTCAGCACCTTCGCGATCTCGATCATCTGCTGCTGCGCTACCGAGAGCCGCGCGGTTTCGACGTCTAGCGGTAGCGCGATGCCGAGCTCCACGAGGACGGCGCTCGCGCGCTCGCGCGCGGCGCGCTCGTCGAGGAAGATGCCGCGGTGCGGCTCGTTCCCGAGCACGATGTTCTCGATCGCGTTCAGCGTCGGCACGAGATTGAACTCTTGATAGATCATGCCGATGCCCAGCCGCTCGGCCGCGCCGGGCGTGTCGATGCGAACGACGCTTCCATCGACGAAGATCCGGCCGGTATCGGCCGGCTGCGCGCCGGCCAGAATCTTCATGAGCGTCGACTTGCCGGCGCCGTTCTCACCGACCAGCGCCAGCACTTCGCCGGCATAGAGCTGCAGCGAAACGTCATCCAGCGCCCGCACCCCGGGAAACGATTTCCCGATGCCGCGCATCTCCAGTAGCGGCGCGTGCGCCGCGGGTGCCGTCGTCGTCAGCGTCGTTTACTTGGCGGCGCCGGCCTTGGTAAAGGTACCCACCGGCACGTCGATGCGCTTAGGCACGTGCTTGCCGGCAAAGTAGGCGTGGATCGCGTCGATCGTCTCCTTGCCGATGCGATCGGGATGCTGCACCGCGTCGCCGTACATCTCTCCCTTGGTAATCGCAGCACGCGCCTCGGGCGTTGCATCGTACCCGACGATCGCGATGCCGTGCCGCCCCGCCGCGCGCACCGCGGTGAGGGCCCCGAGCGCCGAGTCGTCGTTGACGCCGAAGATGCCGTTGAGTTTGCGGTGAGCCTGCAGAATATCGCCGGTATCCGAGTTGGCTTTGTCGCGCTGGCCGCCGGCGTCGACGTCGGCGACGATCTTCACGCCCGGACAGTGCCGCGCAAGCGCGGTCTTAAAGCCCTTGACGCGATCCTGCACGCTCGTCACCTCCGGCTGATCGATGATCGCGATCTCGCCCGTCTTCCCGACCGCAGCGCACATGAGCGCCGCGGCTTCAGCCCCGCCCTGCGCGTTGTTCGAGGCGATGTGCGCGATCACGTGGCCTTGCTTGCTGGCATTGGCAATGTCGGCGGTGAATACCGGGATGTGCGCGTTGTTCGCTTCAACGATGGCGCTGCCGATCGCTTGCGAGTCCGCGGGCGTAAGCACGATGGCGTCGACGTTCTTGGCGATGAAATCTTCGACTTGCGATTGCTGTTTGGCCGAATCGCGGTTGGCGTCGACCATGAGCAACTTGTAGCCGTATTTGGCGGCCTCGGCCTGCATGCCGGCCTCCATCTGCTGGTAGAACTGCGCCTCCAAATCCTGGATCGAGACGCCGATCACTTTCGTTGCCGGCTGCGACGTGGAGCTGGAGCTGGAGCAAGCGGCTAACAGCGCCCCAAGAACGGCCGCAACTGCCAATAGGCGGGGTGTCTTCACGGATTACATACCTCCAAGAGCGTTCCGGGGAGGGTTAACTACCGCGCTGGCGAGCGCCTCCGTTCTCCACAGTGGGACCGGGGCCGCTTGTGAGTGATGTGGACAACCTAGGAGGTCGTGAAGCCCTCGCGGCCGCCCCACATCTGCCGCGCCAGGAAGAAGAGCCAGATGGCCGAGCCCAGGAAGGTGCCCGTGAAGACGAGCCCCTGCCCGAGATTCCCGTAGAGGTAGGCTCCCGACCCAAAGAGCGCGGAGTAGATCGCTACCAGGCCCAGTACCCAGCCGAGCAGAGCGTTCGGAAGGCTGTCCGGCGAGGGAGGCAACTGCGAGCCCTTGCGCACCTCGCTCCAGCCGGCCCCCGCGGGCCGAACCTTCTCGTAGAAGGCAACGAGGGTGGCGCGGTCGACGGCCGGCGTGAGATAGGTGACGGCCAGCCATGAAGCCGTCGATATGCCGACGGTCCACAATAGCGCGACGTCGGCCGGGATTGCATGCCCGGCCTTGCGCAGCACCAGGAAGACGATCGCGACGACGAACGAGACGAGCATCGCGCTGACCTCCGTCCAGGCGTTGATGCGCCACCAAAACCAGCGCAGCAGATAGACCAGCCCCGTACCGGCGCCGACCGAGAGGATGACGTTAAACGTCTCCTTCGCGGTATCCAGCGCGAACGTCAGCGCGACGGCCAGCACCATGATCCCGAGCGTCACGAAGCGCCCCACCAAGACGTAGTGGCGCTCGCTGCATTCGGGCCGGATGAAGCGGCGGTAGAGATCGTGTACCAGGTAGGACGTGCCCCAGTTGAGATGCGTTTCGAGCGTCGACCGGTAGGCGGCGAAGAGTCCCGCAACCATAAACCCGGCGAAGCCCGCCGGCATGAAGACCAGCATGGCGGGATACGCGATATCGTTGCCGAGCAGGTGCGGCGACACGTACGGGAAGCGCTGCTGGATGTCGGAGACGTGCGGGTAGACGATCATCGAAGCCAGCGCAACGATGATCCAGGGCCACGGGCGCAGCGCGTAGTTCATCGCCTGGAAGAGCAGGGTGCCGAAGACCGAGTCGCGCTCGGTGCGCGCGGAGAGCATGCGTTGCGCGACGTAACTGCCGCCGCCGGGCTCCGAGCCCGGATACCAGACCGACCACCACTGCACGGTCAGCGGGATGACGAAGACCGCGAGCGCCGCCGGCCAATCCGCGAAATTCGGCAGGATGTTCAGTACGTGCGGATGATGCGCGAGCACCTGTCGCCATAGACCGCTCAAGCCTCCGACCTGCGGCAGCTTCACGGCATAATATGCCGCGGCGAACGCGCTGGTCATCGTAATGCAAAACTGGATCACGTCGGTGACCATGACGCCCCAAAGCCCCGACATCGACGCGAAGATCACCGGAAACGAGGCGGCGACGGCAAGCGTCTCCCACTCGGGTATGCCGAAGAGTACGTTGGCGATCTTCGCTGCCGCCAAGTTCACGCTCGCGATGATGAAACAGTTGAAGAACAGCCCGAGGTAGACGGCGCGAAAGCCGCGCACGAACGAAGCCGCCTTCCCCGAGTAGCGGTGCTCGTAGAACTCGAGATCGGTCAGCACGCCGCTGCGCCGCCAGAGGCGCGCGTAGAAGAACACCGTCGCGAGCCCCGTGAGCAGGAACGCCCACCACTGCCAGTTGCCTGCGACCCCGCTTTCGCGCACGATGTTCGTCACCAGGTTCGGCGTATCGGTGCTGAACGTGGTCGCGACCAGCGATATGCCGATCAGCCACCACGGCGCCTGGCGCCCGGCGGCGAAAAACTCCGCGGTGTTTCGGCCGGCACGGCGCGCGAGCAGAATGGCAGGCACGAACATAATGCCGACCGAGACGACGATGATAACCCAATCGAGCGCCGTGAGATGCATCTCGCCCCGTTCGCAGCTTGCCGGCGGGCTGCCTGCGCGCAGTAGGAACGTGAACGGAGGAACCACCACGTGCTCTCATTGGCCTTTTCGGCCGCCATGCTCGGCATCGAAGGCTACGTCGTTCGCGTCGAGGCCGACAGTTCGCCCGGCTCCCCAGGGCTCACGATCATCGGCTTACCGGATCGCGCGCTCGGCGAAGCGCGCGAGCGCGTGCGCGCCGCGATCTTCAACTCCGGCTTCGCGTTTCCGGCGGGCAGACTCTTGGTCAACCTCTCACCGGCCGACGTGCGCAAGGAGGGGCCGGCCTTCGATCTTCCGATCGCGCTGGCGCTCACGGCCATCGACGAGCAGATCGACCGGCTCGCGCTCCAGAGCTACGCCGCGCTCGGCGAACTCGCGCTCGACGGATCGCTGCGCGCGGTGAACGGCATCCTTCCGATGGTGCTCGGAGCTCGCAACGCAGGCTTTTCGCAACTGATCGTGCCGCGGGAGAACGCCGACGAGGCGGCGCTCGTCGACGGCATCGAACTCTACGCCGTCGACTCGCTGCAATCCGCCGCCGCCGTCGTACTCGGCAATGGAGCGAAGTGGCGCCGGCACACGAGCGCCCCGCAGATCGATGCCGCCGAAGCGTCGTATGCCGGCGATCTGGCCGACGTGCGCGGGCAGCACGGCGCCAAGCGTGCGCTCGAGATCGCGGCTGCGGGCGGGCACAATCTGCTCTTCGTGGGCCCGCCGGGCTGCGGGAAGACGATGCTCGCGCGGCGTCTGCCGTCGATCCTGCCGCCGATGACACCGAACGAGGCGCTCGAAGTCACGAAGATCTACAGCGTCGCCGGGCTGCTCGGCGGCCGGCGCGGCATCGTGCGCGCGCGCCCCTTCCGCTTCCCGCACCACACCATCAGCCAGACGGCGTTGGTCGGCGGCGGCAGCCTCGCGAAACCGGGCGAGATCAGCCTCGCCCACCATGGCGTGCTCTTCCTCGACGAGTTGCCCGAGTTCTCGAGGGCGGCCGTCGAAGTGATGCGCCAGCCGATCGAAGAAGGCGTCGTCACGATCGCGCGAGCTGCCGGGACGTTCACCTATCCGGCACGCTTCATGCTCGTCGCCTCGATGAACCCCTGCCCGTGCGGTTATCGCGGGACTCGCAATGCCGAGTGCCGCTGCGACGATGCGGCCGTCTCGCGATACGTCAACAAGCTCTCTGGCCCGCTTCTCGACCGCATCGACATCCAAATCGAGATCGGCCGCGTGCCCTTCGACGATATGGTGCGAACGGCGCGGGGAGAGAGCTCGCGGGCGATCGCCGAGCGCGTGATCGCCGCCCGCGCCCGCCAGCACGACCGGTTCTCGAAGACGCCGATCGCCTGCAACGCCGAGATTCCTGGCAGCGCCGTGCGCTCGCAATGCGCGCTGGGCGACGATGCGATGCGGCTACTCGCGCATGCCAGTGCGAAGCGGCAGTTTTCGGCGCGCGCGCTCGACCGTATCGCGCGGGTCGCGCGAACGATCGCGGATCTGGACGCCGGCGGCGAGATCCGCAGCGAGCACGTCGCCGAGGCGATAACCTATCGCAGTCTGGAGCGGCTCGATGGGCGCGCCGCCTGAGCTCCGGGCGGCCGCCGGCGCTGCGTCAGGCCGGCCGGGTCGTCGAGACGCCGTCCAGGCCGAGTTCGCGCGCCGAAATCTCGCGCATCTTGAACTTCTGGATCTTCCCCGTTGTCACTTTGCGCAATTCATGAGACATGTGCGAATGAAGTGAGACGCGCTCCACGGATCAGCTCCGAAGCGATCGGGCCCTCACGTGGGATCGAACTCGCCATCCTGCCGCGTGGCGCCACCAGGATGCAGCAGCGTCGCGTGCGTGTGGCGCGGATCGAACGCCGGGCTCGCAACGGCGCCGAAGGATGTTCGGCAAAGTGCGCGCTCGACCCGCGGTTCGCTCTAGGCCGCTGCGTGTTTACGCGGTCGCCCGCCCTTGCGCCCGTTCTTGCGCGCCGCGCGGGTCTTGGCGTCCGACCGTGAGCGCCCGCCAATCTTGCCGAGTTCACTCATCCAGCGCCGGTTTCCGAAGACGCCCTCGACCAGGCTCGGAACGTAATGGTCCACATCGAGCGCTTCCCAATGCAACCCCTCGCCGAAGTCGTCGATCTCGACGTTGGCTACCTTCTGCGGATCGGCGTTTTCCAATCCTTGTAAGAGCTTGCGCGGCATGAGCAGTTCGACGCCGGTTGCGAGTTTGATCGCGAGGACGTCGTCGGCCGCGCGGTACTCGGCGGCCACGGCTCGCGGCCGATAGGGGTGCTGGTCGTATACTTTGCCGCTTGCGATCGCGGCTTTGGTCTCCAAGTCGGTTGTCGTAATACGCGATTTTGCCTTAGCCATGCATTTTCTCCCAAAGCCGCACGAGTTCGTCGAAGTGCCGATCTGCCAGGTGCAACACTTTGCTGACCTCGCTCTCTTTGACGCCGCGCGCCGCTCCGGCCCGACGAGCAATCGCCACGTGTCCGTCCATCGTGAGTTCGATCACCACGCGCCCGTCGCCGACGAAGGCGTGGAAGTGGCGTGGTTCATGGTCGGCCGGATAGGCGCGAAACCGCACGCCGCCGATGCGCTGAGAACTCATCCACCTCTAGTCTAGCCGAAACGCCTTTCGGTTTCAAGGTGCGCTATGCATTTCTCCGGCCCGCTGAGGCGCGTCTGGCTCTGCCGGCTGAGTCGCCATCGACTTGTGCCGCCTGAGCTCCGGGCGGCCGCCGGCGCTGCGTCAGGCCGGCCGGGTCGCCGAGGCGCCGTCCAGGCCGAGTTCGCGCGCCGAAATCTCGCGCATCTTGAACTTCTGGATCTTCCCCGTTACCGTCATCGGAAGATCGTCGACGAACTTCACGTAGTACGGAATCTTATAGTGCGCGATCTTGCCGGCGCAGTGGGCTTTGATCTCGTCCGCCGTCAACGCAGCGCCCTCGGCCACGACGACCCACGCACAGATCTGCTCGCCGTACCGTTCGTCCGGCACGCCGATGACGGCGACGTCCCGAACCGCCGGATGCGTGTAGAGAAACTCCTCGATCTCCCGCGGATAGACGTTCTCGCCGCCTCGGATGACCATGTCCTTGACGCGGCCGCTAATGTTGACGTACCCGTCGCTATCCATCACGGCGACGTCGCCGGTGTGCATGTAACGGGCCGCGTCGATGCAGGCCGCGGTGTTCTCCGGATCGTTCCAGTACCCGAGCATGACGCTGTACCCGCGCGTGCACAACTCCCCCGGCACGCCCCGCGGCACGATCTTCCCAGCCTCGTCGACGATCTTACACTCGATGTGCGGATGCACGCGGCCGACCGTCGTGACGCGCTTCTCGAGCGGGTCGTCGACGCCGGTCTGACACGAGACGGGCGACGTCTCCGTCATGCCGTAACAGATCGTAATCTCGGGCGCGTGCATCTCGCTTTGCACGCGTTTCATAACCTCGACCGGGCATGGCGCGCCCGCCATGATTCCGGTACGCAGCGTCGAGAGATCGTAATCCTTGAAGTTCGGCAGATTCAGCTCGGCAATGAACATGGTCGGCACGCCGTAGAGCGAGGTGCAGCGCTCGGCCTGCACCGCGGCAAGCGTCGCCGCTGGGTCGAACGAAGGGCCCGGAATTACGATCGCGGCGCCGTGGGTCACGCACGCGAGGTTGCCGAGCACCATGCCGAAGCAATGGTAGAACGGCACCGGTATGCAGACTCGGTCGCGTTCGGAATAACGGCAGCCCTCGCCGATGAAGAATCCATTGTTGAGGATGTTGTGGTGCGAGAGCGTAGCGCCCTTGGGAAAACCCGTCGTTCCGGAGGTGTACTGAATGTTGATGGGCTCGTCGAACTGCGTAAGCGACTGCCGCCGCGCGACCTCCTCGGGATCGACGCTCGCCGCCAGGACGGCGAGATCGTCCCAGCGCAGATCGCCGGCCGGGGGCTCGCCGTCCAAGACGATCAGCCGGCGCAACTGCGGCAGGGCCGGCCGGACTTCCGCGAGCATCGCAAGGTAGTCGCTCGATTTGTACTTCGCCTGTACGATAAGCACGCTCGTGCCGCTCTGCTGGAGCGCGTACTGCACCTCGCTCGTGCGATACGCCGGATTGACGTTGACGAGAATCGCGCCGATCTTGGCGGTGCCGAACTGGGCGATCACCCATTCCGCGTTATTGGTCGACCATATCCCGACGCGGTCGCCTCGATCGACGCCGAGCGCGATCAAGCCCCGCGCCAGCGTTTCGCATGCGGAGCGGAACTCGGCGTAACTCAAACGAACGCGCTGGCCGGCGGATACGAGCGCCTCGTTCTCCGGGAAGCGGGCGGCGACGCGGTCCAGGCAATCCCCGATACTCTCGCCGATCAGAGGTATCTCGCTCGCGCCGTGAACGTAACTTACCTGCATGAAGGCTCCTCTCCGCGCTTAGGTTAGCCGCTTGCCGTAACGTTCAACGCCGGGACGTGGTCACCGTTCAAGTATGTCGCCAGCTCGTCGAGCGAGAACTGCAGCCCCGTAACGAACGGGCCGAAGGCCGCGTATCTCGCGCTCGCCTCATCGAACCGCATCTCGTAGACGAGCTTCTTGAAGGTGAGGGCGTCGTCGGCGTAGAGATCCACGCCCCACTCCCAATCATCCAGGCCCGCCGAGCCGGATATGACCTGCGTCACCAAGCCATGAAAGGAGCGGCCGATCTTGCCGTGGTCCAGCATCAACTTCGCGCGCTCTGCATACGGCAGCGCGTACCAATTGACGAGTTCGCCGCGTTTCTTGTCCATCGGATAGAAGCAGACGTAACGCCTCTGCGGAATGCGCGCCCAGAGGCGCCCTGCGTTACGCGGCTGCTCCGCTTGTTCTCGCAGGAGTTCGTCAAACGCGGCGTCCCATTCCGGCGAATGCGGTTTGAACCCGCGTTCGCTTAGCACCGCGTGGATCTTCGCCGTCGCCTCGTAGAGGCCGAGTTCGAGGATGGAGACGTAGGAGGCTTGGGGGCGGAGGTACTCGGCGAGTTCCAAGCGGTCTACCGCGGTCTGCGCCGCTGCCAATCCATCGAACGTCTTTGCGTAGTGCGTCAGCATGAGCCCGGCCTTGTGTCCGAGCATCTGAGCGAGGCCGACGTCCGCGTCTTCGCGCGCTTTCAGCCGCCCAAGCACGGCAGCCGCCGCGCGCCCGATCCGTTCGCGCGCTTCTGCGCCCACGCGCCCCCAAGCACGCCGGTCGAACGAAAACATCCGGTGGAGGATCCACCAGCTCTCGAGCGATTCGGGGACGTCGGGGTGGCGCATGGTCGACTGCTATCTCCTGGCAAGCGCGCGGGCCCGCGCGAGCTCTGCTCGCACCTCTGCTGCAAGCGTTTCGGGCCGTTCGCGATACTTTGCCCATAATTGCGGCATGTGCGCGATATCCTCGAGCACGCGGCAGAAGACGGTGTTGACCGGCGTCGCGATCCCGAGCGCCCTGCCGGCAGAGGCGATGGCACCGTTGAGCACGTCGACCTCCGTCTGCGCTTTGGCGGCCCGCAGATCCATCAGCAGCGACGGCGGCTTGGTACCGCGCGCGTCCGCGATCCGGTTGGTGAGGATGGCGCGGGCTATAGGGCTCGGCAGCGTCGCAATGCCTTGCAGCGCGCGCACGGGATAGTGCGGCAGATCGATCGGCACGACGTGCAGGCCTGCCATCACCGCCCGGGTTTCGCGGATGGCGTGGATCTCGAGCGTGAAGACGTGGTCGAAGTGCACCAAGCGACTGGGGAGCACGTTGAGGATCGCGCAGCTCGCGTTGGCGACGACGTTGAGGGCCAACTTCGACCACTTGAGCGCACGCCAGTCGGCGACGACCTTCACCGTGATGCCCGTGCTGCCAAAGGTCGCCCAAAGCCAATTGTAGGCGCTGGCTCCCATCGGCGCGAACGCGAGCGCGCCGTGTTCGGCGGCGACGCGGCTGCGGCCATCGCGGTCGCGGTCTACCGGCGTCGTGAGCGCGGCAGCGACGACGTTGTCCTCGCCGAAGGCCGCGGCGAGTCTCTCTTCGTTGCCCACGCCGTTTTGCGGGGAGACGAAGACGCACTTCTCCGGGTACGCGAGCGCTTTGCGCAGCGTCTCGATCGCCGAGTCGGTATCGTAGGCCTTGACCGCGACGATCGCAACGTCCGCGTCGACCGGCACGACCTCCGCGAGGTTCCGCGGCGCGTAGGTCACCTCGACGCCGATGCCCGCGAGAAGATCGCCGAGGTACGTCCCGACCGCGCCCTTTCCAACGATGTAGACCTTCATGGCGCGCTGGTGCCCGTGCTGCCGAAACCGCCCTCGGCGCGCGGCGTCTGCGGCAGATCGGAGACGACCGTGAAGGCGGCTTGCGATACGGGCGCGACGACCATCTGGGCGATACGGTCGCCGCGCCGCACGACGAACGGCTCCCGGCCGAGATTCGCGAGAATGACGTTGACCGGCCCGCGATAGTCGGCGTCGATCGTTCCGGGCGAGTTTAGGCAGGTGACGCCGTGCCGCAGCGCGAGTCCGCTGCGCGGGCGAATCTGCGCTTCATAGCCGTCGGGCAGGGCCATGGCAAAGCCGGTCGGCACGAGGGCCCGCGCACCCGGCAGCAGCGTCAACTCCTCGCGTACCGCCGCGCAGAGGTCCGCGCCGGCGGCGCGTTCGCTCATATAGGTCGGGAGCGGGAGCCCCTCGCCTTCAGGAAGACGCTTGAGGGCGACCGCGATCGTAGATCCCATCGCGGCTCATTTGGCAAGCAGCGTCGCCAACTCTTTTTGCAGGCCTTCGACTTCGAACTCGCGGTAGACGCTCGCGAAGCGAATGTAGGCCACTTTGTCGAGCCCCTTGAGCGCCTCCATCAGCTTCTCCCCGACCAGCGTCGCGGGCACCTCGCTCTCGCCTCGCGCGAAGAGATCGCGCTCGAGATCGGCCGCCACGGACTCCATCTGACTTCCGGAGACCGGCCGTTTTTCACAGGCCTTGCGCAACCCGCTCAGGATCTTGTCGCGACTGTACTGCTCGCGCCGCCCGTCCTTCTTGACGACGAAAAGCCGCGGCGCTTCCATGCGCTCGTAGGTCGTAAAGCGATGCTTGCACCGCGGGTCCAGGCACTCGCGGCGGCGCCGAACCACGTTCTCGTCGTCGCGGGAATCGACTACGCGCGTCTCGCTCTTACGGCAGGTCGGGCAGATCAGTTGGATTGTCCCTCGTAGTAAGAAGACCCACATCTTGTGGGCCTCCCCATTATAGAGCACTAACCTCGGCGTGGCAAAAACGAGCGTCTCTCGTCCCCCGGCGATGCAAGAGGGGCGGATCGATCCTGCTGCAGAGGCCTTAAGAGGCTGCTCCAATCTTGAACATCTTCGTGCCGCACTCGGGGCACTTTCCTTGGGTCGCCGGACGACCGTTCTTCATCGTGATCTGTACGGCGTCTTTGATCTGTCGTTTGGTCTTGCACTTCACGCAATAGGCTTCAGCTGCCACGATTGATTCCTCCGAAACTGCTCCTGGCCGGGCGGTAGTTGGGGCGCTGTATTCCGAGGCGCCTCCGAGTTTCCCCCCGCCGGCGCACGCAAGCTCGGCAGGAGACACCTTTCGGCCTCACTCCGGCGCGTGATAGAGGCGCGATGGAGTTGCGCCCCACGCTCGTCCCGCGCCAGGCCTTCGAAGCCCGGCGGGGCGATCGCCCGTTGCCGGCGATATTCCAGGCTCTGTGGTGCTGCGGCACCCTGGACGGCCTGCTGCGGCCGACCGTCGCGATCGTCGGTACGCGGGCGGCGACCGCATACGGGCGGGGACTCGCGCGCCGCTTCGCCTCCGAGCTGGGCGCGGCGGGCTGCTGCATCCTCTCGGGCCTTGCCCTCGGGATCGATGCGATGGCCCACGAAGGCGCACTGGCAGGCGGCGCTCCAAGCATCGGGGTGCTCGGCGGCGGTCACAGCCAGTTCTTCCCGCGCCGCAATCGAGGCCTGGCCGAGCGCTTGATCGAGGCCGGCGGCGCGGTGCTCTCGCCCTACGCGCCCGAGGAGCCGGCTCGTCCCGGCCAGTTCCTGCAACGCAACGGGATCGTCGCGGCCCTGGCGGATGCGGTCGTCGTCATTGAAGCGCCGGCGCGCAGCGGCGCCCTCAACACGGCGGGCTGGGCGGCGGGCCGCATCCCGGTTCTGGCCGTCCCCGGCGACGTCGATCGCCCCCAAGCGGCCGGGTGCCTCGCCCTTATCCGCGACGGGGTCACGCTCGCGCGCGATCCCGCCGACGTGCTGGCGGAGCTCTCCCTCCCCGCAGCGCAACTACCCCTCGCCGCACCGCCGCGCGAGCGCGCCGACGCGCTGGAACGCGCGATCGTTCGCTCGCTCGGCGACGGAGAGCGCTCGCTCGACGCGATCGTCGACGCGTGCCGCGAGCCCGTGGCCCGCGTAAGCGCGGCACTCACGCTCCTCGAGATCGACGGCAGCGTGCAGCGACGCGACGGCGTCTACTTCGCGCTGATGCGCTGAGGCGCCGGCGCGTTCGTCGAAGGACGTTCGGTGAAGATTCGCCTGATAGCCGTCGGAAAGATTCGCGAACCATACGTCGCCAGCGCATGCGCCGATCTCCGGCGACGCCTGTCGGCCTACTATGCCTACGAAGAGATCGAGGTGAAGGCGGACCGCTCCGGCGTGCCCGAGACGGCGATGCGCGAGGAGTCGCTGCGCGTTTTGAAACGGCTGGGCGAGGGCGATCGTCTCTGGCTGCTCGATCGCGCGGGGAGCCAACTCGATAGCGAAGCACTTGCCGGTCGCCTCGCTACGGCGCGCGACGACGGCATATCGCAGCTGACGCTCGCGATCGGGGGCACCTTCGGCGCCGGCGCCGCCCTGCGCGAGCGCGCCGATTTCTTGTGGTCGCTCTCGGATCTCACGTTCTTGCACGAGTGGGCGCGCGCCATCGTGCTGGAACAACTCTATCGCGCGGCGAAGATCGCACGGAATGAGCCTTACCATCACTGAAGAGCAGCCCGCATCCCCGGAGAGCGCGCTCGCGGCCTTTGCCGAAGCGACGGCCCAAGCGATCGGAACGCGCTATCCTGGATCGCCGCCGATCGAGGTGACCTTCGAGGCACCGCGGCGCCCGGAGTTCGGCGACTTCTCAACCAACGTCGCCTTCGCGCTCGCGCGCGCCGCCCGAAGCTCGCCGCAGAACGTCGCCACGGCGCTCGTCGCAGAACTCCGCGCGTCGCATCCGCAGTTGCACGCGCTCTTCCGCGAGATCGAACCGACCGCCGGCTTCATCAACCTTCGCCTCGCACCCACATGCTGGCAATCCGTGGTCGCACGCATCGTGCGTGAGGGCGAGCGGTTCGGCGAATCCCCCCAAAACGGTACGCGGGTCTCGCTCGAATTCGGCAGCGCCAACCCGACCGGTCCGCTGGTCATCGTGCAGGGGCGCGCCTGCAGCATCGGCGAGACGCTCGCCGATGCGATGCGCTACTGCGGCTACGACGTCTTCGTCGAGTGGATCATCAACGATGCGGGCAGCCAGCTCGATACGCTCGGCCGTTCGGTCTACGCCCGCTACCGCCAGATGACCGATCCGAACTATCCGTTCCCCGAGGACGGGTACCCCGGCGACTACCTCGTGCCCATCGCTCGTGCGATTCGCGACGCCGAAGGCGACCGCTGGGACGGCGCCGCGGAGTCGCAATGGCTCGCACATTTTGCCGCGATCGCGCGCGATACGCTCGTCGCCGGCCAGCGCCGGACGGTCGAGCGCTTCGGCATACGATTCGATCTCTGGCAGAGCGAGCGGGCGTTGCACGAAGAGGGGAAGATCGCCGCGGGCGTGCGGCGGCTGGTCGATGCCGGTCTGACCTACGAGCGCGAGGGGGCGCTCTATTTCAAAGCGACTGCCTTCGGCGACGACAAGGACCGCGTACTCGTGCGCGGCGACGGGCGGCCGACCTACCTCGCCTCCGACGTCGCCTATCACTACGAGAAGCTGCAGCGCGCCGACCGCGCGATCGACGTCCTGGGCCCCGACCATCACGGATATATCGGGCGCCTCAAAGGGATCGCGGCTGCGCTCGGGTACGCCGGCCGCGTCGATGTGATGATCGCGCAGCAGATCACGCTGATGCGCGGTGCCGAGCAGGTTTCGATGAGCAAGCGCGCCGGCCACATCGTCACGCTCGACGACGTCCTCGACGAGGTCGGGGTCGACGCGACGCGCTTCTTCTTCGTTATGATCGCGCCGGATTCGCCGCTCACGTTCGATCTCGCGCTGGCGCGAGAAAAGAGCAACGACAACCCGGTGTACTACGTGCAATACGGACACGCCCGCATCGCATCGGTGTTCGATAAGGCTACGGCGTCCGACGTCGCTGCCGCACGCGCCGGGACGTCCCTATCAACGCTCGAGCATCCGGCCGAGATCGCGCTCGCCCGGCGGCTCGCCGAACTGCCGAAGATCGTGCGCAACGCCGTCGACCATCTCGCACCTCACCGCCTGACGCGCTACGCGCGCGACGTCGCCTCGGATTTCCACCAGTTCTACACCGAGTGCAAGATCCTCACCGACGACCGCGAACGGCGCCTCGCCCGCCTCGCCCTATGCCAGGCAACGAAGAACGTGCTGGCGCGCGTGCTCGAGATCTTAGGAGTGAGCGCGCCCGAGTCAATGTAGCGGCGTACTCGCATCGGCCACGGCGATCTCGCCGTGCAGCCACGGCGCGACGAAGTAGCGCCAGAGTATCTTGATCAACGCCGCGGCCGGTATCCCAAGGATCAAACCGGGCAAGCCGAAGAGTTCCCCACCGGCGAATACCGCAAACATCACGGCGATCGGCGAGACGCCGACCGAGTCGCCCATGATCTTCGGCACGAACACGTTGTCGCTGATGCGAGCGACCACGAACATCACGACCTGGACGCCGATCAGCACGCCCCAGCCCTGCGGCGCCGCCAGGAGCAGCCCGAGGACCGAAGCGGCCAGCATGCCGATGATCGGCACCGCGTAGGCGACCGCGCTCACCAAACCCAGCAGCAGTGCGAACTTGAAGCCGAAGATGGCGGTTATCGCGGCGATGAGGATGCCGGTGATCGCACTGACGAGCGCCTGCCCGGCGATAAAGCTGCCGAACATCTGCACGATCTCGACGGCAAGCTGGCGCGCCGTCTCGCGCTTTCTTGCAGGGAAAAATGACGCAAAGCCTTCGGCGAGCTGGCGATGATTCAGTAGGAAGAAAAACGATAGAATCAGAGACGACAGGGCGATGAAGAGCGCGGTCGCGACGTTCAAGGCGACGGTACCGATCGACGCGAGCGCGGTCTCGACGAGCGCGCTTAGGCGCGCGCTGCTCAACTGGCTTACGTCGATCGCCTGCGTGGGAATCTTCGCAGCGGGGAAACGCTGCTGGATATCGGTCTGTAAAAGTTGCAGCCAGTTCTGCGCGCTCTCGAGATACCGCGGAACGTGCGCCGCCAGCGACTGCAGCTGCACGAAGGTCAGCGGCAGAACGATCAGCGCGCCCACCGTTATCACGAGGATCAAGACGACGTAGACGACCGCGATCGCCACGATACGCGAGATGCGCCGCCGTTCCAAAAAGACGACGACCGGATGAATGGCGGATGCCAGGAACGCCGCGATCACGAAGATCGTCACCGTTCGTGGAATACGCGTGGCGAACCACAGCAGCGCGACGAGCAGCGCAACGACGCCGAGCGCGGCGAAGATCCGCCGCCAGTCGATGCCGCCTACAGGCGCTTGCACAGGAGCCTTCGTTCGGTGAGGTATCCGGCACGGTCGTAGAGCGCGCGCGCCGCCGCGTTGTCTTCGGTCACCATCAAACCCATATACGGCAAACCGCGCCGCCGGGCCTCATCTTCGGCGGCCTCCAGCAGCCCGGCCGCGACGCCGAGGCGGCGCATATCCGGTTCGACGGCCATGTAGGCGACGAATCCCTGCGGCAGCATGGTCACCTCGTCCGGTAGGGTATCGAGCAGGAGTACGAACCCGGCGCGCCTTCCTTCGTGCTCCGCGATCAAGAGCACGTGCGACTGATCGTACGCAAAACGCAGCAGGCGCTCGTAGCTCAGCGCAGCCAGCGGCTCGTTGACGAAGCGAAAGGCCGCCACCGAATCGAGGATCGTACGCTTGCCGAGATCTTCCACGAAAGCCCGGTCGTCGAGCCGCCCTTGGCGGACCGTAATGCCGCTCACCGGGAACGCCAATTCGGCAGAAGATCTTCGAGCGCGGCCACCAAGGCCTCGTTCTCCGGCTGGGTGCCGACGGTCGCACGCAGGCGCCCGGGCATGCGCAGCGCGTCGCCTGATCGCACGATGATCCCGCGCCGAACCAAATCGTCGTATGCCCGCGCCGCGCTCGCCGGCACCTCGAACGCGTAGAAGTTCGCTTGAGTCGGATAGGCGTGCAGTCCCAACCGCGCAAACTCGCCTTCCAGATAACGTTTGCCTGCGTCGTTGACGGCCACGCTGCGGCGCACGAAATCGGCGTCGCCCAGCGCGCCCTCCGCGCCGAGCGCCGCCGGCCGCGATATGTTGAACGGCAGCCGCACGCGCTGCAGCCACCCGATCGTCGCCGCATCGCCGAAACCGTAGCCGAAGCGCAGCGAAGCGAGCCCGTAGATCTTCGACATGGTGCGCAAGACGATCGTATTGGGGCGCCGCGTAGCGAGGCCGACGGCGTCGAACGCTCCGGCGAGCATGTACTCGCTGTAGGCTCGATCCACCAAGAGCGTTACGCGTTCGGGCAGCCGGCTTGCGAAGCGCTCCCATCGATCGGCCTCCAGGGCGGTTCCGGTCGGATTGTTCGGGTCGCAGACGAAGACGACTTTCGTTCGTTCGGTGACGGCCGCGAGCATCGCATCCAAGTCGTGCATGCCGTCGATCAGCGGCACTTCGACCGGCATCGCACCCGCCAGCATCACCGCTATCTTGTAGAGGGCGAAGGTTGGAACCGCCATCACCGCTTCGTCGCCCGGCTCGAGCAGCGTCTCGCAGACGACGTTGACCAGCTCGTTGCTGCCGTGCCCGAGCACGACGTTCTCGCACCGCAAGCCGTACGGCGCGGCGAGCCTCTCGCGCAACTCCGAATGGGCGTCGTCGAGATAGAGGTTCAGGCGATCGATGCCGCGGATCGCAGCGAGCGCGGCGGGCGAGCTTCCCAGCGGGTTCTCGTTCGATGCCAGTTTGACGATCCGCTCGAGCCCGTACGCCCGCCGTACCTCTTCGATCGTGGTGCCGGCCACGTAGGGCGGGAGGTCGAAGACCGCGCGCCGCGTCATGCGGGGGTCGCTCGGGCCCGGCGCGATCCGGGGTCGGCGATCGGTTCGCCGGCTCGGCATTGCGGGCACTCGTCGGCCAGCCAAGAGCGGATGGGCATATCGAGCAGCGCGTGCGTTCGCACGCCGAAATCGGCGTCGCCGCGCCGCACGATCGCACCGACGCCGATGGGGACTGCGCCCGCATCTCGCACCACGCCGATCACCTCGCGCACGGACGCTCCGGTAGTAACCACGTCTTCGACGATCAGCGCGCGGTCCGCCGCTCCCAACGAAAAATTACGGCGCAACGTGGCGATGCCGTCCTCCTTCTCCACGAAGATCGCTTTGACGCCAAGCGCGCGTGCGGTTTCGTAACCGAGCACGATGCCGCCGACGGCCGCGCTCACGACGACGGTTGGCCGCTCCGCGCGAAACGCGTCGGCAATCGCCCGGGCGACCGGCTCGACAATCTTCGGATCTTCGAGGATGCGAAACTTCTGAATGAACCGGTTGCTGTGGCGGCCGGAACTCAACTTGAAGTGGCCTTCGAGCAACGCTCCGCGCCGTTCCAACTCTGCCGTGATGTCCAGCGCCGTACTCACCTTCTCTCCGTTCCGGCCGAAATCGAAGCGGACGCGGAGCGCATCTCGGCCAGAATCGCCGCCGCCGCAGCCGGCGGGTCGGCCGCCTGCGCGATCGGGCGCCCGACGACCAGGTAATCCGCGCCCGCGGCCACCGCTTGCGCCGGCGTCACCACACGCTTCTGATCGCCGTGCGCCGAGCCGTCCGGCCGAATGCCGGGGGTCAGCGTCAAGAAGTGCGCTCCGAGGCGCCGTTTGATATCCGGCACCTCTTGCGCACTCGAAACGACGCCCGCGCATCCGGCGTCGCGCGCGAGCGCCGCCAGGCGCGCGACGTTCTCCCCCACGCCGCCGCGCATGCCGATCTCCTGCAAGTCTTCTTGTGCGATAGAGGTGAGGATCGTGACGGCAAAAACGTAGGGCGCCGTCATGCCGAGTTCGTCGGCGCGTTCGCGCGCCGCTTCGACGGCCGAGCGCATCATCTCGCTTCCTCCCAGGGCGTGGACGTCGATGATGTGCACGCCCGGGCGCACCAGGCGGCGTACGGCGGCGTCGACCGTTCGCGGGATGTCGTGCAACTTGGCGTCGACGAAGTACCGTGCGTCGCGAGACTCGAGATACGAAACGATCCGGCCGGGATAACCGAACAGCGACTCGAAGCCGACCTTGAAGATGAGGTCGAGCTCGTAGAGGCTGTCGATTACGCGTTCCGCTTCTTCGGCGGTCTCCACGTCGAGTGCGACGATCAATTGCGCCATCGGTGCCTCACCCTTCGCGCCCTTCGCAGCGATGCGCGCCCGCAAAGCCGCGATTGGCTTGCCCGACGATCTGCCCGATCGAAAGCAGGCCCCGCTCGCCCAGATATGCGCGCAGCCCTTCGACGATTCGCTCGGGTATGCGCGGGTCGATGAAGTTCGCGGTCCCGATCGATACCGCAGTGGCACCCGCCAAGAAAAACTCAAGCGCGTCGGTCACCGTTTCGATGCCGCCTTGCCCGACGATTGGAATCTTCACCGCGCGCGCAACTTCGTACACCGCCAGCACCGCGATCGGCCGAATCGCGGGCCCGGAGAGGCCGCCCGTAACGTTGCCCAGACGGGGGCGCCACGTGCCGACGTCGATCGCCATGCCGCGCACCGTGTTGATGACGGCCAGCGCGTCGGCGCCCGCATCTTCGGCTTCGCGCGCGACTGCGGCAATGTCGGTGACGTTTGGTGAGAGTTTGACGATGAGCGTCTTCTCCGTCGTATCGCGCACCAAGCGCACGACGCGCCCGGTCAGCTTCGGATCGCACGCGAACGTCTCGCCTTCGGCTGCGACGTTCGGGCAGGAGACGTTCAACTCGATGGCGTCGATCTCCGGCCGCGCCGCGAGCCGCTGCGTAACGTACGCGTACTCGTCGACCGAAAAGCCCGCTACGCTGCCGATCGTCTTCCACGGCCGCGGAACGCGCTCCGCGAGATCGTGCTCGAGGTACCAATCGATGCCGGGATTCTGCAGGCCGATGGCATTGAGCATTCCCGAGGGCGTCGCGACCAAACGCGGCGCACGGTTCCCGAGGCGCGGGCGTTGCGTGACGCTCTTGAGCACGACGCCACCGATCTTGGCGGGATCGGCGAACGCTGCGAACTCCTCGCCCGAGCCGTAACATCCGCTGCCCATGAGCGTCGGGTACGCAAGTTCGAGCCTACCGAGTTTCACGGAAAGATCGACCGCGGCGTGCGCCGCTTGGGAGCCGCTCACCAGCGCAACTCGTGAGCCCAAAAGACCGGGCCCTCTTTGCAGACGCGCGCGTTGACCGTATCGCTGCCGCCCTTATCGGGCCCGGGGAACCGCGGCGCCTGAGCGCTGTTTCGATCGATCGGCACGACGCAGCCCCAACAACCGCCGACCCCGCAAGCAAAGGTCTCTTCGAGCGAGAGCTGCGCGGGAACCCCGAGAGCGGAGCACGCGGCTGCGGTCGCGCGCAACATCGGTGTCGGACCACACGCAAGAACGAGATCCGGTCTTGGTTCGGCACCGGCGAGCAGCCCGCTCACGAAACCGCGCCGGCCGTAGCTGCCGTCGTCGGTCGCGCAGTGGATCTCGCAGCCCTCCGCGGCAAACCTATCGCGCTCGACGAGCAATGCAGCCGAGCGCGCGCCGTAGTACAAGCGGACGCGCGCCGAGCTCGCAATCAGGGCCTGCGCCGGCAGGAGCAGCGACGCGATGCCGATTCCACCCGCAACGACGGCAACGTCACGCGGGCTCCCCGAGAGGTCGAACCCGTTACCGAGCGGCGCGGTAACCTCTAATCTATCTCCGGCGCGCAGGCCGGCGAGTTCCCGAGTGCGCGGACCACAGACCGAAAACAGCACGGCGACGCGACGATCTTGCGCCTCGTAGATGCCGAGCGCGGTCGCCGTGCGCTCGCCTCCCGGGGGGATCGCCATCAAAAACTGCCCCGGACGCGTCACAGCCGCCAGCTCCGGAGCGTAGAAGCCCAAGAGGACGATACCGGGTGCCGGCTCGGTGCGATCGAGCACCGTCGTCGCGTGCACCGCTGCCGGCATCTGGTTCGTGAGCATGGGCACTCTTTCTCGCAAGCAAGCCGACATACTTTCGCCGCGCAAGTTTTCGTAAACTAATGAAGAACTACTGAACTTCTACACGGCAACGGCCGTTATAGAAACAAGAGCAAGAAGGAAAGGAGGGTCCACGCAAATGTCAGGTCTCATGGTTTTTAAATCGCTGGCCGACGCGCTTCGAGCGGGCTATCAGGTTTACGACCGCACCTCGGACGGGTACCTCGTCCGGACGAGAACTGCCGCGGGATGGGCTATGGCCCTGGTCAACTGTAAGTGAACCCTCAGCATCAGGGCTAAACGTTACAGAAAAATCAGACCGCCGGGAGGACCTCCCGGCGGTCTGATTTTCTACCCCGCGCCGGCAGCCCTACGGTTTGAAGTCCGGCGGCCGAACCGGGCGCTGCAACTCGGTCGTCGAGCCGGGGCGCCATGCGTAGGGCCCCGGCGTAGGCTGCGCAGCCGCCGACTGTTCGGCCGATGTACTGGGCGGCGGTACCCCCTCGCTCGCCCCGAACGGTCCCAGCCGCGCCCCTGAAAGCAGCGCGACGATCACCTGCGCGATGCCGATGAACATGGGGATCAGGCCCCCGAGCAGCCACGGCCCCGGCTGGCCGATATCGATGAACGACAACCCCACCAGCAACGCGAAACCGATCATCGTAAGGACGACGCCTTTATGCAACGTGCGATTGGCCTGGTATAGCCCGTAAAAATAGGGATCGTACGGGGGCTGAGCGGGTTGCTGCTGGCCGTAACCGAAGGCGCCTCCCCCCCACACCTTGCCGCGAGCCATCTGCCGCATGGTGCGCGCGTCCGGCGGCGGAACGATGCCCCGGCGAATCATCTCGAGCCGTTCCTGGTGAGCGTAGATGCGGCTGATCATCGCGTAGGCGATCGGCATACCGAAGATGAGGACCATCGCGAAGGCTGCGACATCGTTGCTGGACATACTTACTGACCTCCATTCGTGGTCATCGAGATCGTTCCGTCGTGCGTCGAAACGTCGAGGCTGCCCGCGCCGCTGCCCAGCGTATAGCTCGCATCGGTGGCGCCGTCGTTATGCGTGGCACGCCCGTCCATCAGGATCCGGCCGTCGCCCGTGTGGGCTCGTACGGAAAGGTTTGGGTCTCCCCCAAAGGAGAGGTGAACGCTGCCGTCGTCGGTGTGGAGGTGCCCGGTCGCGCCTGGGCCGCCGAGGCTCAACCCGCTCGCGTGAATCGAGCCATCCGCAGTCGTCGCGACGAGCGTCCCCGCGGAGACGTCGACCAACGAGATGCGGCCGTCTTGCGAAGCAAGCGAGACGCTCGCTCCGCGGACTCCGCTCGCCTCGACGGCGCCGTCATCGCTACGGGCGTCGACGCCGCCGCTCAAATCCCGCAGCACGATCCGTCCATCGAATGATACGACCCGAACCGGCCCCGACAGCCCCGCGATATCGGCACCCGCGGACCGGCGCACGTCGAGCGAGGCACCGGCCGGCAGCGCAACGGCGATGCGCCGCCGCGCGAAGCCGCCGAGGTCGATGAATCCATTCGTCCATCCGCTGCTCTCAGAGCGCGCGATGCGGACGCCGTCGGGCGTGCGCTCGACCGAGAGCTGCGCGACGTGCCCCGTACCCCAGATCGCGCCGCCGAAATGCGTAAGGTCGGTGACGTGCACCCGGCCATCGCCGGACGGCGTGACGGTGACGAGCGAATCTGCGTCGCTCACGGTCACGTGCGGAGCGCTGCCGGCGTCGATCGCGGCGATCGCTTTGGGATGAAAGGCGACCGGCCGCAGGTTTACGGTGCCGACGGTGAACCCCGTCCGCCCGCCCAACGCCCAGAACGCGGCGCCCAGCACCAGGATCTCGGCCGCGACCAGCATGGCCACGATCGCGGTTCGCGAGTAGCCCACGGTCACAGGTGCCGTCCCCGGTCCGCCGGGAACGGGCCTCTGCAGGTATCGAGCATCGGCAGCATTGCGTTGTCGCCCCTCCGTCTTTTTCTCTCCCAAGTACGCTTTCCGGCGCCCGGTGTTTCGCCCGACGCGGCGAAACATCCGGCGATGCCCACCCGTACCACGGGCGTGGCTGCAGCGCTACTGGAGAGACCAAGCATAGACTCGGTAACCCGCGTTGAGGACTCCGATCTGGTTGCCGCAGCGCTGGCCGGCAATGCGGACGCCTTCGGTACGCTCGTCGAGCGCTACGACCGTGCGGTCTACCACCTGGCCATTCGGACGATGCGGGATTCCGAAGAAGCGCGCGACGTCACCCAAGAGGCTTTCTTCAAAGCCTTTCGCAGCCTGCGCACGTTCAAAGCCGGCTCCAAGTTCTCTACCTGGATCTTTTCCATCGCCTATCACGCCTGCTGCGACCGTTTGGCTCGCCGCAAGCGTTATAGCAATGAGGAGTTCCCGGAGCGGGCGGATGGCGGTCCGGGCCCCGAACAGGCGGCCATCGCCGCGGACGAAGCGCAACGGCTTCGGGCGGCGATAGCGGCGTTACCGGAGAAGTACCGAACGGTCATTACGCTGTACCACTTGCAGCAAAAACAGTACGACGAAATCGCGACGGTGCTGGGGTTGCCGATGGGCACGGTCAAGACGCACCTCTTCCGCGCGAAGGAACAGTTACGGCGCGCCTTACGCGAAGGCGCGATGGAGAGCCCTCA
Organism: bacterium; assembly: GCA_021790935.1. Classification (GTDB taxonomy): domain Bacteria; phylum Vulcanimicrobiota; class Vulcanimicrobiia; order Vulcanimicrobiales; family Vulcanimicrobiaceae; genus JAJYFL01. Next base: position 162,342 of record JAJYFL010000006.1, read on the forward strand.
ATGAGACATGACGACCTCGACGCAGCCCTCTTTGCGCTCCCGCTCGAGCAGCCGCCCGCGGATCTGCGCGCGTCTATCCTGGCCGCGACCGTCTACCGGCCGGTCTTTCCGATCCGCTTGTGGGAGGCGTGGACGCTGGGTGCGCTGGCGGCCGTGCTCGTCTGGCTCTGCTCGGCGATCTTTACGGGCGGAGCCGATCGCTTCGCGGTGACGATCCAAACCATCGGCTACACGCTGCGCGAGATCTTCTCGCAACCGCCGACGCTGCTATGGATCGCGCTCGGGGGCGGCGTCGCGTGCTGGTTATCGATGGTGAATTTGGTCCCGGCGCCTGCGCCGAAGCGAGTCACGCGCCGATAACCGTTGCCCGATCGTCAACAACGCATTTGGGTCCAAAAAAAGACGGAGAGGCGCCGCATTACTACGGCGCCTCGTGCGCTTCGATGTGTCTGCCAGCCCGATAACCAAACCCGAACATACCACATCGCCAATAGCGCCGCAACATCGACGTGTCGCGGCTGGAGCGCCCGGGAATCGAACCCGGAGCCGTTCAGGTTATCGGGCTGACGGTCGACACCATCGAAACGCCCCAGCCTAGGTCTAATCCCTCGAAACCCCCGATCTGCCTAGGGTGCGCGGCTCAAGGACCCAGAGCGGCTGTTCAACTCCAGTCTTGAGGGCAATGTCCGCCTTGTCATCGACCTGCACGAAGGCGACCAGATCGCCGAGACCGCGTTCGCAGCGGCCAGCGTACGCCGGTGAGCACACGATTAAACTATTCGATGAACATGGTTCCGTCTCAGGCCGAGTCAATGCAGAGCGAGCTCGGGGCTCGAGCGGCGCGCACGGTCGTAGTGTTCGATGCCTTCGAGGATTCCGAGCAATCCCGGCTGCTCCGCGAAATAGACGCGGTGCTGCCCGCGTAGGGATTCCATCTCGGGCTGGCAATCGCCGACAACGATGCCGAGACTCTCTCCGCGGATCATCTCTATATCGTTTCCTGAATCTCCGGCGACGAGAAAGCGATCCAACGGAAGGTCCCAGCGATACGAAAGGTACCGGATTGCCAAACCCTTCGACGCGCGTACCGGCAAGACGTCCAGATACCGTCCATGCGAATAGACTAAAGAGGCGCGCAGGCGGCGCTCGCGTAACCGTCGCTGCGCTGCAGCGAGAGTGAAACCGCGAGAGGGATCGACCGAGTAGCTGATCTTGAAATCACGCTGGTTCGCACGATTTTGCAGCCCCATACCGGGGACGCCCTTCAAAGCGTCGAGCACCTCTTGCCGGCGCCAATCGTGGCTGACGAAGCGGCGCCAGCCGCCATCGGGCTCCATGTTTGGCCCGTAGTAAATCTCCGTGCCGACGGCGGCGATCAAGACCGCGGGGAGCGGAAGTTGCAGGTCTTTGAGGAAACGGAACGCGCCCTTGAGCGAACGACCGGTCGCGATGGCGAAAGCCGTGTGCGCTCGATTTTCCTCAAGCCATGTCAGTAGCCTGCGCCAAGCGTCGGGCGATCCGCATAGCGTGTTGTCGAGGTCGCTTACCAGCACGCGCTGCGCGATCGGCAGCGGATTCACTTGATGATGGAGCGCAAGCCCAAGCGTCCTCCTGCGATGCTTCGCCCCACGGCGGACGACCCGTTTGACGGCGGATAGGTACGTCCTCACGTGCCCTTCCCACGTGTAATGGCGCGCGACGCCGGCGATGCCTTGCCGCGCCCACGCAGCCCACCTCCGCTTGTCGGAAAGCACCGTGCCGATCGCCGCCGCGATCGCGCCGGTATCGAGCGGGTCCACGAGCAAGCCGTTGCGGCACTGCGCGACGATCTCCACCGGACCGCCGCTGTTGGTGGCCACAACCGGTAGACCAGATGCGGCGGCTTCGAGCAGCGTGAGCCCAAAGTTCTCGTTGAGGGCGGGATTGACGAACACCCCTCGCGTGACCGCGGCATAGCGCATGAACTCGGGCACGTCGTCGGCCGCGTGCTGCTTCGGTATCGCAACATGGCCATAGAGATCGTAGAGATCGATGGCAAAGAGGAGCTTCGTTAGTTCCGTGCGCTCGTTCTCTTCCATCGTCATGATATCCGAGCGATTCCCGGCGATCAGCACGAGATTCGCGACGTCGCGCAGCCGCGATTCTCCCCCGAAGGCGCGAACCAACGCGGAGAGGTTTTTTATCTGTGCCGGGCGGGCAATGCCCAGGATCGCCGGCTTGCCGGGGTCGCATAAGAAACGGCTCAACAGTTCGCGTATGCGCGGCGCAGGTCGACTCCGGGGTTTCGAGACGAAGCGCGCAACATCGACCCCCGGCGGGATCCCGATGGCGCGACGCGGCTCGAAACGTTCGTAAACGCCGTATTGGTGCTCGATCTCCTGGCGCGTGCTCGTAATCACCAAGCGCGCCGTCTCAAGCGTCTCCTCCTCGGCGGAGACGCGACGTGCGAGATTGAATTGCCGCTCGATCGCATCCACGGACTTGCTGGACGCGAGCAACCGCTCTCGCTTTACGCGGCCGAGAGAGTGCCCGGTGAAGATGAGCGGCACGCCGAGCAGGCGAGAAAGATGCGTTCCAACGTAACCGGCATCCGCGTAGTGCGCGTGGATGGCATCGGGAATGCGCCCCTGACGCTTGAGGAAGTGCAGGCACGAATCGACGAGCGCGTCCAGATGGTCCCAAAGCAACTCCTTGCGCAGGTAGCGAGCGGGACCGAATGGCAAGCGAACGATGCGAGCGCTTCCACCTAACGATTCCTCCGGAACGGCATAATCCGGTGAGTAGCGTGGATCGCGAATGAGGCGCGTCACGAGATCGACGCGGCCGATCTCAGTGTGGCGTCCGAGCGCGCGCGCCAACTCTACGACGTAACTGGTCTGACCACCAGTATCGGCATTGGCTCCAAGCTCAAGATCGTGGCTGCGTATAAGGCCATGAACGCTCAATAGTAATATATACATCATACCGGCTCGCCGCTACGCCGCGAGGAGAGCCGATCATGGCCCGGCTCTCGGTGTCACCAGTTTGGCACGGCTCCGTGAGGCCCCTGCGCGGTGCGGGCGCTCTACCCGTTATGGTGCGTGAGATTCGGAACGAGGTTCAGCGTGAAGCCGGGCGCCGGGAAGAGCGTGTTCGGATCGCTGAACTGAACGTGCAGAGAACCAAATGCTAGGCGCTGATCCCATCCGAACGAGAGGCTCGAAACGGGCGATCCCGCCAAGGGCGCGAAGAGCGGGCGAGCGCCGCTCGTATAGTCGTAGGCGATAGAAAGCGCGCCGTCACCGCTCAATTTGTGTGTGAGGCCGGCGCTGCTCGTCACCTGCCGGCTGCGGCCGTAGCGCCGGCTCCAGAAGTTGGTCTGCCGGTGCTCCAGCGTCACCGAGCCGAGGATCGGCACGTCGAAAGCACCTGAGAACGCCGACTCCTGCGCGAAGCCGCCTTGCAGTCTGTCCGCGTGGAACGAAACCTCGAGTCGATGGCCCCGCGAGCCCGCCAAGCTTAGGCGCACGCCGCTCCGGCTATACGGCGAGGCGTTGCTCTGGTACGGCTCGGCCAGCGTCGAGCCGTCCGTAACGGCGAGCGATAGAGCTTTCGTGAGATCCACCGAAAGCTTCGCCTGCTGGTCGGCCTGCCGGAGTTCGCCCAAATCGTCCTGGTACCGATTGACCGTTCCACTCAGACGCACGTTGCCGAACGCGCGCTGGGCCCTCACCGTGTAGCCGTCGGTACCCGGCGACGTCGCATACTCGTCGAGCGGATTGTATTGGCTACCGGCCGAGCTCCAACGCATATCGAGCCGGCTCTTCCTTCCGTAAAGCCTGAAGTCGTAGAAATCGAAGTTCGCACGCGACGCATCGGTAACGTTCGTGCCGCGATCGCTCGCGATTCCGCCCGCGATACGAAAGTCCGACTTATTGTCGTACATGAACGTCAGCCCTTGCGAGATGTCGAGCAGACGCCCTTTCGTCGTTTCGACGCGCTGCAAGCCGGCGAAGATTCGATCGCCGTCGGTCGTGTAGCCGACGGACTGCGCGCTATCGTTGCGGCCGCCTGCACCGGACGCGTCGACGCCGACGAACCGAACGTGGTTTTGCGTGCGCGCGACGCCGATACCGTTCACCGGATCGGGGATGGAGGGCGGAGCGAGTGCCGCCGTATCCGAAGCCACCGCCGCCGGCCAGAGCTCTTGATACCGCTCCGAGAATCCGGTGCCGCCCGAGGCCGCGCCGTTACGGTGCACGGCTTGCGAGTGCACGAGTCCGAACACTTCCGTCCGCTTCGTGACGGGAAGCATGAAATTTACGCGATGGCGTGCGAGGCTGCCGCTTCCCTCTCGCCTGGAGGCGCTCGCGGCGAAGTAACGCCGCAGCGCAGCCGCAGCACCTCCGGGCGCCGAGGCCGTGGCAGAGACCGGCCATGCGAATGCAGCACCTGTGCTCGGGACCGTGCGGCCAAATCGCACGAGCAAGCGCGGCTTCCCACCACCTGAGAGCACGGCGCGTGGTATGCGCATGGCGATGCTGTAACCGCCGCCGGTGGGCGTCTCGACGGCGCGCCACGCGGGGCTGAAGTGCGGATCGATGCTGCATTTAGCGAGCTTCGCGCCCGATTCATCGGCGCGAAACGTGTACGCGGCCCTGCCGGACCAGAGATGGAGCGTCACGGCATCGAGCGGATCGGCGACGCGCTGCCGGGCCGAAAAACCGACGTAGAGATACTTCGCATCTTCGAGCACGTAGACACTGGTAGCATAGGCGGAGACGTCGCGCTGCGAGTGGAGATCGTAGTCGAAGTGAACGCGCACCGCCTTGGTCCACGCGGCTGCGTCGACCTTGCGATCGCTCGGCGACGAGACCGCCCATCCCGCGCGCAGCGGTTGCGCGGAGGCCTTGCTATCCGCGGCGCGCGATGCGATTGGCCGTGCGGCAACGAGTGCTGCCGCGATCGCGGCGACGCTCGCGATTCTCCCGATAGCAGACATGAACGAATACCTTCGATGGAGGGCCCGTGTTGCCTCCCGAAGCACAGACGCGCGTCACCTTCGCTCACAGCAAGAATTTTCGGAGCACCGCCATATCGAGCTTGAAGGTGTGCTGCGGCAGGATCGCTTCTTGGTGGAAATCGCACCGCTCGAAGAAGCGCTGCGCGGCTCCGCCCAGCGGAACGATGACCGTCATCTTGTGGCAGTTGTAGTAATTCGCGGCGTCGGAGGCGTTCGCCAGCAGCGCGCGCCCCACACCTTGCTTTCGGTCCTCGGGCGCAACGATGACCCGTTCGACGTGCGCCAGCGAAGCCGCGACGCGAATCCGCGCGGTGCCGGCCACGCGCTCGCCGTCCATGGCTGCGATATCGTAGGTCTGCTCGTGCCAGATGACGGGGAAGCCGTAGAACGCGCTGCGGGCCGCGCGCTCGTGGCCGCTAACGAACTCCGCAACCGCCTCGGGTGCGACCCGAACGATCTCATAGCGCAAGCGCGGCAACCTCCGTCTCGACATCGATCCGCAATCCGTCGTAGGCGGCAATCACCCGCAGGCCCAGCTCTTTCTCGAGTTCGCGCGCGAGGCGAGCCGGGTCTCGTTCGAGCATCTTCGTGCCGAAGTGCTGTAGAACGGCAACTTTGGGGCGGACGCTCGCGATGATGCCGCGCGCCTGATCGAACGTCAGGTGATCGGCGTCGATCGAGTCGCGATAGCGCAAGACGTTCACGACGAGCAGATCCGGTGCGTGCGCGCGATAGTCCTCGGCGAGCCCCTCGAAGTAACGGCCGCAGGGAAGATAGGCGACCCGTATCCCTCCATACGAGAAGTGCAGGCCGTACGTCTCCACCGCATGTACGTGCGCGATCGACGTACGAATCTCGACGTCGTTGATTCGGTATGGCCCGGCTCGTTCTTCCAGCACTTCGACGCGCTCCACGAAGCGGCGCGCGTAGGGCAACACGACGGGTTCGCCCTCGAGCGCGTCGCCGGGAGCGAGCAACGCGCCGCGCCGGCGGAACCCGCCCGAGGTCATCGCTTCGATCATGACGTTGATGTCGTTGGAATGATCGAGGTGCTTGTGCGAGAGGATCAACGCGTCGAGTTCGCGCGGGTTGCACGGCGGCACGACGCCGAGCGCTCGCACGAGCGCCCCGGGCCCCGGGTCGACATGCATCTGCGTTCGGCCGAAACGCATCCACATGCCGCCGGAGGCTCGTAACTGCCGCGCGACGACGAAACGCGCGCCCCCGGTTCCGAGGAAGAGAATCTCGATCATGGGCTACGCGGTTCGCACCGGAACCGCCGCTTCACTCCCTGCGCGGGCAGAATGCGCTAGCCGAGCGCGCCGAGGCGCCCCCGAGCCACCGGTGAGGGCCACGTTGCCGGCGGAACGGCGGCCGATTGTATCCGGCCGGCCGCGATGCCTAACCCGAGTTTAACGCGCGCGACGGATTCGAACGGGCCGGCACCGAAGCGCTAGAGGACGATGGCTGAACTTGAAACGCGCCTGGATCGAGGCGGCGACGACTACCGGCGAAACTTCGAGCGCATGGAGGCGCTGGTGGCCGAACTTCGTGAATCGCTGAGCGCCGTGCGCGCCGGCGGCGGCGCCGAAGCGACCGCGAAGCATCGCAAGCGCGGAAAGCTCACGGCGCGCGAGCGAGTCGACCGTTTGGTCGACGCCGGTTCGGATTTCCTGGAGTTCTCCGCACTCGCCGCCAACGACATGTACCACGATGCCTGCCCGTCGGCGGGCGTTATCACCGGAATCGGCATCGTCGAGCGCCAGCACTGCGTCGTCATCGCGAACGACGCGACGGTCAAAGGCGGTACCTACTATCCGATGACCGTCAAGAAACATCTGCGCGCGCAAGAGATTGCGGAACAAAATTACCTGCCGTGCATCTACCTGGTCGATTCCGGAGGGGCGTTCCTGCCGCTGCAGGCCGACGTCTTTCCCGACCGCGACCACTTCGGCCGCATCTTCTACAATCAAGCCCGTATGTCCGGAAAGAAGATTCCACAGATCGCGGCGGTGATGGGTTCGTGCACCGCGGGCGGAGCCTACGTGCCGGCGATGAGCGACGAGACGGTTATCGTGAAGGGAAACGGCACGATATTTTTAGGCGGTCCGCCGCTGGTGCGCGCCGCCACGGGCGAAGTCGTTACCGCGGAGGAACTCGGCGGAGCCGACGTGCACACGCGCGTATCCGGGGTCGCCGACCATTTCGCCGAGGACGACCTTCACGCTCTGCGCATCGTTCGCGAGATCGTAGCGAACCTGCACCGCGAACTGCCGCGCCAGTGGGACAGCGTGCAACCGCAGCCGCCGAACTACGATCCGCGCGAGATCTACGGCATCGTACCGGCGGACCGGCGCACGGGATACGACGTTCGCGAGATCGTCGCCCGCCTCGTGGATGCATCGGAGTTTCACGAGTTCAAAGCGCGCTACGGCACGACGCTGCTCTGCGGTTTCGCCCGCATCGAAGGGCATCCCGTCGGCATCCTCGCCAACAACGGCATCCTCTTCAGCGAGAGCGCGCTCAAAGGCGCGCACTTCATCGAGCTGTGCACGCAGCGCGGCACGCCGCTGCTCTTCCTGCAGAACATCACCGGCTTCATGGTCGGCAAGCAATACGAAAACGGCGGCATCGCGAAGGACGGTGCCAAGCTCGTTACGGCCGTGGCGTGCGCCGAAGTTCCAAAGTTCACGGTCGTCATCGGCGGCAGTTTCGGCGCCGGAAACTACGGCATGTGCGGGCGCGCGTACTCGCCGCGGCAACTCTGGATGTGGCCGAACGCGCGCATCTCGGTGATGGGCGGCCCGCAGGCCGCCGGCGTGCTCTCAACGGTCCGCGGCGAGATGACGCCCGAAGAGCGGGCCGAGTTCGAGCGCCCGATCCTCGAAAAGTACGACAGAGAGGGAAGCCCCTACTACTCTACCGCGCGTCTCTGGGATGACGGCATCATCGACCCGCTCGACACGCGCAAGGTCATCGCGCTCGGGCTCGACGCCGCCGCCAACGCTCCGCTTCCGCAGACGCACTACGGCGTCTTCCGCATGTAAGACTGCGCGCCCGATGAACGACGTGGTCGCCTTCGTTTCAGAGCAGATGGCTTCGCAGCGCGCGCAGCTCGGCATCTCGCTCGAGGAAGCGGCTCGGCGAGCGCAGATCGGCGACGAGCGGCTCGCGGCTGCCGAGAACGGCGAGACGACCCTCGACGAAGCCGAGTTAGGACGCTTGGCGGACGCCTACGGCATCGGCGTTACCGCATTCTTCGGCGGTCGCGTGACGCCGGTGCAGTATCTCTTCGGCGCACGCTAGAACCTCTCGTCTCGCATGTCAACCGACGTTATCGTATCGATCGAGGGAGGCGACGCCCGCGTCCGCCTGGCCCGTCCGCAGGTGCGCAACGCCTTCAACGCCGAGGTCATCGCCGCCCTAACATCGGCGTTCGAGCGCCTCGGCTCCGATCGGGCCGTACGCTCCATCGTCCTCTCCGGTGAGGGTGCGGCCTTCTGCGGTGGAGCGGACGTCAATTGGCTGCGCGCCTCGCTCGCATTGGCGCACGCGGAGAACGTCGCCGAAGCTTCGGCCATGTCCGATATGTTCCGCACCATAGACCGCTGCGGCAAACCGGTCGTCGCGCGCGTTCACGGCGCCGCTCTTGGCGGCGGAGCCGGCCTCGCCGCGGTCTGCGACGTCGTCGTCGCCGCCGAGGGCACGCTCTTCGGCTTCACCGAGGTCAAGCTCGGCATCATCCCCGCCGTCATCTCGCCATTCGTCATCGCGAAGATCGGCGCGAGCAACGCGCGCGCGCTGTTTCTCACCGGCGAGCGATTCGACGCGAGGCGCGCGCAGGCGATCGGGCTGGTGCACGAGGTCGTCGCACCCGGCGATCTGGACGCCGCGGTCGAGCGCGTGCTCTCCGAGCTGCGCTCCGCCGGCCCGCAGGCCGTCGCGGCGGCCAAGCAGCTGATCTTCGACGTACGCGCGGCCGGCTACGACGACTCGCGCACCTTGACGGCAGAAGCGATCGCCCGCCAGCGAACCTCCCCCGAAGGCCAAGAGGGTTTGCTTGCCTTTCTCGAGCGCCGCAAAGCGAGCTGGCTTCGGTGATCCGCCGGCTGCTCATTGCCAACCGCGGCGAGATCGCCGTGCGCGTTGCGCGCGGCGCGCGCGAGATGGGCATCGCGCCGGTGGGCATCTACTCCGAAGCCGACGCGCAGGCGTACCATCTCGAATTCATGGACGATGCCGTCTGCGTCGGTCCGGCTGCGGCCGCCGATTCCTATCTCAACGCCGATGCGATCGTGGCGGCGGCGAGGACGCTGCGTGCGGATGCGATTCATCCGGGCTACGGTTTCCTCTCAGAGCGAGCCGAGTTTGCGCGCTCGGTGCGCGACGCCGGTATCGTCTTCGTCGGTCCGTCGCCCGAGGCCATGGCAGCGATGGGCAGTAAGATCGAAGCGAAGCGCCGCGTGCGCGCGTTCGGCGTGCCGGTCGTGCCGGGGTACGACGGCGACGATCTTTCCGTGGCGCGACTGCGCGGAGAAGCGGAGCGCATCGGGATGCCGCTGCTGATCAAGGCGAGCGCCGGGGGCGGCGGGCGCGGCATGCGCCTGGTCGAGGATCCGGCAGCCTTCGAAGAAGCGCTGGAAGCCGCCAAACGCGAAGCGCTCGCCGCGTTCGGAAGCGATGCGGTGCTGCTCGAGCGCTACCTGCGCCGGCCGCGCCATATCGAATTCCAGATTCTCGCCGACGAGCACGGCCGCGTGATTCACCTCGGCGAGCGCGAGTGTTCGATTCAGCGGCGCCATCAGAAGATCGTCGAGGAGGCGCCGTCCGTGGCGCTGCGGCCCGAACTGCGCGCCGAGATGGGCGCCGCAGCCGTGCGCGCCGCCGCTTCGGTAAATTACACGAACGCGGGCACCTGCGAGTTTATGCTCGACGAAGACGGCCGATTCTACTTTCTCGAGATGAACGCACGCCTGCAGGTCGAGCATCCGGTCACCGAGATGGTCTACGGCATCGATCTCGTTCACTGGCAGTTGCGCATCGCCGGCGGCGAAGCGCTCGAGATCGCGCAGGAGGACGTCCGTCCGCGGGGCTGGGCGGTCGAAGCGCGCATCTATGCGGAAGATCCCGCCAATCATCTGCTGCCGTCGACCGGAACGATCGCGGCGTGGGAGCCGCCGCAGGGACCGGGCATTCGCGTCGATGCGGGCGTGCGAGCGGGGAGCGAGGTCGGCGTGTATTACGATCCGATGCTCGCGAAGCTGATCGTTTGGGCCGAAGACCGCGCGGGCGCGGTGCGCCGGCTTACCGGAGCGTTGCAGGATTTCCATATCGAAGGCATCCGCGCGAACGTTCCGCTGCTGCTCTGGATCGCACGCGACGCGGCCTTCCGCGCCGGCGATACGACGACGCAGTTCTTGGCGGAGCGTCTCGACGAATCGGCCTTCGCGCCCGCAGCGCCCCCACCGGAGGCTGCGCTGCTGGTGGTTGCGGGCATCCTGAGCGGAGGCCGCGCCCCGTGGCGCGTCGGCGGCATCGGCGTCCCGCTGCGCCTGTGCTGCGACGGCACGCAGATCGTAGTCGAAGCCGACGCGACCGCCGAAGGCGGCGCCTGGGATCTGCGCGGCGATCTCGCCGGACGCCTGCGCGTACGCGAGCACGGTACGCGCCTGCACGCGACGCTCGGAGATCGCGAAACGGCCGGCACCGTAGAACTTCACGGCGATACGTTCGCAGCGCACGTCGATGGCCGCAGCTACGCATTTGCGTTCAGCCGCGGGCGCGTCGCCGAAGCGTCGGCGCGCGGCGCGGCCGGCGGCGCGGCCGGCTCGATCGCCGCACCGATGCCGGGAAAGATCGTCAAAGTCGCCGTCCGCGAAGGAGATGCCGTGGCGGCGCACGACCTGTTGATCGTGCTGGAGGCCATGAAGATGGAGCACCGCATTGAAGCGCCGGGTCACGGCATCGTGAAACGCGTCGTCGTTCGCGAAGGCGAGATCGTCGCCGGCTTCGCGCCGCTGCTGGAGTTGGAGTAGCGCGATGGTGAACCGCCCGAGATACGTCCGGATCTGCGAGATGGGGCCCCGCGACGGCCTGCAAAACGAGCGCGTCCTGGTATCGACGGACGATAAGGTTCGCTACGTCGATCTGCTCTCCGAGACGGGGTTATCGTACGTCGAAGCAACCTCGTTCGTCAGCCCCAAAGCGATCCCGCTGCTGGCCGACGCCGCCGAACTCTTCGCGCGTATCCGCAAACGCCCCGGCGTTCGCTATCCCGTGCTGGTGCCCAACGCGAAAGGCTTGGAACGCGCCCGGGCAGCCGGCGCCGACGCCATCGCGGTCTTCACCGCGGCCTCGGAGGCCTTCACCAAACGCAACATCAACATGACGATCGACGATTCGATCGAGACGTTCCGCGGCGTCGTCTCGGAGGCAAAGGCCGGCGGCATGTGGGTGCGCGGGTACGTCTCCACCGCCTTCGGCTCGCCGTTCGGCGACGTGGTTACGCCGCACGCGGTCGTCGCGGTGGCGAAGCGCCTTATCGATATCGGCTGCGACGAGATCTCGATCGGCGATACGATCGGCGTGGGCGTCCCAAGCCAGGTCGACGAGATGGTGCCGATGCTCGCCAAGGCCATCGGCCTCGAACGGCTCGCGCTGCACTTTCACGATACGCGCGGCACCGCACTCGCCAACATCTACGCGGCGTTGCAGCACGGCGTCTTCATCTTCGATTCGAGCGCCGGCGGTCTGGGCGGCTGCCCGTATGCGCCCGGCGCGACCGGCAACGTCGGGACGGAGGACGTGCTCTACATGCTGCACGGCATGGCCATCGAAACCGGCGTCGACTTAGCGAAAGTCCGCGCCGCGTCGCGTTTTATCGCGGGCGTGCTCGACCACGAACTCACGAGCAAGGCGTTTCAAGCGCTAGAAAAGGCGGTTGCCCCATGATCGTCCGTTGCGGCGTACTCTACGACGGTTCGCTCGCGCCCCCGCGGCGCAACGCCGACCTTACGATCGCGGATGGCCGCATCGCGGAGATTCGCGACGCGAGCGGAGCGTTCGATCTCGAAGCAGCCTGCGTGACGCCGGGTTTGGTCAACGCGCACGCACACCTCGAGGCGAACGGCGAGCCCGACACGATGGCAGCCGTTCTCGGTACGACGCCGACCCAGCGCATGCTGCGCGCCGCCGGAAACGCAGCCAAGGCCCTGGCCGCAGGCGTCACGACCTTGCGCGATCTCGGTGCCTCGGAACGTTTGGCGATCGATCTGCGCGATGCCATCGACGCGGGGCGCGTGCCCGGCCCGCGCATCAGCGCCGCCGGAAACGTTCTCTGCATGACGGGCGGCCACGGTTGGTTCATCGGGCGCGCCGTCGACGGACCGTGGGATGCGCGCAAAGCCGTGCGCGAGCAGCGCTGGTACGGTGCGGACTGCATCAAACTCATCGCCACCGGCGGCGTACTCACGAAGGGCGCGGTTCCCGGCATCGCGCAGCTCAGCGAGGAAGAGATGCAGGCCGCGTGCCTCGAGGCCCATCACCACGGCATGCGCGTCGCGGCGCACGCGATCGGGACCGACGGCATCAACAATGCGTTACGGGCCGGCGTCGACTCCATCGAGCACGGGCACATGCTCGATGACGATTCGATCGCGCTCTTCAAGGCGCGCGGAGCGTATCTCGTACCGACGCTCACCGCGCCGACGTGTATCCTCGAGCACGCCGGCGACGGCAGCCAGCCCGATTTCGTCGTTCGCAAGGCACGCGAGGTAAACGCGCACATGGTGGAGAGCATCAAGCGCGCGTTTACGATGGGCGTGAAAATCGCGGGCGGCTCCGACGCCGGCACGCCCTACAACTACCACGAGAACTACGCCTACGAGGTCGAACTGATGCACCGGCTCCTGGGCATGACGCCGCAGGTGGCCCTGCACGCGGCGACCGCCGTCGCAGCCGAGCTGATCGGCCTGCATCGCGGCGTGCTGGAGCCGGGAGAGCCGGCCGATCTGCTCCTGCTCGATCGCGACGCCGGCGAGGACGTGCGCGCGCTCGTGCGGCCGCGAGCCGTCATAAAGGCCGGCACCCTCGCGTGAACCTGCGGGGCCTGCGCCTAGCGGTGCTTGCGCCGATCGCGTGGCCCTCACCGCCGCCCGGGTACGGTCCGTGGGAGCAGATCGCCTACAACATCGCCGACGGCATGCGCCGCCGCGGCCTCGACGTCACGCTCTTCGCAACCGGCAACTCGCAGTTCGCGGGCCGGCTCGAGTCGGTCGTTCCGGTCGGGTGCGCCGAGGATCCCGCGCTCGATGGCGACGTCTACGCCGCCTTGCACGCCGGGCGCCTCTTCGAGCGAGCGCGCGATTTCGATCTCATCCACAACAATTTCGACTGGAAGCCGATGACCTACGCGCTCGGCAGCAGCGCCCCGCCGCTGGTGACGACGATCCACGGTTTCTCGTCGCCGCAGATCCTGGCTGCCTACTACGGCTGCGCGCATCGCAGTTTCTACTGTTCGATCAGCGATGCGGACCGCGACCCCGGTCTATCCTATCTGGCGACGACCTACAACGGCATCGACCCTACGGAGTTCACGTTTAGCGAACGGCCCGGCGACTATCTGGTCTTCCTCGGACGGCTCCATCCCGAGAAGGGCACGCATCTGGCGATCGAGATCGCCAAGCGCGCCGGCGTCCGTTTGAAGATCGCGGCGATCCCGCACGACCTCGAGTATTTCAAGACGCACGTGGAACCGCACGTCGACGGCGACCGCATTCAATTCCTCGGCGCCGTACGGCGCGAGGCGCGCAACGAACTTTTGAGCGGCGCCCTCGCGCTCGTGCACGCGACGACGCGCCCCGAGCGTTTCGGCCTCACGATGATCGAGGCGATGGCCTGCGGTACGCCCGTTCTCGGCGCAAGGATGGGTTCGATACCCGAGATCGTCGTCGACGGCGTAACGGGCTTTCTGTTCGACGACGTCGCCGAAGCCGTCGGCCGCGTGCCGCAGCTCGCCGAACTTAACCGGCGCGCGTGCCGCGAACGCGTGGAGGCGGAGTTCGACGTCGAGCGCATGATCGACCGCTATCTCGCCGCGTACGAGCGCGCGATCGAGCTTCGGCTGCCGGCTCCGCCTACCGCCGGCGAGCTGCGCTGGCGCGCCCACGATTGGTGGGATCGCCCCATGGCATACACCGAGATTCCGCCGAAGCCGCGCAGCGCGTTCTAGGCGTCCTCCTCGACCCAGCGCAGCGTCGCCTGCGCGGCGCGCGCGCGCTCGAGGGCGGCATCGTCGATCGGGCCGTCGACGAGCATCGTGAAATGCGCCATCTTGCGCCGGGCAACCGCATGCTTCTTACCGTAGACGTGCAGTACGATCGACGGGTCCGCGAGCAGTCGTTCTACGCCGGAGAGATGGTTGCCGGTGCCGGCGCCGAGAACGTTGACCATGACGGCGGAACGCAAGAGCTGCGGCGGCGAGAGCGGCAAGCCGCAGACGGCGCGCACGTGCTGCTCGTATTGCGAGCACGAGGTTGCGTCGATGGTGTAGTGCCCGCTGTTGTGCGGCCGGGGTGCGATCTCGTTGACCAAGAGATCGTTCCCCGGCGTGAGGAAGAACTCCACGCAGCACGTACCGACGATGCCCAATCCATGCGCGATCGTCTCGGCTGCGGCGCGCGCGCGGGCGGCGACGCCCGGCGGAACGCGTGCCGGTGCGATCGAGATCGCGAGGATTCCGTCGTCATGCACGTTCTCCGTTACGGGATAGCTGACGATGCGCTCCGGTGACTGGCGCGCGCAGATGACGCTGAGTTCGCGTTCGAAGTGCACGAACCGTTCGAAGATCAGGGCCGCGCCGCGTGCCTGCGCAAACGCTCGCTCGGCCGCGGCAAGAGAATCCACGCGCCATTGCCCCTTGCCGTCGTAACCGCCGCGCACCGTCTTCATCACCGCCGGAAGGCCGACGCTCGATACGGCGCGCCGCACGTCTTCGATGCGCTCGATCGCTTCGAAATCGGCCGTCGCGATGCCGCACTCGCGCACGAACGCCTTCTCGAGCAAGCGGTCTTGCGTGATGCCCAGGACCGCGCTGCTCGGCGTAACGGCGTATCCGCGGCGTTCGAGGTACCGCACCGACTCGATCGCGATGTTCTCGAATTCGTAGGTGACGATATCGGTGCGCCGCCCGAGCTCCTCGATCGCCTGCATATCGTCGTACGGCGCGACGATCTGATCGTCGGCAATCTGCCCGCACGGCGAATGCGGTGTCGGATCGAGTACGACGACGCCGTACCCCATGCGCTTGGCGTCGAGAGCGAACATGCGGCCGAGTTGACCGCCCCCGATCACGCCGATGGTTGCGATCACAGTTTGATGGAGGTGACCGCGTCGTGCATGCGTTGCACGTAGGCGGCCAAACGCGCGGCCAGGGCTTCGTCCTGCAGCGCGAGGATCCGCGCCGCGAAGATCGCGGCGTTGCTGCTGTTGCCGATCGCCATGGTTGCAACCGGTACGCCCGCGGGCATCTGAGCGATCGAGAGCAGCGAGTCGATTCCGCTCAGCGCCTTCGAGCGAACGGGTACGCCGATGACCGGCAGGAGCGTCTTCGCCGCGGTCATCCCGGGAAGATGCGCCGCACCGCCTGCCCCCGCGATGATCGCCCGCAAGCCTCGACCGGCCGCCTGCTCGGCGTACGCGAACATCTCGTCCGGCGTCCGGTGCGCCGAAACGACCCGCATCTCGTAGGGAATCTCCAGCGCCTTGAGGGTATCGCGCGCGCCGGCCATCGTCTCGATATCCGAGACGCTGCCCATGATGATCCCGACCAGGGGAGCGTTTGTCTCTGCCATTCCAACTCGCCTTCGAGTCGGCCGCACGGGCGCCCTTGGGGATACGCTTGGAGCGCGGCGAAGAGCGCGGCGTGGCGAAGTTCCTCCTCGGTATCAACTACTGGCCCCGGCGCAGCGCCATGTATATGTGGCAGCGCTTCGACCTCGGCGAGATCCGCGAGGACCTCGCACGCATGCGCGAACTCGGGCTGCAGGCGGTACGCTTCTTTCTTTCGTGGGAGGCGTTCCAGCCGCAGGCGGATCTCATCGACCGCGCCGCCCTGGGGCGCCTCGACGGCTTGCTGGATGCGGTCGCCGGTGCCGGCCTGCGCGCCATCCCCACCTTTTTTACCGGCCACATGAGCGGCGTGAACTGGCTGCCCGAATGGACCCTCGATTCGGCGACGCCGCACGGCCGCTTCCGAACCTACTGCGGTGGCGCCGAACGCCCGTACGGCATCGGAGATATGTACGGCGGCCCGCTGCTCGCGGCGCAGCGCCTGCAGGTGCGCACGATCGGCGAGCGCTGCCGCGATCACCCCGCAATCTACGCTTGGGATCTCGGGAACGAGTTCAGCAACCTGCGCGAGCCGCGAACGCCCGCCGACGCAGCGCAGTGGAGCAAGACGCTCGCGCACGATCTGCTCGAAACCTCGGGGATCGCGTGTTCGGCCGGGACGCATGGCGAAGATATCACGTTCGACCGCAACATTCGCCCCTCGTCGCTCTGCAGGCCGTTCGCTTTCGCCAGCATGCACGGGTACTCGGTCTACAGCGCCTTCGCGCGCGGCCGGCTGGATAGCGGCGTCGTGCCGTTCCTCTGCCGGGTGATGCAGTCGTGCGCCGGAACGCCGGTGCTGTTCGGCGAGTTCGGCAACCCGACGTGTCCGCCGGGAGCGGTTCGGCCGGGAGCCTCTCCCTTTGCGTGCTTGAGCGAAGACGAGATGGCCGGCTACGGGTACGCGGTGCTCGACGCGCTGCAGCGGCAGGGCGCGCTCGGCGGCTTGTGGTGGTGCTGGGCAGATTACGCCGGCGAAATTGCGGATCTCGCACCCTTCGATCGCGCGCCGCACGAACTAACCTTCGGCATCGTGCGCGGCGACGGCAGCGAGAAACCCGTGGCCCGCATGCTGGCACGCTTCGCGCGCGAAGAGCGCGAGGTGACGGCGCCTCCGCCGCCGATCCTCGACGAGTCCACGTACTTCGCGGGCTTGCCCGGCGCCGTGGAGAGCGCGTATCGCGCGTATCTCGAGACCGATGGCTGAGCGGCGCGTTCTCGCCGTCACGGGCGCGAGCTCCGGCATCGGCCGCGCGCTCGCGCGGCAAGCCGCGCGCGCGGGTTTCGCGGTGGTCGCGATCGCGCGACGCGCCGAGCGCCTCGCGCAGCTCGAAGCCGATATCGTCGCTGCAGGCGGTGCGTGCGCGATCCTCGCGATGGACGTGCGCGACGCGCGCGCCCCAACGGCGATCCTGGCGGCAGCCCTACGGCGCTTCGGCCGGCTCGACGTGCTCGTGCACAACGCCGGAATGGGCGCCCCAGGGACGTTGCTGGCACAGACCGATGCCGCCATCGAAGCGCAGTGGCAGACGCACGTCGCGGCACCGATTCGCATCACGCGCGAAGCCCTGCCGGCCCTGCGCGCCTCACGCGGACAGATCTTTCTCGTCGGTTCCGGCCTCGCGCGCGTTCCCGCCCCGGGTTACGGTGCGTATTGTGCGGCAAAGGCGGCCGTGCGCGCCGCCGCGACGCAACTACGCCGCGAGCTGCGCGCCGACGGCATCGCGGTAACCTACGTCGATCCGGGCATCGCCGATACCGAGTTTGCGGAAGTCTCCGGCACGCCGCGCATCTCGCCGGCATCATTCGCGGTTCCGGCGGAACGCGTCGCGTCGCGCATCCTGCGCGCGGTCGCGTCGCGCCCGGCGCGCGTCAACGCCGTACCCTGGCAGACCGCGGCCGTCACGCTCGGCGAATGGTTCCCGCGCCTGGCCGATCTCGCAATGCCGGCTCCTCCGGCAACGCTGCCCACAACGGCGCCTGCGCCATCGGCGCCCGAGCCGGCCGCTCCAGCCCCGGCCAACGACCTCGAGCTCGCGCTGGCGCCGGTAGCTCGGCGCATGGAGCGCGTCAAGCTCCCGCTCGCGTTCGTTGCGGAGCTCCTGCAGCCCGAAACCGAACTCCAACTGAGCGAGGTCGCGATGCGCTGGGCCGGCATGCCGAACAAGAACGAGCGCGCCGCCATGGCGGAGGTCCTCGAGACGCTGGCGGGCGCCGGCTTTCTCGCGCGCGACGGCGAGGAGCGCTGGCGGGTCCTACGCGCGCCGGGCCAAGCGGCGCTTGAGCTGTTTGACGCCGATCGCCGCGAAGAAGAGCACCGTGGCGACTAGCACGATCGTCGCGCCGCTGCTGCTGCGCAGAAAATACGATAGGTAGAGCCCGCCGACCGCGCACACCGCGCCGAAGAACGCCGAGAGCGCCATCATGCGGGCAAAACGCGTCGTCAGTTGGTAGGCCGCGGCGGCCGGCGTGACCAGCAAGGCTGCGACCAAGACGATGCCGACGGCCTGCAGCGAGATGATGATCGTGAACGCCAGCATCACGAGCAGCGCGTACTCGAGAGCGCCCGCGTCGATGCCGCTTGCCTGCGCGACGATCGGATCGAACGACGTGTAGAGCAGGCCGCGGTATAAGACGACGGTCAGCAGCGCGACCACGAGCCCCAAGACCACGATCGTCAGCAGGTCTCGCCGGCCGACCGAGAGGATGTCGCCGAACAGAAAACTCTCGAGATCGATCGCATAGTTGCGCTGGCGGCTCATCAAAAATATACCGAGTGCGAACGCACCGGTAAAGAGCACGCCGATCGTGGTGTCGAGCGAGATCTTTCCACGGCGGTGGACGAACCCGATGCCCAGCGCCGTGACGACCGCCACGACCGCCGCGCCGAAGTAGTAATCGATCCCGCGAAGATAGGCGATGACGATTCCCGCGAACGACGCATGCGCGATACCATCGCCGATGAACGCGAGCTTTCGCAGAATCACGTACGTGCCCATCGTCGAGCAGAGCACGCCGACCAGCAGCGCCGCGACGAATGCGCGCTGCATAAAATCGTACTGGAACGGGGCGAGCAGCGACTCCATCAGCGCGCGATATCGGAGCGCAGGTGGCCGTGGGTGTGCGCGTGCTCGCGAATCGCCGAGTAGGCGCCCGAATCGAGCACGTCGCCGGGCGCACCGATCGCCAAGACCCGGCGGTCCAGCACCATCAGGCGATCGAACCAATCGGCGGCGCGATCGAGATCGTGAGTGGTCATCAGCACCGGCAGCCCCTCGCCGACCAAGCTGCGGATGACCAAGCGCAGCGCCTCTTCCGTCGCCGCGTCGACGCCCGTGGTCGGCTCGTCGAGCAGCAGCAGGCGCGGCTCCTGCGCGATGGCACGCGCGACGAAAGCTCGTTGTTGCTGGCCGCCCGAGAGCTGCGCGATTTGGCGATCCGCCAGATCGCGCATATTGACCGCCTCGAGCGCGCGCCCGACGATCTCCCGGTCGCGTACTTGAAAGCGCTGGTAAAACCGCAGGCGTGGGAAACGCGCCATCGATACCACGTCGGAGACCGTGGCGGGGAACGACCAGTCGATGGCTTCGACCTGCGGCACATAGGCGATCGACCCGGCCTTCAGCGCGAGCGGCGACTCGCCGAAGACGCAGAGGTGCCCGGAACTCGGCCGTAGGAGCCCGGCGACCGACTTCAGCAGCGTCGATTTCCCCGAACCGTTGGGGCCGACGATGCCGAGCGCTTCACCGGCGTGCAGCGTGAGCGTCGCACCGTCGAGCGCCGTTACGTCGTCGTACTTGACGACCACGTCGGTCAGCTCGACTGCGGCGATCACTTCAGTGCCCGTACGATGACGCGCGTGTCGTAGCGGAGCATGCTGATGTAATCCTTTACGTGCGGACCCTCTCCGATCGAGTCGTCGTACAAGTTTCGAACGGTCTTTATGCCCGCGCTCTGCGCCAAGGCATCCGCGAGTTTCGGGCTGTATTCGGGTTCGGCGAAGACCGCCCGCACCTTGTACTTCTTCGCGAGGTCGACGAGCTCGGCGATGTAGGCGGGGTTGGGATCTTGGCCCGGCGAGAGCTCGATCACGCCGACCGTCCGGATGCCGAAGCGGTCGTTATAGTATAACCAGGCATTGTGGTAGACGATCATCGTGCGCCGCTGCGGCGGAATCGTATCGATCTCCCGCGAGATGTAGGCCTCGAGCCGGTCGAGCCGCGCGAAATATAGCCTGGCGTTATGCATGTAGTAATCGCGGTTGCGCGGGTCGATTTCGATGAGCGCGTCGCGCACCCGCCGTACGTAACTCTTGGCGAGTTCCGGGTCCATCCACAAGTGCGGATTCTTGTCCTTGATGGGAAGGCCGCGCGAGAGCACCACGATCTTCAGGCCGGCGTTGCCGACGTTGGCTATCGTGCGCTGCAGCCAAGCCTCGATGCCGGCGCCGTTCTCGACCAGCAACTGCGCGCCGTTCAAGGTTGCGATGTCTTGCGGCGTCGGCTGGTAATCTTCCGGCGAGACGCCGATCGGCACGAGGTTCTGCACGCGTACGCGCTTGCCGCCGACGGCCTCCACGAAAGAGTTGAGGGTAGAGAACGTCGTCACGACGGCGATCGGAGCGGCCTCGCCGTGCAGCAGGGGCCGCTTCGGAGCGCCCGGGCGCGAACACGCGGCCAGTGCCGTCAGCGCGAGGGCAGCGGCGAGGATCTTTAGCGGCATCGCGCGCACCGCCCGAAGAACTCCATGGCATGCGCGTCGAGTTCGAAGCCGTGATAGGCCTTCAGCGCCTCCGTAAAGCGCTCCATCGGATCGCATGCGACCTCCTCGACGTGGCCGCAGACGCGGCAGATCGCGTGGTGATGGTGACTGGTCGTGCAGATGACGTAGGTTGCCTCGCCTTGCTCGTCGATGCGCGAGCTGGCCTCACCCTTGGCCCGCAAACGATCGAGCGTGCGGTAGACGGTGGAAAGCGAGACTCGCGCTCGGGCACGCTGGAGCGCTTGGAAGACTTCGGCGGCGGAGAGGTAGCGGCGTTCGCTCCGAAGGATCTGGGCGATCTGCTCCCGCGGCCGGGTGGCGTATTCTGCGCACATGCCCCTATAATTTGCGAATCATTGGCAGAACCATGCCGGGATCCAAGCCGGCGCCCGCCGGGATTCGTTGCTTTGACAGGGGGGCGCCGGGGCGCGTATAATCTTCCGCGTTGCCCTGGGGATGTAGCTCAGCTGGTAGAGCACTTGCTTCGCATGTAAGGGGTCTGGGGTTCGAGTCCCCACATCTCCACCAATTGAAAACGCCTGATTCTATTGGGATCGGGCGTCTTTCTTTGCAAGGCTCGGTTGCTGTCAAAGTGGACTTGACTTCCTTC
>JAJYFL010000024.1 GCA_021790935.1 bacterium
GCTACGAACTGGCGCACGTGCAGCCGGCGATGGAGATGGACGCCATGGGACCCGCAAATGCCGACGAGTATCTCGCCGAAGAGAAGGGCGCCCTACGATACGAACCAGCCGGCATTCGCGAGAAGCTTCACCCCACAAGTTCACACCTCCACCCAGGCCACGAACGGCCGGTCGAACGAGTCGACGGCATCGAAGCGGTTGGAAGGCACGCACGGGGCGCGGCAGCCACTGCGCTGCTCAGCAAGACGGCGCAGGTCACCGCATCCAAGGCGAAGGGCTATACCGGAAACGCCTGTGCCGAGTGCGGTCAACTGACGATGGTGCGTAACGGCTCCTGCGAGAAGTGCGACAACTGCGGCGCGACGAGCGGGTGCAGCTAAGCTGCCCGGTGTAGCAGAATATATTATCGGTCACGTAACGGCGACGGCGTCATGCCGGACTAAATACACGTCAGGCGGGTATCCCTTCGAACGTCCAAGCCCGACCGCCGGATCGTAACCGTACATTTCGGCAGCCACACTACGCGTTGACGAGATTTTCGGCCGGCTCTCTTGCAGTATCCTTTGGCGCCCTAGTCAAAGATGCCCTTATGCTGCTCACGATAACGTCGCGTACGCCGCCGGCTAGGGACCTGGGGCATCTGCTTCGGAAGCATCCCGATCATCTGCAATCCTTTGGGTTGCCTTTTGGAACGGGGCACGTGTTTTATCCGCGTGCAGACCAGGACGAGTGCACCGTCGCGTTACTTGTTGACGTCGACCCTGTCGGCCTTGTACGTGGCCGTAACACAGGCGGCGAGAGCACGGGATTGGTCGACGCATACGTAAACGACCGCCCTTACGCCGCTTCTTCTTTCTTGGGCGTCGCCCTTGCGCGGATCTTCGGCGCTGCCCTTGGCGGACGATCGAAACCAGAAGAGTTGGCCATGCGAGAGCTGACGCTCGAAGCGGTAATTTCGCCAGTACGATTACCGGACCGCAGCTGGCCGGACCGCCTGTTCCGTCCCTTGGGCTATCATGTTGAGGCCACAACCATCGGCGAGCACTACACAAAGCTTCGCATTTCAGCGACGACGACGCTTGCGCGGTTGTTGACGCATATCTATGTACTGATTCCGGTCATGGACGGCGAAAAGCACTATTGGGTTGGCGAGGAGGAGGTTGCTAAACTCTTCCGCCTCGGCGCCGAATGGCTGTCGAATCATCCAGACCGCGAACTCATTACCTCGCGGTACCTACTGCGCGCGCCGAAGCTGGCGCGAGCTGCCGTCGCCCGGCTGGCATCGCTCGACGACGCAACGATCGAACCGGTGGCCGACTCACGACACGACAGCCGAGAAGACGAGCTGGAGCGGCCGATGCGCCTACAAGACCGCCGTATCGCTGCGGTCGTGGGAGCCATCCGCAGCGCCGGCGCGAAAACGGTTGCCGACGTCGGCTGTGGCGATGGCGACCTACTCACGGCCTTAGCGCGCGAAAATTACGTCGAACGCATCGTCGGGACCGACGTTTCTGTGCGGGAACTCGAACGCGCGAAAGCGAAGTTGGAGCGTGCTTCAATGCTGTCGTCGCGCCGACATGCCATAGAGTTGTTCCAGTCATCTGCTCTATACGGCGACCGCCGATTGCAAGGCCTAGATGCAATAGCGCTACTGGAGGTCATCGAACACATCGACCTCGGCCGCTTGCAATCATTGGAAAAGGCCGTGTTTGGTGTTGCAGCACCTCGTGCGGTGATTATTACCACGCCCAACCGCGAGTATAATGCGAACTTCCCCACACTGAAACGCGAAGCGTACCGGCATCCGGATCACAGATTCGAGTGGACGCGCGACGAGTTTGCGACCTGGTGTCAGCAAGTCGCTCAACAATTTCGCTACGACGTTTCACACGCGGAAGTCGGCGATGCGGATGCCGCGCTTGGAGCTCCTACGCAGATGGCGGTATTCCGATGCGAATAGCCATCCCCGACTTTTCATTAGTTGTCCTCATCGGCGCTACGGGGTCGGGTAAGTCGACGCTCGCAAACAGACACTTTCGGGAAACGGAGGTGGTATCTTCGGATCGCTGCCGCGCCCTGGTCGCGGACGACGAGACCGACCAGAGCGCAACGAAAGACGCCTTTGACGTCTTCTATACGATCGTTGCAAAACGCCTTGCCGCTCGGCGCATTACGGTAATTGACGCGACCAACGTGCGACGCGAGGATCGCGCCAAGGGGATCGAGATAGCGCGACAGTTCCACGCTCTGCCTGTCGCGATCGTGCTGGATCTTCCGCCGGAACTAAACGTGGAGCGCAACAAAGCTCGGGAGAACCGGACTTTTGGCGCTCGTGTCGTTTACGATCAGGTGCGCCTGCTCCGCAAATCGCTGCGCGATCTACGCCGCGAAGGCTACCGCGCCATTTACGTCCTCGACAACCCGGAGGCAATTGAGCAGGCCGTCGTTGTTCGTGAACCGTTGTACACGGACCGCAGAGCCGATTCAGGCCCGTTTGACATCATTGGCGACGTTCACGGCTGCGGCAGCGAACTGAGGGCGCTGCTTAGGGACCTGGGTTACAAACGCGAAGCCTTCGACGGCACGACGGCATGGCGGCATCCTGAAGGGCGGCGCGCTGTCTTCGTCGGCGATATTGTAGACCGTGGCCCCGACGTCGTCGATGTGCTGCGACTGGTTATGGAGATGGTTGAAGCCGGCACAGCACTTTGCGTGCAGGGAAATCACGAAAATAAGTTGGCGCGTAAGCTCGACGGTCGAAACGTCACCGTGTCGCATGGCCTGGAAGAAACGCTGGCGCAAATCGACGCCCTCCCCGAAGACGAGCGACCGCCGTTTGTGCAATCCGTTCGCGCATTCATAGAGAACCTGCGAAGCCACTATTGGCTGGACAGCGGGAATCTCGTCGTTGCGCACGCCGGGCTGCGCGAAGAGATGCACGGCCGGGGTTCCCGCGCCGTGCGCGAATTTGCGTTATATGGGGAAACGACAGGCGAAACAGACGAGTTCGGCCTTCCGGTTCGCTACAATTGGGCGGCCGAGTATCGCGGGAAGGCGGTCGTGGCATACGGACACACGGCCGTTCCATCGGCGGAATGGTTGAACAAGACGATCTGTCTTGACACAGGCTGTGTGTATGGCGGCCGTCTAACGGCGCTTCGCTATCCGGAGCTCGAGATCGTGGACGTTCCGGCTGGGCGAATATACGTCGATCCCGTCCGTCCCTTAGCAGCCGTAACCGACACGTCGACCAGCGCGCAACAGCTCGCTGACGAGATTCTCAACATCGAAGACGTTTCGGGTAAGCGCCGCATTGAAACGCGTTTCGATCGCGCGATAACGATTCCCGAGGAAAACGCTGCAGCGGCGCTTGAGGTGATGAGCCGGTTCTGCGCCGACCCTCGCTGGCTTATCTATTTGCCGCCGACCATGTCGCCGTCTGAAACGAGCCGCAGAGAATCGTTGCTCGAACATCCCGATGAGGCGTTCGCCTATTACCGCCGTGCCGGACTGCAGCATCTCGTTATTGAGGAAAAGCACATGGGTAGTCGCGCGGTCGTCGTGGTCGCTTCGGACACCGACGCTGCCCATAGGCGCTTTGGGATTGAGGGCTCGCGCGGCACGATTCTAACCCGTACCGGCCGGCCGTTCTTCACCGGCCCCGAAGCCCCGCTCACAGAGGCTCTGCTAAGGCGTCTTTGCGACGCGCTGTCTGCGGTGGATTTCTGGAAGCGCATGGAGACCGACTGGGCTTGCATTGATGCCGAACTCATGCCATGGTCGGCCAAGGCCCAGGGACTCGTTGACGAACAATATGCGCCGGTTGGCGAGGCGGCAGTCGCGGATCTATGCGATAGCGCTGCTGCGCTAAAACAAGCACTAGGGCGTGGAGTCGCCGCTAACGACCTTCTTTCGCGAATAGAGTCGCGGTACGATGCCGCACGGCGATACGCGGCCGCGTATCAGCGATATGTGCGCCCCGTACGAACTGTCGACGATCTCCGCTTAGCGCCATTTCATCTCCTCGCCACAGAAGGTCGAGTCCACGACGACCGCGACCATCTCTGGCACATGAGCGCACTTGCCGAGATATGCAGTGCTGACCTTGGCGTATTGTTGCCCACCGCACATCGCGCCGTTGATTTGAACGACGAGGCGGATGTTAAGACTGCAGTTGCGTGGTGGGAACAGCTCACCGATGCCGGCGGCGAAGGCATGGTAGTAAAGCCGCGGGCTTTCTTGGCTCGGGACGGCCGTGGGTTGCTTCAGCCGGCGCTCAAGGTCCGTGGCAAGGAGTACCTTCGAATTATATACGGACCTGAATATCTGCTTCCGGAGAATCTGGAACGATTGCGAGAGCGCGCCATCGCACGTAAACGGCGCTTGGCCATCTCGGAGTTTTCTTTGGGCATGGAAGCCCTGCATCGCTTTGTTGAGAAAGCTCCGTTGCGAGCCGTCCACGAGTGTGCGTTTGGCGTCTTGGCGCTTGAGAGTGAACCAATTGATCCCCGGCTCTAAGACGTCGCGCCGGCGGTCGCGGCCTATCCCGTGCTATGCCCGAGCACCCGCAGGCGCGTTAGGGTCCGCGGCATAGCCCCTTCCCGCTCCCTTCATGCCGTCTTCACCTCGATTTCTCGCTGGGCGAGCACCTTTTAGGGACGGGCATGCGTCGAAATCGGAGGACCCAATGTCACGTAAACGGATCGCCATCATCGGAACGAGCTTCGCCGGGTACACGGGTGCGATCGAGTTGCACGGTTTGCTCGGCTCGGAGCACGACATCGTCGTCGTCGCCAAGTCGCACGACTTTGTCTTCATCCCATCGCTGATCTGGTATCCGTTCGGTTTGCGCGACCAGAAGGACGTCAGCTTCGACGTCCGCCCGATCTACGCCGAGCGAGGCATCGAGTTCGTCGAGGCGGCGGCCACGGGTTTCGATCTGGACAAACGGCAGGTCCTTACCGATACCGCGGGCCCGATCGACTACGACTATCTTCTCGTCGCGACCGGTCCGAAGATCGACTTCGACAGCGTTCCGGGCCTGGGCCCCGAGAAGAACTCTCTCTCTATCTGCACCATCGACCACGCCGATCAGACGCGCCGAGCGTGGGAACGTTTCCTGAGCGATCCGGGACCCGTCGTCGTCGGCGCGGCACAAGGGGCGGCCTGCTTCGGTGCGGCGTACGAGTTCCTCTTCAACCTCCGGTACCAGCTGAAGAAACACCACCTGCTCGAAAAGTCACCGGTGACCTACGTGACGGCGGAGCCGTTCCTCGGCCACTTCGGTATCGGCGGCTTGGGGAACGGTCGGCAGATGTCCGAGTTCTTCTTCAAAACCTACGGTATCGCGTCGCGCACCAGCGCGACCATCAAAGAAGTCCAGCCCGATGGAGTCTTGCTCGAAAGCGGCGAGAAGCTGCCGTCGAAATTCACGATGATCATTCCGCGTTTCCTCGGCGTCGACGCGGTCCGCAACACGCCCGGGTTGGGCAACGCCAACGGCTTCATCGAGGTCAACGACGGCTACCAGCATTTGACGCGCCCGGAGATCTACGCGGCTGGCGTCGCGGTGTTCGTGGCTCCAGTAGGAGGGACCCCCGTTCCATGCGGCGTGCCGAAGACCGGTTATCCATCCGAGGTCATGGCGAAGACCGCCGCCGCAAACATCGCGTCAGATATCCGCGGCGAGACGGAGCATCGCTCGATGCCGTTCTCCCTAATTCACGCGTACTGCATCATGGATACCGGCGATATGGGCATGATGATCGTCGGCGACCACATGCTCGAGCCGCGCCACCTGCAGTTCATCATCCCCGGCCCGCAGGCACACTGGGCCAAGCTCGCCTTTGAAAAGTACTTCCTCGCAACGCGAGGCCACGGAAAGGTCTAGGACGCTACGACCTAGGGCGCGTCGTTCAGGTGCGCGGCATAGGTGCGCGGGTCGAAATACCAGCTCGGCAGCGTCTTTGGAAACGTAATGTCTTTGAAGTCGTAGTTCACGGTGGCCCCGTTTCCATCGTAGCCGCCGCCGACGACACCGTGAATATGCGTGACGACGGGATACCCGTCGAGCGAACCCACCGTAATGGTGAAGAGCACGGGATAGACCGGTCCGCCCTGAATGAAGAGCTTATCCGTGGCCACCACGCGCTTGAGTTCGTAGGTCGTTTTGTCGACCCATAGTTGCCGCAAACGATTGCGATTGGGATCGCGCTTCGGTTCGAGCACCAGGTGCAGCAGGTCACCTTCGGTCGTAAGCGAGACGACGCGATAATCCGGCTCGTTGTACGCCACGACCGAACCGATAATGCGAAGATGGCGAGTCGGTTCGGGTGTCGGAACGACGGATACGGGCTCCGGATGCGCCGGCGCCGGCTGGAAGAGGTCGGCGGTCGGCGGGCCCGGATCCCGGTCCTCGTTGAACGCCGGCCGCAGAAACGTGAGCCGCCCTTCGTAATCGTCGCGGTAGATCTTGCGGCCGAGCGCCGCATCGTCGAGCGTGCGCACCCAAATATGGTAGGTGTAACTGTTCGCGTAATCCGGGTAGCCGTTGGCCGCCTTCTGCGAGCGCACCAGAGTATAGGTCTCGTAGGGCGGCGGAGGCCGGTGCGATAGAAACGCCCCGCGAATGAATCCGAGTACGCGCGTCGGTGACGGCGTCGGCGGCGTTTCGATCGCTTGCGCCGGTGCCGCGAACAGCAGTGGCGCGGCTGCAAACGCTGCGGCCGCCAGCAGTCGCGTTACTCTGCCGGTCGATGGGGGCATAATCGTGAAACGCACCTCGTGCGAGTTCGGTTCCGGAGTTTCGCGGCTATCGCGGCGCCAACCGGATGGCGCCGTCCAGCCGAATCACCTCGCCGTTGAGCATCTGATTCTCGACCACGTGCCGAGCGAGCGCCGCGTACTCCTGCGGCCGCCCCAAGCGCGCGGGAAAGGGCGTCTGCTTGCCGAGCGACTCGCGAGCCGCCTGCGGCAATCCCGCAAGCATCGGCGTATCGAAGATGCCGGGCGCGATGCCGATCACCCGAATCTGATGCTGCGCAAACTCGCGAGCCAGCGGTAATACCAGCGCGGCGACGCCGCCCTTCGAGGCCGCATAGGCGGCTTGGCCGATTTGACCGTCGTAAGCGGCGACCGATGCCGTACAGACGATCACGCCGCGATCCTCTCCGGCGCCAACCTCACGCTCCAGCATCTCGGCAGCCGCTAAACGAATGACGTTGAAGGTTCCGATCAGGTTTACCTTGACGACCCCGGCAAAGCGTTCCAGCGGCTGCGGGCCTTCGCGGCCGATAACGCGCTCCGCCGTCGCGACACCCGCACAATTCACGAGGCCATGCAAGGCGCCGAACTCGTCGCGCGCCATTCGCACGGCCGCTCGCACCTGCGCTTCGTCGGTTACGTCGGTGCGCGCGAAGCGAACGCGATCGCCGGCGAGCGCAGCGCCGCGCTCGCTGACGTCGCAGATCACGACGTTCGCACCGGCGCGTGCGAACTCCGCCACGCAGGCCGCGCCCAGGCCCGATGCGCCGCCCGTTACGATGAATGTCCGTCCGTTGAGTTCCACGTTCTTCTTCTCCAATCGTTGCGGTCAAAGCCGTTCGATGATGGCGGCATTTGCCATCCCGCCCCCTTCGCACATGACCTGTAAGCCGTAGCGGGCGCCGCGCCGTTCCAGTTCGTTGAGCAGGATCGTAGCGAGGCGCGCGCCGGTCGCACCGAGCGGGTGACCCATCGCGATGGCTCCTCCGTTCGCGTTAGTCTTGGAAAGGTCGGCGCCAAGCTCGCGCTGCCATGCGAGAACCACGCTTGCGAAGGCTTCGTTTATCTCGATTGCGTCGATCTGGTCGAGGTTGAGCTCCGCGCGTTCGAGCACCTTATGGGTCGCGGGAATCGGCGCGGTCAGCATGTAGACCGGATCGTCTCCAACCACCGCGAACGAGACGAACCGCGCGCGAGCGCGCAGCCCGTGACGCCGTGCGAACTCACGCTCGCAGACGAGAACCGCCGCCGCCCCGTCGCTGATCTGAGAGGAGTTCCCGGCGGTAACGACCCCGTCGCTTTTGAAAGCCGGCTTCAACGAGGCCAGCTTCTCGAGGCTCGTATCCTGGCGCACGCCCTCGTCGTCCTGAAACGCTTCGACGCTGCCGTCCTCCCCGCGAACGGGAACGCTCGCGATTTGCGAGACGAAGCGGCCCTCGGCGGCGGCGCGAGCGGCGCGCCGGTGGCTCTCGAGACTGTATGCATCGAGATCCTCCCGCGTCAATCCCCAGCTCTGCGCCACCAACTCCGCGCTCGTACCCTGATCGACGAGAGCGCCGCCGTAACGGCGCTCCATCGCCGGGCCGAAGGGCTTCCCCGGCCCCTGCAGCCAGCTCGAGCCCAGGGGCACGCGAGTCATGCTCTCTACCCCGCAGGCAATCGCGACGTCGTACGCGCCGCTCGCGACACCTTGCGCGGCAAATGCAATCGCCTGCTGGCTGGAGCCGCACTGCCGGTCGACCGTCGTTCCCGGCACGCTCTCCGGAAAGCCCGCCGCGAGAAGCGCATTGCGCGCGACGTTGAGCGACTGTTCGCCGACCTGGCTCACGCAGCCGGCGATCACGTCCTCCACCGCTGCGGGATCGATCGCCGTGCGGGCGACGAGCGCCTGCAGCACGTGCGCCAGGAGGTCGACCGCGTGCCAGTCCTTCAGTTTGCCACCGCGTCTTCCGGCGGGCGTGCGCACCGCGTCTACGATAACCGCTTCCCTCACGCGGACCCCGCAATCTCGGCGACCGGCGCAAGCGGAATGCCGTAGCGTTCTGCGAGGGCATCCCAATGCGCCGACGGATGCTCTGCAAAGCGCTCGCGCAGCCACGCCGCGTCCGTGCGATCGCTGCCCAATGCGGCGGCCAAGCGCTCTCGAAAGTGCGGCTCCAGCACCGCAAGCGCGATCCAACCGTCGGCGCTCGCATAGAGCGCGTACGTCGAGAGGCCGCCGCCCAGCGGGCCGCCCCGGCTCGTGACGCCGTAGCGCACGGCGTCGGCGCAGCGGCCCGCGCAATCGGCGATCGCGATCTCCTCGAAGGCGGCGCTGCCGGTGCGCTCGCGCGCGTAGAGCGCCGCGAGCACCGCCGTGACGGCGCTCTCGGCCGCAAGCATGTCCGCGTATACGCTCGTAGGCAGCGCCGGCGGCGCGACCAAACCGGCGCGCGCCTGATAGGTCAGATCGTGGCCCGCACGATCGCCGTGCGGCGCGCGCTCGCCGACGATCGCGACGTGACACAACCTCGGAAAGCGCCCGTGAAGCGCCTCCCAGTCAAGCCCCACGCGCCAGAGGGCACGCGGGCGCATCGTCGTCAGCAGCACGTCCGCAGCCGAGAGCTCCGCCTCGGCGCGCTCGCGATCGGCCGGCGCCTTTAGGTCCAAGCGCACCACCTCGAGCCCCGCACAGACTCGTTCGTACCACGCAGACGATGCGGCCTGCAACGGGTCGCCGCCGAGCGGCTCGATCTTGGTGACCGCCGCACCCAACGAACGCAGCCGCGCCGCGGCCAGCGGTCCCGGCAGGTTCGTCGTCAGCGCCACGACGCGAACGCCCGCGAGGAGATCCCTCATCGCGGCACGCTCGCCGGCTCCAGAGGCATATCCAAGAGGCGGTCCGCCGCTTTGACTGCGGCGTCGACGGCGCGGCGGTACCGCGCGATCAGCAGCGCTTGCGTTCGCGTCGGCGGACCCTCGTATTGCGCGATCGTGTCCCGCAGGTACGCGACCTGCTCCGAGAGCTCGGCCGGCTTGCGGTAGCCGCTCGGCTCCGGATTGCGCAGCGTATCGAGCCGCGCGTTCAGCGCTCGAGCGAGCCCCGCGAGGCGCGTGCGCTCCATCTGCGGCAGATGCTCCGCTTCTCGCTTTACGATCTCCGCTCTGCGCGCGGCGAGCCGCACGATCGCCACTTCGGCGCGCTCCTGGATCGCATCCAACTCCAACAGGGCGCGTTGCTGGGCGCGCAAACGATCGAGCGTTGCGGGATCGTTCGGTGCCATCCGCACGATCAGCGGCGCAGCGACCGTGCGCCCCTCCGTCGCGATCTGCACCGTATACCGTCCGGGCAGCACCTCGGGCCCGGTGATCTTCATCGGGTAGAAAACGTAATACGCGCGCGGATCCTGCACCGTCTTCCTTCCCGACGGAGGAAGCATCTGCAGGTTCCAGGCCGTTCGGTTGATTCCGGCATGCGCGCTCGTTGCGAACTCGTCGACCAACTTTCCGGCAGCATCGAGGATCCGCACCTCTACCATCGGCTTGGCCTTGGCGATCGCCGGCGGGGCAAACGCAAGATAGAACGAGATGAGCGCACCGTAGGGTTTATTTTGAGCGACGAAAGCACCTCGCCCGTGCTCGGTGTAAAGAGTATATGCGTACCGCAATGCCGGCATCGGCGGGAAGACGTACACGGCGTGCCGCAGGGCCGTTCCCAACTGCGCAATCGGCGTAAGGTCGTCGAGGATGTAGAAGCCCCGGCCGTGCGTACCGAGAATCAGATCGTTGTCGCGCGGCTGCACCCGGAGATCGTAGACCGGAACGTGCGGCAGGCCCAGCCGCAGATCGGTCCAATGCGCGCCGCGATCGAGCGAAACGAAAGTCCCGCTCTCCGTGCCGGCGTACAAGACGTTCGGGTTGCGCGGGTCCTCGCGCACGACGTGAACGTACGACCGTAGGCCGCGCGAGACGTTCGTCCACGTCTTGCCGTAGTCGAAGGTCGCGTAGGCGTACGGGGCGTAGTCGTTGGAACGGTGGCGGTCGATTGCCGCATACGCGGTGCCCGGCTGCGTCGGTGAAGCCGCGATCGACGAGATACGGCCGCCGGGCGGTAGGCCGTGAAGGTTGCCGGTGACGTCGGTCCAGCTCTTGCCCCCATCGCGCGTGATGTCGAGATGACCGGTATCGGTCCCGATCCATAAGGTGTTGGGGTCTCTTGCGTCCTGCGCGATCGAATAGATGGTGCAATAGGTCTCGGCATTCGTATCGTCGTAGGTGATCGGCCCACCGCTCGGCCCGAGCTCCCCGGGTTTGCAGTGCGTGAGATCGGGGCTGATGACGTTCCACGAACTGCCGCGGTTCTTGGTTTCGAAAAGGACGTTCCCGCCGAAATACACGACGTGCGAATCGAAGCGGGAGATGAGCAGCGGCGCACTCCAATTGAAGCGGTACGCGTAGGTAGCGGCGTCGCCGCCAAAACCGACGATCGGCTGCGGCGAGATGTAGCGTCGCTGCCCCGTGCGCATGTTCAACCGTACGAGATCCCCGAAATGCGTGTCTTCGTAGACCGTGTTGGGATCGTTCGGATCGGCCATGGCGTACTGGCCGTCTCCCCAATCGGAGATGTCGAGCCAATCGCCGTTTCCGACGCCGTCCTCGAGGCTCAACTTCGTGTTCGGCCCCCACCAGACTTCGTGGTCCTGCATGCCGCCCATGACGTGATACGGCACCGCCATGTCGTAGCCGACGCGATAGACCTGGTCGAACGGCACGACGTCGTCGTAACTCCACGTCTTGCCGCCGTCGACCGAAAAATGGAATCCCATATCGCTGCCGTCGAGCAGTCGCCGCGCATTGCGCGGATCGATCCATAGGTCGTGGTTGTCGCCTCCGCCCCCGATATCGCGAAACGTCTTCCCGCCGTTGGCCGAAACCATGAGCGCGCCCGCGACGGCGTACACGCGGTTCGCATCCCTCGGATCGCATCGCACCTGTGAGAAATAGAACGGCCGGAAATTTATGCCGTAACTCGCGTTTTGCAGCGTCCACTCTCGCCCGCCGTCGGTCGTTCGATAGAGCATCCCGTGCCTTACCGGCACGAACGCGTAGACGACCTGCGGGTCGCCGGCGCAGACGCTGACGCCGACGCGATTGATCGGGCCGGCCGGGAGGCCGTTGCGCAGGCGCGGATCGGTCAGGCGCGTCCACGTCCGGCCGGCATCGACCGAGCGGTAGAGCCCGCTACCCGGGCCGCCGCTCCGCATCGTCCACGGCTTGCGGAGGTAATCGAACGTCCCCGCATAGACGACGTTCCCGTTCTTCGGGTCGAACGCGACGTCGCTGCCGCCGGTGGTATCGTTCACATACAGCACGCGCACCCAATGCGCTCCGCCGTCGGTGCTGCGGTAGATGCCCCGCTCGGTGCTCGGTGCGAACTCCGTGCCCATCACGGCAGCAAGCAGGACGCGGTCGTCCTGCGGGTCGATCGCGATCTTAGCGATCGAACCCGAGGCGCGCAGCCCGAGATACTGCCAGGTCTTGCCACCGTTGCGCGTCTTCCAAATACCGTCCCCGGCATCGGCCGTGTTGCGCGGAAAACCCTCACCCGTGCCGGCGTAGACGACCTGCGGGTTTCGCGGATCTATGGCGACCGCGCCGACCGCGGTCGAAGTGCCCGCCGCAAAGACGGATGCGAACGAAAGCCCGCCGTTCTCCGACTTCCAGAGCCCGCCCGAGGAGTGGCCGAGATAGATGAGGTTCGGATCGCCGGGCACCCCGGCAACCGCGTCGATTCGCCCGCCCATCACGGCCGGACCGATCCAGCGGTAGCGCAGGTCCCCGAAGACCGGCGCCGCGAGGCGCGCCACCTCGCCGGCTCCCGCGGCCACGGGTGCTAAGAGCAGCGGAGAAGCGAACAAGAGCGCCGCCGCCAGGCGACGGACGGGAGATGCAAGCACGATCGGCAACCTCGTCGTTAGAGCGGACCGGCTATCCAGCGCTCCGCCCAGAGTCCTATCTCGTTCAACGCCGGGCCAAGTTCTACGCCGCGCCGCGTCAGGCCGTAGGTAACGCGTACCGGCGATCCGTGCTGCACCTCGCGCCGCACGATCTCCGCCGCCTCGAGCTCGCGAAGGCGCTCCGTCAGCAGGCGATCGGAGATGCCGGGTATCGCGCACAGCAATTCGTTGAAGCGCAACGGCCCGTCGAGCAGCCGCTGGACGATCGCGCCGGTCCAGCGCCGCCCGATCAGTTCGACGGCGCGATGAAACCGCGGGCAGAGCGGCGCTCGCGCGTCGGACGGCGGGTTTGCTTTGGTGGGCTGGCTAGTTGACATCACGAGGCTCGGTTCGTATACTTCTCGGCATAAGGCTACCATAAGTAAGTTACTGGCGCAACGTCTGTGAGGATGGGAACACTGTGGATACGGGACTTCTGCTCGCGCGGCTGATCATCGGGCTCGCGCTCGCGGCACATGGATCGCAAAAACTCTTCGGCTGGTTCGGAGGGTACGGAATCAAAGGGACCGGCGGCTGGATGGAGAGCCTGGGGTACAAGCCGGGCGCGGCTTTCGCGTTGGCGGCGGGTCTGGGCGAGTTCGGCGGTGGGCTGCTGATGGCCCTGGGTTTGCTTGGAGCCGTCGGGCCCGCGCTCATCGTGATGGTCATGCTGGTCGCCATCTTCAGCGTCCATGTCAAGAACGGCTTCTGGGCATCGAACAACGGCTGGGAACTCAACGCCATGATCGTGGCCGGCTCCATCGCGCTCGCCTTTTCCGGGCCGGGCGCATATTCGCTGGACTCGGCACTGGGCATCGCGCTCTTTACGGCTGCGAAAAACATTTGGCTCCTGCTCGCTGCCGCGGTGATTCTCGCGATCCTCAATCTGCTCGTTCGGCGCCCCGCACCGGCGGCGCCCCCGGCGTCGTAGCGGTCGGCCGCCATTCGCAGGGAGGCGGGTGCCAACGGTGTACCTCTGGGTATGCCCGCTGCGCCCGCCGCTCTGCTCCCCGCCTCCCGTTTCTCCGACATAACGGTCGACGAGCCCGATCTCGCAGCGCTGCTCGAAGCCTATGCGAACCTTCAAACGAGCTGCGCGCGCGCTGCAACGCTCGCAGACTGGCTTGCGCTCTTCAGCGCCTGGGATGCGCTGCGGCGGCGCTTTTCGACGTGGTCGGCCTTCACCGAGCTGCGGTTCCGGCAAGATACGCGAGACGCCGCCTATAAGGCGGCCGTGGATCGCAGCAACGAGCTGCAGCCGAAAGTCACGGGGCTGGACGCCGAAATCAAGCGTGCGTTTCTCGCAAGCGCGTTGCGCAAGGATCTGGAGCGGGAGCTCGGTGACTACGTCTTCGCCCGCTGGGAGACCGACGTTACGGCCTACGATCCGTCGATCGAAGCCCTGGTCGTCCGCGAAGCGAATTTGGTCGACGAGTACACCGCGCTCCTGGCACAGGCGAGCTTCGAATTTCAAAGCGAGCGTCTCAACCTTTCGGCCCTCGGAAAGTTCGGCGAGCATCCCGACCGCGGCGTGCGCCGCGCCGCAGCACAAGTCAAGTGGGATTTCTACGGGCAGCAGCGTCCGCGTCTGGATGCCCTTTACGACCGGCTCGTCGGCGTCCGGCACGAGATGGCGCAACAGCTCGGCTTCGCGACGTTCGTGGAACTCGGATACCGGCGCCTTACGCGCACCGATTACGGCCCCGCCGACGTCGAACGCTACCGCAACGAGATCGTTCGCGAGATCGTACCGCTCGCGGAGCGGATCCACCGCGCCCAGGCCCGCGAACTCGGCATCGACGAGGTGATGCTTTGGGACGAACAGATCTACGATCGCGCCGGCTCGCCCAAACCGCCGGGCGATTTCGCCCGCATGCTGACGGCTGCGCGCAACGCATTCGCAGCGATGCATCCCGAGCTCGGTAGCTTCGCAGCCTTCATGACCGACGGTAACATGCTCGACCTGCAGCTGCGTGACGGAAAGGCCGGCGGGGGTTTCTGCACGTCGTTTCCAACGTACGGGCTTCCCTACGTCTTCGCGAACTTCAACGGCAGCACCCACGACGTAAACGTCCTGCTCCACGAGATGGGCCATGCATTCCAATGTTATTCGAGCCGCGCGATGCCTGTCTCCGACTATCTCTGGCCGACCGCCGAAGCCTGCGAGATTCATTCGATGTCGATGGAGTTTCTCGCATGGCCGCAACTGGGGCATTTCTTCGGTAGCGACGCGCAGGGCTACCGCTTGCAGCACCTCTCCTCCTCGATCGCGTTCTTGCCGTACGGCGCGGCCGTAGACCACTTCCAGCACCTCGTCTACGAACGTCCCGATGCCACGCCCGCCGAACGTCACGGCTTCTGGAAACAAGTCGAGGCGCTCTATCTTCCGTGGCGACGCTACGGCGACATCGAGCACCTGCGCCACGGTGGCTACTGGCAACAGCAGCAGCACATCTACTCGTTGCCGTTCTACTACATCGACTATACGCTCGCGCTCGGCACCGCGCTGCAGTT
>JAJYFL010000016.1 GCA_021790935.1 bacterium
GCCATTGTGGAAGCACTGGCGAAACGCGTACAACGGATCGGTTCCGATGTCGCCGAACACGACCCCGAGCGCCGCGAGCGCCATGATGCCTTTCGGACTCGCCTTGCCGTCCTTCATCCCGCGCTAAGATATGCAATCGCACCGCTGGCTTCCCGTCGCACTCGGACGGCTCGAGCGCCCTGGCAACCTGCCCCGGGCGATGGCGCGCACCTCAGCGGTGGAATAGCACCGCGAGGATCGTGGTGATCCAGGTGCCGACGACGAGCGCGGTCGTGCGCCACTGCAGACCGTCGATCTTGCTCGTAAGGGATTCGCGAGCCCCGTCGATCTTCTGATCGAGGCCCGTAAAGCGCGTCTCCATCTTCTGGTCGAGTGTGGTGAGGCGAGATTCGACCGCGCCGAGGCGCCGGTCGATCTGCTCGTAGCCTCCTTCGAGGTGGGCCATACGGATCTCAAGGGGTTGGGTGGTCACGTCGCCTCCTTTCGCCTAGTATGTTACGCGCTATGGCTACGCCGCCCAGACAGAGGCGCCGGTCGAAGGCCTCACGGGCTCTTCTTCCGCAACGCTTCTACGCGTACTTCTAGCGAACGAAGTACCGTCGCGCGCGTGATGAAACCAACGAGACGATCGCCTCCGTCGACGACCGGCAGTTGATGAAACCGCGAACTTGCCAGAGTCCGGAAGGCCTCGACGGCGGGCACCTCCGGCGTCACGGTTCGGAGCTCCGGGCGCGGGGTCATAATAACTGAAACCGGTGTGTTCGCCGGATCGCGGCCTTCGAGCTTCGCGAAGTCGCTCAGCGTTACCAGACCGCTCAAATGCCCGTCTGCGTTTACCGCCAGCGCGCGATGGGAGGTGCGAATCATCTGCTCGAGCGCCTGAGCGCAGCTAACCCGCGGAGCGGTACCGCTTTCCGGCGGGTCGGCCACGTCGCCGGCCCGCGCCGCACCCAGGTGTCCAAGAGTCAAGTCGCTCGCGCGCTCCGCCCTAGCCGCACCCATGATAAACCATGCGAGCAGGCCGATCCAAATCCCCTGCACGATGTCTCCCGCAAAGAACAACAGCAGGGCTACTCCGAGCATCATCGCGCCCATCGCGGTGCTCACCCCAACCGCGATCGCGGTTGCGCGATCCCGGCTCCCGGTCATCCCAAGCAGCGCCGCATGCAGCACGCGGCCGCCATCGAGCGGGTAGGCCGGCAGAAGATTGAACGCGGCGAGCAAGAGATTGAGCCCGCCCAGATAGAGCAGGGCTTCATGCAGCGCCGGCGACGGAACGGCCAGCGTGGCTGCCAGGCCCAGCAGCAAACCCAGGACGATGCTGGCCAGCGGACCCGCCGCTGCGACCGCAGCCTCTTGGACGGGCTGGTCGGGTGGCGTTTCGATCTGCGAGACGCCGCCGAAGACGAACAGCGTGATCCCGCCGACCGCGATCCCGAACCGGCGCGCGACCAGCGCATGCGCCGTCTCATGGATCACGATGCAAGCAAAGACGGCCAGCACGGTGAGAACCGCCGCGAGCAGCCTCCACGGCGCCGGGAGCCCGGCAAACGGGCCGGCGCCGGAGGCCAGCATCCACGCGAAGAGCACGAAGACCACCAGCCAACTGGCGTCAACCCGAACCGGGATTCCGAAAATTCGTCCGATCAGCATACCTGGCTATTATAGCGCTGCGTGCAGCGCGCGTAACGGTGAGCGGACGCGCGCCCCGCGCCGCGCCGCATTGACAAGCAACCGGACTGTCGGTTAGGATTGGCGAGCCGCCGCGCGTTTCGAAAGAGGCCTTCATGCGTCGCCAAACCGTTTTGTTCACGCTACTCACGGTGCTCGTTGTGGGCGGAGTGGTGTTGCTCGTCCTCTGGGCGATCCGCAGCCACGATGCGGCGATCAAAACGATGACGTCGCAGGCGCCCGTTACGATCGTGGCCGGAATGACCGTGCAGGATCAAAGCCAGTCGGACGAGCAGACGGACCAATACGTCGTCGTCTACAGGTATATCGTCGCCTCGCGCAAGTACACCGTGCAAGCCTCTTTTGGAAGCAAGGACGAGTTCACCGGATTCGCCGCGAAGGGCGTCAAGACGTGTTACGATCCGGCCAATCCGGCATCGTCGGCCTTGGTCGGCGCATCCTTCACGTGCGGAACCCCGTCGGGCGAGGCCGTCATTAGCGACCCCGCGCAAACCTCACCATAGCGGCCGCGCCGTCGTGGCATCCCACGACGACGCGATTGAGGAAACGCCAGCCGATCGTCGAATCGCTCCGACAGCGATGCAATCTACGCGCGCTCGCCGGCTGCGGTTCGTTATTCAAAAGCATCGGGCAAGTCATCTGCACTATGATTTTCGCCTGGAGGCCGGCGGCGTTCTAAAATCGTGGGCGATCCCCAAAGGCCCGTCGCTCGACCCCAAAGACCGGCGCTTGGCAATGCACGTCGAGGACCATCCGCTGGAGTACCGCCGCTTCCAAGGAACCATCGCCAAGGGCAACTACGGCGCGGGCGAAGTGATCGTTTGGGACAAGGGAACCTATGCGCTCTCCGAGGGGAGCGACCCGGCCGCTGAGATCGGCAAAGGCAAGATCGCGTTCGTGCTGCGCGGCAAGAAGATGCGTGGTGAGTTCGCGCTGGTGCGCATCAAGCGGCGCAGCGGCGAGAGCGGCGATCCCTGGCTGCTGATCAAAGGCCACGACGAGTACGCCGATCCGGCGTACGACATCGAGAAGGATCCGCGCAACTGCGTGAGCGAGCGTTCCGTGCACGGCGATCGGATCGCGTAGGCATGCCGCGCTCTACGCAGACGGCGGCGGTCGTCGGCAGGACGCTGACGTTTTCGAACCTCGAAAAAGTTCTCTGGCCACGCGACGGTTACACCAAAGGCGATCTGATCGCATACTATCGCAGTGTGGCGAGATGGCTGATTCCCCATTTGAAAGACCGGCCGCTCACGCTGCAGCGGTGGCCCGACGGCATCGAGCAGCCCTCGTTTTTCGAAAAGAAGGCGCCGCGTTTCACGCCGGATTGGATCCCGACGGTATCGCTAGCGGCGGACGAGAGCTCGCGCGAGGTCGCCTACCTGCTGTGCAACGACGAAGCCGCGCTCGCGTGGTGCGCGAATCTGGCGGCTATCACTTTGCACGTGTGGTATTCGCGCGTCCCCACAACGGATTCGCCCGACTACGCGCTCTTCGACTTGGACACTTGCGAGCGCACGACAACGGGTACGCTGGCGAGCGTGGCGCTGGCGTTTCGCGAGAGTTTGACGGAGATAGGCCTGCCGTCCCTGGTGAAAACCTCGGGCGGCTCCGGCCTGCACGTCGTCATCCCGCTGGAGACCGGGTACTCCTACGAGACGGTGCGCGCGTTAGCCGAGATCACCGTCCGGCACGTCGCCGCGCGACTGCCGCACCTTACGACGATGGAACGCGCCGTCAGCAAGCGCCCACCGGCCGCCGTTTACCTGGACTACGCGCAGATCGGGCGCGGCAAGACGGTGGTGCCGCCTTATGTCGTGCGCGCGCGCGACCGCGCGCCGGTTTCGATGCCGCTGGACTGGGCCGAGCTCGAGGAGCTGCGGGGCAAGCGCACGCGCCCGCAAGCACTGGCGGCGCAGTGGACCATTGCCAATGCGCGCAAGCGGCTGGAGGCCGATGGCGACCGCTGGTCCGGCCGCGCTTGGAAACGCGCCCGTTTGGAGACGGCTATGCGCAAAGCGCAGCGCGCCTGGGCCCGCTAGCCACGCGATCGGCTTCGATGGGCCGCGACGTTTCCACCCGCGATGCTATCTCAAGTATCGCAGCGGGTTCACGTACGTCAGGTTCGGGTTGAGGCGGACGAACTCACGGAGCAGGTATTCGTGGCCTTGTCCCATGAGCACGACTACTCGATCGCCGGGACGAATAACGCTGAGGATATTCGAAAAGATGTAACAATTTCGTGTATACCATTGCGCCACGTACGAAGCCCCCGCATTGTCGGCTTCGCGCCCCGTTCCGGCGAAAATGGCGTACCAGGAAGCATTCGCCCGGATCGCACTGTCGGTGTTAAGGTAGCGCAATTCGTCGAGGTACGTACCGTGCAACTGCAAGTAATGGTCCCGTGCGATGCTGGCATCGGACTCCGCATCTCTCACACTGTTGAAATGCTTCGTGAGATACGCATCGATGCGCTTTCCGGAGGGGGAATTGTCTTCATAGATTGATGGTCCCCACGTATCGACGGGGTAGATCGTCCTGTTGCCGGATCGCGCGGCAAGTTTGAATCCGTATTGGTATACTTCGTTCGCGCCAAGCGTGAACCGTCCCGCGAGATACTCGCGGTATTGGTCGGGATATTTTCGATCTCCGAACGGAGCCTCGATCAGCACTTTGGTCGGGTGAAAACGCGCGAGACGGGCGACGATCTCATCGATCTGCGCTTGCCGCTTTGCCGAGAGCGGGCTATCCGTGTAGACGCTGTTGTGGATGTCGCGCCTAGCAACCAAGTGCGAGACGCCGACGATCATGACGTCAGTCTTTGGCGCTTGCGCCTCTGCGATTTGTGCTCCAATGAGCGAGAAACATACCGTCGCGCAAAATACCCGCAGTATCCGCACCGTTACCTCCGTTACAGCCTAGACAACCGGAAACCCCATATGACCGTTCCTTTCGAGCCGCTGCCGGACGATTCCGGCCGTTCGCGAGACTCTCGGCAAGTCGAACCATCGGTTCGGGGGCCGCGCGCTTTCGCGCGCGGAGATCCAGTACGAATCGCCGTACACAACCTCATCGCCCTGCTTCAATGGAGCCGCGCGCTTTCGCGCGCGGAGATCTGTGGAGGTCTAGGGCAACTCTGATTAATTCGCGTGGTTGTGTTACAATTTGTGCATGAGTATGCGCGAGCAAATGACGTTTGCGACAACCGGCTTCGAGCGGCATTCGAAGGTGACGCGACGCGAGAAATCCTTGCGAGAGATGGATCTCATTATTCCCTGGAAGCGCTTGCGGCAGATAGTCAAGCCGTTCTATTTCAAGGGGGATGGCGTTGGGCGACGGCCCATCGAGCTGGAGCGCATGCTCCGTATCTATTTTCTCCAGCACCGGTTCAACCTCAGCGATCCTGGCGTTGAAGAGGCGCTTTACGACATGCTTTCGATGCGCGCGTTCGCGCGAATCGACCTGGGTGAAGCCGGAGTGCCCGACGAGACGACCGTCTGTAATTTTCGCCACCTCATCGAGAAGCATGAACCCGGCAAGACGCTCTTTGCCGAGGTGAACCGCCATCTGGCCGACTGCGGCATCGTCGTGAGCGGGGGCACGATTGTCGATGCGACGATCATCAACGCGCCGAGCTCGACGAAGAACGAAGAGAAAGCGCGCGATCCGGAGATGCACCAAACCAAGAAAGGCAACCAGTAGTACTTCGGTATGAAGGCGCACATCGGTGTCGATAGCCGCCATCGGATCGTGCATACGATCGTTGCAACGGCGGCAAACGTTCATGACAGCGCGGTACTTCCCCAGTTGCTTCATGGGAAGGAAACACGGGTGTACGGCGACTCAGCCTACGTCGGCAAGACCGAGGCGATCCGCGAGAAATCGCCACGAGCGCGCGCATTCATCAACAAGCGTGCATATCGCAATCGTCCGTTGACCGATCGCGATAAAGAGACGAACAGGCGGAACTCGTCCACGCGCTCGCGCGTGGAGCACATCTTTGGTACGGTCAAGGGACTCTTTGGCTTCAGGAAGGTCCGTTACCGCGGCCTTGCTAGGAACGACAATTGCCTCAACGTCCTATTCGCCCTTTCGAATCTTTTCATGGTTCGCAAGAAATTGCTGCGCCTTTCTACGGCGTAGCTGTCTCTCGACATCGCAAAACGCGGAAAATTCGCTCCCCACACGGGTGGGTGAGGGCTCGAAAAACACGATGGTCGCTCAAAAGGTCACGTCCTGCCCGACCGCCCGAGCTTGAGGTCAATAAATCAGACTTGCCTTAGAACCAAACGCTCGGTGGGGTTTAACGCGCTCTCTTGCTCGTCGAACCGGCCCTTCCGGCGAGCCAAGGTGCCCTTCGAGGGCCCTTCGACAAGCTCAGGATGACAAGGCGGACAGGGAGATCATCTTTGACGAACTTCGGGTTATTGACCGAGGTCATTATCGAATACGTCGCCCGCGCTCGCGTTAAGCCGGCTGGAAGAAGTCACGTGCTCGTCGCCTCAACGCACGCCACGACCTGCGCTCGAATGCGGGCGAGTTCCTCCCTCGTCACGTGCGAAGCCGTTTCGGCGATCCGCCGGTGCGGTACCGTTTGCACGTTCCACGCAAGGGCATAACACGGTTTCGTGCAGCCATTGCCGGGCGCCGGCAGAATGCGAAGCGATGCGCCGACGAGAGCAAGAGCGTCCTCCCCGGTGAGCGGCACGACAATCTCAAATGGAATCCCGCCATCAAAGAAGCGCGGCGACCCAACGACAACCGCAGGCCGCTGCTTGTTTGGTTCGCCCGAACCCGGCAGCGCGTCACGCCAATCAACCATCACGATCTGCCCGGCCTTCACGCGTCGGGTCCGCTAGGCGCGAAGAAATCCGCGGGATTATCGCCCCAGCCATCCGGATGGTCGCGAAGGTAGCTGACGGCGCGATCGATGCTGGCGCTCCGTTGCTCCGCGAGGGTACGGGCGACCCATTGCTCGAGAATGTCCCGAGCCAGCGCTGAGGCCCCAGCGGCATTGTGCGTCGGGGCGGCTTCAGCCAAGACGCGGCG
This sequence comes from bacterium, assembly GCA_021790935.1. Taxonomy (GTDB): domain Bacteria; phylum Vulcanimicrobiota; class Vulcanimicrobiia; order Vulcanimicrobiales; family Vulcanimicrobiaceae; genus JAJYFL01. Next base: position 6,742 of record JAJYFL010000016.1, read on the forward strand.
GGTCTGTGCGTCGAGCCGGACAGAGAGTGTTTCAGTCGTTGCCATACGGATATTGTAACACACAGGTCGTAGTATGGACAACCTTCGACACGCTCGGGGTGACGCAGGTGCCGGGGGGGTTAGGATGAGAGGAGCATGGCGCGGGCGCTGGGTTCCGAGTCCAGGAGGGTGCGCAGCGGAGCGTGCGCGGGCCGGCTCAGGCTTGGGTCTTCTTCTACGATCTTTGCGGCGGTCGAGCGGGCGCGTTCGTAGACGGCGAAATCGCGGATGAGGTCGCCGTAGCGGAAATCCATCTTGCCGGCCTGCAGCGTTCCCGCGAGGTTGCCGGCGCCGCGCAATTCGAGATCGGCTTGCGCGATCTCGAAGCCGTCGGTGCTGCGGCGCAGGATCTCGAGGCGCGCGGGACCTTCGGCGAAATCGTCGGGATAGACGAGCAGGCAGTACGATTTCGCGGCGCCGCGGCCGACGCGGCCGCGCAGTTGGTGCAGCTGCGCGAGCCCGTAACGGTGCGCGTCGAGAACGACCATGATGCTTGCGTTCGGGATGTCGACGCCCACTTCGACGACGGTCGTCGCAACGAGCACGTGCAACTCCCCGCGCTTGAAGCGTTCCATCACCGCTTCCTTTTCGCGCGGCGTCTTGCGGCCGTGCAGCAAACCCAAGCGCAGATCCGGAAAGACCTCCTTCTGCAGGCGTTCCGCTTCGGCGACGACGCTCGTGAGCTCGGTCTCGGATTCGTCGATCGCGGGCGCGACGATGTACGCCTGGTGGCCGAGTTCCACGTTCTTGCGCACGAACGCGTAGGCTTCGTGCAGACGGCTCGCGCGCAGGTGATAGGTCTCTATCGGCGTTCGGCCGGGCGGGAGTTCGTCGACGGTTGAGATGTCGAGATCGGCGTAGGCCGACTGCGCGAGCGTGCGCGGGATGGGCGTCGCCGTCATGTGCAGCGTGTGCGGCGCCGCGCCCTTCGCGCGCAGCCGCGCGCGCTGCTCCACGCCAAAGCGGTGCTGCTCGTCGATGACCACCAGGCCCAGGCGCTCGAACTCGACGCCCTCCGTGAGCAGCGCGTGCGTGCCGACGGCGAGCGCCGCCTCGCCGCTTGCGAGCCTGCCGACGGCACTTGCGCGCGCCTTCGCGCCCTGGCTGCCGAAGACGGCTTCGACGGCGATGCCGAACGGAACGAGGAGCGGAGCGAGTTTCGCGGCGTGCTGCGACGCGAGGATCTCGGTCGGCGCCATCAACGCCGATTGCACGCCGTTGCGCGCGGCGAGCACGACCGCAGCGGCTGCGACGAGCGTCTTGCCGCTGCCGACGTCGCCCTGCAGGAGGCGGTTCATCGGCGCGTCGCTGCCCATGTCGTCCCAAATCTCCGCGATGACGCGGCGCTGCGCGCGCGTGAGTTCGAACGGCAGCTCGCGTTCGAACTCTTCGAGCAGGCCGGGCGGCGCCCGCAGCGCGTGCGCGTCGTGCCCGGCTTCGCGTTGGCGGCGCTTGATCTGCGCGGCGAGCGCGAGCGCGAGAAACTCCGTGAAGATGAAACGCTCGCGCGCTTTCGCCGCCTCTTCCGGCGACTGCGGGGCGTGCATGCTGCGGTACGATTCGCGTAGCGGCGCGAAGCCCCGCTCCGTCGCAAGTTCCGGCTGTAGCGGGTCGTCGCCGGCGAGCTCGAGCAGCTTGGGCAGATTGCGCTGCACGACTTGACGGATCTTACGCGACGCGAGCGCCTTGCTCGCGGAGTAGACGGGGACGACTTCGCCGCGGTAGGGCTCGTCTTCGGCGAGCACTTTATGCGCCGCGACGTTCATTGCGGCGCCGGCGAGCGTTCGCTGCGCGCGGCCGCGCACGAAGAGGCGCATGCCCGCCTTCAACGTGCCCAGAAGGTACCTACGCCCGAACCACTTGGCGACGAAGGTGCCGGAGTCGTCCTCGATCTCCGCTTCGACGATCGCGAGATGGCGAGCGCGTCGCTCGCGCACGCGCACGACGCGGCCGACGGCGTTCTCCTCGCTCGCGTCACCCCGCGCAGCCAGCAGCGCGGCGGGCGTCGGAAAACGCAAGTCGTCGTAACGAAACGGAAAGTCGTTCAGCAGATCGCCGGCGGTGCGGAGGCCGAGTTCGTGGAACTTCGCCGCCGTCTCTTTGCCGACGCCCGCAAGTTCGGAGATCGGGGTATCCTTCGACGTGCTCAGGATGGCAGCGGCTCCCTCGATGGGCTCAGGATGACTCGGGCGGGTGGGCTCGCGACAGGAGGTGGGCGCCCACGGCGTCTAGGGGGACGTTGAGGTGTTTGAGCAGCACGAGCAGGTGAAAGAGCAGGTCGGACGACTCCCAGATCAGCTCCTCGCTCGAAGCGTTCTTCGCGGCGATCACCACTTCGGTTGCTTCCTCGCCGATCTTCTTGCCGATCTTGTCGACGCCGCCGGCGTAGAGCTTCGCGACGTACGAGGAGTCGGGCGACGCGTTCTTGCGCTCCTCTAGCACGGCCTCGAGGTGGGCGATCGCTTCAGCGAACGCGCCGGCCTCCGTCGTGTCCTTCGACGGGCTCAGGAGCATGTTGTGGAAGCAGGTGGGGTGGCCGGTGTGGCAGGCGGGGCCGCTCGGGATGACGCGGTAGAGGAGGGCGTCGGCGTCGCAGTCGTAGGCGATCGAGACGACCTGCTGCGTGTTCCCGGAGCTCTCACCTTTCTGCCAGAGCGCGGCGCGGCTGCGGCTGTAGAGATGCGTCGAGCGCGTCGAGAGCGTGCGTTCGAGCGCCTCGCGGTTGGCCCACGCGAGCGTGAGCACCTCGTTGGTGCGGGCGTCGGCGATCACCACGGGGACGAGGCCGTCGGCATTCCATTCGATCCGGTCTAACTGCATGGCCGTATGGGAATCCCCCGCGCGCGCAGCGCTTCCTTTAAATCGCCGATCGCGAGCTCGCCGAAGTGGAAGAGCGAGGCCGCGAGCGCCGCGTCGGCGTCCGCCCGCTGGAAGACGTCGGCGAAGTCCTCGACGCTGCCTGCGCCGCCCGAAGCGATCACCGGCACGATCGTCGCGTCGCGTACGGCTTTGGTGAGCGCGAGATCGAAGCCCGATTTCGTGCCATCGCGGTCCATGCTCGTGAGCAGAATCTCGCCGGCGCCGCCCTCGGTGCCGAGCTTCGCCCATTCGACGGCGTCGAGCCACGTGGGCGTACGGCCGCCGTCGATCACGACCTGCCAGCCCGAGCCGCCGGGCTTCGCGCGCGCGTCGATCGCGAGCACGATGCACTGGCTGCCGAACTCGGCCGCCGCGTCGCGCAGCAGCTGCGGGTTACGCACGGCCGCGCTGTTGAGGGAGACCTTGTCGCAGCCCGCGCGCAGCAGGCCGCGAATATCGTCGACGCTGCCGGTGCCGCCGCCGACGGCGAACGGGATCGTGAGCTCGGCGGCGACGGCGCGCACCATCTCACGCGTTGCCTTGCGTCCCTCGACCGTCGCGGTGATGTCGAGGAAGACCAGCTCGTCGGCACCCGAACGCTCGTAGGCTGCGGCCAGTTCCACGGGATCGCCCGCGTCGCGAAGGTCCGCGAAACGCACGCCCTTTACGACGCGGCCGTCTTTGATGTCCAAGCACGGGATGATCCGGCGCGTAAGAGGCACGGCTGCGCGCTCAGCCTGCCGGCTCGATCGTCTTCGCCAGCGCGTAGACGGTCTCGAGGTGCGGAACCGGAACGCGCAGCCGAGCGGCTAGCTCGACGACGGCACCCACGATGGGCTCGAGTTCCAGAGGCCGGTTGGCTTCCAGGTCCTGCAGCATGGAGGTCTTCACGTCGGCCAAGCCTTCGATATACGCCACGCGATCCTCCAGGCTTTCGGCGACGTCGATGCCGCTCGCGGCCGCGACCGCGCGGCACTCCTCCACGATGGAGCGGATAAGCGCGCGCGTGCGCGGGTCGCGCAGCATCGTCTGCGTCGTCGCCCGGGTCAGCGCGCTGACTGGGTTAAGCGCGGCGTTACCGAAAAGCTTCCGCCAGACCGCCCGCCGAATCTCCACTTCGACCGGCGCGACGAGGCCCGCACGCACGAATGCGGCGGCCAGTTGCCGGGTGCGCGCCGATTCGCCGCCGGCCGGCGCGCCCATCGGGAAGATCCACTGCCCGAGGTGGCGTACGACCCCCGGCTCCACGACGTTCCCCGATGCGTGCACGACGCCGCCGACCAGCCGCTCGTACGCGAAGGTGCGTAGGATGCGCCCGCCCGGATCGACGCTTTCCAGCCACTTGTCGCGGTAGTACCAAAATGGGAAGCCGTTCTGAAACGTCGCGACGGTCGTATCGTTCTCAGCGTAGGGAGCGAGCTGTTCGAGCAGCGGCAGCCACTGGTGCGATTTGACCGTAACGAGAATCGCATCGAAGGAGCCGAGCGCTCGCAGGTCCGGAGCCGCCTCGACTCTGGCAACGAAGTCGCCTAGATGCGCGCTGCGCACCGCAAGGCCGTGGCGCCGGATCGCTTCGAGATGTGCGCCGCGGGCCACCACCGCGACTTCGGCGCCGCTGCGCGCGAGCGCGCCGGCGATCAAACCGCCGATCGCTCCCGCACCAACGACGGCTATGCGCATCGGGCTCTCATCATTGCAGAGATGTTGGAGGCGACGGGCAGATTCGAACTGCCGAATGGAGCTTTTGCAGAGCTCTGCCTTACCACTTGGCTACGTCGCCGGATATGCTTGCCTTAGCGGGTAGCGGGAATCGAACCCGCACATCAACCTTGGGAAGGTCGCAGGCTGCCATTACATCATACCCGCAACGAGGCGAGGCCATCCGTTCTCCCCTGCGGTCGCTGCGTCCTATCGTCACGAGAGGATGTTGACCGCCCGGCCGGCGACCACGGCGATGGTGACCAGCGACGTCAGCGCTTCGCCCATCATGAGCACCTTGGCCGTCTGGGTGAGCGGGAAAGCGTCGGTGGGGCTAAACGCCGTCGCGTTCGTAAACGCGAGAAAGACGTAATCGAAGAAGCGCGGGCGCCAGTTCAGCCGCGCGCGGACATCGGCCGGCAACGCGCTCTGTGGAAAGAGAAAGTCGGTCCGGCCGTCGATCGCGGAGCCGGCCGCGTGGGCGCGTACGTCGGGGCCGTCGCCGTCGATCTCCCAAAACCACAGCGCGTAGACGATGACGTTCGTCAGCCAGATCTGCCCGGCCGAAAGCAGAAGCGTCCGGCCGCTGACGCTGCTGTGAGCGTGGTTCGCCAACTCGATCACCAGCAGCACGACGGATACGACGTTGAAGAGATTCAGCGCAGCGATATGCGCGATCGAGACGGCGCGGTGGAGCGGCGACTCGTTGTGCCGTTTGGGCTTGAGGATCAAGAGTGGGACCATGGTGCCGAAGATCAGCAGCGGCAACAGCCAGTAGGGACCGAACGTCAACTTCGGGGGCAGCGTGATGTAGAGCGCCAGCGCCACCAGCGACGCCAGGGCGGCATGCCAGCGCGGCTCTTCGTACTCGGTCCCGGGGTAGCCGGGCTCCGCAACGTTCCCGTCTTGCATGCCGCATGATTCGCAGCCCGCCGCCCGATTGCATCTACCGGATGCGCCGGCGGAACTTCCGGCAGCCGCGGCGGGTTCTAGGGCACGTGGCAACCGACTTTCGCGACGGGAAGACGTTCCCGCGCCCAGGGCGCCAGCCGATAGGCGGCGTCCTCTGGCTTGCGCGCCTCTTCGATAAAGCGCGCGCCGCTGCGGCGGGGACGATCTTCGATTACATCTATCCCTGCCCGATGGACCGCGGCGTCATGGAGCGCTGGGGCATCACGCCCGAAGCATTCGACGAAGCCATCGCCACGCACAGGACCGACGATGCGATACATCGCTGGCTGAGCGTGCGCGTGGCGCCCGAGCACATCGCGGAAGCAAACCGATGGCTCCTCGTTGAAAAAGCCGAAAACCTGGACCGACAAGACGCCGAAGAAGGCGTGACAAGGAGTACGCCGATGGGACAGACGATCGAGTACCCGCGCCCGGACGGTGCGCAGGCCCCGGGCTATCTCGCCCTCCCCGCCGATCCCGAGCACGCTCCCGGTATCGTCCTCATCGAGGAGTGGTGGGGCGTCAACGACAACATCAAGGGCATCGCCGATGCGTACGCCGCAGCCGGATACCGCACGCTCGTACCGGATCTCTACCGCGGCCGAGTCGCCGCCACCGGCGACGAAGCCAATCACCTGATGCAAGGGTTGGATTTCATCGACGCGGCGACCCAAGACGTGCGCGGCGCCGCCGTTTACCTCAAGCGCCAACGCGCAAAAGTCGGCGTCACCGGCTACTGCATGGGCGGCGCTCTGACGCTGCTTGCGTCGATGCACGTCCCGGAACTGGATGCGGCCGTGGTATTTTACGGCTACCCGCCGCCCGAAGCGGGCGACCCCGCAACGATCTCGATTCCTCTGATGGCGCATTGGGCGAAGCGCGACGAATTCTTCAAGAGCGATGGCGTCGCACCGATCGAGGAGCGCCTGAAAGCCGGAGGCGTGGCCTACGAGTTTTATTGGTACGACACGGGCCACGCGTTCAGCAACCCGACCGGTATCGGAAACTACGACGCGGCTGCCGCGCAGCTCGCATGGGAGCGTACGCTCGAGTTCTGGAACCGCACGCTGCGCTGATTATGACGTGGACCGTCGGGATGGGCAGCGATAACGGCGATCCGATAATCGTGACCATCAATGACGATTACCGGGATCGGGCAAAGCGCGGCGGGCTTACGACGCGTCTCTCGATTCGCTTTCTCGGCAATCACATGTTGCAGTCGATCGAGAATCGGGCGTCGTTTGAAGAGTCGCTCGAACCGTTGCTGCAAACCCATGACGGAGTCTTGGTCGCGGGCGTCACGCGTACGCGGCCGGCTTCGTACACGTTCCATGCGTACTGCGCCTCGCAGCGACTCGATCCGGATGCCGTTCCGATAGACGAAAAACTTCGGCCCATCTGCACCGTCAGCGTCTATGACGACCCGGGCTGGGCGGAGTACGAGGCGTGGCTTCCTGCCGAAAGCGGCAGAATCGCGGAGTTCTTCCGCATGGCCTCTCTTACGGTTCGCAGCACGTTCATGAACATCCGCAAGCGGCTCTAGCAGGTTTCGCCCCCGTCCGTCCGGCCGGGTACTTCGTCGCCGGTTAGAGCGCCTGGAAAGCCGTGTCGACGCGCAGTCCGCCGAGATGATCGTCGACGCACTCGTCGAGTAATTGCCAGATCCCGTCGCCGATCGCGAACCGGGCATATCCCCCGTTGACGACGCGCGGCTCCCACAACCGCGCGGCGGAGTGATGCGTCGCCTCAAGGATGGCGAGGCGCACCACCACGTCGTGCGTCACGAGAAGCACGTCATCGTTCCCCCCAAGTTCGCCGGCAAACGTGCGCCAGCGCTCCAACACCTGGCCGAGCGACTCTCCGCCGTCGAAAGCAACCAGCTGCGGCTGCTCGCGCCAAGCGCGCATCGTCGTGGGGTCCTCGCGTTCGATATCGGCGCGGAGCCGCCCCTCCCACGTGCCGTGTGCGATCTCGATCAAGCGCGCGTCCTTCTCCAGCGTAACGCCATGCTGCAACGCGATCGGTTCGGCAGTCTCCGCACACCGCGCGAGCGGGCTCGAGACGACGCGGCCGACGGAAACGCCTTCCAGCGCACGCGCGAGCGCCGCGGCCTGTGCGCGGCCTGTCGCCGTAAGGTGCGACTCGCGCCGGCCCTGATAGCGTCCCTCACGATTCCAGTCGGTCTCGCCGTGCCGCGCGACGTAGACGATCACAGGCTGACCAAGCGAATCGCCGTGATGTTCTCCGCTGCGGCGATCGCCTCCACGACGGCGCGCTCGACCTCGCGATCGACCGCCAGCACCATCATCGCCTCGCCGCCTCGCGCCGAGCGCGCGACGTGCATGGTCGAGATGTTGACGTTCTCCCGGCCGAGGATCGTGCCGATGCGCCCAACCATCCCGGGCACGTCGCGATGGCGCGTGACGAGCATCGTTCCGGCGGCGACGGCGTCGACTTCGAATCCGTCGATCTCGACGATCCGGGGGCCGTGCGGCAGAACCGTGCCGACGATACGATGCTCGCCTGCCGCGACGATGAGCGTGGAACGGAACGGCGTGCTGCTGCGTTCGTGCGAGATCACGACGCGCACGCCGAGCTCGTGGGCGACCGCCATCGCGTTGACGACGGTCACGCGCCGGTCGGTCACGTACGGCAGCGCACCCGCGAGCAGCGCCGCTACGAACGGACCGGCATCGAGCGATTCGATCTCCCCCTGCAGCACGATGGCGATCTCGTGGCGCAGCGCTTCGTCGAAGAGCTGGGGCAGCAACGCGCCGAGCGTGTACGTAAGATCGACGAAGCCGCCCGCGCGCTCGGCATCCGCACCCGTGAGCATCGGCGCGTTGACCGCACCATTCGCGGGGCGGCCGCCGAGCACGCGTACGACGTCGCCCGCGAGTTGCATGGCGATCCGCTCCAAGGCTTCGAACGTAGAGCCGCCCAGGTGCGGCGTCGCGACGACGCGTTCGTGCGCCATCAACTGCGCCGACGCGGAACCGGCCGGCGGTGGTTCTTGGGGGAAGACGTCGATCGCGACGGCGCGCAAACGCCCGGCATCGAGCGCCTCGAGCAGCGCTTGGGCGTCGATGACGGCGCCGCGCGCGCAGTTCACCAGCACCGCGTCGTCACGCATCAGGGCGAGCGTCCGCGCGCCCATCATGCCGCGCGTCTGCGTGGTGAGCGGAACGTGCAGCGTCACCACCTGCACGCGCCCCAGCAGATCGTCGAGGTCCACGAGCTCGACGCCGAGCGCGCTCGCGCGCGACGCCGGAATGTAGGGATCGTGCGCGAGCACCGTCATGCCGAAGGCTGCGGCCCGTGCGGCTACGTTGCTGCCGATCCGCCCGAGGCCGACGATACCGAGCGTCTTGCCGTAGAGTTCGTAGCCGATAAAGGGCTTACGATCCCATGCTCCGCGGTGCACCGCCGCGTGGGCTTGCGGCACGTTGCGCATTGCGGCGAGAAGCAGCGCGAAGGTGTGCTCGGTAGCGGCGAGGGTGTTCGCGCCGGGCGTATTGACAACGACGATTCCCGCCGCCGTGGCCGCGTCGACATCGATCGCATCGACCCCGACGCCCGCTCGCGCGACTACCTCCAAGTGCGGCGCCTGTTGCAGCAGTTCGGCGTCGACGTGCGTTTCAGAACGAACGATCAGCCCACGCGCGCCGCGCAGCGCTTCATGCAACGCGTCTTTGGGCTTGCCGACCACCGAGACGACCTCGGCTCCGGCGTCCCGAAGCACCGCCATCCCACGCTCGTCAAAGGGTTCGGCGACGACGATTCTCCCTAAGGGGGATTCAACCATGGCCACCAGTTCGCCCAATTGCAGCCCCTCCCTTGGCCTCGCGCTACGGTAAAATCGTATGCGATGGGAACGACGTTATGAACCAGAACCGGGGACCTCAGGCATCGTCTGCAGTTGCGTCTGCAGCGCTACTCCATCAATTTCATCGTGAAGTACGTCCACTCCAGCGCCGAGGTATGAGCACGCTCCTTTAGGTTTGCGCCCGCACCGTGCCCGCCTTCGGTTACCTCATAGAAGAGGTAGGGCACGCGCATGGCCGCGAGCTTCGCCGCGAACTTGCGCGCGTGCTGTGGGCCGACGCGATCGTCCTTGGTCGTCGTCCAGATGAAGGGCTCTGGGTAGGCGACGCCGCCTTTGAGATTTTGGTACGGCGAGTGCGCCATCCAGAACGCCAGGACTTTCGGATCGGCAAGGTTGCCGTACTCACCCTCCCACGATGCGCCCGCCTCGATCTTCGCGATGCGAATCATATCGAGCAGCGGGACTTGGATGTCGACGGCGTTCCATTCGCTCGGATGCTCCACGAATTCGACACCCATCAGCAGACCGCCGTTCGAGCCGCCTTGGATGCCGAGTCGTCGCGGGCTCGTGATCTTGCGCGCGATGAGATCCTGTGCGACGGCGTAGAAGTCGTCGTACGCGCGCTGGCGGTGGATCGTCATCGCCGCCTCGTGCCAGGCTGGGCCGAACTCGCCCCCGCCACGGATGTTGGCGAGCACGTAGACGCCGCCGCGCTGCAGCCACAGCTTTCCGAGGATACCGGAATAATCCGGCGTCATCGAGATCTGAAAGCCGCCGTACGCGTACAGGACGGTCGGATTGCGCCCGTCGAGTACCATGTTCTTCGGATGTACGATGAAATACGGAATCTTCGTCCCGTCTTTGGAGGTCGCTTCATGTTGTTCGACGACGTCGTTCGAGGCGTCGAACTGGGCTGGGAGCGACTTCGCGACGGCAACGCTGCCGGTGTTGGTTTTCACCGACCAGAGCGTCGTAGGCATGAGGAAGCTCGTGACCGCGACGTAAGCACGGTCGCTGCGCAGATCCGTGTCGACGATATCGATCGACGCATTGTCGGGAAGGTCGAGACGGCGCGAGGTCCACGCTCCGTCCGCGCGGGGCCTAAAGACGAAGCAGCGTCCGCGAACGTTTTGATAGATCGAGACGAGCAGGCGCGATTTCGTCGCCGCGACGCCGCCGATCGACTCGCGCGGGCCGGGAAGGTAGATCAGCGCCGGCTTGAGGTGCAAGGGATCGGCCGTCATTGCCGCGGCATCGAGCGCGAGTAGCGATCCCGCTTTGTAGGTCTTGCCGTTCGTCGCCCAATCTTGATCGAGCGCGAGCACGAGCTTCCCGTCGACCATCGCATCGAGTTCGACCTTTTCAGGGAGCGCGACCGGTTCGACGCCGTGCGGCGTTACGAGATAGTACTTCGAAGTGAAGAACGTGACGCCGCGATCGATCATCGTGAGCCGATGGCCGGTGCCGTCGTGCATGGTGAAGGGCTGCACGGAGACGTCGGTCGGTTTGCCGCGAAAGATCTCCGTCGCTTGCGCGAGCGGCTGTCCGCGCCGAAGGCGCTTGACAACGTACGCGTAGCCCGATTTCGTCAGCTGCCCTGGCTTCCATGCACGCGAGACGAGCAGCGTGTTGCCGTCGAGCCAGGTTGCGTTCTGCTTGCCGCGCGGTAACACGAAGCCGCCCTTGACGAACGAATGCGTTCGAAGATCGAACTCGCGAATCGTCTGCGCGTCTTCGCCGCCGCTCGAGAGATGGATCAAGCAGCGCGTCTCCTGCGGCCAGTTGCAGTTCGCGCCTTCCCACACCCAGTTCGCATGCTCCGCGCGCGAGACCGCGTCGAGATCGAGAACGGTCGTCCAACGCGGCGCCGCCGTTGCGTAACTTGCGCGCGTCGTGCGGCGCCAGATTCCGCGAACGTGGTGCGGATCTTGCCAGAAGTTATAGACGTAGCCGCCGATCGACCTCGGGTACGGGATCCGTCCTTTGGCTTGCGCAACGGCGAGCGCTTCTGCGTTGAGCTGCTTGTAGTGCGGATCGCTTTCCAAGATGGGTAGCGTGCGCGCGTTCTGCGCGTGCACCCAGGCCATCGCGCGCTTGCCGTTCTTCTTCTCGAGCCAGAGGAACGGGTCCCCGCCGTTCGGCCCGGTGGGCGGGGCTTTGGCGACCGTGGTTTGCGCTTCGCCGGCCGCGGTGCCGGCGTAAGCCGGAACGGCGGCTCGCTGGGAGAGGACGATGGCGCAGAGAATCGCTGGGACGCAAAGGCCTCGGAAAATACGTTTCACGGCGGTCTCCTTCTCGTTCGGTTGGCCGGCGTACGTTACGCGGGCTGCGGCAGAAAGATCACAGGCAGGTCGATAGGGCAGGATCTGTGCGTTGCTAGTGTCGTGATTCGTAAATGGAGTGACATTTACGAATCTTCGTCATGATCGATCGCGCAGATGTCGTCCACACGAACGGCTTGGCATCGGTATTGTGGCCGACCACATAGGCAGATATGGCCTTTACCAATTTGGTGACGCTACGGAATGTCCCGCGCCGTACGCGCTTGGCAGTAATCTCGGCGAAGCACCGCTCAACGGCGTTGAGCCAAGACGAGGAGGCCGGAGTAAAATGCGTATGGTAGCGCGGATGTCTCGCGAACCACGTCTTGACCGCGGGGTGCTTGTGCGTAGCGTAGTTGTCCATGATGATATGAATGTCCAGATTTCGCGGAACATTGCGGTCGATGTGCTTGAGAAACTCGACGAACTCGGTATGTCGGTGACGCGGCAGACACCGCGATCGATCGCGTCATGGTGCTGAATCGAATCGAATTGGAACCTTCGCTAATCGAGTGTGCGCTTCAGGCGGTGACGGCGGCGGCCGGTGCCGTGGTGACGTAGGGCTTGTTGGGGTAGCGCCAAGCGACGAATGCAAGAACGAGCAGCAGTTGGACCGCCGTAAAGATGCTGCCCTCGGGGCCGACGCTGCCGCCGGTAATCCAGACGGTGTGCCCGGCGATCGCAGTGTGAAGCAAGTTTTGCGGCGACTTCAGACCGCTGTCGGGGACTCCGTAGAAAAACGTCTGCCCCCAATCCCACGCCATATGGTAGCCGATGCCGAACCATAGATTGCCGGTACGCTGCAACATGACGCAGAAGACGATGCCAAACAGAAAGACCTGCGCGATTCCCGCGGGCGTTTCACCGCCGTTCCGTGTGTGCATGAATGCGAAGAACGCCGATGTGAGGATCGCGGCGGGCCAAAAATACATGCCGGTGGATAACGTATACTGAACGTAACCCCGGAACGCGAACTCTTCGAAGAACCCAGCCGCGAGAAATGCAAGCAAGCATAGGGCGAATGCGCCGGCGAGCGCGGGCGTCAGCGCAGGCAATCCACCGAAACGGACGCCCCCCCCTGCGAGTTCGATCATGCCGATCACCACGGATATGCCGGTGAAGCCGATCAGCGCGCCCATCCAGAACTTCGCGCCGAACGCCTGGCGGAGCGGAATTCCGTACAGCCCCATCGGCCGCTTCTCAATCTTCGACATGATGAATGCAGCGAGAAGCACGAATCCAAAGAGCGCCGCGTCGGCTAGAAGGATCGTCCACGCCGTGAGCGGAGGCGCATGCTTGCCTTTCGGCGGCTGCATCGGCAGGTGGAATAGCTTGAACAGCCCGACGAGCAGCAAAAGTTCCGCGGCGATGAGGGCTACGAAGATCAACATCCGCCAGCCGGCGCGGATACCGTTTGAGCCGATAAAGACGCTGGTCATCTCTTTCCTCCCGATGTGCTTTGGCCTCGACGGCCGGGTTCCGAAGGAGTCGTCACATACGCGGTATTCGCCAATTGGCCGCCCATTTCGAGTGCCTGGGGACGCGACTCCCGCCGCATTTCCGTATACCGGGCAAGTTGAGGGCCGATTCAAGGCGCGACGATTTCTCCGCCGGTCCGGCCGGCGGCGAGGATCCCCGTGGCACGGGGTCCAGCAGATAGGATGCTACCTTTGAAGCCGGCGCGCTGACCACGCCACCGCGCGTTGTTAAACGCCGCCTAGATTGCCCAATGCATGGAGGATGATGCCATACCATAGGTTCGACGTGCGCTGGTAAATGTCGCCGGTCACGAGCGCAAGTAAAAGGGCGGAGAGAACTTCGAGGCGCACACGCGGCGGCGCGACCTGATCTATCAGCAGCAAAAAATGAGAGCATAAAGAAAGAAATGCAGAAATCAACGTGTCCAAGCGAAATGATAAAAAGGTGTGCTGTCCGCGCGAAGTGCTGTTAATGGATGTTTGAACGGGTATCCCCCATACGGCTGACCTTTTCGACCGTGGATTGTCGGTTTCCCACCTTGCGGGGCTCGGCCCGGCGATGTGATTCGGACTTTGGGTGTCATTTGGGACGCGAGAGACGATCTCACGTGCCACCGAACGCTGAAAAAGCCGGACGCACGGAAGGGCGCAGCTCTCCCGTCGTTTTCGCGACGTACGCAGCCACCGGGTCGCTCATGCCAACGCGGAAGCTGGGGGCGAGCGTAAGTCGGCAATCGGGCGCAGAATGTCAGCGAACAGCGATCGTGGGATCGCGATCCCGGCCATCTGAAACGCGACGTACCGGCCGTGGCTGACCACCTTCGCACCGATCTTGATCAGCTTCTCCCGAAGCGTCGTCAGCGACCATTCGGCAATCGCCTCTGGAATCGCCAGAGTCCGAAGGAAGCTGCCAAGATTATAGGCCAGCGCGTGAAGCTAAAGACGAACCGCGTTCGCATCGAACGAGCTGCATGAAAGTCGCCTGCCTTTCGAGGTGCGTTCCCATTCTATCATCCATTGCTCGCATGTGCCGCGTTTATTATAAAAGGTGACTACATTCGTAGACTTGCAGCGCAGGTTCGTAACGATGAAGCCGACGCGCGGAAACCGTTCGCCAGGGTGCCACTCCACCTTGGCGACAACCCGACGAGGTCGCGACCAACTCGCCGCCTTGTGGCGGAAGCTCTTGTGGACTCGCTGCACGTAGTGCGCCGGCCGTCCAACCGGCCGCCACAGCACGTGAGCTGTCTCTGCCTGGAGAATTTGATTCACCGGAAGTCGGATCGTGTACTCGATGCCTTCTGATTCGAGGTAATCGTACATTTCTGGCTCGGCGAAGGCGGCGTCTCCACGAAAGGCGATGCCTTGGGTAGATTCTTGGTAACGCGCAACGGCCGGCTTGAGCACCGCTTCCCAGCCGTCGGCGCTATGTCGGTTGCCGGTGCGCAGAGCGGCTCGTGCCGGATCGTTCTCCTGATTCAAAAACGAAGAGCGGATGGTAGGAAGAGCGGCGGATAGGCTGTCTGTAGCCAAAGCGTCGCTCAGCCACCAGATGAATGGCCGCCGACGAATCGCGTTTGCGCTGACCCGATAGCGCGAAAGCGCCATTCGATTGCCAGCATCAGCTCGCTTACCAGCGCAGTTCCCCACGGCCCATTGTTGGCCGAATCCGCGAATACGTCGTCCATGCCGCTAGACATGCCGTCCAAAAAGACCATGATGTCGCCGGTGCCGTCAAAGCCGGGGATCAAGTCGAGAATCGGAAAGCGGCGCTCCGGTTTCTTATGAAACGAGTCCGGTGTTAGCACGAACGCATTCATTTGAATAGGCCGATGCCGAAACCCCGTGGCGTGGCCTGCCATCGCGATCTTCGCGCTCGCTTCAGTCGTTGGTTTCGTCCGCGCCGCAACGCATTCGCCCGGAGGTCGCGCGGGCGGTGTTAGGATCGAGACCGACGTGCCACCGTAACGCAATGGGACTTGTCAGAACGTACGCTGCCAGGGTCTGAGGCTGAAAGGACATCCCGCTCTCACCAATGGATCCCTCGCGATCAAGCCCTGTGCTTCCTCAGACGAGGCAGCTTTCAGGACGATCAAGCCGTCATCGCCATCAAGAAAGGACCCGGCCATGGCTAACCTTCCGTCGCTGCGGAGTGTCGCCAGATATTGGAGATGTCGTGCCAACAGATCCTCTGCGACGGAGAAGGGCCCGAGCTTGACGAGGAACATGCTGCTGCGGAGCGGCGGGGTGCTCCCAACCTGACGCGCTGCATCCAGGCTGCCATAGGTCTTTTCTTCTAAGTAAAAGATGGGATCGAGACGAGCGTAACGTTCAAATGCTGTGCCAATAAGGCAAGCAGAGCTTATGGCTACGTGTTCGATCGTGCCGAAGATATAGACCTCATTCCCCATGTACTTGATGTCGATCCGCCGGCATTCGATGTGACCCAGGCACTCCTCGATCCAGGGCGCAGAGACACGCGCCGCAGGCACAAGCGTAAGGCCGGCGGCGGCAATCCGTTCTGCTCCGTGGCGCTCCGCCATGGCCCAGATGATTTCGGCCAGCCGTGCCGGAGGTACGTTGACCACGAAATCGCCGGTAGCTCTGATATTACGGTACGTCTGATGGGTCACGTTGCAGCCGAAGCCCAGGATCGGGCCGTCAAAGGCCGCCATCGACGCCCAACTCTTGGGGGCGATGTCAGCGATTCCATTGGCATCGACCGATGAAACGATTACGATCTGTTGAAGCAGTAGCGACGTGACCCAAGCCCGTTTATCGAGGGGCATTGCTACCTTAGGATCAATCACTCGGTTCCTCCGCTATCGCGGCCCGAATCCCCCATTCCGTCAGAGGTTCTGTCGCGTTTGGGGATGGCCTTCAGCCGTGACGCGAATAGGTCACGGTCATGAGGGCAGCAACGGAATCGGCGGCCGCCGCTGGATCAGAGCATCACGATCTTGGGCGCTGGCGGTTTGCTGGCCTCGCTGGTGTTGTCGCGCACGCGCACAAGAGCGCCCGTTCTCTTCTTGTTGCTGACGCTGTGTTTCGACGGCGCATCGCTACTGGCGTTCACGTTTACTCGCGTGCTGATCTCTAGCGTGATTCTCATGTCGGCGCTCGGAGCCATAGGGGCTATCTTTCGCGTTACCATTCGGTCATATCTGCAGACGAATACGGCGTCGAATGTGCGCGGTCGCGTGATGGGTTCATTTCTTGGCATGCAGGCGCCGATCGAATCGCTGTCGCTGACTTTGGGCATCGTTCTTGCCAGCCGACTTCCAGCCTGGGTGATTCTCCGAGGCGGCGCAATCGCGGAACTGATTGTGGCGAGCGGCGCCATTGCGGTGTCTTTCGCGCTTGCGCGCGGACCCGCGATCCTGCCTTTTCATGAGTGACGCACGAAGGAAGACCGGAAGGCAAAGGCCTCGGAGCGGAATCCCGTCATCCCCAAGCTTCGGCTCCAAGAGTTTCGCGAGGGGAAGGCCCGACCAAAGGGAAGCTGCCGCGAAACATCATGAGATATAGAACGACCCCGAGCGCACGGCTTCCGAGAAACGGAGGACAATCATACGACAGCCTCCTAGGGCAATTTACCGGTGGAGACTGACGTTCCGTCGGGCGCGCCAACGAGGTCGTTGCCGAAGTTCTTCAAGCCCCGTCCCTTGGATATTCCCGGCGAGAGTTTCGTCGATTCCCCTTACGTTCGAGGCGCATGAGCCCGCCGGCTTAAAGGACGCTACGGATTCCGCCTCAAATCGAAACGACCCGTGTTGGACGAGTGAGGGCCTAATCGTGGAAAGAACACACTCTTTGAGCCGCCTGCACGATCTTCGCTCCTTGATTGAAGCGGTATCCGTAGCGATTATCGTTGCGGATGGTTGCGGCCAGATTTCCCTGGCGATCTGAAGCGCCTCATGCACGGCGTGGAACATCCGATCTTCTTGATTGTGGATGGGCATCCGTCGCACCGCACAAAGATGACGAAGTGTCTTGTCGGGTCACGCGTCTGGCGGCACGTCAAGCGTCACGACCGCGGGGGATTATTCTTCGACGCTGTGGGAGAAACCAGAATGCGGATCGGACTCCTCGATTGCGGAACCGTTGGGCGAGCGCTCGTCGATGGTCACCCCGCGGCAATTGCCGCCGTCGCGCGTTCGCAGTCTCTTCGCGGCGCGAGCCAACGGTGAAGCGCACGCGGGTGTCCGAACGGTTGCGAACGATGGTGCCCGGCATCGTTTCGGCCGCGTCCGACAACGATCCCACGACCGTCGCATCGCTCGCCGTCATCGGATCGACTACCGTGTATACGCTGGGGTGGCTGGTTCTGCTGGTCATCCCGATGCTGGCCGCCATCCAAGCGATCAGCTCCCAAATAGGTGCCGTCACCAAACGGGGTCTCGAAGATCTCGTTCGCCGGCGCCATGGTGCGTTCGCCGCGATAGTCGTGCTCGTCGCCGTTCTATGCGTCAATATCTTAACGTTCGCGGCCGATTTGGAAGGCGGCGCCTCCGCGCTTCAATTGCTTTCGCACGCATCCTACCTCTGGTGGATCGTGCCGCTCGCCGCAGTCAGTCTCGCCGTCCTGATCTTGGGAAACTACGCAAAGATTGAGCGTATCCTCGTGTACATTCCGCTTGCGTTCATCACGTATGTGATTGCGGCATTCTTGGCGCACCCGCATTGGGGCGATGTGCTGCGCGGGACTTTCTTGCCGCACATTCGCCGCACCCAGGACTATTTTGCCGGCGCGATCGCACTCTTGGGCACGACGCTCACCGCATATGCCTACGTGTGGCAGCAAGTCGAGATGACCGAGGAGCCTCCACCGATTCGGCGCATCGGCCTGGTCCAGCTCGATGCAACGGGAGGCGCAGTGGCTGCCGGCGTCACCTTTTGGTTCATCGTCGTCGCGACCGGCGCCACCCTGGGAGTGACGCATCGCCACGTGCAGACCGCGGCGGAAGCGGCCTCCGCGCTGGCGCCGGTTGCGGGGCGTTTTGCCCCGTACCTCTTCGGCGTCGGACTCTTGGGTTCGGCGCTGCTCGCACTTCCGGTGCTGCTCGCCACGTCGGCGTACGTGGTCAGCGAAATGTTCCGGTGGGTCGCAAAGCTCGATGCCGGATTCTTCCGGGCTCAACGTTTCTATTCGACGATGCTGGTCATCGCCGTCATCGGCTGCGGGATCGCCTTTGCGGGCATTTCGCCAATCAGCCTGCTCTTCACGAGTTCGATCGTGGGTGGCATCGCCACCCCCGTCACGCTTGTCTTCATGCTGTTGGCCGCAAACGACACGGCAAGCATGGGCGAGCACACCGTCGCGCCGTGGCTGCGTTTTGTGGGGTGGGCAACGACAGCGGTTGTCACCTTCGCGGCCATCGCGTTCTTGGTAACCACCTTCGATCCACACGTTTTGGGATCGTAAGGGTCTGCGAGAACGAAACGACCGATCGGAATATAATGAACGTCCATCCCGACCACGCCGCTATGACGCGGATGCTGGACGAGAGTCCGATGCGCGCTATCCATTACCGCCTGTGGGCACTGTCCACGGGAGGCACGCTACTCAGCGGCGTGTCGATGTTTATGCTTGGAGTGGCACTGCCCCTGGTCATTCCCGTTTTCCACATGCGAGCCCATATGATCGGCCTGATTGCCGCCATGCTCATGGCCGGCACGGTACTCGGTGCCCTGCTCGGCGGCCATCTCGCCGACCGCTTCGGTCGAAAGCCTATCCTCGTGCTGGATATGGCCCTGCTGACCATCGCTGCGGTGCTGAGCGCGCTATCCACCGATGACACCATGCTCTTGATCTTTGAACTGCTGGTGGGGGTGGGCATCGGCATGGACTTCCCTGTCGGCAGCAGCTACGTGGCCGAATTCATGCCTCAAGGGCAACGTGGCCGTATGATGGCCGCCTCCATCTCCACCCAGTCCGCCGGCATGCTGTTTGCGGCCGCCATTACGCTCGTCCTTCTGGCCCAGACGCAGCCAAACAATGCAATCTGGCGCTGGCTGCTGGCCAGCGAAGCCATCCTGACAATGCCTTACGTAGTCGCGCGCTTCAGCCTGCCGGAAAGCGTGCGCTGGTGTATGAGCCGCGGTCGTAATGCGGAGGCGGCTCGCGTGCTAACTCTTATCGCTCCGGCGCAGGCCGAGCGGCTACGCGCCATGGGGCAAGGCCTGGGCGCGGAGATCCATTACGTTGCCAAGGTCCCGAAAAAAACTACCCAACTGGGCATAGCAGCGCTGTTTTCAAAGGTATATTTGCGTCGAACGGCACTCGTCACTCTGCCATGGTTCCTAATGGATATGGCCACCTATGGCGTTGGCTTGTTCACGGCTATTCTGCTCGGCAACCTGCATCCTGCCGGAGGTAGCACAAACACAATTGGTCGCGACCTCGCTGACGCCCTCGCGAGCGGAAAGGTCGATCTCTTTCTCCTGCTCGGGTCCGTGGTCGCGCTCTGGGCAGTGCCCCGCTTCGGCCGTATCCACATGCAGTTATTGGGTTTTGCCGGCATGATGCTCGGCATGGGCCTAGCGTTCATCACTACCACGATGCACGGTGGGGCGACGGCGCATGCGGAGGTGATCTTTATCGGTTTCATTATCTTCAATCTGTTTATGAGCGCCGGGCCCAATGCGACCACCTTCATTCTGCCCACCGAGATGTACCCCACGCAGGTGCGTGCCTTCGGGGCTGGCTTTGCTGCTGCCATCGCTAAGATCGGGGCCACGCTGAGCGTATTCCTCTTGCCAGTCATCCAGGCAGATCTGGGCGTACCGATAGTGCTCATCCTGATGAGTATCGTCAGCCTGCTCGGTCTGTTCTTCACCTATATCTTCCGCGTACAGGGCCGTGGGCTTACGCTGGAGGAACACCACATCCCGGAGTCGCCCTAGGAGTTTGTCTGACTTGAGCGCGTTTCCGTCTTTGGGCCGCCCATGCCCGAATAGTTGCCGTTGCTATCTTCGTGCGCGAACGTTCTCCTAGAGTTTGTCGCCGGCTGCGCGGCGCAGCGCCGCGGCGGCGATATCGAAACGAGCTTGCGCGCGCAGCACGGCTTCTCTGGCGTTTGCGGTAACCGCTAACGCATCGAGAACTTCGAGTTGGATCCCTTTGCCGGAGCGCTGGCGCAGCTGCGTTACCTGCAACGTCTTTTCGGCGTCGACGAGGCCGGTTTGCGCGGTTTCCACGTTGCGCCGTGCAGCCGTGAGTTCGCGCCAGGCATTGGCGACGTCGCGCCGTACCGACAACTCGCGCCGCTCCAATTCGATCTGCGCCTTGGCGAGTTCCGCATCCGCTTGCGCGACGGCCGCGCCACGCGCGCCGCCGTCGATGAGGGGCAACGAGACCGTAACGCCGATCTGCGAACCGGCCGCGCCGAGCGGAGGCGCCGAGGCTCCGTTATAGGTTTGGGCGGAGAGCGTCGCCAGCGGCGCATAGGCCGTCTTCGCTGCGCGCAGTGTGGACGCCGCGGCATCGACGCGCGATCGCGCAGCCGCGATCTCCGGGCGCTGCCGTAAGGCTCGCGCGGTAGCCGACGGAAGCGTGTCGTCGAACGGCTCCGGATCGAGGCCGTCCGCGAGCGTCATTCGCGATCGAAGACCGAGATCGAGCAGGGTCAAGAGGTCGTTGCGCGTCTCGTCCCGGCGTGCGTCGGCATCCTCCTGCGCCTGCTCGGCACTGGCTAGGGCGGCGCGCGCCTGAGCCAGCACGTAGGTTGCGGCTTTGCCCGCTCGCACGCGCAATGCGACCACGCGCACGTTCTCTCGTTGTTCGGAGACGTCGGCTCTGCGGGCAGCCGCGACGGACCCCGCGAGCACGGCCAGATCGTACGCCTGCACCGCCGCAAACGCGGCGTCGTTAGTTGCTGCCGACAGATCTCCCGATACCGCCGCGGCGGAGAATCTACCGGCGCGAGCTCGCGCCGCTCCCGGAAGGTTCACGAGCGGAACCGCGAGCGATACGCCGACGTAGCTTTGGCGCGCAACCGGCATCCCAAGCTGAGGCATGTTGACATCGCTTGCCGTTCCCGCAACCGAGAGTTGGGGCAGGATTCCGGCCCGGTCTCCGCGCGCCGCCGCGGACGCCGCCCGGGCCTCCGCTCGCGCGATGCGGACCTCGAAACCCTGGCTCGTTGCGAGCGCAATCGCTTGCGCGCGCGTGAGCGGCCCGTTCCATACCTGCGCGGCGTGCGAATCCGCCAAGGCCGCGCGCGCGAGCAACGCGATGAGTACGGCAACTAACGCCACTCTACGCATCGTGCGGCTCCGTCGCAGGCCGGGCGCGCCGTGCCCGCCACCAAAGACCGAGATCGTCGAAACTCGCGTGCAGCACGGGAACGACCAAGAGCGTCAGCACCGTCGAGATGGTCAGGCCGCCGATGATCACGGTCGCAAGCGAGGAGTATGCGTCAAGGCCGGTCTTCGGGAAGAACGCGACGGGAACGAGTACGACGACGCTTACGATCGTCGTCATCAGGATTGGCCGCAGACGGATCGGGCCCGCTTCCAAGATTGCGGCGTCGCGTTCCATACCCTCCTTACGCTTGCGCACGATCAGATCGAGCAGGAGGATCGCATTGCTCACGGCCATGCCGTTCGCGACCACGATGCCGAGAATCGAGACCGTCGAGAAGTTCTGGTGCGCGAGCAGCAAGGCGCCGAAGATGCCCAGAAGTTCCAGCGGAATCGCGAACAGCATCTCCAGCGGCCGCACGAAGGAGCGGAACTGCGCGACGAGCAGAAGGAAGACAAAGACGATCGCGAGCTTCATGGCATCGATGAGGCGAGCGAAGCTCGACGTCATCTCGGTCATGTCGCCGCGCAATTCGATGCCGTAGCCGACGGGGAAGGCAATCTGCGCGAGCGCGAGCGTCTCCACGCTCGTCTCGAGCGCCATCGTACCCGGACCACCCTTGCGATAGTATCCGAGCACCGAGACCGTGCGCCGCAGATCGTGGTGCTCGATCAGCGTCGGACCGACCGATCGCTCGATGCGTGCCACCGCACTCAGCGGTACGACGGTGCCGCTATTGCCGACGATCTGCACGTCCGAAAGATCGCCCGTCACGTTGCGGTCCCGCCGCGCATAGCGAACCAAGATCGTGTCGTGGCGGAGGTTCTCCGGATTGAAGTACTGCGTCGTCAGCCCGCCGTGCGTGGCATAATACGCCTGCGACAGAACGTCCTCCGGCGTGAGCCCGAGTTGCGAAGCCCGGGTCCGGTCGACGATCACGCGTTCTTCGGGCTGCGCAAGCGCCGACGAGGTTCCCACTTGCACGAGGCCCGGGACGCCCCGGGCGATCGCCGCGACCCGTGCGGCGAGCTCGTGCAGCTCGACCAGGTTTGGACCGTACACCAGCAGGTCCACCGGCGCGGCGGTCGTCGACATCACGTCGCTGCCCATCGCTTGGAGTGCTACGCGGCGCAGGCCCGGCACCGTTCCCGTCGTTTGCTTGTAGACCGCGTCCATAACCTGCCAAATCGTCCGCCGGCGTTGCCCCTTCGGAGTGAGCGTGATGAGAAACGAGGCGGCGTCGACGCCGTTCATCGCCTGTCCCGTGAAATATGTCCCGCCGGCCTGCTCGCCGATCTCCGCCGATACTTTCTGCACCTCCGGCTGCGCGAGCAGGATACGCTCGAAAGCCTCCGCCTTCTTGCGCATCGCGGCGAAGGAGGTTCCGGGGTCGGCTTCGAGATACGCGCTTGCCTGGCCGGTGTCGGCGAGCGGCATCATCTCGCTTCCGATGAACGGGAAGAGTGCGACGCCCAGGTAGGTTGCAATCGCGGCTGCGGCCAGCACCGTAACGCGGTTGCGCAGACTCCACCGCAAAGCAGAACCGTAGCCAGTCTCGAGGCGCGTGAGCCCGCGATGCACGGGCGCGAGTATCCTCGCAACCGCAACGTCCAGACGCGTCCGCCACGCCGGCGCGTTCCCCGCTCCGAAAAAGAGGTGAGCGGCCAGCAGCGGCGTGAGCGTCACCGAAACGAGAAGCGACGCGAGCAGCGCGAAGATGATCGGCCAGACCAAGCCGACGAACATGATCTGCGTGATGCCGCCGCTGGTCATCAGCGGGAAGACCGCCACGATCATCACGCCGGTCGCCGCACTAATCGGCAGGATGACTTCAAGGGTTCCGTCCACTGCAGCTTGGGCCGGCGGCTTGCCTTTCGCGAGATGCCGGTGAACGGAGTGGATGACGACGATAGAGTCGTCCACGAGCCGCCCGATCGCGAGCAGCAAGCCTACGAGCGTCGAGCTGTTGATCGAGAAACCCATCGGCGCGAAGAGCAGTATGGCGATGCCGAGGCAGGTCGGGATCGACGTCATGACGATGAGCGTCGCGCTCACGTCTTCGAGGAAGATCAAGAGCACGAGGCCTGCCAGCACGACGCTGACGAGCAACTCCTCGTACATGTTGCGCTGCAGAGCCGAAACGAAACGAGCGTTGTCGTAAGCGGGGGTGAACTTCATCCCGGGATGCGCCCGCTCGATCGCGGCGATGCGTTGCATGACCGCCGCAATCACGCGCGGCGAACTCGCCGTCGGATTCTCGATCACCGAAACTTCGACTGCGGGCTTCCCATTAAACTCGTATGCGGAGCGCTGCTCTGCCGGGCCGTCAACCACGCTTGCGACGTCTCGAAGGTAGACGGTGCGGCCGCCGACCGTTGCGAGTGGATAAGCGAGCATCTGCGAAGCCAGCGTTACGCGGTTAGGCCCGAGCACGAGCGTCTCCCGCGATCCGCCGGTGATGGTGCCCGCCGACCGGCTGATGTTCTGGCGGTCGATCGCGTCCTTGATATCGAGCAGCGAGAGGCCGTACGACGCGGCTTCGCTCCGGCCGACGATAACCTTCAGCTGGCGCTCGCGCCCCCCGAAGACCTGCACCGTCTTGACGTCCGGGACCGTCTTCAGATCTCTGACGACCTGGTTCGCAGCGAACTGACGCAGATCGAGCGGGCTCCACCCGGCGCCGGTGACGGCGAGCTGGAGGACCGGCGTGTTGAGCGGGTCCACCGGGATGACCCATGAGGGCTTGAGATTCGCCCGATCGTATGGCAGATCGGCCTGCGCCTGCTGCACGAGTTGTTGCACGTCCACGAGCGCCCGGCGCATATCGTAGCCGTAATGGAACTGCAGCGTGACCATCGAGAGGCCCGGCTGCGATATCGATTTGACGTAGCGGACGCCCTGCAGATCGGTCATCCGCTCTTCCATCGGTTTGGAGAAGTACGTCTCGACGTCTTGCGGCGAATAGCCGGGGACCATCGTGACGACGGCGATCTGCGGGCTCTCGACGTAGGGCATCATGCGCGTCGGAAGAACGAAGAGCGCGCTCGCGATGGCAGCGGCGACCAGCCCGATGTAGAGCGCCATGACGGCGTGCGGGTTGCGCAGCGCCCAGGCCGGGACCGAGAACTTGCCGTTCACGAGCGCGCCCGCACCCGCGCTATCGGCTGGCCTTCCTGCAGATTCTGTGCGCCTTGCACGACGACCAGATCTCCGCGTTTCAACTTGCCTTTCACCGATGCTTGCCGGCCGTCATCGTAGAGTACCGCAACGGGGATGCGATGAGCGGTGCCGTTGACCTCGCTCCACACGGAGGCGTCGCCCGCGCTTCCAACGACCGCGCCGGACGGCACTTGCAGCGCTCCCTTCATCTGCGCCAAGTGTGCCGCGATCGTAACGCTTGCGTACATGCCGGGCCGCAAACGGTCGCCGGGATTGGCGACGACCGCTTCGACGATTGCCGTATGCGTCGCCGGATCGGCAGCGGGTTGTACGGAGGTCACGCGCGCGCGTATCGTCGCGCCGCCGTCGACCGTCGCGTCGAACCGCGCCCCGACGGCGATGCCGCGTAGATACTCCTGCGCGACGTTCGCCGCGATGCGAACCTCTTTCACGACCGCGATTCGAAGCACCGGCGTCCCGGCCTGCACGGTGCTGCCCGGGTCGGCCAGACGCTTCACGACGACGCCATCGCCGGGCGCGACGAGCCGCGTGTACCCGGCCAACGCTTCTTGGGCGGCGGCGTTCGAAGCCGCTGCGGCCGCGCGTTCTCGCGCCCCTTGCGCCTGCGCTCGCGTTATCGAAACTTGGGCGTTCGCGTCGGCTAGCGCCTTGCGCGCCGCTTGCGCGGCCGAGAACGCCGCCGTAGCCTGGGCGCGCTCGTCCGTGAACTCTTGCGGCGATACGGCACCGTGCGCGAGCAGGAACCGCTCGCGCGCCAATTCGCCGCGCCAGTAGCGGGCCCGCTCCTCTCTCGCGCTCAACTCCGCTCGCGCGATCGCCACGCCGTTCGGCGCGCTCTGCCGCGCTGCGATCCTTGCGGCGCGCGCCGAGGCGAGATCCGATCGCCAGCCGGCGCGAGCCGCCGCCGCCTGCGCCGCAAGATCCGGTTCGTCGAGAACGGCGACGACCTGGCCCGCGCTGACGAGATCGCCGTTATAGACGAAGACGTCTCGTAGAACGCCGGCCGTTCTGGCCGCAACGTCCTGCATGTCGTACGCTTCCACCACGCCGGGAACGGTGACGTGGCGGTCGGCGCCGGCCGCGCGCACGGGCGCGAGCGTGACCGGGATGGGAGCGGTCCCCGGCACGTTTGACATCGCGGCCATATCCATCGCCGAAGGTGCGAAGCGATTCTGCAGAATGGCGCTCCCGAGAATCACCACCAACGCAATCGCGGCGAGGAGGATCGTCGTCGGAGTGAACCACTGTGGTTTCGAGCCGCGGCGCTCGGCTTCGCGCGCGAACTGGAACGCGGCGATCGCCGCCAGTGCAAAGAGGATCGCCAACGCAAACGCCGCCGTCTGCCACACGCCCGCTTGCCCCGCGCTCATCGAAGACGCAGCACTCGCGCTTGCACTCGCCGTTGGGCGTGGGCTTGCGCTCATCGAAGACGCGCCGGGAACTTCGAAGGTGAACGTGGCCGAACCATTCACGCCACCGGCGAAGCGCAACACGACCGACCACTGGGCCGCGCTTCCCATTGGCAGATCGAAGGTCCAGCGCCCCGGTTCTCCGGCGACGGCGCGCGCCGTTCCGGAGGCGCCGCTCATCCCCATGGCGGGCATCGACGAAGAGAACGTGACCGCCGTCTTCGAGAGCACGCCGTTTGGGACGCCGGCGACGGTCACCGTGGCTGCTTCGGTCCCGAGCCGCGGCGGATCGGGAGAGAGCGCGAACGTCACACGCGCCGCGCCCACGTTCGAAACCATCGGCGACGCTGCCGCTACATGCGGAGAAAGCACCGCGATGCTTAGCACGAGTGCGAATGCGAAACAACGGCTAAGATGCTTAGCACTTGCGCGCAAATAGACGCCGGCGCGAGCGTTAAACACGAAATCCGCCCATCGTACAGGTCGCGAGGTCGAGGAGCATCGCCAATACGGGGAAGAAGCCGAACGCAGCGACGGCGGCGAGCGACGCGAGCGCGGGTGCCCGCTGCGCGCCGCTGGCGTCTGGAACGTTGGCCACGCCGAGCAGCCGCTCCACGCGCTCGCCGAGGCGCTCCGGCCGGCCGTGCAGCGCGACCGACGATTGCGGCGCCCCGGCACCTTTGGCGATCGCGACGATCGCGCTCGCGAGATCGATGCAATCCGAGCCGCGTACCGCATGCCGATCCGCCGCTGCTTCGCGCGCGTCGCAATACATCCGCACCGCCTCCACCACCTTCAACGGGAAGAGTTCCACAAAAAAGTCGACGAGCGCGCCAACGAATGGATCGAAGCGCCGTACGTGTGCCGCTTCGTGCGAGAGCGCCGCGCGCAACTCGCGGTCGGACAACAAGCCGAGCGTACCGTGCGAGACGAGCACGACCGGGCGGAAAGCGCCCGCCACCGCGCAGAGCGCGCCGGGCGCCGCAACTTCACGCACCGCGACGCCGAGCTCGCGCCCGATTCGCGCGACGGCCGGCGAGGCGGGCAACGCGGCACGAAGTAGTGCCCGCACCTCGGCATGCCGCCGCCACGAAATGACGGCCGCGCGAACGAATGCGAACGCGGCGAGCGTAGCGAGCACGGCGAACATTGCTCGCCCCTGCGGATAGAGCAGGCATTGCGAACGCCACGCAAGCACCAGCCCCGCGACCGCAATGGCAAAGAACGCGCCGCCCGGAAGCGCCGCGGCAACGGCCGCGAGCGGCGCCTGCCACCCGGGGTCACCCTCCAGCGGCCGCAGCATCGCGAGCATCCGGCGCACGGCGAGGTACGTGCCGGGCGGAACGACCAGCAGCGCGCAAAGCGAGCCAAAGAGCGCACCGGAAAGCAAACACTGCGCGACGGCTTGCGTCATATCGCTCATCGGGCTCACGAGCCGCGCTCCCTCCTCTTGCGTGCGATCAACTCTTCGAGTGCCGCGACGGTCGCGTCGTCGACTCCAAGTTCGTCGACCAGATGTGCCAAGAGCGGACCGCCGCGGGCCACGACCGGGCGCACGAAATCGCGCACCACGCCGCGCTCGGCCTCCGCCCGCGAACGCACCGGCTCGTACTCGTACGCCCGGCCGGCGACACGCCTGCGCAGATGGCCCTTCTCGCCAAGGTTCGTGAGGATCGTCTTGACGGTCGAATAGGCGAGCTTGCGGCGACGACCGGCATTGAGCGACTCGAGCGTATCGCCGACCGTCAGCCAGTCGCCCCGCGCCCAGAGAACGTCCATCACGCGGGCCTCCAGCGGCCCGAAGCCGAGATCGAAATCCTGAACGCTACGTTCGCGCGGCGACGCCATATGTTAAGCACCTTAGCAGAAACCGGATCCGGCGTAAAGAACCTTCCGCGAACGACTTGAGAATCCGCCAAGCGGGCAGCCACGTGGCCGCTGCGGGAAGCCGGTGGTGCCAAGGGCCGGAATCGAACCGGCGACACCGTGATTTTCAGTCACGTGCTCTACCGACTGAGCTACCTTGGCAAGGTGACCGACCTTGGTTCCACGCGCGGGGCCGCTCCCCTTGTAGCGTGAGGGGCACGCGCACGGAGGTTCGCGCAGGTCACGCTATTCAAACTCTGCATCGAATAGATACGAGCCTGCAACGGGGCGGCAGTTCTCCAGCTGCGGCGCATACGTCGACGATCGCGCGGCCCGCAGCGCCGCCTGGTCGAGCAGCACGTTTCCGCTCGAACGGTAGATCCGCAAGGCGACGATGGCGCCCGTCGCCGACAAACGCACTTCGACGCTCGTTGCCCCGGTTATTCCTTCATCGCGGGCCGCTTGCGGTTCGTCGAGCAGGGCGACGTTCAGCGCCGTCGCCGCCACGTTCGGAACGGCGCAGGATGGCGTGGGGCTAGGCGTGCCGGCGGCCGGCGGCGCACTCGGCGAGCCGGAGGCAACTGTCGCCGGTCCGGCAGGCGGCGCCGGCGTGCCGGCGACGACGACGAGCCCTTCGACGCGGCGCGTAGAGCGGCGCAGGTTGGGAAGGTGCACGGGATGCGATACGCGGATTCGATGAGCCGCGACCGGCCGCGGCACCGCCGGACGCGGTCTTGGCGTCGGTGTCGGTGGCGGAGTCGGCGGCGGCGTTGCCACTCGAAAGATGTGGAGCGTCGTCGGAGGCTGCGGAGGCGCAGCGTGTACCTGACGCAATCCGTGAGTGGCGGCTGCAGCCACGACGTGCACGAGTATCGAAACCACGAATGCCAATTGCAGGATGCGGCGGCTCGCAGGTGCGTTCATATTCGCGTAACACGCCGGCCGCAATGCGTGTGACGCGCGCTACCATCAAGTTTGCAGTGTCGTCACAAAACGAAACGCACCGCGTTATAGGATGATGCGGAAAAGCCTGTCCGAGTTGCAGCTGTTGTTATCCGATTTAACTTAACCCGCATTCACCGGATGGATGCGTAAAGTTGCTGCACGTTCGCAGCGATTTCGCTATACTTAGCAAGTGATTTGCGCTGATGATGTAACGCCAAAGTTAACGAACCCGACGGGTGAAGCTCAGGACGGCGTTCTTAGACCCGATTTCGACCGGCGTATCATGCTTCAGTTTCGCAGATCGGTTGTCACGTCGGATGCGGGTCTGCTCGCGTATCGGGAACTCGATGACGCACTTGGATTGACTCCAGCGGCCGGTGGCCTTCTCGCGGATGCGCGCACCGGAAAGAACGGTCGCCATGCACTCGTCGGCATGTTCCGCCAATCGGTCTTCGGCAGACTTGCGGGATACGAAGATGTGAATGACGCCTTACGCTTACGTCACAACCCCGCCATGCGCTGGATCATCGGTGGCAAAGCAGCGAAAGGCTCGGGTGCGTCGCCGAGTCAGATGGGGCGGCTCGAAACGAACTGACTGGCAAGATCTGAAAACCTCGCAGCTCTCACCGATCTCTCGGGTCATTGGATCGACGAGGTCGCGAAGCGTCGCTCACGCCAACGTCGTTCGCCTGCAGCTTCATGCGCTCGCCTACAACCTCGGCAATTTCCTACGCCCGCTCGCGATACCCGCAGCGATTGAACAGTGGTCGCTCACGAGTCTGCGGGAGAATCTCATCAAGATCGGTGCCAAGGTCGTCAGTCACGGTCGCTACGTTACGTTCCAGATGGCGGAGGCCGCAATCCCGCGCAAGTTGTTCGCTGCGATCATGCGGAGAATCGCCACTTTGCGAGCGCCGCCGATGGCAACGGCAACATGAACACCCCGCCCGACAACATGCGCCGGAAACCAATGGGGAAGGTGCGTCCTGATGACAGTGCAGCGAGGTTTTTTGAGGCTTCGGGGCCGACGCGGGCTTCGTCTCGTGCCGAACCGACGGTTTGGCTCGCCGAGAGCCCGGAAAAACAACGGAATCGTCGAGCAGTGGTTCGAAAAGGACAGCCATATGGGGATAATGGGGAATACCCGTTAAACGCGTCGCAGCGCTTGCGCTTGCCGCGATCGCGATTGTGGCTAACGCTGCGCGAGCGGACGCGCCCGCGCCATCGGTCTATGTGGGCGTTGAGGATCCAACGACGCACGGTGGTGCAACCACCGGCGTCTTTTCGCTTATGATTTCAAGCATCGGCAGGCCATTCACATTCGACCCGCGGTCGCTGCATTTTTCGTGGCAAGCCGAATATGCCTACGGCGGGCTGACGGCAACGCGGATTCCGGCTGCGATTCGCATCGGAGCCTGGACGAAAGCCAATCTCTATCCGTCGTACATTGATACCAGCCCAGATCAAAACCTCGAACGCGCGTACCAAGCACAGCTGTACTTTGGCGCAGCGCCAGGTGCTCCGGGCCGCTACGAACTCACGGTCAGCGCGGATACTGGTTTCGCGCATACCGACCGGGGAGTCCCACTCGCTCTCCGCAATTCCAACGTGGTGGAAGTGTACTGGCCCGACGAACGCAACGGCGACGCCGCCTCAGCCGATCTTCGCCGACGCATCCTCGGACGAACCGTCTACGCATTCGGCGGATCGCTCCTTGAATGCCGAAGCTCGAATAAAGTCGAACCGTTTAGCGTGCCGCTGCGCGTGACGCGCGTGAGCAGACATGTCGGCACCGCATATTGGCTAGAAACGGGGGCGACGGGCCACGCGTACCCTACATCCTTTGTCGCAATCGATCCGATCGAAGTCAACGTAGACGGCTGTGACCCCGGTTTTCGATTCGCCGACCCATGGCAAGCCGGCGTTTCGATTACAACGCAGGCGCCGCCGCCGAGCCTTCAGCCCAACGCGACTATCGTCCCGGGAATGTCACGCAATGCGGTGCTGTGGTTGCTTGGCTATCCCGATCAGTTCGGCACGGCGCAGTATTTCAACGCTCTTGGCCAGTGGGAGTACGCTTGGCCTCAGGGGGTGTCCAAATCGGTGACCTTTGAGCACGACCGCGTCGTGCATTACACGCCGCCGGGGAATCCACTTTAAGCCCGCATTCACCGGATGGACGCGTAAAGTTGCTGCACGTTCGCGGCGATGTCGCTATACTTAGCAAGTGATTTGTGCTGATGATGTAACGCCAAAGTGACGAACCCGACGGGTGAAGCTCAGGACGACATTCTCAGGCTCGATTTCGACCGTCGTGTCATACTTGAGTTTCGCGGATCAGTTGTCACGTCGGATGCTGGTCTGCTCGCGTATCGCGAACTCGATGATGCACTTGGATTGACTCCGGCAGCCGGTAAGCTTCTTGCCGATGAACGCACGGGAAAGAACGGTCGGCACGCGCTCGTCGGCATGTTTCGCCAATCCGTCTTCGGAAGACTTGCAGGATATGAAGACGTAAACGACACGTTGCGCTTACGTCACAACCCCGCGATGCGCTGGATCATCGGTGGTAAAGCAGCGAAAGGCTTGGGCGCGTCGCCGAGCCAGATGGGGCGCTTCGATACCAACTGGCTTGCGAAGTCGGAAAATCTGGCAACGCTTAGCGATCTCTCCGGTCAATGGATCGACCGTGTAGCGAAACGTCGCCAACGCAGTCGCGTGGTTCTCGATCTGGATTCGAGCGTAAGCCCGACGCATGGCGATCAAGAGCGTAGCGTTTGGAATGGGCATTTCGGCTGCACCTGCTACCATCCGCTCTTCGTTTTCAATCAGGATGGCGATCTGGAACGATGCGCTCTGCGCCCCGGCAACGTGCATAGCGCCGACGGATGGGAAGCGGTCCTTAAGCCGGTCGTCGCACGTTACCAAGGGACGGCAACAGGCATCGCCTTTCGCGGCGACGCGGCCTTCGCTCAACCGAGTATGTATGAGTTCTTGGAATCCGAAGGGATTGAGTATGCGATCCGCCTCCCGGCGAATCAAGTTCTCCAAGCGCAAATCGGTCATCTGCTCAAGCGGCCGGTCGGACGGCCGGCGCACTACGTGCAGCGTTTCTACAAGAGCTTCCGCTACCAGGCGGCGAGTTGGTCGCGTCCTCGTCGGGTTGTCGCCAAGGTGGAGTGGCATCTCGGAGAACTATTCCCGCGCGTCGGCTTCATCGTCACGAACTTGCGCCATGCGTCCAAGAATGTCGTCGGGTTTTACAACAGGCGCGGGACGGCTGAGCAATGGATCAAAGAAGGCAAAAATGCGATCAAGTGGACGCGGCTGTCGTGTCGCTCGTTCAACGCGAACGCCGTTCGCCTGCAGCTCCACGCGCTCGCCTATAATCTCGGGAACTTCCTTCGCACGCTGGCGACTCCCGAATCCATTGCCGAGTGGTCTCTGACGAGCCTGCGCGAGAAGCTGATCAAGATCGGCGCAAAGGTCGTTAGTCATGGTCGCTACGTCACGTTTCAGATGGCGGAGGTCGCGATCCCGCGCAAACTGTTCGGTGCGATCATGGAGAGAATCGCTGCTTTGCGAGCGCCGCCGATGGCGACGGCGACATGAACACACGGGCCGTCTCCGTGCGCGCGGAGAAAACGACGGGAGAGCTGCGCCATTATGTGGATCCCGCGGGTTTGTTTAGCGGGCGGAGGTCAAAAAGCTGGCCCATTTCGTACCGAGCGAGCCAAACCGGCCGCCGAACCGTCCGCAAACCGCCGGAATCATCCGGCGGCGACTCGAATAGGAGAGCCATATGGGGAATCCCGGCTTAGGCAAATCCAGGCTTAGATCTGCAGCCGTGCTCGTAGCATTTCTCATGCTAGGGCCGCGGGTCTCTGCTGCTCAAGGCATTAACAAGATTTTCAATAATCGAGTGGAGCTTGCCGGAGGCGCCGCGGATTCGCTTGTTCAAGCGACAGCACAACTGGTCAAGGATGGTGCCTCGCTCTCGAGCCTACGGTCCTATACTGTCAAATACAGTTCTGGAGGGGGTGGCGCAGGCTGTGTTGTCACATTTACCGCTCCGAGCGGCCTAAAATCCACATTCGACGTTTCTGGCAATGTTGTGACGCAGAGACGCGCAGCCATACCGGCCAATTTGGGCTGGACGATTACCGGTGCATATGTCTCGGCTCTATATCAAGGCTACGCCATCTGGCATACGACGCCTATTGGTTCGCATTGGTCGCTATCAAGTGTAGGAGTTACAATCGTCCATCCTTTCAACAACGATCCAGCGACCTATTGGATCTATTTTTCGCCACCGGAAATGAAGCATGCGGGACCAACGGTGGGCTGTGGCTCGTCCCGAGGCTTCTCCGTAAATGTTGATACCTTTCAAGCGAACCCACTGAAACCGGTATGCTGAGCAACTTGCGAGACCCCAATTCGATGCTTACAACAGCACGCGGCGCATATCGGTTTAGAGTATATTCTCCTCACATCCCACGATACTGCCCGGCCGTCTTGATCTCATGGAGGGCGGCCCGCCAATCTGTAGATCGTGGTTCAGGCCAACAGGCTCATTCTAGGCTGTATCGGCGGTCGGTTTGCGTGCGAAAAGCTTGATGCCGAGAGCAGCGGTAACGAGCGCGTTCCGGGTTACCGGGCGCCGTACGCCTAGTGGTATCGCGGCAAGTGCTCGCTCTGCAGCCACGTACCAGCCGGCGCGAACTCTGAGTGTGCGGTTGCCGCGTCCTACGATCGCCGTCAAGTCAGTGAAACCGGCTCTTTGAAAGAGTTCGCACAACTCCCCCGCGCTGTATTCCCGGAGGTGCAGGCCCTGGGCCGTATCCGAAAAATAGCGCGATATATCGTGTGGACCCGACAAGCGGTTCGGCGTGATGCATAAGTATACGCCGCCCGGGCGCAGGATACGAAAAATTTCACGCAATTGATCGCTCGCGTCGTCCGGATGAAGATGCTCCATCAATTGATTGCTATAGGCGACATCTACGCTGTTCGTCGGAAGGGGTATGCTGCTGCCGTCAGACAAGATGAGTTTGAAATTATCCGGGGGGTTCTCACTTTTCGCGATTTCGGCGGAGACGTCGACGCCGTAGGACAACGCAACACGGCGTGCCACAGCAAAGGCCAGAGCGCAGTCGCCAGCGCCAATCTCGACAAATGTTGACTCGCGAAAAAGGTACGCCTCAAGGAGTCCGAGCTGGCGCGCTACCGCAGCGGCGCGATTTACGGCGTCGACGCGCTGAGTAGTCTGCGGATGATCCGGTACGCTTCGAAAAAGCTCGTCGTAAACCGTAGCATAGAGTCGCCGACGCTCGGCTTTATCGGCCTCACGCAGTTTGCTCGCGAGGCGTCGCTCGATCTCGTAATGAGCTCGGAGACGCTCCGAAGAGCGTGCCCCCGGGTCATTGGGCGATGCAAACATCATGGGTCTCGTTCCCCATATGGTCGCTCTTTCCCACTCCAGGATGACGGCTTCCGGCCTGGAGAGCGCAGACCGGCGCTTTGGTGACGGGGTTTGGTGAAGATCGACGCCCGTCGCCCTTAGTCCAGGCCTTCTTCGACGAGCGCGACGAAGGCCATCCAATGCCTCGGGTGCGGCACGCGTGTCCCGGCGCGGAACCGAGAGCAGGCCGCCGCGACAGGCCCGTCGCGCTGGCGATCGCGTTCACGCAGCGCGGAATGCTTATGCAAAAGCGCGCCGGGCCGCCGAGCTTCGGCGTCCCGGTGCGGAACCGCGAGTAGGTCGTGAGTGAGCGGCCCACCACCTACGCGATAGCGTTCAGTCTGGTGCGACGCCTCTGGCTCGTTGACGCGGGCCGAGAGCGCCTTGGTGCCTTCATACGTTGGAGGTTTCATGGTGTTGCACGGCGACCGTTTGCGATAGCATGGAGGGATGCGCGCTTAATCAGCAGTTTCTTGCCGCGTGCCTTCATTGCCGGTGTACCAATGGCAACAAACTCCTTCTTCTTCTTGTCGTTTCGTGGGAGATTCGTGGCCCTCACGGCAAGCGCACATGAGGCAGCCCCAACGCCCGGCCCTCTTATCCTTCGGCGGACGCTAGCCGCCAAGTTCCGCCCGGTGCCCGATGGTGTAGAGCCACCAGCGTGGGGCGCCGCAGCGGGCTTGGCGTTCGAAATAGACTTGGGCGATGCGGCCATCTGGGAGCGCGAACTCGAACCAGTGGCGCTTGAGGTACGTATCGCCGCGATCCGTCTTCGTCGAGCGCCATGTGCGCAGTAGGCGCTGGACGCCGAGCTCCTCGCCGCGCCAGGTAAAGCGTGCCGGCAGCGGCGGCTCGCCGGCGGCGGCTGCGGTGACGTACGCGTCGCCCGCCGGTTCAAGCGGTTCGCTGACGAAGCGGCGCAGGGCGGCCTCAGGGCACATAGACCGAACCCAACACGAAAAACTGCGCGCGCCGCCGGCCGTACTTACTCACGGCTTCGGGTGACTTTCACGGTTTCGCGCTCGTGCATCGAGTCTGCCTTTTCCGTTAGGTACGCGTACAGATCGCAATGAAATGGTTGCTGACAGCCAAAGCACTGGCTTCGGACTCGAAGGCGTTCGCGACTTCCAGGATCCACGAGCGGGTGGTCGGATTCTCCCATGCGCGGTCGAAGTCCGGGAGCAGTCCCGCCGGCCCTTCCACCGCGCACAGCTCGTCGAAGCGGAAGCCGGCTGCCTCGACTTCCGCTCGGAGTTCGTTCGGATGATGGAAGAAGCCGGTCGTGAAGTATCCTTCAATCTCGTCGTCGTTCCGGTGTTGCCCGGTCGCACGGTCGCCTGCGGCGATACGTTGAAACTTCGGGTCGGCGAACGTTCCCTTGAAGAGCCCTTCCAAGGTTGACACATAGCGACTGACGGCCGCAGCGATGAGTCTTCCACCTGGACGCAGGACGCGAAGACATTCCCGGAGGCTCACAAGCCGGTCTTCTTGGTCCGTCAGATGGTACAGCGGACCCAGGAGGAGTACCGCCTCCGCGCTGCGGTCCGGATACGGGAGTGACCTCGAATCACCGATTCGGGCACGAACGGCACCAACTCCGGAAACCGGGACTGCGCTCGCACAACTGACATGGCTTTCCACCGCATCCAAGAGGTCCACGTCATATCCCCGGTCGGCGAGCCAGGCGGCATAGGAACCGGGGCCGCCACCGATGTCGTACACGTGGCTCGGTGCCGGCGGTAGGCATCGCGTGAGGATGGCGCATGTCCGTGCGAATTCGAGTCTGAACGACCCGGACGCGAGACGCGATGATTCGTCGTATCTACCGTAGAACCGCCGGATCGTGTCGATGATGGTGTCGTTTTCTGTTTCCATGCTCAAATCCGTTATGATGCGATTGAGGCTCGCTTCGGCCGGCCTTAATCCTACCATTTAAGCAAAGAAACGAAAAGACTTCACTCTACGTGGAGGTCAGAATGCTCCGAAACGCGATCGCCCCTATACTCGCCGCCGCTATAAGTCTTGCGCCGCTCGCGGTCGTTGCGACCACGCCGCTGCGCGCCGTCTCTGGTACGGTGCAAACGGCCCCCGTCAACGGAATCTTCATCCTCGATCGCGGCGGCAGTAGCCGTGTGCGCGTGCTCGCCGCTGCAGCGAAGCTGCTGGTGAACGGCCACCCCGGAACGATGCGTGCAATCGTCATCGGGCGAAAAGTGCGCGTAATCGGCCGTCTCGTCTACCCGCAGCTTACGGCAACTGAGGTAGACGTCATGGCGAACGCAACCGCCGCCGTGCCGCATGTTGCCCCTCCCTTGCATCGAATGACGCCTCCGCACCTCGTGCAGTGCCCAGCGCATCGCGAACGCGCGAACGGGGTCGTTCTTTACGGCCCCGGTGATGTCGTTGGTGTCGACCCACGCCACGTTATCCGGGTCTCGCCACCCAACTTTGGAACGAACGCTCGCCCCGATGCCGTTGTCGAGATCGATTTTGACGCGATCGATTTCCCTTGGCAATTTTCACCGTGTCCTCCAACGCCCTGGATAACCCTCGTGCTGCTGAAGACGAGTGAGTTCACGCCGGCGGCCGGCCAATATCGCCCGTTGCCGGCCATTATGGTGACCGACGCGGCTTCACTGCCCGACTTAAGCGCGATGCCGGCATACACTGGGGTGCGCGATCGGACTACGGGGCAGGATCGAGCCGGGCCGCCTTCACCCGCAGTTGCACAGCAGGTGATGGCGTCTCCAGCGTCTGCATTTTCGTATATCCGCAGCCCCCGCGCGCTCGAACCGAACACGTCGTATGTTGCGTTCCTCGTCCCGACGTTTTTCGCCGGCGTGCAAGCGGGCCTCGGCCAGAGCGCGACCCCAAATTCGACCACGTCGACGGACGCATGGGTATCGGGCCAGCGGAACGTGCTGTTACCTTATTACTATACTTTCCGTTTCAAAACGCAGTCCTTGACGCTACCAATGCGCGTGCCATATCGCATCACGATACCGCACCACCCAACAGCGCCCGCCCCCGTGCCATCGCCGGCGCCGTCGCGGCGCTCGCTCTAGCGGGATGCCCTGACCCGAGCCGGTCGGCCGGTTTCGGGGCCTCCCCCCTTGGCCGTTACGATTGCGGCGAGTGACGGGGTTGAGTACGCGTGATCGCAGTTCTCTCGTCGCTCGTCATTTCGCTCGCGTTGGCGCTTCTGTGTCTCGCGATTCCGCGTCGGCTTCATCGTTACGGACCTGCGCTGCAAGTCTACGAATGTAGTCGCCTTTTATAATAAGCGCGGCACATGCGAGCAATGGATAAGAGAATGGAAAGGCGCCTTGAAAGGCACGCGGCTTTCATGCCGCTCGTTCGATGCGAACGCGGTTTGTCTCCAACTTTACGCGCTGGCCTATAATCTTGGCAGCTTCCTTCGGACCCTGGCGATTCCAGAGGCGATTGCCGAATGGTCGCTGACGACGCTTCGGGAGAAGCCGATTAAGATCGGTGCGAAGGTGGTCAGCCACGGCCGGTACGTCGCGTTCCAAATGGCCGGGATCGCGATCCCGCGGAAGTTATTCGCCGCGATTGTGGAGGGAATCGTCGCTTTGCGATCTCCGCCCTTGGCGACGGCAACATGAACGCCCGGTCGGCGTCGGTCCAGCGAAAACAGCGGGAGATTTGCGCCCTTTCGGCCGTGCAACCTGGTTTTTGGGGCCCTGGCAGGCCGGTGTGGGCTGCATTTCGCCCACAACCGACGACTTCGCTTAGCCAATGCCCGGAAAACGACCGGAAGGCTCCGGCAGCAACCCGAACGGGAGGTCCAAATGGGGAATCCCAGCTTAACATACGGTTTGTTCCGAATCCTGCGTTCTCCCCAATCTGCACCGCTTCGTGCATTCTACGCTATCAACTTCGTGCCGCGGTGCCAGGTCCCACCGGGGCCCTATCTCGAAATGAGTCGCGTGACGCTGCGGAAGATTCCCGCGGGCCTCGCACTCGGCTTGGTCGCCTCGCTTACTGCGCATGTGGCGCTGTATGGCAGGGAGCACGCCGTCGGCGGCGCCTACCATGCCCTGCTGATGCAGATCAGCTCAGCGGCCGCGTTGGCGTTTATCGCGATGCTCGGAGCCCTCGCCTGGAGCCAGTCCCGTCACTTGGCCGACGGCCGTGCACTCGCTGCCTTCCTTCGCGAGCGGCTTCCCAGCCTCGGCACCGTCGTGACGTCGGCTGCCGCGTGGTACGCCGGTGTAGAGGCGATCGAACCGCATCACACCGGTGCATCGGGGTTCGCTCTGGTCGCCGCCCTCGGCGCGGCGTCGTACGCCGTACTGAGCCTGGCTCGCGCGATGACGGACACGTTCGCGCATGCGGCCATCACGATCTCCCGCACGTCCTTTTCGCCGCGCGTGCCGACGTGGCGACATCGTCCGCGCGAGCGCGTTGTCGCTCGTCATTCGTTCCAAGCGCGCCGTCGCTTCGCGCGCCCTCCTCCGGTCGCAGTAGCTTTCCCACGCGTCTAATCGCGCGCAAAGCACTATCGTCTCCGACCGGAGGTCCCTTTGTCCCGATACATTGCGATGCTTGTCGTCGCGCTAACATGCATCCTTCTTATACGTTCGACCGCTCAGGCGCACGTCGTCTGCGGGGACCGCATTTTCCCCACAACGCTTACGATGGACGATCCAGGCGTCGGCGACGAAGTATCGCTTCCCACGCTCCAGTTCACGCCGACGCCGAACTCGCAAAACAACAGCTACGGATTCGAATGGGATAAGACCATCACCAAAGATCTTACCTTGGCGATTAACGATGATTACGCCACCCAACGCAGCGCAAGCCAGCATTTAGCTGGATGGGACAACATCACGCTGACCCTCAAGGATCAGCATCCCTGCCTTACTCGTTACTCGCACGAAGAAGCTGTTTGGTCGATCGGTGTGATACGCCTGATCCCCGGAACCGGTTCGACGCTGCTTCGGAACGCCGGCGCAATCGCGAAGTTCGGGAGCACCGCGCCAACGTTTTACTTCGGCAAGGGCATGGGCGCTCTAACGAATGGTGCCCTTCGCCCGATCGCGATCACCGGTGAAGTGAGCCGCGTCTTTTCCGACAGACAGAGCTTGAGCCCGAATGCCTGGAGCTATGCGGCGTCGTTGCAATACTCGATGCCGTATTATCAACAGAACGTTAAGGCGCTGAATATCCCGCAGTGGCTCACGCGTCTAACGCCGCTGGTCGAAGTCTCGATGATGAGTCCAGACGCGGGCACGCCGACGGGGACGATTGCGCCCGGCGTTCTCTACGATGCTCCCTCATGGCAGTTGGGCGCAGAGGCTGTAATCCCAGCCAACAACGCGACACGACAAACGCAAGGCACGGGATTCATCATTCAATATCACATGTTTCTCGATACGTTCTACAAGAGCTGGTTTGGGAAGCCTCTCATCAACAAGAATCTTTGGAGAAAATAACTATGCGTTTCGTCGCTACCATGTTTGTGCTGCTTGCAATAATTATCGTTCCCGTAGCGGTTCGGGCGCACGCATTCCTCGACCATGCCGATCCGGCCGTGGGCAGCACCGTACCGACCGCACCTCCCGTCGTACACATTTGGTTTACGCAAGAGCTCGAGCCGGCTTTCAGTTGGATACGGGTCACCGATAAGGCGGGAGCCGCCGTCAGTGACGGGCCGTCCGCGGTAGATCCGACCAATAACCAGGAGATGGACATCAAGCTGAAGCCGTTGCCGCCGGGCACGTATACAGTGAAATGGCATGCGCTCTCGGTCGACACGCACACGACCCAAGGCGATTTCACGTTCCAGGTCAAGGGGAGCTAAGGCCATCGATCCGCTCTTATCCTCGACGCGCTTCATTCACTACACCGCGTGTGCGTTGCTGCAAGGCGTATTCGTATTCTGGTGTCTGATCGCATGGCCGGCGTTTCGTCGAAC
Organism: bacterium; assembly: GCA_021790935.1. Classification (GTDB taxonomy): domain Bacteria; phylum Vulcanimicrobiota; class Vulcanimicrobiia; order Vulcanimicrobiales; family Vulcanimicrobiaceae; genus JAJYFL01. Next base: position 47,021 of record JAJYFL010000016.1, read on the forward strand.
GCAGACGTCGCCGGCGTTTGCAGAGCTACTCGATCGGCGGCTCTTCGCGCTCGCGTGGGCGAGTCTGCTCGTCGCGCTCGCAAGCGGCGCCGGTTGGCTGCTCGTCGTCGGTTCGAAAATGAGCGGCACGCCGCTCACCTCGGTTGTGCAGGGCGGTGTCCTGGGGATCGTCTTAACGCAAACGCACTTCGGCATCGATTGGTTGATACGCGCTGCGCTCATCGTCGTTATCGCGTTGTGCTTGGTCGTGCAGGCGCGAACGCGCGAACAGGCGGCGGGCTGGGTGGGTTTGCTCGCGGCTTCGGCGTTCATTGGTTCGTTGGCGTGGGCGGGTCACGGGGCGGCGACCGAAAACGTGCCGTTCGACGCCATCCATGCACCCGCCGATATCTTGCATTTGCTCGCCGCCGGTGCGTGGCTCGGCGCACTCGTGCCGCTCGTGATATTTCTCGCTCAAGTATGGCGCGATAAGAGCACGCAAGCAGTTGCGATCGCGCGAACGGCGACCCTGCGCTTCTCGGTCCTGGGTCTCGCGAGCGTGGGAACCTTGATCGTGACCGGCGTCGTGAATACGTGGTTCCTAGCCGGCAACGTTCCGGCGTTGATCGGAACGTTATACGGTCAGCTTTTACTGCTCAAAGTAGCGCTCTTTGCAGCGATGATTGCCGTGGCGGCCGTAAACCAGCGCCGGCTTCTACCGTGTCTCGCCGACAATGCAAGCCGACCCGGCCTCTGCCTGCAAGCGATTCGACAAGTGCGCCGCAACGCGTCGATCGAGGCAACTGTCGGTGTGCTCATCCTTGCCATCGTCGGCATCATCGGCATATTGCCGCCCGGCCTCCACACCGAGCCGCGCTGGCCGCTCCCGTTCCGGTTCGATCTCGCCGAGGTTACCCCACGCGGGCAGGTGGTTTTCGAGGTCGCGGCTGTCGCCTTCGCGCTTTGTCTTGTTGCCACGATTGTTATTGCCGAGAGAAGACGCTACCGCGCAATGACCGCGTCCGTCCCATTGCTGATTATTTTCGGGAGCGTCAGCTGGGTTGCGCTACGCCCGGGGATCGTGCATGCCTACCCAACGAGCTTCTACGCGTCGACGCAGCCGTATTCGGCACCATTTATCGCCAGCGGCGCGCCGCTTTACGCGCAGAATTGCAGCGTGTGCCACGGAGCCACCGGTCGCGGTGACGGCCCCCTTGCCGGCAAGCTTCCGGTTCGCCCCGCGGACTTGACCGAGCCGCATCTGTTCGCCCACAAAGTGGGCGAACTCTACTGGTGGGTGAGCCACGGGCGCGACAATGGAGTCATGCCGGGCTTTGCCGACAAACTGACTCCGGAGCAGCGGTGGGATCTGATCAATTTCGTGCTGGCGCGGACGGCCGGCGACCTTTCGAAACAGACGGGTTCCCAAATCAGCACGACGGCAGCCGTTCCATTTCCGGATTTCGCATTCGAGCAGAACGGTGCGCAAAATACACTGAGCCAGATGCTGAAGAACGGACCGGTTCTGGTCGTCTTGTTCGCAACGCCACCAAATGCGCGACTCGAGCAGCTGGCGAACTTGCAGCCGCGCCTTACGGCTGCGGGTTTACGCGTCGTCGCAGTTGGGCTCCGTTCATCAACCGACAAGGCACCCTTGATCGTCGACGTGGCGCATAACGTTCGCACCGCGCTTGCATTGTTCCGATCGTCAAAGGATGGCGGAGAGACGGAGCTGATGCTCGACCGAGGCGGCAACGTTCGCGCGCGCTGGACGGCAAGCGGACCAGGCGGCCTTGCAGCCCTCGGCACGCTCGTCAGCGACGCCGTGCGCGTGAAGAGCATTCCCGTGGCGGCTGCAAATCACGCCGGCCACGGCGGATAAGCACCGCTTCGGCGATCGAATTTTCCGTGTTTAGATTGCGCTGCCTTCTACACTTGAAGTCTAAGCTAGTGTCCCGATTCATAAATGGAATGACACTTGCGAATCTTCGCCATGATTGATCGCGCAGATTTCGTCCACACGAATGGCTTGGCGTCGGCGTTGTGGTCAGCGACGTAAGCCGAGATGGCCTTC
>JAJYFL010000017.1 GCA_021790935.1 bacterium
CGTGGCGACGCTACGGCGACATCGAGCACCTGCGCCACGGTGGCTACTGGCAACAGCAGCAGCACATCTACTCGTTGCCGTTCTACTACATCGACTATACGCTCGCGCTCGGCACCGCGCTGCAGTTTTGGGTGAGGTCGCTCGACGATTACGGCGCCGCGCTTGGGGCCTACACCTCCCTCTGCAAGCGCGGCGGCGAGGCCCCGTTTCAAGCGCTCGTGCGCTCTGCCGGTCTAAAGTCGCCATTCGAACCCGGCGTGCTGCACGCGGTCGCGGAGCGCGCCGGGCAAGTTCTCGGACTGTGAGTCATCGGAGTTACCCGCCGCGATGTCCTGCAGGCCCACAACTCGGCTGCGCAGGCGTGAGACTGGGCGGTGCAAAGACCGGAATCGGGGTGCGCCGCGGAATGGGCTCACCGGTGAAGATTGGGCGGGGCGTGGGGATGGGGGCCGGGGTAAAGACCGCGCTCGGGGGCGCCTCAGGCACGGCGGGATTGAACGGGGTTGGTAGCGCCACCAGCGCTTCGGAGCGCGGCCGGACCTCTAGGACCCGGGTCGCTGGATCGTATGAAACGACTTCCCCCAAAGCCCGAAGGATCGGTGCCACTGCGACGTAGAGGTTCGCCAACTCGCTTGGCTGCGGCCGGCGGAGGAGCCGGATCTGCGCGAAGCGGTCTCCGCGCGAGACGATCATCGTGCCCCCAACGTACTCGATGCGGTCGGCTACTGCGGTCAAGACGGGATCGATCGTCGCCATAACCCTACCGTGCGCGAGGTATGCGCGGTTGTACGACGGCACGATGGCGCCGTCGACGACGAGCGTCACCGGGGGTCTAGCCGCAAGTGGGAAAATCACCGTTCCGCAGCGATATATCGCATCGGATGAAACGACTCGTCTTGGCGTTCAGGGAGGCCAGCCTGCGCTTCTCGCGTGACGGCTGTGCGTTCCACGCGCAGGCTGTGGCATTCAATGCCCTCTTCACGCTCTTTCCGCTTCTGGTCCTGATAATCGGCGCCGGATCGTTCTTCTTCCCGAACAGCCAGCAGCGGGTTCTCGGGTTCTTTCACACTTTCGCTCCCGCGCTGCAAGGTTTCGTCGCCGCAAACCTGCAGTCGTACATTTACGGCCGCGGCATATCGAGCATCGTGGCACTGCTCTTTATTATTTGGTCGGGGAAGAATCTCCTGATGGGCCTCGCCTTCGCCTTGGACCGGGCGCTCGGCGTGCCCAAAGGCCGCCCGCTGGTGCACGACATCGCGCTCGCGATCGTCATGCTCCCGCTGATCGGCGTCTTGCTCTTGGTTGCGATCGCTCTGCCGGTTCTGCTCGCGCTGGTCATCACCTACGCGAACCTCCCAGACAGACAGCACGTGACCCAGTTTGGCGGATACGCCATCTCGATGGCTTTGGTTTTCATCGTCATCATCGTGCTGTATACGTTTCTGCCCAACCGCCGCGTGCGATGGACGTTCGCAGTTCCCGGAGCGATCTTTGTGGCTATCCTGTGGCCGCTCGTTCAGTTCGCCTTCGCTCAATACACGACGCACGTCAATTTTACACGCATCTACGGTGCGCTCTCCGCTCCACTGGTTCTGCTCCTCTGGTTTTACCTGATGGGATCGATCTTTCTCTTCGGTGCCGAACTCTGCGTCGGCTGGGCACATCTGCGGGGCACGCTCCAAGTCGAGGAACTGATCGACCAGATCGAGATGCCGCCCGTCAGTGCCACAACGGCGACTCCTCCATGAAGCCGGCACTCGTCTTTCTCCATGGGTCCGGATTCACGGGGTATGCGTTCCGCGCGCAAGTTGATGCCTTCTCCGGTTCCCACGCGCCCAATCTTCCGGGACACTGCGTCCCGGGGTCGTGCGCGAGCGTTGCGGAGTTCGCGACGTTCGTCGAAGCGTACGTTCGCGAGTGGCAACTACCACGGGTCGTGCTGGCCGGCAGTTCGCTCGGAGGGGCCATCGCACTCGAGTGCGCGCTGCGCGGCATCCCGGGGCTGGCGGGGATCGTGCTCCTCGGCTCGGGCGCTCGCCTGCGTGTGGCGCCGGCCTTCTTGGACGGGCTCCGAGACGATTTCGAGGCCACGGCAAGAACGATCGCGGGCTATCTCTACGCCGAGGCGACTCCCGAACGCGTCGAGGATGCCGTCGCAAGCATGAAGCTCGTCGGACAGGCGCAGACCCTGCTCGATTTCATCGCCTGCAACGCGTTCGACGCGGTCGACCGCCTGGCCGGCTTACGGCTGCCACTACTGGCTATCACGGGAGCGTTAGACCGCATGACGCCGCCGAAGTTCGCGCAGATGTTCGCCGACCGGGTCGAAGGCGGACAAGCGCGAATCGTGCCCGAAGCCGGGCATCTCGTGATGATCGAGCGGCCGGAGCTAACGAACGAACTGATTCGCGACTTCGTTCACGCACTATGAGCACGCGCAGCCGGTTAGAAGAAAGGGGTCTCGTGCGTCCTATCGTCGGTTTCCTCACTTTGTGCTTGGGCGTTGCCCTGGTGGGCGCGGCCGCCCCGAGCCCGGCGCCACAAGCCAACCTGCCGACCGTAGTAGTCTACCCGTTCGGCACGTCGGGAGAGTTGAAGCCGGCCGCCGGACTTCAAGCCGAGCAGATATTCGTAAACACGATGCGCTCGGCCGGCGGAATGAACGTCATCGCCGGCGGCGCCGGCGTCAAGCGCATCGACTATCCGCGCGATGCCGCTAATTATCATGCCGATTATTACGTCAGCGGGTATATGACCTCGCTCGGCGACTCGGTGGCCCTGGTCGAGCAACTCGTGAGCGTATCCAGCGGCATCATCGTCTTCGCCAAGACGGCGGAGATCGGCTCGTTCCAGGACGCGACGGCCCAGGCTCTCTCCATGCACGATGCCGTCTTAGCGCAGCAAGCCACCTACAACGCCCAGATCGCGCAAGCCGCAACGCCGAGCACGACGCCCTCGCCGAAGCCTATCGATCGGGCGAATCTCGGCAATCTCTTCGGACACCATTCCAAACCGACGCCCCGGCCGGATCTCGCGCCCAGCGCGAAGCCGGCGCGCGGCATCTACGTCGTGCGCATCGACGGCGATCTTTCCGGGGGCGAGATTACCGAGGGCACCCAGGCGTTGCTCCGGGCTTTGAATGACCGGTACGCGGCTCATTTGTCGAGCGCGCCTCACGCGAACCTCGCGGCGGAGGCCAACTCCATCTGCGGCGCGCATCGCGACAACACCATCGCGAGCGGCCGGCTAACGGTTGGATCGCAGCGACACGGGCTCTTTACGCGAAGGGAGTACGCGTTTGCGCTGCATATCTATACGTGCTTCGGAGCGGTGCTCGCAACCGAAAACGGTCGGGCCGGTTCTATCGACGGTGCCGTTGCAGAAGCCGCACGCCGGTACGCGCGCGCCCACCCGCGAAATTTCTAGCGGCTTTTTCCGCAACAATCTACTCCTCGAAGAGGCCGGGCGGCACGTGCACCGTCACGCGCCTTGCAACGATATCGATCTCCCGGACGAACTCCTTGATCATCGGCACGAGGTGCCCGTCGACCAGGAGCATGTCCGAAGTCGGATAGTGCTCGATGCCGGTTACCACTCCCAGGCACGCGCCCCCCTGCTCGTAGACCGAACATCCTATCAGATCGCGATCGAGATATTCGCCCTCCGCTAGGTGGATGAGTTCGCGCCGGGCGAAGAACGTGGCTCCTACGTACGCGCTCGCGGCATTCACGCCGGTTACGCCGTCCAAACGGATCAGCAGACGCCCCTTGTGCTCGCGCACGCCGGCGACGCGAACCTCATGCGACGCGCCGCCGATCTCGCACCGCAGCGCGGCGCCCATCGAAAAAACGATGCGACCCGCGCTCGTCGGATCGCACTTGAGCTCGCCCTGGAGACCAAAGACTCCAGCTATGCGGCCGACCGGAACCTCACGGCTCGGTGTCGTCGCCACCGGCCTCGACATCTCCGGTCTCGCCGTTCTCGCCATCTTGCGTATCGTAGATGTCGACCGCGATCTTGCCTTCGGCCGTCGCGCGCACGACCGTTCGCAACGCTTGAGCCACGCGGCCCCCGCGCCCGATCACCTTCCCCAAGTCGTCCGGATCGACGACCAGCTCCAGGACGGGCTGTTCGTCGTCATCGCCGGGGAAGTACTCAACGGTGACGACGTCGGGCTTCGAGACGAGCCTCTTTGCCAGGAACTCGAGCAACGTACCTGCACGTTCCCGCGATGCTGCCGGGTCCGCACTTTCGCGGCGCGGGCCACGCTCGCGCCGGCCCTTCGCTACGAACGGTCGGCTTCCGCTCGCGGGCCGATCCGTTCCCGTTCGCCGCCGCGGCGGGCCGTCGTCCTCCGGTTCGATGTCATCGATGATCGTTTCGCTCGTCGCGATTTTGCGCGCGCCGAGCGTCGAGCGGCGCTCGACCTCGACGTTTTCGTCGCCGAAAAGCCCGAACTCGTCATCGAAGGCGCTCATTACTTGGCGCTCGCTTCGGACTTGCGTTTGCGCGTGCTCTCCGGAACTGGGCCCCGTTCGACGATGCCTTTCTCCGCGAACAGCCGGCGCACCGTATCCGACGGCTGCGCGCCTTTAGAGAGCCACGCCTTTGCCTTCTCCTCGTTTACAACGATGGTGCGAGGTTCGGTTCTCGGATTATAGTGGCCCAGAATCTCGATGAACCGCCCGTCGCGCGGCGAGCGCGCGTCGGCAACGACAAAACGATAGGTCGGTTGTTTCTTGGCGCCCATGCGCCGCAGTCTGATCTTTACCATGATTTCCCCAAAATGCTTGTGAATCTAGTTACGAAAACATCCCCGTCGGTAGACGTGGACGCCTCTTGCCGCCGAGCCCCATCTGCTTCATCATCTGCCGCGATTGCTCGAACTGCTTGACCAGCCGGTTGACGTCGGCTACGTGCGTTCCGCTGCCCGTAGCGATGCGTTTGCGTCGCGATCCGTTCAAGAGATTCGGATTGCGGCGCTCGCGCAGCGTCATCGAACATATGATGGCTTCGACCCGGGTGAGGTCCTTCTCCGGTAGTTCGAAGTCTTTCGGCAGGGCGCGCGAAACGCCCGGGATCATCTTCAGCAGATCCTTCATCGAGCCCATCTTCTTGACCTGACGAAGCTGGTCCAAAAAGTCGTCGAGCGTAAACTGCTGCTTGAGGAATCTCTGCTCGAGCGTCTTTGCCTGCTCGGCGCTGTAGACGCTCTGCGTCTTTTCGATGAGCGTCAGGACGTCGCCCATGCCGAGGATGCGCGAAGCCAAGCGATCCGGATGAAACGGTTCGATCGCGGAGAGCTTCTCGCCGACCCCGATGAATTTGATCGGAGCGCCGGTCACGTGATGGATAGAGAGCGCGGCCCCGCCGCGCGTGTCCCCGTCCATCTTCGTGAGAATAACTCCGGTAATGCCGAGGCGGTCGTGGAAGCCCTTTGCAACGTTGGTCGCCTCTTGACCGGTCATCGCGTCGGCTACGAGCAGAATCTCCTTCGGATCGACCGCCGCCCGCATCCGCTCGAGCTCGGTCATCAGGGCGTCGTCGATCTGCAGACGCCCGGCCGTATCGATGATGACGGTCGAAAGACCGAGCCGCCTGGCCTCCGCTACGCCGTCCCGCGCGATCCGAACCGCATCCCCTTGCCCTTGCTCGTAGACCGGGAGATCGATCTGCCGGCCCAGGATCTGCAGCTGTGCAACTGCCGCCGGGCGATAGACGTCGGCGGCTACCAAGAGCGCGCGCCGGCCCTGCTCTTTCAATCGCAGCGCCAACTTGGCGGCGTGCGTGGTCTTGCCCGAACCTTGAAGACCGACGAGCATGATAACCGAGGGAGGCGCGTCGGAAAACTGCAGCCGCGCCTGGGCGCCGCCCAGCAGATCGACGAGCTCGTCGTGAACGATCTTCACGATCGTCTGCGCCGGCGAAAGCGACTCCAGCACGTTGGCGCCGATCGCCTTCTCTCTGATCCGGTTCGCGAACTCTTTGGCAGCGGAAAGCGAAACGTCCGCTTCGAGCAACGCCATACGCACCTCGCGCATGACGTCGCCGACCTCGGACTCGCTCAAGCGACCGCGCCCGGTCAGGCGCGAAAATATCGCACCTAACCGGTCGGAGAGTGCTTCAAACACGGAGACTGCGCCCTGCCCGCACGACTACTCCTTCGCGTTTGCTTCGTCGATACGCGCGACGGCATCACCGACGGTCTTGATCTTTTCGGCCTCTTCGTCCGGAATGTCGATATTGAACTCGGTCTCGAACGCCATCACGAGCTCGACCTGGTCGAGCGAATCGGCGCCCAAATCGTCGGTAATCGAAGCTTCCGGCGTTACCTCGGATTCATCGACGCCGAGCTGCTCGACGATGATCTTCTTTACTTTATCGAACGTGGTGGGCATAGGTCTCCTATTCTAAACATGTGACGCGGAAGGGTGCTTACATCACGACGCCGCCGTCGACTACGATCGTCTGACCTGTTATGTAGCCGGCGGCATCCGAACACAAAAAACTAACTACTCCGCTGACGTCTTCCGGCTTGCCCGGACGCCCGAGTGCCGTTTGCTTGACGACGTACTCGCGCATCGCGGCAGGCATCTTCTCCGTCATCGCCGTCTCGATGATACCGGGCGCGACGGCGTTGACTCTTATGTTCCTCGACCCCAATTCCTTCGCTAGAGACTTGAGAAGGCCGAAAAGCCCGGCCTTAGAGGCCGCATACGCCGCCTGACCCGCGTTCCCCGTAATTCCGACGATGCTGCTGACGAGGACGATCGATCCGCCGCGCTGGCGCATCATGGGTTTGGCGACGGCTCCGCAGAGATAGAACGCAGATTTCAAATTTACCGAAAGCATCTGCTCGAGTATCTCTGGTTTCATACGCAACAGGAGCGCGTCGACGGACTGCCCCGCATTCGCGATTGCAAAATGGATCCCACCGAGCTTCTCCACGGTCTCATCGACCGCCCCCTCCACGGCCGCGCGGTCGGCCACGTCCGCCACGACCACGAGCGTACGGGCACCGGAACGGACAGCCCCGCACGCTAGCGCCGTCTCCGCGAGCGCGGCCGCATCCCGGCCGATCAAGGCGACGTCGGCACCCTTCCCGCAGAGATCGACCGCAACCGCCCGGCCGATACCCCGGCTCGCACCGGTGACGAGCGCGACCCTTCCTTCGAAGGTCATGCGCCGCTCCCGGCCTTCGTGGCCCCGCTCGCCGCCCACCCCGGCGAGGCGAGCATCGCTCGGAGCCGATCGACGCCTGCGAGATCCGAGACGTTCAGGACCTCGGGAGCGCCTCCGAGGCGTTTCATCAGCGGTCCGAGCACCGGCGTAGCGCCAAATTCCACGACGGCGTCGAGGTCGTATTCAAGCAGCCGCACGGCCGTATCGTGCCAGCGAACCTCGTGCGTGATGGAACGGATCAGATTGCGCCGGATCGTCGGTACGTCGCGATATGCCTGCGCGTCGACGTTCGAGACGACGTCGATGCCCGGAAGCGCGAACTCGCCGGCCGCTACGGCGTCGGCAAATCTCTCCACGGCGGGCTGCATCAGCGCGCTGTGCCACGCCCCCGAGACGTTCAAGGGGACGATCCGCTTGGCTCCCGCCGCGAGCATCGCTTCTCCGATGGCTTGAAGGGCTGCACGATCGCCGCTGAGCACGATTTGCGTCGGGGAGTTGTAATTCGCCAACTGAACGCGCTGAGCGCTTTGCGCGTTGCGCCGCTCGACGATTTCGCGAATCTGTTCGGCCTGCAGGCCAAGCACCGCCGACATCCCGCCCGGTGCGAGATCCGCGGCATACTGCATCGCCTTGCCGCGTTCGTCCACCATCGCAAGCGCATCGTCGAAACGAACCGCACCCGAGATGGTAAGACTGCAGAACTCGCCAAATGAGTGCCCGGCGCTCACGACCGGCTGCAAGATATCGCCGACCGCGTAGTAGTATGCCAAGTTCGTCGTAAAGATCGCCGGCTGGCTGTACTGCGTCTCGCGCAAGCGCTCTTCCGGACCACCCTCCTGCAAGGCGAGCAGATCGTATCCCAACAGCTCGCTCGCGCGCTCGAAGAGCTCCGCCGCGGCAGCCGAATTGCGCGCGATGTCGGCTCCCATGCCCACCAGCTGCGAGCCTTGGCCCGGGAAGATCGCGGCAACGCGCACGCTCATGCCACCCATCGCCAAGTGACCGCGCCCCACGAGAGCCCGCCGCCGAAGCCCACGAAGACGATCACGTTGCCAGGCTGGATCTTTCCGCTCGCGAGCGCCTCCGAGAGCGCTATCGGTATCGATGCGGCCGACGTGTTGCCGTATTCGTGTATGTTCACGATGACCTTTTCGCTCGGCATCCCCAGATACTTGGCCGCCGAATCGATGATACGCTTGTTGGCTTGGTGCGGAATGAGCCAGTCGACGTCCGCGTGGGCTAGATTCGCCTTGCGCAGCGCGCTATCGGTCACGGCAATCATCTTGGTCACCGCGAACTTGAATACTTCACGGCCTTCCATGTAGATGTACTGCTCGCCGGCCTCCCAGGCGGACGGCGTAAGCGGCTTCCGCGACCCGCCGGCCGGCACCCGCAATATCTCCGGTCTGCTGCCATCCGAACCCAACTCGCTGGAAAGAAACGAATCGGCGGAGGATGCCTCCAAAATCACCGCGCCGGCTCCGTCGCCGAAGAGGATCGCGGTTCCGCGGTCGGTTCTGTTCACCAACTTGCTCAGCGTCTCGGCCCCGATGAGCATCACGCGCCGGAAGATGCCCGATCGCACCAAACTCGAGGCCACCGTCAGACCGTAGATGAAGCCGCTGCACGCGATCTCGATATCGAAGGCGGCCGTGTCTCTGGCACCTAATTTCGAAGCGACGATGCAGGCGGTAGCCGGAAAGACGTAGTCGGGCGTCACCGTTGCCACGATAAAGCAGTCGATATCGGATGGTTTCAGCGACGCGTTCGCAAGGGCTCTGCGCGCGGCGGCCAATGCGAGATCGCTGGTCGCCTCGTCCGCCGACGAAACGTGACGGCGCTTCATCCCGGTCCGTGAGGTGATCCACTGGTCGCTGGTATCTAGGACCTTCTCGAGATCCTCGTTCGTGAGGATCGCGGCCGGCGCGTAGTGCCCGGCGGCAACGATTCGTACTCCGGTTTGACCCACCGATCTAGCCGTGCTGGTGCCCGGTGCGATCGTCCTTTATCTCGATGACCTGGCGCCCATCGTACGAACCGCAGTGCCCGCAAGCAAAGTGCGGCCGCTTGGATTCATGGCACTGCGGGCATTCGACCGTTGTCACCGCGCCGAGCTTCCAATTGGCAGCGCGACGGCTGCGCGTCTTACTGCGCGGGGTCTTCCACTTTAAGTTCGCCACGTTCGTCTCCGTTTTCGGGCACGCAAGCACACGCACCTTGGTTTTTGTTCTCGCCGCAGACCTGGCACAAGCCTTTGCAGTTCGGAGTGCAAAGTAACCCGAACGGCACCGCACTGCAGACCAGTTGCGCCGCCAGATCCGCGACGTCCAAGCGGCTTCCCGCCAAGACGTTGCTCTCCCCGAAGGGATCGCGCCGCGCGCTCTCCGCCGGGTCCAGCCGTTCCATAACGTCGAGATGCAGCCCGCGCACCACGCCGCCCAAGCACCGGTCGCACTCGCCGCGGTACTCCACGTCGATCGTGCCGCCGATCTCCAACAGACCGTCGGCCGCCCGCAATTCGAGCCGCACGACCGCCGGTTCCGGAAACGCCAGCCCTTCGAACGGTTCGAGTACGATACGCCGGTCAACCAGCAGACGCTGGTGACCTCCGCCGGCCAATCCGCCGACGTCGATCTTGTTTTCAGAAGCCATAACATAGACGAAGGTCCCCACGGCGGGAGGACCCCCAAAAACTCGCACTATTGTAGTCCCCCCAAGCGCGCCTTGTCAAACGGCTCTGTCGACGGGATAGAGGGATACGATGAACAGCATACCTCCGGGCGCTCCTGCCGCCCAAACGCTTGCGAGCAGCGGGGTGGCCTACGCCCGTGAGATTGCCGCTGCCGCCCGCCGGCACGGCCTCGACCCGCGCCTGTTGGCTGCCGTCGCCGCCCAAGAGACGGGCGGCCCCGGGAGCAATGCCGGCCGCAATATCGTCGGGGACGGCGGGCACGGCCGCGGCCTCTTCCAGATCGACGACCGCTGGCACGCCTTTGCCCGCTCGCCCGCCGCAATGCAGCCCGCGCGCAACGCAGAGTACGCCGCCGGCCTGATCTCGGGGCTGCTCCACCGCTACGGCGGGAACCTCCGAGAAGCGCTCTCTGCCTACAACTCCGGCTGCCCGGAATCCAAAGGAACGGTCACGCGCTGGGCCGATGGGCAAAGCCTAGGTTATGCGGACTCCGTCCTACGGCACTACGAGGACCTCGCAGGGGCGGCCGAACCCGGTCCAAGCCTCCCGGCCGAACTCGACGCCGAGCGCGCGGCCGACCGCGAACGCGTTAACGCGCTCGCCTCCTTTGCCGCTGGGCAGGCCGATCTGCTGCCGGCGGCGGTCGCGACCCGCACCTATTCGTACCGCGAACTCGCCGGCCTGGACGACGACGGCGCAAGCCGGCGCCGCGAGCTTGCCGGCGGCAACGCTGCGCGTGAATGAGCTGCGTACTTTCAGGAGGAGAGAATCATGGGTTTCAACCTTGGCAACGCATTGGCCGGAGCCGTGACGGGCTTCATGGAGACGGGTAACCCGTGGGTCGGCGCGGCGATGGGCGCCGCCGGCGCCTTCGGCGGCAGCACGAATCTCGGAAACGTCGCGGGCGGCCTCGGCAACGGCGCCATGGGCTTGCTCAACGCGCAGAGCGAGGGCTTCCAGGTGGCCATGTACGGCGAGCAACTGCGCCACCAGGAGCAGATGCAGTTCAACTCACAGGCCTTTAACGAAATGATCGACGAGAAGTCCGAAAACATGCGGGAAGCCAATACGCTCCGGGACGTTCAGATGTCCCAGTTCCGCGCGGACAACCAAATCGTCAAGAAGTTCGTCCAGATGATCGGCGAGTAGCGGTGCGCGTTCGCCCGTTGGCGGCGCAGGCCGCACCACGCGCCGCTTCAGCCCCCGCGCCGGGCTCCCCGGAGCCCTCCGGGGCGGCGAACGGCGACGACGCGACGCACGATGACGTCGCGCTCGTGCTGCAAAACGTCCTCGACCGCGAGCAGGCTATGGCGACCGAGCAGCAACTGCGTCTTCAGGTCCAGCGTGCTACGTTCGACGAAGCCGCTGCGGAGCGCGCCGAGCTCGAGCGCGAATGTAACCTCCTGCAATCGATGTTCCAGCAGCAGGCCAAAGACGAAGACGAAGTAGTCAAGAAATGGATCGCCCTGATTTAGGAGGGGCTGCGTGCGACATGTGGTACAATCACTCGTCGTGCGGGCCATTAGCTCAGTTGGTTAGAGCGCATGCTTGATAAGCATGAGGTCCCTGGTTCGACCCCAGGATGGCCCACCATGTGAGACCTTCGAGCGGGTAGGCCTGGGAAGTCCAAACTTCCCGGGCCTACCTCGCATCTGCCGGCCCACGAAGGGTACAGACAGCGGCTCTTATAGCTTATAGATCGAACGCCGCAGGGCCGGCAGATGTGGATTCTTCCACACGGTGCCGTTCGCGAACGTGATGCGCAGCGGCACGCATCTCGCGAAGGCCGTCCGCAGCGGAAAGACGTTGGGGCTGAGACCGAACTTGTGCTTGATCTGCACGCCTGGCGAGAAGGTTCCCACATCGCGCACCTCAGCGACCAGCCGGCCACGGGCCACGAGCCCGAACTCGATCTCCTTCATGGTCGCGGTCATTTCATTGACGTAGTCTATGCCAAGCGTGGGGTTGCCTCCGAGCGAATCTTGATGGTAACGATAACCGTACACGTCGGACCAAAAGTAAGGCCCCGGCGGGTAGTAGCCCGGGATATACCCGGGCAGCATAAAATGACCTCGGTCGGCGTCGCATGCGAGCACCTTGACCGGATGGCGGGAGGTCGCCGCGTGCGCGCTCAGAGGAAAGCCGACGGCCATCACCGACGCCAGCGCAAGACCGAGTTTTCGCAAATTGTTCATCATTACTCTCCTCCGCCGTTCCTACCCATTTTTCGTGCGCCGCAATATCCGAGCGAGCCGTGCCGCCCGCGCGGCGCTCGAGCCCGGCGCACCAACGCAAAGAAGGCCTCGGCGCTTGCCGAAGCCTTCGTTGCGTTGGTTGAACCTCGACGGCTCTTACGCCTCGACTTTTACGACGAACTTCATGTTCGCGTGGTCCGGCCCGCACATGATCGCGCAGTGAATGACGTAGGTTCCCACTTTTTCCGGCGTGAACGTGACGGTCTTGTCGCTGCCCGGCGTAATCACGGTCATCGGAATGCCGAAGTCGCTCGACTCGATTCCATGGACGCCTGCGGCTGAAGTGAGATGCAACGCAACCGGCTGGCCGGCGTGCACGATGATGACGCCCGGAGTGAACTTCCCGGTCGATGCCGTGATGTTGATATTTTGAACGGCAGTAGCGGCCGAACCGTTGGCGGGCATCCCGACGGTGAGGCCTAAGCTGAGTGCGCAAGCGAAGAGTGCTGATGCCGCGCGGGCTTGGAAGTTCATGTGATCCTTTCTCTGACGAACGATGTACTTCTCTGCGATGGTACGGCGTCTACGAGAAATAGCCGTGAAGCGATTCTTCACAAGTGTGAACGCCTCGGGAAGAACTCGTATTTTTGTCGCTAATTTCTCGCTACGACAAATACCGCAGCGGAAACGTTCGGATCGCAAGGTCGCGCGGCCAGGCGTCTATAACAAGGCGCAGCAAGCCGCTCTCGGGGATGTAGCTCAGTTGGTAGAGCGCCTGCTTTGCAAGCAGGATGTCAGCGGTTCGAGTCCGCTCATCTCCAGGTTTTCGGGAGGAACTTCGCCGTAGCGAGGCTCCTCCCAAGGTGCGCTGCCGAAGGACTCGCAGGGCGCCTAGTGAATCAAGGCGGGTCGTCCGGGGGCATAGCTCAGTTGGTAGAGCATTACGCTGGCAGCGTAAGGGTCAGGAGTTCGAGTCTCCTTGCCTCCACCACGTACGGGTCCAAATGGGATTCCAGCGGGCTCGCAGGTTTACGAACCCCTGCTTTTGCCCTATACTGACGCTCGCGGAGTACGCTGGATGACCGCGCTGGCGCTCGTTGCGCCGGCGAGGAAAGTCCGGGCTTCACCGGGCAAGGTGCAGGATAACGTCCTGTCGGGGCGACCCGAAGGAAAGTGCCACAGAAACAAACCGCCCGCCGCATGCCTGGGTATCCCGAGGCGGCGCATGGGTAAGGGTGAAATCGCGAGGTAAGAGCTCACGGAGCGGCGCGAAAGCGACCGCTCGGGTAAACCCCACCTGAAGCAAGATCGCTCGACGCGTCCCGAGCTTGGCAAGGGACCGGACGGCCCGTCCGAACGAGCAACATCGCACGAGGCGCGCGGCGACGCACGCCCCAGACAGATGGTCATCGCCGGCCTCGGCCGGTACAGAATCCGGCTTACAGGCGTGCTCCGCTTCTGTCACACGCCGCAACTGATGAGGGAGCCGGTGCGTTCTAGCCAATGAGGCCGCCAAGAGGTATTTTATCCACCGTGAGCGATCAACGATTCACCCCCGAAATGACCGTCGACGAAGCGTTCAAAATACACGCCGGCGCGCGGCGCGTCTTCGCACGCTTTCACCTGGGCGGATGCTCGCACTGTGCGATCAGCGAATCCCATACCATCGGCGCCGTCAGCGAAGATTACGGCATTCCGTTGCCGATGCTGCTCGAAAGTTTGAACGCGCTTTTTGCCCAGGGCGATCTTGCGGTGGGCGCTAAAGTCCGCATTCCCGACGAGATTCGCGCAAAGATCCCGCAACTTGCCGAGGTCCCGGAGATCGGCGAGATTACCGAAGCCGAGAGCGGCGCCTATACGGCCGAGTTCGGCGATGTGCGCCTGCAGGGGCTAGCCGAGGACTTCGTACCGGTCCAAGCCGACGCCACGCCGGCTTAACCGGTCAACCATCGAGCGGCTTGCGCTGCTTGAAGCCTTCGTCGGCGCCGTGCCAGTAGCCAACGCGCCGTTCGCCTACCTTCCAGCACAGATAGACCGGCACGCCTTCGCGCAGCGATGGAAAGTCGATCAGTCCGATATCGATATCTTTCACGATGCAGCCATGGGCCTCGATGCGGTTGATTAGCCGTACGATCTCGGCCTTCAACTCGCTATACGGTCCAGGCGCAAACGGCGCTCGAACCCCGACGACGCGCGGATGCGGTGCGGGCTGTATGCCGCGCACCGCCGGATCGTTCTGGAGCAAGGTAATGGCCAGCTCGCGGCGGCGGACCCAGAGGTCTTCGAAGACCGATTCGAGTCTCGGGATGAGGGCGTTAGCCTTTTCGGGCGAAAATATCTTCATGGACGTTCCAGGCTTCCGGCGGCTCGCATGGCTTTAGATCGGCTCGTCTTCGTGACCGGCCTTTCGGGGGCGGGCAAGAGCCAGACGATGAAGACCTTTGAGGACTTGGGCTTTTACTGCGTCGACAACCTTCCTCCCGCACTGCTCGAGCCGGCGCTGGAACTGGTCGATCGGGCACAGCAGCGGCGGGTCGCGCTGGCGCTTGACGTTCGCACCGGCGGCGCGCTCGGCGAAGCCTTGCCGATCGTCACGCGGCTTGCGCGCAACGGGGTGCGCGCCGAGACCCTCTTTCTCGATGCCCGCGACGACGTACTAGTCCGCCGCTACAGCGAGACGCGCCGCCGCCATCCGTTCGCAGCCGCCGCGTCGCTGCGCGAAGCCATCGCCATTGAGCGCACGGCTCTCGCATCCTTACGCGCGTACGCTACGCAGGTCATCGATACGACGACGCTGACGCAAGCCGATCTCAAAGAGCGCATTACGACCGCGTACGCCCCAAGCGACGGCGAGCATCGGCTGGCGATCGCCATCGTCGCCTTTGGATTCAAATATGGCATTCCGCTGGACCTCGATCTGCTCTTCGACGTCCGCTTCTTGCGCAATCCTAACTACGACGATGCATTACGGCCGATGACGGGAGCCGATCCCGCCGTTGGGACCTACATCGAAGGCGACCCCTCACTCGAACCCTTTACGGCGCGCCTCTTCGATATGATCGACTTTCTCGTGCCGCATTTCATCTCCGAGGGGAAATCGCAGATCACGATCGGGATCGGATGCACCGGCGGCCGGCACCGGTCCGTGTACGTGGCGCGCCGGCTCTTTGCCCATCTCGAAGCCGTGGCGGGCGTTCAACTTCACCTCGACATGCGGGATGCGGCCCGATGACGCGCGACCGGATCTTTTCGTGGCTGCGCTGGTTTTATCCGGGCTTGGGCGTGAAGCGCTGGCTGGTCGTTACGATCGTCGGCGTGCTGCTGCTAGTCAACGGCATCGACCGGTATCTCGTCGCGGTCGGCCTGCGTTTCCACGTCAATGAAGTGCTCGACAGCATCGTCTCCGATTATTTTTCGCCGTCGTATCTTTCGTGGATCTTTGGGCTGCTGGGTATCGTGGCTATTCTCTTCGGCATCCGGCAATGGCTTCGCGCCATCATCCGCGCGAGCGCCATGGGCGGGCGCAATCGCATCGTCGACCGCCTCCTCGAGATGCGTCTGCGCAACGGGTACAAGATCGTGGCGATCGGCGGCGGAACGGGGCTTTCTACGCTGCTGCGCGGTCTCAAGAGCCGGACCACCAATCTTACGGCCGTCGTCACCGTGAGCGACGACGGCGGCAGCTCGGGGCGCCTTCAGAAAGAGCTCGGCGTTCTGCCCCCGGGAGACATCCGAAACTGCCTGGTCGCACTCGCCGACGACGAGGCACTCGTCACCGATCTCTTCCAATACCGCTTCAAAGAGGGCGACGGTCTGACGGGACACTCGTTCGGCAACCTGTTCCTAGCGGCGATGACCGGCATAACGGGCAACTTCGACGAGGCGATCAAGGAGTCGAGCCGCGTCTTGAACGTCAAAGGACGCGTCCTCCCCTCGACGCTCGGTGTCGTGCGGCTCTGCGCGACGCTCGAAGACGGCAGCGTGCTGGAAGGCGAGTCGAACATCTCGAAGGCGCGCAGCCGGATCGACAAGGTCTACTTCGACCCGCCGTACGCCGCCCCGCTCGACGAAGTCATCGCGGCCATACGCGAGGCGGACGCCATCGTGCTCGGGCCGGGCAGCCTCTTCACGTCGATCGTACCGAATCTGTTGGTGGACCGCATCGCGCGCGAAGTCTCCGCTGCTTCCGCCGTGAAGATGTACGTCTGCAACGTCATGACGCAGCCGGGAGAGACCGACTCGATGGCCGCCTCCGAGCACGTTGCGGCGCTGCTTGCAAACGCCGGCGAGCGCGTCTGCGACTACGTCATCGTCAACGACCAGCTGCCTTCACGGCTCTTGGGCGCCTATGCAGAGGAGGGTCAAACCCCTGTGGTGCCCGATCTAGACCGCATCAAAGCGATGGGGTTACAACCGGTACGCGCGCAAGTCATCAGCGAGACGATGAACGTGCGCCACGATCCGTCGCGGTTGGCGCAGGTCGTTCTCACCATCATCGACCGCGCGGTAGCTCAGCGCGCGTCGTACGTGAAAGCCGCTCCGGATCGCGACGTCAATGCGATAGCGTGACGGTAACGGCGAGCGGTTTGCCGGGATCGACGTGCGACGTCGGCGCTTGGTATGCCTGATAGCCCTTCGCCTGCACCGTGTAATCGAAGTATCCGCTCGGGATGCTGCGGAAATCGAACTTCCCGTTCGCGTCCGTCGTTCGGGTCAGAACCACGTCGACCGTTACCAGGGCGTCCGCCAATGGCTGATTTGTTCCGGCGTCCAGCACCACGCCGGAGAACGACGAGTACGTCGCACCCGGCGGCAACGCGGAGTCGTTGCACGCAGCCAGCACGATGACCGCGGCGAGCGCTGCCAACAAGCGCACGAGTTTCATAGCCATCATTTCTTCTTCTCGCGCACATCCCCCGTCGCTCCCCGGCTCGGAGGGCGAACCGGCAGCGGTGAGGAACCGCGGGGGGTCATGGGAAGCCCGGCGCGCCGCGGCATCCCGCTATCAGGAGGTTCCGTCTTGTCGACCACGGCCCCGATCGACCGGCACGCCGGCATGCGCTACTGTGAAGACGCGCTTGAAGCGATCGGTCATACCCCGCTCGTAAGACTCAACAAGGTCACCGGCGGCGCTCGCTGCCTGATGCTGGCCAAGATCGAGTACATGAACCCGGGCGGCAGCGTCAAGGACCGCCCGGCTATCGCGATGATCGAGGCGGCGGAGCAAGCCGGTCTCCTTAAGCCCAGCGGGACGATCGTCGAGCCGACCAGCGGCAATACCGGTTCTGGACTAGCGATGGCGGCAGCCATTCGCGGTTACCGCTGCATATTGGTGATGCCCGATAAGATGTCGCGGGAGAAAGTCGACCTCTTGCGAGCCTACGGCGCCGACGTCGTCGTGACGCCGACCAACGTGCCGAACGATTCGCCCGAATCCTACTACGGGGTCGCCAACCGGCTGGCCGCAGAGATCCCCGGGGCATTCCAACCCAACCAGTTCCACAACCCGGTCAACCCGGTCGCGCACTACCGAACGACCGGCCCCGAGATATGGGAGCAGACTGCCGGGAAGATCACCCATCTCGTTGCCGGCATCGGTACCGGCGGAACGATCTCCGGCACGGCACGCTTCCTGAAAGAGTGCAACCCGAAGATCCACGTTGTCGGTGCGGACCCCGAGGGCTCGATCTACTCCGGCGACACCCCGAAATCGTATGCGGTCGAGGGGATCGGCATGTCCTACCTGCCCGAGACCGTCGACATGAAGGTCATCGACGAGATGGTCCGCGTCTCGGACCGCGATTCGTTTCTCATGGCCCGCCGAATCACACGCGAAGAAGGCTTGCTGGTCGGCGGTTCCTCCGGTACCGCAGCCGTCGCGGCCGTGCGGCTGGCCGCCACGCTTCCGGCCGAAGCCGTCCTCGTCGTGATCTTCCCGGACTCGGGTAAAGGCTACATGTCGAAGATATTCAACGACGAGTGGATGATCGCGAACGGCTTCCTGGCCGAGGGCAAACGCCTCGCGACCGTAGGCGACGTGCTGCGCAGCAAACGCCCGATGCCCCCGATGATCACCGTGCAGGACACCGACGTCGTCAAAGATGCGCTCGATCTCTTGCGCCGTTATGAGATATCGCAGATCCCCGTCATGCGCGGCCACGAGCAGATCGGCAGCATCAACGACGTCGCAGTCATGCAGTCCGTATTCGACCGCTCCGACATTCTGCACAAACCGGTGACCGAAGTCATGGGGCGGCCGTTCCCCGTTCTCGAACAATCCGATGAGATCTCGAAGGCGTACAAACTTCTGACGCTGGCCAACCCGGCCGTCGTCGTCACCGACGCCGACGACCCGGTCGGCGTCCTTACCCGCCAGGATATCATCAGCTTTCTCTCCACCTCTTCCGAGACGCTGCGACCCGCATGAAGTTCAGCACGAGAGCGATCCACGCCGGTCAAGGCGCCGACCCGGCTACCGGCGCGACCATCGTCCCGATCTACCAAACGTCGACCTACACGCAGGAAGCCGTCGGCGTTCACAAGGGCTACGACTATAGCCGAACCGCGAACCCGACGCGCGCCGCTCTGGAGACCCAGCTCGCCGCCTTGGAGGACGCACGTTTTGGCTGCGCGTTCTCGAGCGGGATGGCAGCGACGGCAGCGGCGCTGAACCTGTTGTCCGCGGGAGATCACGTCGTCGTAACCGACGACCTCTACGGCGGAACCTATCGGCTCTTCGCGCGAGTGCTCGCACGCTACGGCATCGGCTTCACCTACGTGGATATGTCGGATCTCGAAGCCCTTGAGGCCGCCGTCGAAACCAACACGAAGATGTTTTGGATCGAGACGCCCACGAACCCCCTGCTCAAACTCATCGACATCGCAGCGGTCTGCGCTCTTCGCGACGCTCGGCATCCCGAAGGGCAGCGCGCGGTCGTCGCGGTCGACAATACGTTTGCATCGCCGTACTTTCAGTCGCCGCTGGCGCTCGGAGCCGACCTCGTGGTGCATTCCACCACCAAGTACATCGGCGGCCACAGCGACGTCGTCGGCGGTGCGGTTCTCACCAACGACCAGGCGCTGCACGACGTCGTCAAGTTCCACCAGAACGCCGTGGGCGGAGTACCCAGCCCGCACGACGCCTATCTCACGATGCGCGGCGCCAAAACCCTCGCGCTCCGCATGCGCGAGCACGAGCGGAACGCGCTGGCGATCGCCGGCTTTCTCGAGTCGCATCCGCAGGTGGAGCGCGTCTACTACCCAGGGCTGCCATCGCATCCGCAACACGAACTGGCGAAACGCCAAATGAGCGGATTCGGCGGGATGCTTTCGTTCACGCTCCTCGGACCGCAGCGGCGCGCGATCGATTTCGCAAACCGCATGCGCTACTTCAGCCTGGCAGAGAGCTTGGGCGGGGTTGAGTCGCTGATCTGCCATCCGGCTCGAATGACGCACGGATCGATTCCCAGGGAGGAGCGCGAGAGGCGCGGCATTACCGACGGCTTGCTCCGGCTCTCCGTCGGCATCGAAGACCTCAGCGATTTGATCGCAGACCTCGGCGATGCGCTCGAAGGATCGGCGCGCGACTATTCGCGGTAGCGATCGATTGGGAAGGCGACGGCCGTAAGGTTCGCCAGATCTGCCTTCGCCTGTCTCTCGCCGAGCTCGCCCATTCGCGCGCTCTCGGAGACGATCACACCTCGCACGCCGTCGACCCACTCGTACTGATAGATGCGCTTGGCGTGGAAACCCGAGCCCACGCTGACGCCGACCCAATACGCCGGCATCCCGTTGGAAAGCGCGGTGAGTTGTTTCTTGTCGACGAACAGCGTGCCGGCTTGCGAGTGCAAAGTGCTCTCGGTGGTACCTTCGAAATCGTTTAGCGAGCCCTGCTCGTCGTCCATGGTAATGACGATCAGACGTTCGTCGAGCTGCCCGGCATCCTTCACGAAGGCCGCCACCGTCGTACGCCCGCCGAAGCTCGTCGGATCCCGATGCGCGGCGACGGGCAATGCGGTGAATCCAGCGGGGGCGACGAACTTCATCGCCGGATCGCTAAAGCCCGCCGGCGTCGGCGCGGGCGAAGGCTGCGGGCTTGCCGCACCTAGAAGGCAGCCGGCCAGCAGCGAAGCTGCCAGCAACCCGATCGTCTTTCTCATCTTCTCTCCAAAACGGCCGCCGTTACGGTGGTCGTCGTCGGATTCTTCGTGGACAGCGAAAACTCATCGGCGAGAGCGCGATGGAATTCCGGTCGTCTCTCTTGCGCCGTTTGGAAAAGGTCGGCCACGCTGTCGTTGTGGCGCGCCCACCCCCCCCCCAGTTCCGGCATAAGCAGCCCACAAAGGCTGCTGTCACGGCCCTTTTGGCCTATATAACGGCGCTCTCTTCCCGCGGCCCTTGCTCCAGACGATCGGCACATCTTTAGAAACGCGCGCTACTCCAACCGTCTAGGCAATCTCGCGCGCGGACGCCCTGCTTGCCCGTCTGCCACCGGCAAGGAACCGTACGGCCGTTGCCTAATGGGGCCGAACCGCCGGTCGGTTGATCTTCTCACCAGTAGAGGCCGTTAATTTATCGGCATGGCGGGAACCAAGGGGCAGCATATGGACGGCTATCAGAGGGTGTATCTCCTCTCGCAAGATGGGCTGCAAATAGCTCGCATTCAAAATGCAACTCTGCATACGGACTTTGGCTTTGCGCTTGACCATGGGCTCTTTGGAAGCGATGACTGGTGGCGCGCAATCGAGCGCGGGGAACTTTCGGTGTACTCCGTACGCGGCACCATTTGTGCCTTGCTTATGGAGAGCCAGAATGATTGGCCCATCTTTAGGATTCTCACGGAGGACGGTGTTGTAACGGGGTCTATTACCCGTGAGGCACTTCCGCAAACGGCCGAACTGTACCAAGTAGGAAGACGCGTAATATGGAAATATGTCGAAACGCCCTTGAAACGACCCGTTCAAGAATTGTCAACGACGAGTAAGGTCACTCTGGAGGTTTGGGTTGCAGAAACGGTGATACTGTACCGCCCCGTGGGTCCAGACGAGTTGAACCTGATAGCCGGCTCTGGCTACAGTCACTTCCCGCCCAGGCTTCCGGAACAGTCCATTTTTTACCCGGTTTGTACTCAAGAATACGCCGAAGCAATCGCTTCAAACTGGAACGTGCGAGACAGCGGGTGCGGCTACGTCACCAGGTTCGAAGTGGATAAGCAGTATCTAGACCGCTACGAAGTCCATCAAGTAGGCAACAATAGACATCGAGAGTACTGGATTCCGGCTGATGAATTGGCCGAGTTCAATGGGCATCTTATCGGCAAGATTCAGATCGTGAAAGCATTTCGCACATAAACATATGCTACCTAGGCTATCTAGGGTACTAGCACTTGCGGGCGTGGCGTTGCTCTTGGGCCTGGGGACACCGCCTAAGGTGCCGCGCCCTGCGTCGGGTGCCGTATTCTACCTCCGTTACTGCGGCGGGCGCCCAAGGCGCGTGTTGCATGTTGAAGCGTACGATCACGGCACCAGTTCGCAGCCGCGTGACGTAATCGTCAGCCGGGTAGTGCGACGCCAGGGAAGATCGGACGGCATTTATGTGCCCCTGCCCGAGGGCGGTTACCAGGTCTCCCTTTACGACGGCCTATGCAGCGCGAACGTAACGTTTGCTGTGCTAGCCAATCGTGTGCGGCCCGTGAACGCTAAAATGGAACGCTATTCAACTTCTCCTGTATACGAGGACCGGGACATGTACGGGCCCGCAGGCGATCTCGCCGGCTCGCTGCCGAATCGCGGCATGAGCCTGACGCTAGTGGGATCGAATCAAAACGTCTATAGCGCCGTGATCTCCGGCGATGCATACTATTTCGACGACATGCCCGCGGGCCAGTACAGACTCGAACTACGAGGCAGCAACTTCTCCGTCGACAAGACGGTCAGAATCCCTGAGAACTTTGACCTCATGCGAGTAGATTTGCCGGCTCTTTAGATCTATGTCTTTCTGTTCAAAGAAACGGAGCCGCCGCTCTTCAGGCTTACGTCTTGGCGGGCGGTGATCGTGAGACGATGACGTGGGAGGCCTGCGGAGCGGCGCTCCTCGCCGAGCCTGTCTTCGTGCTGACTATTAACCGACGAATAAACCGGACACTCAGGCCTAGCAAGACCGGGCCCGCCCCTAACCACAGCGCGGCGTGCAGTCTTCATCGTCTATGATCCCAAGACGGGCAACGGCGCGCCTTTGCGCCGCCGCCAGGGCCGCCGTAGACTGCACCGAAGATGCCGGCCATGATACGCGGTATCGGAACGCGCGGGGCCGTTGCCGTCAACGTGATCGCAATGATCGGCATCGGCCCGCTGATTACCATACCGCTGGTACTCGCGCAGCTCGCCGGGCCGCTCGCGCTCGTCGGGTGGATCGCCGGCGCGGTAGTCGCGCTGTGCGACGGTCTGGTCTGGGCGGAACTGGGATCGCGCTATCCCGGCTCCGGCGGTACGTACGTCTATCTGCGCGAGGTCTTCGGGAACGCGACGTGGGGGCGTCTGCTCGCCTTTCTATTCAACTGGCAGTTCCTGCTCTACGCGCCCTTTCTTTTGGCGAGCGGCTATATCGGTTTCGCGAATTATGCCGGGTACTTCTTTCCGGCGCTCGCCGCTTCGCCGGCGCTGCACGTGGCCGCCGCGGTGGGCATCGGGCTGTTGACGATCGCGCTGCTCTACCGGCGGATCGATGCCGTGGCATCGTTGAGCGTCGCGCTTGCAGTCGCAGCGATCCTCACGCTCTTGCTCGTGATCGCGGCCTCGCTGCCGCACGCCAACTTCCATCGCGCGCTTACGCTCGCGGCGCCGGTTACGTTCGGCTGGGGCTTCCTCGCGGGCCTGGGCGGCGCGCTCTACATCACGCTCTACGACTACGTCGGGTACTCCGCCGCGGCCACGCTGGGGGACGAAGTGCGCGCGCCGTCTCGTACGATACCGTTGGCCACGATCCTATCGATTCTGATCGTAGCCGCCCTCTATATCGCACTACAGGTGGGCGTGCTCGGAATCGTGCCCTGGCAAGAACTCGTTGGGCGAAACGGCGCCGCGCCGCCGCCGAGCGCGCAATACGTCGCCGCCACGGTCGTGCAGCGCACGTGGGGCGTCTGGGCCGCCGGCGCGGTCACGATCCTGATCCTCGTTACGGCCTTCGCTTCGCTCTTCGGCAATCTGCTCGGCTTTTCGCGAATCCCTTACGCCGCCGCACGCGACGGCGCGTTTCTCCCGATCTTCGCCCGCCTCCATCCAGAAAAGCAGTTCCCTCACGTATCGCTGCTCGCCATCGGCGCCATCTCGCTCTGCGCGTGCTTCTTCTCGCTCGAGCAGGTCATCGCCATTCTCACCACCGGAAGCGTATTGATTCAGAACGTCGCTCAGATAGCGGCGCTCTTCGCTTTGCGGCTGCGCGGCACGCGGGCGCCGTTTCGCATGTGGCTTTTCCCTCTCCCGGCGCTGGTCGCGCTCGTCGGCTGGCTGCTGGCCTTCGCCTATGCCGGCGCGCTGCCGATCGCTTTGGGCATCGGCTGGCTAGTCGTGGGCATCGCCGCCTTTCTCACCACCGCCCGCACCCAACGCAACTGGCCGTTCGTCGCCCGCACGGCCGCCGCGCTGCTGCTCGCACTCGGCGCGTACGGCGTCCGCCCCGCCGACGCCGCTTGGCACGCGAGCGCCCTCGTGCGCGAACATGGGTACCCGGTCTTTGCGGTCCACCGCAAACCGTTCTTCGTCTACGCTGCGGCATTCTTTTACGAACGCATTCCGCGTTCGCAGTGGCGTGCGTCCCTGCAAGCCTATCGCGAGCTCGGTATCAACACGATCGATCTCTACGTCATGTGGAACTGGCACGCTTCGCAGGCTCCGCGGACGGCTCGGGGAACGCTGCGCCAAATCTTCGACTTCACCGGGCGTACCAATCCGCGCCGCGATCTGGTCGGCTTGCTGAAGCTGATCGACGCCATGGGTTTCAAAGTGATCCTCCGGCCCGGTCCCGTCATTCGAAACGAGTGGCGCAACGGCGGTTATCCGGCGTGGCTGCTCGAGCGCCCCGCCTACGACATGCCGCTGCACGACGTACTGCAAGGGCGCTATCCGGCCACGGCCACGCTGCAGAACGCGCATGCCGACGATGCCGCCGCCGAGTGGATGCACAACGCCACGCACATGCGCTACGCCGCGCAGTGGCTGCGAGCGGTGCTTCGAGCGGCCGCGCCCTGGCGCCGCGACGTGATCGCGATAGCGCTCGACGACGATCAAGGCGCCTACATCGACAATCAGACGTGGCCCGCGCCGCATTGGCAGGCGTACGTGCGCTATCTGAAGTCCGTCGTGCAGAGCGTCGTCGGAGACCGCCTGCCGTTGTTCATCAACACGTATCAAATGAAAGTCACCGCCTCCGCTCCCGTATGGGCGTGGGGCAATTGGTATCAGAGCGATGCCTACAGCATCGGCGAGCACGACCGCGCTCAGCTCGAATTTTCGACCGGGCTGCTGCAGACGCAAGCACGCCTTCCCGTCATGATCAGCGAGTTTCAGGCCGGCTGGCTGCAGGGCGCCGGCGCCGCCTATCCGCGCAGCGCCGACCCGACCAACACGAGTCTCGCGCTGCATACGCTCTTGCAGATGGGCATGCACGGCGTCGTGAACTTTCCGGTCCAGGATACGCTCGATCCGGCCGGTTGGGAGGCGCCGTGGGCCAATGCGTTCTACGGCTGGGATGCCGCGCTCTCGCTCGAGTTGACGCGCCAGGCTCGATGGGCACCTACCAGGCGTTTCGGCGAGCTGCTGCGCGCCTACGGGCCGCTGCTCGCACGCACGCACCCCGTCACCGACGCCGCAGTTGCCTACCTGACGAGCGCGTACCACGCGCCGATGCTGAGTAACGCTCAGATCGGGCGGATCGCCGCCGCCACCATTGCCGTCCAGCAGGGGTGCCGCTCGCGGGCGCTCGCCTGCCGCCTCGTCGATCTGCGCTACGACTCGGTACGCGACTTGCTCCGCAACCGCGTGCTGATCGTACCGCGCACGGGCCTGCCCCTTCGCTATACGCGCAGCGCCGAGCGAAAGATCGCGGCGTTTCGGCGCGCAGGCGGCCGGATCGTGCATTCGGCCGGCGCGGCGCGAGCGCTCGTGAACCCGGCCGCCGGCGGCGTGCGCGACGCGGCGTTCTTAGCCGCCGACGACGGGCGTTTCGGATTCCTCGACATCGTCAATTACGCTTCCGCAGCGATGCGAACGCCGGGCACCCGGCTGATGCTGGGGACGCGTACGATCTTCGTCCCGCCCACGAACGTACCCGCACGGGGCGCGCTGCTGTTGCCGATCGGTCTGCCGCCATCGCTGCGGCATCCTCAACCCGAACCTGCGCGCGTCTCGAACGCCCTCCCAGCCGGCGCGATCCCTTTGCGCGATGGCGCGTACGTGACCGGCGCGCACCTGCGCGCCGTCCCACGCGGCCGGGCCATTGCATATATGACCGATGCATTTGCCGACGGCGAACCCGTTGCCGTCCTCGAAAATGATCGCGTGCGCCTGATCGTCTCCCCCGACGCCGGCGCTCGCAGCTTCGTCTTCGAGGACAAAGCGACGCGTACCAATCTCTTCTCGACCGTCGGCGGGCTTCGCGACGACGTGTCGATGCCGTTGCCGCCCTCGCCGCGCGATTACATCGCGCGTTACACCCACCCAATGCCGGCGGGCTTCTTCAACCGCCCGTACGTGCCACGCGTTACGAGCTCCGGTTCGCGCGCCTCGGTCCGGTTTTCATACGACGCGCCCGATGCGCCGCCCGGCGGCGCGCTTTTCGAGCGGGTAGTCACCATGTTGCCGAACCGGCCCGGCTTCACCGTAGACGAACGCGTGCGCTTCCACGGAGACGACGTACCGGCGGCGCAACGGCCGGTCGTACGTACGTCGTTCGCGAGCGGCGCGCAGACGCTCGCGCTCGAGTTACCCGACGGCTGCGCGTTCTACCGCCCGAGCCTTCACCGCGTCGTCCTCGTAGCGTGGCCAGCCGGCGACGTCGTCGCACGAGCGCTTGCCCCAGAACGGGGGAACCTCTTGCTCTCGCTGACCTACGCGCGCGGCGGCACGCGCCGCACCGTATTCGCGGTCCGCGGCGCGGCTACGCCCGCGGCGGCACGCGCGCTCTTGGCCGCGTTTTCCGCATCGATCCATCCGCCGCAAGGACGTGCGGCGACGGACGCGAATCGGCGGTAGTGCTCTAGGAGGCTGTCGGAAGCGGGGGGAAGTGGCGGAACGGTAGACGCAGCCGCCTCAAAAGCGGCCGGGCACACCCCATGTGGGTTCGATTCCCACCTTCCCTACCACCCAGCACACAATCTCCGGGCGCATTCGAGCCCGCGGCGCCGAGGTTCCGCCGACCCGCGCGCGTAACGCACCCGCGTACAGATGTTGAAGCACGCTCCCTCCTTTCGGCCCGGACCGCTGCGCGGCCGCATCGCGGTTCCCGGCGACAAATCGATCTCGCATCGCGCGCTGGTCGTCGCAGCCTCGGGGCGCCAACCCGTCCGCATCGCCAATCTCAACCTGGGACGAGACGTCCGTGCCACCATCGGTGCGCTCCGTGCGCTCGGCACCGGGATCGACGACGCCGACGGTGCCTTCGTCGTTACGGGCGCGCCATTGCACGATCCGGCACGCGATCTCGACT
This sequence comes from bacterium, assembly GCA_021790935.1. Taxonomy (GTDB): domain Bacteria; phylum Vulcanimicrobiota; class Vulcanimicrobiia; order Vulcanimicrobiales; family Vulcanimicrobiaceae; genus JAJYFL01. The sequence continues at coordinate 26,770 of JAJYFL010000017.1, forward strand.
GCATGAACTCCGGGTCGACCGCACGCATGCTGATGGGCGTCTGTGCCGGCGCCGCCCTGACCGCACGTCTCGACGGCGACGCATCGCTGCGGGGACGGCCGATGGAGCCGGTTGCGGCCCAACTGCGCGCCTTCGGCGCACGTATCGAGACAGAGGAAGGCAAGCTGCCCGCACTCTTGGAGGGAACCGCCGCGCCGCAGACGCGCCGGTTCATTCTGCTCTCGCCATCGGCACAGGTGAAGTCCGCACTGCTCTTCTGCGGTCTCTACGGCGGCGTGCCCGTCGCCGTAACCGGCGACGCAGGTTCGCGCGACCATACCGAGCGGCTCCTGCGCTATTTCGGCGCCGATATCGAATTCGATCGCCGCTCCGTCGAGCTTCGCGGCGGGCCTACCCGCTACCCCGATATCGAGGTAGCCGGTGATTTCTCCGCAGCCGCGTTCTTCATCGTCGCCGCGACCATCTCACCCGGAAGCTCGATCGTCGTTGAAAACGTCGGCGTAAACCCTTCGCGCACGGGGCTGCTCGACGCCCTGCTCGCGATGGGAGCCGACGTACGCCTGCTCAACGCGCGCGAACGCTGCGGCGAGCCCATCGCCGACATCGCGGTAACCTCTGCACCGCTGCAGGCAATCTCCGTTGGCCGGGAACTCGCACTGCGCGCGATCGACGAGATACCCGTCCTCGCGGTGGCGGCGGCATTTGCCCGCGGCACCACCTCGATCTCCGGGATACGCGACCTGCGTACCAAAGAGTCGAACCGCATCGCCGCGATCGAACGCATGTTGGCAGCCGTCGGCATCGCCGTGACGGAGATGCCCGACGGCATAGCGATCGCGGGCGGCAATCCACGCCCCGTCGAAGCGGCCCTCGTCGAGACGCGCGACGATCATCGCACGGCAATGTCGGTCGCCGCTCTTGCCGCCGGTGCCGGTCCGCTCGCGATCGACGCCGCGGAGAGCATCGATGTCAGCTTCCCTTCGTTTCTCACGCAGCTGCAGCGGGCGCAGGCATGACGCACGAGCAGCGCTACTCTCCCGACGAGTTTGCATCCGAGGCGCGCCACTTGGAGACGCTCGCCTGGGAGGCGTTGAGCGTAACGGTGGGCTCGAACGTGCTCGTCTGCGGTTACGGCGGCTCCGGGCAGTTGGTAGCGCGCGCCATCGAAGCCGGCGCGAGCGTCACCGTGATAGAGCATCGCGACGAAGTGATTCGCCGCTTCGCATCGCTTCCGGCTCGCTTGCTGCGCGGCAGCACGTCGGTTATCCCAGCCCAGGAGAACGCTTTCGATCTGGCGATCGCGGCACACTACCTGCACGAGATCGACCCCTTCTTCCACGCGCAGGTCGTCTCCGAGCTCGGGCGCGTGGCTCGCCGCATCGCGGTCATAGAGCCGGCACCGCCCTCCGACCCGCTGGGAGAACGCATCGCGCTGCTCTATTCACAGGCCAAGCGCGAGTTCGGACAGTTCGAATATTACCAGCCGATCGAGTATTGGAAGAAGCTCCTGCAGGCGGTCAAGGCGGAAGTATCGCAGCACGTCTTCGCTTTTGCGAAGATGCCGCCGCGCGAGTACCTCACCGACACGATCGATCTCCTATTAGACACGATGGCAGCCGAAGAGACGCCGCGCGATTATCTCCTCGAGCTGCGCCGGATAGCCGAGGGCTCCGACCTCCAACTCTTGCCGCCTGCACGCTACGTGCTGCAGGGCGCGGCGCTCGGCGAGCTCCCGAAGCCGGCGTTCAGCCCTCGCTCGCAGCCTGCAGATCCAGAGCCCACGGCCAGGGTGCCGGTCGGGGTGGCCTCCGCAGCTCCACCCGCACCTTGGTCGTGGGCGCCGCCGGAAAAGCACGCCTGACCGAAGAGCGGCGAACGATGCGGTGAGTTAGCGCAGGGTATGCACGATGAGCCGCAACGCGCGGCTCGCCGTGCCGAAGGCCGCAGCCACGGCCCCCAGCGGCAGCTCGCTCCAGGAAGCGCGAATCGATGCCAGGGCCAGCCCCACCTCGGCAATTGCATCCTGCAGGCGCGCAGGCAAGGGTACGAGCCGGCCGCTCTGCCTGCCCAGTGCCTGCAGTCCGTCAATAACTTGATGGTTGCGCAGAAGATCGAGCCGAGCGCGCATGCGCCAAGCCGCGATTCCAGCGCGAGTCAGGCCGTAGATCGCAAAAAGCAAACCCAACCCGCAGAGGACGAGCGCTATCCAGACCGGATGCGCGATCAGCTCGCTCAGGCGGCCGATTCCTTGACCGGCGCCTTCTCGCTCGACGGCTTCGAGGCGGGACGCGAATCGTTGACGTAAAAGCCGGAACCTCTGAACAGGATCGGCGCCGGGTTAAAGACGCGAGCGAGCGAGCCACCGCAAGCCGTACACGACTCGGAGTGCGTCTCTTCGAACCCGTGGCGCACTTCGGTGATTCGCTTGCACGCAGAGCATTGGTAATCGTAGAGCGGCATGAACCAAAGTATACCCAATCCTAGCAGTCGCCGTCAACGACTGCTAAAAGTCTGCAAGGGCGGGATCTCCACGGTTTTCGAACTCGACCAGCCCACGAAAGGCGGCCAGTGACTCTTCCAGAGCATTGTCCAGCTTCCGGCCGTAACGAAGCCGGTCGTACAGCATGCCAAGGCGGCCGCCATAGGCGGGGTAGTCGATGCGAAGGTGTATCTTCGAGCGCGAAGAGCCCGTAGCATCGGTCCGCGAGATCTTACGCTCCACGCGAACGTCGATGCGCCGCCGCACCGAATACGCGCCGACGAGCGAGAGGTGGAAGTCCCGGATAAAACGGTCGACTTCGTAGGTCTGCTCGGGCTCTCCCGGGATCGTCGAGCGCACGACGACCTCGCTGCCGACTTCGAGCGGTTCGCCGGGTTTGGCGCGCTCGGCGCTACGCACAAAGGCCAGCCAGACCGGCCACTTTTCAGGCGTGGCAAGCAGCGAGAATGCCGCCTCGGCGCTCGTCCCAACATCCAGCGAACCCGTAACGGAGCGGACATTGAGTTTTGCGGACGGCGAGCTCACGAACGCCATCCCGCGCAGTTCAACGACCCCATATGGTGTGCCTCTTGGCCGCCCTACCACAACCTATGGAGAAGGCCGCGCGACCAGCTCGACCTGCCCGGACCCTACGCCGACTGCGAAGGCGACGAGCGTCTCCACGCCGGCCGGCAGGGCCTCTTCGTCGACGCGAAAGAGCGGCGAGTGGCCCGAGTGTACCGAGCCCACCTTCTCGCTGCGAATGCCCAGTCGCACGTGGAGGCCTGGAACGCGCTGCGCAAAGTAGGCGAAGTCTTCGGCCCCCATCGTCGGCGCCGGCCGCTCGACGTGCAAAGTTCCCCGCGCCTTCATGTATCGCGCGAAACTCTCGGCTAGGGTGACGTCGTTGACGACCGGCGGATAGCCGTACGTGACGTCGAGGGAGGCTCGAACGCCGTAGGCCGCAGCCACGCCGTCCAGAATCCGTCGCGCGCGGGGCTCGAGAGCCGCGCGAATCTCCGGATCGTGGGCGCGAAACGTCCCCGTCATCTTGACGCGGTCGGCGATGACGTTATTACGGTACCCACCCGCGATCGTCCCGACCGTTACGACGACGCTGGCGAGCGGATCGGTCTCGCGTGCCGCGATGTTTTGCAACGCGAGGATCGCCGCTGCGGCCGCCGGAATCGCATCCGCCGCGGTGTGCGGATAGGCTCCGTGGCCGCCGCGGCCTTCGATCTCGACCGCAAACTCGTCCGCCGAGGCATTGACGGGGCCCGGTGTGATACCGATCGAGCCGGTCGGCAGGCGCGGATCCACATGCAGCATCGCAACCGCTGCGACCGGCGGCTCGTCGAGCGCGCCCTCGGCAATCATGCGCTCGGCGCCCCCGGGACCTTCTTCGGCGGGTTGGAAGAGCAGCACGACGGTCCCGGCGAGATCCGCGCGCATCCTTTGCAGCACGCGCGCGGCACCGAGGAGCATCGCAGTGTGCGCGTCGTGCCCGCAGGCGTGCATCTTCCCTGCAACCTCCGAAGCGAAGAGCTCGCCGGAACGCTCGCCGATCGGCAGCGCATCCATATCTGCGCGGAGTCCCACCACGCGGCCGGGCTTCGCTCCGCGGATCGCACCGGTTACGCCGGTGCCGGCGATTCTCCGGTGCTCGATACCAAGCGCATCGAGCTCGCGCTCGATCAGCGCCTGCGTTTCGAACTCTTCGAGCCCAAGCTCGGGATGACGGTGAATCGCCCGGCGTAACTCCACGACGCGCGCCGCAACTTCTTCCGAAGGCACAATAGCGTTCATACCGGCGTCTTTGTTCGGCGGTACGCGCGACCCTTTTGACGAAGCCCCCGCCAATGATCTCGCCCGACCTGGCCATGGCCCTGCTGGTCAATCGCACGGCCGCCGCTTACACCGGCAACGCACCCGCCTACATCGCCTACCGCGAGCGCACGCACGTCAGCGCGCCCGCACTCGGCCGCTCGCAAGAGATCGACCGGTACGTCGAGGTACGCGTCGCCGACGATTATGCCGTCATGCAAGACCTGCCGCGCGGTGCGGTGCGGACGGGCGAAGCCTTTCCGATCATCCCGTATTTCGACCCATTTTCGTCATTCGAGTTCAGCTACTACGCCAATCTCAAGAGCGTCGACATCACGCTCTCGCGCGGCAGCCCCATCGTGCTGAACCTTCCCCCGCCGGATCCAAGCGTCAACGCCGTCGTGCCGTACAATAGTTACTGGGACCCGCAATATGCGCCCGACTCCACGGCCGGCGCCCTCCATCTGCTGGTCGCGCCGACGCCGCGCGTCGGCAACGGCTTCTATCCGAGCGACGTCGTCGAAGATCCGGTGACGCGCTTGCCCTCGCGCATCGTGATGACGACGGTCGCAAACGACGAAACCATCGCCTTCGATTTTCGCTCGATCGACGGATATTGGGTGATCGTTCGCGGAACGTTCACGGCGCAAGAACGCGTCGGCCTCCTAGCGTTTCGGGTCGTAGCCGACGTGACCTACGATGAGTTTTCGTTCCCGAAGACCCCTCCCGACCCAAGGCTCGCTGCTACGCCATGACGATAAACGCCGTTGGCAACCCCCATCGCGTTAGCGCGGCGCAGCTCCTCATACCGATCGCCGGAACGCTCGTCGTTCTGCTGTTGCGCACCGTCGCCGCGGCGAGGATGCCTCTGACGGGCGATGAGGCCTACTACTGGGAGTGGAGCCGCCGCCTGGCCTTCGGGTACGTCGACCACCCGCCGATGGTGGCCTGGGCGATCGCCGCCGCCGGCTGGCTCGGCCGCATCCCGCTTGCGGTAAGGGCCGGCTCGCTGCTGGCCGGGGCTCTCGCGGCCTTCGGCGCCTTCGACTTCGTGCGGGTCGCGACCGGGAACCGCGTCGCCGGCGCCTGGGCCGCCTTCGCGGTGAATGCCGTGCCCATCGCCCAGCTAACCTTCGGCTTCGCCACCCCGGACGCCGTCTATCTCGCCGCGTGGATCTGCGCGCTAGCCTGCGCCCAGCGCGCGCTCGCATCGACGGGGCGCCGCTGGTGGATAGCCCTCGGCGTTGCCTTTGCCGCGGCGCTCCTCTCGCGCATCATGGCGACGGCGCTCCTCGCCGGCGTAGCGCTCCTCTCGTGGCAGGCGGTCCGGCGGGGGCGCATTCGCGTGGACCGGCCGCTCGTCGCCTACGCAATCGCACTGGCGTTCTGGTCGCCGTTCCTGGGCTGGAATGCGATGCACGATGCCGCGACGTTCGTCTTTGCGCTGGTCGGCCGCCATCACGTGGGCATCGCCGAGCCGTTGCACCCGCTCCTTTATCTGGGCTTCGTCGCAGTCGTCTGCTGGTTTACCGCCACGCCGCTGATGGCCGGACTCTTTCGCCCTCGCAGCGGCGAGCGGCCGTGGCTCGCGCTCGTGCTCGCGACGTCGTTGCCGCTGCTCGTCCTTCTGCTCGCACTCGCCGTAATCGAGCCCGTCGAGGTCTACTGGGCCGCAGCGCCCGCGCTTTCGCTGCTTCTGGCGGGGATCGTCGCAGCTGCCCTACGGGCCGGGCGTTCGTCGCGCGGTCTCGCGCTCGCGGTCGTTCCGAGCGCGCTGCTCTCGTGTGCCGCGCTGATACTCGTCTCCTTACCGGTCGCCGCGATCGCGAACATCGCGACCGGGATCGCACCGAACATCCGCCTCCAGAGTGCGCTCGAACCTTACGCCTATGTTGGACTGGCGCGTGCCCTGCACGAGCGCTTTCCTCCGCAAACGCTCGTGCTGACCGACGGGTACGGCCTCTCCAGCGTCCTCGATTTCTACGGCGGTTACGCTCCGAGCGTCATCGGCTACAATACCGAAGGCGGCCAGACGCGCTACTGGCCGATCGATCTGCACGAGCGCGATTCGGTCTACATCGACGTCGTGCCGATGAGCGCGCGGCCGGATATGCTCGCGCTCCTGCGCCGGTCCTGCACGCACGTTCACCTCTATCGGCCGTTCGTCTTCCGCGCCGGCGCGACCGTGCTGCACGCGTTTTATCCCGTCGGTTGTACGGGTTTGACGCGCGCTCGCCTCGTGCGCCTCGACCGCACCTCGTGATATCGGTCGAGCCGACACCCGCGCGCGCTACATTCGTGGCGGAGAGGGAGAGATTCGAACTCTCGAGACGCTCATCACGTCTGCCCGCTTTCGAGGCGGGTGCCTTCAACCACTCGACCACCTCTCCGTGATTAGGGCATAGGGGACCGCTGATTCGCGAGTGCGTTTCAAATTCTTTCTTCGCCGCGCTTCGCGCGGAAAAACGCCTGCAACTGTTCGGCCGTCTCTCCTTCGAGCACTCCGCCGGTCACCTGCACGCGATGATTCAGCGCGGGATTGTCGAGAATGCCGACCACGCTTCCGGCGGCGCCGCCTTTGGGATCGCGGCAGCCGTAGACCACCCGCTTCACGCGCGCGGCGACGAGTGCCCCCGCGCACATCACGCACGGCTCCTTCGTCACGTAGACGGTCGCCTCCGCGAGCCTCCACGCGCCAAGCCTACGCGACGCTTCCTGCAGGACGAGCATCTCGGCATGAGCGGTCGCGTCTCGACGGCTCTCCTTTTCGTTGCGTGCCTCGCAGACCACGGTGCCGCAAACGAGAACCGCGCCGATCGGCACGTCCCCGGCGCGCCGCGCGCGCTCGGCTAGTTCCATCGCGCGGCGAACGTAGCGTTCGTCCGTCTCAGGCGTAACGGGAGTCGGCAGTGGTAGACCTTTGCACGAAAAATTGGTGCGCCCGGAGGGATTCGAACCCCCGATCTCAGCCTTCGGAGGGCCGCGCGTTATCCAGCTACGCTACGGGCGCACGAGGTCATCTCAAGCCTGGCTCTCGGGAGAGCTCGTGGGGCTTGGAATGTGTTTAAATAGGTCGAGCTTGTGATCGACCAAGCCGCGGTAGAATTTTCGCACGCAATCGGGATGCCCGAAAAAATAGGTTCGGGCATAGGCCAGATCGTCGCCGGAGCTGTCCGGTACGTAATGCGAAATTTCTATCTCCTCCATCTGCCCGCGGTCGACGGGGTGCGGGCAGAAATCGCACGGAATGGTTGACATTTTTTGGCACCTCAGAAAGCGGGAACGGCCGCCTCGGACAGGCGGTCGTTCCCGTACACCTGGTGACTCGGGTAGGATTTGAACCTACGACCAAGGGCTTATGAGTCCCCTGCTCTACCACTGAGCTACCGAGCCGCGACCGTAAAGCCTTCGACACTGTAATCTACCAGACCCCGGCACCAGGTTTCAAGCCCGCCCCTCAGAAAAGCCCAAGGGCGCACCATGCGCGCCTTCTCCGATTCGTTTAGGGGTGTACATGCGAATTCTTTGCCTCTTCTTAGGAGCCGTTGGGCTCCTGCTTCCCTTACAGGCACGCGCCGATGACGCTGCCTCCTTGCTTGCCAAGCACGTCGCCTACGTCGGGTGGCAGTCCGGCGACCCTGCGATGCTTGCCTGGCGGCTGGGCGGAACGCGCATCGAGGGAAAGAACGACGACCGCTTCTCAGAGGTGCGCCGCGGTCTTCTCTTCCACGACGTGTTCCGCACGCGCGATCGTAAGATCTCCATCGACGAAGGCTTCACGGGCCGCCTCATGTGGAAAGCCGATCCAAACGGTTACGTCGTAACGCTGCTGCGCGGGCCCGCTAAGGTGGCGTTCGATCTCGACGCGTTGCTGGACGAAGCGACCGCAACCTTTCCGGACCCGACTATCGACGGAAGCGCGCAGGTCCGTGGCGTCGAGACGACGATCGTGAGGGTCTCGCCGAAAGGGCTGCCGCCGATCGATCTCTACGTCGATCCTGCTACCGGCGCGTACCTGCGCGCCGTTATCGACCCAAAGGGACCCCACCGCACCGACGTCGAGATCCTCAGCTACATGCAGGCCGCACCGGGAAAGAAGATCGCCGGACGCTACGATGTCGGCCACGCACGCTACCACGTCGCGCGAGTCCAGGTCGGCGCGAACGTTACGAATGCGGCTCTCGAACCGCCCCCGGCGCGCGCGGCGTGGACGTTCTCCGGGCCACAGTTTTTCCCCATCGACACGTACATTCAGTCTACCGCAAGCCGTGAGATTCGCGTGCAAGCCTCGGTCGACGGGCACCCGGGCGTCTTTCTCCTAGATACCGGCACGCCGGGAATCATCGTCTTCGATGCATTTGCCCGCAGTGCAGGACTCGTGCCGCTCGGGGAATCGGATTTTTCGCCGTTCGCGGGCGACCCCAGGGATCGCGGATACGTTAACATCGCGTCGCTCGACGTGAGCGGCAACGTTCTACACGACGTTTTGGTCGAGGACATCGCGGATTCGAGCCGGCATATCGACGGCATCCTCGGCTACGACTTTTTTGCGGGAATGCTGGCTAACGTCGAACTCAGTAAAGGGGTCATGCAGATCCTCGATCCCGTAACGACGTCGCCTGCAGTCTCCAAGGGCGCCTATGCGTTCCCTATCGACCTAACGCATCTGCGTCCCGTCGTCTCGGTTACCATCGGCAGCGGCGCCGTCGCGCACCCTCGTTTCGGTACCGGCGACAACTACTTCATGCTGCTCTCGCAGGCCCTGCGCGACGACGGTAAGATTCAGGCTCCGAATGTAACGCAAAGATACAGCACCTCCATAACCGGAGCCCGCAGCGATACGGTCCCCGTGCTCGCCACCTACTCCGATTATGCGGGCGCCAACGGCACCGGCAACTGCGTCGTCGTTCCAAAGGTGATGATCGGGCCATACCGCTACGAGAACCCGCCGCTCTGCTTCATCGGCAGCGGCGCGTTCGGGCCTGACGGTGGGCTGGTCGGGCTCGATTTCCTACGTCACTTCAATTGGGAGATCGATTATCCGAAGGGCACGTTCGTCTTGGCGCCCAACGGCCAATAGCGACGCAACGAAAGGGAGCGCCCGCCGTATCCGAAGGCGGACGCTCCCTCTCTGTCCAAACGCGCGGTCGGAGGGACTCGAACCCCCAACCTACAAGTTCGTAGCCTGTTGCTCTATCCAATTGAGCTACGACCGCACGGCCGCGTAAGTTACAACGCGGTTTTTTCTTTCCCCTGCCCGAGCGTGCCGGGAGCGAACACGGAGAGAGAGGGATTCGAACCCTCGATACGACTTTACATCGTATAACGGTTTAGCAAACCGCCGCCTTCAGCCGCTCGGCCATCTCTCCAGGGACCGCCGACGACTATACCACATCCGAAGGTCCGGCACCTAGCGAGCCTTCGTGCGCGGCAGGCGGTACAGGCGCAGGTTCGTCGACGAACTCCGGAATCAGCGCCGCAGGTTTGGTGGCGGGCGCGAACAACGCGTCGATGCCCAGCACGCGCCCGGTCGGTATGACGACGTTGATGAACGATAGCGCGAAAAAGGTTGCGTCCGGCATTCCGATGGCGGAGAGATGTGCGAACGAACCGTCGGCGAGCCCGTAGTTGAGAGCGAGAAAGCATCCGCCGAGCCCCCCCAGCCGGCTCCACAGGCCTACGACCAGACTGCAGCCGACCAACACCTCGCCGACGCGCACCAGCTCGGCAAAGACGCCGATATTCGGCGTGACGATCTGCAGCAGAAAACCGTGGTACCAGCCGGAGCTGTTTTGAACGCCGACGGCGACGACTCTCGGCATGAATCCATTGGGTGGAAGGTAACGCCCGCTCTCCAAAAATTTGGCGACGCCGTGCGAGAGCCAAGCAAACCCTGCAAATATCCGAAGCGCCGCCAGCCACCCGGCGTAATAGCGTGACGACGGCAGCTTCATGCAAGCGCCTCTTCGCGCTCCCGCAGCGCAACGGCGCGCACCAGAAGCGCAACGTCATGCGCCGCGTGGGGACGCGCGAGCTGCGCGAGCGCTACGCGCATTCGCGCCCGCCGTTCGCCCGAATCGAGAAGACTCTCAACGGTGCGGCTCAAATCGCTCGGGTTTTTCGCCCGCAATGCGGCTTCGCGCGCAACCAAGTACCCGGTATTGCGCTCTTCCTGACCCGGCAACGCTTTGTAGAGCACCATCGGAAGCCTCGCGACGAGCGCCTCGGCCGAAGTCAAGCCTCCCGGTTTCGTCAGGAGGATGTCGCTCGCATGCATGTAGTCGTGTACGTTGCCTACGAACCGGAGTACGCGAAGCGGATAACCGACGTTTTGCGCGGCTTCGAGCACGCGCCGTTCTACGCGGGCGTTACGGCCCACGATAACGACGGCGCAGAGCGGGCGGCGCACGCCGTCGAGCGCCTCCATCATCGTCTCCAGCGGGCCGATCCCGAGCCCCCCGCCCATCATCAACACGACGGAGCGATCGCGCGGCAGACCTAAGCGGGCGCGTAATTCGTCGCGGTCGCCGTGCGGCAACGCAAACGCCGAATCGACGGGAATGCCCGAAACGACGATGCGCCGGGCGGCGACGCCTCGCGCTACCAGCGTATCCCGCATCTCCTCCGTCGCCACGGCGTAGCCCTCGATATTGTCGTGAATCCAAAAAGCGTGCACGACGAAATCCGTCACGACGCCGACCACCGGCGGAGCGCCCGGAAACTGTTTCTTGTACTCCGCCATCACGCCGCACGGAAACGCGTGAGTACAGACGACGATATCGGGCCGTTGCGCCTGGATCAGCGCGTGGAGATTGCCTGCGGTGAACTGGTGGATCCAGGTGCGAAAGGGGCCGACCTCGGTCGCTCGCTCTGCGCGGTCGTAGAGGTAGCGGTACATCTGCGGCACGGTCTTGACCATCCCGATATAACCGTTCGAAACGACTCGCGAAACGACGGACGCCGCATACTTGTACGAATCGACGACCTGCGCTTCCAGCGCCGGATCCTGCGACTTCAAGGCCGCCCGAACGGCCGATGCGGCAGACATATGCCCGACGCCGACGTTTGCCGAGAGAAACAGAACGCGAATCAGCCGTCTCCTCCGTCGTCACTCGATTCGTCAGCCAACACGAAAAAATCGTCCAGAATCTCTTGTGCTAGTTCGTCGTCGGCAAGCAAATTGCCGCGGGCGTCGGTGACGACGAACTCGTCCTCCGGCTCGCAGTAGCAAACGGCGTAGGCATTCTTTTCCTCGTCTTCTACCAATCCGACGACTTCGAACTCGAGCTTCTTTTCGTCGCCGGTTTGGATCACCAAGACTTCGCGCAGCTCGAGGGGGCTTGCGGTACCGGACTCACCGTTAGTTGATGACATTGCCGTTTTCCTCACCAGAGTTACTTGAGATACTTGGCCACGTTGGCGTTCTGTTCCGCCAGGGTCTTTGCGAACGCGTGGTGCCCGTTGCCCGCGTAGACGTAGTACAGGTACTGCGAAGCCTTCGGGTTGAAGGCCGCCAGGAGCGACGGCTCGCCGGGGTTCGCGATGGGCGTCGGTGGCAGTCCTTCGTGCTCGTAGGTATTGTACGGCGAGCGAATCTGCAGGTCGCGCTCCGTGATCACGGTCTGATGCTTAGAGAACGCGTACTCCAGAGAGGCGTCCACCTGCAAAGGCATACGCAGGCGCAGACGATTGTAGATAACCCCTGCGATCAATGCTCGTTCGTCATCGGCCTGCGCTTCCCGCTCGACGAGCGAGGCTACGGTAACGACTTGCGGCACGTCCAGGTGCAGCGCCCGCGCCTTTTCGAGCGCGTCCTTAGGCAGTTCCCGAAAAAACTGCCGGGTCATGATGGACGCGACGGTGCGAGGGGAGGCCCCCACCGGGAAGAGGTAGGTGCTTGGAAAGAGGAAGCCCTCGAGACTCTTGGTCCTCGTTCCATCGACGACGATCGTATCGTGCAGGAAGAAGCGTGCGAACGTTTGGGCACTGCCGAAGCCCTCGTCTTGCAGCCGTGCGGCCATCTGCTTGGCCGTGAAGCCCTCCGGGAAGGTCACCCACTTGGCGACCTGAGCGCCGCCTACGAGCAGCTGGCCCAGGATCTCCGCCTGCGTCTGGTGCGGGGCGAATCGGTACTCGCCCGCCTTCACCTCGGTGTCCGCATGGCGGAGCTTCGCGTAGATTTGCATTGCGAGCGGATGGGCGATGACGCCGTCGGCCGCCAGCCGGCTCGCAATCTCTTTGAAGGTCGAGCCTCGCGGAACGATCGTCTGCGTCGTAGCGACCGGATGCGAGCGATCGGCAAAGACCGCGAAGAAGAACCAGAGCAGGAACAGAGCGGCCGCGGCGGCGATGAGCGCCCCCGAAAGGCACACCACGCGTCGGATCATGCGCCGGTTGCCCGTCTGCGCCGTGCCAAGAACTGCTCGAGAATCAAAGCCGCCGCCAGTTTATCGACCGTCGCCCTCCGCCTCCTCCGCGAGACGTCGGCGGCGATGAGGCTCTTGTTGGCCTCAGCCGTCGTCAGGCGCTCGTCGACACGATGGATCTTTCCGGCGAAACTGCGGGTGAGCTGCGCGACGAAGCGATCCATCGTTTCGGCCGCCGGACCGCGTTCGCCGGTGAGCCGAAGCGGATCGCCGACGACGAGATCGGTCGCACCATACTCCGCCAGCATCGCTTGAATCCGCTTCAAATCCTCTCGAAGGTTACTTCGCTCGATCACGCACAAGGGCATCGCATAGATTCCATCCGGGTCGGCGATCGCGACGCCGATTCGCTTCGAACCGACGTCGAGGGCAAGAATGGCCATCGCCTATCCCGTTACGAACTCGGCAGCGTGCGCTCCCGCTTTGGGGCGCCGGCCCAGATGCGCGTGGACCAGAGCATCGATCGCCTTCGCGACGCTCGCGTTGGCCTGTACGGCCGCTCGCAGCTCGCCTCCCTTGCGCGCCCCGAGCGCGCGAAAGTTCTCGAGGTCCGCCGCAGTCAATTCAAGGGAATCGCGGGAGGCGGCCCGGCACTCCACGCCGGCGAGTCCGCCTTGCTCGGAGTCAAGCCACGCGCCCTTCCCGGAGAAGGGAGCGCCGCAGCGAACGCAACTATCGGCCGGCGGAGCAAGCCCAAGCGCCCCCAGCAAGCGCAGCGAGAACCGCGCGATCAGGGAGGTCGGCGCATCGCTCGCTCCGATCGCCGCTATCGCGCCGGTCAGCAGGTCGTAGACTTCGGGCATCGCCAGGTCGGGTTCGCAAAAGGCGTCGATTAACTCCGTAACGACGCAAGCGGCGGCATAGGCATGGGGCCGCACGATACCGCTCCAATGCGCGCGTTCGATCTCCGCCGCTACGATCACGTCCAGCGTGCGCCCGCGGTGCATCGAAAGGTTCACTTCGGTCGCAAACTCAAGGCGCCCGGCCAGATGACTTTTCTGCCGGCGTACGCCTTTGGCCACGGCATCGACCTTGCCGCGCGCCGTCGTAAACAGCGTGACGATGCGATCGGCCTCGCCGAGGTTGCGCCCGCGCAGCACCACCGCCAGCGTCTTATACGCCCGCGCCGGCGTGCTCACTTCGTGGGGAGCGGCCTCACGCTCGAAAGATCCGACGCTCCGAAGCTGCGGGGAAGGAGTTCCTCGAGGGTCGTCTTCACCGGCCCGGCCGCGGTCGTAAACGTGACCGGCATCCGCCGGTCGAACTCTGCCATGAACTGCCGGCACGCGCCGCACGGTGCCGTCTGTGCCGACTCCGGTCCGGCGATCGCGATCGCGAAAATGCGGGTATGCCCCTGTGCGATCGCGTTGCAGAGCGCTACGCGCTCGGCGCAGATCGACAGCCCGTAGCTGGCATTTTCGACGTTGCAGCCGACGACGACGACGCCCTCACCGACGTCGACCGCCGCACCCACCGTAAAGCCGGAGTAGGGTGCGTAGGCCCGGTCGCGCGCTCGTTTGGCGTGCTCCAGAAGATCGTCAGACTGCATCGCGCTCCGGCTCCCGCGGACCCGGCACGCCGAACGGCGCGTCGCTCGTACGAACGCGGACCGCCAAGATGCGCCGGCCGCGCATGCGTTCGACCTTCAGGCGCGTGCGCTCGTCCGCCTCAATCTCTTCGCCTTCGCTCGGCAACCGGCCGAATAACCCAACCGTGTAGCCGCCGATCGTTTCGAACTCTTCATGCGGCAGGTGCGTGCCGAGCTTCGCGTTGAGATCCTCGATATTGACGCCCGAGTCGACGACCGCCTCGTTGGAATCTACGATGCGTACCGGTTCCTGTTCGTCTTCGTCGTGCTCGTCACGAATCTCGCCCACGATCTCTTCGAGCAGATCCTCCATCGTAACCAGTCCCGCCGTACCGCCGTACTCGTCGACGACGATCGCCATCGAAAATTTGTCGCGCTGCATCGCGCGCAGCAGTTCGGCAGTCTTCTTGTTCTCCGGAACGTGCGTGACCGCGCGCATCAGCATGCGGAGCGGCTTCGAACTCAACGTACCGTCGGCCAGACTGATCAACAGCTCGCGGTCGTGTACGACGCCGACGATATCGTCCTTCGATTCTTGGTAGACCGGGAGTTTCGAGTAGCCCTCCGCGATGACCAGATCGAGCGCGCGCCGCGGAGAGTCGTCGAGAGAGACGGCCACGATATTCGGGCGCGGGGTCATCACTTCGCGCACGATCGTATCGCCGAACTCGATGACGGAGTGGATCATCTCGCGCTCCTGCTCTTGCAGGACGTTTTGCTCCGCACCGACATTGACGATCGCGCGAATGTCGTCTTCGGTGACGAAAATTTGGTGAGGATGCTTGACGCCCAGCGGGCGAACGGCCAGATTGGTGACCCACAAGAACGTGAAGGCCAAGGGCTTGAGCACCTTAGCGAACAGCACCATCGTCGGCGCCAGGCGTAGCGCCCAGCGCTCGCCGTCCGAGACGGCCAGCGTCTTCGGAATGATCTCGCCAAAGAGCAATAACACGATCGTCATCGTGACGGTCGCCACCAATGCGCCGTCGGGCAGACCCCAGGTGATGAACAGGTACGTTGCCAGCGAGTCGGCCGCGAGCAAGACGATCGTGTTCCCAATGAGGATCGACGTGAGGATCCGGTTCCGATCGTCGACGAGAAGGACGACGGATCTCGCTCGCTTGACGCCCCGGTCGAGGATCGCCCGCGCGCGCAGGCGGGAGATCGAGACCAGCGCCGCCTCGGAAGCCGAAAAGAATCCGGCTGCGACGACCAGGAGAAGCAGCGTGACGATCTGCCACCACGAAGGGGCGGCGTGGATACCGGCGCTCAAAGCGGGGACTCCTGCTTAGCGAGATCGCCGTCCGGCGAACGGACGGGGGCTGCGGCGGGCCGGGCGGCTCGCGCTCCGGCTGAAGGACCTCGGGATATCCAATGCGGGGCCATTATAGCACACCGTGCCGCCGGACCAAGAGATAGACCGCCAGAGCGACGAGGCTTCCGAGCGCCGAGCCCCAGGCGACCTCAGCGACGCTGTGGATGCGCCCCTCGACGCGGCTCTGCGCGACGAGAAAGGCCACGAAGTACGCCAGGACGGCGGCCAAAGGGTGTTGGTAGAGGAGCGCCAGCAGCGTTGCCGCGGCAAAGGCCAGCGCGGCGTGGCCCGAGACGGCGCCGCCTTGCAGGGCGAAGCCTCGGCCGAAATAGGCCTTCGCAAAGATGGTGGCGATCGCCGCCACCGCCAGCACGATGAGCGCGAGATTCAACGGCACCTCTGCGATCGCGGTATAGACGCGCTCGCCACCGCTCTGGATGCTCTGGTAGAAGGCAAGGAAACCGACCACCACGGCGGCGATCGTCGCGATCAGCACGGCGCCGGCCGACGCGTCCTTGGCGGTCTTCGCGAGCGGGTGATGGGCGACGGTCAGGAAATCGACGATCGCCTCGACCGCCGTGTTGACCAGTTCGAGCGCGAGGACCAGCGCGATCGCGATAACGATCGCGGCCACGTACGCGCGGCCGACGCGCAGCCATAAGGTCGCGAGCAGCACGAGCGCCGCGATCAGCAGATGCACCCGCATGTTGGGCTGCGTCTTGGCCGCGTAGAGAATGCCTTGCAGCGCGTAGTGGAAGGAGCTCCAGAACTTCGTTTGGCCGATCTGCACGTAGCCCGCGTCGGGGCGTCTCTCCGGCTTCTCCGGCTTCTCCGGCTGCTTCATCAACGGTCGTACGGCCAAGCCATGCCGATCGCGGCTGCGAGGCGGCGCTCCTCCGATTCCATGAGATCCCGTTCTTCGCGTTCGGCGTGGTCGTGCCCCATCACATGCAGCAGGCCATGGATGAGCAGACGGTTGACCTCGTCCTGGAGTCCGGCGTCGTAGGCCGCCGCCTGTCGCCGGGCCGTCTCGACGCTGATAACGACATCGCCCAGGAGGCGCTCGGGCTCGCCCGTACGATCCGGGCGGCGCGCCCCCACGCCCATCGGAAAGCTTAAAACGTCGGTCGCTCTGTCCTGGGCTCGGTGCGCTCGGTTGAGCGTTTGAATCTCGCGATCTCCAACCAGCGACAGGGAGAGCGACGAACCCGCTTCCCCGACCTCCTGGAGGAGCGCGCGCGCCGTAGCCTTCAGGCGGCGCGCATCGACGCCGCTGCCCCTAGTTGCGTTCCGGTAATAGATCACGAGCGCCGCGGCGGGTCGTGCTCGTAGGCGCGAATGATGCGCGCCACGAGCGGATGGCGCACGACGTCGGTCTCGTCCAACTCGACGATGCCGATGTCGCCGATCGAGGAGAAGCGCGAACGCGCTTCGAGCAGTCCGCTGCTCGCCCCCGGCGGAAGGTCTATCTGCGTTACGTCGCCGTTGACCACCATCTTCGACCCGCTGCCGAGACGCGTCAGAAACATCTTCATCTGCGCCCGCGTTGCGTTCTGCGCCTCATCCAAAATGACGAACGCCTCGGAGAGCGTACGACCGCGCATGTACGCGAGCGGCGCGACCTCGATCGTACCGCGTTCGATGTAGCGCGCCACGACCTGATCGTCCAAGAGTTCGGCCAGCGCGTCGTAGAGTGGGCGCAGATACGGATCGACCTTCTCGCGTGCGTCGCCGGGAAGAAAGCCCAACTTTTCACCCGCTTCGACGGCAGGCCGCGAGAGGACCAGCCGCGAGACGGCCTTCGCGCGCAGTGCCCGAACGGCCATCACGACCGCAAGAAACGTCTTCCCCGTGCCGGCCGGCCCGATGCCGAAGGTGAGGGTGTTGCGATCGATCGACTCGACGAGCGAGCGTTGTCCGGCGGTCTTCGGGCGAATTTGGCGGCCACGCTGCGAGCGGTACAAGGTGCTCGGCAGTGCAGCGGTTTCGATCTTTTTCGCGGCGTCCGATGCCGCCAAGGCCACGTCGTCCGGCGTAATCTCGGCGCCCTCGACTGCGGCGGCCAGCATACGCGCGATCGCATTGCGGGCGTGACCGACGGCCTCGCCTTCGCCGCATACGATCAGCGAGTTCCCGTCGGCGCGCAGCGAAACGCCAAGCGCGCCCTCGATCGCCGAGAGGTTCTGATCGAATCTCCCGAAGAGCCGGAGGTGGTCGTTCAACTCGCTTAAATCGATCGATCGCTCGATGGTCGCCAGCGCGGATACTCCCTTAACGGGTTTCGGTGATCCCTGTCAATGCAGGCGGTCTTCCGCTTTTCGCAGGGCGACCGGCGGACCGAAGACCTCGGCCGCGACAACCGCGCGCACGAGGCTCCGCCCATCTTCGAACAATCCGTCCAAAGGTCCGGGTCGGACGACGGCCTCCGGCGGCGCAGCCCGGCGAGGCGTTACCGGGACCTGCACGGGCGAGACCTGGGGCACGGCCTTCGCGGCCTGCCGCAGTTCGGGTTTGGGCCGCGGCGGCGCGGGCGTCGCTGCGCGGAGCTGCGGCGCGGCGCTGACCGGCGGCGTGGCCGGTGCCACGCGTTTGCGCCGCCCTGTCGCGAGCATCAGGATTACGAACGCCGCAAACCATATCCAACCCATAGGGAGCTATCTTTGCGGACCTGCGGACGGCGGCGGCACGTCGCTTCCGCGCTCGACGCTGCCGGAGATCGATCCGCGCATCGAAGTGTCGGATTGTATGTTCTGAAGACGGTAGTAATCCATCACGCCGAGATGGCCGCTGCGAAAGGCTTCGGCTATCGCCTGCGGAACGGAAGCTTCGGCCTCGACCACCTTGGCCCGCATCCGTTGCGTCTCGGCCTTCATCTCCTGCTCGGCTGCTTGCGCCGCATACTGCCGTTCGGAGGCTTTTGCTTGCGCGATGCGGCGGTCGGCCTCCGCTTGGCTGGTCTGCAATTCGGCGCCGATATTCTTGCCGACGTCGACGTCGGCGATGTCGATCGACACGATCTCGAATGCGGTGCCGGCATCGAGGCCTTTCGCGAGGACCATCTTGCTTATGCGATCGGGATACTCGAGCACTTCTTTATGATCGACCGAAGCGCCGACCGCTGAAACGACGCCTTCACCGACACGCGCGATGATCGTCGGCTCCCCCGCCCCGCCGACGTACCGGTCGAGATTGCTGCGCACGGTTATGCGCGCTTTGACGTTGAGTTGGATCCCGTTCTGCGCGACGCCTTGGAAGATCGGCGTCTCGATGACTTTGGGGTTGACGGAGGTCTGCAATGCTTCCAGTACGTTGCGTCCGGCCAGATCGATCGCCGCCGCACGCTGCCATTCGAGCGGAATCTGAGCGCGCTGGGCGGCGATCATCGCGAGCACGACGTTCTCCACGTTGCCGCCGGCCAGAAAATGGGATTGCATCTGGTCGACGGTGAGCTGCAGGCCGGCCTTGCGCGAACGCACCAGATTGGTGACGATCACCCCCGGTGGAATGCCGATGATGCGCATGCGGATCAGAGCGCCGATGGGCAGCGGCACGCCGGCGGCAATCGTTCGCAGCCATAATCCGATCGGGAAATAGTACAGGAACACGAAAAGTACGATGATTGCGATGAAAAATACGACCAACACGCCGGCTGCGATCACGTCTTACTCCTTGTAGCTCGGGAGAGTGACTGGTTCCACGAAAATCCTGGCACCTTCGACGCGCGTGACGCGCACGGGCGTACCCGCCGGGATGAAATCGCCCTCGGTCAGTACGTCGACGCGATTCCCGTCAAACGTCGCCACCCCTGCCGGGCGCAGTAGCGAACTCGCGCTGCCCACGCAACCTCGAAGCATCGAATGGTCGGCGCTCGCAACGTATTCGGGCCCCTGCACGCCCGCGAACGTCAGGCGCCGCAGCCAAGCATTCTCCGGCCACATGCGAGTGGCCAGCCAAAAGAGCAGGACCGTGAGCACGATCGCCGTCGAGATCGTCTGCAGCGCGACGAAAAAGAATACGACGTTGAACGCGAGAACCGCGGCGAGCACCAGCGCGATCGAACCGAGAACGCCTGGGATGCCGTGTCCCGGCACGACGTGCAGCTCGTAGGCGATACCGATCAGGCCGGCAATCGCGAGCACGACGACCAAACCGTTGCTGAAGCCCGAATAGACGTGACTTCCGAAGAACAGCGCGAGCGCGGCAACGCCGATGAAGCCGGCAACGCCGTGGAGCGTAAGCATCTCGATCAGCAGACCGAGCATCCCGATCGTCAAGAGAATGCCGCTGACCGCCGGGTCGGTCGCGAAACGGGCCACGCGCTCGCCGAGCGTGTACTTTGCGGTCTCGACCGGCGCCGCTCCGAAGGCCCCCCGCTCGAACGAGCGGAGCGAAGGCTGCACGCCGTCGGCGATCTTGGCGCGCACGGCCTCGTTGGTGTCGAGCGTCAGCGGGGTTTCGACCATGGCGGCGGCCACCAGCGGATCGCGATGGTAGCGCAGTGCCGTCGACTTGAACTCGGCAGCCAGTCCCGATACCAGTTTGGGTGTGTTAGGGATGGGCTGGGCATCTCCGATGCTCGATCCCGGAGCCATCTCAATCCGGCGCGCGGAGAGCGCTATGAGCGCGGCGGCCGAGTAGGCGCGCTCGGAGACGTACGCGTAGACGGGCACCTTCGAGGCCAGAAGCGCATCGCGCATATCTAAGGCCGGAGAGATTAGCCCCCCGGGCGAGTCGATATCCAGCACGATTGCCTGCGCTCCCTCGGCGCGAGCCCGAGCGACCCAGGCCTGCACCATGTGCGCCATGCCCTCGTCGACGGTGTGATGGATCGGGATGACGACGACCTCCGCGGCCGGAGGCGCGGAGGCCGCCAGCGCGAAACCCGCGAGTCCAGCCGCGAGCGACGACGCCCATACCAAGAACCGCAGGCGCGGCAGCAGGCTACTCATGAATCTGCGTACCGGCCAAGCGGTTAAAGGTTGCAGCAACCGGTTAGCCGAGGAGGCTCAACTCCGAGAGCCTCCAAGTTCCTCGAGAACGATCTGGCGCACCGTATTACCGTCGGCCAGCCCTTTGAGCTGTGCCATCACGACCTTCATCGCCGCGCCCTGGTTGCGCGCCCCGGCCGGTAGTTCCGCGAGCGCAGCCTTGACGACGGCGCGAATCTCATCGGCGGACTTCTGCGCGGGCAGGTACGCCATCAAGATCTCGCGCTCGCGTTCCTCTTTCTCAGCGAGATCCGGACGATCTGCTTTGCGGTACTCGCCGGCGGCGTCGGTGCGCTGTTTGACCTGCCTGCGCACCACATCGAGCTCGTCGGCTTCGCTCGGTTCGACGCCGGCCTCCACGCGTTTATAGGTAAACCCAGAGAGGGCCGACCGTAACGTGTCGACCCTAAGCTGGTCGCGTGCCTTCATCGCCGTCTTGAGATCTTCGGCGATGCGATCCTTGAGGACGCTCACTACGCGCGGCGCTTGCGCGCGGCAGCCGACTTCTTCTTGCGGCGGACGCTCGGCTTCTCGTAATGCTCGTGCTTACGCGCCTCGGCCAAGACGCCGGCCTTCTGGGTGGCTTTTTTGAAACGGCGCAGCGCGCTCTCGATCGATTCGCCCGGAGCTACGCGAACTTCCATTCTCT
>JAJYFL010000025.1 GCA_021790935.1 bacterium
AAGGCCATCTCGGCTTACGTCGCTGACCACAACGCCGACGCCAAGCCATTCGTGTGGACGAAATCTGCGCGATCAATCATGGCGAAGATTCGCAAGTGTCATTCCATTTATGAATCGGGACACTAGGAACCTCGCGATCGTCACTCGAGATTGCGGATGAAGGCCGCCATCGCAGGCACCGCAAGGTCGGGGCGATCGCGGTGCGGGGCGTGCCCGCAGCGCGCCAGCACGAGCGTATCCACCGGCGCATCGACGGCGAGGCGGCGGATCGCGTCGATCTGCGCCGTCGTTCCGTATTCGTCGCACGCACCTTGGAGCAGCAGCGACGGGCAGCGCAGCGCACCCGCATACGTTTCGATGTTCCACGCGCGAAACGCCGGATGCAGCCAGATGTCGTTCCAGCCAAAGAACGTGCCGTCAACATCGGCATGATAGCGGGCGAGTTTGACGCGCAAGTCGGTCGTTTCGTAGGCCGCCCTGGCCTGCGCGATGCTCCGGACCGAAAGGTCCTCGACGAAGACGTGCGGCGCCTCGAGGACCAGACCGCGCACGCGCTCGGGATACGATCCGGCAAAAATCAGCGCGATCGAGGCGCCATCGCTGTGGCCGACCAGCGTCACCTTGCCTAAGCCGAATGCCTCCAGCAGCTCGGGCAAGACCTTCAGCGCTTCGTCGTGCATGTACGCGGGCGCGCGGGCTTCGTGCAGAGGCTCGGAATACCCATTCCCATACCGCGAATAGACGAGGACCCCGCAGCCGGTCAGCGCGGCGATCTCCTCAGGCACCCGTTTCCACAGACCGACCGACCCGAGGCCCTCGTGCAGGAAGACCAGCGGCGAACGCCGAGGCTCGCGCGGCGGAATCCAGATGGTCTCGATCCGCCGCCCGGCTATCGTGCGATCGGCCGTATCTCGTTCGACCCGGTCGCGGCGGGCATCGGATTTTGGTTCGTGCATCGTTGCATGAGAGTTTCGCCGGGAGGCCGAAGACGCACTGCGTGACGCAAACGCTGGAGATAACCCAGCCTTTTCAAGGCGCGATCAAGGCGGCGATCAGTACGAGCATCGAGCTCACGTCCCAGACGATGCTCGAAACGGTGCCCGACCGCCAGCGCGATCTGCTCGACGCGCTCGACGACCGCATCGAATCGATCGTCGACCGCGCGAACCAGTCCGCCATTGAAGCCTTCAGCGCCGCCGGCCCGCCTCACCGTTCCGCGGCCTCGGATGGGTACGGGCGCGCAGGCATGACGATGGGCGCGATCGGCATCGGGCTCGCCGCCGTCGGCATGGCCCTGGGTGCGATTGGCATCGGACTGGGAGCGGCCGCGCAGTCGCGCGAGTCGCGCTCGGGCGATTCGCAGTCTCCGGGACTGTTCGACCGGCTCTTCAGCCGCTTCAAAGGCGGTCGCGGCCGCAACTAGCCGTCGCACGGCCGCGCAGGGGGATTCAGCCGTGGGAACCGCCGTCATTGCCGACCGCCTCCAGTTCGCGTTCACCATCATGTTCCATTACTTGTTTCCGATCGGAACGATGGGTCTCGCCCCATTCATCGCGTGGTTCAACATCAAAGCATATCGCGGACGCGACCCCGAAGCTGCCAGCGCGGCACGTTTTTGGACGAAGGTCTTCGCGGTCAATTTCGCCGCGGGCGTCGTCACCGGTATCCCCATGGAGTTTCAATTCGGCATGAACTGGGCGCCGTTTGCCGCACGCAGCGGCGCCGTCATCGGGCAGCCGCTCGTGATGGAAGGCGTCTATGCGTTCTTTCTCGAGTCGATATTTTTGGGGGTGCTGCTCTACGGGCGACGCCAGGTCTCCGAGCGGATATACGTTCTTTCATCGGTGCTCGTCTGCTTGGGATCGTGGCTCTCCGGCTTCTTCATCGTCGCAACCGACGCATGGATGCAGCATCCGGTCGGATATGCCGTCGCCGCCGGAGGCCGCATCGAGCTGCGCAGCCTCGCGGCCGTGCTGCTCTCCCCATTCGCCTGGTGGCAGTACGCGCACGTCTTGACGGGCGCGCTCGTGGCCGGCGGTTTCATCGTAGCCGGCGTGGGCTCGTACTATTTGCTCGCGCATCGCGACGAGTCGTTCGGACGTCGCTTCGTACGCGCCGGTACGATGGTAGCGTTTGTATTTTCGGCTATCGCGATCTTCCCGACCGGCGACCTGAACGGCGCGGACGTCACGCGCTATCAGCCGGTCAAACTCGCGGCGATGGAAGGGTTGTTCGCGTCGCAGCGGGGCGCGCCGCTCGCAATCCTCGGTATGCCCGATACCGCGCGCGAAACGCTCATCGATCCAGTCTTCGTTCCGGATGCCTTGAGCTTTCTCGCGTACGGAAACGTCGCCGCAAACGTCAAGGGGCTCTCGAGCTACGCGCGCACCCTCTGGCCACCAGTGGCACTGACCTATTACGCCTATCACGTGATGGTTGGCCTCGGCACGATATTCGTCTCGCTCGCCGCACTCGCGCTGCTGTGGCTGTTGCGCCGCAAACTATTTGGAGCGCGGTGGCTACTGTGGATGCTGATGCTCGCCATGCCGTTTCCGTACGTTGCCAACGAGGCCGGCTGGGTAACCACCGAAGTTGGCCGCCAGCCGTGGATCGCCTACGGGCTGATGAAGACCGCAGATGCGGCATCGCAAAACGTCGCCGCGGGTGAGACGATCTTTACGCTGATCGGATTCGCGGGCATGTACTTCGCGATCGGCGTCCTGTTCTTGCTCCTTACGCTGCGCGAGATCGGCGCGGGACCGGCTGAGGCGCCATTATGAACGCTGCAGGCTTCGCTCTGCTTGCCCTCATGATCGGGGCCTACGTACTGCTCGACGGTTACGACCTCGGCGTAGCGGCGATCGCGCCACTGACGACGCGAACGCCCGCAGAAAGAGCGGCCGCAATGAGCGCCATCGGTCCGTTCTGGAACGGCAACGAGGTTTGGCTCATCGCGGCCGGCGGCGCGCTATTCGCGCTCTTTCCGAAAGCCTACGCATCGGCATTCAGCGGCTTCTATCTTCCGTTCGTGGCGGTGCTGTGGCTGCTCATGTTCCGCGGACTGGCGCTCGAGTTGCGCAACCACTTCAAGAACGAGCTGTGGCACACGTTCTGGGATTCCGCATTCTTCGCGTCGAGCGCCGCATTGATCGTGCTCTTCGGCGTCGCGCTCGGGAATCTGCTGCGCGGCGTGCCGCTCGATCGCCGGGGGTATTTCTCGGGAACGTTCGCATTTTTGCTCAATCCGTATGCGGTCGGCGTCGGCATCTTCGCCCTCTTCGCACTTGCCCAGCACGGGCTGACCTTTCTCACGCTGCGCGTCGACGGCCCCCCCGCGCGACGCGCCCGACGCGTTCAATCGATCGTCTGGTGGTTCGTTCTGCTCGCGTATCTCCTCGTCACGGTCGCGACGTTCGTCCTGCGTGCCGGTTCCGTGCATCACGCCGCTTGGCTCGCGTTCCTGCCCCTGCCGTCGCTACTCGCTCTGGGCGCCGTCCGATTTTTTGCCGCTCGCGGCGAGGAACGTGGCGCATTCGTCGCCTCGGCGGCATTTCTCGCGAGCCTGCTGCTCGCGGCGGCCGGTACGATGTTTCCATACCTGCTGCCGGCATATCCGGCGCGAGCCGGCGGACTGAGCATCTACGACGCGGCACCCTCGCCCAGCGCACTCGCAACCACGCTCACCGTGACGATCGTGGGACTCTGCGCAGTCGTCGCCTACACGATCTTCACCGCGGGGCGCATGGCCGGCAAGATTCGCGCGCCGGAGTGACTGGGGTCCATTATCGATTCTAAGCGAGTCGAACTTACGCTGCGCAGCCTCGTTCTCGGAGCTGCGATCACGCTGGTTTTCACGGCGGCCAACGTCTACCTCGGGCTCAAGGTAGGGCTGACGTTCGCGTCCTCGATCCCAGCGGCAGTCATCTCGATGACCGTGTTGCGGGCGTTCAAGAATGCGAGCATCTACGAGAACAACATCGTGCAGACGGTCGCTTCGGCAGCCGGGACGCTCTCATCGGTGATCTTCGTTCTGCCCGGACTCGTGATGATCGGCTGGTGGAGCGGCTTCCCGTTCTGGCAAGGCTTCGGCGTATGCGCGGTCGGCGGCATCCTCGGCGTGATGTATACGATCCCATTGCGACGGGCGCTCGTCACGACCTCCGATCTTCCCTACCCGGAGGGCGTGGCGGCGGCCGAAGTCCTGCGCGTCGGCGCCGGCTCGCGCGATGGCGCCGAGGAAGGCAAGACCGGCGTGCTGACGGTCGTCGTCGGGTCGCTGGTCTCCGCCGCATTCGCAGCCGTCGTCGCAACGCGCCTCTTCGTCGATGAGGTGAGCGCCTTCTTTCGCGTGGGCGCTTCGGCAACCGGAGCCGGATTCTCGCTTTCGCTGGCGCTGCTGGGCGCGGGGCATCTCATCGGCCTTTCCGTCGGCATGGCGATGCTGACCGGGATGGTTATCGCGTGGGGCATCGCCACGCCGATCGTCACCGCACTGCACCCCATCGCCGGTCCCGCGGCAACGGTGGCGGCACAGGTGTGGTCGGGACAAGTGCGTTTCATCGGAGCCGGTGCGATCGGCGTCTCGGCGCTGTGGACGCTCGGCAGGCTCGCGGTGCCCGTCTGGAAAGGGCTGCGCTCCGCAATCGAAACGTCGCGCCGCGCCCGATCGGGCCGGCGCGGTGCGCTGCCGCTGGTGGAACGCGACATTCCGATCGGCATCGTCGGACTGATCTGCCTGGTTTCGATAGCGCCGCTCGCCGTGCTCCTCGCGGCCTTTCTCCGCGGAGGCACGCTCGAGGGCTGGATCGTGCCGCTCGTCATCGGTGCGGTGCTCTACGTCGTCGTCGTCGGTTTCCTCGTCGCAGCGGTCTGCGGCTACATGGCCGGGCTCATCGGCTCTTCCAACAGCCCCGTATCGGGCCTCGCGATTCTTGCGGTCGTCGGTTTTGCGCTGCTGCTCATCGTCCTAGCGCACGGTGCCGGTGCCTCGGCGAAACCCGCGCTCATCGCCTTCGCATTATTCGTCACGTCCATCGTGCTGAGCGTAGCGACCATCGCGAACGACAATCTCCAAGATTTGAAGACCGGGCAACTCGTGCACGCGACGCCGTGGCGGCAGCAGGTCTCGCTGATCGTCGGCGTAATCATGGGTGCGATCGTGATTCCGCCGGTACTCGATCTGCTGAACGCCGGTTACGGCTTTGCCGGAGGGCCGGCGCACGCCGGCATGCAGCCGCTGCCCGCGCCGCAAGCCACGCTGATCACGGCGCTTGCGAACGGAGTCATCGGTGGCCACCTCAACTGGACGATGATCGGCGTCGGCGCGATCGTCGGCGGGCTGATCGTGCTCCTCGATGAGGCGCTGCGCATGCGCAGCCGTTTCCGTCTGCCGCCGCTCGCGGTCGGCATCGGCATCTATCTTCCGGCTTCGACCATCGGGCCGGTCGTCGCCGGCGCCGTGCTCGGCTGGGCATACGATCGCTGGGCGCGACGCACCAAGAATCCGGAAGGCGCCAAACGTTTGGGCGTATTGCTCGCCTCCGGACTCATCGTGGGTGAAAGTCTTTTCGGCGTATTGCTCTCGGGCATTATCGTCGTGCGCGGAAACGGATCGCCGCTGGCACTCGTCGGCCGCGCGTTCGAACCCGAAGCGACGGCGCTCGGCGGCATCGCCTTCGCGCTCGTAGCATACGCGCTATACGCGTGGATTCGCAAGCAGTCCCGTTCGCTGCCGATCCCCGCCGAAGATCGTCAATAGGCAGCCGCAAACGGCAGTGCGGATACGCCATTTTCAGCGCAATAGCCGGCGGCCCTCGGCAATGGCGGCCTGCAGCTTCCGCTCGCCTGTCAGCGACTCTCGACGGAGCTCTTCGAAGACGGCGTATTGAGCGCGCGTCGGTCGAGCGTAGGCGAGGTCCACGTCGGCTGCGAGATAGGCCAGATGGCTGCGCAACTTGGTTTCGTGCAAGAGACTGCCCTCGCTCGACTGAATGTCGAGGTCTACGAGGTTGTGAATCTCGCCGTCGAGGGCCGCGATCGCGCCGCGCGCCTGCGCTTGCGTTAGACGGCGCCCCGTAACCGCCTTATCGAGTTTGCTGCGCACGGCGATTGCCCGGTCGATCGTCTTATCGAGCGTGTCCAGCGTAACGTGGATACGCAGCTCGAGGGCGAGGCGCGCGGCCAGTGCGCCCGGGCTTGCGTGCAGCCGCGGATCGAGCGCGACGTTGAAAGAGCGTTCCGTCTTGCGGCCGCCGTAGTCGAGCACGACGTTATACGTACCCGGCACCACCACCGGTCCGTCGACCCCGTCGGGGAGGCCGCCGGCCGCGATCGGCGGCTTGAAGCCGGTGACCTCGGTTGCGTCCGGATACCGAAGGTTCCATTGGAAGCGGTTCATGCCGGGCTCGATGGCCGTGAGCTTCTGCTCCGCATTCCGATTGCTCTTCGCGAGCTTGGTTCGCAGATGCAGACGGAATCCGCGGATTAACCGGCCCCGCGCGTCGGTGAAATCGAGGCTGACCGGGGTCTTACCGTCGTAGGCGGACGGGATGTCGAAGAAGACCGTCGCACCAAACGGCGGGTTCGCTCCAACGGCGGGCACGAACTTCGCGTAACTGCTCTCGCCGTAGGCATGGCTAAGCCAGGCGGTCTGCGGCGCAAAGAGCTGCGCGCCGCCGGCGTGCGCCGCCCGCCCCCTCGATAGTTGCTCGAGCAGCGCGAGGTCGTCCAGCAGCCAGAAACCGCGCCCGTGCGTCGCGATCGCGACGTCGCCCTGGCGCGTGTCGATCGCAACGTCACGCACTTGCACGTGCGGCAGGTTCAGCGCCAGCGGCTGCCAATGCGCGCCCCCGTCCAAGCTCGCATACACCGTGTTCTCGGTGCCGAGAAAGAGCAGGTTCGCATCTTGCGGATCCTGCCGCACGGTGAATACGTACCGGTCGTCCGGCAGTCCCACGATTAGAGGCACCCAGTGGCGTCCATAGTCTGTCGTCTTGAAGACGTACGGATGGAAGTCGTCCCACATATAACGCGATGCCGTGAGATAGGCCGTGCCCTTCGCAACGTGCGAGGGTTCGATCGAGCTGATCTGCGACCAGCCCGGCAGGCCTCGCGGAGCGATCGCGTGCCACTGCAGGCCCCCGTCGGTGGTCACGTGCACCAGGCCGTCGTCGGAACCGGCCCAGATCACGTTGCCGTCCAACGGCGATACGGCAAGCGCCGAGATCCCGGGGTAGATCTCCGCACCCGACTGGTCGAGATCCACGGGGCCGCCGCTCGGCTTTTCCGTGCTCGGATCGTTCCGGGTCAGGTCGGGACTGATGCGCTTCCAGGTCCGGCCCTGGTCGTCGCTCTTCAGCACGTACTGCGCGCCGACGAGCAGCGCGTTCGGGTCCGTGGGCGAGAACAGAATCGGGTGGGTCCAACCGAAGCGGTACTTGAGTTCGCGCGACGAGGCACCTTCTTGATAGTTTGGCCATGGACTAACGCTGCGATACTGCCCGGTAGCCATGTCGTAACGCAGGAAGATGCTGAAATAGCCGCTGCCGTAGGTGACGTTCGGGTCGCCCGGCTGCGGCGCCACGAAGGTGCTCTCGCCGTAGGCTACCCTGTGCCAGCTGCCGAGTGAGATCATGCCGCCGCTCGATGCGCTCGGCCCTTCGAACGAGCCTTCGTCCTGCTGCGCGCCATAGAGATGGAACGGGAACTGGTCGTCGAGGCTGACGTGATAATACTGCCCGGTCGGCTGGTTGTGTTCGGTACTCCAGGTAACGCCGCCGTCGGTGGAGACGGTGGCGCCGCCGTCGTTGCCCTCGAGCAGAACCCGCGGGTTTTCCGGGTCGATCCAGACGATGTGGTTGTCACCGTGCGGGGTGTGCAGCTTCGTAAAGGTCTTGGCGCCGTCGCGCGATACCCAGAGCGCGTCGACCTCCGGCACGTAGACCGTATTGGGATTCGTGGGGTCGGCGAAGATGCTCATGTAGTAAAACGCGCGCTGGCGCAGCTTCCATTCCCCGTTGACCCGCTTCCAGGTCGCGCCGGCGTCATCGGAGCGGAAGACGCCGCCGGCCTTCGCCTGAACGATCGCGTAGACCACGCGCGGATCGCTGGGCGCAACCGCCACCCCGATCCGCCCGAGGATGCCGTGCGGGAAGCCCGCGTTGCGGGAGAGATCGGTCCAGTGCGAGCCGCCGTCGGTGCTCTCGTACAGACCGCTGCCCGGACCGCCGCTGGAGAGCTTCCACGGCGTGCGATAGGCCTGCCACATCGCGGCGTAGAGCACGTCGGGATTCTTCGGATCCATCACGAGATCGATCGCACCCGTGCGGTCGTTGACGTAGAGCACCTTGCGCCACGTCTTGCCGCCATCGATGGACTTGAAGACGCCGCGGTCCGCATTGCTCGCGAAGACGTGCCCCATCGACGACGCGTAGACGATGCCGGGATGCTTTGGGTCGACCACGATGGCGCTGATCGTGTGCGTATCGCGCAGACCGGCGTAGCGCCAGGAGTTCCCGCCGTCGGTGGATTTAAAGACGCCGTCGCCGGTGACCATGTCGCTGCGGATGTCGCTTTCGCCCGTGCCTGCGTAGATCACACTCGGATCCGACGGTGCGACCGCGATCGCGCCGATGCTGTTGCTCGATCCCGGCAGCTTGCCGTCGGAAAGGTTGCTCCACTCGATGCCGTAGTCGGTGCTTCTCCAGATGCCGCCGTCGACGGCTCCCATGTAAAAGAGGTCCGAACGACCCGGCGCGCCGGTCACGGCGACCACCCGGCCGCCGATCCACGGACCGACGTTGCGCCAGTGCAACTTGCTCGCCAGCGTCTGCACCGGGACCGGAGCAGCGGATACGGCCACCGGTAGGGCTGCCGTCGCGCTCGCGGCAGCGAGCAGCGCGAACGAAAGCAGATGCGGCCGATAAGCAAAGCTTTTCATCGGGAAGATCCTCCAGGAGCGTCGCTTTTCGACGCACGGCCGCTACGGCCCCGGCTCCGCTTCCGGCTAGCAGCATCGCGAATCCTGGGACAACTCGCCTTTAAGTGGGTAAGGACTCGCTCGGCCGATTCAAAAACCGTGCCCGAAGGAGACCTCGGCGATGCTACCATGTAAACGACTTACCGGAATGATTGCGGCGTTCGCCATCGTGGCAAGCGCACTCCTCGCCGCACCCGCCGGCGCGGCGTCGACGGTCAGCGTCGTCGTCAACGGACAGCCCGTCTCTTTCGACCAGCCCCCCATCGAGCGCGCCGGGCGGGTCTTCGTACCCCTGCGCGGCGTCTTCGAGCGGCTGGGGGCGAGCGTCGTGTACGACAATGGCGCGATCAACGCGCAAGGTAATGGCCGAAGCGTATCGTTGCACATCGGCTCGACGCAGGCCACGGTCAACGGACAAGCCGTCTATATGGACGTCGCACCGTTCCTCGTAGGCGCCCGCACGCTCGTGCCGCTTCGGTTCGTCGCGCAAGCACTCGGTGCGGCGGTACAATGGAGCCAATCGAACTCTACCGTGTACATCGTCGGATCCGGTAGCGTCGCACCCGCACAACCCGCGAACGCGTCCTTTTATCTCAAGAACGAACGCCCGGCAACCACGATCTACACGCTTCGCCCTGCGATTCACGCCAACTTCAGCGAACCCGTCAACCGCGACTCGGTGCGCGTCTCCATCGACGGGCGGGATGTGACGGCCGACGTATACGCGAATGCGGCCGGGTTCGATGTCACCGCTCCCTTCCCACTGTACGCCGGCGGGCACACCGTCAGCGTCACGGGCACCACGCAGGCCGGCTCGACCTTCAGCGCGCGGTGGTCGTTTACTACACAAGCCGGCTCCAGCGAGAACTACATCCGCAACATCACTCCGTCCGCCGGCAGCACGGTCGGAAGCGCGTTTACGCTCGCCGGCGCGACTCTTCCGGGCTCGACCGTACACGTCGTGGCGTCGGGCGAGGCCAGCGCGTTCGGCGGTCTGTTCCAGATCGGAACCGGCACGTTCCAAGTCGACGTGCACGCGGGCGCTAATGGGTACTTCAGCGTGCCGATCTCGCTCAACGCCGTCTCGGGCGGCCACGTCCGCGTCATCGTACAGTCGGTTGCCCCTAGCGGCGCATCGATAGAACAGCAGGTCGTCTATAACACGTGAGAGTGACACTCTGCATAGGGCGGCCACCCCCGGCGGGGCTCCCCCAGGGCCTTGCGACGAGGTGATGTTCCCGCGCAAAGCCAGGTGGTATAATGAGCACGGAGGCGTTTGCGAAGCTGTAGCGTGGAATCGGCTATCGCTGCGTGCGGCTCGCCCCGCCTTTAATCTTGAATCCCGCTAGTCCGAGGGCCCCGGAAGGGCTAGCGAGGGCGAGCATTGGGGAGGCGCTCGTGGAAGCAGATTATCAGACCAAACCGTTCGATTCCAAGGCGTTCCTGGCAGCAGTTGGCGACGGGCGTACGATTCAGAGGTATGCAAAAGGTAGCGTCATCTTCGCTCAAGGAGATTCCGCCGGCTCGGTCTTTTACATTCAGCGAGGCAAGGTTAAGCTCTCGATCGTCTCGCCGCGGGGGAAAGAAGCCGTCATCGCGATCCTGACCGCCGGCGCCTTCTTTGGCGAAGGCTGTATCGCCGGTCAGCCTGTTCGAATGGCCACGGCGGCAACGATCGTCGACTGCTCCCTCGTCCAAGTTCAGAAGAGCGTGATGGTCCGGATTCTGCACGACGAGCCGGAGTTTACCGAGCTGTTCATTTCGCATCTCTTGACGCGGAACATTCGAATCGAAGAAGATCTGATCGATCAACTTTTCAACTCCAGCGAAAAAAGATTGGCGCGGATACTGCTGTTGCTGGCCAACTTCGGTAAGGATGGGCGACCTGAGGAAGTGATCCCCAACATCAGTCAAGAAACGCTTGCCGAAATGATAGGGACGACGCGCTCCAGAGTCAGCTTCTTCCTGAACAGATTCCGCAAACTTGGTTTCATCGAATACAACGGCGGCATGCACATACACACTTCGCTGTTGAACGTCATCCTCTACGATAATCCAGACGTAAACTAGAAGGCTGTCGCCCTCCGGCAGCCTCGCGACGCTCGAATTATGAGCAATTTTGACCATCCTTGGCACGAGCGGCTGTCTATACTTGGAATCATGCATGCCCGTCCTCGCGCTAGCGAGCGCGGCAGATACGGCGTCCCCGCCGCGCTTGCCAGCAGCGTAGCGGCTCGAGCCTCTCCCCCAATGCGCAGCCCCGCCGCGCCGCGGTCTGCAGCCGCGATTCTGAGCGAGCGCTTGCCTACTTGGAGTGGGCCATGCTAGCGGCTGGAAGCCAGATCCATCCACTCCCCGGACACCGTGCGGCAGATATCCTCGTGCAGCACCTGTTCGCGCAGCCCGGCAGAGTCCTCCCGGGTATACGCCATGCCATCGGCTACCAGCCGGCCGATGGGCCGACCGGAGGGGACATCGTCGACGTCTTCCGCTTCAACGATGGCGAGGTGGGATTCTCGATCACGGATATCTCCGGCAAGGGCGTGCAGGCCGCGATACACGCGGCCATGGTAAAATACGCGCTTCGCGCGTATATGTCGGAGAAGAAAACCGCAGAGGAAGCGCTCCGATCGCTGGACCGGCTGTTTCTTGAAAACAACGCGTTCGAAAAGACCGACGCGTTTGCAAGCGTGTTTTTCGGGATTATCAATCCGCTACGCACATCCATGATGTACGCTTCCGCCGGTCACGAGCCCGCAATGCTGGTCTCTCCCGGCGGGGCCGTGCAGGTGCTCGAGCCGACGGCACCTCTCGTGGGCGTGCTCGACGGCCAGCATAGCCTTTTCAAACAAGTCGTCGTCGAGTTGCAGCACGGCACCGTCTTCGTGGGTGCGACCGACGGCGTCACGGAAGCCCGGCGGAACGATGAATTCTACGGTATCGAGCGACTTACCGAAATGGTCGATCGGCATTCCCTCGACGCGGTGGACGCCCATCTTCAGGCGCTCCTGGACGACATCACCGGTTACTGCCATGGAAAGCCGCACGACGATATCGCTATTCTGGTCTTGCGGATACTGTGATGTATCTTCCGCATAGCGCTTGGGTCAGGCGGCGGCCGGCTCGCGCGCGTGAAATCGAGTCGAAGGGCGAGAGAGGGGCACGCAACGGCCTCGAGTAAGATGCCGCCGGTATGGCTACAGCGAAAAGCAAGCCCCGCGTGGTGCCGGCAAACGCCGGCAACGCCGGCGACTCGCAGCGACCCTCTATGCGGCGCGTTGCATAGCGATCGCCTAGGAGGTCGATGGCGAAACTCTATTTCCGATATTCGGCGATGAATGCCGGCAAGTCCACCGCACTGCTTCAAGTCGCTCACAACTACGAAGAGAACGGGCGCCGAGTGCGTATCTTCACCGCGGCGATCGACCATCGCTACGGCGCGGGTTTCGTCACTTCGCGTCTAGGACCGCAGCGTAAGGTCGATACCTTTGACGAAGCGACGGATTTTATGTCGCCGATGACGGACGACGAGCACCTCTCATGCCTGTTGGTGGACGAAGCGCAGTTTCTCACGCCCGAGCAGGTGCGGCAGCTTCACCGCGTGGCGCACATGCTCGGTATCCCCGTCATCTGCTACGGCATCCGTAGTGATTTTCGCGGCGAACCCTTCCCGGGATCGGCGTATCTCCTCACGCTCGCCGACAGCATCGAGGAGCTCAAGAACGTCTGCAGTTGCGGAAAGAAAGCTACCATGAACGTACGCATGGACGAACGCGGTGCGCGCATTACCGAAGGCGCGCAAATTGCTATCGAAGGCGACGTGCGCTACGTTCAAATGTGCGGAAAGTGCTTCTACCAGGACTCGCCTCGTACCAACGGCGGCTCCGATTGACGACCTGCACGGCCGAGAGCATCACCGGAACTTCGACTAAGACGCCGACGACGGTCGCCAGAGACGTGAATCGGTTGCTATCCGGACCGCCTGCGGGCGTCTATCGGTGATCCCGGACGTTGCGCTTGGCGGCATCGACTTCCGCCTGCGCTCGGTTCTTCGTCTCAAGTAGGAGCGACTCGGCCTTCTCGAAAGCCGTCATGTCGGTACCGCGTGTCTTCCGCTGCGCCTTTTCGATCTCCGCCGCCACGCGATGCTGGCCCTCATGGATGCCATCCTTGGCATCCTCCACGCCATGCTTGACGAGGTTGGCCGCCTTGTCCACCTTATCTTTGCCCATTCTCCCTCGGGGGGCACCCAAAACCGGCCAGCTGTGGGCAGTTGAAAACCGGCCAGTAGTCGGTGGGCAGTTCTAAATAGGCCACGGCTAGGGTCATCGTCGGCTCGGACGTTCCCGGCGCGAAAGCGCC
>JAJYFL010000031.1 GCA_021790935.1 bacterium
GCATTATCCAGAGTCGGCCGTTATCCGGAGCGTAGGCGGAGAGCGTCGGGACGTGCTGTGCAGCAAGGGTATGGTCTCCGGATAAGGCCACGGTGTCATCCGTGTCGGCTGAGCAGCGTTGAGATGAGAGACGACCACGCGTTTCGTGGATTACACGAGATGTACGATGCGGCAGCCACTGTGCCCTCCGTATCGGTTGTGCGATGTCAAGCGCATCTGGCGCGGTAATCACGGTCTCGGGCGAGGATCGCTCCAGCTCTACGAGTATTGGGTCTATCGCTTTGCGAGATATTGTTACGCGCACTCACTGGATCAGCGCTCCGGGCTGACGCAGCTCGGCGCTGAGCAGTTCGCCCGCTGGTGGCGCTCGCAAGGCAGTCGACGACGCGGGGACCTCAAGGAGGCCATCAGGGGATCGCGGATGGCACTGCGCGCATGGGCATTTGCGCTCTCGATGCTGGGGGAGTCCATTCCGCCCTGGAGTCCGCCGCGGGTAGCACCGATGCGTGATCCGCGCCTCGGCGCATTCGCCGACTACCTGCGCGAGGTGCGGGGCAATCCGCCGCAGACGATCCACAAGAAGCTCGCAGAGCTGACAGCTTTCGATCATTACCGACAGCGCCTGAGCGCGGCGGAGCGGCCGATACGTCTCTCGGAGATCGATACGTATGTCATCGCGTGCCGGCGACGCTTTGCGCGCAAGACAGTCGCCAGCATCTGTTCGACGATCCGGAGTTATCTCAGATTCTTGCACGCGACGGGCGAGATGGATACCGATCTCGCCACATCGGTGATGGCGCCGATTGTGCGTACCGCCGAACGGCCGCATCGCGCTTTGCCGTGGGCCGACGTGCAGAGGATTCTCCGCGCCGTTGACCGTACGAGCCCGAAGGGGCGCCGTGACTACGCCTTGCTCTTGATGATGAGCGTCTACGGGCTCGGGGCCGGCGAAGTGATCCGCATCCGGCTCGAGGACATCGACTGGCAAGCGGCGAAGCTGCGGATCGTACGACCGAAGACTGGCGCTGTTTTTCATTTGCCGTTGCTGCCCGCCGTGGCCCGCGCGCTCGTTGATTACCTCAGGCATGGTCGGCCAGCCTACACACCGGCGCGTCACCTGTTTGTCACGGTGCAAGTGCCATTCAAGCCTCTGGCTTGTTCAACGACAGTTCGTTGGATCTTGCACTCGGCCGCATACCGAGCGGGCGTAACGGCCGCGTTTCTCGGCACGCACGCGCTGCGCCACACGCACGCGTGCCGGCAGCTCGAGCTCGGAACGCCACCGAAGATCATCGGTGACATCCTCGGCCACCGCGATCCGCAGTCCACGTCCGCCTACCTGCGGGTCGCCTCCGAGCGGCTGCGTGAGCTGTCTCTGCCGGTGCCGGTATGAGCGGCCTGACTCCCGCGCGGCTGGGCAAGGAGATCACGGCATTCCTCGTATTCAAGCGAGCACTCGGCTACCGCTATCGACGCGGCGAGTTCACGCTGCGTAGCCTCGAGCGCTTCGCCGTCCGTAGCCGAGGGTCGCGGTCGCCGATTGATCTGGAGGGAGTGATCCGAGCATGGCTGCTGCGTACCCCAGGGCGCAAGCCCGTCACGCTCGCCGATGACCTCGGAGCGGTTCGGCAGTTCTGCTTGTATCGGCGTCGGAGTGACCCCACGGCCTTCGTGCCACCGGTCAGCCTCGCGCCGCAGACCGAGTCGCACTATATCCCATACGTGTTCTCGCTCGAGGAGATCCGTCGGCTGATCACGGCGGCCGAACACCACCACGGACGCAATTTCTGGCCCGGGATGTTCCGGATGTTGTTGATCGCGACGTACTGTACGGGTCTGCGCCTGGGCGAGGCGGTCCGACTGCGACTGATCGACCTCGATCAGGAACGGGACGTGCTCCATATCCGGGAGAGCAAGGGGCGCAGTCGCGAGGTGCCGTTCCAAGCCGATCTCTCGCAGCAGTTTGCGCGCTATCTTCACGAGCGCGCGCAGTTGCTGAGTTCCCGAGGAGGAGAGGCCGAGACCGCGCTATTCGTCGGCCTCTACGGCCGCGGTATCACGGTCGGCGCGGCATCGGGCGCGATCTGTCGACTGTTACGACAACTGGGCATGAAGAGCAAGACGGGACGCTGCGGGCCGCGCCCTTACGACCTGCGTCACGCGTTCGCCGTTCACCGCCTCACCGCTTGGTACCACGACGGTGTCGATTTGAACGCCCGCCTCCCGTGGCTCTCGGCCTACATGGGGCACGTCAACGTACTCGGCACCGAGGTCTACCTGCATGCTACCCCGGAGCTGCTCGCGTTCGCGAGCGACCGCTTTGCCGCTCGATTCGCACAGCCAGGAGAGCGGTCGTGAGCCGAACTGGAGGCGCTACGCTGCTCTCTCTGGTCGAGACGTACTTCCGCGGCTATCTTGTCCAGACCCGTGGCGCCAGTCCACACACGATCCGGGCCTATCGCGACACGCTGCGGCTGCTGTTCAAGTTCCTCGCCGAGCGCCGCGGCTGTGTGGTGGCAGCGCTCGGCCTCGATGATCTTCACGTCGATGCCATTCTCGCATTCTTGTCCCATCTCGAGGGCGTGCGGGGAAACAGCGTCGCAAGCCGCAACATCCGCTTGGCCGCGATCCGCAGCTTCTTCCGCCATCTCGTCGAACACGACTTGCCACGAGCCGGACAGTATCAGCGCGTGCTGTCGCTGCCGAATAAGCGCGCCCATCTCGGCGCCGCACAGTATCTCGAGCCCCAGGACGTGAAGCTGCTTCTCGCCCAACCGGATCGTTCCAGCGCGGCTGGACGCCGAGACCACGCGCTGATGCTCTTCCTGTACAACACCGGAGCCCGCGTCAGCGAGGCGCTCAGCGTGCGCGTCGAACACCTCTCGTTGACCTCACCGCGCCACGTACGCCTGTTCGGAAAGGGAAGCAAGGAACGACTGTGCCCGCTGTGGCGTGAGACGGCAGAGGCGCTTGGCGAGCTTCGGACCGTTCACGAGAGCCGTGCGGATCAGCGAGTGTTCTGCAACCGCGCAGGCGCCGGCTTGACGCGCGACGGCGTGGCGTATCTGCTGCGCAAGTACATGGCGTCGGCCGCTCGCACATCGCCCGGACTGCGCCGCCGGCGGATCTCGCCCCACGTGCTCCGACACAGCTGCGCCGTAGCCCTCCTGCAGGCCGGCGTCGACATCACGGTAATCCGCGACTATCTCGGCCATGCCAGCATCGCCACCACGAACCGCTACGTCGCCACGAACCTGCAGATGAAGCGTGATGCTCTGGAGCAGTTCTGGAGCCG
>JAJYFL010000026.1 GCA_021790935.1 bacterium
GTAGCGTCGGCGATCGCGTTCAGCGAGAAGGCGTTGATGCTACCAGTGTTATGGGAAGCGTTGCCCCGAGCACCGCTGGGAAAAGCATCAGCTCGCCGTCGTCGCCAACACGAAAAGTCGCAGGCTGGTGGCAGTTACCGCATACAAAGACGAAGTCTGCATCGGTAGGCAGGGGTATGGGAGCGCCGGGATGTCTAACAGGCGCCCCGTTTTCTTGATCGACAACATGGGAAAACGCAGGTCGCTGCTCAGTAGCAACAAGGGGTTCATTGCACTCGTGGCAGTTACGGTCGCGGCGGTGGCTGAAGTAGAGAAAGGCGGGCATGTTCATATCTGAACCTCACGTGGCGGGTTCCCGGAATACGTTGTATTAATTTAATATTCCTCTCCTTCCACCACCGCCTCGAAGGCGGGCCAATGGCGAGGGTGCGGTACGCACGCCCCGGCGCGGGCGCGCTAGCGGGCCGCGAGGGACAGGCCCGCAGCCTGCGCGAATCGCGCTGATAGTGCATTGGATGCATGTTACATCGAGGCAGGTCGAATGCCGAAACGCGAAGTCGACATCGGCCTGGACGTTACGGGCGCAATCGCCAACGAAATTCTTACACGGAGCAAGCGGGCGGGGCCGTGAAATTATAGAGCCAAGTTCTCCCGCCGTTCGGACACGCCACCTCTACTGTTGTCGAAAGCATCCAACCGCTTCGGCCGGCATACTCGCCGGACTCGACCCGGACTTGCACATCGAGTTTCAGCGTCCCCGGAACTTCCTTGAGCACGACGAGACGTGTCCCCTTAGTGAGAATCACGGCGCCGCGCCCGCGTAACCCCGCCTGGTAGGCGTTACCGGAGACAGCGCGCGTTGCAAAAAGGGCCAATCTATCGCGCAGGAACGCGGCCGGATCGCCCGCCGTCGCCTGTGTCCCGCTCGGCGCTATAGGCTGCAGCGAGAGATACGAGACGACGCCGCCCCACGCGCCATCGGCTGCCTGGATGCGCACCGGAGGTGTCGCGGCGTCTGACGAGGGTACGTCGCTGGGTTCGGCCGTAATCTTGACCATTTGGCCGGACCGCTCGAATGAGCATTGCGTCTCGAAGTTTAGGAGGGCTTCGTACTGCGGAACGCTTTGACAAACCTGGGTTTGGCCGTTGTGGATTGCATTGGTTTGCAAATACGCTCGCTGGCCGACCTGGAGCACTGCCCACTTGTTCTGTGCCCCCCGTGCGTTTAGTGGCGGTCGCCCGGCCAAAATTGCCCCCGTCGGCGAGGGTTTGGGCGCCCGGTGCGAGAGCACCGTTCCGACCCCGCCGGCGAAAGCTAGGAGGGCCAGGAGTCCGATCCCCACGCGAAAGGACTTTGCCGCTCCGACCCATGTCAGGGCCGAGATAGCGAGCAGCGCCGCGATGATAAGTAGCATGGTTACACCAGCCAGTGCAAGAGCCGTCAGATGAGTCAGAAACCGACCCTGTCCCTGTCGTTGAGCCCGTGGCGTCTAGGCGATGTCTGCCACCGAGGAGGAAGTAGCAACGCGAGAAGGGACCAAGCAGGACTCTTCCAGCGACGATCCCCGGCATCTTGCCTCTGGACGATTCTAAATCTCTCCACCTCTTAATGTGCCGAAGTAATCCGCTACCGCCGAGCCCGGAGGCTTGCTACGCCGGCTCATTCCAGGCGGTCTGCAATACCAGCATGGAGGGTTCGTTCGCGGCGAGTAGCCTGGGCTCCGCGGCTTCCTAGGCGGCGGTGGACGAAAAGTCCTCCGCCACGCCGACTAAGTGCACTCAAGTCGGTCAAGCGCTGCTTCGAGATTCTTAATCGTTGAACGCTGCGGCATCGCCCCTTGGTTGACGAACGCTTGCAGTTTCGAACGGCTTACACCGCTTGCGCGGGCGATCGCCTTAATGCCGGTCGCTTTGATCTTCGCGCGCAGTGCGTCGAGCCTGTCGTTCGGGTTGTGGTATTCTTGGACTGGCGTCGCGCTGAGCTGTTCGGCCGTGAACCCTTCGCCCGTATCGGTCGGGTCCACGATGACTTCCTTCCCGATCGCTGTTTTCGATTCGACGCGCACCGGTCGCGGAACCGTCACGCCTCGCATCACACTGCTCGGCTCACTTCCATCAGCATTGAGCCGTCTGCGCTCGACTTTTTGTAGTGTCCGCTCCACGAGTTCGCCATAAGTTCGCAGCCGGGGAAACGTGTCAAAGTCCCACGGTGCGCCGCAGCGCAGGCAGCGCCATTCCTGGGCCCGCCACTGGGCAGCGTCATCGAAGAGCAGGCACGACGGCCGCGGCTCCTTGCAGCAGTACTGCGGGCATGCGGCAATGTCTTTGAGGTCTCGGCTGATGATCCCGACAATGAGAAAATCGAAGGGCCGCGCATACGATTGGTAGTGCTTGAAGACGTTCCAGGTGGTCATGGTGAGCTGCTCCATCGCTGGATACGCCTCCCAGGCGAACGGCGCGACCGGTTTTCCGAGCGCCGCGCGAATCTCGCGCGTCCACGCATCGACAATCCACGCGTGCGGATCGCCATCCGGGGGAACCGGAACCGGCGAACGAAACTGCCCGAGGACGAGTGAAGAGTACTTGCGCACGTGTGGCTCGCCGCGTACGTCGATGGTGAAGAGCGCATAGAGCTTCTCCGAAACGGCGTAACACCATAGCTGCTCACGACGAGAGTAATCGGCGTTCCCGTCCGCATCAAGCGCGTAGTTTTCGTCTTCGCATTTGAGAATCGAATCTGGCACGGCGGCTGCGTCGTAGGGATTGAGCGCGGCAAAACGCTCCCGCACCGCTTCGACTTCTTTCCAGGGCAGCGCGCGCACGGCGCGTGTTCCGTCTGGCAAGAGATACGGGCCGCCTTCACAGGGAACGAAGCCGCCGTGCTCCGTTGCGACGACCGCGAGGCTGTCGGTGTCGCAGTACGCGATAGCGCCGCCCCGGCGCTCGACCTCGTGTTTGCCGAGCGCGAGCAGGAGCCGTGCTTCGGCCGTGACGAGTGCTGCGGTTGGGAAGAAGTTGAAGCGTCCGGGCCGCTCGGGCCGATCGATGGAGTCGTTGAATACGGTGTCTGCGTAGACCGTAACGCGACGCAGTTTACGCGTTTCGTCGTCCGGGTCAACGTCCATGGGATTCGTCTCGGCAGAAATCCCGTATGCGCCGGACAGTGCCACGACTTTATAACCGGTTTTGCGGCGTTTATCGCCCAGTGGGTCATCGCTCTTTCGCACACGCAGTTCGATGAGCTTTACAAAGAAGTCGTCGGTGCGCGGGTCGATCGGGTCATCGCCTCGGAAGCGCAGCGGCGTCAACGTATCGAGCTGGCCGCCTTCGGGGCGAAGCCTCCACGCCTGAAGCACCTGCGGTGTCCCACCCGTCATTGCTGCGTGCGCGAGGTCGGGTCCGGCGCACCAGAGCGGGCACTGCGAGAAGACCGGTCCAATAGTAATCACCGAATCGGTTGCGGCCGAGATTGCGTTCTCGTCATCGGCACTGTATTCTCGTGCTCGCGCGCGTGCCCAGCTCAACGTCGGGCGCTCGTGACTGGTGAAGAAGTCGAGCACGTCGCTCGTCGTCACGTTCTGGTCGCCCAGAGTATCACGCACGTGCTGTGCGATCTCGTCGATGTTGCCATGGGCCTTGCCGGAGGGCGGGCGCTGTTGGTTGCGCCGGAGCAGTGCGCGCGGCAGGTCGTCGAACTCCCCGTCAACTCTCCAGCGCTTGCGCCGAGCCTCGTAGCGCATATCCGGGACGATCTTCCCGCCGTGGGCGTCGAGCGCGCCCCAATACGGTGCCTGAGCGATCGACGCCTCCTCATAAATCTGCGCAGCGTCGTAGGTGAGACGCTCGCGCTTGGAAACGCCTCTCGACGGAATCGTAACGCGGCTTGGCAGTGTTGCGCCGTTCGGGTGAACGAGCGCGAAGAAGTCCAGCTCGTTGTGCGTTTCAGGCGTGAAGAGGAGGTCGGGGTTGTCGCGGATACGCGCGAGGAGCGCTGTGATCTCTTCCGGTGGAATCTCTTCCACGACGAGACGCGCCGCCGTGTACTGCTTCCACCAGAGACGAAGTACTGCGTGGCTTGTCACAAACATCGATAAAAAGTCGAGGTACTCAACGGGGAGTACCCCTCCGATACTCGCTTCGACCCAGCCACCGAAGTACGTGGTTGCCGCCTGGCCGAGTCTGGGCTTTGGGAAGTCCGGCTGTACGTCGAGCCGCGGCCGAACGCCCATCGCATCGAGATCGCTTTTCGCCAGTGCGGCACCGGATTGCATCCGGGAGAGGTGTGCCCGGTGCGAATACGTGTTGTGCTCGGCATTGACGACCCACAGCAGCTCGGCGGTCTTTTGCACGTCGTAGAGGCATCCCTTAACGTTATCCAGCGTGATCTCGCCGCTATGGAATCCGGGGCGCTCCTCGAACGGAATCCCCCATGTCCTACAGGCGTTTTTCAGTGAATGGTTCCGATCGGTGTACGTAAAATCCGCGCTCTGCGTATCGATGACCACAGCCTTTTTCATATCGTAGCGCACGTGGTGACGGTCGTCGCGTTTGATGCGACAGAAGACCGGTGTTTGCAGTCCGCCTTTCGTCGTGAAATGACGTTTG
Source organism: bacterium (assembly GCA_021790935.1). GTDB lineage: Bacteria > Vulcanimicrobiota > Vulcanimicrobiia > Vulcanimicrobiales > Vulcanimicrobiaceae > JAJYFL01. The sequence continues at coordinate 4,606 of JAJYFL010000026.1, forward strand.
AAGGCGAAGCCGTTGCAGAAGCGCGCTCCCTGACGAGCGCTCTTCGTCGCCTTCTCCCAGGAATCGGCGAGCCGCGAGAAGTCGTAGACGATGTTATGACCGGCGATAATCCAGCCATGTTTGCGCGCCGGCCATATTGCATTTTGGAAAAGCCATGCGCAGTTGACGAGCTGGATGCGCGGTCGAGGTCCCATGTCGAGTGCGTTGCAGATTTCTTTTAGGCGCTCGTAGGCAACCGGATCGGTTGTCTGGAGATCATCGCGGCAGAAGACCACCCGCTCTTTGCATCGCTGCTCTTGATAGATTTCGGCAACGCCGAAGGTGAGTTGGTGCTTCACGGTCTCCGTATCCAATACGAGAACCGTTCCGTCGAGCGATGGGAGCTCGGCCTTTTGCGGTGAGTGCTGTTGACGCTTCCATCCGACCGGCTCAGTATAGGCGCGTGTGAAGATGTGCGTGCACGTGGAAGCGCTGTCGATCTCCGGCTCGATCGGCTGGAACACGGCAAGCGGTGTTTCCGGGGGCGCTGCGGCGCGAGGCTGTATCATTCGTCGTCTCCTGCGGTACTACGCGGGTCGAGTTCGTTGGCCTGGTCTTCGAGCAAGTCACAGGTCCCGCGTATGAGCCTCGCCTTTACCACCGCTGTCAATGGCGTCGCTTCACCCGTTGCAACAAGAACCACGATAATTGAAAGCGGTTTGTTTTGCGGCGCGCGGGGATTCTTACGACGCATACTGCCTCTCTCGAAAGCGCTCTCGCGTCGTGAGTCGGCGATGCGTGTTCGCGGGAACGTACACGACCCAGGGTCCGTTGTGCTTCCCTGCGACGTGCTGCTGTTGCATCGGCGTATGCCCGCGCTGCAGTGCATCATGGTTAGCACAGAGAATTCTGCGATGGTTGGGTACGAGTACGAGTGGGTCGCGTTCGTTGCACACTGCGCATCGGGCGTGTAACGGAAGCATGGCTGCGCGCCGAACACGCTCCTCTTCGAGCCAACGCTGCATAGCAAGCCGGCGTCGTGCATGACTGGCAGCGAGCGTCATGCGGCGTTCCCCGGCGCTTCGTTGCGTCGTTTGTAAAAGCCAGGTCCGAAGTCGATCTCGTCTGCGTGCTGCGCAATAACGTCGAGATCGGTCACGAACGGGAAGCGCCGCTGCCGATCGAAATCGAACACCGAGAGGCCCTCGAAGTAGCGGAGATCGCCTTTCCCGTCAAGAGCTACTCCATACATGTTCCAATATTTACCTTCGAGACTACTATCGGTCTTGTCAACGACAACGGTAATCGTCGTACCGTCGGGCCTAAGGTGTTGCCAGTGGTCGCCGAATGGAGCGATGCGCTCGCCCACGCGCCGCTTCGCCCACCCCTTCGTTGCGGCTTCGCTGCGCTTGTATTTTACAGCGTTTTTCACCGCTGCGCGCTCTGAAGCAGCTCGCGCGATCACGTTACGGGCCTTGGTCACCTGGCCGCGTGCGGCGGATACTCGACGAGTGAGTTTGTTGAGCGCACGCGTCTTCGCGCCTTTCTTGCCGGGGGTACGCGGGCGCGAACGTTCGAGCGTTGCTTTGAGCACTTCGAGGTCCGAGAGCCGTTTGCGAGCGCGACGATACCGGGTATGGGGCGAGGTTCCGGCCTTGCGCGGTGTCATGCCGGGGTCTCCGTCTTCCCGGTGCCGATCGCTCGAACACGCGCGTAGCGCTGCCAATTGCGGCCGTCGCCGACAATGTGGAGTGTAAACCGCTGGTGCAATCCGCCAGCGTCGAGACAGAACGTTGGAAGAGCATGCCGAAGCGCGTCTGTTACCTCGCGAGCCGTTCCGGCCCCGATCGTGCCGTCCGGGGTATCGAAGAAGACGAGCACATCGAGCGTCGGCAGAAGTGCCGGCCAGGCGTCCAGCCAGCATCGATTCGCGGAGAATAGGTTGCGGGGTTCGAGAATCTCCGCCTCGTGAAAATACATGCGAACGGCGTTGAGGTGCTTCTCGTAGCGCGAGGTCCAAAACGTTGGAATCGGCGATGCCAGGTAGACTCGAACCCCGGAGACCTTCGCCTCGACGGCGCGTTGATAACCGCGCGACGTCTTGCGAGGTCGTGCTATTTGCTTGCCCGACGAAAGGGGGTTGGGTGAGGTCGTAGAATCACTATGATTGGAAGAGTTTATTCCACGACCCGCGCTAGCACGCGGGTCTTTCCTTTTCATTGCATCGGATCACTTTCCGGCGGCGGCATGCCTCGCATCCCCCACCATAATGCGCCGATGACAGCGGCGCCGAGGCCGGCGATAATGATCCAACCGCCGAGTCCCCAAGATTCGTCGCTGTCGTCGTCGGGTTCATAGCATCTCGCTTTCATGGGGCGAGGATCGTTGTTGAGATGCCTGGCAATGCTGCGTGCCGACCAATCAGAGCATCCCGCGCGACGCGCAATCTCGCGATAACTCAGTGAGTTATTTTCAAGGAGACGCTCAATGAGAGCCCGATCCACGGGCTCGTTCATTGCGCAACCTCGACGCGCTCGCTGACCTGATCGAATAGCGACTCTGTCAGATCACCGAAGTACATGCGCAACTGGTCGATCTGCTGGTCTGTAGGTCGCAATCGCCCACTTTCAAGCATCGCGAGTGTTGACTCGCCGATGCCGAGGCGCTCGGCGGCCCCGGACTGGGTTAAGCGTTCCTGTAATCTCCAAAGTTTGAAGCGAATCATTGCGGTCTCCCGTAGGTCACTACGCCTTAGATGACGCAGTTCTACGGTTAAAATACGACGAATATACGGAGAACCTCTTATGCAATAAACTCATGTAACGTCACGGACCTTTCGTACAAAAAAGGTCGCGAACAAATCCGAACACGGCCACGAGGAGGTAAAATTCATGGTGGGATCACGTGTGGGGCGCCCCCCCAAGATTACACTGCTGCCAGAAGACGCAACGCTCATGAGGAATGCGGTTAAGGCTGCCACGCGGTACTACGGCATTCGTCTTCAGGACCTCGGCGGCAATGGCTGGATGATTGCTGCAATGCGAACCAAAGCGCCAATGTCCGTTGAAACAGCGCAACGCCTGATGGAGATCATAAGGGAGCCCCGTCCTGGCCTCGTGGGCAGAAAGCGCCCACAGGGTACTTCCGTCGCGGAAGTATTGAAGAGCGCGATCGCGGCAAACGAACTGGAGAAATCTGGAGGCCCTAGCGCCATGGAAAGTGCTGCTGCTCTCAAAGATAATGCTGGGGCACAATACATAGCAGACACGTTGATGGCCAGTCTTACCCTTCAGCGATACGTCATACCAACTCCAGGAACGGCGGTGTTTGTGATGCCCGGAGCGTCAAGGTCGGTCGCAGAGAATCTCACGCACCTATTGCCTCTCGGTAACGTCGGGAAGCAGCGAAGTAGAGCGATAACCGAAACGCTCGAACGTTATTTCAAGCTGGGTGAAGAACCATTACAGACCAACCTCGGCAAGCGGCTTATCCCGCGTTTGACGGTTCTCAGCCTTATACGCAATCTCAATGTGGCGACAGAACGTCACAAGCGCGAGGGCTGGACGGACGAAGAGGCCGCGGCTCTCGAAGGTTTGGTACGAGACGTTGTGAAGTCTGAGAATCGGCGAGACCGGGCCAAGTGAAAACGCGGCGCAAGAGCGTCCCACTGAATGCAACGCAGGCCCGGTAGTCGAAGTATATACGTCAAACTAAGATGCCCCCGGCCCGCGTGAACGAGCCGGAGGCCTCGCATCAGGAGGTATCAGCTCCCCATGCTAAACCAGAAGTTTACGCTCCCATACCCGCCTTTGCAAGTCCGCGCCGGCACCCTCGTCGCGGACGGCTACGGCATTAGCCTGCGCGTGCTCTACGGCAAGCTCCACGTCGAAGACGGAATTGCCAACCACCGCCGCTCCATCGTCCTCGACCGCGCCGGCTCTGGCCTCGAACGCCTCGTGCTCCTCGGCAAGACCGGCTCACTCACCCTCGAAGCGTTGTCATGGCTACGTGCGATCGGCGCGGCGCTCGTCCATCTCGGACCTGACGGCGCCCTCCTCGCGCATTCCGTACCGTTCGGCTACGACGGTCACCCCATTCGCCGAGCGCAGGCCCTCGCAATCGCCACCGGCCTCGACGTAACCCTCGCGCGCACCCTCATCGAGCGCAAGCTCGTCGGCCAACGTGCGAACCTCGTACGGCTCGGCGTGCGCGAGGGTGTGACACCCGACCTGCGTACGTTCGACGCGCTGCGAGGTGCGCTCAATCAAACGAGCACGATCGACGAGGTACGCCTGTGCGAGGCCAAAGCTGCCGCGCTCTATTGGAATGCGTGGAGCGCGATCTCCATGCGCTTGCGTGGCCGCGACCTCGCACGCATACCCGCACGCTGGGCGCGCTACGATGCGCGCACCTCGGCACTGACCGGCGGACCTCGCGCGGCGACCAACCCCGTGAACGCGCTCCTGAACTACCTCTATGCGCTGCTCGAAGCGGAATCACGCCTCGCACTCCTCGCAGCCGGCCTCGACCCCACGCTTGGCGTGCTCCATGCCGACCAGCGTAACCGTGACTCGTTTGCGCTCGATGCGATGGAACCGATACGCCCCGACGTGGATGCGTTCGTGCTCGACCTCTTGGAAACACGTGTGTTCACCTCGCGCGACTTCGTGGAACTCCCCAATGGCGTATGCCGCATACGCGCTCCGCTCACGCACGACCTCGCACTCACGCTACCACGCTGGCGGCTGCTCGTTACGCCTATCGTTACGCACCTCGCACAGGCATTCCGCACGGCCTTGCTCGATCGCATGGAAATCACGAAACCTCGCACGCAAACGACAGGCGGTCGCCGCGCACACGCCCTCGCGCTCGCCGCGCCGTCTCCGCTTCGTGCGACGCCTCGCAAACCTTCGGAACCACGGCCGTATGCGAGCAAAGCGTGGAACGCCCCGCGCCCGGAAGCCCTCGCGCTCGTGCCCGTCGCGTGTGCGGCGTGCGGGAAGCCCGTCCTCAAGCGCCGCCGCCGTTACTGCGAGGCGTGCGTACCAGGTGCGCGCCGTACCCGGGCCGAGCGCGCGATCGCAACGGCGCGCAAGGCTCTCACCACGCAAGCGCTCCAGGGTACCGACGCGCGTGCGAGCGCTGCGGCCAACGCGCAACGGGGAGAGGCGAACGCCGAGCACCATCGCCGCAACCGCGAGTGGGCGAAGGAGCATGGTGAACCGCGCGACCGCGCGTGGTTCCTGCGCGAGGTCACGCCGAAGCTCGACGCCTTCTCGCTGGCGACGATCGCGCAGGCTACGGGCCTCTCACTCGCGGCCTGCTCGCGGTTCCGCGCCGGGACGCGCGTACCGCACCCGCGCCATTGGGCCGCGTTCATAGCGCTCATGGAAGGAGACGGCGCGACGTAGCCGCACTCCAGACCCGATAAAGGAGTAGGTATGGACATCGTTCCACCGTTCGATCAGATCATGCGCCCCTTGCTATACGTACTTATGGACGGGCACCCTCATCAGCTACGCGAATTGTCTCCACGGGTCGGCGACTTGATGGGCCTCTCGCAGACCGCGCGTGAAGAATGCTTGGCTTCTGGGGCCTTGCGCTTTCCGAACCGCTTGTACTGGGCAAAGCTCTACCTCAAGCAGGCGGGTGCAATCGAAGACGTAGATCGCGGCATAATTCGAATAACGGAGCGCGGCCGCGAGCTTCTGCGTCGCTATCCGCGCTCAATCTCGCAAGAGGCTCTGATGGAATTCGAAGAATTCCGAGCCTTTGTCGAGCGATCTAAGCCGCCGAAAGACAGAGGCAAGCACAACGAAGAAGCGACACTCGATGCCGGCACGACGGAAAGGACTCCCCTTGAGGTAATTCAGAGTGCTTACCAAGAACTTCGTGAAGCGGTGGTGCAAGAGTTGCTCGAAGCGGTCCGCAAAGCGCCACCAGCCTTCTTGGAGCGTCTTACCGTAAAACTCATGATGCGACTTGGTTACGGCGATGAGGAGAATGCTGGTCACGTCACAGGTGGTCCCGGCGATGGCGGTATTGACGGAATAATTCCGCGTGATCGCCTGGGCTTGAGTAATATATATCTCCAGGCGAAGCGCTACCAGGATGGATCTCCAATAGGGGCAGATGTGGTGCAGCGACTGGCCGGCAGTATGCAAGAGCGTGGCGCGCAGGAGGGGGTGCTGGTAACCACGAGTTCGTTCACGCCAGCGGCCAGGGAATCAGCGAGGCGGCTGAAGATCGCTCTAATCGACGGCCAGCGGCTCGCGGAAATGATGTTTGCCGAGAACGTGGGAACCTCGACGGAAGCGACCTTGAGCATCAAGCGCGTCGATCAAGGATTCTTCGAATTGGAATAAGCGGGACTCCCCCGACAGCCAGGCGCGATCGCGCCTGGTTCCTGCGCGAGATCACGCCGAAGCTCGACGCCTTCTCGCTGGCGACGATCGCGCAGGCGGTAGGCCTATCACTCGCGGCCTGCTCGCGGTTCCGCGCCGGGGCCCGCGTGCCGCATCCGAGGCACTGGTCGGCGCTGATCGCTCTTGTCCAAGAATGCCCGGAATAAGCCCTCTTCCGAGCTGTTGCGATCGCTCCATTGCTTGGCCTTCCCGCCCGGCCTGCTCTTTACTGTGCAAGCGGTGCGCCTTGCGGCAAGGTCGCCGTCGTCGGCCTTGTTTTTGCGGCCGTCTTTCGGGTGCTCGACCTCTAGCCGGTCATATCACGGTGCCGGTCCGCTGGGGCGCTCTCTTCCCCCCGCCGGTTAGGCCCCTATCGGTCGCCGACACGCCCGAAACCAGGGCCTTGCCCTAATTCCAAACCGCCCCCTTGCCGAAACCTAATTGCTATGCCTTTCATGCGGAGAAGGCGCCGGACCAAGGACCAATCCCGCCTTATGGCCGTCGCTCTTTTGGGCGTCTTCGTATTGATTGGGTTCGTGGCATTCGTTCAAAGCCCCGAAGGGTTATGGCTCGCCGCGCTGTTCGCAATCGGCGCGGTTGCCTACGGACGCTTCGCGCAGCATCGACGTACGATCTATGATCGGCAATGGCGCACCGTTGACGGCTTGAGGTTACTTTCGGGAATCGAGTTCGAAAAGCACGTTGCCGAACTGTACCGCAAATTAGGATACCACACCGAGATCACGCAAGGCAGTGGCGATCAGGGAATCGACGTGATCGCGCAAAACGCGCAGCGCCGGATCGGCATTCAATGCAAGCAATGGCAAGGAAGCGTCGGAAACGACGCCGTGCAACAAGCCTTAGCGGGCAAAGTGTTTTACAACTGCCTCGGGGGGCAGTTCAAAACCGGCCACCCATGGGCAGTTCAAAATAGGCCAGTGGCCACCGTCCTGCCCGGACGGAGTTTACTACCAGGCCAGGTTGGCTAGACGCGGTTCTGAACCTTTCGTTG
>JAJYFL010000032.1 GCA_021790935.1 bacterium
AGCGCGCAGGTCAGGCCGAGCTTCTGCTTCATCCCGCCGGAGAGCTGACCGGCCAGATGCTTGCGAAAGCGCAGCATGCCGGAGGCGGCCAGCAGGCTCGTCGAGCGCTCCTCCCGCACCCGGCGCGATACCGCGAAAACTTCGGCGAAGAACCGGATGTTCTCCTCGACGGTGAGATCCTCGTACAGCCCGAAGCGCTGTGGCATATAACTGATGCGCTCGCGCACGTCCTCGGGACGCGCCACGACATCGACATTCTCGACGCGGACGGTGCCGGAATCCGCGGCCATGACACCCGCGAGAATCCGCAACATCGTCGTCTTCCCCGCCCCGTCCGGCCCAATCAGTCCGAATAACTCCCCGGATCCGACTTGAAATGTAATCCCGTCGAGCGCCGTCACGGCCGCGAACCGCTTGGTGACCCCGGCAACAGTGACCGCCGGCTTCGCGCCTGAGGCGTTCATCGGGACGAGGCGCGCGCGAGCTCGATCCGGGCATCCACCGGCATTCCGGGAACGAGCTCATGATGACGATTGTCGATATCGATTCGGATGCGGTAGACCAGCGTCACCCGCTCGGCGTACGTGTCGACCGTCTTCGGAGTAAACTCGGCATTCTCCGCAATGAACGACACGCGTCCCCGAAAATGCTCGGCCGGGAGATTATCCGTCGTTACGATGGCCGCCTCGCCCAGGTGCACCCGGCCGAGGTCCGGCTCGTTCACATAAGCGCGCATCCAGAGATGATCCAGATCGCCGAGCGTGACGATCGGGGTACCGGGACCGACCACTTCGCCGAGCTCGGCCTGCCGCACCATGATCACTCCGTTGAATGGAGCTCGCAGCGTGGTATAGCCCTCGATGATCCGCGCTAATTTCAGGGACGCCTCGGCATTGCGCACATTTGCGTGGGCGAGCGCGACATTGCGCCGAGCCACGGCCAGCAGCGCCTGGTCACGCTGCAGGTCGGCGGAGGACTCCTGCAGGGCGGCGCGCGCGAGATCGAGGGCATCGCGCGAAGCGGCCCCGGTGGGCACCAGGCGCCGCAGGCGGACATAGTTGACTCGTTTGTACGCAAGGGCGGCCCGGTCGCTGACCAGCACCTGACGCGCCGCCGCGGCGTTGCGCTCCGCCGACGCGAGGCTGCGCCGCTGGACCAGGACCGCCGCATCGGCGATCCGGACCCGCTGCCGATAATCCGTATCATCCACGCGCGCGATCAGGGTGCCGCGTTTGACCCATTTGCCCTCATCGAACGGCAGATCGACGATGCGTGACTGCACCACGTTGAAACTGAGGAGACTCTCATGCGCCTCGATATTCCCCGAGACACGCAGGAACTGCGCGACCGGCGCCGGCTGCAGCCAGTGGTAAGCCACGAATCCCACCCCAATCGCCACGACTAGGCCGACGCCGGCGATCATTGCGGCAATTTTTCGTGATCGGGTCATTCAGTGTGGCTCGAGCGGCACAGAGCCAAGAATCCCGCGGCGCCGTGCGACGAACGATCCGCACTTCCCGAATGAAGACGCGGACTTCGCCTATCGTTGGAGAGCCGGAATGGCGCCGGGCCGGCGCCGGTTGTCCGGGCGAGGTGCGGTGCGGTCAACGGCCCTCATCCCGGCGTGCAGCTCCGATCGGGCTGCGATCGATACTCTGCGCGAGCATGCGCCGACGCCCCCGCATCCGGGTACGGGAACGCAATCCCTAGTTACCACCAGTCCTTCCGAGGACGTCCCGGAACCGAGCGCCCGGCGTAAGCCGCAAGCGAAGCCGCGCGCGCCTGCGTTGTCCTAGGGAACGATGCAGCGGACCATAGGGCCGCGGGACGGCGAAGTCGAGCCGTCAGTCCTGTCACGCGCGCGCTGCCGCCCGTGGGCTCGACGAACTCAGGACCGTCCCACGCCCGCGCCGAGAGTGACGAGAAACGCGTCCAGTTGCGCGAACGTCTCGGGCATCCCGCCTTCCATCCCGGCAATGGAGCCGTCTAGGGCTTCCTTCGAGGGATAGAGTTCGCGCATGACCAGCAACGTCCTGCCCCCTATATCCTCGAACGTCACCTTGGTCACGGCACCTTCGTCACTTTCGTCATTCGTCCAGACGAGACGCGAATGCGGTATCACTTCGACATACCGACCGAAGAACACCATGCGTTTTGAGCCCTCTTGGCCGAGCTCGAACCGATACCGCCCCCCCGCCCGAACATCCGCGTCGCAGGAAAGCAGGGAGATGCCCATCGACTTCGGGGCCCACCACTGCTTGAGCAGCTCGGGCTTGGTCCACGCCTCGAACACGAGGCGTGCCGGCGCGTCGAAGGTGCGCGTAACGATCAACTCGCGCGCGGATTTCCGCTCCACCGTCGTGCGATTCTTCATGGAGGTAACCTCACTTTCCGTTCTTGCGCCCTCGGAACTTCTCATTTCGTCTCAGTTCCTCGACGACCTTTCCCAGCTCGTCGAAGCGTGCGTCCCAGAGCTGGCGATACCTCGCAATCCATGCCGCCTCTTCCTCCAATCGGCGCAGGCCGAGCCTGCAGGTCGGTACGCGCCCGACCTACTCGGTCGTGACGAGCCCCGACTGCTCCAAGACGCCGACATGCTTTTTCATTCCCGTGAGGGTCATGTGCAACTGCTCGGCAAGGTCTGTGATGGAAGCATCCGCGCACGCGCGCCGCTCCAGAACTCCGCGCCGGGTGGCGTCCGAAAGCGCGGCAAACGCGACATCG
>JAJYFL010000033.1 GCA_021790935.1 bacterium
CTGAGATTCGGAGTAGGTCGGGGGTTGCCGGGGAGGGCACGCGGGCGGCGAGTCGGAGGAGACGCGGGGAAGTCAGAGGAGTGAGGCCAGGGGCGAGGAAGGCAGGCAGGCCCGCAAGGCTTCGCGGAATTGGGGGCTGAGCGGCCGGAGCCATACGGTCTTGACGGGCAGCGCATGGGCATGGGCGGTGTCGAGCTTGCCACGGCCGCGGGTTTCGCCCAGGAAGAGCCAGTTGGCGGCGCGATAGCAGGTCCCACGGAAGCGAGCGGCCTCGACGAAGGTTTCGAGCAGCACGGGGCGGTAGCCGTAGCGGGCCTGCCAGTCGGCGGGGAGCTGGCGTGCGGCGAGGCCAAGCAGCTTGGAGGCCAGGTGGAGGCTGCGCACCCAAGGCAGGATCAGGAAGCGGGCGTTGTTCACGACGAGGTGGAGCCGGGCCTCGCGCTGCAGCGCGGTCCAGCCGATGAAGGCGTCGCGTGGGGCCGTCTTCCACGCGGCCGCGCCGAAGCCCAGCAGCGCGAGCAGTCCCTGCTCGGCTCGGGCGAAGTAGCGTAGCTGCGCACCAGGGAGCGGCTGGTAGCCGAGATAGTGATAGCGGTCGACGTACTCGTTCCACAGCGTGGAGTCGCGCCGGCTGGAGACGGGCAAGAGGCGCAGCGAGCGCAACTCGTTCGCGGGCACGATGAGCGGTGGTTGCGGATCGGTCTCGGGCGTTCGCGGCCGCGTGCGTGCGCCGTTGCTGCTGCGATGGAGCGGTGCGGGCAACTCGACAAGCCCGTCCTTCTGCATGCGCAGCAGGGCGACGCGGCAGCTCATCTGCTTGAGGCCGCCGTCGATCTTGCGCCAGGCCAGCTCTTCGCACACCCGCAGCGAGAGCGCGCGACGGGTGGTCCCCGGCTGGGCGGCGAGGGCGCGGATTCGATCGAGCTCATCCCGGGTGAACTCTCGACCACAGTACTTTCGGCTCACGCCCGCGATCGTCACGACGTGTTCCGCGATCTGCAGTAGCGAGCGAGCACCGATTCGGCCGACTCACCCAGGATCACGCGCTCGCGCACGGCGATGCCGAGGAGGAGGAGGACCTCCCAATCTCGGAAGATCCCGAAGTGCCCGCCGCAGAAGACGATCTGCTTGCCGAAGCTCCTCGCCTCGAGCTGTCGGCGATAACGGGTGAGGCCGAGCTCCTCGCCCCGGCGCTCGGCCTCGAAGGCGGCCTGCCGGTGCAGCCGAAAGGCCGTCATCAATGCCATGCAGGTGAACACGAAGTATGCCTGGACGCGCACGCCCGCCTCGCTGCGCTTGGGATGGTGTTCCAGGAACCAGGTCTCCTTCGCCTCCCGATTGCACTGGTTCTCGATCAGGCTTCGGGCGTCGTACGCGTCGAAGCCGGCGAACGGATCGAGCGACGGATCGGTGTCGAGGATGACGACTTCCGTCTCCGCGTCCTTCGGCGCGCCGTCCCAGCGCAGCACCACCGTCGCGTTCACCAGGCGCGGCTCGAAGTCCTTCGAGTTCGAAGCCGACGTCGAGCCCTCCTTGACCCACCAGTCGCACGCCAGGTCGCGAATGCGGACCACCGTGGTCGTGCGCTCCTCCACGAAAGCGTTCTTCCCAGCCCCGCGCTTCACCCGCTCGACGCGCTCCTTGTACGTCGCGCCGTCCAGGGTCCGGCCTCGCGCGAAAAGCGCCTCCGCGCGTCTCGCGATCTCCCGCGCATCCGTCGTGATCCTCAGGTTGGACCGGGCCGGAATGTACACGACGGCCTTGCCCATGTCGCTTATCTGCGACAGCAGCTTGCCGTCGAGAAAGCCCCGATCGAGCGCGACCGAGCGCAACGTCGCATGGCCTTCGACGTTGGCCTGCGCCTGCGCGAACACCCCCCAGGCGTGCTCGTTGTCCGCCACGTCGATTCCGTCGATCTTCATCGCCAGCGGGATCTGCGAGACCGGTTCGAAGACCAGCCAGATCTTCCAGCCGAAGACCGTCACCTTCACCTTGCGCGCGTGCTTGTTCGCGCGGACGTCCGGCCGCTTCTCCCGCGCGATGCTCGGAACCTCGCCGCCCGAGTCGGTCTGGTACTTCGGCGTCGCCTCGTCGTCGGTGGCGTCGAGCGAAACGTCGATGCGCTTGGGAAACACGCCCTGCTTGGCTAGGCACCGGATCGCCCCGTTGAAGAATGCTGCCAGCTTCTCCGGCCCCGCCTGCACGATGGCGTCGGCGATCGTCTCGTACGACAGCGCGCCCCGCACCTCGACCGGCCGCGTCCGCCGGCTCTTGCCACGATCGTTGCTGCCGTCACGGACCTGCGCCGCGTTGAACCCGACCAGCCCCATCAGCGCCTCGTCGGTCAGCACGAGCTCGTGCATCGCGAGCATGCTCTGCACGCCTCCCACGCAGCGCATCATCGTCAGCAGGACGAGCTGCACGAACGGGTACAACGCGCCCTCCCGCTGCCCGGGATCCAGCCCCTCCAGCAGCGGCCAGGCATCGATCTCGCGGACGTACTCGAAGAACTCATCGAAGAAGGCGGCGGTCCCGAGCGCGTAGATCCTGTCCACCGCACGCTCTCGGTGCAGTGCCTCGGCCACATGCCCATCGTCCTGCGTCGCCGTCTGCCAGCCCGACAGCTCCGCCAGCCGCGTCGTCAGATCCTCCTTCCTCGCTGCTTTCCGCGGCACGCCACCACGCTACACCTCGCCCG
>JAJYFL010000027.1 GCA_021790935.1 bacterium
TCAACGAAAGGTTCAGAACCGCGTCTAGCCAACCTGGCCTGGTAGTAAACTCCGTCCGGGCAGGACGGTGGCCACTGGCCTATTTTGAACTGCCCATGGGTGGCCGGTTTTGAACTGCCCCCCGAGGATATCCGCCGCCCAGACGTGATTCGGGCGTTCGATGACGAGGTTTCTCAGCAGGTAGGGGAAGACCGGATGCGCGGGGTTCGTCTTGGTGCCCTTCTTCTTGCGGTAGAGCGCTTCAATGCCCATCAAGCCCATCAGTCGACCAACGTGCCGGCGACCAACGCGGTAGCCCTTGAGCCGCAGCATGTCGCGCAACATCCGCGCGCCGGCGAACGGGTAGTCGGTGTGAAGCCGGTCGATCTCGCGCATGAGCTCCAGATCCGCTCCCGAGATCGGTACGGGCTCGTAGTAGAGCCCACTGCGCGAGAGGTCCAGCAACGCCGCTTGATGCGAGAGTGGCAAAGCGTGGCCGCGATCGATCATCGCTTTGCGCTCAGCCCGTCGATACGCCCGAGCGCGTGTTCTAAAAAATCGATCTCCAACGCCTGCTGGCCGATCTTCGCGTGCAACTCCTTGACGTCGGGACCGCCGGCTTTGGGCTTTCCCTCGCTGTCAAAGATCTCGCCCGCTCGCTTGAGCAGTTGCGTTTTCCACTGAACGATGGAATTCGGATGGACGTCGAAGCGCTTGGCAAGCTCCGAGACAGTCTGGTCGCCCTTGATTGCAGCGACTGCCACCTTAGCCTTGAAGGCCGCCGTGTGGTTACGACGAGAACGTTTCACGATGACTGCTCCTTTTCTCAGGTCTTTTCGACCGCTAGGGAGCGAAGTCATCACATATCAGGCTGTCCGACTAACCGGGGCCACCTCACTCGGCGCTCATAGCTTCTGGTGTGTATGCAAAACCTTCCAGCGCTGGAAGTTCGGCCAAACGCAGTTGCGGCATGATCCCAAACGCGGTTTGATTGTTCATCGAGGAGCCGGCCTCGCCCCAGTTGCAGAACGCCGCGAGCCGAGCGATATGCGTGTAACAGTTACAAATGCTATCCGCCCATGCAATGGCATATTCCGACGCAATGACGCGACGATCGTTAAAAGGAAGGCGGTTGTCGTCAAGCGTGTCGAGCACACCTTGCAAATGCTGGGTGAGATTCTTCGGCCGCCCGATCCGCTTTGCTTTGTAGCGTTTTTTCTCGGCTTCTCCGACGAGAGCGCTTGATACCGCCCAGAGGCGTAACGCATAGTCTCTCGCACCCTCTTTGAACACGTCGCCCCGTCGTGGGAAGAGCAAGGTGACGAGCAGGATCGCGAGAGCGATAGGCTTGGGCAACACAACATAGACTCGGCGTTCCGGCTCTCGCACGATCTCGACGCGCTCTGGGGGCTGCTTCAGGTCCGCAACTGTAACGCCCCCCTCTTGTGCGATCATCGTATAGATTTCGCGGCTAACATCCTGTTCCGGTTCGATCCAGCATGCGACATGATAGCGTGACGTGAACCAGGCCTGATTCCGCACGTCGGAGACGGGTCGATCGCCGAAGAGAAGCACGCCGAGTTGCTCGACGGACCGTAGTCGGGTCCATTCGCGGTTGTTCGTTATCCCCGTCGTTCCGCGCGCGTCATCTTCCGCGAGCCAACACCCGCCGAGCCACACGAGGTCGTCGATGATGCGGACGATCTCTCGATAGTACCCGTACTGCGCGACGCCTTCGAGGTACGGGGCTCCGACCGTATTACAGAGGTTGCTGAGCATCTCAGGCGTTGGTAATCGCTCTCCTTCAAGGTAAGCGTTTAAGCGATTCGTTCCGCCCTCATACTCAATTTTCGCGAGGACCTTGCGCTTTGAGAGCCCGGAGGCGTCGATCCGTTCCGACAGCCACGCGCCGGCCTGCCGCCGCCCTGCCGCATCGAGCCAGGTCGGCTCCTCGATCCCGTAGCGCCGCGATCTACTTGCTTGCCTTACTGGAGGCATGATAGACCTCTATTCTGCCTCTATTCATTCGCGTCCTGCTGCTATACCGTTATCGCGTAGGGGGGCATACATCGTGAAAAAACTACGGCTTTGGCGGTTCTTGCAAGGGGTTCGGCTCGATGAAGTAGCCTGTTGGACCCGTCTACCGACGTACATCGTCTCGGCGATAGAGCGGGGCGAGGTCGCGCCTTCTGAGCGCTGGCGGGGTCGTTTCGCGGCTGTCTTTGGGCCAAGAGCGACGGCGGCTTTCTTTGAGGACGCCGACACATTCGGGGCGATCGGGCCGGTCCTAGCGGCAACCAGCACTCCCACGGACACGCCTCCCAGGCAGGGGCTGGCGAAAACCTCTACGCCTGTGGAGACCGCGCGATGAGCGCCTCCGTCGATCGCGCTCTTATAGAACGGCTGCTCCAAGAGTCCCTTAGCTTTCGCGAGATCGCGCGGCAAGCGGGCTGCTCCGATTGGACGGTTCGCTCGATCGCACGCGGATCGGCAGGCGACGCTCGGCCGATGAAGCGCGGCGCCTCCGAGGTCGAAGGTGAGCCGCTCAGCGCTGTTGGGTGGCTGATCTTCGCGGGAATCATCGCGGCGATCGTCGGCGCTATTTGGCTCGCCACGCGCCGAGTACCGCCGGAAAGCGATTCGATGCCATGAAAAGAAAGGACCAGCGCTGGAACGCTGGTCGTGGAATCGCTTCCGTGTATTACAATTCTACGGCCTTATCTAATCCCCTTTCGTCTCGCGATCGAGAAGCGCGACCTCGCATAACGGTGCGCGGCGATCGACGCACGGTCGAGGCGGAGGTCTCCGGGATGCGAGTCTACCTCGCATCGCCGCTTTCGACGTTTTGGACCTCGCGCTACGAGAAACGCCTCAACGCCGTTCGCACGTATTTTCGCGAGGCGGAGATTCTCGAACCGCGCCACCTATTCTCCTCGAATCGATGCTGGCTGGGCGCCTGGCCGGAACTCCTGCCGACGCTGGACGTTCTCGTCTTCTTCACGGCCTCCGACGGCACTATCGGCGCGGGAACCAATCGCGAGCTCGCCGACGCGCGTCGGCGATCGCTTCCAACATTCTATCTCGACGCGCGCGGGCTGCGTCAGCGATTCGCACTCGGCATTATCGGCGACGGCCGCGATTGGCGGCGCTACGCGCGTGTGCGAGTGATCGGCACCGGGAAGACGGAGACCCCGGCATGACGCCGCGCAAGGCCGGAACCTCGCCGCATACACGCTATCGAAGGGCTCGTAAGCAGCTCGCAGACCTCGAAGCCCTCCAAGCAACACTAGCCCGTTCGCGACCGCGCACGCCTGGGAAGAAAGGCGCCAAGACCCGCGCGCTCAATACACTCGCGCGTCGGATACCTGCTATGCGCGGGTCGGTTACGAAGGCGCGAAATGCGGTCGCCAAAGCCGCCTCAGAGCGCGTAGCCGCGAAAAGCGCTGCGAAACGCAAGCGCAGCGAGGCCACGAAAAAAGCATGGGCGACCCGCCGAGCGCGTAAGTCGGTTCCCGCGCCCATCCCCGCGTCGTCCGGGTTGTTCATGCCGTTTCTCACCAAAGGCGGCGTGGTCTACGTGAACCCGGTTGGAACTGATCGAAAGCTCGTAGGCGGCTATTGGCACGCCGTTCGAGTCTATCTCGACAGCGGTACAACGAACGATCTCGATCGCTTCGACGGACGCGCAATTTTCGACACCGAGACGCAGCGCCGTCTCCCGTTTATCACCGACCCAGACAGTATCTTGGAGCACGTAGACGAGATCGACTTCGGCGCCAGCTTCTATAAGCGTCGCGATGAAGTGGTAAGGTTCGCGGCGTGAACCTCGACGCCCAGCGTGCGCGCCGTGCCGGTCTCTTTCCGCCAAACGCTCGATGCGAGTCATGCGGTGAAACCGACCCGCTCGTGCTCGTGCCCGACGACCGGATGATTCTCTGCGCGGATTGCGTCGCGATCGGTCGCGGAGAGGAGCCGACCGACGTACATCATCTCGCGGGGCGTAAGAATAGCCGCGCAGCGATCCGTGTCTCGAAGAAGACGCATCGGCTTTTGACGGCGTCGCAACACGGGAGAAATCTGCCCGATCCGTCCGACCCGTGGGCTGTGGAAATCGAGTTCTTGGTGGCGACGGGCGATGCATGCTACGCGCGCGCCAACGAGCTCAAACAACGAGCGCAGGAGCAAAGCTCGTGATCGGGTCGAAACACGCCGAAGAGCCGGCTCCTTCGCTGGCCGCCTTCGATCCGGTCATACCGGAGATCAGCAGGCATTCCGTTTGCCGGAACGTCTTTGCGCGCGCCTACGCCGAGCCGGTCGGACGTACCCGCCACGGGGGTCGAGAAGAGCCTCGCGCGCTTCCATCGCTCGACAGTTTCGTGCTGGTCTTCGATACGGAGACCGTCGAACACCGGCTCACGTTCGGCGCGGTCGAACTCTACGAAAAGCGTCGGCTCAAAACGCGGGCCGTCTTCTACCGCGACGACCTCCGCAGCGCAGACCCGGCTGAATACGAGCGTCTGAAAGAGATATGCCGAACCCTCGACGTAAAGCTCGTTTCGCGAGAGTGGCTCTTCCAATACGGCATATGGCCGGCGCGTGACGACGGTTGGACGGTTACGGGGTTCAATCTTCCCTACGACTTCTCGCGCATCGCCGACTCGTTCGAGCCGGCGACGAAGACCGGCCGGCTCGGCTCGCGTTTCTGTAACGGGTTCTCATTCGCGAAGCACTTCACCGTGAACGGGACGCTGCAGGCCCCCATTTTCGTTCGCATCAAGCGCGACGACCGGCACCACGTCCGCTACGACATGAAAAATGCGTGCGTGCTCGACCTTGCACCAGGCGTGTTTGCGCATACGGACCGCAATCATTCGCTCGCGAGCGCGTGCCGAGCGTTCGGCGTTTCCTTTGAGGACCGGCCAGGCGCGCATAGCGGCGAGATCACGCCGGAGAACGTCGCAGGGTGTCTCTACGACGTGGATCGGACATCGGCGCTCCTCTGGGCGCTCGACGCCGAACATCGTAAGCATCCGATCGCCTTGCACCTCTCGAAAGCGCAATCCGGCGCCTCGATCGCAAAGGCCTACCTCGACGCGCTCGGCGTCCGGCCGCGCCTGGACGTGCAGCCGGACTTCCCGAAGCCGTACCTCGGGTATGCCGCGCAAACCTACTACGGCGGTCGGGTCGAGGCGCGAATCGTCAAGACGCCGCTTCCATGCGTCTACCTCGACAATCTCTCGATGTACGCCACGGTCTTCGCGCTGCTCGGCTGATGGTGGAAACACCTGACTCCGGCGACCGTCGAGGTCGAGGAGATTCCGCCCGGCGAGATTGCGGAACGGCTTGCGCGTTTGCGTGACCATCCCGACGACCTCTTCGACCCGGCCACCTGGAAGACGCTCGACTTCTTCGCGCTCGTGGAGCCGAACGGGGCGAACCTCCCTGCCCGTGCAGCCATTCCGTCGCGTCATATGTCGCGGCGGGAGCGGATCGCGTCCGAGGCGGCACAACTCCACGAAGAAGCGTCGATCGCGCAGGCTCCGTTCTGGAACGCGCTTGACGAGTGCGGCGGGAAGATCACGCCCGACGTGGTCTTCGACCCTAAGCGCAAGCGCTGGAAGAGTGCGGGCGAGTTTGCAAACCTTCCACGCGGGATACTCCGACGCAATTCCAAGCGATCGCCGTCAGGCGAAGTCTTCGGGAACATCGACGAGATCGCGCAACACATCCGCGATGCGCTCGGGAATCAAGACCTCACGACGAGTGACGTGCTCGACTTCTCCGCCACGCACGAGCGGCCCCAGTCGGGTCGTAGACGCGAGACGATGGCCCGCGCACGCCTGGAAGCCCGGCTAACCAGCGGCGGTGGTGACGACCAACGGCCGGCGGCCAATGATGCCGTCGTAACCATCGGACCTGTCGAATCCGAGCAGCCGCTTTGGTACGCCGCCCCCGACCTTGCGGCGGCAGCGATCGCCGCCTGTCGGGTCAGAGACGCGGGCGGAGCGCCGAAGATCATCCGTGCGTGGCGGCTTCGACCCGGAGGGATGCTCGATACGCTGACGCCGATTCGCTTCCGGGGAGCCGATGCGATCAACCCGCGCACGGACGACTTCTTTCAACGGCTTATCGAACTACGCAAGGCGAAGACTGGCGACCCGCTCGACGACGAGCGTCGCTCTACCGGCTATAAGGTTGTCGCCAATTCCGGCGCCTATGGCATCTTTTCCGAGACGAGCCCGATCGACATTGACCCCGACGACCAAGCGCGCAAGCCGCGACGGGTCGCCGTCTATGCGGATACGTCGTTTGCGACGGAGGTCGATCGGCCGGAGCGCCATGGGCGCATGAACTTCTTTCCAACCGCGTCGCTGGTCACCGCCGGTGCCCGGCTCATGCTTGCGCTCGGCATGTATCTCGTAAAACGCGCGGGAGGCGAGGTCGCCTACTGCGACACCGATAGCCTCGTCGTCGTCGCGTCGAAAGACGGCGGGTTTGTCCCATGCGAGGGCGGACCGTACGTCTTGAGTGACGGAACGCGGGCGGTACGAGCGCTTTCCTGGAAGGCGGTGGAGGCGATTCGCGCGCGCTTCCAGTCGCTCAATCCCTACGACACCCGGTCGGCGACGTACTGAAACTCGAAGACGAAAACTTCACCGACGTTCCCGTCACGGGCGAAAAACGCGAGGAGCGCTGCAATCTCTGGTGTTATGCGGTCTCGGAGAAGTCCTACGCGCTCTTCACGCTCGACGAGCGGGGCAAGCCGGTCATTCGCAAGTATTCCTCGCACGTGCTCGGCCAGTACCGCTCGCCGATCGCAGGCGATCGGCACGGCTGGATTAGCGACGCGTGGAAACGCGAGATTCGAGCAGCGCACGGCAAACCCGTCGAACCCTTTTCGTGGGAGCAGTACCCAGCGATCGCGCCGCTCACCCTTTCGACCTGGAGCGTCCTCAAGCCGTACCGCGGAAACGCTCGCATTCGTCCGTTTGACTTTCTCGCGGCTGCGCTGATGAGTCGAAAGATCGTGGATATAGCCGAGCATCCGCACGTGTGCTGCAAGGACCCTCGACCGGCTTGCACGCTCTTTCCTAGCGCCGTCGATTGGAAGGCGCCGGCATGGCGCTGCTTGCGCTGCGGGACGCCGTGGGACTTCGACGCGTTCCCGCGCTTTCGAACGTACGGCGAGATCGTGCG
Organism: bacterium; assembly: GCA_021790935.1. Lineage (GTDB taxonomy): Bacteria > Vulcanimicrobiota > Vulcanimicrobiia > Vulcanimicrobiales > Vulcanimicrobiaceae > JAJYFL01. Next base: position 7,177 of record JAJYFL010000027.1, read on the forward strand.
TGCGACGCTGCAAAGTTTCGAGCGCAAACGGCTTCGCGCCGATGGCAGCGAGCCGACGCAGGCGACCATGCGAGGGCTGACGATACCTCGCCCGGTACGCGTCGAATCGAAAGGAACGATCGGCAAGGAGGTTATCGTGGACCCGACCGATACCGACGAAGGGCTCACGGCCGAACAGTTGAGCGCGACGAGCGTCGTGCAGTATCGTAATCCGGCCGAACGGCTCGACGCGCTGCGCGCAGCGATCAAAGCAGTCGGTATTTCTTTCATCGCAAGAAACTCCGGCATAAGTCGCCGGCAGATTCGAGCGATCGTCAACCAAGGCGCGACGCCGCACGTCTCAACGGTCGAGAAGATTGAAGCCGCGCTGCGTAAAATCGCAGCCGGTCACGCGTAGAGCAGCGAGGCGCGCACATCATATGGCGGGCCCGGCGGGCCCCCGATGATCTCTCACTAAAGGCGGTTTGCCGAGAGCCCGATTTTGGTTTACCCGGTGGAAGGCCGCCACCGCCTGGAAGGCCCGGAAGAATGCCATCGCTTGAGCGCAGAAGCCCCGCCGTAGGCGAGCCTTCCGCTCGTCCCGGTATGCGGTTGCCCGCATACCGGGACCGTCTTTAGCAAGGTCCGCCGTTCCCTGGAACGGCTCGGCAGGAGGGCTGGCGAAGTGCCTTCGCCAGCCCTTTCCCAGGATCCGGACAGTTCGCTGCCTATCAGTGTTGAACGGGTTGAGTGTCTCCGACGCTCAATAGCAGCCGTGTACCGTGAACCGCGCGTCACGCAGGGCCGCTGGACTGAGTTTCCCTGAGATCTGCAACGAATACCCAGACACGGTTGCGCGCGTTAACTTCGCGCCAAATGCCCTTGCGGCCGAGGAGACCTCACCATACGGCGCATTGCGGCCATTGCCTTCGAGCCACAATGTCCCGTTGCGATCTTGGTAAATCCAGAAAAGTACCGAGCCATTGCGCGAGAACGACAGGGCATGAACCACCTCGTGTGAGTGATCGGAAGTATTTACCGGAACGTTTTCGCCGCGTTGCGAGGTAGACCCGTCGCAGCGCATCGCTTGCGGCGCGGGCTTCGGCTGCGCGACAAGCGATGCGGCCGGCGAAATTGCGAAGGCTATGACAAGCGCGGCGGCCGTCCAATACTTACGCATTTGCTGTCTCCGGCACAACGCAAGGAGCAACGCCAATGGTCTGACCATTGTGAAGTCCTTTCATCTGCTGTACTTGCGCGGGAGTTATGGGTTGATCGAAGTTCTTTCCATAGTCCTGTTCACCGGTGAGGAAGTCGCCGATGAAGCCAAATTGGCTTCCCAAAACTTGCCAAGCGTTCCCAGTGTAGCTTGGCGATTCGCCGAGGTACCACTGGCCGTTGTTGTCCACGTAGATGTATCCCATGGGTCCAGTCGCCGTACTGCCATAACCGCCAATGACCGAGATCGTGGCAGATACCGTGTCTATCTCGTAAACCTGATGACCCCAATCCGAGGTGTTTGTCGGCACATTCTCGCTAGCGCCACTGATTGAGTCGTGGCAGTGTGTTCCAGGTTTATTTGGGAGGACCCCGACGCACGACTTCGCTTGCACACACGGCGGCAACGAAGGGGCGGGCTTCGGCCCGCCGTAGCCGAACGGATTCCCCGTGTTTCCAGAGCATGCCCCGCACGGTTGCGCGTAGGGATCTGGAGTGGCCGGCGTGACCGTCGTGTTATAAATCGTGCATGCCGGGTTCTTCGGGTTGAATACCAGGCAACCATTGCCTTGGGGCTGTGGTTGCCCAGCCGCGCTCATCGTATGCACGCCGGCACGAGTGCTAAGCGTCGGCGTGCCGGAGCGAAGCGATCCGGGGATTACCGATTGCCCCCCCCCCCGAACACGACGCTAAAGCTATGGACAGCACGAACCCAAGAGCGGTGAAAATCTTCGTATAACGCAAAGAAGTCTCCTTATTTGAGCTTGCAATGCGGCACTCGCCAATGGTCGGCGAAGAGAAAACTGCGCTCCCACACCGAGAGGCGTACCCGCCTCGTGTCCTTGCGAGTCAAGCGGCGCACTTCCTGCTCAATGTCTGATCCAATCTCCGCCATGCGGCGAAAGAAGACCAACCGGCTCCGGTCACGGTCTCTTCCCAGTGCTAGGGGCGTCCAGGGTCCCGACCCGCGCACGAGCGCCGAGGTCAGGCGCAAGTGCGAACACGCTTCGCTGGCAGCCTGCCCGCGTTTCCGCACCGGGACGCACGTGCCGCACCCCCGCCATTGGCCGGCCTTCGTCGCGCTCGTGCAGGAACGGCCGGCATAAGGGCCGCGCTCGCCGTCGCGCGCACGACCAGGCGCGTTTGAGCGCCGCGCGTATAAGCATCGCGCGTATGGTCGGCCTCGCGCCCCGTGCCGCGCGCCGATCGCGTAACGCTGCGACGCATGCGCGAAGCCCTCCCAGCGATCCTCGACGACCCCCCCCCCGGCGCAGCCCTCGCCCGATCGGCGCCCCGCCACCCGAGCACTCGGTACGCCTCCCTGTCGAGCCGCCTGCCAGGTCGAAGACGTGGAAGGCGCGGGATGCATGGCGATGCATGATGCATACGGTCGTGCGGCGGGAACCCTTATAGGACGGGCGTTTGCGCGACATGCGAGTTTTTGCAAATGCGGTTTGCAAAAAGTTACACGACGCGACAAACGATGCATCGAAGCACGCGAGAATACGAGTGCGGCGGAAACCCTTATGGGACGGGCGTTTGCGCGACATGAGCGCACCGCGACGAGCGAGTGCGCGGAAAACCCTTACGGGGCGCACGTTTGCGCGATACGAAAATTCGATGCGGTGGAAACCCTTACAGGACGGGCGTTTGCGCCGCACGACCCTTTGACCGTCATGCCGAGAGCCTCGCGCAGGGGGGCGCTGTTTCGAGGCCGTTCCCCTATTCCCCTTACGCGGCGGCTCGGGCATAGAGGAACGGGGTCAAAACGGGGCCCCCTGCGCGCGGCGCCAAGCAGACTGTAGGGAAGTACGCGTGTCGCGCAAACGCCCCGTCCTGCAAGGCTTTCCGGCGCATCGCAAATCGCATGTCGCGCAAACGTCCGTCCTGTAAGGGTTTCCCGCTGGCGTGCTCTCAGCGTTTCGCTCATGTCGCGCAAACGCCCGTCCCATAAAGG
>JAJYFL010000018.1 GCA_021790935.1 bacterium
TCCCGGCGCCTTCGGCAAACCGGTTTGGATCGACGCCTCCCACGTCCTCGTGGCCGGTGCGAATGCCGATGCATTCCTCGTAGTCGACGTAGCGCGGCGCACCGTGCGCGAGCATCGCATCGCCGCCGGCGCGTGGCCGGACGCGGTTGCGATCGCACCGAATCACGCTTTCGTCGCCGCATCCGACGACGGAGACGGCACCATCACGCTTGCCGCGTATCCGTCGTTCGGCGACCGGCGCTCGATCGCCGTCGGCCCGCATCCCGGCGACGTGCTCTTCTCGCGCAACGGGGCGACGCTCTACGTTGCGATGCGCGGCGCGCGCACGGTCAAAGCGATCGACGTGGCGACCGGCACCGCGAGCGCGATTGCGGTCGGCTTGCATCCAAGCGCGTTGGCGCTCTCCGGCGACGGTTCGCGTTTGTACGTGGCCGAAAGCGACGACGACGCGGTCGGCGCGATCGACACGCGAACGAACCGCCGCATTGCCGATATTGCCGTGGGGCTGCACGACGGGCGCCTCTCCGGGTACGGCGCCTCACCCAACGCGCTCTGGATCGGCTCGTGGCCGAACTCGCCGCTGTTCGCGAGTCTGGGTGCCGAAAACGCCATCGCCGTGATCCGCAACGATCGTGTGGTCGAGCGTATTCCGACCGGCTGGTATCCCACCGGCGTCGCGCTCGGCCGCGGCGACACGCTCTTCGTCAGCGACGGCAAGGGCGAAGGCATGCGAGCGAATCCGCAGTTCAATCCATACCTGCACCGCAACGCCGAATACGTCGCAACCACGCTGTACGGCTCCGTGCGTGCCATTCCGCTGGGCGTCTGGCGGCACGCGCGCGCGCAAACCGCAGACGTCGTCGCGGCGGAGATGCCCACGTGGCATGCGCCTGCGATCTCTCGCACCGTCGTCCGCCCGCACGGGCCGATTCGCCACGTCATCTACGTCATCAAAGAGAATCGTTCGTACGACCAGGTGCTCGGCGATCTGCGCGGCGCAGACGGCGATCCGCACCTGGTATGGTTTGGCGAGAACGTCACTCCAAATCAACATGCGATCGCTCGCCGCTTCGGCATCTTGGATCGTGCCTTCACGAACTCCCAGGTGAGCGCCGACGGCCACAACTGGACCGACGCCGCAATCGCAAACGATTACGTCGAACGCTTCTGGCCGGTGAACTACGCCGGGCGCAGGCGCCTGTACGATTTCCAGGACGGTCTCGCCCCGGACGTACCGCACGCCGGTTACCTGTGGGATGCCGCGCGGCGCGCAGGCATCACGTACCGCGACTACGGTGAAGACGTCATCACGCCTAAGGGGCTCGCCGGTCCGGCTACCACCGACATGGCCGGGCTCGCCGGCCACTTCGACCCGCGGTACTACGGCTGGAGTTTAAAGTACTCCGACCGGCTGCGGCTGGCCGAATGGCTGCGCGAGTTCGACGCATACGCCGCTAACGGCGGCCTGCCGCAACTCGAGATCGTCTATCTCCCCAACGATCACACCGCAGGCACCGATCCCGGAGCGCCTACGCCGCAAGCCTACGTTGCGACGAACGACTGGTGCCTCGGCCGCCTCGTCGACGCGGTCTCGCATTCCCGCTACTGGAAGTCGACAGCCATATTCTCGGTGGAGGACGACGCACAAGACGGCCCCGATCACGTGAGCGACCAGCGCTCGACGTTCTATGTTGCGAGCCCGTACGCCAAACCGGGCGTTCATCACGACGACTACTCGACGGCCGGCGTTCTGCACACGATCGAGTTGATTCTCGGCATTGCGCCGATGACGATCTACGATGCGACGGCGCGCCCGCTCTATGCAGCGTTCGGCATGCGCGCAGATCTGCGCCCCTTCGACGCTCTTCGCCCTCGAATCGATCTGCGAGCGGTAAACGCGCGGACCGCCTACGATGCCGCCGTCAGCGCACGCCTAGACTGGAACCGGCCCGATGCGGTCGATCCCGCACTACTGAACCGGATCCTCGCGCATGCCGCCGGCAAGGGCCGCGTTCGATGAGGCGTGCTCTCGCCATCGCCGCCGCGATCTGCGTTACCCTCGTCGGCATCGCCGTGCTGCTCGCCGGAGTCGTCTCGCGCGCGCCGCAACGTTTACGCGCGGCCGCACCGCCGATAGAAGCGCGCTCCCCGGACGGTTCGCTGCTCGCCATCGTTCGCAGCTCGGACGCGTCGATACGCCTGATCGATGCGCACACCAACGCGATAGTAAGGATCGTTCACCTCGGGGACCGCATCAAACGCCTTTGGTTTTCACCGCACGGCCGGCACCTGTACGCACGCGTGCGCGACGACGCACGCGTCCGCGAGATCGCGGTACGCAGCGGCGCCATCTTCGTCTTGGGCGAACGATGAGCGGGTGGGTCGTAGCCGGCACGACGTTTCTCGCGTCCGGACTCGAATTCGTAGAGGCCGCGACGATCGTCATGGCGGTAGGCTACACGCAGGGCTGGCGCGCCGCTTTCGGCGGTGCGTTGTGGGCACTCGCGGCACTGGCCGCTATCGTCCTCGCTTTCGGACCTGCGCTCGTGAAGTTCGTACCGCTCCCGCTGCTCAAAATCGTTATCGGCCTCTTCCTCGTTCTCTTCGGTTACACGTGGCTGCGCAAGGCGATCTGGCGCTTTGCGGGACGCAAAGCGACGCACGACGAGAACGCCATCTTCGCGCACGAAGTTGAGGAGCTGCGCTCCCAAGCGCACGAGCGCGACGCCCAAAAGGTCGGCTTCGTCACCGCATTCAACGGCGTCTTGCTGGAGGGCTTGGAGGTCGCCGTCATCGTCATCACCTTCGCCGCCGTGCGACCCGACGCGATCGGATGGGGCGTCGGCGGCGCGGCGGTCGCGGCGGCACTGGTCGTGCTGGCCGCCTTTCTCCTGCGTAAACCCTTCGCACGCGTACCGGAAAACGCCATGGGATTCATCGTCGGCACGATGCTGCTCTCGTTCGGTACGTTTTGGAGCGGCGATGGCCTCGGTATCGCGTGGTGGAACGGCGAGGCGACGCTCCTGTGGATCGTCGCCGCCTATCTCGCTGCCGCCGGTCTGCTCGTCGCCCTGCTTCGAGCGCCCCACGTGGCGGAGACGCCATCGTGAAGGGTATCTACAAGTTCGTCGCCGGCAACTCGCGCGTAACGCCGGTGGGATTGGCCGCCGCGGTGGCCGCCGCCGTCTTTCTCCGCGGTCGAGCCAGTGGCGCATCCGCCGCCGTCTATCTGGCCATCCTCATCGGAACCCTCGTGGTGGCCGCCCTGGAAAAGCCGCAATAGCCCGTGGCATGCGCGCCGTGAAACCATACGTTCGGCTTACGCATCCGCTGGTGCGGGATGGCGAGGGCTTGCGCCGCGCATCGTGGGACGAGGCGCTCGCTCGCGCCGCCGATGCGCTGCGCTCGGCGCGCGAGCGCGGCGCGACCGGAACCTATGGAATGTTCAGCTGCTCCAAGGCCACCAACGAGATGAATTACGTTGCCCAGAAATTCACGCGCTCCGTGATGGGCAGCAACAACGTCGACAGCTGCAACCGAACTTGACACGCTCCGAGCGTCGTCGGTCTGACGGCGGTCTTCGGCGCGGGCGGCGGGACGAGCTCCTACGAGGAGATCGAGAACACCGATACGATCGTACTCTGGGGATCCAACGCGCGCGAAACGCATCCGATATTCTTCCATCGCGTCCTTAAAGCGATCCGAAAGGGCGCGAAGCTCTACGTCGTCGACCCGCGCCGCACGAGCAGCGCGCGATGGGCCGATCTGTGGCTGGCTCTGGACGTAGGTTCCGATATCGCGCTCGCGAACGCAGCCGGGCGCGAGATTCTCGCGGCCGGCCTAGAAAACCGCACCTTCATCGAGCGCGCCACGAGCGGCATCGAGGAGTACCGGGAGAGCGTGGAACCGTACACGCTCGCTCGTGCGCAACGGATCACCGGCGTGCCCGCCGAGACGATCCGCTCGTTCGCGCATGCCTACGCGCGGGCCGAACGGGCCGAGCTCTGCTGGACGCTCGGCATCACCGAGCACCACAACGCGGTCGATAACGTGCGGGCACTCATCAATCTAGCCCTGCTTACCGGACACGTCGGGCGCTACGGTTCGGGGCTCTGCCCGCTGCGCGGTCAAAACAACGTCCAGGGCGGCGGCGACATGGGTGCGATTCCCGACAGGTACCCGAGCGGCCGGGAGGTCGTCGATCCGCGCGCGCGGGCGGCGTTCGAGCGAGCCTGGGGCGTACGCCTGCCTGCGGAGCGCGGCTGGAATCTCTCGAAGATGTTCGAGGCGATGGAGCGCGGCGATCTCGATACGCTCTACGTGATCGGTGAAAACCCCGCTCAGTCCGACCCAGACCAAGAACGCGTGCTGCGGCTCCTACGCGGCCTAAAATCTCTGATCGTCCAGGATATCTTCCTTACGAAAACCGGCGAGCTCGCGGACGTCGTATTCCCGGCGACCGCATCCTGGTGCGAATCGGAGGGGACGGTCACCAACAGCGAGCGGCGCGTGCAGCGCGTGCGGAAAGCGCTCGAGCCGCCAGGCGAAGCGCGCGACGATATCGCCATACTCTGCGATCTGGCACGGCGCCTCGGCTGCTCCTGGCCGGCGCTCTCACCGCAAGAAGCGTGGAACGAATGCCGGAGCCTCTCCCCGTGGCACGCCGGCATGAGTTACGCGCGGCTCGAGGAGGCGGGCGGTCTGCAGTGGCCCTGCTACGACGAGCAGCATCCCGGCGAGCTCTACCTGCACGGCCGCCTTTGGGAGCGGCCCGTGCGCGGACCGCGCGCGCCGTTCAAGGGCGTCGCCCACGAACCGCCGGTCGAAGATCTCGACGAGCGTTTCCCGATTCGCTTGACCACCGGCCGGCGACTCGATTCGTTCAATACGGGCGTGCAGAGCAGCGGATACGCCTCGCCTTTGCGGCGCGGGGAGACGGTCGACGTCTCACCCGAAGACGCGCGCAGCTACGACCTGAGCGAGGGAGAGTTTGTGCGGCTGAGCTCGCGCCGCGGTTGCGTCGTCGCTCCGGTGCACGTCGATCCCGGTTTGAGAGCCGGCCTGGTCTTCATGACGTTCCATTTCAGCGACGACGTCTCCACCAATCTGCTGACGATCGATGCGACCGACCCGCAGTCCGGCACGGCCGAGTTCAAAGCCGCGGCGGTGCGCATCGATAAAGTCGCAACGGTGTAGGTGAAGGGCGCGATGGACATCCATTACACGGCGGCTGTCGCAACGCCGATCGAACGCGCGGCGGTCGATGCCGCGTTGGGCGCACGCGAAAACGCACGCGACCTGCTGCTTCCCGCGCTACACGCGATCCAAGATCGCGTCGGCTGGATCGGTGAAGGCGCCCTCAACTATCTCTGCCAGCGCCTCTGCATTCCGCCTGCGGAAGCATACGGCGTCGCTACGTTCTACGCCCATCTCTCGACCACGCGGCAGCCGCCGGTAGTCGTCCGCGCGTGCGACGACATCGCGTGCCTGGCCAACGGAGCCGATGCCGTATGTGCGGAGTTGGAGCGCGCATTCGGAGCGCCGGGAACGCCGTCTGCGAACGGCCGCGTTACGTGGCGGCGCAGCCCGTGCTTGGGATTGTGCGATCGGGCGCCGGCGGTGCTGCTTACCCAAGCCGGCGAACTTCCCGAGCGGTACGCGCTCGCACCGGCTACGCCGCAGGATGCGGTGGCCGCAGCGCGCGGGGCCGTTCCGCAGAGAGAGTCGCTGCCGCATATCGGCGGGGTGCCCTCGCGGCTACTGCGCCGCGTCGGCCGGGTCGATCCGGAGAGTTTGGACGACTACCGCGCGAGCGGCGGTTACCTCGCGCTCCGGCGCGCGATCGAACTCGGTGCCGAAGGCGTGCTCCGCGAGATATCGGCATCGAATCTCCTCGGGCGTGGCGGTGCGGCTTTCCCAACCGGCCGAAAGATGGAAGCGGTGGCCCACGCGGCCGCGCGGCCGCACTACGTCGCGTGCAACGCGGACGAATCGGAGCCCGGGACGTTCAAGGACCGCGTGCTGCTGGAGCACGATCCGTTCGCCGTGCTGGAGGCGCTGACGATCGCCGCCTATGCGACCGGTTGCGAACGCGGTTACATCTACGTGCGGGGAGAGTATCCGCTCGCGCTGCGCCGTATGCAAAACGCTGCCGATCGGGCGCGCGAACGCGGTCTGCTCGGCGGCAACGTCATGGGCAAAGGCTTTCGTTTCGACATCGAACTGCGGCGTGGCGCCGGTGCGTATATCTGCGGCGAAGAGACCGCACTCTTCAATTCGATCGAAGGCAAGCGTGGAGAACCGCGCAACAAACCGCCGTTCCCGGCGCAGGCCGGACTCTTCGGAAAGCCGACGCTCGTGAACAACGTCGAAACGCTCGCGTGCCTGCCGCACGTGCTGCTCGAAGGCGGCGACGTTTTCGCCGCGACCGGTACGCCGGGGTCGAGCGGACCGAAGCTCTTTTGCGTCTCCGGCACCGTCGAGCGGCCGGGACTCTACGAGATGCCTTTCGGCACCACGCTCGGGGAACTCGTTGCGGCGGCAGGCGGCATGCGCGGCGGCCATAAAGCTCGCGCGATCCTCCTGGGCGGCGCGGCCGGCTCGTTCGTCGACCCGGAAGCCCTCGACCTCCCGCTAACCTTTGAAGGCGCACGGGCGGCGGGCGCCACGATCGGCTCGGGCGCCGTCGTGGTCTTCGACGAGACGATCGACTTGGTTCGCATTCTGCGCCGTATCGCCGAATTTTTTCGCGAAGAGTCGTGCGGCCAGTGCGTACCGTGCCGCGTCGGAACGGTCCGCCAAGAGGAGGCGCTCGCGCGGCTCGCGAGCGGTAGCGGCACGAACGGTTGCGCGGCCGATGCCGCGCTCCTCGACGAGATCGCGCGAGCGATGCGCGATGCCTCGATATGCGGGCTTGGACAGACCGCCGCAAACGCGATCCAATCCGCGCTCACCCTACACCTGCTCGCTAATGGACCGAACCCATAATGAGCGAGTTTCACCCACTCTCCGCCGCCAGCCCAACCCGCACCATCGAACTGACGATCGACGATCGCCCCGTGCGCGTACCCGAAGGCGCGACGCTGCTCGAAGCCTGCAGCGGCGCGGGCATCGAGACGCCGACGCTCTGTTATCTCAGCTCGCTTACGCCCGCCAACGCATGCCGCCTTTGCGTCGTCGAACTCGAGGGCTCGCGCGCGCTCGTTCCGGCGTGTTCGCGGACCGCCGAGGAGGCGATGGTCGTGCACACCGATAGCGAGCGCGTGCGCCACAGCCGTAAGATGGTACTGGAGTTTCTCGCTTCGGCGGTCGATCTCGCCGTCGCCCCGGATCTCGCCGGATATATGGAACGTTACGGTGCCGACGCGGGACGCTACGGCGCGTCGGCTCGTACGGCCGCGCAGCCGGTAAGAATCGACAACGGGCTCTACGTTCGCGATTACTCGAAGTGCGTTCTCTGCTACAGGTGCGTCGAGGCCTGCGGAACCGACGCCCAAAACACCTTTGCCATCGCAGTCGCCGGCCGCGGATTCGGCACCGGTATCGCAACCGAGTTTGAGGTGCCGCTTCCGGACTCGGCATGCGTCTACTGCGGCAATTGCATCGGCGTCTGCCCGACCGGTGCGCTGATGTTTTCGTCGGAGTACGAAATGCGCCGGGACGGCACGTGGAATGCGAGATCTCAAACGCAGACCGACACGATCTGTTCGTACTGCGGTGTCGGATGCACGCTGACGCTGCACGTACAGGAAAACCGCATCGTCAAGGTAACCTCGCCGGCCGATAGAGGCGTTGCGGATGGTTCCTTGTGCGTAAAGGGTCGCTTCGGCAGCGCGTACGTTCAGCGCCGCGAAGACGATCCGGTGCGTTGATGCGCCTGGACGAGCGGCCCGGGACCGCGACTTCGGTACCCATCGTCGCGTACGATGGCACCGTCGCGCGGCGAACGACCGACGACGTCGCGACCGAAGAACCGCTGGAGATTCGCGTGACCGCGGGAGGAGAGACGCGCAGTCTTGCTATGACGATGCGAACGCCCGGCAACGACTTCGAACTAGCGGTGGGCTTTCTCTATGCCGAAGGCGTCGTCCGTTCGCTCGACGACGTGCGCGAGATATCCTACTGCCTCGATCCCGAGGTCGATCCGGTACAACGCTACAACGTCGTGAACGTCGCGCTCGCGTTTAGGGAGCTGCCCCGCATGCAGCCTCTGGAGCGGCACTTTACGATGAACAGCGCGTGCGGCGTCTGCGGCAAGGCAACGATCGATGCGCTTCGAACGGGCCGCGCGCCGCTGGACGACGGGTTCGAGATCGAGCTCGAAGCGATCCTCGCAATGCCAGAACGTATGCGATCGGCCCAGCGCGTCTTCGCGAGCACCGGAGGATTGCACGCCGTGACGCTCTTCGATCGCTGCGGCGACCTCGTGGCGGTGCGCGAGGACGTCGGCCGCCACAACGCCTTCGACAAGATCGTCGGATGGGGGCTGATGGAAAGGCGCTTGCCGTTCTCCGATTGTGCCGCACTAGTCAGCGGGCGCGCGAGCTACGAGTTGGTGCAGAAAAGCGTGGCCGCAGGTATCTGCGTGCTTTCGGCAGTCTCCGCGCCCAGCAGTTTGGCCATAGCGCTAGCTCGCGAATTCAACGTGACGCTGGTCGGCTTCGTGCGCGGTTCGCGCTGCAACGTCTACAGCGCGCCCGCCCGCGTCAAACCGGCGGGGACCCGATCAGAAACGAGCGCAGAAGAGCGTTAAACTCCTGCGGACGATCCACGTTGCAGACGTGTCCGGCACCTTGGATAACCTCGAGGCGCGCCCCGACGATGCCAAGGGCGATCTCTTGCGATAGCACGAGCGGCGCGACCGTATCCAGCTCGCCGCAGACGACGAGCGTGGAAGCGGTGATGCTGCCGAGCATCGACCTGTAATCTCCGGTCCACGTTGCCTTCGTCGCGGCGAGATATGACGGCACCGACTTGCGCCCCATCTGCTCGAGTGTCTCGGCCAACCGGTCGGGCGGCAGATCGAGGCCCGCGACCCGCTTGCGCGTAAAGGCGTCCATGCTCCCGGCCGCGCGCACGTCGTCGGCGATGGCCCGCGCATGCGCCTGCGCTCCGGGATAGGCTGCGAAGCTCCCGGCCAGCGTCAGCGAGAGCACGCGCTCGGGTGCCTGCCGCCAGAGTTCGAACGCGACGACGCCTCCGAGGCTGCAGCCGACGAAGTGGAACTGCGCGATCCCCGCTGCATCCGCGATCGCCAGCACGTCGTTTGCGAACCCCACGCGCGTGATGAGTTCGGGATCGGGATCCTGCGCCGCGCCGTTGCCGCGCAGTTCTACCGCGAAACACTGGAACGCATCGCCGAACGCCCGTAACTGGTCGTCCCAAACGGCGGCGGTCGACCCGACGCCATGAACGAAGACGATCGCCGGTCCGCCGCCCCCCAGATGCCTGGCCGCCACCAGCGGGCCGTCGGAGGCTTGAGCCCACATCGTTGCAATCATTCGCTGCGCTTTCGACGGCTCGGAAGACCCCTCCGCCGCCGGCCGGAGGAGGGGCGCCGCCGAGATCGCTTCAGAACAGGCATGAACCGGCCGGGCCGTTGTGGGAAGTAGCGGCGTGACGAAAACGAGACTGCGCCCTCAGATCTTCAACCTGCCGGTCGAAAAGATGCGCGACGGCTATTATTCCGATACGTACTTCAATCGCGCTCGCCGGATCCTCGACCTGGATGGCTACCATCCTCGAATGCGCATGCAGGTCTTTCAGCGCAGTGCCGCGGTCCTCTGCGGCATCGACGAGGCGCTGGCGATCGTGCGCCTGTGTTCGGGGCGCAGAGACGGCACCGGTACGTGGCACGACGGCTGGGGCGAATTGCGGGTAAGCGCGCTCTTTGACGGCGATACGATCGAGCCGTACGAGACGGTGATGACCATCGAGGGCGATTACTCGTTATTCGCGCATCTCGAGACCAGCTATCTGGGCGTACTTTCGCGCCGCACGCGCATCGCGACCAACGCGCGCGCGATCGTCGCTGCCGCGGACGGCAAGCAAGTCTTGTTCTTTCCGGCGCGTTTCGACCACCACTTGGTACAGACCGGCGATGGCTACGCCGCCTATATCTCTGGTGCGCTCGGCGTCTCTACCGACGCGAACGCCGAATGGTGGGGCGCGCGCGGAATGGGCACGGTCCCGCACGCCTTGATCGCCGCTTACGGAGGCGACACGGTGCTTGCAACCAAGAAGTTTGCCGATTGCGCAACCGACGACGTACACGTCATCGCGCTGGTCGACTTCGACAACGATTGCGTCACAACGAGCCTCAACGTCTCGCGAGCGCTCGGGCGACGGCTCTGGGGGGTTCGCCTCGACACGTCGGGAACGCTGGTGGACCGGTCGATATGGAACGAGATGGGCACGTTCAAACCGACGGGCGTGATTCCGCAACTCGTATGGAACGTACGTCGCGCGCTGGACGGCGAGGGTTTTCAGTATGTCAAAATCGTCGTGAGCGGGGGGTTCTCTCCCGAACGCATTCGCGATTTCGAACGCGACCGCGTGCCGGTCGATGCGTATGCCGTCGGCAGCGCCTTTTTCGCACATTCGGGGCGCTACGACTTTACGGCCGATATCGTCGCGCTCGAGCGAGACGGCGTCTGGCACGAGTGTCATAAAGTCGGTCGTCCCGAGCGGCCGAACCCGCGTCTGCAACTCGTCGCGGATCTTTGATGCCGCTCCTCGAGATGCGCGACGCGTCGTTTACGCGTGACGCCACGACGATCGTGCACCCGCTGAGCCTGCATCTGGAACGCGGCGAACGGCTCGCGCTCCCGTTCTCCTCCACGCGGGAGGCGGCAGCCGCAGCGCTGCTGGCGTCCGGTATCGTCAAAGCGACGCACGGCCGGGTCTTCATATCGGAGTTCGACCCGCGCATTCAGCCGGTCCAAGCCAAGCGACTCGTCGGATACGTTCCGTACGATGCTGTCGCGCACGAGTTCGCGACGTTCGAAGACTACATCACCTATCGCTCGGCACTCTGGGCCATGGACGCCGGTGCCGCAGTCGGGCTGGCGCGCGCGCTCCTAGCAAGGCTCGACGGCGTTCACGAAGCATTCGCACGCCCGCTAATCGGTGCTCTCGTCGGCCATCCCGCGCTGTTGGTATTGGACCGGCCACTGGCGCTCTACGCGCCGCAGATCGCGCGCGTCACGAGCGGCCTTGCGATCTTTTCGACGCATGAATCCACCGTGCAAGCGCGTACTTTCGAGGATGGGTACGCGCGGGCGGTGGCCCCGGCATGAACAAGGCCGCGATGCGCGAGATCGTCGTCACGCGCTTGCGCAAGGACCGCCGCCTCGTCCTGTCGGCCTGCGCGGCTGCGGCGATCGTAGGCTTCTTGCAACCGCATGCCATCGCCACCGGCGGCGATCCGTTTGCTCGCGATCTCCTCACCCGTAACGTGTGGATCGCCGGGCCGATCTTCTTCGGCACGTGGCTCGGCGTCGTCGTCGCGCTCGCGCAACGCGGAACCGGCCGCCTGCGCGAGCTCGAATTATGCGAACAGGCCGCGCCGCTCTATGGCCGCGAGTTGGCTCGCGCCACGGCGCTCGTGCCATGCATCGTCGTGACGCTCGCGTCGTTGCTGTACTGGTTCGTGCAATTCGTTACGGGCCTCGCGGCCCCGCCGGCGTTTTTCGTACTTTCGCTGGCTACGGTACTGGCGAGTACGCTGGTCGCACTCTCGGCGACGCTGCGACGAGGTGCCGAACGCTTTCTCTACGTCGCGTCGGCCTTCGGCGTGGCGACGATATCGTATCTCCTCGCCGTCTACGGCGACACGCTCGGCCCGCACCCGCCGCAAAACGCCGGGCACTACTACGATATCGTCGGCGTCGTATCGGTTCTCGTTTTCTGCACGTTCATCGGATTCGCCGCGCTACGGCAGTACGGCGAGGCGCTCGCGCGCTACGACCCCGTGCCCGATGCGTGAACGTGACCGCGGAGTCAGACGGCGGTGGCCGACGACGCCGACGCGAGCTTCTCCAGAACCGCCCGGTTGAACTGCGACACGTCCTCGGGATCGCGCGAAGCTACCCAGTTACCGTCGTGGACGACCGCCTGGTCGCGGTAGAGGCCGCCTGCGTTGCGGATGTCGTCCGCGATCGAGTGCGCGCCCGTCAATTGCCGGCCGCGGACGATCTGTGCGGAGATCAGCACGTGCGGTCCGTGGCCAAGGACGAAGATGGGCTTCTTCGCCGTATCGAACTCGCGTACGAAACGCTGAACTTCCTTGTTCGTACGGATGCGATCGGGCGAGGAACCGCCGGGGATCAGCAACGCGTCGAAATCGTCGGCCGTACAATCGGCGACGAGTTCCTCCGCTTTGACGCCGACGCCGTCCTCCAAACCGCGCCTAGCGCGAATGCGCTGCCGGGACTTCTCGTCGACACCGACGATCGTGACGATAGCCCCGGCCTCCTCGAGGGCGCGCTGGGGCTCGGTGAGTTCTGATTCTTCGAAACCGTCGCCGATCAGAGCGGCGATTCGTTTACCTTCGACTGATTGCATCCGCCTTCGATTCTCTGTCGGTCCCCGCGCTCCCGGTTGCCCGCCGCTTACAACGAGCCGCCGGTCTGTTGGACGGCTACCCGCAAGAGGTACGCCAACTCGAGCTCGAGCTTGCCCGCGCCGTCGAGCAGTTCGTCGTCCAGGAGCGCCCGCAGGGCCGGGTTGCGCCTGGTCATGTCGGCCTCGGGGACGGGGTGGCGTGGGTTTATCTCGCGCATGTATATCCGGGCGTCGTACCGGATCGGCCCTTCGGGCAGAAAATAGAGAGGATCCAAACCAAAGGCATAGACCTCCAGCGAGAGGATCCCGGTACGCTGGAGGAACTCGATCGGGCGGCTGCGCAGAGCGGCTGCCAACCGGCCGAGGGCACTCACGGTCAGGCGGCGCTCCCCTGCGAACACCTGCGCGAGTTCCCCATCGGAGAGCGCGGCGGCGGAAGCGAGCTTCGCGTCGGAGACGCCCCGCTCGGCCGCCAGCGTACGAAGACCCGCGGCAAACGCGGAGCCCCCGGCGGTGCCGCCGGTGCCGTCCCACGAGGGAGGTTCGGACCGATTCACGCGACCGGCTCCAGGCTCACGTAGATCTCTCTTCCTGCTTGTCGTACGGCGTAGCGGTCGATCGAGGCGAACTCGCCGAGCGTCATCTTCCCGGTGCGCACGTCGAAGCACCAGCCGTGCCACGGGCATGTCACCAGCGTTCCTTCCAACGTTCCGTCGGCGATGGGACCGCCCTGATGCGGGCAGGTATTCTCCAGCGCGAAAAACTCGCCATCGACGTTGAAGAGCGCGACCTCACGTTCGCCGATCGCGCAGGCGCGGGCCGTGCCCGGCCGAACCTCCGCAGCGCTCGCGACCCGCACGAACTCGCTTGGCAACTCATCGGATTGCATCATGTGAATCTCGATGGTACGCGATCGACGCTCGGCGTCCCCGCTTGGAGGCTTTCTAGCCGTAGAGGCCGCGCACCAAACCGCCGTCCACCGAGACGGTCTGCCCCGTAACGTACCGGGCGGGCTCGCCGCATAGGAACGCAACCAGCGGGGCGAACTCCTCCGGTTCGGCGATGCGGCCGATCGGCACTTCGCGTGCCGCGCGCGTTAGCGCGGCTTCGTCGTTGCCATAGAGCGATCGCAACCGGGCGGTGAGCACGCGTCCGGTCGCAATCGCATTGACCGTCACCCCATCCGCAGCCACCTCGTTCGAGAGCGTCTTCAGAGCGCTGACGAGCCCGGTACGAAAGACGTTGGAGAGCGCCAGCGCCGCTATCGGCTCCTTCACCGAGGAGGAGGTCAGCGCGACGATCCGTCCCCACTTTCGTGCCCGCATCGAGGGCAAGGCGAGGCCAACCAAGTGAATCGCGCTGCGCAACACGGTGCGGTAGCCGGCATCCCAGTCTTCGAGCGCCAACTGCGCGTACGAACCGGGCCGCGGTCCCCCTCCGTTGGCGACGAGGATCTCGATCTCTCCCAGGGCAGCCCGGATGCCGCCCACCAGCCCCTCGATCGAATCGGCTTGGCCGAGATCGACGACGAACGCGCGCGCATCCGCCGCGCCGGCCGCCAGCGCCTCGCGAGCCACCGCCTCGAGTTCATCGAACCGGCGCGCGGCCACTGCCAGGCGCACCCCCTCCCGCGCGAGGGCGAGCGCGCACGCACGGCCGACCCCCGAACTCGCGCCGGTGACCAGCGCCACCTTGCCGTGAATCTGCAGATCCATATCGCAACATCCGCAGCCCCGCCGATTTGTCCTGCGCCGGCGGCACCTGCCCTTGCGGGCCGGAGCTCGGTTTGCTATGATGCGCGGGTCGCCGGAGCGGGGCTGCGCCCTGCATCCGAAGCGAGACCATCCTTGAACGAGGAGCTCTGCACCCGTGCCCTTGACCAAAGAACAGAAATCGGAGATCGCCACCAAGTTTGCGCGCTCTTCGAACGATACCGGTTCGGCCGACGTCCAAGTCGCCATCCTCACCGCGTCGATCAATCAGCTGACCGAACATCTGAAGGTCCATAAGAAAGACCATCACAGCCGCCGCGGCCTCCTCCTACAGGTAGGTCAGCGCCGCCGGCTGCTGAGTTATCTGCAGAAGAAAGATTTGGAGCGCTACCGGAAGCTGATCGCCGACCTCGGTTTGCGGCGCTAAAAAATGCCCACACCCGGGCTGCGCCCGGTCCCGGGCACGCGACGGGCTGATGGTACCGCGAACTTTGCGCGCGCGCATCGGGAATAGTACCTAGGAGGCTGTCGCCCTACTTGCGCTTTAACGCCGCACGGACGGCCTCTTTAATCGCGGCGGTCCCCATGCCGTAGTGCTCGATCAACTCGACCGGATCGCCCGATTGCCCGAACCGATCGCGTACGCCGACGAACTCGATGGGCACGGGGTAGTGCTGTGCCAAAATTTCGGCAACGCGCGATCCCATGCCGGCGTGAATCTGATGCTCTTCGACCGTGACGACCGTACCGCAGCGCCGCGCGGCTGCCAGGATCGCCGGCTCGTCCATCGGTTTGATCGTGTGGTTGTTGACGACGGTACACGCGATGCCGTCTTCTTCTGCGAGTTCGTCCGCGGCCACCAACGCGTTGTAGACCAGGATGCCGCAGGCGACGATGGCTACGTCGCCGCCGTCGCGGAATATCTGCGCCTTGCCGATTTGGAACGGGGTCGCTTCGGTGGTGACGACCGCCGACTTCTCGCGCGCGAAACGAAGGTAGGCCGGCCCGAACCGCTCTGCGACCGCCAGCGTTGCCCGTTTGGTCTGTATCGCATCGCAGGGAACCACCACGGTCATCTGCGGAATCACGCGCATAAGCGCGATATCCTCGATCGCCTGGTGCGTGGCACCGTCCGGCCCGACCGATACGCCCGCGTGGGCACCCGCGATCTTCACGTTGGTCTCGTTGAGCGCCATCGTCGTGCGTACTTGCTCCCAAGAGCGCCCGGGGTTGAACATCGCGTAACTCGCGATGAATGGAATCTTGCCGACGCTCGCGAGGCCGGCGGCCATCGCCACCAACATTTGCTCGGCAACGCCGATCTCGATGTACTGCGCCGGCAACGCCCTCTTGAACGCCTCCATGCGCGTCGACTCCACCAGGTCGGCACAGATCGCAAGGACGTTCCGGTTGCGCTTGCCCGCCTCGACCAGTCCTTCGCCGAATCCGTTGCGCGTCGGAACCTCTTTGACGGCGGCTGCGTCGCGGTACTCGGCCAAGCGCATCGAAGCGACGGTTTCCAATACGTCCGCGCTAGCCATTGCCCGCCACGATCCTTTCCCGCTCCGCCTCGAGTTGACGGAGTGCTTCGTCGGCCTGCTCGCGATTGGGCGGCTTGCCATGCCACGTGTAGTCGCCTTCCATGTACGAAACTCCCTTACCGGGCACCGTATGCGCGATGACGACCTGAGGTTTCCCGCGAACCGCCTTGGCTTTCTCTATCACGGCGACGAACTCGGCAACGTCGTTGCCGTTGCACTCGAACACCTCCCAGTTGAACGATCTATATTTGTTTGCCAGCGGCTCGAGCGGCATGACGTCTTCGGTGCTGCCGTCGATCTGGATGAAATTGCGATCGACGACGCAGGTCAGATTGTCGAGCTCGAATTTCCCGGCGGTCATCATCGCCTCCCAGTGCAGGCCGCACTGATGCTCGGCATCCGAGGTGACGACGTAGACGCGCCATTCTTTCTCGTCGAGCTTCGCGCCGAGTGCCATGCCTACGCCCTGAGCGAGTCCTTCGCCCAAGGGCCCGGAGGTTGTCTCGACCGCCGGCAAGCGCACGCGTTCGGGATGTCCCTGCAGCCGCGTGCCGAACTTGCGAAGCGTCAGCAACTCCTCGACCGGAAAGTATCCCGCATAGGCCATCGCGCTGTACCGCACCGGCGCGATGTGGCCGCACGAAAGCAGCAAACGGTCCCGATCTTCCCAATCGGGCCGCGCCGGATCGTGGCGTAAGATCTCACCATAGAAGGCCGCGAAGACGTCGGCCATGTCGAGCGAGCCGGCCGAGTGGCCGGATCCCGCGGAGACCAGCGCGCGTACGATGCCCTGGCGAACCAGGTTAGCGCGCTCTCGAAGCGCGGTCACACGCGCTGGGGATAACGATTCCATGCGGCGATATACCCGGCACGCGATGCCGGACCCTCGCAGGAGTCTCGGTAAAAATGGCGCATCCGCGCTGCGCGCTGCGCGCCCTCCGCCGCTCAGGCCCCGTCCTTCGGCCCTCACGCAGCACAGGCATCCGCAGGGTAGGCGCGGGTCGAAACGCAAATGCTCGTCGCTATATGACGCTAAACGTGACCGGAATCGAAGGGGTGCGGTCGCTTGCCGGCATGGCGCTGGAGCCGAGCCCTTGGCTCGAGATATCGCAAGAGCGCGTCGATGCGTTCGCCGCAGTGACCGAGGACCGCCAGTGGATCCACGTCGATCCGGAGCGCGCGGGAGCGGGCCCGTTCGGAACGACCGTCGCGCACGGTTTCCTCACGGTCTCGCTCATACCGCATCTCTGGCATCTTACCGCGCGCGTCGAGGGCATGGGCATGGCGGTCAATTACGGTCTGGACCGCGTGCGTTTCCCCGCACCTCTAGCCGTTCCATCGCGCATTCGCGGGTGCTTCCGGATCGAACGTCTAATCGAAGCGAAAGGGAGCGTGCAGATCTCGCTTCACGTTACCATCGAGCGCGAGAGCTTTGCGAAGCCGGTGTGCGCGGCAGATATGCTCGTGCGCTATTATGCGTGAAGTGAGAGACGGCGAAGGAGTGTCGCATGACGCTAAAACTCGGCAGTAGCACCGCCGCCACGATTGCGGTCGACGCAAGGGGTACGATCGTGGCCTGGAACAAGGCCGCCGAGCAGATTCTCGGCTGGCCGGCGACGGAAGCGCTCGGACGCCCTTGTCACGAGTTGATGCACGGCTTCGCACCCGGGGGAGTGCCGATCTGCGGGCCGGACTGCGCCGTGGCGCACGTTTGCGCCCAAGGCCATACCCCGCGGCGCTTCGAGATGGTGCTCCACCGCCCCGACGGTACCGAGATGTGGTTCGACGTGACGACCGTCACGATCGACGACGACGGCCGGCCGGTCGGGGTACACGTCTTTGAGGAAAGCGTCTCCTCGCAACGGCTGAGCGCGATGGCGGCCGACGTCGTGCGCCGCCTAACCGACGAACAGCGGCCCGCCAACGGAAAGGCCGACGAGCGCACCTACCGGCGCATCGTCGATGCCTTGACGCCGCGTGAGATCGAAGTGCTCAAACTGGTCGCGTCGGGCAACACGACGGATCAGATCGCCCGGCGCCTCAAACTCTCCCGCGCGACGATTCGCAACCATATCTACAACCTGCTCCCGAAGCTCGGCGTCCATTCTCGGGTGGAGGCAACCGTCCTCGCCTTCAAAGCCGGTCTAATACATCTGCCCTAGATAACCTCGTCGTCTAGCTCTGTCGCGCCGCTGGCCTGGACCGTATCATGAGCGTATCCGGGCGTTCTAACGAGCGTTCGAACGAATTTCAGCGATCGGGAGGGCACCGCATTGCCGGGTTACGATCTGCGCCTGCAGGCGGCGCTCGATGCCGCGGAATCGGTCTTCGCAGAGAAGAGTTACGGGCTGGCGACGATGCGCGACATCGCCGCCGCCGCGAACCTAAGCGTCGCCGGCCTCTATTATTATCTACCGAGCAAGCAGCGTGCGCTCGGAATGGTCTGCGGGCGGGCCTTCCAGGCGCTCTCGGAGGGACTGGAGCGAGCCCTTTCGGAGGCGGCGCCACCCGATTCGCAGCTGCGCGCCTTCGTGCGCCATCACGTCGGTTTCATCACCGTTAGCCCGGCTGCGTACCGCGTGCTGCTCCACGATATGGAGGCGCTGGAAGGCGAGGACCGCGTCGCCGTGCATGAGATTCGCCGCCGCTACTTCGCGCGCGCCGCCGATCTGGTGATTGCGGTGCAGCAGCAGCGCACCTCGTCGATATCCACGCGAATCGCGACGGCGGCGCTCTTCGGCATGATGAACTGGACGCCGATGTGGTACCGCGGCGAAAACGAATCGGATGCTTCGCACGTGGCGCTCGAGATGTCGACGCTCTTTCTGCGCGGGGTCGCGGCACCCGCCGAAGAACCGGCGGCGATCGCATGAGCGAGCGCATCGAAGTCGGGCGCGAGGGCCGCATCGGCCGCATCACGCTGCGTTGCGGCCCGCTCAACGTACTCGGGACGCAGGACGTGCGCGACCTGCACGCCGCCGTCGGCGAACTCGCCGATTGCGCGATCGTGCTGCTCGGCGCTGCGGGCCAGCGAGCGTTTTCGGCAGGCATGGAGATCGCGGATCACACGCCTGCGGCGGCGCCTGCGATGCTGGCGGCCTTCGGCGAGATGGCCGCCGCCTTCGCCGCGACGCCGTCGGTTCTCGTCGCGAACGTGGGGGCTGCGGCGATGGGCGGCGGTTTCGAGATCGTCCTGCTCTGCGACCTCGCGATCTGTTCGGATGCGGCTTCGTTCGCGTTGCCCGAGATCAAACTCGCCGCGCTGCCGCCGGTGGCATGCGCTCTCCTTCCGCACATCGTCGGCCGGCAGCGAGCGCTGGACCTGATTCTGACCGGCCGCCGCATAGACGCCGCCGAAGCCGAGCGCCTTGGGATCGTGACGCGCTGCGTTCCGCACGACGATCTGGAGTCCGCCGTCGCGAATCTCTGCGCGCAACTCTCCGCGCTCTCGGAAGACGCTCTGCGCGCGTGCAAACGCGCTACGGTTGGCGGCGATCTTCGCGAAGCGCTGCGCCTCTACACCGGCGAGCTCTTGCAGACGCGCGACGCCGCCGAGGGCATCGCGGCCTTTCTCGAACGCCGTCCACCGCAATGGTCTCACCACAACGAGGAGATTCCCACGTGACGCAACCCGAAGCCCCACCCACCGCGACCGACGACGTCCTCTACGAAACGAACGACCGCGTCGCCACGATCACGCTCAACCGCCCGCAGGCCTACAACGCCTACACGACCGAAACGCTAGGGCGTCTCCACGCCGCACTGCGCCGGGCGATGTGGGACGACGAGGTAGGCGTCGTCGTCCTCACCGGCGCGGGGCGCAAGGCGTTCTGCACCGGCGGCGACGTCAAAGAGTACGCCGAGCGCTACGTGAAGCGGCCCGACGATTTCTGGAAGTACATGGTGCTCTTCGCCGATTGCCTCGATGCGATTCGCGGCATGGGCAAGCCCACGATCGCGCGCTTGAACGGGATGACGGTCGGCGGCGGTAACGAGATGAACATGGCCTGCGATCTCGCCGTGGCGGCCGATCACGTCACCATTCGGCAAGTCGGCGCCAAGGTCGGCAGCGTCGCGGCGGGCGGCGCTACGCAATGGCTGCCGATCATAATCGGCGACCGGCGCGCGCGCGAAATGCTCTATCTGTGCGAGCCGATTACGGCGCAGCAGGCGCTGGATTGGGGGCTGGTCAATCGCGTCGTGCCGTTCGACGAACTCGACGCGACCGTGCGCGAGTTGTGCGATAAACTGCTCGACAAGTTCCCGAGCTGCCTGAGCTACACGCAGTGTCAGGTGAACTACTGGAAAGACCAGGCGTGGTACTCCACGATCGGCCACGCGCGCGAGTGGTTGACGATGCACTTCGGCCACCCCGAGACCGCCGAGGGAATGCAGGCGTTCGTCGAAAAACGCGCTCCCGATTACGCCGGTATCCGCAAGCGGAAAACGCGATGAAGGCGGCGGTTTTCTACGGCGCGCATCGCCCGCTCGAGATCGAAGAACGGCCCATCCCCGTGCCGGGAGCGGGTGAGGTGCTCGTACGCGTTGCGGCCTGCGGCTTGTGCCACACCGACCTGCACTACATCGATCACGACGTGCCGACGTTCCACAAGCCGCCGCTGGTGCTCGGGCACGAAGCCTCGGGGACCGTCGCGCGCGTCGGTTCCGGCGTCGAGCGCTGGAGCAAAGGGGACCGCATCCTCATTCCGGCGCTGCTGACCTGCGGATCGTGCGGCGCGTGCCGGCGCGGGCGTGAAAACATCTGCGAGCGCGGCATCATGCCCGGCAATCACATAGACGGCGCGTACGCAGAGTACGTCTGCGTGCCGGCCAAGGATACGCTGGCGCTGCCCGACGATCTCCCGCTGGAAGAGGCGTGCCTGATCGCCGACGCCGTCTCGACGCCGTTCCACGCGGTCGTGAACCGCGGCGAAGTTCGCCCCGGCGATCGCGTCGTGGTGTACGGCTGCGGTGGGGTCGGCGTTAACGTCGTGCAGATCGCCGCCGCGTCCGGAGCCGATGTCTGGGCGGTCGACGTGCGGCCGGAGCGCCTCGAACACGCCGCGCGCTTCGGTGCGGGGCACCTCGTCGACGCATCCGCCACGAGCGAGGTGGCCAAGGCGATCCGGCGCGAGACGGGCGGCGGTGCCGACGTTGCCTTCGAGGCCATCGGCAACCCGGCGACCATGCGCCAGGCGTTCGATAGTCTCCATCGCGGCGGACGGCTCGTCGTCGTCGGTTACTCGGAGCACGACCTCACGCTTTCGGCGGCTAAGATCATGTTCAACGAGATGGAGGTGCGCGGCTCGCTCGGCTGCCGCCCGGTCGACTATCCGCGCATCATCGAGATGGCGCGGCGCGGCACCATCGCGGTGAAGCCGCTAGTGACCGGACGATTCTCGCTCGACGACATCAACGCAGGCCTCGACGCGCTTCGCGCCGGTCAAGGCCTGCGAAACATCGTCGTGCCGGCGGCATAGGAGGACGCGCGTGAACATCGAGGTCATCAACCGATTCGACGAACTCATCGACGAATGCATCGAAACCTTCGAGTCTCTCGACTTTCCCGAAGCGCGCGCATGGAAGAGCGCCGAGCCGGGCCGCGCCCTGATCGGATGCTTCCCCGTCTACGCACCGGTCGAGATTTTTCACGCCGCCGGTGCGCTGCCGGTCGGGTTGGCCGGCGCCGGGAACCGGCTCGAAATCTCTCACGCGGACGCACGCTTCCAGTCGTTCGTGTGTTCCATCATCAAAAGCACGCTCGAACTCGGCATGGTGGGCAAACTCGACGATTTCGATGGGTTGGTCTTCCATTCGATCTGCGATCCGGCCCGCAATTTGGCGAGCGTATTCACGCGTAATTTCCCAAACACGCGCGTCGAGTACGTTCACTTCCCACAACGCCTCCATTCGGAAGAGGCGGTGACCTATCTCGAGCGCGAGTACCGGCGAATCCTCGACTGGGCTACGGCGACGACCGGGCGCAGCGTAACCGACGAAGAACTGCGGCGCAGCATCGCGCTCTACAACGCGATACGCACCGGCATCCGCTGGCTCTACGATTTCCGGCGCGCCGAGCCGCACAAACTTTCGACGCGCGAGCTGTACGCGCTGGTACGGTACGGCCACGTAGCGCCGCCGGAAAAGCATCTCCGCTTGCTCACGCACGCGTTCGACGAGCTGCAGCGGCGCGAGGGCAAGCCGAAAGACCGCGCGCGCATACTGCTCGTCGGCTCCTTCTGCGAGCAGCCTCCGCTGGACCTGATCGCTTCTATCGAAAGTGCCGGATGCTACGTCGTCGACGACGACTTCCTGCTGGGGCGCCGGTTCTTCTCGGCCGACGTCGCCGACTCGCGCAACCCGCTCCGCGACCTGGCCGACGCATACGTGAACCACAGCGTAGACTCGAGCGTCAAACACGATCTCGGTCACTCTAAAGCGGAAGCGCTGGTGGCGCGCGCCCGCGCGTACGATGCCGACGCGGTCGTCGTGCTTACCGCGAAGTTTTGCGAGCCCGCGCTCTTCGACTACGCGCTCTATCGCAAGGCGTTCCACGAGGCCGGCATGCCCCACGTTTTTCTCGAATTCGAAGAGAAGATGTGGCTCTTCGACAAGGTCAAGACCGAGATCGAGACCTTCGTCGAATCGCTGCTCTTCACATAGGAGGCGCTATCATGGCGGAAACGGCGTACCAAGGCCGACTGCACTTGCTGCAAAAAGATCTGATGTCGCAGTATTACGGCGAACTGACCGCGTCCGCCGAAGGCAGCGGCGTCCCGGCCGCCTACCTTCTGATCGGCGGCAACCCCGTAGAACTGCTTCGCGCGCTCGATATCCTTCCCGTCTATCCCGAAGTCAACGCGCTGCAGCTCGCCGTCAAGAAACAATCGCTCGCCCACATTCAGGCCGCCGAAGGCATGGGTTACTCGACCGACAACTGCGCGTACGTAAAAGCGGATATCGGGCTGTATTTTGCGGGCCGCAAGACGCCGTTCGCAACCATCCCGGAGCCATCGCTGCTGCTGTGCAACTACGTCGGCTGCAACGTCTACCTTCACTGGTTCGACCATTTGGCCGAGTATACCAAACGCCCGACCTTTCATCTCGACATTCCGTTCATCCGCAACGCCAGCGGACGGCCGTCCTCCGACGACATGGCTTACGTCCTGCGCCAGCTCGAGCAGTTGGTAGCGGTGTGCGAGGAGATCGCCGGAAAGAGACTCGACCCGCAGAGATTGCGCCGGGTCGTCGAACTTTCTTCACAGACCGGCCGCCTGTGGTCCGAGATCAAACACCTGACGAAGTCCGCGCCGGCTCCGTACGACGCATATTTCGATTCGGTCACGATGATGGCGCCGCTGTACTGCCTGCGCGGCACCGAGGAAGGACTGACGTTCTTCCAAACCGCCCGCGACGAATACGCGCAGATGGCGGCCGACGGCAAGGGCCCGCTCGAGCGCGAGGATTTTCGGTTCGTCATCGAAGGTCCGCCTCCGTGGCCGTACTTGCGCGTATTCCGCGACATGTTCGCCCGCTGGAACGCCGTGGCGGTGGCATCGACCTATTCCACCGTCGGAGGCCTATGGGAGTTCGGCTTCGCGCACGACCCCGACCACCCGATGGAGAGCATCGCCGAACATTTGCTAACCTGGAATCTGACCAACCGCAACTTCTTACAGCGGTACGATCAGATCGACCGCTACCTCAAGGAGTGGAACGCCGATGCGCTCGTTATCCATTCCGTCAAGAGCTGCCGTCTCTTCTCCGCAGGGCAGGGGGACATGCGCGACTACTTCACGCAGCGCGGCGTCCCAACGCTGCTGGTCGAATCCGATCTCGAAGATCCGCGGTATTTTTCCGAGGCGCAGATGCGCACCCGCATCGACGCGTTTTTTGAATCGCTCGCTCACCGCAAGCTGACCGCTGCGGCGGGCGCCTAGGAGTACGAACGTGGCATATGCAGCCGGAGTCGACGTCGGCTCGACGCAAACCAAGTGCGTGGTTCTCGACGAGGAACGCCGAATCGTGGCGCGCGCGCTGACCGATACGGGAGCCAACGTCACGCGCGCAGCGCAGCGCGCTTTCGACGAGGCGATCGCATCGGCGGGCATGCAGAGGTCGGATATCGTCTGCGTCGTCGGCACGGGATACGGCCGGTTCAAAGTTACCTTCGGCGATTTTCAGATCACCGAGATCAGCTGCCACGCCAAGGGTGCGTGTTCGGTGTTTCCGGGCACGCGTACCGTCATCGACATGGGCGGCCAGGACGCCAAAGGGATCAAAGTTCTCGACGGCGAGGTTCTCGATTTCGTGATGAACGACAAGTGCGCTGCCGGTACCGGGCGCTTCTTGGCGACCGCCGCCGAGGTCCTCGCCGTGCCCCTGGACGCCATCGGCGCCCTCGCGCTGCAGGCGCGCAATCCCGTACGCCTATCGACGGTGTGCACCGTCTTCGTCGAGTCCGACATCATGGCGTACTTGGCGCAAGGCAAGAAAGTTCCGGACATCCTGGGCGGCATCCACAGCGCGATCGCGGCTCGCACCGTCGCCCTGGTGCGGCGCGTAGGTCTGGAGCCCGAGATCACCTTCACCGGCGGCGTTTCGCTGAACGTCGGGATGGTACGCGCGCTCGAAGATAAACTCGGGCTTCACCTCAACGTCTGCGAGGACTCGCATTACATGGGCGCGATCGGGGCCGCCGCCTTCGCTCTGGAACGCGGGCTCGCGCATTCTACCGGAAACGTCGCGTAAGGGGACCGTCATGACTTTAATTGCAGGCATAGATATCGGATCGCGCGGGACGAAGATCGCGCTGATCGACCGGGGCGGGAAACTGCGCGGATGGCATATCGCGCGAACCAAGCCGCCGTTCGAAGAGACGGTCGAAGCGGCGCTCGCGGCCGCACTCGCTACCGTCGGCGCTTCGCGCGGAGACGTCGGCTATCTCATCACGACGGGCTTCGGGCGCTCGAGCTATCCCGAACGCGATACCCAGGTCACCGACATCAGCGCGGGTGCGTTCGGAGCGACGGCGATGTTTCCAAAGACGCGCTGCGTGATCGACATCGGATCGCAGAGTTCGCGTGCGATTCACGTGGACGAGATCGGACGGGTCAAGGAGTTCAAGTCGAACGACAAGTGCGCGGCCGGAGCCGGCGGTTTCGTCGAACGCGCGGCGCGCTACATCGAGACGACGCTCGAGGAAGTCGGAGAACTCTCCCTCGCAGGCGAAGACCCGGTGACGATCTCGAGCGTCTGCGCGGTGCTCGCGGAATCGGAGATCATCAACCACGTGAGCCAGGGTCGCAGCGTCGAGGACATCCTGCGCGGGGTTCACAATTCGCTCGCCGAACGGGCAATCGCGCTGCTCAAGCGCGTCGGCATCGAACCCGAGGTCACGCTGGTCGGCGGAATGGCTCGCCAGCGCGGGATGGTTCGAGCGCTATCCGAGATGCTTCAAATGCCCATCAACATTCCCGAAACCCCGGAGATCGTCAACGCCTTAGGCGCGGCGCTGCTCGCAAAACGGCGGCTGGAGCGCGTAGCGGCATGATCGGCACGCTCGACCCGCTCCGTTTGGAGCACGAGATCATTCTCGCGGTGGTCGAGCGCATGGAGCGTGCCGTATCGGAACCGCAAAGCGACGGCACGGGGCCGTTTCTGCTCGCCTGCGTAGAGTTCTTGCGCCGCTTCGCCGACGAAAACCATCACGGCAAAGAAGAGCGAGCGCTCTTCCCGGCGATGCGCGAGAATTCCAGGCTGGCGGATCTGGCAGAGGTGCTTCTCGAGGAACACGGCGAGGGCCGGCGGTTGTACGCGGAGATCGAGAAGGCGATCGCGGGACGCTCGGCGGCGGCCATAACCTTGGCAGTGCTCGACTATGCCGATCACATCCGCGCTCACATCCGCAAAGAAGACGAGATGATCTTCGTATCGGTCGAGCACGCGCTAGGCGCTGCGGAGGGCGCGCGGCTCGCGCGGGAGTTCGCGGGGGTAGAGGCGGAGACGCTCGGTCCGGGCGGAACCGGCGCCTTGCTCGCGGCGCTGGACGAGGCCCAGCCGCCTCAATAGCCGAGGGCCAGGCCCGACGGCCGGCGCCGGTCGGTGCCGCCATAACGCACGCCGGTCTTCGGATCGACCACGATCGCCTGCGCCGATCCCCATGACGGAATCTCCTTGAACGCGTAACCCATCTTCGCGAGCGAGGCTTTGACGCCCGGCGGGAAGGCCCCGGGTTCGTACTGGACTTGATCCGGCAGCCACTGCATGTGCATGCGCGGGGCGTCGACCGCTTGTTGCACGTTCATGCCGTAGTCGATGACGTTTTGGATCGTGTCGAGGACGATCGTGATGATGCGCGCGCCGCCCGGGCTCCCCGTTACCATGAATATCTTGCCGTTCCGCGTGACGATCGTCGGCGCCATCGACGAGAGGGGACGTTTGCCGGGCTGAATGTCGTTGGCTTCGCCCTGCACGAGGCCGAACATATTCGGAACGCCCGGCTTGCTGGTGAAGTCGTCCATCTCGTCGTTGAGAAAGAAGCCCGTGTCGCCGGCGATTACGCCGGCGCCGAACCAGTCGTTGATCGTGTAGGTCACACCGACCGCATTGCCCCACCGGTCGACGATCGAAAAGTGCGTGGTGTCGAGATTTTCGTGCCCGACCGGGCCCAGCCCCGGATGCACGAGCACCGACGGCGTCGCTCGAAGCGGTCGTATCTCCGCCCGCAGCTTGGCCGCATATTGCGGCGATAGCAGCCGCGCAACGGGGTTGCGAACGAAGTGCGGGTCGCCGAGGTATTCGTTGCGGTCGGCATATGCACGCCGTTCCGCTTCGATCGTATAATGCGCGCTCTTAACCGAGTGCCAGCCCCACGCGCCTAGCGGGTAGGCGGAGAGCACGTTCAATATCTCGCATATCGTCACGCCTCCGGAGCTCGGCGGAGGTGCCGACGCGATCTCGTAGCCCCGGTAGGCACATCGTACCGGCCGCGAGATATCCACGCTATACCGCGCAAAGTCGGCGAGCGATAGGATGCCGCCGTGCGCGCGGCTCGCGGCGACGACGGCGCGCGCGATCGCACCCCGATAGAATGCCCGCGCGCCGCCACGCGAGATGCGCTCGAGCGTTCTCGCGAGCTGCCGCTGCACGAGCACGTCGCCGGGGCGCGGCAGGTGGCCGCCGCGCATGAAGATCGCGCGTACGTTCGGCTGCTTCGCAAACGTATACGCGCCCCCATATCCTTCGGCGGCCGCGCCTGCGAACGGGATAAGGTCTCCCGGCTGGACGCGGAAGCCATCGCGGGCCAGCGCGATGGCCGGTGCCATGAGCGCTGCGCGCGACATCGTGCCGAACGTCTTACGCGCGACCTCCATCCCCATCACGGTGCCCGGAACGCCGGCCGAGAGATATCCTTTGATCGAGAGCCCGGGCACCACGTTGCCCGCCGCGTCCAGATACATGGTGCGCGTCGCCCGCAACGGCGCCTTCTCTCGAAAATCGATGAAGCGCTCGCGCCCGTCGTGCATGCGGACGATCATGAACCCGCCGCCGCCGATGTTGCCGCAGCACGGATCGACGACCGCCAGCGCGTACGCAGCCGCCACTGCGGCATCGACCGCGTTCCCGCCGCGTTTGAGGACCGCCAAAGCGATGTTTGTCGCGTAGTGCTGCTCCGTAACGACCATGGCGTGCGCCCCGCTCGCCGGAATCTCACGCCGGTTCGGTACGGAGGCCGACGCTGTGGACAGCATCATCGAAAGCAGCAGGAAGGCACTCGGGATTCGCTTCATGTGGGTGCTTCTTCGAACCGGCGGGCGGTCTTACCGCTGCGGATGAGGGCAGGGGACCGGCTGCTTTGCAGGCTCCTCACGGGGGAAACCCGGCCGGCATCCAGGTTCAAAGCGGGCCGAAGCCGAAGCCATCACGATTCAATTAGAAGACAAAACAAGAATAATTAGGAGTATTTGTGCCTGAATCCATCTCGTTAGAGATCGGCGGGCGCACGATGACCATCGAGACCGGCGAGCTCGCAAAACAAGCGAACGGCTCCGCCCTGGTCCGCTATGGTGACCAAAATGTCGTGCTCTGCGCCGTCACCGCCTCCGCCAAACCGCGCGAAGGCATCGACTTCTTCCCCCTTACCTGCGACTTCGAAGAAAAGATGTACGCCGCCGGCAAGATCCCGGGCGGCTACATCAAACGCGAAGGCCGCCCCCCCGAGCATGCGGTGCTGAGCTCGCGCCAGATCGACCGGCCGATCCGCCCGCTCTTCCCCGACGGTTTCCGCAACGACATCCAGATCGTCGCGACGGTGCTCTCGGTCGACCCCGAACTCGATGCCGACGTCATCGGCGTCTGTGCCGCCGGTGCGGCGCTCGCGTTCTCCGATATTCCGTTCGCGAAGACGGTGGCCGCCGTGCGCGTCGGCCGCGACGAGAACGGAAAGTACCTCTGCAACCCGACGCTGCCGCAGTACGTGACCGGCGGCATGGATATCGTCATCGCCGGTACCGCCGATGCGGTGATGATGGTCGAGGGCGGCGGAAACGAGATATCCGAGGACGAGTTCCTGGCCGCCGTCGAGTACGCCCACGCCGAGATCAAGAAGATCGTCGCCGCGATCGACAAACTTGCGAAGAAGGTCGCGAAGCCCAAACGCGAGTTCCCGGTACAGAGAGTCGATGCCGACCTGGAAAAGTGGATTCGCAAAACCTTTGCCAAGGACGTCGCCAAAGCGATGCGGGTCGTCGAAAAGCAGGAACGCGAGGCCGCGTTCGCGCTGCTGACGCGGGCCGAAGCCGTCGCGCGCTGCACCAAGAAAGACGAAGCGATCAAAGCGCTGCTCGAAACGCCGGGCAACAAGGATTTCGAGAAGGTCGTCAAGGCCATGGAAGAAGACGAACTGCGCGTGATGGTCGTCGATGAAAAGATCCGTCCCGACGGTCGCAAACCGAACGAGATCCGTGCGATTTGGAGCAAGGTGCATTACGTGCCCCGCGTTCACGGCTCCGGCGTCTTCACGCGCGGCCAGACGCAGGTCTTTACCGCGGCGACGCTCGGCTCGATCTCGGATGCCCAGCGCCTCGACGGCATCGTGGCGCTCGAAGACAAGCGCTACATGCACTTCTACAACTTCCCGCCGTTCTCGGTCGGCGAGACGCGCCCGATGCGCGGGCCCGGACGCCGCGAGATCGGCCACGGCCATCTAGCCGAACGCGCGCTGCTTCCCGTCCTGCCGCCGAAGGAAGAGTTCCCCTACACGCTGCGTTTGATGAGCGAAGTGCTCGAGTCGAACGGATCGTCGTCGATGGCCTCGGTCTGCGGATCGACGCTCGCGCTGATGGATGCGGGCGTACCGATCAAGGACCACGTTGCGGGCGTCGCGATGGGCTTAGTTCTCAAAGGTAAGAAGTACGCCGTGCTCACCGACATCCAGGGCTTGGAAGACTCCCTCGGCGAGATGGACTTCAAGGTTGCGGGGACCAAAGCCGGCATCACCGCCATTCAAATGGACATTAAAGTTGCGGGCGTCACGATCGAGATCATGCGCGAAGCGATGACCGAAGCCAAGAAATCTCGACACTTCATCATCGATAAACTCAAGGAGACGATCGCACGACCGCGTGAAGAGCTCTCGAAGTTCGCGCCGCGCATGATCGTCGTGCAGATCAATCCTGCGAAGATCAAGGACGTGATCGGACCCGGCGGCAAAGTCATCAACAAGATCATTGCCGATACCGGAGTCGCCAAGATCGACATCGAGGACGACGGCAAGGTATTCATCACCTCGCTCGATGGCGAGTCGGCCGAGAAGGCCCGCGCGATCGTCGAGGCGATCACCAAAGAGGTGCTCGTCGGCGAAACCTATATGGGAACCGTCACGCGCATCATCAACATCGGGGCCTTCGTCCAAATCATCCCCGGTAAAGAGGGGCTGGTCCACATCAGCCAGCTCGCGCCGACGCGCGTCGAGCGGGTCGAAGACGTCGTCAAGGTCGGCGACGAGATCATGGTCAAGGTCATGGAGATCGACGGCCAAGGCCGCATCAACCTCTCGCGCAAGGCGTTGCTCGCCGGCGCCTCCTCCAACGGCCACGGCGAACACAGCGAGCGCAGCGAGCACAGCGAGCGCCGGGAGCCGACACCGCATACCCCCGCCCCAGCCGGCGGCGGCGAACGCCGCCTGCCGCGCCGCCGCCACCCCCGCGAGTAACCCCCCGTGTCACCCCGAGCCTGTCGAAAGAACGAGGCCCGCAGCAATGCGGGCTTCGTTCTTTCTGGGAACGAAGACGGCGCGCGTGAAGATTCCGCCGGCTCCTACGCAGATGCCCGCCGAGCGGGCCGTCGTCGTAACGGGTTCGTCGAGCGGCATCGGTCGGGCCACCGCGCTTCGCTTGGCCGGCAACGGCTGGATCGTCTTCGGAGGCGTTCGCAGCGAAGCCGACGGGGAGCGCCTCGCCGCGCTTCACCCGAACCTGCGCCCCGTGATACTCGACGTCACGAACGCGGCCGATCTCGCCGAAGCCGCGCGGAGCGTCGCGCTGCGCGGAGTACCGCTTCGCGGGGTCGTCAGCAACGCGGGCGTTGCCGTCGCCGGTCCGCTCGAGTTTCTCCCCCTCGACGCCGTGCGCCGCCAGTTCGAGGTCAACGTCTTCGGAGCGCTGGCGGTGACGCAAACGTTCATGCCCTTGCTGCGTACGACGCGCGGACGCCTGGTCTTCGTCGGCTCGATCGCCGGCCGCCTCTCGCCGCCGTTCGTCGCACCATACGCCGCCTCGAAGCACGCGCTCGCAGCGCTCGCGGATTCCCTTCGCGTCGAGTTGCACGATTCGGGCGTTCGCGTAGCGCTCGTCGAGCCCGGCCCGGTCGCGACGCCGATCTGGGAGAAGGGACGGGCCGGTAAAGATGCCCTGATCGCGAGCATGCCGCCGGAGGCGATGCGGTATTACGCGCGCGCGATCGCCGCGCTCGCGGCGCAGGCCGGCGAAGAGGAGCGCCGCGGCATGAAAGCCGACGACGTGGCGCGCGCCATCGAGAGTGCGCTGACCGCACCGCGCCCACGGGCGCGTTACCTCCTGGGACGACCGGCGAGGATCCAGGCCGCGATCGCGTTGCTGCCCGAAGATCTTCGCGACCGGCTGATTCGCAAGGCCATGAAACTCTGACCGGCCGGCTAAGCGATCTGCCCGCGCCGCCGCGCGTTTTTCGTGCTATGCTGCCAAGACAGCACGAGTCCAAGCAGCATGGCTGCTTTCGAGAGCTGGAGGCTTAGGTTGTTCGAACGACGGGTGGCCATCGTCACCGGCGGTACGCGCGGCATCGGCGCCGCGATTACGACCATGCTCGTGCGCAACGGCGCGCACGTCGCCGCGGGCTACAGCAAGGGGCGCGAATCGGCCGAGCGGCTGCAGCAAGAACTCGCTGCGGAGGGGGCGAGCCTCTCGATTCACCAAGGCAGGGTCGACGTCGCCGCGGACTGCGAGCGCGTGGTCGGCGAAGTACTGGCGCTCACCGGCCGGGTCGATTTTTTGATCAACAATGCCGGCATCACGGTTGACAAGACCGTCCGAAAAATGACGCACGAGGATTGGCAAAACGTACTCGCCGTCAATCTTCACGGCGCGTTCTACATGAGCAAAGCCGTCCTCGAACATATGATCGCGCGTGGCTCTGGCCGCATCGTCCATATCAGCTCGGTAATCGGCGAGACCGGCAACGTCGGCCAGGCGAACTACGCCGCATCCAAATCCGGGCTCTTCGGCTTCTCCAAGAGTCTGGCTCTGGAGATGGCTCATCGGGGCATCACCGTAAACTGCGTGGCGCCCGGCTTCATCGCCACCGAGATGGTCGCCGCGATACCGGAAGCCGCACTCAATAAGGTGATCGAGAAGATTCCGCTGGGCCGCCTCGGCAAGCCCGAGGAGGTCGCTCGCGTGGTCTGCTTCCTACTCCAAGACGACTCGAGCTATATCACGGGCGCAGTCTTTCACGTCAACGGCGGGCTCGATATGTGAGTCGAATACGCATAAAAGGACACCGCGCATGCGCTAGGTAAACCTAGCGCATGACTATATCCACACTCAGCGGGCGCGTCGGCATCGTAACCGGCGGCGCTCGCGGCATCGGCGCTGCCGTCAGCCGCCTCCTCGCCCGAGACGGCGCAACCGTTGCGGTGCTCGGTCTGCCGGCCGACCGCGAGCGCACGCAAGCGCTGCGCGCTACGCTGAACGGCCAGGCGTCGAGGGTGCATTTCTACGAAGGGAACGTCGGCGAGTACGATCGCTGCAGACTCGCCGTCGACGCGATTCTTCGCGAACACGGACGGATCGATTTCCTGGTAAACAACGCAGGCATAACGGCAGATCACACCGTGCGCAAGATGACGGTCGACGAATGGCAAGCGGTTCTGCAGGTCAACCTGTCGGGACCCTTCTTCATGACCAAGGCGGTACTCGATCACATGATCGAGCGCGGATACGGTCGCATCGTGAACATCAGCTCCGTCGTCGCTCTCTCGGGTAACGTCGGGCAGGCCAACTACGCCGCCGCCAAAGCCGGCCTCTTGGGCCTGACCAAAACGGTCGCGCTCGAGACGGCAAACAGGGGCATCACGGTTAATGCCGTCGCGCCTGGTTTCATCAACACGGAGATGGTCGCGGCGATGCCGTCGGCGGCCATCGAAGCGGCGATCGCGCGAACGCCCGAGCGCCGATTGGGGAAGCCCGATGAGATCGCCCGCACCGTACGCTTCTTGATCGACGACGATAGCGGCTATATCACCGGAGCGGTATTCAACATTAACGGAGGCATGTACATGTGATGGGGACCGTGCTGCCGGAAGATCTCAGTTACGGGCTCGACCTTACGGGGTTGGATCCCGCGTCGCTCGGCGATGCGGTGCGCGCGGTCTTCGCCGACGCCATGGCGGATCCGGTACGCATGATGACGTGGCTCGCAACCCTCTCGATCTCGCAACAGAGCGCGGGGCTCAACCTCCTCAAACGGCTCGCCGGTCAATCGAGCGATCCCGTGCAGGAACCGGCGGCCGGCGACAAACGCTTCGCCGATGCCGCTTGGAAAGACAATCCGTGGTTGGCGAGCATGCTCGAAGCGTATCTCGTGCAAACCCGAGCCGCGTTGCAACTTATCGAGAGCTCGCGCCTCCCCGAAGCGACGCGGCGCAAGGCCCGCTTCGCGATGTCGATGTTCAACGACGCGCTCTCACCGAGCAACGTACCGTGGCTCAATCCGGCCGTCGTCAAGGAAGCGATGAATACCGGCGGCGATAGTTTGATTCGCGGCATGATGAATTACGCCGACGACGTCCGGAGCAACCGCGGCATGCCGCGTCAGGTCGACACGTCTGCCTTTAAACTCGGCGTCAACCTGGCCGCGACGCCCGGACGCGTCGTCTATCGCAACGACGTGATGGAACTCATCGCCTACGAGCCTCAAACGCCTACGGTGCATGCGATTCCGCTGCTCTGCAGCCCGCCCTGGATCAACAAATACTACATCATGGATCTCGCTCCGGGGCGCTCGTTCGTCGAATGGGCCGTGCGCCACGGTCATCAGACGTTCATGATGAGTTATCGCAACCCGGATGCTTCGATGGCCTCCTATGTGATGGACGATTACCTGCGCAAGGGGCTGCTCGACGCGCTCGACGCCGTCGAACGCATCACCGGTGCCAAGGAAACGAATCTTGCTGCGCTCTGCTTGGGCGGCACGATGGCATACGTTCTCATGGCGTATCTGGCCGCACGAGGGCAGAGCCACCGCATCGCCTCGGCCACGCTCACGAACTCCATGATCGATTTCGGCGAACCCGGCGATCTCGGCGTCTTTACCGACGAAGTCACGATCGCGCGCCTCGAAAAGAAGATGAACGAGCGTGGGTATCTGGAGTCCGGCGAGATGGCCGGAACCTTCGACTGGATGCGCGCGAACGATCTGATCTGGAGCTACGTCGTCAACAACTGGTTCATGGGGAAGCAGCCTCCGGCGTTCGACATCCTCGCATGGAATGGCGACAGCACGCGAATGCCCGCCGCGATGCATTCGCAGTACCTGCGCGCCTGCTACCTCCACAATCTGATCGCCACGCCGAACGCGTTCGTCATCGACGGCACCCCGATCGACTTGCGGCGCGTTCACACCCCGCTCTACGTACTCGGCGCCGAGGCCGATCACATCGCGCCCTGGCATTCGACCTACCAAGGCGTGCGTCTGGTCTCGGGGGACGACGTACGGTACACGCTGACCAACGCCGGACACGTAGCCGGCATCGTCAACCCGCCTGGAAACGGCAAGTCGTGCCACTGGACCGCGGAGCGCGTAGACCGCAGCCAAAGCGCCGATCAGTGGCGCGAGTCGGCCGCCTGCCGACAGGGGAGCTGGTGGGAGGACTGGGCGGTCTGGGTTCGGGAGCACGCGGGCCCGATGGTAACGCCGTGCGACCTGCCAAGCGGCGAGGCTGCGCCCGGCCCCTACGTGAAGAACGAGACGGCGGCGCCGCTCGACGTGAAGAGAGCGCGTTCCCGGAAGAAGGGACGGAAAAATGAAAAACGATGACGCCTGGAAGGGACTCGGCGACTTTATTCGCAGCCAGCGCGAACTGGCCAATCTCTCCCTGCGGCAGCTCGCGGAGGTCGCAAAGATATCCAATCCCTATCTGAGCCAGGTCGAACGGGGGATCTACAAGCCCTCGGCCGACGTTCTCAAGAGCATCGCCAACGCTTTGCACATCTCGGCGGAGAGCATGTACGCCCAGGCCGGCCTGCTGGACGAGGAGACCGAGGCTACGCCAGGCCACGGCGTGGAGAACGCCGTCCGGCTCGACCCGAGGCTGACCACCGACCAGAAGGAGACGCTGATCCGGATCTATCGCGGCTTCACCGACCGCCCCGCGTCACGCCAGATTAACTCCTTACCGGAGGGTTGATTATCGCGCCGCATTACTTCTTACCGGCGCGGCGGCTTGCGCGGCGTGCCGAGCGGCCCCGCCCGGATGCGCGTTCGCAAAACTGCGG
>JAJYFL010000001.1 GCA_021790935.1 bacterium
AACGAACCGCCTACGCGCTGACGACGAACTACTACGGCATTGCGGCCGCCGGGGATCTCGATCCGCAGTTCTTGGCGATGCGCGAAGTGCAGGGGGCCGACGAACTGCAAGCGGTGCTCGGCTACCTTGCCAACGGTCAGCGCGGAGCGCCGCCTGCCGGCGCGCAAGAGGCGTATCCGCTCCCGGTGATGCGCTTCTTCGAAAGCGACGAGCTGCTGCGTGCGCTCATCAATGCGAAGAGCGGGACCGAGTTTTTCTTCAATCGCCCGGCGATTGCGTTCGTCCATCGCGTGC
This sequence comes from bacterium, assembly GCA_021790935.1. Lineage (GTDB taxonomy): Bacteria > Vulcanimicrobiota > Vulcanimicrobiia > Vulcanimicrobiales > Vulcanimicrobiaceae > JAJYFL01. The sequence continues at coordinate 295 of JAJYFL010000001.1, forward strand.
TCGACTGGGACGGCTCGCATCTGATCGCGCGCAACGATTTCGACATCGCGGAGTCCGCCATGGACGTGGACGGCTCGAACGAGTCGGCTGCCGTTGCCGATAATCTCGCGCGCGGGATAATCGAGAACGCCGACGAGGCGCAACTCGCGATGGCCGTGGGGGCGCAGCCCGTGACCACGCGCGTCGTCTTTGCGCGGGCCGGTGCGGCGGCGCCGGTGGTTGCCGTCGCACCCTCGGCGGCTCCGCCGCCCGTTCCAACGTTCGCCGCCGCCGCAATCGGAGACTCGCTCGCGCGAGGCGCCGTGGTCGCGGTAACGCAGCCGGTGCGCGTCGGCGATGCTTCGCACGTCGCGTGGTGGGAGATCGATCCACAATCCGGCTCGACGATCGGCCGGATGGAATCGGGCGCCGGGCAGGCGGAGGTAGAGTACGTCCGCACCTCGGATGTCGCCGCCGCGGCCGTCGACCATGCCACCCTCGTCTCCGACTTCGATCTGTGCTTGCTCAGCGAGTCCGTGGGCGTGCTCGCGAAAGGCGGCTCGATGGCCGGCGCGCCCGCGAAGTGCGAGGCGCAGGCGCTCTGCAACGCCACCATGTCGGCGGCGACCGGCGCGTGGGCAAACTGGCTCTATGGTGAGGGCGGCGACAAGCTTGCATCGATCCTCGCAGGCCTCACCGGCCTCTACGCCAAGTTGTGCGGATGATGCGTACGCGTTTGATTGCCGGCACCGTCATCGTCGTCGCCTTGGCCCTCGCGGTGATCGGCATACGGCTTTGGGCATCGAATCACGCAACGGCGCAGGAGCCGCCAGCGAGCGTAGCGAGCGCATCGCCCGCGCTCGCGGAGAGCTCGCCATTGGGTTCGCCTATGCCGTCCGAGACCGCGTCGCCAATGCCGACGGCGGAGCCGACGATACCGACGCCGCCGCCCGGTCTTCCGGCGGGTTGGGCGGACGAAACGGAACGAACCGTCGGTGGTCCCGAGGCCGACCTCGTCGTACGCACCGGCGCCATAGACAATTTCGGATTCGGATGGCCAAGGCACTTCACGCCCTTCTCCGGCGCCTCGACGCCGGTACACCCATGGGTTTGCACGCCGCGGCCCGGCGCCGCGCCCGGAACGGATCGCAGCATGTTGGGCACGGGCGTGACGCAGGCGGACCTGCAGAGCCGCCCCGCGGACGGTTACTCACGGTGCAGCAGTCGCCCCGACAATCTGCCGCAAGCGATCCCGCTCGCCGTCGGCGCGTTGCCGAGCAAGATTCACCAGGTGTTCTTTCAGATGTTCCTCGATGACTTTCAGCCGACGGTCTTTCATTCGCATTTCCAAGTCTCGCTCAACGGAACGCGCATTCCATCGTTCGAACAGCCGATCAATCAGCTCGATCAGACGGGGCCGATCGGTAAGCTCGTAACGCTGCGTCTCTTGCCCGAATATTGGCCGATCCTACGTGCGGGCACCGTCAATCTCTACATCGACGATCCTACGACGGGCGCGCCGGATGGCTATGCAATCAATTTCGTGCGTATCTTGGTCAATCCGCACGGCTTCCGCTATACCGTCACGATATCGTGCACGGTCGTGGATGCTTCGACGCATAAGCCGATCGCCGGAGCCGCCGTATCCGCCGCACAGGTAACAACGTCCAGCGACGCGGGCGGTCGCTGCGCGTTACGCGGCGTGCCGGCCGGTTTGGTATCCGTCGGAGCAAGCGCCATAGGATACGATAGCCAGGTCCAACTCCTCGATCTGCCGGCCGGAAACCACGGCGTTGCAAACTTCGCTCTGCGCCGCCATACGGAAACCATCGCCGACTTGAAACGGGAGATCCAGCGCAACGGATCGGTCGCCATCTACGACATCCACTTCGACACCGCATCGGCAAAGCTGCGCCCCGACAGCCTTCGATCGCTCGAGACGATCGCGCAGCTCATCAAGAGCAGCCCCTCCTCGCATTGGATCATCGCCGGGAACACGGACAATCAGGGTGGTGCGGCGTACAACCTCGCGCTCTCAGTTGCTCGGGCTAACTCCGTCGTCAAGTGGTTGACCGAACACGGCATCGCCGCCAGCCATTTGACGGCGAAAGGCTACGGTTTAACGCGTCCGGTAGCCGACAACGCAACCGCAAGCGGTCGTGCGCTCAACCGTCGCGTCGACGTCTCGCTCGTAAAATAGACGCCACTAACGCAGGAGGGGTGAGATGATTCTTGCAGCAGCTCTGGCCGGCGTTCTCAACTGCGGCTCGAATTGGAGCTGCTTCGAGGGCGCGCTTTCGAACGCCACGCCGGCGTCGGTGACGCGCTCCGTCACCTCGCAGGACGGCGGGCATCGCGAGACCACGACCTTCTCGCTGCACCTGACCAGCGTCTCGCCGCCGCTCGCGGTGCTCGCCGTACGCATCGAAGGCGCAAAGGAAGCGCAGATCGCCCGCATGCGTGAAACGTGCACGTTTCACGTAGATGCGCTCCGCGCGCTGCTCGAAGAGATCGATACGATGAACGCCATCTCGCCGATGGCTTTCATTGCGGCCGATGCGTGTGCCGGGCAACTGTTGCCCGGATTCGCGTCGATGAAGATGGCGACGAGTCTTTCCGCGCAGCAGCGCGCCGTGCCCGATGGATTCCGAGACTGCGGCTTCTCGATGGGATGCATGGTGCGGACGCTGGATCACCATCAGCCCGCGGTCGAGTGGAACGTAAGCTATCTGCCGCTCTTCGGGCTCGATATCACCGCCGTCAGCCTGTTGCGCACCAGCGCCTTCAGCGGCAACGACGCGACGTTATACATCGACACCGTCAAGAACACCGTCGTGCTCGACCCCGGCATGATCGCGCAGATGAAAGCCAAGCACGTTTCCGCCGCGAAAATCGCCCAGGCTCAGAAGAAGGCGAACGACTCCGCGCAAACGACCGTCGGCCTCGACGGCACCTGCCGCTTCAAGATCACGGTGCTGGAAGCGATGCTGCGCCGCTGGTACGCTGGCTCGATCTCGACCGACGACTGGAAACAAGCGCAAAGCTGCCAAGGCAAGATGTTCGCAGGCCGGCAGTAGCCCAGCTGCGAGCGCCTGCGTTAGGATCAAGATCGAATTCGAGATCGCTGAAAGAGAGGGTCTTCCGCGTTTCAAGCGGATTCCCGCATGAGGTCGAGACCGCCGCAGTGGGAGTAGATTGCATCGATGAAATTCGCCTTGTCACGGTGCGGTCTGCGGAACGATCGAGACGCGGACGAAGTCCCCAGGGCGAACCCACTTCGTCATCGCTTCGCGAACCTGCGCCGGCGTAACGCTCAGCACCGCCTTCCAGTCGATCCCGATATTGCGCTTGGCGTTGCCGGGAAACCACGCAGAACCGAGGAGATTGTCGGCCAGACCGCCGTAACTGTCGCGAGCCAGCTCGCTGCGCGCAAGCCAGGTGGCTTTCGCCTGCGCTAGATCCGCGTTCGAAACGTCGGTCGTTTGCAGGCGGCGCAGGTCGGCGAGAAGCGCCTCTTCCGCCGCGCTCACGTTCTTCGGGTCGGCGGCAAATGAAAACGTGTACGTCGAGCGCTGATGACCGATGTCGAGATTCGAGCCGACGCCGTACACGTAGCCGTGCCGCGTGCGCAGATCCTGGACCAGGCGCGACGCCGTGCCTTCTCCCGTCAGGATCGTATCGGCCAGCTCGAGCGCATACGTATCCGGATTCAACAGGTGGATTGGGATGATTTCACCCAGCTGCACGTAGGTCTGTGCCGTTGTCGGCGACGGGATCGTCGCCGACGACGGCCCATTGAGCGGGATCATCGGGTAGCCGAACATGGGTTTCGGCCCGTCGTTCTTCCACGCGCCGAAATGCCTTGCGATCTCGCGGCAGGCGTAGGCCGGGTCGACATCGCCAACGACGGCGATCCTCGTCTCGTCCGGACGAAACGCCTTCTCGTACCACGCATGAACGTCGTCGAGCGTCAAGGCGCGAACGAACGCGGGGGTTGGATGGCGGCGCACCGGATCCCCGTAAGGATACAAACCTGAATCCATCGCGAGAAGCGCTTCCCAGGGTGGCCGGCTCTGCTGAGATTCGAGGATGCTGCGGTAGTTTCGTTGGATGAGCGTGAAGCCGTCTGTGGGGAACCGCGGGTGCAACATGTCGTCGGCGAGCAACGCCAGCGAGCGATCGAAATCGCGAGCTCGCGCACTCAGGCCGAAGCTCGTCCCCACGCGGATCGTTGCCGGAATCGCCTCCACCGCGGCGGCAAATGCCTTGCGATCGAGGGTCGTCGTTCCCCAACTCATCAGGGCGTTGGTCACCTCGGCTACGCCCTGGCGTCCGTGGGGAGCGTAGAGTGTTTGGTTGTTCTCGATGCTTCCGATCATCTCCACGACCGGCGCCAAGCGCGAGCGCGTGGCGATCACGCTGATGCCGTTGGGTAAGACGCAGGTCTTGGTGTTCGCAGGTTCGTGCGGTGGTGCGAGCGGCCGGTGGAATGAGGCCGCGGCCCAAGCGGGCAATGGTTCCGGCTTGGGATTCGTGTTGACGACGTTTTCACCGCCGCCGGTACGAGTGCGGCGTCGTCCGGGCAGCCCGCCGGGCGAGACGCGCAGAGCCAAACGATCCGAAGTTCCCAGGTACGCTCGCAGCACGCGGTCGACGTCCGCGACACCGACACGCGAGTACGCGTTGCGCAACACCTCAGGCCCGCGTAAGCCCAGCGAGAGCGCGTTCACCCACCCGAATGCGGTGCCGGGAATCGACGTGAGGTCGAACGCTCGCGCGTCCAAGATTCGGCGTTTCGCATTTGCTATCGCGTCGGCAGGAACGCCCCGTGCAACGATCTGCTTGAGCGATTGCTGCAGCGTCGCAAGTGTTGCGGCAGTACCCGTGCCTGGCCGCACGACGGCCGAAAGACTCGCGGTCGAGAACTCGGCCGTCGTCGACACGGATGCGGAAGCGCCCAAGACTTTACCGGAAGCGGCAAGGTCGGCTAGCGCGCCGCGTGGGTCGTCCAGGGCTGAGATCAGAATCTGGCCGGCTGCGTAGTCGGGCGACCTCAAGCCCGGAAAACGGAAGGCAAAGCCGACGCTCCCCACCGGCACGTCGAGCGTCGCGTCGATGGTCTGCGCCTTCAGCGGTTGCAGCGCGATCGGTGCGCGCGACGGAAGCCTGGCGGGGGGTATCTTCCCGAACTCGGTTCGTACCACGCGCAGGGTCGCCGCCGGATCGACGCCGCCCGCGATCACCAAGGTCGCGTTGTTGGGATGGTACCAGGCGTTGTAAAACGAGCGCAGATCCGGCGCCTGGATCGCATTGAAACTCTTGACGGTCCCGAGTGCATCCCGAACGTAAGGCGTTCCGGCGTAAAGGGCTTCACGCACTCTCTGCGCCAGCCCGAAGTTCGGATTGCTTTCGTCCGCGCGCACTTCCTGTTCGATCGCGCCGCGCTCGAGGTCCCAGTCCCTCTCGGAGATCGTCGCGTTGCGCATCCGATCGGCTTCGATGTGAAGGATCACGTTCAGATAGCGCACGGCCGCGGTGAAATAGTAGTTGGTGGACTCGTTGGAGGTGTTCGCGTCGTACTGCGCACCCATCCGAGCTCCGAGATCCGCGAGCAGATTCGCCGAGATCGAGCGCGTTCCGCGAAACATCATGTGCTCGACGGCGTGCGCCTCCCCCGGTTTGGTCTCCTGATCGGATCCCGCGGCGTATGAAATGACGACCGTGACCACGGGTGCGAGACCGTCGGGCACGATGACCACGTGCAGCCCGTTGGACAGCCGCGTGTCGACGGTTCGTGCGGCGGAGTCCGCAGCGGAGGTCATTCTCGGCGCCGGTCGCACGCCTAAAAGCACGACGAGCGTTAAGCAAAGCAGGCGTTTCATGATGTTCATCGCCCCTATGCGGCACCGCAAGCGAATTCCGCGTTGCCGACGAGCCGTGCGTAACTGGGATGGTTGACAACGAAGAGTATGCTCGCGAGAAAGACGAGCATGAATATGATCGCGCTCCCGAATGCCACGGGGAAGCCGTAGCGGGTTGCGATCGACGTCAGGATCAGTGAGTTGAACGCGCTCATGACGTTCAAGCCGGTATCCCCATACGGCCGAGCTTTTCGACCCCGGAGTGTCGGTTTCCGGCATTGCGGGACCGGCCCGGCGATGTAATTCGGGGTTTGGACCATATCGGGGATGCAAAGGGTGGCATCGTGCGTCACCGAGCGCTGAAAGAGAGGCGCGTACATTCTTGGTGTGTACTTTGAGCCAACACGCCGTCGTCGGTTACGTCGGCTGATTACACCCCGGCGCGTCCCGGATGGCAAACCGTTGAACCCGACCCGCTTCGGTGGGCGGGTTAGTTTTCGGCGTTACCATCCTGCCGAGCTTGGCATGTGATCGTACTCTTGCGCGACTCCTCGTCGTCTCTGGTGTTCCGCTGCAATCGTTGCCGAACCAGTTGCTGTGGGCCGGGTGTGTCAGGAAGCGTGCTGTCCGTAGCTGCTCGCGGTCATTGAAATGAGACCTGCTCCGGACGATCACGTTGTCGTCCATGCGCGATGTGCCCGACCGCAGGGTAGACCAAGCGCTTGAGCACGGTGCACAGGCGAAGCGCGCGGATGCGCGTGATCGTCAGTGGTGGCACCGGTGCTGGCGAGGGTGCGCGAGCGTGTGCTCCGACAGGTGCGGTTCGCGGCTCACGTCCCCTTGGCCGCACCGAAATAATGGATCCACTTCACGATGAATTGAGGAACGGTCGAGAAGGCGCTCGCGTCGCCGTAGACCGCGTAGATCTCGTCCCGCCCGCGCAAGATTTGGTGGTAGGCAGCCGAGAGATTCCACCCCGTTTGGAAGACAGGCGCCGTTCCCAACACCGGCGCCGTGCCCATGATTCGCCGTAGGCCGAGCGCGAACGAAGCGTTCGGCCCGGACTGCAGCGTGTAGGCAACGCGCTCGAGCCACTGCTCGTAGCGCGGGCCGGCGTCCATGAACTGATTGCTCCGATCGAGTTCCAGAGAGACCGAGCCGGTGCCCCCTGCGCGCCGCGTGCTCGTCAGCGACCAGTAATCGAGCCGGCCGCCTCCGAAGCGGCCCGTGCTGTATGCCAGGGTGGTCGGCGTCGCGCTCTGGCCGTGCTGCGCGCCATTGTTGACGCTCGTGTTCTGCGCGCCGCTTCCGAGCGTTACCGCGAGCGTATTCTGCGTGACCGGCGCGAAGCTGCCGTCATTCAAGCGAAGGTAGCTCGAACCGCCGTTGAGGTTTACGTCAACCAGACCGCGGGTGAGCAGGTCGAAGCTCCACGACTGATCGGTTTGATCGAGTTCGCCGGTGCGATCGTGGTATCGGTCGAGCACCCCTGTGACCGTGATGCTGCGAATCGCCGCACCGGGCCGTTGCAGCCACGCGTGGGAAAGAAAACCGCCCCATCCGGCCACGTCGGGATGCCAGATGTAACCGTCGTACGGATTGAAGTACTGCCCGATCTTCCGCGTACTGAAGGCGATCGTCGTCGTCGGGTCGTACCAGCCCGCGCCGAGATCGTAGAGCTGCGCACGCGCCCCGTCGGCGACGCGCGACCCCGTATCGGCACCGTAGTTGAAATAACTGAAAATGTGCTTGTTGTCGCCGTACGAAACGCCGACCTCGTTGGTGTCGTCGTGAAACCCCGGCATATCAACGCCGACGCGCTGAAACGAAGCGCTCAGCGTCTGCGAGCCGTTGTGCCAGCCGATGGCCTGCGCTTGATCGATGCGCGCCTTCCCGACAGCGTCGAAGGCTCCGTATTGGAAAGCGCCCTGCGTTCCTTCCACCGCATACCCATCGCGCGGCGTGGGAATCGCCGGCGTGTAGAGCGGAATGATACCGGAGCAGATAGCGCAATTGAAGTTGTCGTATGCCTGCTGCCCTTGCGTGAAGAACGGACGCACCTCTTGATACATGCGCCGGTACGCGGTCGGGGATATGGTCTGTTGATCGAGTTCGACGTTCGAATAATCCGGATGGATGGTCGCGTAGAACGACGAGGTCGCGGTAAACGGCACGGAGAGGTCCACGCCGGTGCGCGCGGTCGAGCCGCCGGCGCTCGCGCCGGCGATGCTCCCAAGATTGTAGACCTGCAGGCGCGGCTCCGGGCGAGCGGCTGCGGGTACGATGCCGCTCAACCGTCCGGCAAAGATGGCGGCATTGGGCGAGGTTTCATTCCGGTTGTAGGACCAAACGAGGATATCGCCGGTCGATTCGACCGATCGTGAGAACTGCGCGAGCCAGGCCCGCCCCGCCACGGCGCCCCGCATGACATCGAGCGGAATCTTCATCGTCACCTCGTAGCCGCCGGACGTGATGCGCCCGTACGACCACCACGTCGGCTCGTACGCCGAGTTTTCCGACGATGACTGGTAATGGGTGCCGATGGGATTCGCCGCAAATTCGTAACTAAAGCCGTTCGCACCCGACGGCCACAGGTCAACGGTCACCTCGTCATCGGTTCCGAAGCCGACGTCGTTCGTATGCTGGGTTTCCACCACGGGCACGGACTGCCGCGCCTCGAACGCGACGTAGAGGTACTTCGCGTCCGCGCTAACCAGAACCGTCGTGCGAAATGGGGCCGGCTTGTGCCTCTGCAAATCCCAGGCCAGCGAGAGGTGCGCGGCGTTTTCCCACCCGGCTGCATGCACGCTGTGCAAGGACGGTGGCTTCGCTGCTTGCGGAACCTTGATCAGTGCGGCGGCGATCAACGCGACGAACACGTTTCATATACCTCGGACGCCCGTGAGATCGGCGTGCGCCCGCTCTCGCAGAATCTGCGCCGTCAACGGCGCGCAACGTCGCGCGTACCGCGCGGAGCTGCAGATCTGAACGCCGACCAGCGTTGCACCTCGTAGATCCGCCCCGGCAAAGTCGCTGCAAGCGATGCGGCCGTCGCGTTCGCGCAAGCACAGAACTGCCCCGGAAAAGTCGGCGCCCCGTAGATTCGTCCCGCGAAAATCGTCGCCCGCCAGCCGCGAGCCGGCAAAGGAAGCGCTCGCAAAATCGGCAGCGCGAAAGCGCGCGCCGGCGATATCGATGTTCGCCATCACGACGCCGTGCGCGCGTGCATCGCTCATGTCGACCCCAGCGATCTCGGTGCCGCCGAAATGGGCGCCGCGCAGCCTCGCGGCGTGCATGTCCGTCCCAGCGAGGCGCATGTCGCGCATATCGGCACCGCGTAAATCTGCATGACGCAAGTCGACGCCCGCGAAGTTCGCATGAGCGAGGTCCGCGTTTCGCAAATTTGCGCGCTCAAGGTCGGAGCCGACCCACGAGACACCCTGCAAATCGCGGCCCTGCAAATCCGCACCGCTCATATCGCAACCGACGCAGCTCGCCGGTATGCCGTCACCGGCCGCGCGGACCGCAGGGGACGACAGGGACGCCAGCGCGAGCGCGATTGCTAGACAGATGATCGATTTCCGATGGGTATTCATTCTCATTCTCCGGTAGAAGCGCGCAGGAAACCAGGCTCGTACCGCACGGGCCCTGCAGAGGGATTGAACGCTGGGGAAGCTACATGGCCCGCAGTTTGCTGCCGACGATCCTGGCGCGGCTCAAGTCTACGCCCGACAAATCGACGCCCGAGAAGTCGCAGCCGATGAAGGTTGCCCCGTCGAGTTTTGCTCCTCGAAGGTGCGCGCCGTTGAGATCGACTCCGCTGAACGAGCTCTGCGAGAGATCGGATTCACGTAGATCGGCTCCGCTCAGGTTATCGCCCACCACGCTGATGCCGCGCAGATTCTGCCCGCGTAGGTTCGCGCCGCTGAAGTCACAGCCAGACCGGCAGACGTTCAGCAGCATACGCGCCTGCGCGGGGGCCAGAGCGCGTGCGTCGACATCGCACCCGGTCATCCGCGCGCCGTCAAAGCGCGCGCCGGTAAGGTCGGCATGGCTCAAGTCGCATCCGGTGAGATTTGCGTTACGAAAGGATACGCCGCGCAGGTTCGCATGGCTGAAGTCGACGCCGGTGAGCGTCGATCCCGAAAAATCAGCATTCTGCAGCGAGGCACGCCTGAAGTCGGTGCCGATGAACGACCGATTGCGAAAGTCGTACCCGGCGAGGTTTTGACCGCTGTAGTCGCAGGCAATACAGCCTGCGCCGAGCGATAGCCCGGCACTCGCGCGCGCAATTCCGCGTGCCAGCGTAGGGATCGCGATCGTGCGTGCACGCCTGTCGATCCGTATGGCCGGTTCGTGAATGGTTATAGCCGGAATTCGAATCGTCCGCGCAGGCACATGTATGTGCACCGCAGGAACCGCGACGCGGCCGGTGGCCGCCCGGCTCGGCGATGGCGTCCGCGCAATCGCGGCGGCGACCGCACGTTTTGCGACGACCTGCGGAAGCGTGAAGGCGAACGACGGCGTGACGTTCAGCATGACGAAGAAAAGAAGGGCCAGAGCGACGGCGAGAGCGCTTGTCGGCCCCAGGGCAATGCTGGTACGAATATTGCGTCCCGCGCGCAGCAAGCGTTCGACCCGAATCGAAAGCCCGCGCCGCGTTACGAAGACGCCGGGCGCGGCGACCGCGCGATGCGGCCAACCCGTCACTTCGGCCATCTTGGTGAGGCACGATGCGTAGGGACGTGCGTCGCTCGTCTGCCGCAACACCCAGTCGTCGCACGCAACCTCGCGCTCGAGGTCAAGTTGTGCGCCGATGAAGAGCACCGCCGGATTGAAGAAGCTCAACGCCTGGATGACGCGCTGCGCGCCGTTGCTCCAATCATCCGCGCGCCGTAGGTGCGCGAGTTCGTGCAGGACGATGTAATCGATCTGCTCCTCCGAAAGCGTCTCGAGCAAGTGGCGCGGGATCAGGATCATTGAATCGAATAACCCCACTGCGACCGGGACCTCGATCGCGTCGGAGGTACAAAGGCGCACGTCGCGCGCGCCCCTCTGAAGGCCGCCGTAATGCGGCAAGCGTTCGCGGTATTCGGGCGGCAGCGGCAACGCATCGCGTTTGAGCCGTTCCAAGCGGTAGAGATTGACGGCGAAGCGCACCAGAAGCGCGAAGACTGCGGCCATCCACAGAACGAAGAGTACGACGCCCGCGAGCGCGGGCACCGAGATGCGCACGCGATGCGGCGGTTGTGAGACGAGGGGAACCGATGCGACGCGCAGCGGTGCCGCCGAGCGTGCCGAGGGCCGTACCGCGGATCGAACGGAAGCAGAGGGGCGCCCCACAGCTGCTTGCATCCGAGCGTGCGGTAATGTGCTCGCGAGCGGCAGCAGGACCGAGGCGAATAGCACAACACCCCACGCCGCATACCGAGTGGCCGCATTGACGTTCGGAATGAACGTCAGCAGCAGCCACACCGCAAGCGCGAGCACGGCGGCCTCCCAAAGGCTGTTGAACAGAGCGGTAACTGCCGCCGGTGCGAAGAATTGCAAGAACGTAACGGCGGCGTGCATCAGCCCTTCTCCTCGTACGCGTCGATGAGCTGCTTCAGCCGCCGGATCTCGTCCTCGCCGAGGCTGCCCTCCTCAATGAGACGTAGTGCGAGGGCCCCGGAATTGTTTCCGAAGAAGCGGCTCAGCACGCTACCGACGGCCGATTTGGCCGCATCTTCCCTTTCAATCACGGGCTCGTACACATACGCCCGGCCCTCCTCGTCATGGCGAACGTGGCCTTTCCTCTCCAGGATGCGCATCGTGGTCAGCACGGTGTTGTATGCGAGCGGCGGCGGCGGCAGCGCTTCCGCGACCTGCGTGACCGTGGCGTGGCGCTTCTGCCATAGGACTTCCATCAAGCGGAGTTCCGCCTCGGTGAGGGTACTGGATCTCTTGCGAGCCACGAGGTCCTCCCAACAACTAATTCGTTAGTAGTACTCTACGCCGGCGAGCCCGCCTTGTCAACCGGTAGCTCCGTATGGTCGAGCCATTCAGCCCGAGATTAGCAGTCCCCGGCCTTGAAGGCACGGCGCGGCATTTTCGGTTGCGTGTATTGCTAGGAGAGGGACGGACTAGCGCGCTCCTCGGCGCCGAACTCCGCAAGACTGTACTCGACGCAGCCTGCGATGCGCATCCGGAACGCTTCGTACGCGCCTCGGCACCGCGATCCGAAAGTCGTCCTCTTCACGGCAGGGCTCGCTAAAAACCTCACGATGACACGTTAATCCCAATAATTACGAAGGGGTGCCGTAAATACCAGTAATTCGGAATTATTGTGATCGAGCAAGCACATACTGCCCAGAAAGGGACTCGAACCCCCACGGCCTTGCGGCCACTGATACCTGAAACCAGCGCGTCTACCAATTCCGCCATCTGGGCGCGACCGACGACGATTCGCGCCCCGCGCGCACGACCCTGCCTCGCTCTGCAACCGGCCGAGCGCGGCGGGTTTTCTGGAGGCCACGTATGCCCGCATTACGGCGACTTCGCTTGGATGGCGGTTCCGGGTCGGCCGGCGCCGTCGCCCCGGTGGGCGGTAGGCTTTGATAAGACGCCTGCTGCCCATCCTCGGGATCACGTTTATAGACATCCTCGGTTTCAGCATGCTGATACCGATGCTGCCGTACTTCGTCACGCATTTCGGCGCATCGCCGCTCGTCGTCGGTTTCATCTTCTCCGTCTTCTCGTTCTGCCAGCTCATCGCCGGACCGATTTGGGGCAACGTCTCCGACCGCATCGGCCGAAAAGGCGTACTGATCGTCAGCCAAATCGGCGCGACGGTTGGCTGGGGCATGCTCGCCTTTGCACCCAACATCGCGTGGGTTTTCGTCGCGCGCATCGTCGAGGGGGTCTCCGGCGGGAACATCGGCATCACGCAGGCCTACGTTGCAGACGTGGTCGAGCCGCGCGAACGTGCGCGCGCATTCGGATACATCGGCGCGACCTTCGGCGCGGGCATGGTCTTCGGACCGGTCGGCGCCGGCATCTTGTTTTCGCACTATGGATTCGTGGCGCCGTTCTTGGCGGCGTCGGCCCTACAGTTCGTAACGCTGCTCGCGACGCTCGCGCTCCTGCCGGAGACGCGCGGCAAGCGCGGCGAGGTTGGCCAGAGCGTCGGCTTCGGCGAGATCGCTAAGACGTTTCGAGATCCGAACGTCTCGCGCTTCCTATGGCAAAAGCTCGCGCTCTCGCTCGCGCTTTACGGCTGGTTCGGCGTTATCGCGCTCTATCTGAAAGCCCAGCTTCACTTTACGCTCGTCGAGGCGGACTACTATTTTTCGCTCTTTGCGATCTCGAACGTGATCATCAACGGCGTGCTGGTCGGCCGGTTGTCGAACCGGCTCGGTGACCGCTCCATGTCGAGCCTTGGTCTCGGATCGTTGGTCTTTTCGTTCGCACTCGTTCCGTTCGTGCACGGCGTTCCGGCGCTCTCCGGCGTGCTCTTGCTCTTCAGCATCGGTATGGCGCTTGCGAACACGGGCATCACGGCGCTCATCAGCAATGCCGCCGCAAACGAACGCCAGGGAACCGTCCTCGGCGTCAGCTCCTCGCTCGACTCGCTCTCCGGCATGGTCTCACCGCCAATCTCAACCGGGCTGCTCGGGCGGCTGGGTGCGCCATTCGCCGGTGTGACCTCGCTCGTCTTTGCGGCGATCGCGCTCGCGCTGGGGCTCGCCGCCGCGCGATTCGAGGCGGCGCGCCGGCCACTCTCGACGACGCCGGAGCCGTAGCCGGCAAGCGCTGAATACGTCCGCGCGCTCCGAGTCTAGCGATAGGCGTCTTTGCGATCAAGGATGCGCTGCACGACGACGACGGCATCCGCACGCTCGAACAAGACGCGCCAGCGCCCGATCCGCAGACGATAGGCCGCTCGCCCCTGCAGCTTGCGAATGTCGGCATTGGGCGCGCGCCCGGCCACGAACGCGGCAATCTCCCGCAAGACCGCGAGCCGGTCCGCCTCGGCAAGACGCTCAGCGTCTTTGAGGGCGCGGGGCTCGAACCGGACGGGCACCTAGCGCAGCTGGTCCGGGGTCAAGTGAAAGTGCGCGAGGACATCCTCGAAGGCGTGCGCCTGCCCGCGCTCCGACGCATCGGCGGGCTCGTCCAACGCTTTGCGCTCATCGTCCTCGGCCGGTTCTTCCGGCGCGAGCGCGAGTTGGATCGCCACGCGATCGTTGCGTCGTACCGCGTCGAGCAGTTCGGCGATGCGATCGATCTGGGCCTCGGGGAGTTGGTCAAGGAGCCGGTGGAGTGAGGCGCGAGTCATGGTAACATTGTAACACGCCCGGGCGGCGCTGGGCGGCAAGCGCGGCCCGCATCCGGGTCGAAGGGGAAGGGATGTGGAGCTATGCCGGACTGCTGTGCGCGCTTGGAACGGGCGTCGTCGCCTGGTTGCGAAGCCGCACGGCGAACGGTACTTTCTACGAAACCGACGTCTACGGCATGACGCCGCGAAGCCATCGGCGTTATGCTTACGCAAGTGCCATTTTCGCGCTCTACTTCATCGCCTCGGCGCTCCGGCCGTCGCTCCCCGCGGTGCCGGCACTAGCCGTCTTCGCGGTGGTCGCCATCCTGTACGCCTCGTCGTTCGTTCGGGGGGCCACCGGCGAGGACGAATGAGCGAAACATCGCGGCTCGTGCCGCGGTAGATCGAACCGGCAGGGGACCGCTCCGTGGAGGACCGGATGAACGTACACAACATGATGCTCAAGCAGCAACTCGCGCCGCAGCAACTTCTCGCGCTGGAAGCGCAGATGCACTGCTATCGCAAGGAGCCCGTCGTGGCGTTCCTGCTGGCGTTTTTTCTCGGCATCTTCGGCGTCCATCACTTCTATCTGGGCCGGACGCGCCCCGGGATTATCATGCTGATCTGCACGCTCTCGGTCGTCGGGCTCATCGTCAGCATCCCATGGAAGATCGTCAACTGGTTTACCGTCTGGCGCGAATGTGCCGACGTGAACGACGAGATCGAGTACTGGTTCCTCTATCAGATGGTCCACGGCACGCCGGCGCCGGACCCGAGCCGCCCCCCGATCGGCGGCTTGCCGATGACGGCGTCCTAGCCGCTCCTAGTTGCCGGGGCGCACGAAGACGTTCCAGTACCACACGCCGTAGAGACCCGCGATGCACGAGTAGGTAACGAGCGCCTCTGCCCAGAGAACGAAGCGCTCGCGCGCCGCGAAGATCATCAGAACGAAGAGAAACGCGACGAAGTCGAGCGTGTGCCGCATGCCGTACTGGGCGTAACCGTTCACGTAGTATAGGAACGACGGCCCCGCGGTCAGGAACGCCGCAACCCACATCGTCACGACCTGATAACGCGGTCTGCGAGCGAAGAAGGCCAGCACGAGCGCGGGGCTCGTCCACGTAAGCGCGACGCCGGAGAACGTCGGCCGAATCCACGGCCACCGAGACGAGAAGTCCGGCATCTGCACGAAAAACGACCATAACTGATACGGCAGGTTAGCGAACGAGAACGGTTCCCCGCTGCGTGCGCCGATCGCATCCTCGTGGAAGAAGATCGTGTGGCCGCGGTCCCAGGGAACGCCCCAGCGCGCGAAGTTGTACCCCACCCAAAGCAGCGCGGCCGGAATCAAGATCGCTGCCGTCTGCAGCAGAACGCGGCGCAGCTGCGTTCCGCGCGCGAACTGCGCCCGCGATTGCGCGCCGAGACCGCCGCTGGCAATCAAATACACGATCGCCGGTAAAGCCATCACGGCCGTAAAGCGCGAGGCGATCGCACCGGCGTACAGCAGCACGACGAGCCACGGCCGGTTTTTCCCGGCGAGTTCGGTCAGCGCCAGCGTCATGAAGCAGACGGCCGACGTCTGCGCGACGAACCACACATCGCCGAGCATCGAAGCCCAGAGCAGATCGGTGCCGGCAAGGTAGAAGGCGCACAGCCAAAACGTCGTTCTCCCAGAGACTCCCAGGCGCTCGCACAACTCCCAGGCGGCGCCGATCGTGATGCCGCAGAGAACGACCGCAAGCAGCGTTTGGTTTGCCGCCGTTCCAAACAGCGCAACGAAGGGGATCATGAGAAATCCCGGCAAGGGATCGTTCACGATGTAGCGGTGGCCGTGCCACAACACGGCGTCGATATACGGGCCCGGCCAGTCGATCCAGAAGCGGCCGTGCAGCACCGCGCTGGCGAAGAGCACGTAATTGTCGTACGGCGTCGAACGCGCATGCGAGAACAGCAACGCTACTGCAAAGCCAACGAGACCGGCGTAAAGCGAACGGCGTACCTTCAATCTTTCACCATCCGGTAAAGCGTCGGGTCACCGCCGACGGGCTGAGGGTAGTACCCCCGAACGGAGCCGAAGAGAATCCCGACCACGTAGACCGGGCGGGTCTTGGCCCACACCGGCACGTGGCTTGCGTCGTCTTCGAGCCACGCGGTTTCGACGATGCGATTCCCCAAGCTGCGGTCGACGTAGGCCGCATAAGCCAGCGGCGTGGCGTAGATCCACGGGGCGATGAGAATGGCATTCGGCGGCGTGCGTTGCCGCACCGTCCGTATCACCGACTCGGCGCCGCTTGAGTTCCACTGGCCGAAGATATCGCGGTGGACGAAGAGCTGCCCGAGCGCCATCGCGGCCAGGGCGACGGCCGCGGCGCCCCGCCACGCGGGCCGGCGACGCAGCAACTCGGCCACGGCGTATCCGGCAGCGACGGCAACGATCGCGAACGACGTCAGGTAGTAGCGATCCCGATCCGCCTCGACGGTATATCCAAACGCGAACGCCGTGGGAACCCAAGCGGCGAGAAGTGCCGCGATGCCGAGGAGCCGATCGCGCACCAGCAGCATTCCGAGACCCACGAGCGCGAGCAATACCCCGAGCGGCGTGTACTCGGCAGCCAGCGTCTCAAGGTATTCCGGCCCTCGGCGCACGTACGTTTGCGGCGACACGATCGATGCAACGCTCGCTCCGGCGTGGAACTGCGATCCCGTGACGAGCGTTACGAATCCGCGCCACGTCGACGGATCGTCATCGTCCCAAAACGGTTTGCCCGGCGCCTCGCCGAGCTGTAACGTAGGGTCGAGCCGCGCTCGGTCGACGTAGGCGCTGCGCAGCGGCAGGTATGCGTAAAACGACACGCCTGCAAGCAACGCGAGCGCGGCGAGGACGAGCGCGCGTGCCCGAACGGCGCGCAACCGCGCGAAAAACAGCACGAGGAGCGCTGGCAGGAGCAGCGCCACGATCGGATGGGTGGCGATCCCGAGTCCCCACGCGAGCGCGCCGCCGACCAACGCCGTGGACCGTGCCGTACGGTACCACCTGACGGCGCAGTAGAACGTAAGCACGGCAAAGAACACGGCCAGCGCGTGTACTTCCGCTCGCGTCCCACGCGTCCACGCAACGTCCCCAAACGCGAAGAGCCACGCGGACGCCATCGCCACCCACGGCGCGTCGACGAGTTCCGCCAGCGTCCGGTAGACGAGCCACGCGGTCAAACTCATCGCAAGCGCGCAGAACAGCGACATGCGCATCGAGACCGGACCGATCGCTACGACGTGAGTGAATATCCACCCGAATATGGTGAAGACCGGAAAGCCCGTCGGGTGGGCGATGCCGAGAATCCACGGCACGACCTGCATCTCGCCGGTGTCCCAATAGGCTACGGCGCGGTTGAGCGACGCCGCGTAGACGCCGAACGGAACCAACCACGCCAGCCAACCCGCAATCCGCGAGTAGGTTCGATTCACGTTAGGGTCCACGTTAGAAGGTTGGAAGAACCGGCGCCGGCAGCGGTTTGGGGAGGACGAACGTCGATTTTGGCAGGCTGCCCGGAAAGCGGTAGCCGCTCCAGGCTATGCGCTCGCGGGCGGGACGGCCCTCAACCTTGGCGGCTACCGACGCCTGGACCGGCATCCAGTATCTGCCGAAAGGCGCGTAATAGAGCACGCCCTTCCCCGATATCGTAGCGCCGCTCGCCGTGAATTCGATCTTCGACGGCAGATACGTCGCTCCGTCGATCGTCACCCGGTCGACTACGAATCCACCCAGCGTGACGAGCGGGATCGCCGCGTAGGTATAATCGTAGTGGGAACCTTCGCGCGTTACGCGTTCGAAGAGAAACGTGTAGGTAGACGTGCGCGGAGCGATGCGCGCGATCGCGTACCGGTCGCGGTACCGCGCGATGCGCGTGAACTTCTGTTTGAGGGAGACTCCGTCGACCGCCAGCGTCTCGTCGCGCACGTGAATCCCGCTGCGATAGATAAGGTGGGTCTGCTCGATGTCGTGCGGGCCAGCCTGCGAAACCGTATACGTAAAGATGACGGCGGGCGGCGATGCGGCAACGAGCAGCTTCGCCGCGTAGCGCTGCAAGACCACCTGAGAGTCGATCTGGACGGGCCGTGCCGCGCCGAGCAGCGCGATCCAGGCCAGCGCCGCTCCGGCAAGAGCACGACCCGGTGATGGAGAGGTGCTCAAGGCAGAGAAACTCCTAGCGACCCAGAACGGCTTCGCGAATAGCGCGCACCGCACCCTCGGCCCCCTCCGGTTTCTTGCCGCCGCCGCGAGCTTGTGCGGGCTGCCCGCCGCCTTTGCCGTCGACGAACGGCGCTGCAAGCTTGACGAGATCGCCGGCGTGAACGCCGGCGCGCACCAAATCGTCGCTGGCGCTAACGAAGATGCTGACCGCACCGTTGTCGATGCCGGCGAGTGCGATAACCCCGCTGTGGAGCCGCCGGCGGATCGCTCCGCTCAGGTACTGGAGAGCCTCCGCACCGGTATCGCGAACGACAGCTCCCACAAAGGTCTTGCCGTCGGCTCGCTCCGCACGCTCCACGTAGCTCTGCGCTTCCTCGGCGGCCAACCGCGCCTTCAACGTGCCGACTGCGTTTTGCATCTCTTTCACGTCGCGCTGAATCTTGGCGACGCGCTCGAGCAGATCGTCGGGCGCCGATGCGAGCGCCGCAGCCAGCTCCCCCACGAGGTCCTGCTGCCTGCATACGTATTCTTCGGCCGCACGCGAGACGCATGATTCGATGCGGCGGATGCCGCTGCCCACCGAGGATTCGCTCAAGAGCAGGAATAGCCCGAGTTCGCCGGTCGAGCGCGCGTGCGTCCCTCCGCAAAACTCGACCGACGGTCCGGCGGTGACGACGCGCACGCTCTCGCCGTACTTTTCGCCAAACATCATGATCGCACCGGAGGCACGCGCTTGCGCGACCGGCAGCACCTGCGTCCGTAGCGGAACGTCGTCGCGAATCATCTCGTTGATTCGGCGCACGACATCGCGCTTCTGTTCGGGCGTGAGCGCGCCGGTAGGCGAACGGAAATCGAAACGCATGCGGTCGATGCCGACCCACGACCCTGCTTGAGCCACCTCCTCGCCGAGGACGTCCTTGAGCGCGCGCTGCAGCAGATGCGCGGAGGTATGATGGCGGCGAATCTCGCGGCGCCACTCCGGATGAACGGCGGCATGCACGGTATCGCCGACGCGAAGCACGCCCGCGAGCAAGGTACCGTGGTGCGCGACGGCTTCGCCGACGCTCTGCGTATCGCGTACGTCGAAATCCGCCGGCGCCGTTCCGCCCGCCGAGGCCGGCGCCGAAAAGGTTCCGCGGTCGCCGATCTGGCCGCCCTTTTCGGCGTAGAACGGCGTGCGGTCGAGGAGGATGGCCCCGTTCTCGCCGGCTTCGAGCGCCTCGACCGATTGCCGCTCCTTGAGGATCGCGACGATCGTCCCATCGCATTCCAAACCGTCGTAACCAACGAACTCGCTGCGCATCGCGGGCAACTCCGCCGTCGAAACGACCGAGCGCTTCGCCGCAGCATCCTTGCGCGCGCGCTCGCGCTGCTCGTTCATCGCGCCTTCGAAGCCCTCGGCGTCGAGCGTAACTCCGCGCTCGACGCCGATCTCACGCGTGAGTTCCATCGGAAAACCATAGGTATCGTGTAGCGTAAAGACGTCGGCTGCGCGCAACCGGCGCGTTCCGTTCGCTTCGGCTTCCTCGAGCAGACGATCGAGCATGTTCGTGCCCCGCTCGAGGGTGCGGTCGAAGGCTCGCTCTTCGGCCAGCAGCGCTTGCGCGATACGTGCCTGGTTTGCGCGCAGCTCCGGGTAGCCGGGTTCGAGGGAGGCGACGACCGCCGGTACGAGCTGCGTGAGAAAGCCGTTTGGGTACCCCAATAGCCGGCCGTTGCGGATGGCTCTGCGAATCAGGAAGCGCAGCACGTAACCGCGATCGGCGTTGCCCGGATAGACGCCGTCGTTGATGAGAAACGTCGCCGCCCGCGCATGGTCGGCGATGATGTTTCGGCGCTCGAGACGATCTTTCGGAGAGAGCGCGGTCTGGCCGACGGGCGGCTGCGCGTCGATGATATCGGTAAAGAGATCGGTCTCGTACATCGAAGACATGCCGTTCGCGACCGCAAGCATGCGCTCTAGACCCGCTCCGGTATCGATCTGCTTGCGCGGCAACTCCGTCAACCGGCCGTTGGCGCCCCGGTTGTACTGCTGGAAGACGACGTTCCAAATCTCGACCCAGCGATTGCCTTTATTCGGCCCGTCGTCCTGCGGACCGAGCGCGTTCTCGGCGCCGCTGTCGTAGAAGATCTCCGTCGAGGGACCGCATGGGCCGGTGGGTCCCATCGTCCAGAAGTTGTCTTCGTCGAAACGCGTGACGCGCTCGGCCGGAACGCCGATCTCCTCTCGCCAGATACGCTCGGCTTCCTCGTCGGCGACGTGCACGGTAACGGCCAGCCGCGCGGGATCGAGCCGCATCGTCCCGGTCACGAACTCCCACGCGTAACCGATCGCCTCGCGCTTGTAATATCCGCCGAAACTAAAGTTCCCGAGCATCTCGAGGAACGTTCCGTGGCGGCCCGTACGGCCCACGTTTTCGATATCGCTCTTCGCCCCGGCAACGCGAAGGCAGCGCTGCACCGTCACGACGTTGGGCGCCGGGGCGGGCTCGTCGCCGAGAAAGGCCGGCACGAACTGCTCCATGCCCGCAATGGTAAACAGCGTGGTGGACATTCGATCGGGGATCAAGCCGGCAGACGGTAGGTGCTTGTGCCCTCTCGCCGTAAAAAAATCGACGAAGGCTTGACGCAGTTCTTGGCTTCTCATCGGACCAGGCTACATTAGAAGGTCGCGGGAAAAATCCCCGTACCGATTGACGGCGCTACTCGCCCAAGAAGCGGCGGAGTTTCTCGAGCGCCTTCTGCTGCAGGCGGGAGACGTGCATCTGCGAGACGTTGAGGCGTTTTGCGATCTCGGTCTGCGAGACGGTTTCGTAAAAGCGCAGATACAGGATCACGCGCTCGCGCCCCGTTAGCACTTCGAACGCACGTTCGATATTTGCTCTGTCTTCGAACAACTCGAGACCCGCGTCGTTCGTGCCGACGTAATCTGCGAGGCGCTGGGATTTCCGATCGCCGTCGCCGGCCAATTCTGAATCGAGCGAGAGCAGGTTATAGGCCTGCCCGAGTTCCTGCGCTTCGAGAATCTCCTCTTCGGTGGCCTGCAGGTGCCCGGCCAGCTCGGAGACGGTCGGGCTGCGCCCGAGCTTCACGGAGAGCCGCTCGATCGCTCGATTGACGGAGAGGTTCAACTCCTGCAGGCGTCGCGGAACTTTGACGGCCCAGCCTTTGTCGCGAAAGTGCCGCTTGATCTCACCGACGATCGTCGGCGTCGCGTACGTGGTGAATTCGACGCCGCGCGCGATATCGAAACGATCGATGGCCTTGAGCAGCCCAAGCGTACCGACTTGCATCAGGTCGTCCAGCGACTCTCCGCGATTGGCAAATTTGGCCGCTAGGTATCGCACCAAGTTGAGATGCGCGACGACCAGGTCGCTACGCAAACGCTCGAACTCCGGATCCTCAGGGCGGCCCTTGACCTGCGCGAAGCGTACGAACGCGTCGCGAGTCTTCTGGCGATCCCAGCGCTCGTCGTCAGCGTGCCGTTGCACGGCTCAGCTCGAAACTTTTTTTGTCATTACCAGATTCGTCCCGCAATCCGGATGCACGTCATACTCGACCGTATCCATAAGCGAACGAATCAAAAAGACACCCAGCCCACCGACGCGCGTCTCCTCGACCCGCCGCGATTGAATGGCTTCGGGGCGCGTACCGCGCCCGTTGTCGCGAACGCGAACGGTCAGCCCCCCGGGCGCTCGCTCGCAGACGATCTCGATCTGGTCGCTCCCGACCGCATGCTGAATACAATTGGTGCAGGCTTCCGCAACGGCGAGTTTCACGTCCTCGATATCCTCTATCGAAAAATCGAGCCGGCTCGCAACTGCAGCCACGGCGAGCCGCGCTACCGCCACCCATTCGGCCTTACTCGGAATCCGTAACTCCACGGTGTCCGTCGTGCCGCTCGGTTGCGGCAAGGGCATGCTCACACGAGCGCCCGCATCGCGGCCTCTTCATCGTCGTAAATCCCAAAGATCTTGACCAGCCCGGTGATGTCGAAGATCTTCCTTATCTGCGGATTCGTACAGACCAGGCGTACGCTCCCGCCGTGCTCGCGAACGCGCTTAAGCCCGCCGATAAGGACCCCAAGACCGGTCGAATCGATGTAGCGAACCTTCTCGAGGTTGATGAGGAGACTGTAATGCCCCTTATCGATCAGATCTCCGAGCGCGTCCTTCACCTTCGGCGACGTATAAACATCGATCTCTCCGTTGAGATCTACGACGTAGGTGCCGCCTTGCTCCGCGCGCACCGTTACTTTGATATCCACGCAGCCACCTATGCGTCCGGCACGTTGTGTGACATCTCGTTGCGGATGGCATCGCTCGCCGTCCGAGCGTCTTCCACCGCCGCGTTGATGTTCGCGCGGGCGCCGTCGACGACTTGCCGTCCGCGCGAATACAGATCCGACGCGCTGTTCTGCCAGGTGCTTGCGAAATCGGAGACCTTGCCGCGAAGATCTCCGGTGGCGTCCGCCGCGACGTTGCCGGCTTCTCGAGCCTTGCCGACCAGCAACTCACGCGCATCCTCTTGCGAGATCAGGTACGCCACCGTGCCTCCGACCACCGCGCCGAGGATGAAACCCGCGAAGAAGCTGCCACCGCCGCCGCCGCCTCGGCGTCCCTCGTTCTCGTTGCCCATGTGCTTTTCTCCCGTCAATCTACCTGTTCGGCGTGTTCGACACTACCGTTACCCGATCGCCCGCGGACTAAACGGCGCAGGCCCGCGCTGATGCCGCCGAGCGTCGCGCCGACGTTGACGATCGTGGGCGTCACTGCCTGCTGAGTGAGTTTGGCCGTCTGCGAGACCGTCGCCGAAACGTCCTCCAGTGCCTTTGCCACGCCCGCGAGACGCGCGATCGCTTCGTCCGCCGTATCCGCGATGCCGCCGACGTGGGCCAGCGTATCGCGCACCGGTTTCCCCAAATCCGAGACCTGCTCGTCGACGATGTCCAAGGTCTTATTGACGCGAGCGAACGTCCGCGCGAGAGCGAGCATGGCTATGCCGCCGCAGACGCCGAGCACGAAGATGCCGACGCCAACCCCGACGTCGAGAACGATTGCCCAATCGAAGCCCGTAATCAACGAAAACCTCCGTTAACGGCTTCCGGACGGGTCCTCCCGATTCCCCGTCCGGAGAGTGATTTTACTTGGGGACCACTGAAAATGCGCGCAACTCGGCCACAATCCCCGGTAGTAGCGCAATCAACCGGTCGATCTCCTCTGCGGTGGTACTCCGGCCGAGCGAGAAGCGCACCGTCCCGAACCTACCGCGCGGCTCGCCCGAAAGCGCGGCGATGACGTGGCTCGGCTCAAGCGCCCCGGAGGCGCAGGCGCTGCCGCCGGAGACGGCGATACCTTCGAGGTCGAGGCGAACCAGGAGCTGCTCGCCGTCGACGTCGAGAATGCTTGCACTGCTCGTGCCCGGGAGCCGTGCGGCCCCGCCGCCGTTAATCCATGCGCCCTCCACGCTCGCAAGGATCGCTCGCTCCAAGCGGTTCCGCAATCCGGCGACCCGCACCGAGGCGGCGTCGCGCTCGCCGGCCGCCATCGAGAGTGCCGTCGCGAACCCGACGATCCCGGCCACGTTCTCGGTCCCGGCCCGGCGGCCGAACTCCTGGCCGCCGCCGCCGATCATCGGCTGGAGCGGCGTGCCGTCGCGCACGTAAAGCGCTCCGACACCCTTTGGGCCGTAGAATTTATGAGCCGAGAGCGAGAGCAGATCGACGCCCAGCGCCGCAACGTCGAGCGGAAGGTAGGCCGCCGCCTGAATCGCATCGGTGTGGAAGAGCACCCCGCGCTCGCGAGCGATCGCGGCCAGCCGTGCGACCGGCTCGACCGTGCCGATCTCGTTGTTGGCGTACATGACGCTGGCCAGCACCGTATCGGGGCGCAGCGCCGCCGCGAAGGCGGCCGGATCCACCAAGCCGTCACGGTCCACAGCCAGCAGCGAGACGGCCCAGCCCTCGTCGCGTAACGCGTCGAGCGCGCGCAGCACCGCCGGATGTTCGATCGCCGTCGAGAGGAGATGCCCGCCCCGGGCGCCCCGCCCGCCCCGGGCGCGCGCCACGCCAAAGATGGCGAGGTTATCGGCCTCGGAGCCGTTTCCCGTGAAGACGATCTCTTTGCGCTGCGCCCCCAGCAGGCCGGCCACGCGATCGCGAGCCTCATCTAGAGCGGCCCGCGCCCGGCGGCCCTCGGCGTGCAGCGAGCTCGGGTTATAACCGGACTGGGTGAAATACGGCAGCATCGCCTCCAGCACTTCGGGGCGCACGGGCGTCGTAGCCGCATGGTCGAGATAGATTCGTTCGTCTGTCACCTTGCGTTCCGTCTTCTCATACCCGCTCGTCCGAACGGCGGCTTGCGATCCACTGCACGAGCCGCGCCTCTTCGCCTTGCGTCCCGGGCGCGAAGTAGGCCCGGTCTCGAAGATTCTCCGGCAGATAGGCTTGCAGGCGTTCGTGAGGCGGCAGATCCCCGGTATGTTCGCGGTAACGTTGGTCGCCATGCGCGTAGTCGTATCCGCGGCCGTAACCGAGGCCCTTCATCAGGCGCGTCGGCGCGTTGCGCAGATGGAGTGGAACGGGATCGTTGCGCGTCTCCAACACGTCCTCCATCGCCGCGAGATACGCGCGGCCGACGCTGTTGCTCTTGGGCGCGGTCGCGAGGTAGAGCGTGCAGTGCGCGAGCGGGTAGAAACCCTCGGGAAGTCCCACGAAATGGACGGCCTGCTGCGCGGCAACGGCGATCTGCAGCGCGCGTGAATCGGCCAGCCCCACGTCCTCCGAGGCCAGAATAACCAACCTGCGCACGATGAACAGCGGATCTTCGCCTGCGTCGATCATGCGCGCGAGGTAATAGACGGCGGCATCGGGATCGCTGCCTCGAATACTCTTGATAAAAGCGCTGGTGACGTCGTAGTGGCCGTCGCCGCTCTTGTCGTAGGTGATGGCGCGCCGCTGCATGGCATCGGCGATCAGCGCCGCGTCGAGCGTTCGGGCGCCGCCGGCGCCGGGCTGCGCCGCGTTCGCGGCGAACTCGAGCGTTCCCAGCGCAACGCGCGCATCGCCGTTGCTTAGCCTGACGAGCGCGGTGCGCGCATCCTCCTCCAGCCGAACGTCCAGCGTACCCAGGCCGCGTTCGCGATCGCGTAGCGCGCGGTCGACGATCGCGTCGACGTCCTCATCGCGTAGCGCCTGCAGAACGAAGACGCGCGCTCGGGAGAGGAGCGCCGAATTCACCTCAAAGGACGGATTTTCCGTGGTGGCTCCGATCAACGTAAGCGTTCCGTCCTCGACGTAGGGCAGCACCGCATCTTGCTGCGCTTTGTTGAAGCGGTGGATCTCGTCGATGAAGAGCACCGTGCGTTTGCCCATCGATCGGCGCTGCTGCGCCTGCGCGACGGCTTTGCGCAGATCGGCGACGCCCGCGCTCACGGCGGAGAGCTGCTCGAAGTGCGCGCCCGTCATGCGCGCCACGATCTCGGCGAGCGTGGTCTTCCCCGTTCCGGGTGGTCCCCATAAAATCAGCGAAGGGACGCGGTCGCTTTCGATCGCGCGGCGAAGCGCGCGTCCCTCGCCCAAAATCTCCGTCTGCCCGACGAACTCGTCGAGCGCGCGGGGGCGCATGCGCGCCGCCAGCGGAGCGTCGTCCCCGGCCGAGCGGCCGAACAGCGACATGCCGCCGTTCATCGGCCGTGCTTGATCTTCGGCACCTTGATGACGATCGGTTTCGGCGTCGCGAACGACGGCTCGAAGGCGCCCGGAAAGACGAGCAGCGCGTTGCCGGCGGCTTCGCCGCGGCCGGAGAGCGTGTCGTAGGTTACGGTCTTGGCGTGCAGGGTCTGGCGATCGCGCACCACGCGCACGTCGCCGATCATCCGCAGCTCGTGCGTCTCGTCGTTCAGGCGCGCCCGCCGCGCGCGAGCGGAGGTCGTGCCTTGCCTGTATCGCACGTTGCCGGTCGCGATGTAGACGTGCGTTACATCGTCGGCTTGCAGTTCGTCGCACTTCAACGTCGCCGGTCTCCGGCGTACGTTCCGCGCGCTGCGCAGGCCGCTGAAGTTCCCCGTGGTATCGTGGATCACGACGTTGCCGTAGAGCGTCGCGACTTTCTTCTTGTAGTTACCCTCCGCTCGATCGGCATCGATGGTGGAACCGTCCCCACGGAGGAGCACCAGGCGTCCGGGAACGGTGAAGTCGCCGGTCTGCAGGTTCGCATCGACCTCGTCGCTTTGCAGGGTCCATTGCCCGGCGGGCGCCGTCGCGGCCGGCCGTGCTGCCTTCCCGGAGACGGAGGCCGTCGCTGCCAGCGCGAGTGCAGCGATGAGACCTGCCACGCGCGAGGTCACTATTGCTGTACCACGTGGACGTGGCCGCGCAGGTGGAGTTCGTGAGTCGCCATATCCATGATCGCCGTATCGGCCTCCATCGAATTCGCACCTTGCACGAAGTGCACGTTCCCGGTCGCGGTGTAGATTCGCGAGACGCCGTCCACGGTGAGTTTGTCGCAGGTCAGCGTTGCCGGCTCTGCCTTCCCCGGCTTGCTCGCGCCGGAGATCGCCGAGAAGGTTCCACGGTCGTCGTGCATGACGACGTGGCCGTAGAGATTGGCGATTTTGCGTTTTTCGTTTCCGTCGGCGCGATCCGCGTCGATACTGCTTCCCGGACGCGTAAGACGCACGTGGTCGGGCGCGCTAAAGTTGCCGCTCGTCCAATGATAGTCGAACTGGGATGTCGACATCTGCCAGTCGCCGAACGTCAACTTTGCCTGCGGGCCGGCCGCAAGCACGGCCTGCGTGCCGAGCGCAAGGGCCATCCACAAGACCGCGATCCTCTTCATCGTCACCACATTCTACACGTTAGATCGAAACTTCGCTGGGTGAGTAACGACCGGACCGATCCGTTCGACGATGCGGTCGACCGAGAGCACCCCCTCGCGCAGCAGCACCGTTTGCGGGCCGGAGACGTCGATGATAGTCGATTCGGCCTGCCAGCGCGTAGGCCCGTTTTCAACCAGCAGGTCGGCCGGAGGCAAGGTCTGCCAATCGCCCGCCCCGAGGTAGGCGCTCTCCCCGCTAGGGTTCGCGCTGGTCGCAGCCAGCGGGCCGCAGCGTTCCAGGATCGCCCGGCAGACCGGATCGTCGGGCACCCGAAAGCCCAGCGTCGCGAGACCCGCCGTGACGTCTTCGGGGATGAACGCCGGACGGCGGACGATGATCGTAACCGGCCCGGGCATCAGGCGGCGCGCGGCATGCACGGCGCGCGCGTTGTCGCGTGCGTACTCGACGAACTCGGCTACCGTCGCGACGTGCAGCGAGAGCGGCTTGTTCCGCGGTCGCCGCTTGGCGCCGTAGATGCGCGCGAGCGCGCCTGCGTCGTACGGGTCGCACCCGATGCCGTAGACGGTATCGGTCGGAAAGACCGCGACGCCGCCCGCAAAGATCGTGGCGGCCACCGCTTCGACGACCTGCACCAGGCGCTCCGCGCGCGCGTCGATCACGCGCGCGACGTTCACGCCGGCACCCGGCATAACGGCGAGGCGTCGAGCCGCTGGAAGCAACTATCGTCGCGGTACGCTTCGGCCAGCACATTGGAGGCCGGCCTTCCACCGGCCGCCGCGCACGCTGCGGCCCAGCGATCGCGATGCGTTGCGAAACGCGCCTGCGGATAGGTGCCCGCACCGCCCTTGGTCGCGTAATAGGTCCAGTCGCTGGACTGCGCGAGCATGAGCTCGCGCGCGGCTTGCTCGAACTCGGGCCCGGATGAGTTTGCCCGGCGCGCGACTTCAATAGATCGTATCTCCATCTGGTGGAGTTCTTCCCACATCCACGCCGTTGCATCGTTGCGCCAGGTGCGATCGTCGCCGCCCTCGCCCCAGGACGATGCGGCCAACGCGTACTCCTTGGTGGGTGGGTGCCGCTCGAGATACGCCGAGGGCGAACAGAACGTCGCGGCGCCGCCGTCGCGAACCGCGTAGAGCAGCGCCTCGAGCCAAAGCAACCCCTCGCTCCACCAATGCCCGAAAAACTCCGCATCGAAGGCCAGGCTCATATACGGCGCGCCGGCGCTCGCCGCCGAGGTTCGTTCGCCTACGATCGCGGCGAAGGCGGCCGCGTGATCCACAGCCCGCTCCCGCGCGCGCTGCGGATCGTAGAGGTCTTTCTCGGAGAGCTCCGCGTCGCGCCCGGTGATCCGCCAATACCGCGCCCCGGATAGCTCGTGGCGCTTGTGAAATTCGCGATAGGCGGGATCCGCCGGATATCCATCTTCGGCGTCCATCACGAAGCGCAACGCGCCGGGATCGCTCGCGAAATATGCGAGCTGCGACGCCGGCAGGCGCAACGGTACGAGCGGCGATGCGCCGGATGGCGCCGCCGCGCGAGCGTCCGCGTAAAAATAGCGGAGACCCAGCGCTTCGAGCTGCGCCTGCAACCGTGGGTGGTAACCGCATTCGGGAAGCCAAATACCCGCCGGATCGACGCCGAACGCGCTACGCGTCGTCTCGATGCCGGTACGCAGTTGCAGCGCGACGCTCCGATCGTCGACCAGCAGCGGAAGATAGGCGTGCGTAGCCGCTCCGGTGAGGATCTCCACGTCGCCGGCCCGCACGTATTCGCGCAACGCGCCGACGAGATCGCGTTCGTAGGTGTGGATCCACCGGTCCCGCAGGGCCAGCACCCGATCGCGGGAATCCCCCGCGAGCTCGCGCTGCCGAGAGCCGCTCGATCTCACGGCGTCGGCTTCCAGCAGCGCCGCGCGTACCGCTAGGTATTCGTCGAACTTCGCCGTCAGGTACGGGTCGCGCAGCATCTCGAGGAGCACCGGGGTCACGCCGACGGTCAGCGCGCCTCGAACGCCCTCGGCTCGCAACCGCGCGAGCGCATCCAACAGCGGCAGGTAGACGTCGCCCATCGCCTGATAGAACCACTCTTCGCCGAACGGCCACTCGCCCGCGCGCTTCACCCATGGCATATGCGCGTGCAACACCACGTTGAAGTAACGCCGGGCGCCGCTCAGATGCGCACGCGCATACCGGTCCCGAGTGCGACGCACGAGAGCGGGTCTTCGGCTACGATCACCGGAATGCCGCAGACTTCGGCCAGCAGTTTATCCATGCCGTGCAAGAGCGCGCCGCCGCCGGTCAGGATCACGCCGCGGTCGATGATATCGGCCGCCAGCTCCGGCGGCGTCTTCTCCAGCACCGACTTCACCGCTTCGACGATGGCGCCGACCGGCTCCGAGAGGGCTTCGCGAATCTCTTCGCTCGTAATCTTTACGGTCTTCGGCAGGCCGTTGATGAGATCGCGCCCGCGAATCTCCATCAACAGCTCGGACTCGAGCCGGTACGCGCTGCCGATCTTGATCTTCACGTCTTCGGCCGTACGCTCGCCGATCATGAGGTTGTAGACGCGCCGGATATACCGGACGATCGCGTCGTCGAGCTTGTTGCCCGCAACGCGCAACGACTGCGATACGACGATCCCGCCGAGCGAGATGACCGCCACGTCGGTCGTGCCGCCGCCGATGTCGACCACCATGTTTCCGCTCGGTTCGTCGATCGGCAGGCCGGCACCGATCGCCGCAGCCATAGGCTCTTCGATGATCTCGACGTATTTGGCACCGGCGAGTTTGGCAGCGTCCTTGACCGCGCGTTCCTCGACGCTCGTGATCTCGGCAGGCACGCAGATAACCACGCTCGGCTTCGGCTTGAAAATCGAGGAGAGGAGCGAACGATTTTTCATTACTTTCTTGATGAAATAACTGAGCATCGCCTCGGTTACTTCGAAATCGGCAATGACGCCGTCGCGCAACGGACGGATCGCTTGTATGTGCGCCGGCGTCTTCCCGAGCATTTGGCGCGCCTCTTCACCGACGGCGAGCGTCCTGCCGGTATTCATGTCTCTTGCCACGACCGACGGCTCGCGTAAGACGATGCCCTTGCCCTTGACGTGCACGAGCACGTTGGCCGTCCCAAGGTCGATCCCGATTTCCAAAGTGTTCTCCCGATGCTGGATGATGAAGGACCCGGCAGTGCTACTCGGTCCCGCGAGCCCGGGTCGTAGGATACGCGCTCGTCTCGAAAAGTCCGGTTGGTTCGACCAACGGCGTGATCCCGCTGGCTCGCTGGACTTGTCCACCAAGGTCGGCGAGCATCTCCTCGAGGCGCTCGTAACCGCGGTCGATGAATTCGAGTCCGATGATCTCCGTCTCGCCCTGGGCGGCAAGCCCGGCCACGACCAGGCCGGCGCCGGCGCGGATGTCGGGCGCCTCGACCGGTGCCCCGGAGAGCTGCGCGACGCCCTTTACGACCGCGGTGTTGCTCTCCATCGATACCCGGACGTCGGCGCCCATACGCGCAAGTTCGTTGACGTATGAGAAGCGCGCGTTGAAGATCGACTCTTCGACGACGCTCGTCCCGGGCGTCGTGCACAGGAACGAGACGATCTGCGGCTGCAGGTCGGTTGGGAAACCCGGATAGGGAGCGGTGAGTATATCCGTGCCGCCCGTGATCTGGGAACCGTCGACCCGAACCCAATCGGCACCGGTCGTGACCGAGACCCCGCACTCCTGTAACTTCCCCAGTGCCGCGGTCAGATGCGCGGGTTCGCATCGCTTGACGGTTACGTCGCCCCGCGTTATCGCACCGCACATCAAGAGCGTCCCCGTCACGATTCGGTCGGGAATGATCGAGTATTCGACGCCGTGCAGTTCATCGACGCCGTCGATCGCGAGCGTATCCGTTCCGGCGCCGCGGATCTTCGCGCCCATCGCGCACAAGAAGTTCGCGAGATCCACGACCTCCGGCTCCATCGCGACGTTCCGCAGCGTGGTGGCGCCGCGAGCGAGCACCGCCGCAAGCATCGCGTTTTTCGTAGCGCCTACGCTCGGCATACGAAACTCTATGTCGGCGCCCTGTAGGGCGTGCTGTTTCACGGTTGCGATGAGATAGCCGTGCTGGTTCTTCACCTCGCAACCGAGTGCGACGAAGGCTTGTTCGTGCATGTCCGTCGCGCGCGTACCGAGCACGCAGCCGCCCGGTAAGGGAACTTCCGCGCGCCCAAAGCGGCCCAGCAGCGCTCCGACGACGTCGAAAGAGGCGGCGAGCTTTCGCACGAGGGCGTACGGCGCGCGGTACGACGCGACGTTTCCCGCATCGATCGTCACCGTACCGTCGCCTTCGTAGCGCAGGCGTGCGCCGAGCGCCTCGAGGAGCGACCACATAACGGAGACGTCGGTGATGCGGGGGACCCGGTGGAGCGTGACCTTGCCTTTGGCAAGCAACGCGGCAGCCATAATCGGTAAGGCGGCATTCTTCGCGCCGTGCGTCGTGACCGATCCTTCAAGACGCGCTCCGCCCCTGACGCGCAGCGTCGTCTCCAGGCGGTCCAACGTATTCATCTCGGCCAGGCCTCGCAATCCAGAAGGCGGTCGTCAAACGAGCCGCCGCGCAGGCGCAACCGCATCGAGTCGCCGGGTGCCGGTTCGAGGAATAGCTCGAAATAGTCGTCGCCGCCTACCTCGAACATGCGAGCGCGCGCATCGTAGACTTCGCCGGAGAAGCGCCGGCCGACTGCATCGACGATCCGCACGCGGCCGTCGGAATAGAGTCCTACGGCGAAGGCAACGGCACCATCGCCGGCACGCAGGTACCGGGCGCCGCTATCCGCGACGTCGGCCAAGAATCGGGGCGGCCCGGCCGGTTTCACCCCGGGGAGGGTAGCGCGCTCGACGACGGCCAGAGCCGCGAGCTCCAGCGCGATCTCCGAAAGAATCAGCCAACCAGGCGCGCGAGGCACGAGAGGCTGCTTCGCCGGAGCCTCATTGGTGTCCGGTCAAGCGGAGTTTGGCAGCGGCAAAATCGATAGCGGCCTGTTCCCGCGCAAACGCGGCTCCATCGGCTCCGGCCGCCTTCTGGCGCGCCGACGCTTCGCTCTGTTCCTGACGCGCCTGCGAGATGTCGACCTCCTCGAATCCTAACGCGCGATCGACCAGCACCGTAACGCGCTCCGGGAGCGCCTGCATAAAACCTTCGCCCGTTGCCAGCTCGAGCCGCCGCGACGCGCCCGCCTCGACGACATTGGCTCGCAACACGCCGGGCCGCAGCGCGCTCAAGAACGGCGCGTGCTTGGGAAGAATGCCTTCCTCCCCTTCGGTCGTTACGGCGATGACCAACTCGGCGTCCCCTTCGAAGATCACCTTGGTCGGAGTGATCAGCGTGAATGGAATCGTCGTGGCCATTACAGCGACGCGCCGATCTTCTCGGCCTTCTCCTTCACGTCGTCGATCCCGCCGGCATAGAAGAACGCTTGCTCCGGCAGATGGTCGACGCGGCCGTCGAGGATCTCCTTGAACGACGCCACGGTGTCGGAGATCTTCACGTATTTTCCGGGCGTGCCCGTAAACTGCTCGGCAACGAAGAAGGGTTGCGAGAACATGCGCTGCATGCGGCGTGCCCGCCCGACGATGACTTTGTCTTCCTCCGAGAGCTCCTCCACGCCGAGAATCGCGATGATATCCTGCAGATCTTTGTAGCGCTGAAGCGTCTCCTGAACGCCGCGAGCGACGTTGTAGTGCTCCTCGCCGACGATCTGCGGATCGAGGATGCGCGAGGAGGATGCCAGCGGGTCGACCGCCGGATAGATGCCGAGCTCCGAGATGGGACGAGAGAGCGCCGTGGTGGCGTCGAGATGAGCGAAGGTTACGGCAACGGCGGGGTCGGTGTAATCGTCCGCCGGAACGTAGACGGCCTGCACCGATGTAATCGAGCCCTTGTGCGTCGAGGTGATCCGCTCTTCCAGTACGCCCATGTCGGTCGCGAGCGTCGGCTGATAGCCGACCGCCGACGGCATGCGGCCCATCAATGCCGAGACTTCGGAACCGGCCTGCAGATAGCGGAAGACGTTGTCCATAAAGAACAGCACGTCGGCGCCGAGTTCGTCGCGGAAGTACTCGGCCATCGTGACGCCGGCCTGCGCTATGCGGAAGCGAACGCCCGGCGGTTCGTCCATCTGCCCGAAGACGAGCGTCGTCTGCGCGAGCACGCCCGACTCTTTCATTTCGAGCCACAGGTCGTTGCCTTCGCGCGTCCGTTCGCCGACGCCGGTGAAGACCGAGAAGCCCTTGTGCACGTTGGCGATATTGCGAATGAGCTCTTGGATCAGCACCGTCTTGCCGACGCCGGCGCCTCCAAAGAGGCCAACCTTGCCGCCGCGCGTGTAGGGCGCCATCAGATCGACGACCTTGATACCGGTCTCGAAAAGTTTGGGCGTCGGATCCTGCGCTTCGAAGTTCGGCGCGGGGCGGTGGATCGGCCACATCGCCGAGGCCTTCACCGGCTCGCCGGAGTCGATCGCCTTGCCCAAGACGTTGAAGATGCGCCCGAGCGTGCCCTCGCCGACCGGAACCACGATCGGGCCGCCGGTCGCCGTAACGGCGGCGCCGCGCACGAGGCCGTCGGTCGATCCCATGGCGAGGCAGCGCACCTGACTGTTGCCGAGCTCGTCCTGCACCTCCAGGACGAGCTCGCGCGCCTGCATCGCCGTACCGCCGAGATCGGCGGTACCTGCCGCGGCTCGCCCGCCGAGCTCCGCACGGTCCTCGTTCACGCGAACGCTCAATGCGTCGTTGATGTTGGGCAGCGTCTCCGCGGTGAACTCGACGTCGACGACGTTTCCCAGAACTTGGACGACTTTACCGGTGGCAGCCATTATTCAAACGTTTCCTTCTCTTGCGTGTATTCGGTGGTCGCGCTCGGCGGAACTCATGCCGGGATGAGGGCGGCGTACCCGCCGGTACCGGGGGCTCTGAGAATCGCCCGAAGCCAGGATGGCGAGAGGGCGATTTCAGGCAGTAGCGCTTTCACAGGATGTGAAAGCGCGGGCGTCCCCGGTACCGGCGGGTACGCCGCCCTCATCCGGAGAGCGCCTCCGCGCCGCCGACGATCTCCAACAGTTCCTTGGTGATCGCGGCTTGACGCGCGTTGTTCATGGCAATCGTAAGTTCGTCTATGAGCTTTCCGGCGTTGTCGGTGGCATTACTCATGGCGAGCAGTTGAGCGGCGAAGAACGCTGCGTCGGTTTCGAGCATGGCCGAAAATATCGTGAACTCCAGATACTTGGGCAGCAGGCGCGAGAGCACGAACTCCGGTGAGGGTGAGAACTCGACCGCGCCCCGATGCCCGCCGGGCGCGGTCTCGCCGGCGACCTCGGTTGCGACGATGGGGATCAGGCGGCGCAGCTCGGGCCTTTGCGAGATCCGCGTGACGATCTTCGGCGAGATCAGCACGATCTCGCAGATCTTGCCCGCAGCAAAATCGTCGGCGACGCGCTGCGCGACATCCCGCGCGGTATCGATCTTCGCCCGTGCGCCGAGCGGCCAGGTGGCGTGATCCGGCTGGCCCATGCGCCGGACGGCATTACGCGCTTTTATCCCAACGGTGTAAAAGACCGCTTGGGGATGCTCGCCGCGGTAGAGCTCGCCCGCCCGCACGACGTTCGAGTTGAAGGCACCCGCCAGACCCTTGTCGGCCGCCATGAGGACCGCGCCCGGAGGTACGCCGGAGCGGCCCGGCTTCATGAACGGATGGTCGACGCTCCCGACGGCGAGGACCAGATCGCGCAGCATCTCGCCAAGCGCATCGGCATACGGACGCGCCTGAGCGCGCGCCGTCTCGGCACGACGAATCTTCGCCGCGGCGACCTGTTTCATCGCCTTGGTGATCTGCTGCGTGTTCTTCAGCGACGCAATCCGCTCGCGAAGATCCTTTACCGATGCCATTAGAAGCTCTTGTTGAACTCCGCTAGCGTCGCTTCGAGCTGCCCCTTCACGCCGTCGGAGAGCTGGCCCGTTTCGGCGATCGAATTCGCGACCGTGGGGGCCGCGCGGTGCAGGTAACCGACGAACGCGGTCGCCCACTCCTGTAGGCGCGGCGTCGGCACGTCGTTGACGAATCCTTTGGTAGCGCCGTAGAGAATCGCAACCTGGTCTTCGACGGGCATCGGCTGGTACTGCGGCTGCTTTAGCAACTCCGTGAGCTTCTCGCCGCGCAGCAGCTGCATCTGCGTCGCTTTGTCGAGATCGCTGGCCAGCTTCGCGAAGGCCGCGAGATCGCGATACTGCGCGAGCTCGAGCTTCAACTGCCCGGCCACGGATTTCATGGCCTTGGTCTGCGCGGAGCCGCCGACGCGCGATACCGAGAGGCCGACATCGATGGCGGGGCGGATGCCTTGGAAGAAGAGACTCGGCGTAAGGTAGATCTGGCCGTCGGTAATCGAGATGACGTTGGTCGGAATGTACGCCGAAAAATCGCCTGCCTGCGTCTCGATGATCGGGAGCGCCGTCAGCGAGCCGCCGCCGAGTTCGTCGGAGAGTTTCGCAGCGCGCTCGAGAAGACGGGAGTGCAGGAAGAAGACGTCGCCCGGATACGCCTCGCGTCCCGGCGGGCGGCGAAGCAGCAACGCCATCTCGCGATAGGACTGCGCGTGCTTGGTCAGATCGTCGTAGATGATGAGGACGTCCTTGCCGCCGTACATCAACTCCTCGCCCATCGCGCAACCCGCGAACGGGGCGATCCAGCGCAGCGCCGCCGCTTCGGACGGCCCGACGGCCACGATCGTCGTGTACTCGAGCGCGCCCTTCTGCTCGAGCGTCTGGGCGAGCGCGGCAACCGTCGAGTTCTTCTGGCCGACCGCAACGTAGATGCAGAAAACGCCGCGGCCTCTTTGATTGATGATCGTATCGACCGCGATGGCCGTCTTACCGGTGCTGCGGTCCCCGATGATCAACTCGCGCTGACCTTTGCCGATCGGAATCAGCGCGTCGATCGCACGAATGCCCGTGGGCAGCGACTGTTTGACGGGTTGGCGTTGCACGACGCTCGGGGCCACGTTCTCGATCGTGCGGTACCGGCTCGTCTCGATCGGCCCTTTGCCGTCGACCGGCTGCCCGAGCGGATTGACGACGCGCCCGAGCAGCGCTTCGCCGACCGGAACCGACGCGATACGCCCCGTCCGGCGAACCTTGTCGCCCTCTTTGATCCCCGCATCGGAGCCGAGGATGACCACGCCGACGTTGTCCTCTTCCAAGTTGAGCGCTACGCCTTGGAGGCCGCTCGGGAATTCGACGAGCTCCGATGCGCGCACGCTCTGCAAGCCGTAGACGCGCGCAAGGTTCGCCCCCACCTCGATAACGGTCCCGACTTCGTCTTCCTGAACGTCGGACGTGAAGTTGGCTATCTGCTGCTTCAGGATACCGGCGATTTCGTCTGCGTTTATCATCTGTTAGAGTGGCTCCGATCAGTTTCTTGCAAAGAGCGTTCGGGAGAGTTCGTCGAGGCGCCCGGCGACCGAACCGTCGATCCGCCGGTCGCCCATCGTGATGCGCACGCCGCCGATCAGCCGTGGATCGACCGTCTGCGTCACGTCGAATTTCTTGAGGTAGATGCGCTCCAGCCGCTCGACCATCGCCCGCAACCGCTCCGGCGCCAGTTCCTTGGCGGAGGTGACGGTCAGGCGCTCGGCCCCGCGTGACGCCAGCTCGAGCAGGTCGTACTGTGCGACGATCTCGCGCAGCAACGCTTCGCGCCGCTTACGAACCAAGAGCAGCACCAGGTTCACGGCCACGTCGTCGGCCCGGCCCGCAAAGGCCTCGGACAACACGCGTATCTTTTCTTTGCGCGCGAGCACCGGCGAGAGGAAGAACGCCTTGGCAGACTCGTCTGCATAGATGGCGCCGGCGAGCGCGTGCAGGTCCTTGGCAACGTCTTCGACCACGGCGCGTTCCGCAGCTAATTCGAAGGCGGCGGCCGCATAACGGCGGGCTACGGTTTCGCTGGCCATCAGTTCCTGCTCGTTCCTAAGGTGCCGATAAAGGCATCGACGAGGCCGGCGTGAAGCGCCGGCGTAACGCGCGCTGCGGCATCCGAGCGCGCCAAGACCAGCGCCCGTTCGAGCATCTCGTCGCGCAGCTGGACCGCCGCGTTCGCGCGCGCCAAGTCGAGTTCTCCGCGGGCGTTGTTCAAGGCGCGCTCCCCCGATTCGCGGGCCTCGGCGAGCGCTTGGACTCGCTCTCGCTCGGCCTGGATGGCGACGCGCTCCGCAATCGCTTGGGCGTCGCCGCGCGCATCCATCATCTCCTGCCGTAGCCGGGCGATAGCGGCTCGCGACTCGTCGCGATGACGTTCGTTCTCCTCGATCTCTCGGTTCTGTGCCTCCTGCGCCGCGGCTACCGCCGGTTGAGCGAATTTGAACCACAGGAAGATCAGCACGCCCATGAAGAGCAGCGCGGAGAGGCCCTGGCTCGCTACGGAGATCGCGTTGTAGTTCATCGCGCGCCCTCCGAGATGGCCCGCGCCACCATGAGACCTGCAAGTTCGCGAACGGTCTGCGGCTCGCGCACGCGCGCCACCTTCAATTCGCCGTCGACGGTGCGATGGGCCGCAGCGACGATCTCCGCAACCTCTCGCGCGTACCGGGCCGCCGACTCCGCCACCTGGTTCGAGATCTCGGCCCGAGCTCTCGCAAGCGCATGCTCCGCCTCCCGCCGCGCGGCAGCCCGAATGTTTTCGGCCTGTGCGCGCAACGACGCGGCTTCGGTCTGAAACCGTTCCCGCTCGTCGAGCAAAGCGTCGATATACGCCCGCCTCGCGCGCACCGCGCGGCCGACGGGACGCAAAAAGATCGCGTTCAACAGCACGAAGAATATCGCGAAGTTGATGATCTGGACGGCGAAGGTCCCGTCGATTTTGAGAAACATCGTTCTCTTGCTCGGCCGGAAACCTAGTGTGCGAGCAGCGTGGCGACCATCGCCGGGACCTTCGCCACCACGAAGAACAAGTAGAGCGCGAAGCCCAGCCCGATAATCGGGAAGACTTCAAGCACGCCGACGCCCAAGAACATGAAGGTCAAGATGTTCGGGCGTGCTTCGGGCTGGCGCGCGATCGCTTCCACGGCTTTGGCCGCGACGTTACCGTCGCCGATCGCCGAGCCGAACGCGGCCGCCGCCATGATCAGCGAAAAACCGATGATGCCGGCAAATACGATGAGAGTTGCGGAAGTCACGATGCTCCTCTTTCGAAATGGGATTCGTTGCGTTAGTGCTCTTCGCCGACGGCCATCGCCAAATAGACGATCGTCAATAGCGTAAAGACGAACGCCTGGACCGTACCGATGAAGAAATTGAGAAACTGGATGAGGATGGGAACGAACGCTGCCGCCAGCGAGAGGTCGAAGGGGCCGATTTTTACGTGGGATTCGATGATCTCGCTTACGACGTATAACAGAATCTCGCCGACGAAGATGTTGAAGAACAGTCGCAGCGAGAGCGTTACCGGCCTGGCGAGTTCCTCGATGATGTTGAGCGGAAGGAGCGGCCAGAACGGTTTGGCAAAATGCTTGTAGAATCCGAGCCCGTACTTTCGCACGGCTACGACCTGAATCATAACGAAGACGAGTACGGCGTAGGCGGCGGTGGTATTGAGATCGCTGGTCGGCGAGCCGCCGTAGGCGAAACCCATGAGCTTCAGCGGGATGAAACCGACTTGGTTCAAGAGGAAGATATAGATGAAGAGGCTTACGAAGAAGGGGACGAACGGTTCCCCGTTGCGGCCCAAGACGCCGATCGCGAGATCCGATAGGTAGTTGATGAGCCCTTCGAAGATCGTCGCTCGCTTGAGGACGCGGGGCGAGCGGTAGCTCGCCGCAATCCACCAGAAGAACGCCAACGACAACAGCATGACGACCCAGGTCATCACGATGGTATCTCCGTGCACCTCGCCCAGGACGGGCACGTGCCAGATTACATGGTCGCCTATTTGTTCGTGCACGTCTTCTCTTGCATGTCGGCGCGCCGCAGGACGATCCCGTAGAGCGCCAGCGGCGTGAAAAATCCGGTGAAGTAAGAACCGAGCGTCAAAACCGACGGTGCCCGGAGCGCCAACACCACCGGAACTATACCGAAGAGACCGATTCGCAGAAAACTACTTAAGACGAACGTCCCGACGCTCCGGCCATCGACGAGGCGCTCGTTTCCGTACATAGTCAAGAGCGAGTTTGCGATGCCGCAAAGCCCCCCGACCGCGAGCGCCAGACCGGGGACCGGGTACCAGTGGGCGACGAGTGGGGCGAGGAGGGCGACCGGCAACAACGATCCTAAGCCAACAGACCACTTCATCTTACGGTAGGTGGCGGCGGCTTCGGCGGGGCTGTAACTACGGCGGCCCGGTAGCGTTTCCTGCTCCGGCCGCGGCGGCTCGGCCACGGTTCAGAGCGCGGAGCGAAGCAAGCGGTAGACTCCGTACGCGCCGAGCGCGAGGCCGGCGAGCAGGCCGCCGAGCACCCACAGCCATCGGCCCGTCTGCTCGGCCAGCAGCACACCCGCGGCGACGCAGAGACCGACGGCCGCAACGAAGCCCGCTCCTGCCCCGATCAGGGGCATCGTCTTCACGGCGCGGCCTCGCCTTCGCCGAAGGGCGCCGGGTACGAGCCGCCTCGCAGCCGGGCCAGCAGCCACGCCACGATGCGCTGGGCGGCGCGGCCGTCCCCGTAGGGGTTGTGCGCATGCGCCATCCGGTCGTAGGCCGCGCGGTCGGTCAGCAGCCGGCGTGCCGCTTCGAAGATTCGCGCGCCGTTCGGCCCGACGAGCTCGAGCGTCCCGGCCTCCAAACCCTCCGGCCGCTCGGTCTCCTCGCGCATGACCAGCACCGGCTTGGCGAGGCACGGCGCCTCCTCTTGCAGTCCGCCGGAATCGGTGAGCACGAAGCTGCAACTCGCCACGGCGGCGACCATCTCGGCATAGTTCACCGGTTCGACCAGGACGACGCCCGGTACCCCGCCTAGGAGCCGGTGCGCGACCGGCCGCACGTGCGGAGAGGGGTGGACTGGCCAGTAGATCTGGGGGTGCATCGGGAGCTCCACGATCGCGCGCATGGCCTCGCAGATTTCAACCATGTGCGGATGGTTCTCGCGCCGGTGGGCGGTAACCGCGACGATGGGGCGCTCGGGATCCAGGCGTTCCCAGCCCGGAGGGCGCGGCAGGTCGGTGCGCCGCGCGGTGCCGAGAAAGGCATCGATCACGGTATTGCCGGTAACGATGACGTCCTCGCTCTTCACGTTCTCCTGCAGCAGGTGCCGCTTCGCGAGCTGCGTGGGAGAGAAGTGATACGAGGCGATCGTGCCGGTGATCCGGCGATTCATCTCTTCGGGAAACGGCAGCCAGCGATCGCTCGTGCGCAGGCCCGCTTCGACGTGACCGACGGGGAGGTGCGCGTAGAATGACGCCAGCGCCGCCGCCGTGCTGGTCGTCGTATCGCCGTGCACGAGCACGACGTCGGGCCGGGCTCGCGCGAGCACCGGTTCCATGCCCTCGAGCACGCGGGTCGTTATCTGCGTGAGCGTCTGGTCGGCCGTCATGATGTCCAGATCGTAGTGCGGCTCGATCGAAAACAACGCGAGCAGGTCGTCGAGCATCTCGCGGTGCTGAGCCGTCACGCAGACCACCGGTTCGATCTGCGGATGCGCGGCTAGCGCTCGCACCACGGGCGCCATTTTGATCGTGTCCGGCCGCGTGCCGAACACCGTCATTACTTTGAGCTTGCTCATAATCGCACGAGAGGGTAGGTATGCCAGCCGCTCGAGAGCCACAGCGCCGCAGCGCCGAGCACGAAACAAAGCGCATAGATCAGCAGCACGGCTTGGCGGACGTTAAGCCCGTAGCGAAAGATGAGTTGATGGTGAAAATGCCCCCGGTCCGCCTCGGTAATCTTCTTCCCGGTACGCGCGCGCCGGTAGATCGCCGCGGCCGTATCCAGGATCGGGAGCGCGAGGACGATCAGGGGAACGATCAAGCCGATCGCGATCGCCGTCTTGCTCGCGCCGACGATCGATATCGTCGCGAAGACGTATCCGATGAAGAGCGAGCCCGAGTCGCCCAAAAATATCCGTGCGGGATTGAAGTTGTAGGGAAGAAAACCCAAGGCCGCGCCGGCAAGCGCGAGGACGACCAGCGCGACGACCGGATTGCCGTGCAAGAACGCGATCGCGAAAAGAAAGACGCCGGAGATCGCCGTGACTCCCGAAAGAAGCCCGTCGAGACCGTCGATGAAGTTGATCGCATTCATCATGCCGACGTACCATAGCAGCGTCAGCGGAACTTGGACCCAGAGCGGAAACGCGATCCAACTCGTATTCGGATCGTGGTCGAACGGGTTCTTGGTTCCAGTAATGACGAAGCCGTAGCCCATCGAGATCAGCGCCACCACAATCTGCGCGAGCAATTTGTTGCGCGGGCGCATGTGCATCACGTCGTCCCAAAGCCCGACTCCCAGGATGAGCATACTGCCAAACAACAGGCCGACGAGATTGTGAACCGAGGTGAACTGGTCGAGCAGTTGGCCCCGCAGCGATTCGTGCGGGTCGCGAGGAAAGAAGCCGTGGACGTGCGCGAGCGCGATGCCCAGGACGGCGAAGAGCGCGAACGCGAATCCAAAATAGACGGCGATCCCGCCGATCCGCGGCGTCGGCACTTCGTGCACGCGCCGGTCGTCCCCGACCGCATCGATCACGCCGAGATGGGTCGCGAGCCGGCAGATCAGCGGTGCGGCGAACGCGGCCGTCGCAGCGGCCAGCGCGAACGCCGCTACGTAAAGGTAAAGGACGTTCACGAGCGCGCGGCCCCAGCGGCGAAGAGCTCGAGCGCGACGCCGGCCTCGCCCAGCAAG
This sequence comes from bacterium, assembly GCA_021790935.1. Lineage (GTDB taxonomy): Bacteria > Vulcanimicrobiota > Vulcanimicrobiia > Vulcanimicrobiales > Vulcanimicrobiaceae > JAJYFL01. Next base: position 42,334 of record JAJYFL010000001.1, read on the forward strand.
CGCTCCGCGACCGCGTCGGGGTAGGCGGTCTCGTAGACGATCTTGCGTACGCCCGCGCTGATCAAGAGCTTCGAGCAATTGACGCACGGCTGATGCGTGCAATAGGCCGTCGAGCCGGCGACGTTCACGCCGTGCAGCGCGGCCTGCACGACGGCATTTGCCTCGGCATGCACCGCGCGCATGCAGTGATCGCCTACGATGGTGCAGCCGACCTCGGTACAGTGCGCGACGCCGCGGGGGGACCCATTGTAACCCGTCGTTAGAATGCGGTGGTCGCGCGCGAGAACGCAGCCGACGAGGGCGCGAGGGCACGTCGCGCGCGTGGCAACCGTGCGTGCGATGTGCGTAAAATACTCGTCCCAATCAGGGCGCATGGCGTCTCCTGTTTGCCGGATAAGCGTTTACTGCCTAGGTCGCACGGAGACGGGCACGGAGCTCGTGCTTCCGAACATGCGGTCGCCGGCATCGCCCAGCCCCGGCACGATGTAACCGTGGTCGTTCAGGCGCTCGTCCAGCGCGCCGGTGACGATGCGGACGTCCGGGTGCGCCTGGTGGATGCGCCGAATGCCTTCGGGCGCTGCGATCAAGCTGACAAAGGTGAGGTGCCGCGCGCCACGCGTGGTGAGCGCCTCGAGCGCGGCCGCTCCGGAGTTCCCCGTTGCGAGCATCGGGTCGAGCACGAAGACGTGCCGCTCGGAGAGATCGTCCGGCACGTTCGCATAGTAGGGCACGGGCTGCAGCGTCTGCGGATCGCGATAGAAACCCAAATGCGCGACGACGGCGTCGTCGATCACCGCGAGGAACCCGGGCAGCAGGCCGAGTCCCGCGCGCAGTATCGGAGCGACGACGGGACGCGTCGCGATGCGCTGGGCCGTCATCTGCGTAAGCGGCGTCGTTACGCGCTCCGCGCGGAGCGGAAGATCGCGCGTAGCTTCGTAGGCTAAGAACGCACCCACCTCCTCGAGCATCTTGCGGAAAACCGGCGTCGGCGTGTCGCGGTCGCGAATGCGAGCGAGGCGGTCGGCGACCGCCGGGTGATCGACGACGTAAAGCGTGTCGGTGTGTGCCATCTTTTCGGCGTAAAGTGTTTGGGCTCGGATAGCCCGAAGCCTGTCGCTCGAATCGCGCTTTCCGCATGGAGCATCGCTATGAGTCGTCGGCTCTTCGTCGCCGCGGCGGTCTTGGCCGTCGGCCTCCTCGCATTCGGGGGCGCAGCACGAGCCGCTGCACCCACGAGCATCGCAGCCTTCACGGCCGGCGCCCGCGAACAGCCCGGCCTGTTCCCGATCTGGCATAAAGCCGGAGGCGTCTATCTCGAAGTCAGGAAGGACCAGCTCGATCGCGATTTTCTCGAAACCATCACGACCGGAAGCGGGCTCGGCGGAGGGGTCGTCTGGGGCGACACAGACTATCTGCCGTCGGAACTGGTGCGCTTCGAGCGCCGCGGCGACAGCATCGCCATCGTCTGGCCGAACTGGTACGCGATCGCGCCGGGGAGCGCTTCGGGCCGCCGGGCCTTGGCGAGCAACTTCCCAAGCTCGGTGGTCGGCCTTGCCCGCATCGCGGCCGAAGATGCTTCGAGCGGGACGATCGTCTTCGACGCGTCGTCGCTGCTCGGCGACCAGATGGACCTTCGCAACTTCATCGACGGCGGACTGCCGACCGCGCAGCGGTACCGGCGCGACTCGGCACTTTCGTATTTCGATACGACCAAGGCGTTTCCCGACAACGATCTCCTCGAAGTCGTCCAGACCTGGACCACGCGGGCCGAGCACGTGATCGACACGGCGCCCGACGCGCAGCGCGTAGCGATCAAGGTCGTCTACAACTTCACGCAACTGCCGCACGACAACTATAGGCCGCGCTTGGCCGACGATCGCGTGGGCATATACGACGACATCTACCTAGACTTCGCGCACGGCCACGGGCTCACGCGCAAACTTCGCTACATCGTCCGTTGGAACTTCGATCCGGCACATCCGGGGCGTCCGTCAAAAGCGCTCCACCCGATGGTTTTTTACCTGAGCGATACGATTCCGCCGCGTTACCGCCGTGCGATAAGCGACGCGATCCTCGCGTGGAACGCGGCCTTCGAAAAGATCGGTATTTTAGACGCGATCGCGGTGCGGCCCCAGCCTAAAGATCCGAGCTGGGATCCCGACGACGTTCGCTACAACGTGATTCGCTGGGTAGCGGAGGCGCGGCCGAGCTTCGGAGCCGATTCGCAAACGCTCTTCGATCCGCGTACCGGTGAGGAGATTCGCACCGGGGTGCTCGTCTCCGCCGACAGCGCCCTCTTCGCCCGGATGGATTGGAAGTACCTCGTCGATCCGGTACGTTACGGACGCGATACCGATCCCGTGCCGGCCTCTTTCGTTCACGACGCGCTGTTCGCCGAATTGCTGCACGAAACCGGGCACAACATGGGGCTGCAGCACAATTTCACCGCTTCGCAAGCGTATACGGCGAAAGACCTGCAAAGCCCGGCGTTCACTCGGAAGTACGGCGTAACGGCTTCGGCCATGGAGTACGCGCCGATCAATCTGTGGCCGCGCGGCTACGGCCAAGGGACGTATTTCCAGACCACGCTCGGACCGTACGACTACCATGCGATCCAGTACGGATATGGCTACATCGCCAACGCACCGACGCCGCAGGCGGAACTTCCCACGCTGCGTCGCTGGGCGCGGGCGTGGTCGAATCCACGGTACCGGTACGAGTCCGACGAGGACGTCTCATGGTACGACGGCCATGCCGCCGACCCACGCGCCGAGCAGGAAGACCTGACCGATCACACGCTGGCATGGTGCGCGGTTCAACTGAAGATGTATCGCGGCCTGATGAACACGCTGAACGCTCGCGAGCCGCATGCGGGCCGCGCTTTCGGTAACGAGACGCGTGATTTTGCGTTCCTACTAAACCGCTACGATTCTTGCGCAACGATGCCGGCCCATTGGATCGGCGGGCAGTATCTATCGCGCGCGCATCTCGGCGACCCGAACGCACGCCCACCAATCCAGCCCGTACCACTCGCGCAGGAGAAGCGCGCCTTTGCGATGCTCGAGAAGAACCTCTTCTCGAGCGCTGCGTGGCACTTCTCGCCGTCGCTGCTCGACCGCCTGAGCTACAGCGAATGGGCCGGCTACGGCTTCGTGAGCTGGAACGGCTACGGCAATCTTCCAACGTGGGCATACGACCCTCCCGCGCGCCACGATTTTCCGGTCGTAGAGCAGATCGGGCGCGCGCAGATGGCCGCGATCGACTACATGCTGCAGCCGCTGGTACTCCAGCGGATCGACGAAAACTCGCTCGAAGCAACGGCACCGACGATGTCGATCGACGATCTCTTCGATTGGCTCCAGACGAGCATCTACGGCGACCTGGGGGCGCACGGCTTACGTGACATCCCGCTCGTGCGGCGCAATTTGCAGGCGGATTACGCGGCCAGGCTCGTCGAGTTGGCAACCAAACCGGCGAAGGGCACGCCGCCCGACGCGCGCTCGCTTGCACGTTTGGAGTTACAGAACCTGCACGATTCGGCGGCGCGAGACCTACACGACCGCTCGCTCGATCTGGTGACGCGCGCGCACCTGTTCGGCCTCGTGCACCGCACCGAGGCCGCACTACGGACGTGAGCGCTCGAGCCGAGGCGCTACGGCACGTCGAAGCGATCGGTGAGCTCGCGGACCCGGCCGCGTAACGCTTCGATCTTGGCGCGCTCGGCGATATCGTCGAGCCCCTCGCAGATGATGCGCGCGACTTCGCGGCACTCGCTTTCGGCGAAACCGCGCGTCGTGATCGCCGGGGTGCCGATGCGGATGCCGCTCGCCACCATCGGTTTCTGCCGATCGTAGGGTATGGCGTTCTTGTTGACCGTAATGCCGATCTCGTCGAGATAACTCTCCGCCGCCTTGCCGGTGAGACCTTTGACCGAGACGTCTACCAGCATGAGGTGCGTGTCGGTACCCCCCGCTACGAGGCGCAGGCCGCCACGCTGGAACTCCTGCGCCATCGCTCCGGCGTTGCGGATAACCTGCTGCTGATAGGCTGCAAACTCCGGCTGCAGCGCTTCGCCGAACGCCACGGCTTTGGCAGCGATCAGATGCATGAACGGGCCACCCTGAATGCCCGGGAAGATGGATTTGTCGAGCGCCGGCGCCCAGCGCTCTTTGCACAGCACGAGTCCGCCGCGCGGCCCGCGCAGCGTCTTGTGCGTAGTCGACGTGACGAAATCCGCGAGCGGCACCGGCGAAGGGTGGAGGCCGGTCGCCACCAAACCGGCGATGTGCGCCATGTCGACCATGAGCGCGGCGCCGATTTCGTCGGCGATCTCGCGGAACGGCGCGTATTCCATCGTTCGCGGATACGCGCTCGCACCGGCGACGATCATCTTTGGTTTGTGTTCGCGCGCCAAACGCCGCACTTCGTCGAAGTCGATCAGTTCCGTCTCCGCGCGTACGCCGTATGCGATCGCGTTGTAGAGTTTGCCGCTGAAACTAACCTTCGTGCCGTGCGTGAGGTGGCCGCCATGTGCGAGCGACATCCCGAGCACCGTATCTCCCGGCTGCAGAACAGCCATGAAGACCGCCATGTTGGCCTGCGCTCCCGCATGCGCTTGAACGTTGGCGTGATCGGCACCGAAGAGGCGTTTCAGCCGGTCGATCGCGAGCGTCTCGGCCACGTCGACGAACTCGCAGCCGCCGTAGTAACGCCGGCCGGGGTAACCCTCGGCGTACTTATTGGTCATGATGCAGGCCATCGCTTCGCGAACGGCCTTGCTCGCGTAGTTCTCCGAGGCGATGAGCTCGAGGTTCTGCCGCTGGCGACGATCTTCGTTTTGGATAGCCGCGTAGACGTCGGGATCCCGTTGCTGCAGCGAGTCGAGTTGGAGAACGTTCATTTCGTGCGTCGTGCCTTCCGTGGTTACCACCACGAGTTCGTGTAGTCGCGGCGGATGAGCTTGCGAAGCGAGAGCAGCGCGATGACGATCATCAACGCCCCCAATCCCCACGCGATCGGGCGGTGTCCGTGGCCGTGGATCGCGGCATAGGTGTCGTAGGCGCCGACGATCGCCGATACGGCGAATATCGCGACGAGCTTGCTGCGAGCGCTCATCGCCCACCCGCCCGAAGGTCGGCTTCGGGCGTGCGCGCGCCCGTGACTTTCCCGGCCTCGACCGCAGCCACCGTTCGCACGCGCTGTTCGTCGCCGTACTCGAAGAGCTGCTCGATGCGATGCGCGTGGCGCCCGCCTTCGAAGGGCGTCTCCATGAAAACGTCGAGCAGGCGCGCGGCCATCTCCCATCCCGTCAGCCGCTCCGAAAGCGCGAGAACGTTCGCATCGTTATGCCGGCGCGCGAGCTCGGCCGATAGCGGTTCGGTTACCGGCGCACAGCGAATTCCCGGAACCTTGTTGGCGGCTATCGCGATACCTAGGCTCGAGCCGCAAACGACGATGCCGCGGTGCGCCCGCCCCGATGCCACCGCCTCCCCGACGGCGAATCCGTACTGTGGGTAATCGACCGGGGTCTCGTCCCAAGTCCCGAAATCCAACACTTCGTGCCCTTGCTCGCGCAAGAGCTCCGCGATGCGGTCCTTGTAACCGAAGCCGGCATGATCGGCTCCGACGGCGATGTTCATGAGCGCAGGGCCTTCCCTCGAGCAGTCGAAAACGTGGGCGCCTATGAAGCTGGCCTGCTCGAGCACGGCATTCGATCGAAGCATCTCCGGTGGCGACCTCACACAGCTCGAATGGATCGAACTGTGCGCGCACGAGCTTGCAGCCGACGGCGTCGTCTTTGACGTGCGCCATTTTCCGCGAACCGACGGCGACTACCTCGCCCAAGTAAAAAAGATGGCCGCGGATTTAGGGCTGACGGTCGCGGCCGTCAGGGACGACGCCGCCTTCGCAAGCGACGAAGCGGGCATCGCGCGAACGCTCGATCTGGCGCTCGCGGTGGGAGCGCCGCTGGTCGCCTCGCAACTCCAAGCCGAGACGGACGCCTCGTGGAGCGACGCGCTCGAACGTCTGGGCAAGGCTTGTTCGCTTGCCAAGCACGCCAACGTGACGCTCGCCTTGCGCAACGCGCGCGGAACCTTCGCGGCGACGGCCCGCGATCTCAAACGCGTCGCGAAGGAAACCGACTCCGCCTGGCTGCGTTTCGGCCCCGAGTTCCCGGCGTTCGACGCGAGCGACGAGCCCGGCGCCCTTCTTCCCAAGGTCGTGCTCGCCTGGCAAGACGTCGATGCCACTCACGAGGAGAGCGAACGGACGCTCGGGTTGCTGGCCGGCTACGCCGGCTTCCTCACCCTGGACCGGCCTCCCGGAACGGCAAGTGCCGTCGGCGTGCGCGAGGCGCTGGGCTGGTGGCGTGCCGCACGAGCGGAGAGGTGGATCGACCGCACGTAACGTCTTCCGCACGAGGTATTGAACCTGCTTTCTCGCAGGTGGGTGCGGCCCGGGCGCAAGAGCGGTAGGCACGAAGCCCGGCCACTCGGTCGTATCCGGAGCTGATGCTCCCTAGGTGTTTTCGTTGGTCCAGCACCTATGATGCGGTGCGCGTCACGCGCAGTCGATGCTCTGACTCTACCACTGCGGTCAAGTCTTGACAGATCGCAAAAGACCGCCGCCCGATCTCGCTTGGCTGCCGACGCGTTCGAGGAGCTGCGCGTGTGAGGTTGAATCCGCCACGCATGACAGAACTCGGCCTCTCGCTGGAAACGCTCGAAATTCCGTTAGTACATCCCTTCAAAATTGCGCGCGGTGTCGAAAACGTCGCGCGAACGGCGCTCTTCCGGCTGCACTGGCACGGAATCGAAGCGCTCGGAGAGAGCGTCCCGATCGCGCGCTATGGCGAATCGGTCGAAAGCGTCGCGGCTTTTTTTCGCGAGCACCCGTTGCGAGCCGACGACCCGTATCTGCTCGACGAATTGCTGACCGGCGATATTCCCGCGGCCGCACGCTGCGGGCTGGATATCGCGCTGCACGACCTGATCGGCAAGGACTGCGGCAAGCCGCTCTACCGCCTGCTGGGCCTCAACCCCGAGAAGACGCCGGTCACCTCCTTCACGATCGGCATCGGCGACCCAGAGCTTACGCTCCAGAAGGTCGCAGAGATCGGCGATCACCCCATCATGAAAGTGAAGCTCGGTTTGGGCGACGATCGCGCGGAGATCGAGACCATCGAGCTGATCCGTTCCAAGTACGCGGGCACGATACGCATCGACGCCAACGAAGGCTGGGACGCCGAACGCGCCGTCCGCATTCTCGGCGAGATCGAACGCTTCGGAATCGAGTTCTGCGAGCAGCCGATTCCCGCCGGCCGGCCCGAACAACTGCGCTACATCAAGGAACGCAGCAAGATTCCGATCGTCACCGACGAGGATTCGCTGACCGCGGCGGACCTGCCGCGGCTAGCCGGTTGCGTCGACGGCGTGAACGTGAAACTCGTCAAGACCGGCGGCATACGCGGTGCCCTCGCCATGATCCACACCGCGCGCGCCCTGCACCTGAAAGTGATGCTGGGCTGCATGGTCGAGAGCCAGGTCTCGGCCACCGCCGCCGCACAGATCTCGCCGCTGGTCGACTGGGCCGATATAGACGGTCCCTTCCTCACCAAGGGCGACCCGTTCGCCGGCATTACCTACGATCGCGGCAAGATCGTGCTGCCGGACGGGCCGGGGCTCGGCGTTACCTGGGCTAAGCGTTAGATGAGGCGCTATCTGATTCTGGCCCCCGGTCAGTTCGCCGACGATGCGAAGACGGCGCACGGTGTCATCCGCTACGGGTCCGACGAAACCGTCGCCGTCGTCGATCCGGCACTCGCGGGTAAGACGGTACGCGAGGTTCTGCCGCATCTGCCGTGCTCCGCGCCGATCGTCTCCAGCGTCGCCGCCGGATTGCAGTACGGCCCCACCTCGCTCTTGATCGGAACCGCACCGATTGGCGGGAAACTCCCCGCGCACTGGCGCGCGGAGGTGATCGCGGCGCTGCGCGCCGGGCTCGAAGTCGTGAGCGGGCTGCACGATATGCTGGCGGAGGATCCGGAGTTCGCCGCCGCCGCATTCGAGCACAACGCACCGATATGGGACGTCCGCAAGCCACCCGACGTTCCGCTCTTCTCCGGCGCCGTCTACGGGGTGAAGCAGCCGACGCTGCTCGCGGTCGGCAACGACTGTTCGGTTGGCAAGATGACCGTCGTGCTGGAACTCGCGCGCGCCGCAGCGGATCGCGGACGCCGGGCCGAGTTCGTGCCCACCGGTCAAACCGGAATCATGATCGCAGGCTGGGGCGTCTCGATCGATCGCGTCATCGCCGACTTTGCACCGGGCGCGACCGAACAACTGGTACTCGAGGCCGCCGCGCGCAATCCGGAGTATATCTTCGTCGAAGGACAAGGCAGCATCAACCATCCCGCCTACGCGCCGGTGACGCTCGCGCTCTTGTTCGGAGCCGCGCCCGACGCCCTATTGTTGGTCGCCGACGTGAAGCGCACGGCCATCGGCGGTTTCAACACCCCGGTTCTGCCCTACCGCGAGCTCATCTCGGTGTACGAGACGCTCTGCGCGACCGTGAAGCCCGCGCGCGTGGCCGGCTTAGCTCTCAATACGCATGGGTTACCCGACGATCGCGCTCGGTACGAGATCGAGCGAGCCCGTAACGAGACGGCGCTGCCTGCGGACGACATCGTCCGCTTCGGCGCTCACGCGCTCTACGACGCGATCGCACCGCAGTTGCACAGACGGCGCCCACTCGCGGAGCCTCCGGCGTGAAGACCGCGCGCGCCCTCCTCGCCCTGCTGTTCGCCATCGCCGCGCTCGCCGCGTGCAGCCGCGTTTCGAGCGGACCTCCTCCGCCGGGCGGCCACAACCCCTGGACGATCCCCGGAACGTTGCGCTTGGGCGAACCCGACGAGCCCGACGGGCTCGATCCGCTGTTCACCCATACGGCAGCTGCCGACAACGCCGACGCGCTGATCTATTCGTATCTCTTGCGCTACGACCAAAACGGAGAGTACATCCCCGATCTCGCGACGCAAGTTCCCAGCCGAAAAAACGGCGGCATCAGCAAGGACGGAAAGACGATCGTCGTCCACATGCGCAAAGGCGTCGTATGGTCCGACGGCGCTCCGCTGACCGCGAAGGACTGGGCGTTCACCTATAGCGCGGTCATGAACCCGGCCAACAACACGAAGACGCGCTACGGCTGGGACGATATCGCATCGGTCGCCACGCCCAACGACTACACGATCGTCATCCACCTCAAGCGGCCCGAAGCCGCCATACTGGGCCTGCTCGCGATGGGCGGTTCGTCGTACCCGCCGCTGCCCGCACATCTGCTGGCAAAGTTGCCCAACCTCAACCATGCATCGTTCAACAACGACCCGATTTCGAGCGGACCGTTCCTGCTGAAGCAGTGGAATCACGGCAGCTCGCTGATCTTCGTCGCGAATCGCCGGTATTTTCGCGGCCCACCGAAGCTCGAGAAGATCGTGTGGGAGGTCATTCCCGATCCAAACACGCTCTTCGACGAGCTCGCTGCGCACGAGATCGACGTCTATCCAAGCGTCGATGAAAACAGCATCTCGCGGTTGGGCGGCATCAAAGGCATCGTCGTCAAGAAGAAGCTGATCGCCAACTGGCGCCATCTCGGGATCAACTGCAGCAAACCGCAGCTGCGCGACCCGCGCGTGCGCCTCGCGATCGCGGAGGGGATCGACTGGAAACGCATCAACGACACGGTCTACCACGGCTACGACCAACTTGCGGTCAGCGACGTCTACCCGAACTCCTGGGCCGCACCGACGATCCCTCTCTACCCTTACGATCCGCAACACGCCATGCGGCTCCTGGCGCAGGCCGGCTGGAAGAGGGCTCCCGACGGGGTGCTGCATAAGGGCGCGCTCGCGATGCGCTTGACGCTCTCGACGGGAACCAAAGAGCAAGAGAACAACGAAGCAGAGGTGGACATTCAAAGCCAGCTGCGGCGGCTCGGTTTCGATATCGAGATTCATAATTATCCGGTGAGCCTGCTCTTCGCCCAAGATGGCCCGATCTACGGCGGCAAGTACGACCTCGAGTGGTCGATTGGCACGAACGGACCCGATCCCGACAACGAAAACAACTGGAACGGAAAGTTCATCCCACCCAACGGCGGCGATACGAGTTGGATAAACGATCCCGTTATCAACCGCACCTCCGCCCTCGCCGCGCATATCTACAGCCGCACGAAACGTAAGGCGCTCTACCAGCAAGAAGAGGAACGGATCCACCAGCTTGTTCCGACCGTGTTTTTCTACTGGGAGAACTCCTATACCGCAACCAACAGCGATCTAAAGCACTACGAACCGGCGGCATTCATCACCGATATGTGGAACGCATGGCAATGGCAGATCTAATACGGCATTCGCCTCCCTGCAATAGCGGTAGGCACGGCCATCCCGGTCGGTAGGCGCGGATTCCTCGGCTGTCAGTCATTTCGGGCGACGTCGGACTATCGCTTGGCCGCGTAACGCGGCTTACCGTACTCAGGGGAGGCGGCGCCGAACAAATCCGACGAGCGCGTAGAGCAGCGCCACCGGAAGAAAATTCTGCCAACCCATCAGGGCTGCGTATATCGCGGTTGCTATTATGGGCGTATACCACGACGGGTTCAGTGCATCACCGTTGAACGACGAATGCGTTGCCAATATGCTTGCGATGTACTGCACCACCGTTAGGACAGCGTATGCGCCAAGAGCGACACCGACTCTCACGCGTAACCAGCCGGCGGCGATCACAACCGGCGCGAGCACGAGCCAGCCTACATTCACTAGCCAGAATGGCTCAGTGCTCGCACGGATAAACACGGGAGTCGCGGCAAAGACGTAAAGCACGGTGATACATGCCAGCGCGGTTTTTCGCAAGTTAGCGACACGCTGTGGTTCCAATTGCATTTCCTCTCTCACATGCGACGTGGTAAAGGCGCCACGTCAAGGCGCGCTCCGGCGGTAGGCGAGGATACGAGCGGTCTTTAATGCGGTAACAACGGTTTACGTGTCGTGAGTAAGCGCACTAACGGCCGGACTAAGACTTGGCTCCCGGTCTTGTTTCTTGCACTTTCGACAAGGTATCGCGGACCATCGCAATAGGGTAGATCGACTGAACCCCAGGTCCCCTTAGGTCGAGGCTCTGGCGTATCGCTCTGATTGCCTTGATTCTTTCATGGGTCGACACGTAACAAAGTCCCAAGAGATAATAACTATCGCTCACAAGGGCTCGCGCCCAGGCTCGCCCCTCGCTGCACGGTTCGCGCGCTATGCCCTCAAGGCCCTTGCGAAGCAGTTTTCGATAGAGGTCAATGGCTTCGCTCACGCGCCCAAGCATGTGTAGGGCCCCGGCTTTATCCCATAACGCTAGAGAGCACTTCGGCATGATCTCTAATGCCTTTTCGGCATAGCGTAGCGCTTCTTCGTAACGGCGCTGCTCGTAGCACGCTGCGCCCAGACGCTCCCATAGCCAATGGACATTCGGTTCAGTCCTTAGCTCCAAACGGATCTGTCTCTCTGCCGCCGACCAATCCTTCGACGCCATCAGCGATTCGATTTTTGGTGGCTTGCCCATTAGCCGCAATACCGTCCTTGGGAGTTGGTAGCGTCGGCGTGCGTCGCCTTTCTCCCCACCCTTTTTCATCCTATTTCTTGCGAGATTGTCCTTGTTGATGCTCTTGTCTTTTCGACTCGCGCGTTCCGCCGGTACGTTCGGCATGGTTTTCCTGCTGCCGTCTGGATCGGGCCGCGCCCGATGAGATGACGAAATTCGCCAACGCGCTGGCATTATTGGTCGCGAACAGCAGACTGCCCCGTCCCAGTGCAGCGTCTCATACGCCATCGCGTCGGTCGAGTTGTCGCTGGTCTTGACCACGTGGCCGTTCGGCCCCAAGACATATCTGAACCCGGTTGACACGAGGCCCCCAGTTCTTCGTGCTGACCGTGCGGTCCGGAGAGCACGCGATGCTTCCACCGCACGTCTCCAATCCGGTGTACGTCTGGCCAAGCAGATGGTTTTTCGGCATCGTGCTGTTTCGTGACGCTTCGGCACCGCAGGCCACGCGGTGGGTCGACATAGGAGCGAATGTACGGGCGAGACGCTCGATGGCTACCAGAACCCCGCGTTACGCATCCACCGCCGCACGACCAAAGATTTGCCACCAATCACGCAACGTGGAAGCCCGGTGCCCGAATCGGGCTCGCCGGGATTTGTGCGACGGCACGTAGCGCGCCTCTCGACCGCGATCGGAGGGGCCCGTCGAACGTGACCACAAGCGGAGCGTTGAATCGAACGCTAACGATTTCAACCTCCGCGTGACCGGCCCGACCATTCCTTGAAAGACGCGATCACGAGGAAGCCAGCGTACGCGACCGCGAGATTCAGACTCCCTACGAAAACAAGCAGGACGAGACTGGTCTCAATTTCTACGTTGTTCGTGGGAGTAACGTACTGACCGATGATGCCCATGGCAAGATAAAGGAGCGCACGTTGCGGCCTTACCCGAGCGGCACCGAGGAGAACCACGGCGGGAAGCATGATGAGGGATGGGCCGCAAAAGCCAAGGCTGGTAAGCACGTCAAAAAGCTGGCCCTTCGATTGCTGCGCTATCGTTATGCCAGCTGCGCCGTAAGCAAGTGCCGCGATGCAACCGGCAAACGTTAGCAGGTCGCGATACCTCATTCCGTGCCGAGGCGTGCGGTCAGTGCGCATGATTTGTCTCCGGGGTAAACAGTTGGGGATTTATCGTCTGCAAGTCGAGGTCGACTCTATCGATGTACTCACTCCCGTGCGGATAGGCTGCGCCCCAAAATTTATGTGGCATCACGATAACCGTCAAACTCCCATGTCATTACGCGGCAGAGCTGCTGAACTACGTCGTACGTCTGGTCGAGCTGGCGGACTCCCTGTACTGGATTCGCCCGTCGGCAGGGCATCAACCCCACGCCTTTGCCGTCTCCCAAAGCGCATGCATATCTTCACGCTCCGCGCTCCTCATGCGGTCGACGAGGTCCGGCAGGTAGTTTGATTGGGAGGACCACGTCGCACTTTTCTCTTCAAGAAACAAGATCAGCGTCTCATAGCCGGCATCGGGCGATTGACGGACGCGGGCACGGCACAGGTTCCAGTCATCGATAAAAGCAGGATCGAATGGCAGGCCATCACCCTCGTCGACCTGCATGGAGCTCACAAGGGCCGCGAGGTCCTCATCGCCCTCCTTCCGCCAGATCATGTCTAAGAACGCGTAACCTGCTAGATAATCCGCGTCATCAGCCGCACTCTTCGCCATCGTTTAGATTCTCCTCCGGGCTAGGAGGTTTTCGGAGTTAAGCACGTTTCCGTCTTTGGGCCGCCTTTTGCCCGAATACGTCGTTGCTCATCAGTCACGAAGCTACGGCTTCGCTCCTTCTTCGCGCCTCGTCTTCGAACAAAATTCGGCGCCAAATCCGAAAACGGCTCAACTCCGAAAACCTCCTAGTTGCCATTGTCATTCCGCGGTTTCACCGGCTAAAGAAACGGCGCAGCTCCCAAGAATCAGTACATTCGAAGGAGACTACGCCGATGAAGAAGGTTCGCTTAAAGCCCGTTCCAACGCCTGCCAGTTGCCGATCGTGCTGCTCGCATCGCCATCCTGAAAGAGACCTGCCGCCGAAAGGTGGCCGAGATCCTCGGCAGCGTAGGATCCGAGAGCGAGAGACCCTCTGGCGCTGGCATCGCCAGGAACGTCGGTTCGCTTTCCCCAAGGGGAGGTATCGATGGGCGTGAGACGGTGCCCCGCTGCGCAACAACCTCTGTCACACTTTCCATTTGAGACGTGTGGGGGAGATGTCGTTTAAGCAACTCGGCTTTCTAGGCGGGAAGAGCGTGCTAATTAAAGATTGTATTCTCAAGGATCTCCCGCAGCTGGAATTGCAGTCATTCCAACGCAGCTTTGGGGCTTTATTGCTTCTCGACCGCATTAACTGGGACGATGTCGAAATGCGTAACGCCGCGGGCCATCTTATGTCGTCCGGAGCGCAACACATTACCGTCAACGGGTATAGAGCGGACGCCGCGCATCATCTGCTTGACGAGATTAGAGAACAGCGCTACGTCGCCGGGGGGCCGGTTATCATGACGTCCAGCATCGATGGTCCCGAATCTGAAGCACTAGAGTATGCAGCCGTTTCCGCGTTTCCAGATCCCGCGTCCAGCACTGATATGGCTTTCGTCTTGGTCTTTCGGCTATCTGCCCTGAACGTGGATGCAGGATGAGGACGACTCGATGGAACGCACCTTCTTTTCAACTGGTTGCTAACGGGGAAATGGGATGGGGCGGATTGCGCTGTTAACAATAATACTGGCAATAAGTACGCTGAGAAATGCTTATGCGGCTCAGATACCGCTGAGATCCCTCGTCTTCCCCATTGGCGGTATCCGGGAAGTCCGCAGGATCGTCGTGCTTCGACGGGATCCACTTGAGGAATCCATAGTAACGATTACCGCCGGGCAGATTGAACGGTCGTACACAGACTCGGCCGTGGTCCGTATCTACGACCATAAGACGTTTTCTCAACTTGTTAAAGTATTGGACTCACGGGCTTTGGGATCATGCCGAAGGTCAAATATGCCGGTTGCTTGGGCCCTACTCTTCGAGACGGAGAAGGGGAGAAAATTGGGCGCCGTTTATCTTGACGAGGATGGCCGGTGTGCGGAAATTTCCGGGAAGTTCTACTTCATAGAACGCGATGTGAGTTTGCTGCTGAAGAGAACGTTCGGTTTCATGAACTATTGACGCGCTGTCGGACAAGAAGGACTTGAGGAACAACACTACCGCCGGCGTTCCCATCGTCAGAGCGTAGAGATCTGCTCAAGACGTGTGGGCGAACACCCGCATTTTAGGACCGCTTGGACACCCGATGACCTTTAGGACTCTCGCACTAACTGCTCTCTTGGGCAGCATTGCTGTGGCTGCCGTTCCTCGGACGGATAAGACGCAGCAGGGCGGCGTGGATCTCTACGTCCGGCGCTGCGAAGGCGCGCGCACGGCCGTGCGTCTCGTCCTGTACAATCACGGGACGGCGGCGCGCCAGCAGGACATCCTATCGTCGCAGGCCGTTCGGCTGCCGGGAGCCAGCGGACACGTATTTCTCCGTCTGCCCGAGGGCGGCTACCAGCTTACGCTCTACGACGGCGGCTGTTCGGTGCTGGACGTCGAATTCGGTGTGCTGAAGGGCTTCGTGAGGACTCTTGACGTGCATATGAGCGAGGGTGGCGCTCCAGGTGGAAACCCGTCCGTGGACGAGGATTACTACGCGCCAGCAGGTGATCTCGCCGGTGCGTTTCCAGATGATGGTATCAGCCTTCGCTTGATCCGCGCGCATGGGAAATCCTATAGCCCGATAATCTCGCATGGAGCGTATTATTTCGACGGCGTGCCCGCAGGCGCGTATAGACTCGAACTACGGGGCAGCAACTTTTCCGTTGAAAAGACGGTCAGCATTCCCGAGAACTTTAACCTCGTGCGAAAGGATCTCCGGGCTCTCTAGCCGCGCGACACTTGGGCGAACAAATAGCTCACGCAGCGTTCGCGCGGGGGCGTCGTTTACGGTTTTGACGGTGAATGCGCGACTTCGGGGCCTGAAGGCTAGGTAGGATTGCATGCGCTGGCGGCTTCGCGCTTGCGGCCGGCGCAGGACACTTCCGGATTCCGGCCAGGCGCACGGCAGTGGAGTATCTAATACGGGGCTGACGGAGGCACGTCGATTTCGCTGGCATTCGTAACGGACGTCGAAGCGTCCGCTCGGCTCTACTTCGACCCGGCACGCGAAGGCGTGCTCAGTTGGAATACGTACGCGGGCAGCGGCACGATCGAGTTCCGTTTGCTCCGCGCTCGCGTGCCGGCTACGCCCTGGTTACGGTACGCGCAGTGGTCGCCGCAGGGGCGTACGTCCTTCAGCGATTCGCACCCGAACGTCCACGTCGAAGTCGATCGCATCGTCAGCACGGAACCGTTCGACGGCATCGAAGTCCGCGCTCCCGAAACCCCGTTCCAAGCACTGGCCTTCGCGACGCCGGCGCCCGCGCGCCCCTCGTTGCCGTACCTGGGCGACGCGCGCATACTCGACGTGCCCGCCCGCTCGCAGTACGTCGTCGATGGGGAACGCGGCTGGTGCAGCCCAACGAGCCTTTCGATGATCAACGCCTACTTCGGCATCGACTACGATGTCGCCGCAACGGCCCGTGCCGTCTTCGACCGCGCCTACAACGGTACGGGGAACTGGGCGTTCAACGTCGCGTTCAGCGGAAGCCTGGGGCTGCGCGCGGCGGTCGCCTACCTGCGCGGCCTCGAAGACGCGCAGCGGCTGATCGAAGCCGGCATTCCGCCGGCTATCTCGTACAGCTGGCGTGACGGCGAGCTGCCGGGCGCACCGCTCGAGCACTCCGACGGCCATCTGGTCGTGCTGCGCGGCTTCACCGCATCGGGAGACTGTGCGGTAAACGATCCCGCGCACCCGCAACTGCGCGCGGTCTACCCGCGCGCGGCGCTCGAGCGAATCTGGCAGCGCGGCGGCGGGATCGCGTACGTGGTCGCACCGGCCGGGCTGGATTACGTGTCGATCCTTAACTCGTGAGCGCGCAGCCGAACGAGCGGATCGTGCGGCTCGACGACGTGCGCGACGCACCCCTTCACATCGTGCTCGTCGAACCGCAGATCCCTCCCAATACCGGAAACGTCGCGCGGCTCTGTGCGGCGACGGGTTGCGCGCTGCACCTCGTCGAGCCGCTCGGCTTTCGTATCGGCGATCGCGAGCTCAAACGCGCGGGGCTCGATTACTGGAATCGCATCCGCGTCGTCGTCCACCCCTCGCTCGAGGCGTTTAACGAAGTCGCAGCCGGGATGACGCGATGGTATCTTACGACGCACGCGCTGCGGCCGTACTCGCAGGCGCCCTTCGCCCAAGGCGACATGCTGGTCTTCGGAAAAGAGACGCGCGGCCTGCCGCCCGAGCTGCTCGCGCGCGAGCCCGAACGCGCGCTTCGCATCCCGATGCGTTCGGATTCCGTACGCAGCCTCAACCTCTCTACCGCCGCCGGCATCGTATGCTACGCCGCGCTGGCGCGCCTCGGTTTTCCGGGCTTACGCTAATGGAGCTTCGCCACCTTCGCTACTTCATCGCGGTCGCCCGGCACGCGCACTTCACGCGCGCGGCCCAAGAACTTGCGATCGCGCAACCGGCACTCTCTCAGCAGATCGCGCAATTTGAACGCGAGATCGGCGTTCGGCTCTTCGACCGAAGCAACCGGCGCGTGCAGATCACCGATGCCGGACAGGCTTTGCTCGCACGGGCGCTGCGCATCGTAGCCGACGCCGACTCCGTCGCCGAGGAGATGAGCGCGTACGCCGGCGGCTTACGCGGGCGGGTCGTGGTCGGAGCCAGTCAATCGCTCTCCGAATACACCCTCCCCAAGATTCTTAGACGCTTTCACGGGGCGTATCCGCACATCGAGATCGCGTTGCGCGAGAGCCTCGCCGATACGATGATCGCCGGGATGCGCGGCGGCAGCGTCGATCTCGCGATCGGCGACATGGGCGAAGCGACGGCCGGTGCCCTGCGCGAGATGCGCGTCGAAACCCTCTTCACAGACGAGCTCACGATCGCCGTCGCACCCTCGCACCGGTTCGCCGCGCGCACGCGTATCGAGATTGCCGATCTGTGCGACGAGCCGTTCATCATCTTCCGGCCGGGATCGGCGCTGACGAACTCGCTGTACGAGCAGACGCGCGCGGCCGGATTCGAACCCCGCGTTACGTTCGAAAGCACGGACTCGCTGACCGTCCGGGCGCTCGTCGCGGAGAATCTCGGCGTCACGCTGTTGCCGCGTTCCATCGGCACGCCGGCCGGCCCGAAGATCGTGATGCTTTCGCTCGCGCCGCGCAAAATCGCGCGCACGATCTCGCTCGTGCATCGCTCGATCTCCTACGGGCCCGCGGCGAAGACCTTCATCGGCTTTGTGCGCGAGCAGATGCGCCGGTAGCATTCGTGGCCGAGCATAGGATCGACGAGATCGAGCGCGCCGTCGTAGGCTGCGAGCGATGCCCCGAACTGCGCGCGTACTGCGCGCGCGTCGCAGCGGAGAAGAGACGCGCGTATCGCGATAGCGCGTATTGGGGAAAACCCGTTCCGGCGTTCGGCGATCCGCAGGCGCGCGTGATGCTCGTCGGGCTGGCGCCAGGCGCTCACGGCAGCAATCGCACGGGACGCATGTTCACCGGCGACGCTTCGGGGGATTTTCTCTTTCCCGCGCTCCATCGAGCCGGGTTTGCCAGCGTGCCATCGGCGCTGCCGGCCGGCGACGAACTCGAACTGAGCGACTGCATCATCACCGCCGCCGTGCGTTGCGCCCCGCCGCAGAACAAGCCAACCCCACAGCAGCGGCGGAGGTGCTTTCCGTGGCTGCTCGCGGAGTTCGATGCGCTACCGCGGGTTCAGGTCATCGTGGGTCTCGGCTCGATCGGCACGCAGGCCGCGTTCTCCGCGCTCGGCGAACGCGGCTGGCTCGTAGAGCCGGCTCGCTTCGCGTTCGGCCACGGCCTAGAGTTCGTTGCGCGCTCGGGAAAGCGGCGCATCACGCTCGTCGCCTCGTTCCACCCAAGCCGGCAAAACACCAACACCGGCAAGCTTACGGTACCGATGTTCGACGCTATTTTTTCGCGCGCGAACGCGTTGCTGGCGAACGTCACGTTCTAACTCCGTGTTGCGCGGCTCCACGGCCACGGCCACCGGAACCTCGCCGACTGGAATCGGTCGAAACGCGCGCCGCGTGCGCGTATCGACCGGCTGGCAATCGCCGTCACCGAGATTGACGACCAGCGCCGTCTCGCTGCCGGGCAAGAAACGCAGCTGCGTCGGATTCAACCCAACTACCACCGGCGCTTGCGGCTTTCGCGTAGCGAGATCGATCGGCACGATCGTATCGCTTCCGGAATCGGCAACCCAGAGCGTCTTCCCACGCGGTCCGATCGCGAGCCCCTGGGGCACGACACCCGCCGGAATGGCGGCGCCGGCCCGCAGCGTTGCCACATCGATCGGCGTGACGGCGTTGGAGCGCTGATCGCTGACGTAGACCGTTCGCCCGTCAGGGGCTACGACGACGTCCATCGGGCGGGCACCGACCGCGATCGTGGCGCGCACCGCGCGCGCGTGCACGTCGACGACCGTCACCGCATCCGAGCCTTGGTCGGCGACATAAAGCGTCGACCCGTCCGGAGAGATCGCAAGATTCTCGGGCTGCGACCCGACGGCGATGGCCGGACCGGCCTTCAAGGTGACCGCGTCGATCGGCTGCACGGTGCCGTCACCGTAATTCGAAACCCAGATCGTAGCGCCATCCGGCGTTACGCCGATGCCGGCCGGCGTCTTTCCCACGGGCACGGTCGCGACGGTGCGCTGCAGCTGCGTGTCGACCACGCTGACGTCGTTCGAGCCTTGGTCGGCGACGTAGAGGCGCCGGCCATCGGGCGCAAACGCCAGCCCGCCGGGATTCTGGCCGACGGCGATCGGCACGCCGTATGCATGCGTGCGGGGATCGATCGGCGTGAGCGTACCGTCGCCGTAATTCGCGATGTACGCGAGCCGCAGCCTTTCCCCGGCGCGTGCCACGCTTACCATTGCGGTGACGGGCTGCAGGATCGCGCCGTTGTCGGCCTCGCCCGCAAAGCGAACGTCATACAGCCCGCTCGCAAGATTCGCGGCGGCGGCGAGATTCACGGCGCGCAGTTGCGCGGAGCCTCCGGCAGCCGCGAACGTTCCGCTCCGCGGCGACACGCTCAACCCGTGCGAAACGGCGGTGCCCCACGTCACCGCCACGCCAATCGGGTCGTGCGCGTTATCGAGGCCGAAGCTCACCGAGGCGTCGGTGCCGGGTTTGAGAGCGACGGCGACCGGCGCTAGCGAGAACCCTGCAAGCGTGGAGGGCGGGAAGCGCACCGGCGCGAGCGCGTACGACGGAGGCGCATCGTTCGACGCGCTCGCCCAGCGCTCGTCCGGTGCAGCTCCGAGTACGAAATCCAGATGCAACGCGCGGTGCGTATCGAGCGCGACCCACGATTTCGCCCACGGGCGCCCGTCCACTCGCAGCGATCGAACGTACGCATTCGCATCGGAAGCCTGCGGGGCGACGATCCGGATATGCGCGCCGCCCGGCACGCGAATCGAAACGCGCGTGAAGAGCGGCGCGCCGACGTCGAGCACCGGCACCGCCGGGTTCTGCGGATAGAGACCGAGCGCGCACCACACGAACCACGCGCTCATCGTCCCGAGGTCGTCGTTACCGGGGATCCCATCGGGTGCGTCGGCATAGAGCCGGTCGAGCGCCGAACGCACCACGCGCTGCGCCTTCCATGGAGCGCCTGCCGAAAGGTACGCCCACGGGCTTCCGAGGCTCGGTTCGTTCCCAAGCCATGCGTACGGCTGGTTCGGCCCCGCATTGAGATGCGTAAAGAAGGCATCGAGCGCTTCTATGGCGCGTGCATCGCCGCCCATGCCTTCGACGAGCGCGCGGAGATTCTGCGGCACCATCCAGGTGTACTGCGCCGCGTTACCTTCCTGGAAGCCGCTCTGCCCGTTATCGGTGATCGGCGTCTCCATAAAAGCTCCACTGCGGCCGCGCGGTTCGATGAGGCCGGTAGAGGTGTCGAAGAGCTCGCTCCAGTTCTGCGCGCGTGCCAGCATCTCGCGCGCGATCGGCCGATCGTGCAGCGAGCGCGCGAGCATCGCAATCGAGAAGTCGTCGAGTGCGTACTCGAGCGTCATCGACGCGCCGTTGGGAACCGGCGAGACGTTCGTCGTGTGCGTGTTTACGACGTACCCGCGAGAGAGGTACTCGGCCAGGCCCGGACGCTCGACGTACCACCCTTGACCGGGCGCACCCGAGGTTCGCGTCGCGCCCTTTACCATCGCTGCGAGCGCGGCACGCGCATCGAAATCGCGCGCGCCGAAGGCATAGGCTCCCGCGAGGATCGGATCCGCGGAGTCGCCGCCCATGACGCCCGTGTACCCGTTGGCAAGCGCCCACTTCGGCAGCCAACCACCCTGCTCGGCCGCGTCGACGAGCGAGCGCATCATATCGCCGGTCCGCCGCGGCGCCAGCAGCGCGATCAGCGGAATCTGCGTACGATAGACGTCCCAGCCTGAAAAATTCGCGTATTCGCGGTGACCGCGCGCGGCTCGATGCACCCGGCCGTCGAATCCGCGATACCGGCCGCCGGCGTCGCTATAAATATTTGGATGGAGCATCGCGTGATAGAGCGCGGTGTAGAAGACCCGCCGCTCCGCCGGCGTGCCGCCGGCGATTCGCACGCGCCCGAGCAGCCGCGACCATTGCGCGAAGCGAGCCTCGCGTACGCGCCGCAGGTTCCAGGTCGTCGCGTCGGCGCGTAGATTCGCTTCGGCTCCCGCAACGCTTACCCACGAGACCGCGGTTTGCACTTCTACGGTCGGGTTCTGCCTCGTATCGAACGTCACCCAACCACCGGAACCGGCACCGCGAACGGCGCGCGCGTCCGGCGTGACGCGCGCGTTGCGCCACGTTCCATGCGCTACGAACGGCCGGTTGAAACGGGCTGCGAAGTAAACCGTGAAGACGTCGGGCATGCCGCAAAACGACCCGCTCGTCGCCGAGCCTACGATCTCGTCGTCGCCGACGATCCACACGCCGGCGTCCGTAACTCCGGCCTGATCCGACGACGCATTGAAGAGAAGATTCGCCTGCGGCGTCGCCGGAAAGGTAAACGCTCCAAGGCCGCTACGCTGCGTCACGGTCAGCTGCGTGCGAATGCCCGGGTTACCGACCGTTACGGCGTAGTAGCCCGGCTGCGCGACTTCGGTTGCGTGCGTGAAGGGCTGCTTGGCAGACGCCGGATTGGCAACCTCGCCGACCGTCGGCAAGATGCCGGCGTCACCGAAGACGGAGCACCCGGGACCGCTCAAATGCGTGAGACTGAAACCGGTGATCGACGTATCCGCGTAAGCGTAGCCGCCTCCCGCGGGTTGCGACGGCGTATCGGGACTCCACTGAACCATGCCGAAGGGCGCGTCCGCGCCGGGGAACGTATCGATCGGTCCGCCGGTCTTCGTCCCCGAGGTGCCTACGAACGGATCGACCAGCGATGCGGGATCGGTCGCCGCGCTCGCGCGCGCGACCGATGCCAGAGCGAAACAGAACGCCAGGGCCAAGCCCATGCGGCGGCTCGTCACTGCGCTCCGCCCTGCGGTTGCGGTGCCGGCGCAACGCTGCGCAGCGCGAGATCGCGCAGCAAGCTTTCGGGAACGGACGTCGGCGCATCCATCATGACGTCCCGCGCCATCTGGTTCTTCGGAAAAGCGATGACGTCGCGGATGCTCGTCTCGCCCACGGCGAGCATGACGATGCGGTCGATGCCGAGCGCCATCCCTCCGTGCGGCGGTGCGCCGTAGTCGAGCGCTTTGATGAAGAACCCGAAGCGCTGCTCGATCTGTTCTTCGGTGAGTCCCAGCATCTTGAATATCCTGCGCTGAAAATGCGGCTTGTGGATACGAATGGAGCCGCTCCCCAACTCGAAGCCGTTCAGCACCATATCGTAATGCTGGGCGCGCATCGCCATCGGATCGGTGTCGATAAGATCCCACTGGCCCTCCCCGGGAGCCGTAAACGGATGGTGCGCCGGCGCGGGCAGGCCGCTCTCTTCGTCGCGCTCGAAGAGCGGGAAATCCGTTACCCACGCGAACGCGAAGTCGCCGGGGCGGCGCAGACCGCAGCGCTCGCCGATTTCGGCGCGCATCTTTCCGGCGACGCTCGCCGCCGCGCCGCGCGCGTCGGCGAAGAGCAGAATTGCGTCGCCGTTCTCTGCCGCCACCGCTTCGCGCAACAGCTCCGCCGTCGCCGCGTCGATAAACTTCGCCGCAGAACTCTTGAGGCCGCCGGCATCCAACGATACCCAAACCATGCCCTTCGCGCCGTGCCCCTTGGCGATTTCGGCAAGCGCGTCGAAGTCGCGGCGCGAGAGCGCCGCCCCGCCCGGATACCGCAACGCGAGGACCGCCCCTGAGGCTCGTACGACCGACGCGAATACGACGAACTCCGTTTGCGCGAATATCTGCGTAACGTCGGTCAGCTCGAGCCCGAAGCGCAGATCGGGTTTGTCGGTTCCGTACCGTTCGAGCGCTTGGGCGTGGGAGAGGCGTGGAAATGGCGGCAGGCGCACGCCGAGCACTTCGTGCCAAACGTGGCGCATGCACGTCTCCATGATTTCGAGCACGTCGTCTTGCGTGCAGAACGACATCTCCACGTCGACCTGGGTAAACTCCGGCTGCCGGTCTGCGCGCAGGTCTTCATCGCGCATGCACCTCGCGATCTGCATGTAGCGGCCGAAACCGGCGATCATCAGAATCTGCTTGAGCAACTGTGGCGATTGGGGAAGCGCGTAGAACGATCCCGGGTGGATGCGGCTGGGAACCAGGTAATCGCGCGCGCCTTCCGGCGTCGACTTTATGAGCATCGGCGTCTCGATCTCGAGAAACTCGCGGGAGTCGAAATAGTCGCGCATCGCTTTGACGATCCGGTGGCGCATCGTGAGATTGCGTTGCAGCCGCGGGCGGCGTAAGTCGAGATAGCGGTACTCGAGCCGCAGATTCTCGTCGACGTCGTCGTCGGTGTTGACGGCGAAGGGCGGCACCAGCGAACGGTTCAGCACGTCGAAACGGTCGACGCCGATCTCGATATCGCCAGTCGGCAGCTTCGCGTTCTGCGTCCCGAACGGGCGCTTGCGCACCGTGCCGCTAACGCGCAGCACGTCCTCGTGGCGCAGGCGCTCCGCCTCGGCAAACGCCGGCTGCTTGGGATCGAAGACGATCTGCGTGATGCCGTCGCGGTCGCGCAGATCGACGAAGATCAGTCCGCCGTGATCGCGGCGGCGGTTGATCCACCCGTTGATCTCGACGACGGCTCCTTCGTCGCTCGCGCGCAACGCGCCGCACGACCGCCTGCTTCCGAAATCACTCACCATCACTCTCCTCGTTCCCGGTACCCCGAGATTCTCGCAGGGCATCTTTGATGCCGCTTACGTAATAGTACTGCTGCACGAGATCCCGCGCGAACTTCGAATCGCCGGCGCGCGCCTCGAAGTAGCCGAGCAGGCCCGGCAGCCGGGTCAACAGCCCGTGCAGACCCAGGGAAACCGGGGTCATCCCGAGGTTTATTCGAACGGCGACGTCTGGATGCTTGCGGTAGAAGCGCACGGTCGAGCGGCCGGCGAGTTGCATCTTCGCTTTCTGGTCGTCGTGCGGCACGTCTTGGCAGTGGTAGCTCACGGCACGGGGCTCGTAGAGAATCGTCAGGCCCGCCTTGCGCAAGCGATAGCCGAGCTCTAAGTCTTCGTGGCCGTAGCCGGTGAAACTCTCGTCGAATTTGCCGACGCGAAGAAGATCCGCCCGGCGAACGGATGCGTTTCCGGTAAGAAAGTACAGCCAGCCGAGCGTCTTGCGCGTGGGTGGGTGCAGGTGCCCGCGCAGTTCGGGATGGTCGCGCTTCTCCTCGTAGTCCGCTATCGACCGGACTTGCACTTCCCAGCCGACGACCGCCACGCCGGACCGGTCGCGATGGCGCCGCAGATGCCGCGATAGCAGGTCCGGCGATGCGATGATATCGGCGTCGTTGAACAGTACGATCTCTCCTCGCGCGGCATCGATGCCGGCATTTCGGGCCATCGCTCGCCCGGTGTATGGAGCCGGCAGGTGGCGCACGTTGGGGTGCTCCGCACCTACCCGCGCGAGATACTCCGCGGTTCCATCGGTGGAGAGCGAGTCGCAGACCAGCACCTCGTACTCCCCGGCGGCCGAATCCTGTGCGAGCAACGATGGGACGACGTGCCGCAGCGTATCGAGCCGGTTATACGTCGGTATGACGACGGAGATATCGGGCATTCAAGCGTTCAACAATCGTGCAACGGCGTCGACGATCTCTCGGCGGAAGACCGCGAGCGAGGCGTCGGATTCATCGGCCGGCTTGCGTACGAGCAGGTTCGGCACGCCGTACGGTGCCCATTCCTGCGAATTCAGCCGGAAATACCGATGTTCGAAGGCAACCACGGTGGGCCTGCGCACGGCGCTCGCGACGTGCGTCGCGCCCGTATCGACCGTGACCACGGTGCGAGCGCGCTCGAAGACCGCGGCCCAGCGATGGAACGAGAGGCCGCCGAGCATGACGTCGGCGACCCGCGCCTGTGCGATCGCTCCTACGTACTCCCCGCTCTCCGGCGCGTAGGTAAGTACCACGGGCAAGCCGAGCCGGCCGAGGTCGCCGATGAGCCGGATGGTCGAGGCTAGCGTGCTACCGTGTTTGAACCAGCGCTGCCCGAGGTGCATGACGATCGGATCGGCAGGGAGGTACGAGATCGCGGCCCGATCTTCGTCGTTTACGTCCACGCGTATGCTCGCAACGCGTTGCGTCGCTCCCACCATCGCCACCAAGTCCAGCAGTTGGTCGACCTCGTGTCGGATGGGAATCTCGGGATGGCGTTCGCAAAGGGCCGGGTCGGCTTCCGAGAGCATGAGCCGGTTCAGGTACAGCGGCGCGGTCAAGCGCGCGAAGTAGCGGCGCAGGTAGGTGTAGCCGGCACGCACGGGAGCGCGCGTGCCGCCGACGATCTGAAGGTCTGTCGAACGGGGCGCGAGGGCGATCGCGATGTCGACCGCGCCGCGAAACGCCGCACCGAAAGCTCCGGGCTTAGCCGAGAGCGGGTACTCGACGATCTCGTCGACGTCGCTGCTGCGCTCCACGACCACGCGGTTGTACGGGCTGCAGACGATCGTTACGCGCGCCCGTGGAAACGAAGCGCGGATGGTGGCGATGGCCGGTGTCGAGAGGACGAGATCCCCGATGCGGTCCGTGCGCGCGAGAAGAA
The DNA here is from genome assembly GCA_021790935.1 of bacterium. Classification (GTDB taxonomy): domain Bacteria; phylum Vulcanimicrobiota; class Vulcanimicrobiia; order Vulcanimicrobiales; family Vulcanimicrobiaceae; genus JAJYFL01. The sequence goes on from JAJYFL010000001.1 coordinate 68,281, forward strand.
CGTGCACTACGGGTTGGCTCGGTGCGCGCGTTCGAGCTCGCCGAAGTACGCGTCGGCGGCGAGCTGCCGCGACGCCCAAAGTTCCTTGTTCGAGAGCGGCCGGTCCACCGAGAGGTCGCCGAGCATCGCGCGGTAGCGCCGGGCCATGCCGACGCCGCGCGACCAGCGGTGCACGGCTCGCGTAACGGGGTTGTCCCCGGTGGCGAGGTAGGTGCGCCAATGCGGGTGGATCCCCGCGAGCCGGACCGCCGTGCGGGCCTGCGCCCGCGACTGGCTCAGCATCCGTTCTACGTTACCGGAACGCAGACGCGGTTTGTAATGGTAGACGAGCGCATCCTTGTTGAACACGGCCTTGACGCCGCCGAAACGCAAGCGCAGCCCGACGTCGATGTCCTCCCATCCGTACTCCGCAAACGACTCGTTGAACCCGCCGATCGCACGAATGGTGCCGAGCGGAACCGAGACGTTGGTCGTCCAAAAGAAATTTCCGCTGTACTGTTTCGGCGACCAAACGGGCGGCGGCAAGTCGTCGAAACTCTCCGTATTGACGGCGGCGCCGCGTACGATCGCGAGCGGGCTACGCTCGTGCGACCGTAGATGCTCTTCGACGAAAGTCGGCAGCGGGAGCACGTCGTCGTCGATGAACGCGATGCGCTCTCCGATCGCCAGAGCGATGCCGGCGTTGCGGCTCTTCGCCAGACCCGCATTCGCTTGGTTAACCACCGTAAACGGGCAGGTAGCCCGCGTCTGCGCCCGTGCGACGACCTCGAGCGTCGCATCGGTCGAGCCGTCGTTGACGAGCACGACTTCGTAAGCGCCGGCCGGCACCGTCTGTTCGAAACACGCATCGAGCACGCGCTCGAGGAGCGCGGCCCGGTTGTACGTGCAGAGTTGAATCGTCGCTCTCATCGAGCCGGTGTCGTTCGACCGTGCGGCTTCGACCGCCTCGGGCGGCGGCGTCAGCCCGCCGCCAGCGCGTCGATCGCGGCCAGAATGCGCGGAACGTTCAGGTGTTCGATGCAGGCGTAGTCGCGGCAGTTCTCTTTGGTATCTCCCGGGTGGCAGGGATAGGTGGCCCGCACGACCGCCGCCCGCCGCGCGTGCGGAGCCCAGCGTTCGGGAAAATCGCTTTGGAACGGAAAGATGCCGACGGTCGGGCAGCCGACGGCCGCCGCCACATGCATCGAACCGGTCGTGATGCCCGCAAAGAAGCGCGCGCGTTCCGCGAGAGCGGCGAAGCCGCCGATCGTGGTGCGGCCCGCAATCGGTATGCCTCCACCCTCGCGCACGATCGCCCCCGCGATCTCGGCGTCCGCTCGCGAACCGCTGACGAGCACGGGAATGCCAAAACGCTCGCGAACCGCCCGCACCAGCGCCGCCCACCCACGCGATGGCCAGATGCCGCGTACGGGTGCGACGGCGTTGGTGGGGTGCACGATCGCGAACGCCGCGGACGGTCCCGAACCCAACTCCGCATGCTCGGAGGCAAGCGCGGCCAGCAGCTCCTCGGCTTCGCGGCGATCCTCGCCGGTGGAAGCCAAGCGCGGGTACCCCTCGTCGCGCACGTCGCAGCCGAGCGCACGGGCGTAATCGAGCAGGATCTCCGACCAGGGTGAGGTCACGTCGCCGAGTTCGCTGCGCACGACGACCCGATGGGTGAACCGGAACGAATAGAGGCGGCGAGCCTGACCGACGCGCACCGGTATGCCCGCCCGCTGCGCAAGCCGCGCGGTCCGCGGCGTCGCCCAGGTTACGACTGCGGCGGCATAGCGCTGCTCGCGCAGGCGTTCCGCCAGCGCAATCTCGCTTTGCCCGTCGTCGCTCCACACGCGATCGAGATCGGGGACGCGCACCAGCGTCTCGCGATGGCTCGGGAGTGCGAGGGCATCGACTCGCGCGTAGCGGTCGCGCAGCGCCCGCGCAACCACCGTTGCGAGCAGCGAGTCGCCGATGCCGCCGCCGGCGCAGATCAGCAGCGCGGCTTCGGTGCGCGCATCGCCTGCCGGCGTCACTTTGGGCTGCGATGGAGCGCTTGCGCCAATTCTTGCGTGTAGACTCCGTCGAGCAGCTGCGCCCGTGCAAGCGCTCGCAGTGCCGCCGGAAAACGATCGTCGGCGGCGATCCCCGCATAGAACGGCAGCAACGGCTCGATCGCGCGGCCGCGCAGCAAGTTCGCGGCGTGCGCGCCGGTGGCCGAGCGCACGCGCGGCGAGGGATTCTTACGAACGAAACGCGCCGCCATCCGCGCCTTCTCGATGGTTTTCTGAATCTCGCCTTCAAGGGTCGTCGATGCCGGCGGCTTGACGTGCCACAGGTATGCATCCCACGCGAAATGCCCGCGCATACCGTTCTCGCGCAAACGCACGCCGAGTTCGGTATCCTCCCACCCGTAGAGGTCGAAGCGCTCGTCGAAGCCGCCTACCGCGTCGACCGCCGCGTGCGGCACGGAGACGTTGCACGTGCAGAAAAAGGCGCGCGAGTAGTTGGCGAGCGTCGGCCTGCGACGCTCCTCGTACGACGATACGTTGAGGATCGGACCGACGACGACGAGATCGTTCCTACGATGCGCCGCCTCGTGCGCCGCCAACAGACCCGGAGGCGCATACACGTCGTCGTCTACGAAGAGCAGCAAGTAGCCGCTCGCGCGCGCGATGCCGCGGTTGCGCGCAGCGCCGCGATTGGGTTCCTTCTCGAAGAGATACGTGATATCGAAGGGCAGCACGCTTCGCGCGCGCTCGACGACCTGCGCGGTCGCGTCGCTCGAACCGTTGTCTACGACGACGACCTCGAACGACGGCGCGCCGATCTGCTTGCCGAGCGATTCGAGCGCGCGTCCGAGATATTCGGCGCGATCTTTCGTTGCGATGACGACCGAGATCCGCATCAGCCTGCAAGTTCCAGAAGCGCGCCGGCCATTGCGTCGGCGGCTCCGACGTGTTCGGCATAGAGCGCTCCAAGCGCCTCCGCGGTGCGTGCCAACCACGCGCGATCGACGTAGCGGTCCAATGCGACGCGCGCGACGCGCCCCGGCGTGAGCGTTCCGTGCAGTTCGTGGACCAGCATCTCGCCCGCATCGATGTTCGGCTGCGTGTGATACCGGTGCCGGCGCGCCACGGCCAGGACCGCCGCTCGTTTGAGAGGCGCGCCGACGAGCGGCAGGCGGTTCAGATAGGTGAGCGGTCCGTTGATGGCAATCTCCTCGGGAATGTTGAGCGGCGTAACCGCCACCGTGGGCTTCCCGAGGGCGGCGAGCTCGATCACCTTGGTGCCCGGGAGCGTGACCGTCAAGCGCGCGACGGCTGCAGCGGCCAGCGCGTCGCGCACGATCGGAAAACGCGCGCGCCCGTCGAGCGTCGCGAGGAAAGCGCCGCCCCTCTCTTCCACCATCGCACCTCGTTGGGCGAAGATGCGCGGATGCCCGCCTCGATCCACCGCGTCGCGCACGGCCTCCAGCGACGTAAAGGGCGAGATGCCGAAGGCGATCGGCAACGACGGGTCTTCGGCGCGCATACGAAGAGCGACCGTGAAGAAGAATGGAACGAGGTGCTCGATTTCGTAGCGCCGCGAGCCGGGCATGAAGAGCACGCCGTCGAGCGGAGCGCCCTCGCCGGGCGAATTGGCGGCCTCCAGAAGTGCGCCGTCGATGACGAGATTACCGACGCGCCGGATGCGTTCGGCCGGCGTTCCCCACGCCAACAGTTGAGCGTCGTTGGCCGCGTCGACCGAAAACGCGCGCGCGAATCTGCGCGCGTAGCGCCGCCGCGAAAACTTATACGTCGTCGCGGCGCCGCCCAAACGCGCGTGCAGCCGAACCGCATGCATCAAGTCGCCGCCCAGATACTGCACCACGTCGACGCTCGCGGGCAGCCCCTCCACGCGCCCTCCGAGCGCGACCTTCACGTATTCCTTTGGTTCGTAGACGCGAGCGGCGGGGAAGAGCGCGCGCGCCACCGCGGCCTCGGAACCGGTCGCGTAGTCGTCGGGAACGCAGAACAGGTGAACCTCGGTCGCCGGAGCGCGGGCGTAGAGCCGGCGCAGGAGCGGCCGAAGCCAGCCGGCCGTCTCGCCCGGTCCGTTGACCGTCAGCGCGATGCGCACGGGCGTGGACTACGCATAGAGCGCGAGGATGCGCGCGATCGTATCGGTCGTGCTCGCACCCTCGAGGTGCGGTGCGAGCGCGATCGTGCCGCCGTACCGCAGCACCACGTCGCGCTCTGGTAACTCCTCTTCTCGGTACTGCGCGCTCTTCACGTGCACGTCGGGCCGAATGCGTTCCAAAAGCACTTCGGGCGTGCGTTCCGCGAAGCCGACGACGACGTCGACGCTGCGCAGTGCGGTTAGGATACGCGCGCGTTGGTCGAAAGGAACGATAGGCCGCTCCGCGCCTTTGAGCGCGCGCACCGATGCGTCGGCGTTCAGACCCACCACCAGCGCGTCGCCGCACGCCCGCGCCCATGCCAGATACGCAACGTGACCGGCGTGCAGCACGTCGAAGCAGCCGTTTGTGAATACGACGCGTTTGCCCGCGGAGCGCAGCGCTTCGCGCCACGCGGATGCGGCCGCCGCGTCGAGTACGCGGCCGAAATAGGCGGCGCCGCCGCGCTCGTCTTCGAGCATCTTAGGACTGCGTCTCCGAGGCGAGCAGCATCCCGCGCTCGACCAGCGCCAGGATCTCCTCGGCGGATGCCGTTGCCGTGCCGAGCTTTTCGACGACGGCGCCGGCGGCAAAATTGGCCAACTGCATTGCGATCTCGATACGCGCTCCGGCGGCAAGCGCCAGCGCGAGCACGGCGATGACGGTATCGCCCGCGCCGCTCACGTCGAAAACCGTGCGGGCGACCGACGGGATCTGCAGGCGCTCGCCGTCGCGGCCGAGGAGCGCCATTCCGGCTTCGCCTCGCGTGATCACGACGTAGCGGCATCCCAGCGTCTGCAGCAAGAACTTGCCCACTCGTTCCAGCGACGCCTCGTCAACGAGCGCCGTGCCGCCGGCAACCGCGGCCTCCTGCGCGTTGGGCGCGACGCACGTAACGCCCGCAAAGAGCGCCAGGTTTTGCGGTTTCGGGTCGGCCAGCACGATGGGGCAGAGCAGCGCCGCTTCGACGATATCGCGCGAGAGCAACCCCTTCGCGTAATCGCTCAATATGACGGCGTCGGCATCGCGCGCCCGTTCGCGCACCATGGCGCAGAGCCGTTCGCGGTCGCTCGGCTGCAGCGGCGCGGTAGACTCCCAGTCGGCGCGCACCACCTGCTGATTGTGCGCGACCACGCGCGTCTTGCGCGTGGTCGGCCGGTCGGCGACCGCCAGCAGACCGTCGCGGGCGACGTGTTCGCGTTCGAGCAGATCCGAAACGAAGTGCGCGAACGGATCGGTGCCGATCGCCGATACGAACGCAACCTCGGCCCCCAGCGCGCGCAAGTTATTGGCGACGTTACCCGCCCCGCCGAGCGTGAACGAGTGATTGCTCACCGCGACCACCGGAACCGGTGCCTCCGGCGAGATGCGCGCTACGGTTCCCCAGATCCACTCGTCGACCATCACGTCGCCGACCACCAAGACCCGGCGACCGCGCATCCGTGCGAAGAGCGTTCGTGCGTCGGGCGGCGCGAGGAGTTGCGTCTGCCTCATGCGCTCAGAACTCGAAGACGATCCGCTGCTCGACCAAATCGCAGACGACGTGGGCAAACGTTTGATGGACCTCCTGCACGAGCGCCGAATAGCCGTTGGGACCGATCAATGCAAAGTCGGCGGCGCCGGCGGCCGGACCGCCGCCGTTGCCGGTAAACGCGACGGTGACGGCGCCGCGCTTGCGGGCTTCCTGCAGCGCGAGCACGATGTTCTTCGAGGTGCCGCTGGTCGTCATGCCGACGACGACGTCGCCCGCGCGCGCGAACGCTTCGATCTGGCGGACGAATACTGCATCGTAACCGAAATCGTTGCCGATCGCGGTAAGGGTCGATGTATTAACGGAGAGCGCCTCGCTGTACAGGCCCGGACGGTCGCGCAGGAAGCGTCCGCTCAACTCCGCTGCCATGTGCTGCGCCTCGGCCGCGCTGCCGCCGTTGCCCATCCAGAGGATCTTGTTGCCGCGGCGCAGCGCCTTGACCATCGCATCCGCGATCGCCTCGACTTGCTCGCGGTAATGCGGTGCGTCGTAGATGCCGCGCCGGTCCGCCATCAGCTCGTCGAAACCCCGTCTGCCCTTGACGTCTACGGTTCGATCCAAAACATCTCCTGACCGAGCGATACCAATTCGCCGTTCTCTGGAATGATGCGGGTCACCACGCCGGCGTAATCGCTCGTGATCTCGTTAAAGAGCTTCATGGCTTCGAGGACGCACAGCACGTCGCCGATCTCCACGCGGTCGCCGACCGTAACGAAGGGCTCGGCGTCGGGAGAGGAAGACCGATAAAAGACACCGACCAGCGGAGCGGTCACCCGCTTGGCGCTCCCCGGCGCTACTGCCGGAACGCCGGGGACGGCCGGGGCTGCAGGCGCAGCGGATACGACCGGTACTGCAGCCGCGGCTGCGCCGGGCTCGCGCCGCACCAATTCGTAGGTTCGGTCGCCAACCGTCACCTTCAAAGCGTCGAGGTCGTGCGCGTGCATGATCTCGAGCAACCGTTCGAGCGTCTCGATCTCTTCCATCACCGTCCCTCTTCCACAACGGACGCCGCGCGCTCTTCCACGGAGCCGAGGGGCCACCGCTCGTCGCGGCGCCGTTCGAGATCCCGTAAGATGATCTCGCCGGCGGCCAGCTCGTCGCTGCCCAAAATGAGCGCGTAACGCGCGTGATTGCGGTCCGCCAGCTTCAAGTGCGCGAGCAACTTGCGATCTTCGTAGTCCGCGAAGACCGGCGATCGCACCGCGCCGCGCAACCGGGCCACGAGCGGAACCAGGGTGGCCCGCGCATCCGCGCCGAGCGCGATGGCCTGAATGCCGTCGCGGCCGCCCTCTCCCGTGAAACCCATCGCTTCGAGGATCATCAGAAAACGTTCGAGCCCCAGGGCGAAGCCGACGCTCGGCACGTCGGGGCCGCCCAGCGACTTCACCAGGTTGTCGTACCGTCCGCCGGCGCAGACCGTACTCTGCGCGCCTAGCGCATCCGAAACGAACTCGAAGACCGTGCGCGTGTAGTAATCCAGGCCGCGCACGATGCGTGGATCGACGGCGTACGGGATGCCCATCGCATCCAGATACCCGCAGACCCGCGCGAAGTGCGCGCGGCACGCATCGCACAGCACGTCCGCGAAGCTCGGAGCCGAATCGAGAAACGGCCGGTCCTCGGGCGCCTTGCTATCGAGCAACCGCAACGGATTGCGTTCCAAACGGCGCTGCGAGTCCTCGCTCAGTTCGCTGCGGTGGGGGCGGAAGTGCGCGAGCAGCGCCTCCCGGTAACGCGGACGGCAGGCCTCGTCGCCGATGGAGTTGAGGTGCAGCGCGACGCCGGCCATGCCGTAGGACTGCATCAACTCCCAGGCTAACGCGATCACCTCGACGTCGGCCTCCGGGCCGCCGAAGCCGGCGCATTCGATTCCGAATTGATGTGACTGGCGGTAGCGCCCTTTCTGCGGCCGTTCGTAACGAAAGATCGGCCCGATGTAGTAGAGGCGCTGCGGGCCTTGGGAGAAGAGCCCGTGCTGCATAGCGGCGCGCACGACCGGAGCGGTCCACTCGGGTCTCAGCGTCATGCTGCGGCCGCCGCGGTCCACAAAGGTGTACATCTCTTTCTCGACGATGTCGGTCGTCTCGCCGACGCCGCGCACGAAGAGCTCGGTCGCTTCGAAGACCGGCGTGCGAATCTCCCCATATCCGTAGCGGCGCGCCAAACGGTGGATGCGCGCCTCGAGCTCCTGCCAGCGCGCGGTGGCCGGCGGCATAAGGTCGGCCGTTCCGCGCGGGGCCGCGATCGTGGATGCCATGGCCTGCTCCTGTTCGCAGGCTTGCAGGCTCCCCCTGCGGGGTTGCCGGCGCGGCGCCCCGTCGTGAACGCCTTGCGTGCGTATGCGGCCGGTCGCCATCGCGGTCGTCGCGGCGATGGCCCTGGCACCGGCAACGGCGGTCCAAACCACGGTCGCCGCCGCCGCGGGAACGCTCTTCGAAAGCGTGCCGTTCGTGCTCGCCGGCCTGGCGCTGGCAGCGGCCTCGGCCCGCTGGGCAACTCGCACCGTGCCGTACCTCGGATGCGGCTGCGGAACGGGTCCGTCGGCCCGCTCGCTCCCAGCGGCGCTGGCGACGTGGCTGCTCTTCGGGCCGCTCGTCGCGGCGGCGCGGCTTGCGGCCGCGGTCGCGGCCGCCTGGCTGCTGGCGCGTCGCGCACCCCGCTGCTGCAGCCACGGCGAGCACGCTTCAGAACCAGGCGAGCATTCGGCGCTCGCCCAACTGCAGTCGATCGCGCCGCTGGCGATCGTGGGAGGCGCGGTTGCGCCCGCGTTCGTCGCTTTCGCGGGGCTCGCGCACGTGCCGCCGCCGGTTGCCTTTGCCGCCGGCGCGCTTGCCGGCTTCGCAATCGCGCCTTGCGCGCTCGGCGCGGCGGGTCTGGGCGCCTGCTTGCGGAGCGCGGCACCTGCGGCGGCGCTCGGCTTTCTCTGCGTAGCCGGGATCGCCGACTTGCGCGCGTTCGTGCGCCCGCGGGCGCGCCCCGAGATGCACGACGCCGTGGCCTACGCGCTGCTCGCGGCCGGATGCGCTTTCGTGGCATGGCGGGGCGGCGACACCCTCGTGCATCCGCGCTTCGCGCTCCCGCTCTGGGGCTCCGCAGTTACCTTCTCGTGGCTTGCCTGGCGCCGGCGCTTCGAGCAGGCGCCACCGCTGCGCTGGGGACCGGCAATGATGCTGGTGACGGCGGTACTCGGCGCGCCGGCGCCGCAGTATCACGCGACGCAGACGACGCTCGCGCGAGCCTTTGCCGGGGAGCACGTCGATTTTACGGGTGTGGTCACGCGCACGCTCGGCGCGACCGCCCTGGTGCGCTTCGCGATTACGTGCTGCCGCGCGGACGCTGCGCCGGTCGTGCTGCGCCTGCAGCGCGGCTTACCCGATCGCGCCGGGCCCTGGGTGCGAGCGCGAGGCGTTATCGTGCAGACGCCGGCGGGCCTGCGCCTGCGCGTCGACCGTTACCGGACGATTCCCGCGCCTGCCGATCCCTTCGTATATCGCTGAGCTTCATAGCCTTCTTAGAGATCGCGGTGGCGCGGTTCGAGCAGCTCGATGGGAATACCGTTCGGGTCTTCGACGAAAGCGATCGCGCGCGTGCCGCCGGGGGATTTGTAGGGTTCCTTGAGGACCGTTACGCCCTTGGCTTTGAGCGCGGCGACGTAGGCATCGAGATCGCCGTCGGCTTCGATGGCGAGGTGCTCGTAACGATTGCCGAGTTCGTACGGCGGATGGGCTTCCAGATCGCACACCAACTCAACGTACGCGTTCCAATCGCTGCCGACGAACGCCATGTCGGCGTTGCCCGGATAGTGATACGGTCCGTCCAGCAAGCGTAACCCGAGTTTCTCGGTGTAAAAATCGACCGACTCCTGCATGTCGTTGACGAATATCGAGGTGTGTAAAAAACGCGGCATCGACAGCCTCCTAGTGCAAAAAATAGCGATGTGATGCGAAGATCAGCGATACTCCCGCGCGATCTGCGGCGCCGATCACCTCCGCGTCGCGCACGGAACCTTCGGGCGCGATGATCGCCGTGCATCCCGCTGCGGCCGCAGCTTCGAGTCCGTCGGCGAACGGAAAGAAGCCGTCGCTCGCGCAGGCGGCGCCGCGCGCGCTTTCGCCGGCGCGCTTCCCGGCGATCTGCACGGCGCTCACGCGGTTGGTCTGGCCCGCGCAGATGCCGCGCGTCACGCCGTCCTTCACGACCGCAACGCCGTTGCTCTTGACGTGGCGCACGACGTCCCAAGCGAAGGCGAGGTCGTGCCATTCCTGCGCCGATGGCTGGCGACGGCTCACGACGCGCCACGACTCCGGTCGAAAGCCGGGCTCCTCTTCCTCCACGAGCACCCCCCCGAGCGCGCTGCGCACGCGCAGCTCGCGCTGCAACTCGTCCGGCAGCCCGGGGCTGTAGCGCATGATGCGAAGGTTCTTCTTGCGCGCCAGCACGGCCAGAGCGTCTTCGTCGAACTGCGGAGCGGCGACGATCTCCAGAAAAAAGCGCGCCAGCGTCTGCGCGGCCGCCACGTCGACGCGCGCGTCGACGGCGACGACGCCGCCAAAAGCCGAGACCGGGTCGGCCGCCAGCGCCTCGCCGACCGCTTTGGCCACGGTCGAGCGCTGCGCGACGCCGCACGGTACCGTATGCTTTACCACGGCGGCACGCACGAACCGCTCGCGGCGCGAACCAAACTCCGCCCCGAGCGGGGCGCGGGAGAGCAGCCGCAGCGTCGCGTCGAGATCCAGCAGGTTGTTGTACGAAAGCGCTTTGCCGTGCAGCTGTTCGGGAAGCCGCCCGCGCCGGCTCAAATAGAAGGCCGCGCGCAACTGCGGGTTGGTGCCGTACCGTAACCGCTGCGCGAGCGGCATCGTCAAGAGCAGCGACCCCGGCAACTCGCTCGGCAAGAACTCGCCGCCGACGGCCAAATAGTGTGCGATCGCCGCGTCGTATTCTGCGGTGCGCTCGAAGGCCGCGATCGCGAAGCGGCGGCGCAAACCGGCGTCGGGCCCGCCCGCCGCGCGTGCGGTGAGGAACGCATCGTACTGCGAGGGATGGCTCAAAACGCAGACGCGCTCGAAGTTCTTGGCGGCCGCGCGCAGCAGCGCTACGCCGCCGATGTCGATCTGTTCGATCGCCTCCGCGAGCGTCGTACCGGGCTCGGCGACGGTGGATTCGAACGGGTATAGATTGACGACGACCGTCGAGATCGCCGGTATCGCCAGAGATAGCGCTTCCCGAACGTGCTCCGCGTTTCCACGGTCCATCAGGATCGCGCCGAACACCTTGGGGTGCAGGGTCTTCACGCGGCCGCCGAACAGCGCGGGAAACTCCGTCAAGCGCTCGACTTCAAGCGCATCGATGCCGCGCGCGTTCAGAAACTCGCGCGTTCCGCCGGTTGCGTAGATGACGGTGCCCCGCTCGACCAGCGCCCGCGCAACCGCGTCGGCTCCGTCCTTCTCCGAAAGCGAGAAGAGCGCTGCGTCAGGCAAGCGCCGGCTCTCCCTCACGCGGCGAGAGCTGCGCGGAGACGATCGAACTGACGCCTGGTTCGCCCATCGTTACGCCGTACATGCGTTCGGCCATCTCCATCGTCTGCTTGTTGTGCGTGACGACGATCATCTGCGCGTCGCCTGCAAGCTCTCGCACCATCTGCGAGAAGCGCTCTACGTTCGCATCGTCCATCGCCGCATCGACCTCGTCGAGCAGGTAGAACGGTGACGGCCGGACGGCGATGAGCGCGAAGATCAGCGCGGCGGCGGTCATCGCGCGTTCGCCGCCGGAAAGAGCGGCGAGCGGCATCGATTTCTTGCCGGGCGGCTGAACCGCAATTTCGATACCGGTCTCCGAGAGATTCTCGGGATTGGTCTGCCACATCTTCGCTTGGCCGCCCGGAAACAGTTTGACGAACGTCTGCGCGAACGCGCCGGCGACGGCTTCGAACGTTTCGTTGAAGCGCACCTGCGTCTGCTGTTCGATTTCGCGGATCGACTGCAGCAGCGTCTCGCGCGCGCGGGTGAGATCGTCCAGCTGCTCGCGCAGAAACGTCTCGCGCCGCGCGAGCTCGTCTCGATCCGCCTCCGCGTTCAGATTGACGTTCGAGAGGCGCGCCAACTCCTCGCGTAGACGCGGAAGTTCGTCGGCGACGCCGTCGGGCTCGCCGGCATAGCGCCCCTCGACGTCGCGGCATTCGTCGTCGGTTGCGGGATTCTGCGCGAACTGCGAAACGAGCATGCCGAGCTCGGCCTCGATCTCGGCCAAGCGCGTGCGATGGCGTTCGCCCCCCGCCGCCGCCTCGCGTTCTTCGAGCTCGGCTCCGCGCGCATCCGATTCGATTCTGAGCAGCTCGGCGCTGAGGCGCTCGCGTTCCTTACGCGCCGCCTCGAAGGCAGCGTCGCTCTCCGCCGCGCCGGCGCGCAACTCTTCAACGTGCGCGCCGGCGCGGTCGGTTTGCGATACGAGTTGCGCGATCTCGGCGAGCATCCGTTCGCGCGCGCCGCGAGCGCGCGCCCCATCGGCGTCGAGGATGCCCAAACGCGCTTTCGCTCCGTCGCGCTCGGCGCCCAGCGCCGCATACCGTTCGCGCAGATCGCCGGCGAGCGCGGCGGCATCCGACCGAACCGTTTCGGCTTCGGCGATACGCTCGCGGGCGAGAGCGAGCTCCGCCTCCAGGCGCACGCGCTCCTCGTCGCTGCGCGTTTCCTGCGGACGCACGTTCTCGAGCTCCCGCTCTCTGGCGCGCGCCTCCCGAGCGCGCGACGTCAGGTCGGCGACCAGCGCGCGCGCGGTTTCGTGTTCGGATTGCATGCGCTCGATCTCGGCGCTCAAACTCACCAACTCCGCGCGTACTTCGGCGATCTTCAGCTCGGTCGCGCGCAGCCTCTCTTTCGCGCCGTCCCGCAAGGCAACCGCCTCCTCGCTGCGGCGCGCCGCCTCGCGCGCGGCGCTCTCCAAACGCTCGAGCTCGGCGCGCATCTCGATCTGCCGCCCGCGCAGCGTCTGCGCCTGCGCGCGGCGCGACAGGATCGATTTCTCTCGCTTGTAACGACCGCCCGTGATCGCACCGCCGCCCGCAATCTGCTCGCCGGTCAGCGTCACGATGGTATCGCGCACGCCGCGGTCACGCGCGAGAGCGATACCGGTCTGGAGCGTATCGACCACCAGGACGCCGCCGACCAGAAACTTGATCACGCTTTCGTACTGCGGCTGGGTGCGGACCAGCGTGTGCGCGTAGCCGATCACGCCGCGCACCGCGCGCAGGCCGGCCGAGACCACCTTGCCTTCGCGGCCGCCCAGCGCGTCGAGCGGCAGGAAGGTCGCGCGGCCCGTCTCCTTGACGTTTAGATAATCGATCGCGCGCTCGGCGTCCTCCGAGGTGCGCGTCACGATGTTGGAGAGGCGCGCCCCGAATGCGACGTCCATGGCACGCGCGTACTGCTCGTCGGTCGCTATCAGGTTGCTGACGACGCCTTCGATGCCGTGCAGCTCGCGGCGCTGCCAGGCCTCTACGACGGCGCGCGTCCCGGGGACGTGGCCCTCAAGCGAGGCTTCCAACTCTTCGATCGTATGCAGACGCGAGGCAGCTGCGGCCACTTCGCTCGAGTATTCGCGATATGCGGTCGCCGCGTGCGAGAGATCCCTCTGGGCCTGCGCGACGGCACGTTCTGCATCCTCCGCGCTGCCCGCCGCGTCGAAGGCCTGCGTCTCGAGCGCCGTCAGCCGCGATTCGCGCTCCCCAAAACGGTGAGTCGCCGCGCCCTGCGCGATCTCGAACTCTTCGGCGCGCGCGCGCGCTGCGTGCGCCTCGCGTTCCAAACGTTCCGCTTCGGCCCGCGCGTTCTCGCTCTGCACGCGCCGTTCGGCGCGCCGGGCCGCGTGCTCGGAGGCCGCCGCCTCGACCGCGCGCAGCTGCGTGAAAATCTGGTCGAGCGCCCCGCGCGATTCCGCAAGCGCGGCCTGCGCCCGTAGTTCGCGCTCGCGCGCGGTTTCGAGCTCGGCGGACAGCGGTGCGATACGCCCTTCCAACTCCGCGACCGCCGCTTCGAGCGTCTCGCGTTCGTACCGTACGCGCGCCGCATCCTCGGAGATCTGCGTGCTCTGCGCTTCGAGCGCCTCGCGCCGCGCGAGCGCTCCGGCGTAATCGGCCTCGACGCTCGCAAGCTGCGAGCGCAGCGACTGGCTTCGCGTGCGACATTCTTCGAGAGCGAGCTCGTGCGTGTACGCCCGCGTACGCATCTCGGCCAGCCGCGCGCGCAGCGCCGCGGCCCTGGCGGCAGCAACGCCGCGCAGCTCCTCGTTTTTCCCGAGTTCCGTTTTGAGCGCCTCGCGCTCCGCGCGGCGGGAGGCGCTCGCTCGCACGTAGGCCAAGATTTCGAGATCGCGCACGCGCGCGCTCAATTTGCGGTACCGCCTCGCCCGCCGGACCTGGGTCTCGAGTTCCGGGATGCGCCGCTCGAGCTCGGCAATCAAGTCGTTGACGCGAATCGCGTTGGCTTCGGTTTGGTCCAACCGGCGCAGCGACTCGTTCTTGCGCGCCAGGAACCGGTTGATGCCGGCCGTCTCCTCGAAGAGCGCTCGCCGGTCCGTGGGCTTGCTCGTGAGCACCGCATCGATCTGACCCTGCGAGACGATCGCGTAGCTCCCCGGCCCGAGTCCCGTTCCCATCAAGAGGTCCTGGATATCGCGCAGCCGGCACTGATTGCGGTTGATATAGTATTCGATCTCGCCCGCTCGGTAAGCCCGGCGCGTGATCTCGACTTCGCTGAAATCGATTGGGAGGCGGCGATCGGAGTTGTCGAAGGCGATCGAGACTTCCGCCAGTCCCAGCGGTTTACGTTTCTCGTTGCCGGCGAAGATCACGTCCTCCATCTTGCCCGAGCGCAGACTCTTGCTGCTCTGCTCGCCCAGCGCCCAGCGAAACGCGTCGACCAGGTTGGATTTGCCGGAACCGTTGGGGCCGACGATAGCGGTGATCCCGCCCGCAAATTCGAGCGTGGTCGGTTCCGCGAAGGTCTTGAAGCCAAAAGTCTTGATGCGCTTGAGTTTCATCACCGATTCCGCGCCCGTAGGGCCTCGAGTGCTTGAGCGGCGGCACCCTGCTGTGCCGCCTTCTTCGACGGGCCGCTACCGCATCCGAGCGCCTCCCCTTTGACGCTCGCGTGCGAAGTAAAAACCCGGGCGTGCGGAGGACCCGTTCCCTCGTCGTAATACGCGGGCGCGCAACCGAAATGCTCCTGCGCGTACTCCTGCAGCGCGGTCTTCGCGTCGGCCTCCGCCGCCGCATGATCGACGTATGCAATGTGCTCGCGCTCGATGAATTCGCGGGCTCGCTCGAGGCCGTAGCGCAGGTAGAGCGCCGCAATGAACGCTTCGAGGGCGTCGGCCAAGACGGACGCCCGCTCGCCGCCGCCGGCCGCGCGCTCGCCCGTACCCAGCAGCACGAGATCCGAAAAGCCGAGCCGCCTGGCGCTACGAGCCAGCGCCGCGTCGCTCACGACTGCGGCCTTACGCTTGGTCAGCGCCCCCTCTTCGTCGCCGGGATAGGCGGCGTAAAGGTGGCTCGCCGCAACGAGGCCGAGGACCGCGTCGCCCAAGAACTCCAAGCGCTCGTTGGATCCGCCGCCCGATTCCGCAGCGGCACTCGGATGCACGAACGCAGCATCGAGCGCGTCGAGATCTTCCGCCGGAACGCCGGCCAGGTGGAGCAGCGCGCGCAGGCGGCGGCGGCGAGATTCTCCGGCCATCTCACGCGGCCGTGCTACGACCGTACGCGGCCGAAGACCAAGACGCTATTATGGCCGCCGAAACCGAAGGAGTTCGAAAGCGCCGCGTTCACCGTGGCCTTACGTGCGACGTTCGGGACGTAATCGAGCGTGCAATCCGGATCGGGTACGTCGTAGTTGATCGTCGGCGGCAGGATGCCGTCGTGAATGGCCATCACGGTCGCGACGCCTTCCAGGCCGCCGGCCGCGCCCAGCGCGTGTCCGTGCATCGACTTGGTCGAGCTCACCGCCACCCGTGCATCCGGCCCGAAGACCCGCTCGATTGCCTGCGACTCGGCAACGTCGCCTTGCTGCGTCGACGTACCGTGCGCGTTGATATAGTCGACGTCGCCCGGCTTCAGGCCCGATTTTGCAAGGGCGCGCCGTAGCGCGAGTTCGACGCCGCAACTCTCGGGATCGGGTGCCACCAAGTTGTACGCGTCGGCGGACTGCCCGTAGCCAAGGAGCTCGCAGTATATCTTGGCTCCGCGCGCTTGGGCGTGCTCGTATTCCTCGAGCACGAAGATGCCCGCTCCCTCTCCGAGAACGAAACCGTCGCGCTCTTTATCGAACGGCCGGCTCGCCTTCGTCGGCTCGTCGTTGCGCGTCGAGAGCGCCTTCATCGAACAAAAGCCGCCCACGGCGAGCGGAGATATCGTGGCCTCGGTCCCACCGGCGATCATGGCGACCGCATCGCCGTTCGCGATGAAGTTGTACGCCGTGACGATGGCGTCGTTGGCGCTCGCGCAGGCGCTCGCCGTGCTGAACAGCGGGCCGCGAAAGCCATGCTGCATCGAGATGTGCGCCGGCGCGGCATTGGCCATCAGCATCGGGATGAAGAAGGGTGTCACCTTCGACCAGGTGCCGTTTTTGGCGGCGATAACCGAGTTGTGCCAGAACGTCAGGATCCCGCCAATCCCCGTGCCGAGCACCGATCCGACGGACCGTTTGAACGCATCGTCCTGCGGGAGAGCTGCGTCTTCGATCGCCTCCCGTGCGGCCACGAAGGCGTAGAGGGAGAAGCGGTCCATGCGCTTAGCCTCTCTGCGGCCTACGAGCGCATCCGCGTCGAAGTCCTTGACCTCGGCGGCAAAGTGCGTGGCGAAGTCGCTCGAGTCGAAGGCCGTGATCGGGCCTACCCCGCTCTCTCCCGCCACCAGCCGGCGCCAAAACTCTTCCCGGGTATTTCCGAGGGGCGTCACCGCGCCGAGGCCGGTAACGACGACACGTCGCTTCTCCAAAACCCCAGCAAGTTACGGCGGTGCCGGGCCTTAACCTTCCCCGAAACCGAGGCCGTTTACTCGGCAGGAGCGTCCTTCATCTTCCCGAGAGCTTCTTGAGATGCGCTTCAACCATACCAAGCGCAGTAAAGGAAGCGTCGTAGCATGAACGATACCGGCCGAAATCGGAAGCGCCGGATGATTAAGGAGCACGCAATAGCATGAAAGGCCTCTTACGCCGATCGGCCCTGCTCGCGATAGCCGTTCTCGGGCTACTCGTGACCGCAGCCCCGAGTTCGGCGCATCCCAGTATCGACATCGTGGCTTCCAACTGGAAGTTCACGCCCGCCACCATCACCCTCTACGCCGGTGAGACCCGGGAGCTGCGCCTGACTTCGAGCAGCGGCGTCCACGGACTAGAATCCAAGGCACTCGGGCTGCCCCTCACGGTGATCTCACCCGGCAAATGGGTCAGGGTCAAGGTGACGCCCAAGAAGGTCGGCACCTACGTGCTGGGCTGCGCGATCCTGTGCGG
The DNA here is from genome assembly GCA_021790935.1 of bacterium. Taxonomy (GTDB): domain Bacteria; phylum Vulcanimicrobiota; class Vulcanimicrobiia; order Vulcanimicrobiales; family Vulcanimicrobiaceae; genus JAJYFL01. The sequence continues at coordinate 85,451 of JAJYFL010000001.1, forward strand.
CGCCGGCCATAAGAACATGATCCTCACTGTGAAAGTCGTGAACCCACAATGAAACGTCTGATAACCACGGCCGCCGGTCTCACGATTGCGGCCTTCGCGATCTTCGCTCAACGCGCCGACGCCATGCCGCCGTTCGCGCAAGCTTACGGCGTGAAGTGCAACGTCTGCCACACGCAAGTCCCCATCCTCAACTCGTATGGCCGATACGTCCAACGCACCGGGTACGCCGCGCTCGATCCGCAAGTGCTGAAGCGCGCTCTACCGGTGTGGTTGGATGACAGTGTCAGTTACGATGCGCAAGGCTCGCCACGGGTAGTGTTCGGCAACGTGGGGCTGCACCTCATCGGCGACTTGGGAAACGGCAGCAACAACAACTGGACCTACCACGTCCAGCAATGGATCGTGGACGGCAACCAGGCCGGCGGCCTCGATACGATGTGGCTCGCGTATAACAACTTGCTGCACCACGACGGGCATCTTTTCATCGGCAAAGTCGAAGCGCCGGGCCCCTCGCCGTTCAGCCAGTTCTCGGATCTTGCCGCCTTCTCTACACCTGAGATCACGGTCGGCGAGCACGCCTACCAGCTCGACGCAAACCGCTGGGGCGTGAAGCTCAACTACGTCCACCACTGGATCGACGCGGAGGCCGGCTGGCTCGGCAGCGGCGGCGACCTCACCGGCACGGGCGGGGCGAGCGATTTCTCGAGCGATACCGACAAGACGTTCCAGTACAAACTCGCCTATGCAGACGCCTCGAATCCGCTCGAGGTCGGCGTCTTCGGATCGCGCGGCTCGTGGCCGCTCGCCGAAGGCGGAGTCGACCAGTACCACTCGCTCGCAGGCTACGTACAGCGCGATCCGACCGGAGGTCTACCCGGTGTGCTCGTGGTCTACCAACACGCCTACGACGGAAACGCCGGCGCGGGATTCGGCCCTGCGAACAGCACCGCATCGACGTTCGAGCTCTACCAACCGGTACTTGGGCGCGGTCTCATCACGATTCGAAAAGAGTTCACCAACGACGGCCTCGGAACCCAGGCCCAAAGCGGTGAAGTGAACTTTGCCTATCACCTCGCACGCTACCTGGACTTCTACATCCAAGATGGGTTCGTGCAGAACGGCACGCCGGACTGGCAGGCGATGCTCTGGTGGACGACACCGCTCAGCGTCGTGAAGTAAGCACCTAGGAGGCTGTCGGAGCGCAAGCAGGCACATCATCGTCCGCCTGCTTGCGCTCTGCATATACCGGTTGACGCCGGCCTGCCCTCGATGCTACAGTATTGCGGCTATGTTCCAGTTCGATCTGCAACTCTTTGCGTCCAAGAAGGGCGCCGGCTCGACCCGCAACGGCCGCGATTCCAACGCCCAGCGCCTCGGCGTGAAGAAGTTCGGCGGCCAGAGCGTCGTCTCGGGTAACATTCTCATTCGCCAGCGCGGCACGAAGTTTTATCCGGGCGAAAACGTCGGCATCGGAACCGACCACACGCTCTTCGCGCTCGCGGACGGAACGGTCGAGTTTGCGACCCACCGCACCCGCAAGCACGTCCACGTGCGACCGGCCGCTGCGTAACGCGACGCCGGCCGAGCAGACCGACGAGAGGGCCTTCAGGGTCCTCTTCTGTTTTATGGGAAAGTAAGTACGGTGCAATTCATCGACGACGCCACGATCTCGGTGGCCGCGGGCAGCGGCGGCGATGGCCTTGTCGCCTGGCGCCGTGAAAAGTACATCCCCAAGGGCGGCCCGGCCGGCGGCGACGGAGGCCACGGCGCTAGCGTCTACCTCGAAGCGACGAGGGAGCTCACCACGCTCGTCGAGTTTCGGTTCAAACGCAGTTTCGCGGCCGATTCCGGCAAACCGGGCGGCACCTCGAACAAATCCGGCAAGAGCGGCGAGGACCTCGTCATTCGCGTTCCGGCCGGAACGCTCGTCTACCGCACGATCGAAGGGCAGCCGGAAGCGTTTCTGGTCGATCTAAAGGCCGCCGGCGAACGCGTTCGGGCTGCTAAGGGCGGGCGCGGTGGACTCGGCAACCAGCACTTCGCCACCAGCACGCGCCAAGCGCCGCACTTCGCCGAGAAGGGCGAACCCGGCGAGCGCTGCTCGCTCCGCCTGGAACTGCGGCTGCTGGCGGATTGCGGGATCGTCGGCCTACCGAACGCCGGTAAGTCGACGCTGCTCTCGGTCGTTTCGGCGGCGCGCCCGAAGATCGCGGACTACCCGTTCACCACGCTCGAACCGCAGCTCGGCGTCGTGCGCGTCTCCGAAGAAGAGTCCTTCGTGATGGTCGACCTGCCCGGTCTGATCGCGGGCGCGCACGAAGGCGCCGGCCTCGGCGAACTCTTCCTGCGCCACGTCGAGCGCACGCGCGTCCTCCTTCACTTGCTCGACGGCGCGAAATCGCTGCCGGAGATGCTGGACGACAAAGAGGTCATCGAACGGGAACTCGCCGCGTGGAACCCGCGGCTCGCCGACGAGCCGACGCTTCTGGTCGTGAGCAAACTCGATCTGCCCGACGCGCGCGAACGCCTGCGCGAGCTGCGCGAGCGTTTTCCGCAGGTTCTCGGCATCAGCGCGGCAACGGGTGAAGGCGTGCGCGAGCTGATCTACGCCGCGTGGCAGACGATTGCGGCGGCACCGCTCCCCGCGATCGCGCCACTCGAACCCGCGCACATCGTCCTTAAACCGAACGAAGCCTTCTTTATCCGCAAAGACGGGGATGCGTTCGTCATCTCCGGAGACCGCGTCGAACGATTGGCCGCCATGACCGATTTTGAATCCGACGGCGGGCTGGCGCGCTTCGAACAGATTCTCGCAAAGATGGGTGTCGAGAAGAAGCTGCGCGAACTCGGCGCGGCAGAAGGCGACACCGTCCGCATCGCCGATATCGAATTTACCTACTCATGAAGATCGGCATCTTCGGCGGAACGTTCGACCCGATCCATAACGCGCATCTCTTCGTGGCCGAATCCGCGCGGCGGCTCGAAGGATTGGATCGCGTCCTCTTCGTGCCGACCAACACCGTGCACTATCGGTCGGCGCCCGAAGCCTCGGCTGCCGACCGCTGCGCGATGATCGCGCAGGCTATCGCGAGCAACGACGCCTTCGCTCTCGACGAGACGGACGTACGCGCCGGGGCGACCGGTTACACCGCCGATCTCCTGCCGAAGATCGCAGCCGCCTATCCCGGAGCGCGGCTGACCTTCATCACCGGAGCCGATTCGATTGCGAGCGGCGCGTGGAGCCGCTTCGACGAGGTATTGGAGGCACTCGACGCGTTCGTCGTCGCGCCGCGCGCCGGCGTGAGCGCCGACGCCGTCGAGCGCGCCGCCGGCTCGGTTCCGAGCGCGTTGCGCGCGCGCGTGAGGATGCTCGACCTTCCGGACCTGCCCGAGAGCGCGACGCTCGTTCGGACGCTGCTCTCGCAACGCAAGAGCGTGCGGTATCTGGTGCCGGAACCCACCTGGCGCTACATCGTTGCCCGCGATCTCTACGGCCTGCGGCACGGCGATGCGTAAAGCCGCGCTCGCGCTCGCCTTGCTGACTGGATGCACGTTCGATAACGGCGCCGCAATGAATATCGCAGGCGCGAAAGCGATCTGCGCGCGCGGCGGCTCGCACGCGGAGGTCCGCGGCTCCGGCGTCGTAGTACGCTATCTCGGGATGCGCCGCACCTACTACGGGCTGCACGAAGGGTTCGTCGTGCGCATCGACGGCAGCACGTATCGGGTGGAGGACAACGCCGGCATCACCGGTCCGATTCCGCTGCACGCCGGAGAGCGCATCGCCTTGCAAGGGCAGTACGAGTGCGACGACGGCGTGATCCACTGGACCCACCACGACCCGCGTTTACGCCATCCACCCGGTTACGTGAAAGTCGGCGGGACGAGCTACGAATAGGCGACCGTTGCTCCGTACCATCGTCCTGGCCAGCGCGTCGCCGCGCCGCCTGGAACTTTTGCGGTCCCTCCACCTCGACGTGCGGACCGTCCCCAGCGGCTACGCCGAGCCCGACGATGCAAGCAAGACGCCGCGGGATCTGAGCCGAATGCACGCGCGGCAGAAGTGCCTCGCGGTACGGCGGCGCTTCCCGAGCGACATCGTGGTCGGCGCCGATACCTCCGTCGACCTCGACGGGAGGGCCTTTGGCAAACCGGCCGACCGCGCCGACGCGGCGCGAATGCTTCGCGCCCTTTCCGGACGGAGCCATCTCGTACATACCGCTTTCGCGCTCGCCGTGCCGGGACGCCCGACACCGGTCCAAGCTTGCGAGAGCACGCTGGTTACCTTCTTCGCCTTGACCGCCTCGGAGATCGCAGCCTACGTCGATAGCGGGGAACCGCACGATAAAGCGGGCGCCTACGGCATCCAAGGCTACGGGGCCACCCTCGTCAGGCGGGTCGAAGGCGACTTCTTTACCGTCATGGGATTCCCGCTGGCGCGCTTCGTGCGAGCGCTGCGCCGCCTGGGTTTCGCACTTCCCGTAGCGAACGACGACGCCTATCGTACCGCGTGGCCGGAGTGAGGAGATCTTTACGTACCGTGACGAGCGCCGCCTATTTGCGGTAATCACCGTGATTATCGTAACGGCATTGATCGCGCTCGTGCAGATCGACGCGTTGCGTAGTGGTTCGCCGAGCCCCCTCACCGTTGCCGGAACGACCGCCGCCGCCCTGGTCGAGAATCCCGCGAGCGCCATCGTCAACGCGATCCGCGGCAGCCTGACGACGCTGCGCGATCTCCCGCACCTTCAGCGTGAGAACTGGGATTTGGCCGCCCGCAACGCCGTGCTCGCACGACGCAACGCTCGCCTGGAAGAACTCGCGAACGCCTACGCACAGCAGGTGGTTCTGGCGCCACAGATACGGCAGTACGCGCACGCCGTCGAGGCACGCGTCATCGGCTACCCCCCCGAGAACGCGATCCTGGCCGTCACGATCGACCGCGGCACCAAAGCGGGCATTCGCCGCCACGACGGCGTGCTGGCGGCGGGCGGCGTAGTCGGGCGCATCTCGCAAGCGGGCCCCTACACGAGCACCGTTAGGCTCATCACGGACTACACCAGCCGGATTCCGGCGGTCGTGCGGCGCGGGCGATGGTGGGGGATCGCGCGCGGCAACCTCACCAGCGTTCGCCTGCAGTACGTCTCTCAAGACGCGCCTTTGCGCGTCGGCGATCTCGTCGTCACCGGCGACGCGCGTTCGTTCAACTCCGGCGAACCGATCGGGAAAATCGTGGCCGTCGAGCGCAGCGACGCCGGTCTTTACCAAACGGCCGTCCTCAAGCCCGCCGTCCGTCTCGGCGCACTCGATCGCGTTGTCGTCGTTTCGAAGTAGGCCCCAGGCCGCGCCGTTCGCCGGACCACCGTGGTGGGTCGCCGGTCTCTATTTGGCCGCCGCCTTGCTCGCACAGATCGAGATCGCACCGCTCTTCCGATTCCGTCACGCGGAAGTCAGCGTCGTGCTGGTGACCGTCGTTTGGTACGCGATGCGCGTCGACACACGGCGCGCCCTCCTCTATGGGCTGATCGCCGGGCTGTGCGAAGACCTGCTGGCCACCGGCACGGGAGCCGCGTGGACGATCGCGACGAGCGTCACCGCGATTCTCGCCGGAGCCGTCTCGCGCGGGTTTTTCGCCGATTCGATCGCGATCGTAGCCGGCCTCGTTGCGCTTGCAACGCTGGTTCGCGATCTCGTCTTCTGGATCGTAATGGCGCTGCAAGGGTATCCACCGGGGCTGGCCGGCACGCATTTTCACCAGTCCGTTTGGCAGGCGATCCTCGACGCGCTCTTCGTCACCGTCGTCATGCTTCTGCTGCGTTACCGGGAACGCGCCACGACGCGATGAACGTCTACAGGCGCAAGAAGACGCCCTGGGAGCGGTCGCCGTGGCGCATCGCCGCCTTCGCCGCCGTCATCTGCGTGGCGTTGCTCGCGCTGGTCGCCCGCCTCGCGCAGGTCCAAATCGCGCATGGCGCAGAATACCGCGCCGCCGCGAAGGCCAATCAGGTCCGCCTGATTCCGGTGGCGGCGCCGCGCGGAATCATCTACGACCGCACGGGCAAAGTGCTGGTGCGCAACCGCCCATCGTTCGTCGTCGCGCTCGTTCCTTCGGAAGTCACGCACGTACACAAAGAACTCGCCACGCTCGCGCGCACGATCGGCGTTCCGCAGAGCAAACTCTGGTACCGCCTGCTTCATCATCGCGGTATCGATTACAAGAAGTTCTCCAGCGTTGCGACCTACGAGCCCTACGGCCCGGTCGTTCTGGCAACCGAACTCTCCGTCTCGCACGTCGCACGCCTCTCCGAACTGCTCAACGACTTACCGGGCGTGGATCTCGAGGTGCAGCCGATTCGCGATTATCCATATCACAAATTTGGTTCGCACATCTTCGGTTACGTCGGCCTGATTACCGCCGGCGAATATCGGCGGCTAAAAAAGTACGGGTATGGACCTAACGACATCGTCGGGAAAGACGGGCTCGAATACGAGTACGACCGGTATCTGCGCGGAACGCCGGGCGGGCAGCGCATCGTCGTGGACGCGCAGGGCCAGGTCGTTCCCCGCATTAAATTGCCGGCCAAGCCGCCGATACCCGGAGACAGCCTCGTCACGAGCATAGACTGGCGTCTTCAGGAGATCGTCGAGCGCGCGCTGGCCTCCGGCATCAAGAGCGTCGAGGGCAGCGGTCATTTCGACGGTGCCGTCACCGTCGAAGATCCGTATACCGGTGCGATTCTCGCGCTCGCGAGCTACCCGAATTTCGACCCCAACGCCTTCGCCGACGACGACAACGCGCTGATCTCGAAGTACCTTACCGATCCGATGCGACCGCTCTTCGACGATGCGATCGCCGCGGCTACGGCAACCGGCTCGACGTTCAAGATGGTCACCGGATCGGCCGCGATCACCGAGGGCGTCGTGCGGCCGAATCAAATCATCTACGACCCCGGTTATTGGAACTGCGGCGGCTACGTGGCGCGCGACATCGTCTCGGGCGGCTTGGGCGACACAACCTTCGTGCCGGCGCTGGCTGCATCGTCGGATGGCTATTTCTATCAGCTCTCGTGGGGTTTGGGAAACAAACGCTTGCGGAAGTGGGCATTGCTCTTCGGCATCGGCAAGAAATCCGGCATCGATCTCCCCGGTGAAATATCGGGGAATTGGCCGACCAATGCGTGGATGATGAAGGTGTACGGCGTGCCGCTGGAACCGAGCGACGTCTGCAGCCTCGGTATCGGCCAGGGAGCGATGCAAGCGACGCCCGTCCAGATGGCCAACATCGCATCGGCGGTCGTCAACGGCGGCACGCTCTATCATCCACGCATCGTTTGGCAGATTCGCGCACCCGACGGCCACATCGTCAAAACGTTCCACACATCGATCATTCGCCACGTTCCGGCATCGCCGGCGGCGTTAAAGGCGGTACGCGACGGAATGGCCGCGGTCACCGGTCAGGTTGGGACGGCGTACGGCCTGGCCATCAACGGATTGCCCTTCGCCGGTAAGACGGGGACGGTCGAGACCGGCGGCGGAAACGGTCCGAACACGACTTGGTTCGTCTGCTGGGCGCCGATCCACCACCCGAAGCTCGTGATCGCGGTCTTCGTCGACCGCAGCGGCGGCTACGGTGCGACCGTTGCCGCGCCGATCGCGCGCAAGATCATGATGCAGTACTTCCGCATAAAGAGCTGATTACGCGTCCGGATGCTGCGCCAGCGCACCGTCGATCGCGGCGCGAACGACCGGATCGGACTCTTCGCGAACGGCTTCGCGCAGCACGCGCGCACTCCACGGCGTCGCGATCGTGCCCAAGCGGTCGACCAAAGCCAAGCGCAACGATGCGTCGCAGTCTCTAAGGGCGGCGTCGATCTCGAGAGGCCAGCGTACGGTGCGGCGCCGCCACGCAACGCGCACCAGCAGCGTTCCGGCAGCGAACGATGCCAGCCCGAACGCGAAGACGGCGCCCAGCGCTCGTGCGAGGCTATTCGACGGCAACGCGAGCGGCGGCGCGCAGCTGCTCCAGCACCGCGGCCAGCGCCTCGTCCAGCGCGTGATTGGCGCTCGTCGCCAAGATGCGATGAAACTCCGGCATCGGCAACGCTTCGAGCAGCGAGAGCACGCGCAGCAACTCCGCGCGATAGGCGCCGAGCGCTCCACTGCGCGATCCGTTGAAGGCGATCTCCGTGCCCAGGAGATGCGCGGCGACGATCCATGGTACGACCGAACCAAGGGGGGCCGTCTCGAGTTCGGGGGCTAGTGCTATCAGCGATTGCACGTCTATGGGGCCGCTCAAGCGCACGGTCTCGGGCTCCCGCGCGACGCGCGTGCTCGGCGGCGCGGCGAGCAGACCGGCGACCAGCCCGCGCAGCGCCAAGCGGCTCTCGCGGTCCTCCAAGTCGCTTCCGGTAACCGTCAGGCGGGGAATGCCCAAGCGCACGAAAAGGCGATCGAGCGGAAGACGGACCGCAAGGCTCGCTTCGGCCATGCTGCGTTCGAGCGGTTCGGGTGCGGCCATCAGGTGTTCGGGGAAGAGCATTCGTATCGCGAATACGTGCGGAATCAATCCGCCGCCGCCGCTCTTCTCCAGCGTGTGTACGGCCTGCGCCAGCCGCTCGAGCGTGAAATCGACGTACCCCACCGGCGACGTCAGCGGTGTCTCGTCGACCGGCCGTGCCGGTTCCGCCGCGAGCGCGACCGGCTCCGGCTCGACCGCAGCGGGCGGCGGTACCGGTAGATCTTCGATCGTGTCGGCGATGCGCTCGGGCCGTTCGAGAGCCGGAAACGCGCGAGCGACCGAGATCGGCGTGCCGGCTGCGGAAGCTTCGAGCGAGGGCGACGAGACTACGCGTAGCGTCGGTGCCGCAAGCGCCAGCGACTTACCGCCGTCCCACTCGAGTACGACGCGCGTGTCGATCGCGGTCCCCGCCTCTAGCGGCGCTACGACCATCATATCCCAGCGCACGCGCACGTCGGTACCGGGGTTGATATCGCTTAGCGCGAGTCCGCGCTGCGACCACAGGGGCGAGACGCCAAGATCGTCGGGTACGCAAACGCCGTTGAGCGCGGTGCTCGAAGGCACGTAGACCGCGAGGTTGGTCGGCACGGCACGAAGCGTGAGCCGTTGCGCGGGTCCGTCACCGGTGTTGCGTATCCGCAACTCGTAGGCAACGCGTTCGCCCGCATTCACCTGATCGGCCGGCATCGCGCCGAGCTCCGCGCCCTGCTCGAACTCGGGCTCCGCGTACGTCGCGATTTCGAGCGGCGCGAAGTGGATTGGGCTGATACCGCGACCGTGCAGCGATCCTTCGACGGCCAGCGTGCGTTCGCGCTTCGGAGGGCGGATCAATCGTAACGTTAGGCGCGCTTCGTGCGTCGTCTCCGCCGCCACGTCGCCGAAGAGCAGCGCGGCCCCGTCGCGGCGCGCGTTCTGGGCACGCTCCAGCGCGAGTTCCGGCGGTAGTTCCAACTCCATTCGGGCATCGCGCAGAACGTCGGAGCCGTCGTTCGAGAAGCGAATCACGACGTCGGCAGTGTGGTTGGGGCGCAAGAGGTCGCTCGACTGCAGCTCCCACGCGCAGCGCTCGGCGGAGAGCCGCGGGCGCGAGCGCACGACGACCGTTCCCGCGCCGAGATCGAACGAGCCCGCGTCGAACTCGAGGACGGCGCCGAGCGTGACGTGCGTGCGATCGGGAACGGGCGACGCAACGCGCGCGCGTATCGAAAACGTCCGTTCGACGTGCGGCTGCACGAGGCCCAGGTCGAGCGGGGCTTCGTACGGCAGCGGCTCTTCCGGCGATTCCGCGACGCGCACGTTCTCAAGGAAGGCGCCCGGAATCACTCGCAATCCGACGCTGCGCTCGGCCGACGTTCCATCATTGAAAGCGTGAGCCGTGAAGAGCAGGTCCTCGCGCGCGTTGACCACCGCGCGATCGACTTCGATATAGTTGCGCGCGCGCGTGAAGCGTGGAGCGACCCGTACCGCCAGCCGCCGCGCGAAGCGCCGTTCGGAGAGCCGCCCTATAGAGGGCGACGCGCCTTTCCAGTGCAGCGTCGCCGCTATCGGCAAAGCGTACTCTTCCCCCGCGGGCACGGCAACGATCGCGCTAAAGCCTACTTCGACGACGTGGCCGGCCGCGATCGAGCCGAGCGAGAACGTCGACCCGGGAAAACTGTCGTCGCCGACGGGTTGACCGTCGAGATGCGCCGAGCCCGGTGCGTAGGCCAGGCCCGCCGGAAGTTCGAACGCGATCGAAACGTTCTGCGCGGCTCCGGTTCCCGAATTGACGGCGCGCAGCACGATCGGCACGCTCGTTCCCGGCGTTACCAAATCGTCGCAGTGTACGACGAGCGCCGTCTCCTCGTTCTCGAAATCGACCGGGGAACTAACCGTAATCTCCGGCGACCGTAAAGCGAACTCGACGCATTCGTTCGCGGAGACCGCTCCCTCGACGCCGATTCGCGTCCCGTCGGCCAGCGGCGTCTCGATCGCAGCCTGGTATTCGACGACGACTGACTGCCCGGGGAACAAGACCGGCGCCACGATCGTCTCGCTGCCGTAGTCGAACGGCTCGCCGTGGACGTCGAGCAAGACGCGGCCGCCGACGCGAGCGCTCCTCGCAACGTAGCGCGTGTGTTCGGGAACCGGCAGGATCGCGAGCAGATCGTGCGCGCTCGACTGCCCGCGGTTCGCGATCGTCGCGCGAATCGTTATGGTATCGCCCGGCCTCGGTGTATCGGGCGCGGCGATCGTTACCTGCGTCTCGGCGTTTTGCAGCATCGGCCGGCTGCGCACGATCAGGTGCTCGACGTTCGAGGCCACCGGTGCAGTCTGATCGCTCGCGAGCGCAGCGGCAAACTCCAAGCTCGTTCCATCTTCGATCGTATCGTTGACGCGGAAACTGCACGCTACGTGGCGCAGCCCGTTCGGCGGAAGATCTGCGAGCGCGGCGCCTTGCGCGGCGGTGAAGTCTTCTCCCTGCGGCAACGGCGCGTCGTCGACGGCGTCGGTGCCGGAGACGTGCGTGACGCCGGAAGGAAGCGCGAAGCGAACGCGTACGCCCGTCGCCGGCGCGCCCCCGAGATTCGAGAAGCTAAACTCCGCACGAATCGTCTCGCCGGGCGTCACCATACGCTTGGGCGTTACGACGAGCGTCCGCAGAGTCTCCGTAAGCGCCGGCGAACCCGGCGCGAAGATTCCGGTCAACGTGCTTGCAGCCACGCGCTCCCTTTCCCTATCGTCCGCAACGCGCCCTATTGGTCGGCGCGCGTCATTCGAGCATCGCAAGCGTCTGCAACAGGGCGTGCGTGCGGTGCCCCGGGCGCTCGCTCGCGTAGCGATGCACCTCGCCTATGCTGCCCGCGCGCGCGAAGGCACGCGCTGCGGCCAATGCAACCGCCTCAGACGGGTCGTCGAGCGCGTGCAGCAAGAGGCTCCGTGAGGCTTCGTCGTCGATTGCGCCCATCGAAAAGATGAGATCGCAGCGCGCGGATTCGGGGAGTGCGCCAAACTCGCCGAAACGGGCGGCGATCGGAAGCGGCTCCGGCTCCGGCTCTGGATGCGGCTGCGAGCCTTCCGCGCGCGGCGGCCTCGGGGCGAAGGCCGCGTATGCGCCGGCGGCCGCTCCAACGGCAAAGAGCCCGGCGACGACCGTGAGAAGCGGCGCCATCAAACGGGCACGGCCACCGGCAGCGCCGCACGCGCGGCATCGAGAGCGGCGTCGAGCGCCGGCCGATCCCCCTCGCACACGGCGTCGAGGAACGCGCTCGGCGGCGCATCGGCGAGATTCGTAAGCGCAGCGACCAAGGCGTCCCGGTATGCGCACCACACAGTCGTCTCGTCCGGCAGGCAGTGAGCGAGCGCGAGCCACGGAAGAGCACTCGCTGGCGCGGCTTCGCGCAGCCGGCGCGCGACGCCCTGCATCGCCTCCCGCGAAACCGAGCCGCGCAGGACGAGGACGCCGGCACGAGCCGCGGGCTCGCCCTCCGTCTCGGCGACCGCGTCGGCGAAAGCCTGCACCGCAAGGCGCAGGGCGGGGGTCTCCACGTCGCGCGCGGCGACTGCGTAGTTCGGGACGCGTAGTTTGATGAAGAGGCGCCCCAGCGCCTCGCCGAGGCCGTCGCGCACCGCAGCCAGCGCGGCGTCGCATGCGCCGCCCACGGCATCCGGGAGAAACGCCCGAATTGCGAAGAGATGCGTTGCCAAACCGCCGAAGCGCGCCTCGTCGAGCAGCTGCGCCGTGCGCGCCAAACGCGCCGGCTCGAAGGCGACGAGGGTTCGAAGGGCTCGCGGCGCCTGCGCCGGCTCCTCGACCGAGGGCGACGGGCCAAGGGCACCGGCCAAGCCGAACGGCAGTCCTGGAACCCCGCTCGCGAATGAGGGCAGGGCGCGAACCGCGAGCGCCTCCGCAACGATACGATGCTCCCGCCGGTTGCCGTAGGCGACGCGCGCGATCCGTACGATCGCCTCGCCCGCAGGGGCTTCGTTGCGAACCACCTCACGCCAGCGAACCGTCGCTTCGACCCCGGGATCGACGTCGCTGAGTACGATACCCGACTCGCAGTCGAAAGGTGCCCGGCCGCCGACGTCGCGCAGCGGGACGCCGTTCACCGAGGTGCTGTTGGGGACGTAGAGCAGCGCTTCTGCGGGTACCGGATGGATTGCGACGCGGTCGGCTCGGCCGTCCCCGGCATTGCGAAGCAGGAGCGCAAACTCGACCGTCTCGCCGGCATCGGCAACCCCGGCAGGTTGGCAGCAGAGCGTGCCGGCCGAGAGATCCGGCTCCCCTTCGGCTGCGATGACAAGCCGGCGCAGCGGCACGGGCAGCATCGCGTCCGCGGTGAGCACGCCCTCCACCGTCGCGGGCCGCGTTCTCGAGAGATCGCGCGGCAGACGCACGCCCAAGCGAAGCCCGCTCTCCCCCAGGGCCGGAAGATCCGGGACGAGCAGCGCCGCACCATCGCGCCGCGCGCCATCCAGGCTCTCGAGGACGCCCCCCGCGCAGAGGCGTAGGTGCAGCCGCAGGTTTCGCGCGGTGTCGCTCCCTTCGTTGACTAGCCGCAGGTAGACGTCGGCGAGGCCGCTCGGGCGTAGACGAGCAGTGGAGATCGCCTCAAACGTCGACCGCCCGGCCGAAAAGAGCGGCCCCGATGCAACGCGCCAGCACGCCCTGCCGAGCGGCGTCTCGCCCGATTCGCGCGCATGCAGGCTCGCCCCGAGGCAGACCTCGCTCCCGTTGACGTAGGGCGAACGGATTCGGGCGCGGACGGTCAGCACCCGCGCGGCATGGGCACCGACGGTGCCGAGATCGACGCTATCGGCGGGGCCCGAACCCGCCCCGGGAAGCAACGGCAAGCGCACGTTCTTCTCGGCGACGCGCACGTCGTCGAAGGCGGGGTCCAGGTAAAGTTGGAGCACTGCGTCGGTCGCGGGCGCACCGCCGTCGTTGCTAAGGACGATCCGGGCCTCGATCTGCTCCGAAGGATGCACGGTCGATGCGCCGACCGCTCGAACGGCGTTGGTACGTGGAGGGAAGGATGGCTTCGAACGCACGACGACCGTCCGCTCGAAGACGCGCCGAGCAGGAGGCACGCCGGCCGCCTGCCACCAGGAGAGCGTGACGCGGACCGGCAGCTCGGCGCCATCCGGCATGGGGCTTGCCACGACCGCTTCGGCCGTGAACTCGAGGCTCGTCCGGGCGTCCAGGCGGCCAAGCTCGTACGACGGCGCCCCCCGGCGCTCGCGCAGCGGCATGCCGTCGGCGCGCGCCGCGCCGCGGACTGCCGGCAGGCCCGGCGGCAGTTCGAGCGCCACGACGAGCCGCTCCGCGGCCGCGCTGCCGGTGTTGACGGCACGCAGGCGAATCCGCACGCTCGCACCGGGCTCGGCATCGCGGGCGGGCTCCACGCTGCAGAGCGCGTCTTCGTCGCCAAAGGCCGGGACCGAGCGCACGGCCAGCGCCGCCGGCGCCGGCGCGAAGGCGGGCGTCTCGTCGGAGGCTACCTGCGCGCAGGCGGAGATCGGCGTGCCGTCGGGGAGCGGGTCGTCGATGCGCACGCGATAGGCGAGGGTCACCGACTCGCCGGCCGGCAGCACGGGCACGGCGAACGGCGGGGGCTCGCACGGTCGATCGCCGATGCGGGCCGAGTTCGGGACGTAGGTCGTGCCGTCGGGCACCGGTACGGCCACGACGACCGCACGGGCACTCGACGGGCCCGCGTTGTGCACGCACACGCTGACGATGGCTTCGTCTCCCGGACGCACGTCGTGCGGGGCATCGATCGCGACGCCGGTCGGCGGATTGCGCAGTTCCGGCGCGGTGCGCGCCGTCAAGCGCACCACGTTGGATCCCACCGGAAGGATCTCGCGTGCGGCGACGGCCGCCTGCAGTGCGACGATCGAGCCGTTTTCGAGCGGGCCCGAAACGCCGTATGCGATCTCGACGCGGCACTCTTCGCCCGGGGCCACGCCGCCGACGAGCGCGCCTTCGTGAGCGAGCAACGGCGAACCGCCCGGTCCGTCCGCGATCGCGATGCCGTTGAGGCGGGCGGAGCCCGCGATGTAGTTCAAGCCGAGAGCCGAATTGAAGCGCACGCGGACGTCGCTTGCGGGCGCACCGCCGTGGTTGCGGAACGTGAAGGCGGCGCGGAGCGTCATTCCAGGTTCCAAGTCGCGCTCGGGCGAAACGACGAGCGTTCGGAGGGCCTCGGGCAGCGTCGCAGCTCCCGTCGCGAAAAAGTCCGTCAGGGCGCGCATAACTCGCGGGGAGTTCGCCGCCACCTGCAGCCAACCTTGACCCGCGCTCGACTCATTTTGAAAGGTAACGCCGCCATGCTCGCACCCAACGCCGACCGTATCGCAGAGGCCGTCTCGCGCCTCGGAAGCGAGAGTGCCTTCGAAGTGCTGGCGCGCGCCCGAGCGCTCGAGGCGACGGGAAAGCACGTCGTGCACATGGAGATCGGCGAACCCGATTTCGATACGCCCGAGCACGTCAAGGAAGCGGGCATCGCGGCCATTCGCGAAAACTACACCCACTATTCCCCCTCGGCCGGTATCGCCGAGTTGCGCGACGCCGTTGCCGCTTACGCCGCGGCGTTTCGTAACGTGGAGCCTTTCTCGCGCGAGAACGTCGTGGTTGGACCCGGCGCGAAGCCGATCATCTGGAACATTCTGTCGGCGATCCTCGATCCGGGCGACGAGTTCGTCTACTTCGACCCCGCCTATCCCGCGTACGCATCTTGCGCCAACTACCTGCAGGCGAAGGTCGTCGCCATTCCGCTGCGTGAAGAGAAGAACTGGCGCATGGATCTCGACGAGTTCGAACGCCGCGTTTCGAGCAAGACGAGAGCGGTGATGATCAACTCGCCGCACAACCCCACCGGAGGCGTACTCGCGAAATCGGATCTGCAGCGCATCGCCGAACTCGCGCAGCGCCACGATTTCCTAGTGGTCGCCGACGAAATCTACAGCCGCAACTTTTACGAAGGTGAGTTCAGCTCGATAGCCGCGCTGCCCGGCATGCGCGAGCGCACCATCGTGGTCGACGGCTTCTCGAAGGCCTATGCGATGACCGGCTGGCGCTTGGGCTACGCGATCCTGCCCGAACCGATCGCTAAGGTCGTGACGCTTTTCAACAACAATACGTTTTCGTGCGTCCCTGCGTTCGTACAGCGCGCCGGCATCGCCGCACTTCAGGGACCGGACGAGCCCGTCCGCCGCATGAACGATATCTTCCGCCAGCGCCGCGATCGCTTGGTCGGCGGCCTCAACGCGCTGCCCGGCATCTCGTGCACGATGCCCGAAGGTGCGTTCTACGCGTTCCCCAACGTCTCGAAGATCTCGGCCGACGACAAGGTGCTGGCGGCATATCTGCTCGGTGAGGGCGGCGTCGCGTGCTTGGGCGGCTCGGGCTTCGGCGCGGCCGGCAAGGGGTATCTGCGCTTCTCGTACGCCGCGTCGTTGGAAGACATCGACTACGCGCTCGCGCAGATGGCGCGCTGCCTCCCGCTCTTCAAAGCCTGACGTAATGCGCGCGGCGTAGCATCGCCAGCTCGCGTCACCGGTGAGGGAGAGCGTACGCCTGCTGCTTCCAAGCGCTGCCCCAGGTTGGCGTTGCAGGATGGGGACATGAAATACATCGCAATCCTGGCACTTACCGCAATGGTCGGCGCCACAACCTCCTTCGCGGTCGCGCAGAACGCGCCACCGCGGCCAAGCCCCGCGATGCGGCAGCAGATGAAGCAGCTGCACCGGCAGATGGTCCAGATCCGCCGGACCGAGCGCGCGCAGATGCTCGAGGCCCTGACGCCCGCGCACCGCGCGCTGCTGGCAAGCATTGCCGGTCAGCTCGCCACCGCCACGCAACCGAATCCCCGTAGCGCCCAACGACAGCTCGACGCGGCGCTATCACCGACCGAATCGCAAGCGATTCTGGGTGCCGTTAAAAGCGCGCACGCAAAGATGCACGCCCTCTGGATCGCGGCCCGCAAGCACTTTAAGGCCGCCCATCCGAAGATGCATCCCAAGCCGGATGCCGGTCGTATCCTTTTGCGCGTCACGGCTCCGGGCGGCGGCATGATGATGCCAATGCGCCCGGGGATGGTGATGCATCGCTAGCCGGAAGATCTTCCTCGTTCTATCATAGCAAGCGCATCGCGCGGCGTACGCCGGTCATCGTCCGCCGCGCGATCTCGCGCGCGCGCTGCGTTCCCTCGGCGATGATGCGCTCCACCTGCGCGGTGTCGGCCGCATAGAGGGCGCGGCGTTCGCGGATCGGCTTCAAATAGGCGTTGAGCGCCTCGGCCAGGTCGCCCTTGTCCTGCACGCAGCCCAGCGCCCCGGAGCGGCAGTCGCGATCGACCGGCGCGACTTGCTGCGGTTTGACCAGCTTCCACAGCGCGAAGACGGAGCAGACTTCGGGATTGCCCGGGTCGTTACGCCGGATCTTCTTCGGATCGGTCACCATGCTCCGCACTTTTTCGGTCGTCGTCGCTTCGTCGTCGGCAAGCAGGATCGCATTGTTGTAGGACTTGCTCATCTTGCGCCCGTCGGTGCCGGGCACTTCCGCGGCCTCTTCCAAGATCATCGTCTTGGGCTCGACCAGAATCTGCTCGCCCCCACCATACAAGTAGTTGAAGCGCCGCACCACCTCGCGCCCAAACTCCAGATGCGCAGCCTGATCGCGGCCTACCGGAACTTCTTCGCCGCGGAAGATCGCAATGTCGCAGAGCTGCAAGAGCGGATAGCCCAGAAAGCCGTAGGTTGCGATCTCCTGGCCCAGCGCCTCGATCTGTCCTTTGTAGGTCGGCACACGCTCGAGCCACGAGACCGGCGCGATCATGCCGAGCAGCACCTGCAGCTCCGATATCTCGGGGATGCCCGACTGCAGATAGAACGTCGCACTCTCCGGGTCGACCCCGGCCGCCAGCCAGTCGATCACCATCTCATTGCGCGCGGCGCGAATGGCTTGCGGATCGGAGAATCCGGTCGTGTACGCGTGCAGATCGGCGATCTCGAAATACGCGTCGGCAGTTTGGCAGTAGCGCACCCACTGCGTGAGCACGCCGAAATAGTGGCCGATGTGCAGGCGCCCGGTCGGGCGCATGCCCGACATGACGCGCGGACGTTTGGCGGCGGTTACGGCTGTCATGAGAGCCGTTCGGTTTGCACGCCCGTTCGAGGCGAACCTTCCATTGGCGGTTGACGGGCACCTAAGAGGCGGCGTCGCGGCCGTTCCGCAGCCCGCCTTCTAGGAGTTTGTCTGGCTTGGGCCGTTTTTGGATCCGGAGGCGATTTTTGTTCGAAGACGAGGCGCGAAGAGGGAGCAAAGCCGTAGCTTCGTGACTGATGAGCAACGATGTATTCGACAAAAAGCGACCCGGAGACGGAAACGCGCTCAAGTCAGACAAACTCCTAGCGGAGGGAGGCCGCCGGCCTTCGAAGTCTTCGGTCGTGCAGACGCAGCCGATCTTGCCCGTTGCGACGAACGTAGAGTTACGCCTCCTTCATGCCGGCGACGCGGACGAGCTGCACGCGCTCATCGTCAAGAACCTCGACCGCCTCAAACCGTGGTTCGATTGGGTGCACGACGATTACAGCCCTGGCGAGACCGCGGAGTTTCTGCGCCTCTGCGAAGAGCGGCTGCAGGCGCGCGCGGATTTTTCTTACGGGATCCGGCGCGGCAGCGAGCTGATCGGCGTCACCGGACTGCACAAGATCGACTGGGGGAACCGCATAGCGCGCATCGGCTACTGGCTCGACCGGGACGCGACGGGAGACGGGATCGTAACGAAATCCGTGCGAGTGCTCGTGCGCTACGCGTTTGAGGAGCTGCTGCTCCACCGGATCGAGATACGGTGCGCGCCGGACAACGCGGCGAGCCGCGCCGTGCCCGAGCGGCTTGGATTCGCCATGGAGGGCGAGCATCGGGACGTTCTCCGGTTGCGCGATCGTTATCAGAGCCTAAAGATGTACGCGCTCCTGAGGTGAAAATGGCGCATCCGCGCTGCACGCTGCGCGCCCCCGTCGGCCGCCGCCGGGGCCCCCGGCCTTCGGCCCTCGTGCATTTTCATCCGCTTCCATGTGGTCCGGAGCCATGGGTTACTCTCCGGGCATGAGGGGCGATTTGACGCCGGCACAGCGCCGCGCCGCCGGCGCTCGCGGCACCAACCAGCTCGTGGAGGCGGCGCCCGGGGCGGGGAAGACGCAGGTCGTCGTCGAGCGCTGCGCCGGCCTGGTCCGCGAGGGAGTCGGACCGGAGCGCATCTTGCTGCTGACGTTCTCGCGGCGTACCGTCGGTGAACTGCGAGCGCGTTTGGCAGCGCGGTTCGGTACCGGCGTACCGATTCCGGACGTCCGTACCTTCCACGGGTTCGCTTCGCGACTGCTCGCCGTCGAAGGCGCGGCGTTTCGGAATCGGCGTCTGCTGAGCGCTCCGGCCGAAGCGGCGCTCTTTGCCGAAGCGGTGCGCCGGACGAAGTTGACCGGTTTCCCAAAAGAGGTCGTTCGCTCGGAACGCTTTCTTCGGGATGCGCAGCTGCGCGTCGCCGAATTGGGACGGGCCGACGCCGGCGCCGTTGCGGCCCTCGAACGCGCCGCCGGTGCGAAAGTTCGCGATCTTGTCGCCATCGCACGGCGAGTACGCACGTTGCGGGACGATCTCGCAGTCGCCGATTACGACGATCTCGTCGCGCGCGCCGTTCGCCTCGCGGCGGATACGTCGAGCTCGGTTCACCAGTGGCTGCAGGGGCGGTACGCGCACGTCTTGGTCGACGAATTCCAAGATGCGAACCCCTTGCAGCTCGCGCTGCTCCGGCAGACCGGCGGGGAGATCTTTGCGATCGGAGACGCCGCACAGGCGATCTATGGCTTTCGCGGCGCCGCGCGCCAGGCGATCGAAGAAACGTCGCGCGCGTTGGAGATGCGCCGCGTCACGCTCGGCGAGAGCTTTCGCTGCTCGCAAGCCATCTGCAGTCTCGCCGCGGCGACGCCGTATCTTCCGCCGCACGCCGCGCCGATCTCGCACGGCACGGCGCCGGGCACCGTCGAGTACCGGCAAGCGGCGACGCCGCTGGACGAGGCATCGCTCATCGGCGAGCGGGTGGCAGATGCGATCGCGCTCCAGCGGCGAGCCGCCAATACGATCGGCGTGCTGCTGCGCGCCTACGCTCCGCTTGGACCGCTGGTCGCCGCAGAGCTCGAGCGTCGCGGAATTCCGGTAGCGCAAACCGGCGGCATGCTGCTGCTGCACGATCCGATCGTCGACGCGATCCTCGCCGGCCTCGAGGTTTTGCGGAAGCCCGGCGATCTCGATGCGTGGACGCGGCTGCTGGCACTGCCGGCGTTCGGGCATTCGCCGCTCCGGATGCGCCTCGCATTCGAAGGCGGCACCGGGATCGGCATCGAGGCTGTCGCCCGCGCGCTCTCCGGGGCGCAGATCGGAGGGCGCTTGGAGCCGGCACGCTTCGCCGAAACCTTCCGCGCGGCGCTCGCGCTCTGGAATGCGGACGAGCCGATGCGCGCGGCGCGCAAACTCGCGCGCGGTTGGGATCTGCTCGGTTGGCTGATCGCCTCGGAGCGCGACGAGAACCTCCTGCGCGCGTCGAGCTCCCGGCTGAAGAGCTTTCTCGCCGGGTTCGCGGATCTTCAAGCCGTACGCCGCGATCTCGGCTTACCGGGCGGATCGGCTGCAACGCTCGATGCATTGATCGAGAGCGCGGCGCGGTGGACCGGCGAGGGAGACGATAACGCGCCGGCGGACGCGGTGCGCGTGCTGACGATACGTGCGGCGAAGGGTTTGGCGTTCGACTACGCGCTCGTCGGCGGCGCGGTCGAGGGCAGGCTGCCGCAGGAGCTGCGGCGAGACGCCATGGCCGGCGACTCCGAGATCGCTCTCGCTCGCACGCTCGGCATCGATCTGTCGATGACGGAAAGCGAACACGCCGGCGAGGAGGCCTCGCTCTGGTACCTAGCGGTCACGCGCGCGAAAACGCGCCTGAGCATCACCTGCGCCGCAAACGGTATGGACGGCGCGGTGCAAGTGCCGAGCCGCTTCATACCCCGCGAGGTCGTCGAGCGATTCGCAGACGAGTCCCCCTACCGCGCTGCGCTCACCTATCGTCCCGCTGCCGAGCCGCGGTTTCTAGAACCGCAGGTTCCGGTGCCGATCGCGCTTCCGCAATACGTGGCCGCGACGGGCGTCGATACCTGGCTTGCGTGCAAGCGTCGCTTCTATTACAAGAACGTCTTGAAGTTGGTCGATGACGCCGTGCCGCTTAACGTAACGACCGGTAACGTACTGCACGCGGTACTCGAACGCTTTCACGCGGACGAGCGCGACTTCACGCACGTAGCGGATGCGGATGCCGCGCGCTGGGAGGCGCGCCTACTCGCGTTGCGCGCGTCGGTCTGGCGCGATCGTGCCGACGACCTCGGCACCGCGCTTCAAGCGGCGGCTGCCGCGCGCAAGGCGGATCGGCTGCTCTCTGCTTACGCGCAATCGCTCGCACAACTTGCGAGGGAGGCACCGTTCACCGTCGTCGAAACCGAACGGACCCACCGATTCGCGCTTCACGGCATCGAGATAGTAGGTCGCGTCGACCGCGTGGACCGCCTCGCCGACGATTCGTTAGCGGTACGCGACTATAAGACGGGCGGGCTCGACGCCACGCTGCGCGATGCGATCGCGAGTCTCGCCGATGCGGCCGAGAGCGGCCAAGTTTGGGTGAAGGGCCTAAAAAAGCGGTTGTACGCCCAACTCGCGCTCTACCGGCACGCGCCGGACCTCCCTAATACGCGAAGGGTGAGCTACATCTATCTCGACGGCAAGAAGGAGCGGCGCAAGAGCACCGTCACCCCGGTCGAGATCGATACGCTCGAGGAGGGCGAAGCGCTCGGTGCGCTCGACGGGCTCCTTGAGGCCCTCTTCTTCGACGCTTGGCGTACCGAGGTGCTCGACCTCGAGCCGACAGGGAACGCGGCCGAATGCACGCTCTGCGGCTTCGCGCAGCTGTGCCCGGGCGCCGCGGCGGACGAGCCATGACTACCGCGCGGTGGGAGCTCGCGCTCGGCGGGGGCAAGCGCCCGAGCGACGACCAGCGCGCCGCGATTACGGCGCCGCTCGAGGGTCGCCGCTGCATCGACGCGGGCGCCGGAACCGGGAAGACCGCGACGCTCGCGCTACGCGCGTTGTACCTGATCGAGACGGGGCAGCTGCTCGCGCGCGAGCTGCTCGTCGTCACGTTCACGCGTAAGGCGGCCGCCGAGATCGGCCAGCGCATCCACAACATGCTGCCGCCGAGCGGCGACGCTGACGCCGGCGGGTCCGTAACTTGTTCTACG
The DNA here is from genome assembly GCA_021790935.1 of bacterium. Lineage (GTDB taxonomy): Bacteria > Vulcanimicrobiota > Vulcanimicrobiia > Vulcanimicrobiales > Vulcanimicrobiaceae > JAJYFL01. The sequence continues at coordinate 107,289 of JAJYFL010000001.1, forward strand.
ATCCACGCGCTGGCGGCGTCGCTGCTACGTGAGTTTGCCTACGACTGCGGGCTCGCAGATCTGCCGCGAACCGTAACCGACGGCGAAGCCCGCGCGATATTCCATAGCTCGTTTGCGGCGATGCTGCGCGGCGAACTCGCTACGGATGCGAGCGCGTTGCCGTTGCCAGATCTTCTGAGCGGGGGCTACGACTTCGAAGGCGATCTCGCGTGCGTCGCGCTCGCGTTCAAGAACCGCGGCACCGGCGTCGACGAGTTCGAACGCGGCGCACTTGCCCAAAGCGACGCCCTGGAGCGGCAAGACTGGGGCCAGCTCTGGAAGCGAAACGGCAGATACAAGCAAGAAGTTCGCCGCGCGGGCGAGGAGCCCAACCCCGAACGCACCGCCGGGCAGCGCATCGCCGAGTCCGAAGCCGAGCGGAAGAACGTCCGCCTCATCGCCGCGCTGTTTCGCCGCTTCGACGAAGATCTGCGGCACGCCGGCGCGATGACCTATGGCGACTTGATCGCCACCGCAACCGCAATGCTGCTATCGCATCCGGAGATCGTAACGGTTTTGCGCGAGCGTTGGAAGTATGCGCTCATCGACGAGTTCCAGGACACGAGCCTGAGTCAAATGCGTTTCCTTACCGCGCTCTTCGGCGACGGACCGCTGATGCCGGTGGGCGACTTCCGCCAGTCGATCTACGGTTTCAACGGCGCGCACCCGCGCGTGATGCAAGAGTTCAAAGAGGCGGCGAACCGGACGTATCCCTTAACGGTGAATCGCCGGTCGTATCGCGAGATCGTGCAGAGCGCGCACGCGGTGCTGAGAGCGCGCGCGCCCGGACTTCTCGACGCGCTGGACGCGGGTCTCGACGCCAACAAGCGCGAGGGCGGCGCCGAAGTCGTTCGCGTGCAGACCTTCCGCAGCGAAGGCGGGGGCGCGAGAGAACATGCCCGGGAGGAGGCGCTCGGCATCGCTGCCGAGATCGAACGGCTGCTTCGCGGCGGCGCGAAGGCATCGCAAGTCGCCATTTTGCTCCGGCGGCGAACGCACGCGGAGGCTTACGTTCGAGAGCTCAACGCACGAGGTATCGCGGCGGCCCTCGACCGGCGGACGGGGTTACTCGACGCCGCCGAAGTGCGCGACGCCATGGCCTGGATGGCGCTGCTCTTACGCCTCGATGACGCTCGAGCCGCGGTCCGCATTCTACAGTCGCCCGCGGTCGGGATCTCGGATGGCGGCCTTGCCGCGATCGCCGGTGCCGGCGGAGCGCGTAACGCGGCATGGCTGCGGCCGTTGCTGCGTGGCGAACTCGACGCGCAGCTCGACGCGGATACCGCCGCGCGAGTTCGATACTTCCGTTCGCTGCTCGAGGGGCTGCTGCGCGCGCCGTCGTTGCCGCTGGCACGGGGCGTGCGCGAGGTGCTGCGGCTTGCGCCGATCGCAGCATCCTATGCGACGCCGCCAAGCCTTGCCACAGCCCAGGTCATCGCGAATTTGCGCAACCTCCAAACGCTGGCGGAAAGCCACGCGGCCGAGAGGCCGATCGCGCGTCTCGCCGATTTCGTGACGTATCTAGAGGACTTCGTGAGATATGGCGACGACCCGCAAGAGGCGGAGCTGGATTTCGACGGCGTGCGCATCATGACCGTGCATCAGGCGAAGGGCTTGGAGTGGGACTACGTCTTCGTCGCCTGCGTCAGCGACGCCCAATATGGCACCGCCGATTTCGGACGCGGCCGGACGGTCCGCGTGGATCCGCAGTCGTATGCGTTTGCCCTACGCTTTAGCGCGGACGGAACGACGCCCCTGCGATGGTATATGTCGGACGCGCCCCACGACGCGCAGACCGGCATGCGGTCCGCAGAGGATCCGGGGAAGCGCGAACGCGAGGACGAACAGGCCCGCACTTTTTACGTCGCGATGACCCGCGCAAAGGAGCGGCTGTATATCTCGGGCATCCCGAGCAGAGGCAAGAAGGAGCCGCATTTCCTTGAAGCCGTGCGCCAGTGGGCGCTCGAACGCGATATGCCACCCGAACGCCTCCATTTCGCCGCAGAACCGGAGCACGCGGCCGAGGCGTCCTCTGCAGCGATGCGGCCACCTATCGAGGTAGCGCAGGAATTTGGCGCCATCGCGTACGAGGCGCAGTCCGACTTCGTCCCGCGCATCTCGTTTACGGCGATCGCCACGTTCCAAACGTGCCCGCGCCAGGCGCGGTACCGCTACCGCCTGCACCTGCCCGATCTGCGCGAAGGCGAGGCGTTATATGCCGGTGCAGTCGAAAGCGCGGCGGCCACGATCGACGCCGCGACGTTCGGCAATCTCGTCCACCGGGCCATGGAAGTGTGGGGAGGAGCCGCCATCGAAGGCGCCCCGATCGAGGGCGAGGCAGCGTTCGCGCAGGCGATCGCCGAGTTCGCCGGTGTCCCCGAGAACGAACGCCGGCGCGCTCTTGCTGCGGTTGGACACGCGATCGATGCGCTCGCCGGTTACGTACCGATCGAGGTAGAGGCGCCGTTTTCGACGATCGTCGAAGGGATCCGCATCGAAGGCTACATCGACGTGGTCGCGCGCGACCGGCACGGCGCGATCGCCATAATCGACTACAAGACCGGGCGCACCGAAGACGAGCATTACGCGTTGCAACTCGCAGTCTACAAGCATGCGTACGAGGAGTCGCACCCAGGCGCGACGGTTCTGCCCGCGATCCTTCGGGTAAGCGGCGATGGCGCGCGCTTGCGCGCCGGGCGCGACGTTTCGCCGGTAGAGTTGGGCCGGTCCGTTACCGAGGTGGGCGCGTTACGCGACGACACGCCGCGGGTCGGCGAATGGTGCCGGACCTGTGCCTACGCAGGCGGGCCGTGCGAAGCATTTGCAGAAAGCACGACGGTTGACGGTTGACTAAAACAAGCGTTAAATAGGAGATAGCACCGCTCGCGCGGCGAAAGATCGGTGCGGCACGCTTATTTGGAGGGCTTATGAAGCATCACGTTCTTGCCGCGTTTTGCGCGATCGTCGTCGCCTGCACCGCAGCGGCCGGCGCCGCACAGCCACCAGCCGCGATAGCGAGAATCGTAAAGACGATCGTTGGCGCCGAAGTCCCCGGCAGCACCGCCGCGCTCGCCCATCTCTATACGCCCGACGCCGTCGTCGTCGACGAGTTCTCACCCTTCATATGGACAGGCGCCGATAGCGGGCGAGTGTGGTTCGTTGCGCTCGACAGAGTACTTGCGAACCTGAAGATGCATGGGTTGAAAGTTGTCGCCGCTCCCGCTAGCGAGTACCTGCAAACCGGGAACGCCGCCTACGAGATCGTGCCGTTGACGCTGGACGGCATGGAGGGTGCGAAGGCGTCCCACGAAACGGGCACGCTTACGTTTACGTTCCGGCGTTTGCGTTCGACGTGGAAGATATCGAGCCAAGTCTGGACGACGCGGACTTCATCGAACTAACGGCGCAGCGCGCCAATCTCATTCCGCGGAAGGCGCAACAGCCCGCGTCGATGCGAATATCCAAGCGAACACGGCCAGTAGCGTGAGAACCAGGGTGCCGCTGACCGCCAAATCGGAAAAAGGCGTTCGAACCCCAAGAACCAGGACCAGTTCGTAGGCCGCAACCGCAACGGCGAAGAGCGACACGGACCAAATCCACACGCGCATTACATGCGGCAGCTGACCGGAACGATAGGTGACCAGGCGATGAACGAGGATGGAATCCAGCGTGTCCGTGCAGCACATTCCGGCGGAGAACATTACACCGACCAGCACCGCGCCAAGTACTCCCGCATCCGCGCCGAATGCCACCGCGTAGGCGGCGATCTGAGACGACGTTTCGAAGCCGAAACCGAACAATAGTCCGACCGGGATCGCCATCCAGGGGCTGCTGGCTTGACGTAGCCACACCGGAAGCAAGCCTGTCTTGAATCCCCCGGCGCGATACGTCCGCCCGCTTGCAAGTTGCCGGAAGTTGAGTGCGGCAATGAACAGTAACATGAGTATGCTTACCCAGGTACCGATGCGCTCGATCGCTGCCGAGTGCGGCGCAAACGTAGAACCGAGGAACCCAATCAGCGCGGCAAGAGTGATAACCATGACCATGTGCCCGCCGGCAAAAAACGTGCCGACGAATCGGGTCCACGGCGACCGGCGCGGCGCGCAATTGCGCGTCAGATTGTCGATCGCCGCAACATGATCCGGATCCGCGCCGTGCCGCAGGCCGAGCGCGAAGACCGTAAACGCACCGGTCGCGATCACGAGCGCGCCCCGGTCGGTTCCGGCTTCATCAGCCCGCCAATCCATTCAAGCCATTGCGCCATTCCCTCGCCCGTATGTGCCGAAAGCCTAATCACGCGCGGCATCGGATTCACGCGCGCAACCGCATCTTCGTAATCCTCGATCTTCGTCCCGGGCAGATGCGGCAACAGATCGATTTTGGTGAGCAGGACGAGACCGGTTTTCATGAACATGACCGGGTATTTCAACGGCTTGTCCCAGCCCTCGGTTACCGAGAGCGCCACGACGTTTGCAGCTTGGCCGAGATCGTATACGGCCGGGCAGACGAGATTGCCAACGTTCTCCACCGCCAAAATGTCGTAACCGGACGGCGGCAGGTCATCCAGTGCGTGATGCACCATCGCCGCGTCGAGGTGACATGCGGAACCGGTGCTAACCGACACCGCCTCAATGCCGGCGCGACGCAAGCGCTCGGCATCGTGATCGGTTGCGAGGTCGCCGTTTATCGCCACCATACGGAACCGTCCGTGCAACGCGGCGGCCGTGGCTTCGAGTAAGGCGGTCTTCCCCGCTCCCGGAGACCCCATGACGTTGAGCGCGAGAACGCCGCTCCGTTCAAAATGCTCGCGATTGTGTGCCGCGGCACGGTCGTTGCCGGAGAGAATCCGTTCGTGTACGTCGACCGACACGATCTCCGTGTCGCCGCATCCGCATTCCTGACACATCACGAAACCTCCATCTCGATTCGGTTTAAAATAATTTCGTCGCCGGCGGTAAGGCGCGGCGGCGTTCCGCACCGCCCGCACAACAGCCCCGCATCTCGGTCGATCACCGTTCCGCATGCCGGACAGGTCCAACGCTCGGCAATGCGCTCGATGACGAGCTCCGCTCCCTGGCATAGCGTCCGCTCGCGAAAGACGTCGAATGCGGCGGTTAGGAGAACCGGCTCGACTCCCGAAACCGTGCCGATTCGTACGTGCACGCGATTCACGACACGGGCACCGCGCCGCCGCGCTTCGCCCTCCACCTGCGAGATGAGTGCTCCAACAATCGAGTACTCGTGCATCGCCGCCTCAGCGCTCTCCAAACTGTGGTATCTTCTTGGCGACGAACGCCTCGATGCCCGCCTTGAAATCGCTGCCGTCGGCAACTCTGGCAAGCGTGTCGAGCTCTTGGTCCAGATGATGATCGAGACGATCGACGCCGGCGGCTTGATTGATCAACGCTTTTGCATATCCATACGCGTGCGTCGGTCCTTCCGCGAGTTCTTGCGCGATTGCCATCGTCTTTGCTTCGAATTGATCCGTCGGATAGACCGCGTTGACGAGCCCCCACTCCAGCGCTTCCCGAGCGTCGAGTCGCGGATTGAGCAACACCATCGCCATCGCGCGGTGTAGGCCCAGCAGCCGCGGCAGAAAGAACGTGGAACTTTCCGCGCCCGTAAGGCCGGTGCGTTTGTACGCCCATTCGAAGTTTGCGCGCTCCGACGCGAAGACTAAATCGCAACACATCGCTAAACCGAAGCCGCCTGCGGCAGCCATTCCGTCAACTGCCGCGATGACCGGTTTGGCGGCGCGCTTGATCTCCGAGATAGTACTGTGGAGATACTCGAGAATCTGCTTAAATACCTGACCGAAGCCCTCGGGAACCGCGGTTGCCTCCGGTTGCAAGTATGAGAGATCGGCCGCTTCCGCGCCGGCATAGATGTACTTCAAGTCCGCGCCGCTGCAAAATACGCCATTCGCCCCGCGCAAGACGATCGCCCGCACCGTATCGTCGCGAGCAAACTCTAGACTGGCTTTGCGCAAGTCGCGCGCCGTCTCGACGTCTAGTGAGTTGAAGCGCTCGCGACGATCGATCGTGATAACGCCGACGGCTCCTACGCGTTGTTGAACAATATGTTCCACTGCTAACATATTCTCGGAAGAAGTTCGCCTTCGGGTTCGATAAGCAGCCGGCGGCCGAATCCCGTATCCAACACCACGTAGCCGGGCCGTTCGCTCACGCAGGTTCCCACGATCGCCGCATCGGCGCCCAGCGCCGTGCGACGCAATACTGCGAGCACTCTCTCCGCGGCTTCCGGGCGCACGCCGATGACGGCCTTCCCCTCGTTCGCAGCGTGCAACGGATCGATGCCGAGCAGTTCGCTCGCTGCGCGAACCGCGTCGCGAATCGGGATGTCGTGCTCCTGAATCACGATGCCGACGCCGCTCTTCTCAGCCATTTCGTGGAGAGCGCTCGACAGACCGCCGCGCGTTGGGTCCTTGAGCGCTACGATCTCCTCCGGCGCGCACTCGAGTGCCGCGCGCACGAGCGCGTTGATCGGCGCCGCATCCGAGCTGAACGCCCCTTCTAGGCCCATGGCGTTGCGAAACGCCATCACCGCCAGCCCGTGGTCGCCCATCGTGCCGGTAACGATGATGCGGTCGCCCGACTGCAGACCCTGATCCCGCACAACGCGTTTGGTGAGTGCGACGCCGGCGGTGTTTATAACGATACCATCCAACTCTCCGCGTCGCATGACCTTCGTATCGCCCGTAACGATCGCGGTCCCCGCCTCGCGGCAAGTCGCATGGATCGACCGTTGAATCCGCTCGAGGTCGCTGCGCGAAAATCCTTCCTCGATAATGACCGCACACGTGAGGGCAAGCGGTTGCGTCGCCCCCATCATGGCGAGATCGTTCACCGTTCCCGAGACGGCGAGCCGGCCGATGTCACCACCCGGAAAGAACGGCGGCGAGATGACATAGGAGTCCGTCGTCATCACCAGCCATTCATCGCCCACGCGCAGCGCCGCGCCGTCGTCCATCGCATCGAGTCCGATCGTGCCTTCGGGCAACGTTTGCTCGCCCTGGAGAAAGACGTCGCGAATCAGATCGCGCATCGCGCGTCCACCCGAACCGTGTTTGAGCGAGATCGTGCCGTCTCGCCCTAAAATCGTAGTCACGATCCGTACCCGAGGTCGAGATGACCGCCGTACTGGTGCCAAATGCGGCACGTGCCCTCGCTGCTGACCATACAGGCGCCCACGGGATGATCGGGGTCGCACTGGTTCCCATACAGGGAACAGCCGGTGGGCGCGGCGATGCCGGCCATGATGTCGCCGCATATGCAATGCTGCGTCAAATTCGCGGGTGCACGATCCCAGAGCTGGTGGAGATCGATCGTAAAGCGCCGGCGCGCATCCACGTGCGCAAACCGATCCCGCAGACGAAGATTCCCGTTCGGAACGTGTGCGATCCCGCGCCATCGCCCGCCGATCGGCCGGAACACGCTCCATAGCGCCTCCTGCGCCGGCCGATTGCCTTCACGCGTGACGCAGCGCGGATACATGTTGGCGACCTCCGCGCGACCGTCGCGGACGAGTTCGACCAAGCGGATGAGGCCGGCGAGGATGTCGAGCGGTTCGAACCCCGTCACCACGACGGGCAGTTTGTATCGCTCCGCGAAACGCTCGAAGATCGCCGATCCCGTGATCGCTGCCGCATGACCCGCTGCGAGGAATCCTTCGATGCGCGTCTGCGGCATCTCGGCGACGATCTCCATGACGGGTGGAATGTACTTGTGCGCGGAGAGCACCGAAAAATTTTCCGGCACGCCGGCGAGAATCACCGCCGCCGTCGCCACGGCCGTTGTCTCGAAACCGCTTGCGAAGAAGACGCACTCTTCTTGCGTCTCGCATGCGAGTTGCACCGCCTGTCCGATACCGTAGACGACGTCGACCTTGCCGCCCTCGGCCTTGACGTCGGCAAGTGATTTGACGCTCCCCGGAACGCGGAGCATGTCGCCATAAGTAAATACACGCACGCCTTGTGCGGCAAGCAGCACCGCCTCATCGACCTCCGGCACGTCGGTGACGCAGACGGGGCAACCGGGCCCCATAATCACGTCGAGCTCGCGCGGAAATACCGCGCGCAGCCCATATCTCGCGATCGCCTGTTCGTGGCTTCCGCAGACATGCATCACGCTCACGGGCTCCCGCCCAATCGAGCGCGTCACGTGAGCGAGCGTCGCCGCCATTTCGCGCGCCTTGCCGGGCTCCTGAAAGCGCAGATGCGCGCCTAGTTCGTCGCGGTTACGCAGAACGTTCACCTTCCGTCGCGCCGATCTCACCGCGCACGTCGGCGGCCATCAAGTCTTCTTCCGCCGCCGTCCGCAGCAACAACTCGTACAACGCAATCGTTTCGCCGATCTCCTCGGGCGCGATTCTCCTGATCGCAAATCCGACATGATTCATCACGTAGTCGCCGGGCTTGACCGGCTCGTCGACGATGTCGAGCCGCACCTGCCTGCGCACGCCGAAAAAATCTACGGTTGCCGTGTTGCCGTCAATCGAAACGACCTCGCCCGGAACCCCAAGACACATCGCGTTCAACCCCCAAAGCCGTCGGAGAGTGCGGCGGCCACGACCGCTTGGCCGAGCGCGATCCCGCCGTCTCCCGGCGGAACGTTTCGCGGCAGATATACGTCGAGACTCGGAGAGAGCAGTCCGAGCAAAGCGCTTGCCAAGCGATCGTTCTGAAAGCATCCGCCGGTGAGGGCGACGGTTCGGCACCCGGTCCGTTCTGCAGCCGCGCGCACGACTTTCGCCGTCGCATGGGCGAGGGTGTTGTGAAATCTCGACGACAACTCGCCTGGCTGATGCCCCGCAACCAAGGCCTCGGCCGCTTCGCGAAACGCCGGACGGAGATCGATCTGCCACGGTTCTGCTGCCTCGTCGATACGATACGAGAACCGCGACGTGACGTTCCCGTCGTGCGCATGCTCGAGCAGCATCGCGGCCTCGCCCTCGTAACGCGCGTGCCTAATCCCGAGCGCCAGCGCGGCCATCGCGTCGAAATACCGGCCCGCGCCATGCGCTAGCGGAGAGTTGAAACGCTTCGCAATCATCGTCATCACCGTTTCGAGCGCGTGCTCCGGCACATCGCGCAAGCGCGCAAGCACGTCACGCGGAGGTGCACCATCGTATGCGTCCATTACGGCGGCCACACCGATGCGCCACACCTGACGGATCGCCGCATCGCCGCCGGCAAGCGCGAGAGGACGCAGCGTCGCAATACGCTCGAAACCGGTATACTCCGCGAGAAGCAGCTCGCCACCCCAGCTTGCGCCGTCCGTACCGTATCCGGCCCCGTCGAAGGCGACGCCGAGAACGGGAGCCTTCAAGTCATGTTCGGCCATCACACTTGCCACGTGGGCATGATGGTGTTGCACGCCGATGCGCACGACGCCGTCTCTCCCCTTTGCGTAGCGTGTGGAAAGGTAATCCGGATGAAGGTCGTGGGCGACGATTTGCGGATCGACGGCGAGGAGGCGTTGCATCAGCACGATCGACTCCTCGAAAGACGCAAACGCCTCGAGGTTATCGAGATCGCCGATGTGCGGCCCGAGGAACGCCTGATCGTTCACTGCCAGGCAAAACGTGTTCTTCAACTGTGCGCCGCAGGCTAGAACCGGCTTGTCGAAACGGCGTTGCAGGAGCACGGGGCGCGGCACGTATCCGCGCGATCGACGCAGAACGGTAGGCGCTCCCGCTATGACGCGTACGACGGAATCGTCGCATCGGGTCACGATCTCGCGATCGTGGAGGAGAAAAGCATCGGCAATGCCGCCGAGGCGAGCGCAGGCCTCATCGTTGCGATAGGCAATGGGTTCATCCGTCACGTTGCCGGAGGTCATGACCAGTGGCCGGGCACACTCGTCCAGGAGCAAATGATGAAGCGGCGCGTACGGAAGCAGTACGCCGAGCAGAGGATTATCGGGTGCTATGTTTTGCGCGAGTTCACAGCCGTCGCGTCTCGGGGCGAGGACGATCGGATGCTGCGGCGACGTGAGTAGACGCCGAGTTCGCTCATCGAGGATTGCAATGCGCTCGGCTTGCGGCAGACCGGCAACCATGACCGCCAGCGGTTTGGCTTCGCGGCGCTTGCGTTCGCGCAGGCGCAGAACCGCCGCCGCCGAGGTTGCATCACACACCAAATGGAACCCGCCAAGCCCCTTCGCCGCCACGACCAGGCCTCGTGCAATCAACTGCGCCGCGTCGCGTATTGGGTCGTCGCTATGAATCTGCACGGCGCCGGCATCGAGCAATCGCAAACGCGGCCCGCAGACCGGGCAAGCGTTGGGCTGCGCGTGAAAGCGGCGATCGGTAACGGTCGTATACTCTTGCCGGCATGCCGGACACATGGGGAAAACAGCCATCGACGTAGCGGGGCGATCGTACGGCACGTCGCGCACGATCGTGAAGCGCGGGCCGCAGTTGGTGCAATTCGTGAACGCGTACCGATAACGCCGGTTGGAGGGATCGAAGATCTCGGCCAAGCATTGGTCGCAGGTCGCAATTTCGGGAGGAATCGCAAGACGGCGCTCCGCGGCGGCGAGGCTGGGCGCGATCTCGAAACCGAGCGGCGCAAGGGCTTCGATCGGCTTCCATTCCAGCGCGGCGATCTCGGCCGCCGGCGGCGGCTCCTTCTCCAGGGAGCCCACAAAGCTATTCAGCGCAGGCGTCGAGCCAAACGCTTCGATCGTAACCCCCAAAGCGTCGTTTAGGACCCGCCCTACAATTCCGTGCTCGCGAGCGAGCCGGGAGACCCATGGCCGAAAGCCGACTCCCTGAACGATGCCGCGAACGCGGATTTCACGCCCACAGGCGAGCGCCATCAGAGACTCCCCTCTGGGGCTTGAGGCTCAATACATGCCCCAACCCGGCGGCCTCGCCGAGGATGGCATCGATGAGGGCAGGCATCCCTGCCTCGACGCCGGGCGAGAGTCCGATGCCCAGATCCATGCGATCGGGAACGAGGCCGAGCAGCATGATCTTCGTCGGCGAGCACCCCAACAACTCGGCGGCGTCGAGCAGCTCCGCAACGCCTATATCATGCGGCGACAGGCGTTCGCGAACTGCGGGGGAGACATCCGCGCCTTCGAGGCGGACCACCGAACCCGGCGCATCCTCACAACGAATTGCGTCGATCATCAGAACCGTTCGCGCCTCATGCAGCAATGGGAGCAAGGCGAGACCGAGCGTGCCCCCGTCGACGACGCGCACGCCACGCGGTGCGTCGTATCGCTCTTCGATCTGATGCACGGCCATCACGCCCAAGCCATCATCGCCGCACAACACGTTTCCAAGACCCAGAATCAGAAGGTCGATGTCAACGGCCACGGGCCTCCTCTGCGAGGTCCTCCTTCGTGACGTAACGATAGCCGGAGAGCATCGACTCGACGGTCCCATCGTGCTTGACCGTGGATAGAACGATAACGCGTATGATGTGCTGCAGGATGAACAGGATCGCTACCCACATGAGTATGTGGTGCAGCCAGCGGGCACCCTGCAAACCGCCAAAAAAGGGAATCAGGCCCTGAAATATCGCCAGCGGAGAGTTGTATGACGTGATCTTGGAGTAAAGCGTAAACCCCGTGGCGATGATCAGCAGATCGATGAGGAACCGCACCGCAAAGATCAGCCCGTCGAGCGCATCATGGCCAATCGCCTCGGGCGGCCTGCGCCGCAGGAACACGTAGAACTTCAGTGACTCGAGCGCGCCATTCCAACGGCGCCTAGTAACGGGGATAAACTGATCCCAGCGCGCATACGGGCTGCCGACGAACATCAATACAATGCGCGCAAAGACCGCTAAATCGAAAACCAGCGCCGTGTAAAAATGCACGACGCGAACGGTTCCCATGAGGAACGGCTCATACGCGTTGCGCGCGACCAGGATGAACGGATGCGAAATGTAACTGCCCGTGATCGCGAGAATGATGAAACAAAAGAACACCACCCAGTGAATCACCCGCACCCAGATGTCCCAAACGTAGACCGATACGCGCACGGCTTCGCCTGCAACGGGAGCGCGCGCTACATTTTCAGCGCTCATACTGCCCTCACTCGCACGATCTCATTCTTGCTGGCATCGACCACGTGCACGCCGCAGGCCAAGCATGGATCGAATGAATGGACGGTGCGCAAAATTTCGAGCGGTTGATCGGCTATCGCAACCGGCGTTCCGACGAGCGCCGCCTCGTAAGGGCCGCGGTTGCCGCGTGCATCGCGAGGCCCCGCGTTCCACGTAGACGGCACGACGCACTGGTAATTGCCGATTGCGCCGTTCTTGATGTGCACCCAATGCCCGAGAGCGCCGCGCGGTGCCTCATGGAAGCCCGCGCCCATGCATTCCGCGGGCCAACTGGACGGATCCCATTTCGTGTTGTCGTTGATGCGAAGGTCCCCTTGCGACATGTTGTTGGCGAGCGCATCCACCCAGTCCGACATTTTTTCGACGATGATCTGCGTCTCGATCCCGCGCGCGGCGGTGCGCCCCAACGTGGAGAACAACGCGGCGGGACCGACTCCCAGTGCCGCAAGCGCTCCATTGACGGCCTTCTTTACTTGCGGCTGACCTTTCGCATACGCCACGAGCATGCGCGCGAGCGGACCCACCTCCATCGGTTTATCGCCGTAGCGCGGTGCCTTGAGCCAACTATATTTGCCATCGGTATGGAGCCGGTCGTACGGAGGTTTCGGCCCCGTGTACGCCGGATTCGTCTCGCCTTCGAACGGATGGAGCCCGCGCGCGTCGCCACCTTTATAATCGTACCACGAGTGGGTGACGAACTCCGAAATCTGCCTCGGATCCACCGGCTGCACGTGCGCGAGATCGCGTTGCACGATGATGCCGGACGGAAGGTACGGCACGGCATTCGGGCCTTCGGTATGCGGGAACTCGCCGTAAGACATGTAATTGCCGACGCCGGCGCCGATGGAGAACCACTCCTTGTAGAAGGATGCGATCGCCAAGAGATCGGGTATGTATACTTGATTGACGAAAGTGCGTGCGTCTGCGATAAGCTCGTGCATTGCCGCAATCGTTCCGATGTTGATCGCGGTTTCCGAATTCGGATCGATCGGCGTCGCCATCCCGCCAACGAGGTAGCTCTGCAGGTGCGGATTCTTTCCGCCGAGCAAGGCGTGGATGCGAATAAACTTCCGCTGCCACTCAAGTGCCTCGAGATAATGCGCGACGGCGAGCAGATTCGCTTCAGGCGGAAGGCGATACGCGGGGTGTCCCCAGTACGCGTTGGCGAACGGGCCAAGCCTTCCGCCGCTCACGAAACCCTTGAGACGATCGCGTACGCCGCTGAAATATTTCTCGCTCGACAACGGCCAATCGGAGATCGACTGGGCGAGCTTCGACGTCTTTGCGGGATCGCCGGAGAGAGCCGAGACGACGTCCACCCAATCCAATGCGTGTAATTGATAGAAGTGGACGACGTGGTCCTGAACGAACTGCGCGGCGGTTATTAGATTGCGCAATAGCCGCGCATTGGGCGGCGGCACGGCGCCGATTGCATTCTCCACGGCGAGGACGGACGCTAGTGCATGCACGGTAGTGCAGACGCCGCAAATTCGCTGCGTGAAGATCCAGGCGTCGCGCGGATCCCGGCCCTGCAAGATGATCTCGATGCCGCGGAACATCGTCGAGGAAGACCACGCATCCCGCAAAACCCCACCGTCTACCTCGGCCTCGATTCGAAGATGGCCCTCGATACGCGTAATGGGATCGACGACAATATGAGTCATGGCCGTTTCTCTTCCTCGTGCGATTGCGTGGTGGCGTTATCTTCTTTGCGGCTGCGAACTTTCTGCACGATGCCCTGCGTAACGAACGCCGCCGTGACGACGGCGGCAGCGCCGATGCCGACCTTATCGATGTTGGCAGCCATGCCGAAGCCCGGTACGCCCGTGAGGTGTTTGTAGAATGGCGACATTTTGTCCCAAAACTGGGGTTCCGCGCAGCCGACGCACGGATGCCCGCACTCTACCGGCCAATTCGTCCCTTCGTTCCATTTGACGATCGGACAGTTGTGCGAAGTGACCGGCCCCTTGCAGCCCATCTGGTACAGACAGTAGCCTAGGCGATGGCCTTCGTCGCCCCACGCCTGCACGTACTGACCGTTGTCGAAGTGCGCGCGGCGCTCGCAGGCGTCATGGATGAGCTGTCCGTAGGCGAAGACCGGCCGGCGATGGTCGTCGAGCGGCGGCCAGCGCTTCATCGTCATGTAATAAACGAGCAGTGCCGTGATGTTGTCGGCGTTTGCCGGGCAGGCTGACAGATTGATGACGTTCGCGGCAGCAGGTACCGCCTCGCTGATCGAAAGTGCAGACGTCGGATTCGGAAGCGCTGCAGGAAGACCGCCGAACGATGCGCACGTTCCCACGGCGATCGTGGCGGCGGCATGCCCGCACACCTCGCGTGCGATCTCCAGCGCTGCCTTTCCGCCGATGGTGCAATAGGCACCGCCCGCACCCGTCGGAACCGCACCCTCGACGATTGCGAGGTATTCGCCTGAATGCTTGGCGACCGTTTGGTCGAGAGCCGCCGTGGCCTGCGTTCCCGCCGCAGCCATAATCGTTTCGTGGTAGTTGACCGAGACTGCGTCGAGAATGATCTCGGCTACGGTCGGCCGCCACGCACGCAGAAAACTCTCTGAGTTTCCCGCGCAGTCCTGGAATTCGAGCCAGACGACGGTGGGTTTCGCCGCGGCTGCGAGCGTCGCGGGCAACTTTGCCGCGGCCCATTCCGGTAGAGATAGCATGGCCGCCATGGAGCCGCAAAACTTCAAAAAATCGTTTCGCGATACTCCGTGCGCCTTCAGCTCTCTAGCGAGCCACTGCGTATCCTTCATCACGGGTTCCTCCATAGTAAGGGGCTCCTCGCGGGATATAGACAAGACCGGACCATTCAACCGGTCCGAGCTCTGAGTGGTCCGGCTACGAGGTGCGCAACGAGCGCACCTGCGTGCCAGGTTTCTTGGCACAGGGACAAGTATGCGCTTGTTCGTAATACAAAGCAAGCGTCACGTTATGGCCGAACGTTCCCTAAAACGCTACCTGCATCGTGCCGAAGGTCGTGCCCGCGCCGATCTTTGCGCGTACGTATGCGCGCGCGTTTTCGACCGCGGTGGGGATCTGCTCGCCGCGGGCGAGCTCGCAGGCGAGCGCGGCCGCGAGCACGCAGCCGCCTCCGCGCATCGAACCCGGAAGCCGCGCACCGCGATAGACGTGCGCCTCGCCGGGTAACGCCAGGACGTCGACGGGGTCGCCGTCGAGGTGACCGCCCTTGAGCAACACCGCTCGCGGACCGCGAGCCTGCAGCGCCTGTGCCGCGGCGATCATCTCGTCACCCGTCGCGATCCGGCACCCGAGCAGGCGCAGCGCCTCCGGAACGTTGGGCGTGAAAATCGATCGCAACGGCAAAATCTCGGCGACGAACGCGCGGTAGGTAGCTTCATCGGCCAACGCACCACCGAGCGTCGCATTAAAGACCGGGTCGATGACGATCGCCGTCAGCGCACGATCGCGCAGGAACGCAGCTACCGCGCGGACGTTCTCCGCACCGGCCAGCGCCCCTACGCGGTAGGCATCCGCGTGCGGGAGGGCCGCAAGCTGCGCGCGTACGACGTCGCTTGGAATCGCGTGCAGTGCGTGCACGCCGCGCTCGTCCTGCGCGCTCACCGCAACGACCACACCGGCGTTGCGAACGCCGTACTCCGCGCAGACCCGCGCATCGAGGCCGAGCCCGGCGACGTTCCACGGATGCGTCGTCCCGATCGACGCGACGACCGGAACGCTCACGCCCCTTCCCCGCCCCAGATCCCCACCAGCCGCGCGGTCGCGGCGCGGGGATCGTCGCTCGCGGCGATGGCCGAGATGAGCGCGGCCATCGCTACCCCCGCGCGCCGTACCTCGGCGAGATTCGCGAAGCCGATGCCGCCGATCGCAGCCACCGGGACGCACGTCGCACCGGCAACGCGCAGCAACCCTGCGATGCCGATGGGTTCGCCGGCATCGGCTTTCGACTGCGTGGCGTAGACCGCGCCGACGCCGGCGTAATCCGCACCCGCCTCCTCGGCCGCGCGGGCCTCCCTCGGGGTCCCGCACGATACTCCGATCAGCCGGTGCGGCAGCGCCGCGCGAATCGCCGCGACCTCGTCCGGACGCGCATCCTCGGGGCCCAGATGCACGCCGTCGGCGTCGAGCGTCTCCGCCGCGCGCCAATCGTCGTTCACAATGAAGAGCGCGCCGCACTCCCGAGCCGCCGCAAGCATGTTCCGAGCGCGCGTGAGGTCGATGCCGCGCTTCGCGCGATACTGAACGATGCGCGCACCGCCCTCCAGAGCCGCTCGCATGAGCCTGCCGGCACCGTCTTCGCTATCGTTCACGATCGCGTAGATACCGTGCAGGCCCCGCGCGCGCGTCTCCCGGTCCGTCACGAACGGCGGCTCCTGTGCAGGCGCACGAACACCCACGCGTTAAACGCCAAGTAGACGAAGAATACCGCGGCCACGACTGCCGCAAGCGTCACTTGATGGCGCGAAATGGCGAGCGGAACGAGAAAGACGCAGACCATCACAGCCGCCATCGCGAGCGAGATCGCGCGCTGGAACGGGATCATCGTTATTCCACGTCGCCGAGCAGCGCGTCGGCGATGCGCATCAAATCTTTTTCGTTCGTATAGCGGATCTCGACTCTCCCGCCCTTACCGCTACGGCGCAGCGCGACGTACGCGCCGAGTTTGATGCGCAGCCTCGACTCGAAATCTTGTTGCTCTGGCGTGAGCGCTGGAGCCCGTGCTGCGGATCTCACCGCCGGCGCGGAGAGGCCCCCCGCGAGCCGCTCGAGCGCACGCACCGAGAGGCCCTCGTCTGCGGCCCGCCGCGCCAACGTCATGCGATGCTCTTCGGGAGCGGACAAAAGCGCTCGCGCGTGCCCGGCAGTGATGCGCCCGTCGACGAGCATTGCCTTCACCGCCTCCGGCAACGAGAGCAGCCGCAGCGCGTTGGCGATCGCGGGCCGGCTGCGCCCCAGCCGGTGCGCGACCTGCTCTTGCGTGTAGTCGTGCTCGTCGATCAGCTGCACGAAGCCGGCCGCCTCTTCGAGCGGATTGAGATCTTCGCGCTGCAGGTTTTCGACGATCGCAACTTCCAAGCTGTCGCGGTCGTCGCTGCGGCGCACGATCGCCGGAATCCCCGCCATCTGCAGCGCGGCACAGGCGCGCCAGCGACGTTCGCCCGCAACGAGTTCGTAGCCGTCGCCGCGCTCGCGCACGATGATCGGCACGAGCACCCCGTGCTCGGCTATCGACGTTTGCAGATCCGCAAGCGAGGCGCGGTCGAAGTTCTTGCGCGGTTGAAACGGACTGGGCGTGATGCGGTCGACCGCAATCTCGCGTACGCTCGTGCCGCTCGCGGGCTCCGTAGCCTGAACCTGCCCGTCGCCCAGCAGCGCGCCTAGCCCGCGCCCCAGGCCCCGCTTGGCGCGTTCGCTCATACCGGTACCTCCGTCTGCTGCTCGAGCATCTCGCTCGCGAGAGCCATGTACGCCTGTGCGCCGCGCGACTTCAAATCGAAGAGAATGACGGGCTTCCCAAACGACGGAGCCTCCGAGAGGCGCACGTTGCGCGGAATCTGCGTCTTGAACATCTGGCGCGGAAAGTACGCGTTGAGCTCCTCGAGCACGTCCATCGCGAGTTTCGTGCGGCCGTCGAACATCGTGACCAGCACGCCCGTCACGCGCAGCCGCGGATTGAGCGCCTCTTGCACCCGGCGCACGACGTTCGTCAGTTGCGAAAGCCCTTCGAGCGCGTAATACTCGGCCTGCACCGGGATGATGACTTCGCGCGTCGCGGTCAGGGCGTTGATCGTCAAGAGGCCGAGCGAAGGCGGGCAGTCTATCAACACGAAGTCGTAATCGTCTGAGATCGGACCGAGCACGCCTTTGAGGCGGTTCTCGCGCGAGAGCGCGGAGACCAGCTCGATCTCGGCGCCGGCAAGGTTGATCGTTGCCGGAATGATGTCGAGATTCTCCATCTCGGTGCGGCGAAGCACGTCCGCGATCGCGCACTGATGCAGCAACAGGTCGTAGACGTCGCGTTTTACCTGGCGCTTGTCGATTCCGAAACCGGTCGTGGTATTTCCCTGCGGGTCCAAGTCGACAACCAGCACGCGCTTGCCCAAGACGGCAAGCGCCGCACCGAGATTCACGGTCGTCGTGCTCTTGCCGACGCCGCCTTTCTGATTGACGAGCGCGATGATCCGCGACAGTTGCGAGTCCCCCATGGGATACAAAGCGCTCCTACGACCGCCTTTCGAGATGCTCGGCCGTTCGGCCAGCTCACGCTGAAAGGGTGTCGAGATACCGCTCGAGGAGCGTCCGAAGCGACTCCGGCTCGTTACGCTCGGGCTGCTCCGTAACCTGCTCGAACAAGTGCGCCAGCGCCTCGCCCACGCGCCGGTCGCCGCGGAATCCCGGCTCCGCCAGACCCCTGCGCACCATCGCTTCGACGACTGCGGCACCGTCGATCCGCAGATCGGCGATCGAAAACGCCGGCTTGCGCTCCACCTCCGACCACGCCAGGCGCTCGAAACGTTCGTTGAAGCCGTCGCGCTTGGGGAGGCCGCTGCCCACGATATCGGCGTGGCGCAGCGCGAACTGGCGCGCCAGATGCGCGGGCCCGACGCGCCTGATGAAGCGCCGCAATGCCGAGCCGCTCTGCTCGGGGTCGGCGACGTACATGTGCTGGCGTACCAGATGCTCGACCGTCTCTACGATGTCGTTGGCGAACCGCAGCCGCCCGAGCATGCTGCGGACCATCTCGCCGCCCACCACCTCGTGACGATAGAAGTGCGGTCCGTCCTTCGTGCGCGGCTTCCCCACGTCGTGCAGGAGGGCCGCGAGGCGCAGCGTGAGGTCGCCCGGCGGCACGGCATCGAGCGTCGCCAGGCCGTGGCGCCATACGTCGTAGGCGTGCCACTCGTTCTGCTCCACCCCCACGCCCTCCACGAGCTCCGGCCAGATCTCGCGCAGCACGCCGGTCTGCAACAGCAGATCGAAGCCGGTCGAGGGCGCCGGCGCGCGCGCGAGCAGTTTGGTGAACTCCTCGGCGATGCGCTCGGCCGAGACGCTGCGAACGAGCGGGGCCGCTGCACGCATCGCTTCGAGGGTCGCCGCTGTCGGGGCGTAGCCGAAGCGAGCCGCGAACTGCGCGGCCCGGAGCATCCGCAGCGGATCCTCTTCGAACGCATGGGGCGTCAGGATGTCGATGCGGCGCGCGCGGATATCCGCCGCACCACCGTATGGATCGACCAACTCGCCTGACGGGAGCGCGCGGGCGATCGCGTTCATGCGGAAGTCGCGGCGCGCCAAGTCGTCCTCAAGCGATACCTGCGGCCCGCTCTCGACGGCGAAGTCGCGATGCCCCACGCCGGTCGAGCGCTCGCGCCGCGGCAGCGCCACGTCGACCGTCGCACCGTCGAGGGTAAGCTTGAGCACCTCGAAGGAGGCGCCGACCAGGTCCACGCGTCCGAGCGCCGCCAACCGCTCGCGCACCCGCTCGAGCGGCAGGCCGGCGACCAGGTAATCGAGGTCTTTCGCGGGGAGATCGGCGCCCTCGGCCGCGCCGCGCAGATCGTCGCGCACGCGCCCGCCGACCGCGTAGAGGCTGCCGGGCGGCAGTGCGGAGGCGATCTTGGCGTCGAGCGGGTGCGGTCGGTACGTCCGGTGCGGCATGCGGGAAACTTTCTTCTCGACTCGGCGTATGTGGAGAGCGATGCTCTCACGCGTCTTTCCTCGTCTCCTTGCGCTTGCGCTGGCTTTCACCTTGGGAACGGTCGCCGCGCCGGCGGCCGCGTCCGTCGACAGCTCGCAGCACTTCGCGGCCGTCAAGACCGCGACACCCCCGCCCCTGGATGCCTCGCTCCCCGCCGCGGCTTGGCGCAAGGCGCTCGTCGCCACCGGGTTTTTCGATTTCACCACGCGCGAACCCGCCAAATACGCGACGACCGCCTATCTGCTCTACGACGACGTTAATCTCTACGTCGGCTTTCACTGCGTGCAAACCGGTACGCCGATCACGGCCGCTCAAACCGTCAACAACGCCGGCGTGGGCAGCGACGATCACGTCGCGATTTCACTCGACACCTCCGGGAACGGATCGCGCGTCTACTCGTTCAAGGTCACGCCCAAAGGCATCCACGACGAATACTCCAGCGAAGACTCGCGCTACGCTCCGCCGTGGCAATCCGTAGGCAAGATCTTTCCGAACGGCGACTATAACGTGATGATGGTGATCCCGCTCGCGGATTTGCGCGCGCAGGGCAGCGCCGTCGCGCATTGGCGCGTGAACTTCGTGCGCTCTATCGCAGCGACCAACGAAGAATACACGTGGGCGTACGATCCGACCATGAACGACGTGGGCGCGTCGCAATTTTGGCCGTGGCTCGACGGCCTGCAGTTAGCCGCGCACGCGACGCAACCGCAGCCGCGCGCCGACGTCTACGCGCTCGCGAGCGCCGGTTCCGACCGCCGGCAATTTCAGAACGGCATCGGTAACTTCGAGCAGACGAATCCGCGCGCGATCGGCCTCGACGCCACGTACCCGTTCACCAATACGCTCGCGCTGGTCGGGACGCTCAATCCTGACTTCTCGAATATCGAACAGGACCAAACGACGATCGCCCCGCAAGAGTTTCAGCGCAACTACCAGGAATACCGCCCGTTCTTTTCCGAGGGATCGCATTTCATCAACGCTCTGCCGGGGATTAATATTAACGGTTACGAGACGCTGTTTTACACGCCTTCGATCGGCATCTTCAACCGCGGTTTGAAGCTCGAGGGCACGACCGGTAACAACTCTATCGGCGCGCTCAACGTCTCCGGTTCGGGGTTTGACGATACCGCGTTGGGTTACAACTACACGCCTCCGAATAATGCGTTCGGCGTCTCGTTCGAAGACGTGCTCGCCAACCACACGGGCCTGCGCGACAACACTGAGGGTTTCGCGCTGGACCAGCGCAACGTGCATAGCGGGGAGCTCTCGATCGTGCGTTTCGAACAGGAGACTGGCACGAACGTCACCGCGCCGGGTGCGGCGCAATCGCTCGAGTTTGGGGCCGGCCTGCAGAGCGCGCGGCAATCAGCGTTTCTGGTCTATAAGGACCTCGGCCCAGCGTTCGCGCCGGTCGACGGCTACACGCAGAGCAACGACATCGCCGGTCCGCAGCTGTTTTGGCAATACAACGGCGTCGGCCCGCACCGTGGCGGCGTGCAGTCCTACCAAGTGTTCCTGGTCGGAGACCGGTATTCGGACCGCAGCGGCGCCGTGCACCAGGCCGACGTGGACGCCAACGTCGACGTGACTCTGAGGAGTCTGCTTTCGTTCAACTATGGCACGGGTACGAGCGAGCTGCGCCTGTACGGCACTCCCTATCCGGTCTACGCTAATCCGCAACAGCTCACATACAACCAGCAGTCGCTGGGCGTCGGGTACAAAGACGGTACGCCGAACCACGTAGATGCGTCGTATTCGTGGGGACCCTTCGGCGGCTCGTACCTTCAACAGATCGACGCGTCGACGACGCGGCAATTCGGGGCCTACGGCATCTCGCTCGAGTTCGCGGGGAGCATCGAACACGCGTCAGCAGGCGCGCTGCCACGCTCGAACTCACAGTGGCTGCGCAGCGCTTCACTCAGCCGGTCGTTCGGGCGAGACGCCCTGCTGGCCATCGGCATCCGTTCGATCAACGGCACCGGCGGTTTCGCGGTTCCGGCAACCAACCTTGCGATCTCTTACCACCAACGCCTTCGCAACCAAGACGAACTCTACATCGACTACGGAACGCCGGCCGCGTACCAGACGCTGCACCGGCTTCTCGTCAAGATCGTCTTCCACGTCGGGGGCGGCACCGGAACGTGAGGTTAGCGCATTCTCATGGCGAGCAGCACCGAGGCGAGCACCGATAGGGACGCCACGGTGAACGCCAAGTGCCTCGCCCAAGGAGGCATGATCGGCTTGCGCGGCGGTTCGAAGGTTGAGTACATAGGCTGAACGTTTTCGTTCCCATTGTAGCGGGACGCGTAACGGAAGGCGTACCGGCATGGTCATAACCGCCGCCGTGGAAGAACGCGCGTATGATTCGTATCGGCTTGAGTTATCGCGGTTCCGATTCCTACGAAGGATACAGCGCAGCATTGAAGCGAGCGGCCGCCGCTCGCAACATTCCGGTGGAGGTCGTTTGGCTCGGCGGCACGGAGCAGGCGCCGCTGCCGGCCGAAACGGTCGACGCCGTCTGTTTCACCGGCGGCGCGGACGTCGAGCCGAGTCGTTACGGCGCCGTCGACGTAGCAAACTGTTGCGAGATCGATTCGCTTCGCGACGCGATCGAATGGCGGATGCTCGAAGCGGCGACGCGCCTATCGATGCCGGTGCTCGGCATCTGCCGCGGCATGCAGATCCTCAACGTCTTTCATGGCGGCACGCTCCTTCCCGATCTTCGCGATCGGAATGCGACGCACCGCGGCTCGCCGGACAAGATTCACGGCCTTCGTCTCGCAGACGACTCGCTGCTCGCGCCTCCCGCGAGCATGGCGGGTGAACGCAACGTCAACAGTTCGCATCACCAGGCCGTCGATAGGCTGGCAGAGCCGTTTCGGGCGACCGCTCACGCGCCCGATGGCACGATCGAGGCCTTCGAGTGGCGCCGCCCCGCCGGCAAGCCCTTCTTGCTAGCGGTCCAATGGCATCCCGAGCGGCTTCCGCACGACTCCTGGTTCGCGCAGGCTCCGTTCGGGCTCTTCATCGCATCCGCCGCCGCCCGCGTTCCCGCCTCACCCTGAGCCATAGTGCGCGTCACGCGAACCCGCAATCTGTCAACGCGACTGGTTCGCCGCAGCCACCGTGACGTGCAGGCTCCCCGTCGTGCCTGGGCCCTTCGTTACGACGATCTCCACGTTATGGCCGAGACGGCAGAGCACGTCTATCAGGCGATCGGTCGAGAACCCCGAGTCCCTAATGTTTACGATGCGCGAGAGTTCGGGCTGCTTGAGGGCCGCCAGCATGGCGGCCTCCTGCTGGCGCAGACCCCGGCTCCGTACGTCGGAGGCGATTGCCGCCATGAGATGCCCTTTCAGTGAGAGCGCCCCGGCGGCCGGCATTACCGGGGCCGGGCTCACGCTTGCGTTCGGTTCTTCCAACATGAACCCAGTATAACATAATAGATATATCCCGATTGGTTTCACGTGAAACATCGAGGCCGCGTTGCTGGAGCGCCCCAAAAAAAGCAGGCGCCATAGCACGCGCGGCCGCCATAAAGGGCCAACGATCCGCTCCTGACAGAAAGCGATGCCAGCCGTCACGACCTGCATAGCGGGCGTTTGCTCGGGATCCCCGTCCGGCGCGGGAAGCGCGGGGGTGTGGGCCCCGTCTTGCGGAGGAGCGCGATGCAGCGCCCTCCGAGGTCGATCACCCGCTCGAGCTCGGCTGCGAGGACAAGGGCGGTATCGCCCAGTGCGTCGCGCTCCTTTGCGGTCATGGCGCCGCACTGAAGGAGCGCCACGCCGCCCGGCGCGATAAACGGGAGCAGGAGTTCGGCCGAGGCCGGCGCCCCGGCGACGGCCCGAATCGTGCCGCTCGCGAAGCGATCGCGATACGCGGGATCGTGCGCGACGACCTCTGCGCGTCCTCCCACCACCTCACCTGCAAGTTCGAGCCGCCGCAGCGTCTCTTGGAGAAACCGCACCTTCTTCGCGGTCGCCTCAATGAGCGTGACGCCGAGGCCGGCTGCAATCGCCAGCGGGATTGCCGGGAGGCCACCGCCCGAGCCGACGTCGACCAGAGGATCGACGACGAACGGCTCGAGGGTGAGGCTGTCGAGAATATGCGGAGCGAGCGCCTCGGGGGTCTTTGCGCCCGTTAGATTCGAGCGCCGGTTCCCTTCGAGGAGCATCCCGCCGTAGGCGGCTAGCCGCCCCGCAATCGGCGCCTCCAGATTCGCTGCCAACAGCAGGCGTTCCAGTGCGCAACGCTCCTCGTTCATCCGCGTATCCTTTCCACGTGCGCTAAGGCCGGGCGAGACTCGGCGATCTCTAATGCGGACCGCCAAGCGGATTGTGCGTTCGTAAGGCCGGCCCGAACACGCGTGGCCCTCTCATGGCTCTTCGGTTTCATTCCTCATTCCAAAAGCATCGGCATTGGACCGGCTTGACGGCAACGGAGCTCCTGCGGGGGGGTTTTGGCGCGCGGATGCGTACAAGGCTCGTGCGGATGGGAGGAAGCATGGCTGAGTTCACTGAGTACGAGCGCTTCGACGCAATCGGGTTATCGCAGCTCGTTCGGGATCGGCAGGTTACGGCCTCGGAACTCCTCGAGGCGGCGATCCAGCGCGCGGAGACGGTGAATCCCCGGCTCAATGGGCTGGTCGCCCGGCGGTATGAAGCCGCGCGTCAGGACGCCGCCTCCGGTCTGCCCGAAGGGCCCTTTCAAGGCGTGCCGTTTCTCGTTAAAGATCTGGGGCCGGAGCTCGCCGGGACGCCCATGACGATGGGAAGCCGGTACTTCCGTGCCTACGTCCCAGCCGCCGACCATCCGTTCGTCAAAAGCGTGAAGGCTGCCGGCCTCAACATCTTCGGCAAGACGAACACGCCCGAGTTCGGATCGATGCCCTACACCGAGCCGGCGTTGTTCGGGCCATGCCGCAATCCATGGGATACCGCGCGCACGCCGGGTGGTTCGAGCGGCGGAAGCGCCGCATTGGTCGCGGCCGGGGTGGTCCCGATGGCGCACGCGAGCGATACGGGCGGATCGATCCGCATCCCAGCGAGTTGCGTCGGGCTCTTCGGCATGAAGCCGACCCGGGCTCGGATGCCGACGTCGGGCGGTACGATTGGCGACGCGAACGTGGACCTTTGCGTCTCGCGGAGCGTGCGCGATAGCGCGCTCTTGCTCGACTGCGTGGCGCAGGAGCGCGGCGCGCTCTATCAGGCCCCGCCCACCGATGGCAGCTTCCTCGCATGCACGAAGCGCGATCCCGGGCGGTTGCGGGTTGCGGTCGTGCGCGGGCCGATGCTTGGGCACGGGGTCGATCCCGAGGTCAGCAAGGCCCTCGATGCCGCTGCGGCGCTCTGCGAGTCGCTCGGCCACGATGTGGCCATCGACGAGCCGCAAGGCATCGATTATTCGGCCATGTCGTATGCGCTGCTCATGCTGTTCGCAAGCCAAATCGGCTGGCATCTCGGCGCCGGAAACCCGCTCGCCGGAAAGCCGCTGCGAAGCGGCGATCTCGAACCGGCAACCCTCGCCTTGCTGATGATTGCCCGCCTTCTTAGCGCCGACGAGCTGACCACGGCCGTTGCGAATCAGCGTTTGCTCGCAGGCGTATTCGATGCGTTCATGCAGCGATACGACGTGCTCCTCATGCCGACGTTGGCCGCTCCACCGGTTCGAATCGGCGAACTTGCGCTCACGAAAAAGGAAACCATGCAGATCGCCGTTCTCGCGCGGCTGCGCTCGAGGGCGTTGATTCGCAAAGCCGCGCGCGATATCGCATCGCGGATGTTCGACTGGTTGCCGTATACGCCCGTGTTCAATCTCACCGGCCAACCGGCGATGACGCTTCCACTCCATACGAGCGCCGGTGGACTACCGGTCGGCGTACAGTTTGCCGCTCGTCTGGGCGAGGAGGGGCGGCTTTTCTCGCTCGCCGCGCAGATCGAATCGGCCGCCCCGTGGGCCGGCCGCCGCCCGCCGAGTGGTGCGGCGCTCGGCTGAAATACGGCCAACGCCGCGTCGTCGCCGATCAGCAAGAAGCGGCTGAGCGGTCGCGGTGGACGAAGACGCTCAAGATCGCAACGTCCGAGGGAGTCACACCGGGGATGCGTCCAGCCGCACCGAGCGTTCGTGGGCGACGCTTTGCGAGCTTCTCGCGGGCTTCGAGCGAGAGCGCCCGGATCGAATCGTAGTCGAACCGCTCCGGGATCGCTACTCCCTCCGTGCGCGCCGCCTTCTCGATGGCAAGGCGTTGGCGGCTGACGTACCCTTCGCATTTGATCTCGATCGCCACCCGCTCGCCGATCTCTGCCGGGAGCGGATCCGGAAACCGGTTCGCAATATCATCAAACACTATTTCTGGGCGCCGCAGGGCCTCGGCGATCGTCGCCCCTCCCGCGAAAGACTCCCCGCCGGCCTCTCGTACGCCCAGGCTCGTGGACGATGCCTGCGCGAGGCCACGCTCCAGGCGCGCCCGGCGCTCGCAGAACGCCTCCCAGTCGGCATCGTTTACGAGGCCGATCTCGCGGCCAACCGGCGTGAGGCGAAGATCGGCATTATCGTGCCGCAGGAGAATCCGGTGCTCGGCGCGCGAGGTAAGCATGCGATACGGCTCGTCGACGCCTTTGGTCACGAGATCGTCGATCATCACGCCCGCGTACGCTTGGCTGCGGCCCAGGCAAAGCTGCCCCTTGCCCAGTGCCGCGCGCGCGGCGTTGACCCCAGCCAGGAGCCCCTGAGCCGCCGCTTCCTCGTATCCGGAGGTACCGTTGATCTGCCCGCAGTGATAGAGCCCGCGAATGCGGCGCGTCTCGAGCGTCTCGTGCAGCTCCGTCGGCGGCACGGCATCGTATTCGACCGCGTATCCCGCGCGCAGCATCGCGCACGCTTCCAAGCCCGGCAGCGTGTGCAGCATCTCCAACTGCACTTCGGCCGGCAGGGACGTCGAGAACCCGCCCACGTACCACGTCGGCTCGTCCCAGCCCTCGGGTTCGATGAAGATCTGATGCGACGGGTTGTGCGCGAATTTCACGACTTTGTCTTCTATCGACGGGCAGTAGCGCGGTCCGATTCCCTCGATGAGATCGAGCCCGTAGAGCGGCGAGCGGTGCAGGTTTTCGCGCACCAGCCGGTGCGTTCGCTCGTTGGTCGTCGTGATGTAACACGGTAGTTGCGGCCCCGCGAACCCAGCCGCTCCACGATAGGAAAACGCCAGCGGCACGTCGCTCGGCGGCTGCACTTTCATGGCGCCGGCGTTCACGGTCGCGCGATCGATGCGCGGCGGCGTTCCGGTCTTGAGCCGTTGCGTCGGAAAACCGAGCTCGCGCAGAGCCCGCGCCAACCCAACGGCCGGCGCCTCGCCGAAACGGCCCGCCTCTTCGACGACGCCACCCCGAAACGTCTTTCCGCCGAGGAACGTACCGGTCGCAAGCACGACCCGGCGTGCGTAGTAGCGCTCGCCCCCGGCACACCACACGCCGCGAATCTCGCCGGCCACGACCACGAGTCCCTCGACCATTGCGCGCACGATCTGCATGTGCGGTTGGGCGCGCAGGGCGGCGGCCGCCAGCCGCGCGTAAGCCGGTTTGTCGGCCTGGGCCCGTAACGCGCGCACCGCCGGACCCTTCGACTCGTTGAGGAAGCGCGCGTGTACGGAACAGCCGTCGATGAGCCGGCCCATCTCGCCGCCCAGCGCGTCGATCTCGCGGACGAGTTGCCCCTTCGCGCTGCCCCCGATCGAGGGGTTGCACGGCAGCGTGCAGATGCGTTCCGGATCGCCGGTCACGAGCATGGTGGGCACGCCCAGCCGCGCGGCGGCCAGAGCCGCCTCGACCCCGGCGTGGCCGCCGCCCACGACGATGACGCCCGCGTCCGCGGAGCGCAGAGCGCTCTCTCTCACCGGGCCAGCGAGCTGCGTAGCCGAAGCCCAAGAGCCACGAGCGCCGCGCCGAAGAGAATCGCGTAAACGGCGAGGATCCACAACACGGCGAGCACGCCGCCGCCGGGAAACGCGACGATCAAGATCCCGAAGGCGATCGAGAGAACGCCGCTGACGACGAGCCAGATCTCTCCGGCCAGCTCGCGGCGCAACTGCAACGCCGCAGCGATTTCGAGAATGCCCGTCAACACCGCCCAGGCGGCGATCAGAAAGAGCAGCGCCATCGCCGTGATGCCGGGGTAGAAGAACGTGGCCAGCCCGATGACGCTGCCGACGATTCCCTCGACGGCGAGCGGCCAGAAGCGCGTATGTGCCTCGGCCGCGCGGACCGCCGCTACGAGCGCGAAGACGCCGTCGACTAGCGCGTAGGCCCCGAAGAGCATGACGAGCACGAAGAGCGTCGTTCCCGGCAGCGCAAACGCCAAGATACCGAAGAGGATCGCCGCGATCCCGCGGACGAGCAGCGCCCACCAGTTACGCGCCAAGACCTGAAGCATCGATCCCTCCTTGGCCTCCACCGGCCGGAGTCGAAGGTTCTACGCCGTACCCAAAACGGCTCTACAATAGGGCGCGTTGAAACGGTATGACCATGCTACGCCGCTCTCTCCCCACGCTCGCAGCGCTCGCGATCGCTCTGCTCGCAGGCCGCATCACCGACAAGACCACCGGGCAGCCGCTAGCCGGCGTACGCGTTCGGGCCACGGGGGCGTACGCTACGCGCACCGCGGTCACCGATCGCCACGGCCGTTACGCGATACCGGGCCTGCACCCCGGACGTTACCGGATCCGCATCTCCTCGAACGACGTGCCGCCACAGACTTTCCACGTTACCGTGGGGCGTGCGCCGCGGAAGTACGACATCACCGCCTGCAGTACGACGCTCGACTACGAGTGCGATCCCGGCTCGCCGTTCGGCGGCGGATAACGCCTTACTTCCCGATGCAAAACCGCGCGAAGATCCCTTCGAGAATCTCTTCGTTCGCCGCGTCCGCGCTCGCATGACCGAGTTCTGCGAACGCGCACTGCAGTTCTCCGACGATCATATCCACGGGATCGCCGGCGCTTAGCGTCGCTACCGCGCGCGAGAGTGCGTGCAGCGCCGCGCCGACCGCCTCGAACTCGCGCGCCGACGCGAGATGCGGCCGTTCCAAATCCGGCATCT
This sequence comes from bacterium, assembly GCA_021790935.1. Taxonomy (GTDB): domain Bacteria; phylum Vulcanimicrobiota; class Vulcanimicrobiia; order Vulcanimicrobiales; family Vulcanimicrobiaceae; genus JAJYFL01. The sequence goes on from JAJYFL010000001.1 coordinate 136,212, forward strand.
CGCCCCCCCAACCCACGCGCGCGATCGCATCGGTCAGCGCGCGCAGCGTGGCGCCGTCGCGCGTCGAGCCGACGACGACCTCACCGGGAGACGGTTCCCGCGCGCCCGCGTCGCCGAGGTCGGCCTTGTTGTAGAAGACCACGCGTACTCGATCCTCCGTTTCCCGAAGAACCGCACGCGCTTGCCGCGAGAGCGGCTGCGAACCGTCGACGACGACCAGCACGACGCGTGCGCCCGCTAACGCGCGGCGCGTACGTTCGATGCCAGCCGCCTCCAAACGGTCGGCGTGCGCGCGGATCCCCGCGGTGTCGACCAGCCGCACGACCGCGCCGCGCACGACGATCGACTCCTCGATCGTATCGCGCGTCGTGCCTGGAACCTCGGAGACCAGCGCTCGCTCCTCGCCGAGCAACGCATTGAGCAGCGAGGACTTCCCCGCGTTGGGCGGGCCCACGATCGCCACGCGCACGCCCTCGCGGACCAGCCGGCCGGTCTCGCCGTCGCGCTGCAGCTGCCGTAACTCGCTCGCAATCGTTTCGACTCCGTGGCGCAAGGCCGTGGGATCGGGGCCCGGGACCTCGTCCGGAAAGTCGATGGCGGCGGCCAGCTCCTCCACGATGGCGGCGAGCCGCGCGCGGAGCGCGCGCACGTGCTCCGCCAGCCCGCCGCCGAGGTTTGCCAGCGCCGCGCGCGCTGCCGAACGGCTCTCCGCGTCGATCAAATCCGCGACGGCCGCCGCCGCCGTCAGATCGAGCTTGCCGTTTAGGAAGGCGCGGCGCGTGAACTCGCCGGGCCGCGCGGCGCGCGCCCCCGCTGCGATCAGCGCGCGCACGACTTCGCGCGCGACGACGGGCGAGCCGTGCAGATGGAGTTCGAGGGCGTCTTCGCCCGTGTATCCGTGCGGCGCGTCGTACCAAAGCGCGAGCCCCCGGTCGATAGCGACGCCGCACTCGTCGACGATCGTCCCGTACGCCGCGTACCGGTTTCGCAACGGCCGGCGCGAACGAAAAAGGCGCGATGCGAGCGCTCGCGCCTGCGGGCCGCTTACCCGCACGATCGCGATCGCTCCCTTTCCGGGAGGCGTCGCGATCGCGGCGATCGTATCGCTGCGATCGTTCATCGAAGAGCGCGCACGGCGAACTCTATTTTGGGAACAGGACCACGCGCCGTTCCGGTTCGACTCCTTCGGACTCGGTGCGAACGAATTCATTCTCGGCTAGCGCGATATGGACGATCTTTCGCTCGGAGGGGAGCATCGGCTCTAGACGCTGCGGTTTCTTCTCGCGTATACAGCGCTCGAGCGTCATGAGCGCAAGGCTCTTCAATTGGTCGGCACGCCGCGCGCGATACCCTTCGGCGTCGACGGTGTAGTACCGGCGGTTGTTGCGCACGCCCGCGTTCAAAATATTGTTGAAGACGAGGTTGAGCGCTTCGAGCGTGTTGCCGTGCCGGCCGATCAGCATCGCGAGATCCGGACCGGCGATCTCGAAGTACTCGCCCTCGGGGCGCGGAACGTACTCGATGTCGACGTGCCCCAGACCCATCTTGGCTAGGATCTCGCTCAAGAGATCGCGCGCCGGCTTCGCCTCGTCGGGCATGCCGTTCTTCTTGCGCGGAGCGCGGGCGGTCGCCGGTCGACGCGCCGGTCGCCGCGCGCCGGCGCGCCCGGGGAGCGCGCGATCGCTGATGTCGGCGGGCTGCGGTTCCAAGTCGTAATCGTCGTGCATCGCTACTTTTTCGTGCCTTTCTTTTTTTTCTTAGCAGTAGGAGCGCCGCTCTGGCCGTTCGTGCTCGGCTTGGCTGCGGGAATCGCCACGACTTCGGGGATGTCGGTAACGGCGTGCTCGGAGTCGAGCACCGAGAGCGGCTGGTGGTACTTGCGCAGGAGATAAAATTGCTGTCCCATCGTGAACGCGTTGTAGGAGAACCAGTACAGCACCATGGCCGACGGCCAGTGATATTTGAAGCCGAAGAAGCCGAGCATCAGCGGCGACATGATCGCCATCATTTTTTGCGTCTGGGCCTGCTGCGGATCCGTCGACGGCATCGTCGCATAGCGCGAATAGAAATACATCGAGAGCATGTAGAGCGCGAGCAGCACGAGGTCGGTCCCCGCCAAACTCGTCGCCAGAATGGTGGTTCCCCAGAGCAGCGGAAGATGGTGCGTGAACGGCGCGCCGATCCAGAGCCAATGCGCCTTCGCGTAGAGCTTTTCGTTCGAGGTTACCGCATAAAAGACGCTGATGATGATCGGGTACTGGACGAGCATCGGCCAGCAGCCCGCGAGCGGGTTGACGCCGTGCTCTTTGTAGAGCGCCATCGTCTCTTGCTGGTACTTCTGCGGATCGCTCTTGCCGTATTTCGCCTGCAGCGCTTTCAGCTTCGGAGCGATCTTCTGCATGTTCATCATCGCCATGAACTGCTTGGTGTTCAGCGGCCAGAACGCTATCTTGAACAGCAGCGCGAAGATGACCAGGCTCCAGCCGCGGTTGCGGACCACCACGTCGATCGCATCGACGATCTGCGTGATGACGTTTACGATCGGGTCGAGGAACCAGTTGGCCGCCAGTATGAGGTGCAAGGCTTACCTTTCAGTCTGAGGTGAAAATGGCGCATCCGCGCTGCGCGCTGCGCGCCCCCCGTCGGCAAAGCCGCCGGGGCCCCCGGCCTTCGGCCCTCGCGCATTTGCATCCGCTTCCATGTGGCCGCTACGAGCCATGGCCTACTGTCGCTTCGGTGGTAAGGGTACCGGATCGACGCCGCCCGGGTGCCACGGGTGGCAGCGAGCGAGGCGTTTCGCCGCCAGAACGCCGCCTCGCAGCGCCCCATGTTTCGCGATAGCCTCGGCCGCATACTCCGAACAGGTCGGATAGAAGCGGCAGGCCGGGGGCAGCAGCGGCGAGACCCACCGCTTGTAGAACCGCAACAGCAGCACGAGGAGGTCCCGCACTAGCGCGTTCCCCCGCCCGCCGGCTCTGGGAGGCGGCCTCCGAGAGCCAGCTCGACCTCCTGCTGCAGGATGGCATACGGGAGCGCCGCTGCGACCGGCCGGGTGACGATCAACAGCCGCATGCGGGCGCCGTTTGCGAGCGTTTCGTGTACGATCGCCGCTAGCCGGCGGCGCAGCCGGTTGCGGACGACTGCCTTCCCGACCGCCTTGGAGACGACGATTCCGACCAAAGCGCGCTCGTCGCCAGGTGCAGGAGCCTCTCGATAGAGGGTGAGGCTCGGCGTAGCGGTGCGCCGCCCGCGACGGCGCAGGCGGCTAAAGTCGGCGCGCCGCCGCAAGCCGGCAAAACGGCGCATCACGCCGCCAGGCGCTTGCGACCCTTTTTGCGGCGCGCGGCTATGACGCGGCGGCCGTTCTTCGTCGACATCCGCTCGAGGAAGCCGTGCACGCGCTTGCGCCGGCGGTTGTGCGGCTGGTACGTCCGCTTCATGACTTTATCGATCTCCCAGGCAAAAACAGCCGCCGAACGGCGGCATACAGCCTCTTAGTATAGAGCCACCTCCGCGGGACCGTCAAGCGTAGGTTGCCGCAGAGCGTGCGGGCGCGCCGGCAAGGGCGTTCTCCACACGTGTGGACAACCTTGTGGAGAACGCACCGTACTTCGCGCCCTTGGATGCGGCGGAACGCTCCATTCCATGGGGGTTTTCGGTCTGCCGGGTGTTGCGGCCGGTCTATCGTAATGGTCGATTTCAGGCCGAAAACACGTTGGTTTTTGCCTGTGGATAAGTGGATAAGATTTGCGCGTTTTTCCGCAGGATACAAGGCTGATTAAGCCAACACCAGCGCCTCCATGCTCGGCCTCAAGCGCGGACTTTTGTCGACGCTGCTTGCGGCCGAGATACGGTGGCGTAAGGACGGAAAGAGCGAATGGTGCTTGCTGCTGGCAACCCCGACATATCGACCGATCTTTGGCAAGCGGCCCTTGACGCACTCGAGCGAAAGTTCTCCAAGCCGATCTTCGAGATGTGGATCAAGCCGCTTCGTTTGGTCTCCTTTACGGGCAACGAACTCTTGCTCGCCGTGCATAACAACTTTGCCCGCGATTGGGTTGAAAACCGGCTCAGAGCGCAGATCGCCGAGATCTTGAGCGACGTCCTTGGAAGCGAGGTCAGGATCGCCTTTACCGTGGCGAACGAGAGTGCCCTCTCCGCGCCGTCGCCGGCGGGGGTTGCGGGGGGGGCGCCGGCGCCTGGCGCTCGGGCGGGGGACGAGTTTCGTGCGGGCAACTTGAACTCTCGCTACACCTTCGAAGAGTTCGTCGTCGGAAACTCCAACCGATTCGCGCACGCGGCTTCGCAGGCGGTAGCGGGCGCGCCGGCTCGTGCGTATAACCCGCTCTTCCTCTACGGCGGCGTCGGATTGGGGAAGACCCATCTCATGCATGCCATCGGCCACCGCGTGATGTTGGATAACCCCACGGCCAACGTGGTGTACGTGTCGAGCGAAAAATTCACCAACGAGTTCATCATCGCCATCAAGAACAATCAAACGCTTGAATTCCGAAACAAATACCGCCACGTCGACCTGCTCCTCATCGACGACATTCAATTTCTCGAAGGCAAGGAACAGACGCAAGAAGAGTTCTTCCACACGTTTAATTCCCTGCACGAGTCCGGGCGCCAACTGGTTATCTCGAGCGATCGCCCGCCAAAAGAGATACAAACCCTTGAAAGCCGTCTTCGCTCGCGTTTTGAATGGGGGCTCCTCACCGACATCCAGTCGCCGGATCTCGAGACGCGCGAAGCCATACTTCGTAAGAAGGCCGAATCGGAGAAGATCCCCGTCCCCGACGAAGTGACCTCGTTCATCGCCAAAGTCATCCCCTCAAACATCCGCGAGCTGGAGGGGGCCCTCATCCGCGTCGTTGCGTTCGCGTCGCTCACCAAGTCGCAGATCACCGTCGATCTGGCGGCCGAGGTGCTCAAGAATGCCGTCGCGCAGGTGCCGTTACGCCGCGTAACGGTTGCGTCCATTAAAGAGAAGGTGGCGAAAGCCCACGGCTTGACCGTCAAGGAGTTGGACACGCAACGCCGGGATCAGCGCCTGGCGGCGCCGCGACAGATCGCCATGTACGTCTGCACCAAACTCACCGATTGCTCCTTACCCCAGATCGCGCGCGAATTCAACAAGAAGGACCATACGACGGTTATGTACGCGCGCGACAAGGTCGCCGATCAGATGCAGCGCGACGAGGCCTATCGGAACAAGATTCGATCGATGCTGGCCCTGTGTCAGACCGACTAACGAACCGGCCGTCTCGCCATCCGTACGAAAACGGCCCGAGGTTCGCAGCGGGCCGTTTTCGTACGGAAAGGCGCCGTTCGCCGATTCCACGGCATACTACACAGGGCGCGCGAACGCGCGTGGATAACCTCCTGGCTGCGGTGCGCCCGTGGAAACGTGGATTAACCGGCGGCAATCCTACACAGGTTATTCCAGGCGGAAAACCTTGGCCCGGCTGATCTGCCCGCCCTTCTCCACATAATGCACCGCGTTACTACTACTACGACTATCTTACTTTAATAAAACTAGACACTCCCGAGATTCAGAAACCGGTGGATGAATGAAATTCACATGTAACACCAAAGACATCGCCACCGCCGTCGGAGCGGCGAGCAAGATCGTCAACGCGCATACGACGGTGCCGATTCTTTCGAACGTCTTGCTCTCGACGGAAGACGGCCGGATCGTCGTTCGAGCGACCGATCTCGAGTTAACGCTGGAACACGCCTTTACGGCGGAGATCGCCGAACCGGGAAGCGTGACGATACCGGCGAAACTCTTCGGTAGTTATCTTGCAAATCTCCCCGCCGGCACGCTCGAACTTACGGGAACGCCGACGCGTGCGGGAGTGAAGTGCGAGCGCAGCAATTACGATTTTCATGCGTTGCCGGCGGACGAATATCCGCCATTGCCGAGCGCCTCGCACGGACAGAAGTTCAACCTCAGCGCCAGGCGCTTCCGGGATGGCGTCAACGCGACGATCTTTGCGGCATCGGGCGAGGAAGCGCGTGGCGCCGTTCTCATGGGAACGTTACTGGAAGTCGAGGGCGATAGCCTAACGATGGTGGCGACCGACGGGTATCGCCTTGCGAAATGGCAGACGACGCTCGAGAACGGGATCTCCGGCAGCGAGCGCTACATCGTGCCGTCGCGAGCGCTGGCCGAGGCGGCGCGGAATCTCGGTAGTGCCGAAACGATCTCAATTTCGGCCCTCGGCGCGCAGAACAACCAATTAATGCTTTCGGCCGGGAGCACGTCGATCGTCGTCCGCCTCGTAGACGGTCAGTACCCGAACTACGGGCAAGTTATTCCAGCGAAATTCGACCGCTCGATCACGGCGAATACGCAAGCGCTGGCCGGCAGCCTACGCCGCGCCGAGTTGGTCGCCGGAGACCGCGCCAGCATGGTGAAGATCGCCGTAGCGAATCAGACGCTGATCGTCACCGCGAGTTCGGACGTCTCCGGGAGCGCCTACGAAGAACTTGAGGTCGAGCAGACCGGCGAGGACTTGACCATCGCATTCAATGCCCGGTATCTAATCGAGATACTCAATCACGTCGAAGGCGAGCGGACGGTGCTCGAATTCTTAGGGCCGCTCTCTCCTGCGGCGATTCGCCCGCTGCAGGGCGCCGAGGGCGCGCAACAACTCTATGTCCTCATGCCGCTGCGCCAATGAACGCCGGGCTTTAACGATGGCGGCCGCAGCGCCGCAATGAGGCTTTCGTGGCTCGCGCTCTCCAACGTGCGGAACTACGCGGCGCTCGATTTCCACCCGGCTCCCGGATTAAACGTCTTTATCGGAGCGAACGCACAAGGGAAGAGCAATCTCCTCGAAGCGATCTCGCTGCTCGGCACCGGTAAGTCGTTCCGCACGAACCGAGAGGCGGATCTCATCGCTTCCGGCTTTCAAAGCGCGAGCGTCTCCGGGGGCGCGCACGTGCGAGCGGGGAGCGTGAACTTGAGTTGCACCGTAACGGCGACCTCGCGAGGGACGCGTAAAGCGTACAGCGCCAACGGGCGGCCGGTGCGCTACGCGGCCTTTCTCGGGACCTTGAACGTGGTGACGTTCGTGCCCGCCGATCTGCAATTGATCGCGGGAGCGCCGAGCGGGCGACGGCGCGTCCTCAACGGCGCACTCGCGCAGGAGCAGCCGCTCTACTACCGGGATCTGGTGCGCTACCAAAAGGCCCTTGCACAGAAATCCGCGTTGCTGCGCTCGGCAGACGAACCGGATGCGGACCTCATGGCCGTCTACAACGAAACGCTCGTTGCAGCAGGCACGGCGCTGATGCTCGCGCGCGACCGGTTCGTCACGGCCGCCAACGCCGAGGCCGGGCGCGCGCACGCCGCTTGGAGCGGCGGGCGCGAGACCCTCGAACTGCGCTACGAGCCCAACGTCCCTTACGAAATTCCGACCGGCGAAGCGATCGGCGCGGCACTCGCGCAGCGGCTGCGTGCCGCTGCCGCGGCCGAACGAGCTCGCCGCATCCCGCTGGCGGGACCCCACCGCGACGACCTCGGGCTGCTCTTGGACGGCCGGTCCCTGGCCGCCTACGGCTCGCAAGGGCAGCAGCGTACGGCGGTGCTCGCCCTGAAGGTCGCCGAATATACGGTGATGCACCAACGCACGGGCGAAGCGCCGCTGCTGCTGCTCGACGACGTGCTCTCCGAGCTCGATGCCGACCGCGCCCGAGCCTTTCTGGAAGGCGTCGAGGCCTACGAGCAGGCGTTCGTCACGGCGACGCACCTGCCGCACGACCTTCCGCAGTCGCGCGTCTTTACGATCGAAGCCGCCGTCCTGCGCGAGATCGCATCGACGGCGCGCGCGAGGGCGTGCTGATGCTGCGTCCCTTGCGGTCGGCGGTCGCCTCGTGGAAACCCGGTCGTGAGGTGGCCGCCGACCCACTCGTCGCGGTGCGCGAAGCCTGGGCAGCGGTGGCCGGCACCGACGTCGCGGCCCATTCGCGCCCGGTCGAGATCGCCCACGGGGTGCTGCTGGTCGTTACGCGCTCGAGCGCATGGAGCCAGCAGCTCGGTTTCATGAGCGAGCGCATCGTGGCCGCGGTCAACGAGGCGATCGGCCGGCCGGAGGTCGAGCGCGTGCGTTTCCGCGTCGGCCGCCTGGACGCCGCGTCCACACGCGGCCGCGCGCTGCCGGGCCGGCTCTCCGTGCGGCCGCGACCCGAGCGCCTCGACCCGGCGCCGACGCTCGAAGCGGCGGTGGAGCGCTTTCGCAGCAGCGTGACCGCAGCGCAGCGGGCCAAAGCGGCCGCCGGGTGGAAGGAGTGCGTTCAGTGTGGAGCCTGGGTCGCACCGGCTGCCGGACGGCGTTGCGTATCGTGCGAAAACGCCGAGACGGCACGCCGCGCCGAGTCCGTCGCGCGGCTGCTCTACGAAGTTCCGTGGATCGGATACGCCGGCATCGCGGAGATCGTCGAGGGCCTCACACAGCAAGAGTATCAATCCATCCGCAGGCGGTTGCTGGGGCGCTGGTGGGATGTTTTGTGCCGCGCGCGCCGTTCCGGGCGCCGCGCGCTGACGCAGCGCGAACGGCTCGTCGCGAGCTCGTACGTCCTGCTGAAGAGCGAACTCGATCCGGAACGCATCGCTCCCGCCGTCGTGCGCGATCTGCTCGGAGACGAGCTGCACGAAATGCTGAATGTAAACGAGAATTACTAAAAACGAATGTCGAGCAATAACTATACCGGCGAGCAGATAGAGGTGCTCAAAGGCCTGGAAGCCGTTCGCAAGCGGCCGGGCATGTATATCGGGAATACCGCCGAGCGCGGCCTGCATCAACTCGTGTATGAGGCCGTCGACAACGCGGTCGACGAAGCACTCGCCGGTTATGCCAAGAACGTCTCCGTCATACTCTATAAGGGCGGCGCGTGCTCCGTCGAGGACGATGGACGCGGCATCCCGGTCGATATGCACGCCGAGGAAAAGATGCCGGCCGTAGAGGTCGTGATGACGATCCTGCATGCGGGCGGTAAATTTGGGAAGGGCGGCTATAAGGTTGCGGGCGGCTTACACGGCGTCGGCATCTCGGTCGTGAACGCCCTCTCCGAGGAGATGGTAACGCGCGTCAAGCGCGACGGGTACCAGTACGAGATTCGCTTCTCGCGCGGCCTCACCACACAGAAGCTCAAACGGCTCGGCAGAGCGGAAGGGCAGGGGACCTACCAGTGGTTCAAGCCCGACACCGAGATGTTCGAAACGACGGAGTTTCACTGGGACGTGCTGGCCAAGCGGCTCCGCGAGCTGGCGTTTTTGAATCGGGGACTCGCCATCGTCCTTCGCGACGAGCGCGGCGACCAGCTCCGGGAGCGCACCTTCAAATTCGACGGCGGCATCATTTCGTTCGTCGAATGGCTCAACGAGAAGAAGGACCCGCTGCACCCGATCGTTTCGACGCACAACGAGCGAGATGGCGTCGACGTCGAAGTGGCGATGCAATGGACCGACACGTATAACGAGTTGATCTATTCCTACGCCAACAACATCAACACGACCGAGGGCGGAATGCACCTAACGGGCTTCCGAACTGCGATCAGCAATGCCGTCAACGCCTACGCGCGCAAGCGCGGCATGCTCAAAGAATCGGAGAGTAACCTTTCGACCGACGATTGCATGGAAGGGCTGACGGCGGTCGTCTCGGTGAAACTCGTCGACCCGCAGTTCGAGGGCCAGACCAAGACCAAGCTCGGCAATGCCAAGGTCCGCAACATCGTCTACGGTTTGCTCAACGAACGCCTCGATTTCTTCTTCGAGGAAAACCCGAAATTCGCGCGCGCCATCGTGGACAAGTGCATGCAGGCGCAACGCGCGCGGGAAGCCGCCAAGAAAGCCCGCGATCTTTCGCGCAGAAAAAATGCCCTCGACGGATCCGGCTTGCCCGGCAAGTTGGTCGATTGCAAGAGCACGGATCCCAAAGAGAGCGAGATCTTTCTGGTAGAGGGAGACTCGGCCGGCGGCACCGCCAAGGGCGGCCGCGATCCGAACACGCAAGCGATTCTCCCGTTGCGCGGCAAGATCATCAACGTCGAGAAGGCGCGTTTGGACAAGGTCCTCGCGAACGAAGAGATCCGCACGATGATCACGGCGCTTGGAACCGGTTTCGGCGACGAGTTCGACGAGAGCAAACTGCGCTACCATAAGATCATCGTGATGACGGACGCGGATGTCGACGGGTCGCACATCCGCACGCTGCTGCTAACGTTTTTCTACCGGCAGATGAAGCCGTTGGTCGAGAACGGATACGTCTACATCGCGCAGCCGCCGCTTTACGGGATTCGCAAAGGCAAGAAACAGTGGTACGCGTACAGCGAGATCGAACTCAAAGAGGTCGTCGGCGAGGATGGGAAAGACTTCGCCATCCAGCAGTACAAGGGCTTGGGCGAGATGGACGCCGAGCAACTCGCCGTGACCACGATGGAGGTGGGGAACCGCCGCCTAAAAAGGATCACGGTGGAAGATGCGGTGGAGGCGGAGCAGATATTCACCGACCTCATGGGCGATAAGGTCGAATCCCGCAAGCAGTACATCTTCGAGTACGCCCGCAGCGTCAAGAACCTCGACCTCTAGGAGATTGTCTGACTTGGGCCGTTTTTGGATCCGGAGGCGATTTTTGTTAGAAGACGAGGCGCGAAGAAGGAGCGAAAAAAACGACCCGGTGACGCGAGTGCGATACCACCGGGCCCGCTTGGGTAGAAGCAAACGTCGGAGGAGTGTTTGCGCAGGAAGATCGGAGCCGGCTTAGCCGTCCTCGCCGTACTCGCCGCCGCCGCGGTCATCTGGCATCACGCCTTGGCCCGTTTCGCGGTAGCGTCGGCGATTGGTCTAGCCACCGGTTACCGAGTCCAGATCGGCGAGATGCGCCTGGAACGCGACCACGGCGCTTTCATCGACGCTCGCGTCTCGCGAGACGGGGAACCGGTTCTCACCGCGCGGCGCATCGACATCTACTATCACCTGCGCGACCTCTTGCCGGGCAGCACGCGCCGCTTCGGGCTGGTCGGCGTCACGATCGATCGCCCGCAGCTGACGGTGGTCCATCATCGCGACGGCACGACCAACATCCGGCCGCCGTCGTTCGCGGCGCCGGCGGCGGGAGGGCCGCCGGTCCCGGTCGTGCCTTTGCGGTTCTACGTCCGCATCCGCGACGGCACCGCGGCGCTGCTCGACCAGCACCGCTACTACAAAGAGACGCGCCGCCAGCGCGTGCACCGCATCGACGCGAAGATCTCGGTAGATACGGCCGCCCGGACGCACTACGTTGTGACCGGGGCCTTCGCCGGAGCGCGCGACGAAGCGTTTCGAGCCGTAGGGACCATCGACGCGGCGAAGGGTTACGCGATGAACCGCATCACGGCGAGCGCGATTCCGGTCGCGACGATAGCCAACTACGCTATCGACTCGTCGGCGGCGAAAATTCTTTCCGGTACGGCGAAGAACGTCGTCGCGGAGGTTTACGCTCTTTCGGATGGACCGGGGAAGGTGCTGCAGTATCATCTCGGCGCGAGCGCGGAGTTCTCGGGCGTAAGGCTCTACGTACGGGGACTCTCCGAACCGATCGCAGCGATACGCGGCCATGCCCGGATCTTCGACGGCGGCTTCACGGCCCGATTGCTCGAGGCGACCGTCGGCGGCATGCCCGTGAGAATCTCCGGCGGGATATTTAACTTCAAGAATCCGCAATTCCGTTTCGGTTTCGCGGGAACGGGGCGCCTCTCGCGCCTGCGCCGCACGCTTGCGTTTGCAGCGGATCAGCCGTTGCACGGCCGCGCGCGCGTCACCGCACTGATCGAAGGCCCGCTCGACAAACCGCTGCTGATCGTAGGCCTCGCCTCGCCGCATCTAAGATATGGCGCGCTCCCCTTCGACGGCGTGCGGGGCACGGCCGCGCTCTACGGCAGCAGCCTCTCGATCTTGGGCGCGCACGCGCGCTACGACGGTATCGGAATCGCCGTGCGAGGCAACCTCGAACTCGGCCGCCGCGTTACGAGCGAGCTCGCCGTGCATATCGCCGGCTCGTCGTCGCGCATTCCGTATTTGGGGGCCGTCCTCCCCGGAGAACCGGTCGGCGGCGAGGCGGTGCTGCGCGGTACGGACGTCGCGTTCGACGCACGCGGTTTCGTCGCGTCGAACGCGCGTCCCGGCACCCTGCGCGGCTTCTTCGATATCGCGCATAACGGCGTCGGCACGATCGGCCCGGTCGTGTTACAGGTGCCCGGCGGAGGCTCGTTCGTGGGCGCCTACAGCATCGATCGGCCGCACCACACGAGCGCCTTTTGGGGCTCGGCGCTGAACCTCACGGTCGATCAGCCGCGGCCGATCGCGTTTCCGGGCGTCGCGATCCCCGCGTTCCCGATGGCGCGCGGCCAGATTATCGATACCGAGGTCGCCGGCATCGGACCCGGCACCGATCTCGTGCTCGCGGGCCGGTTCATCGCCGGCGGCGCGACGATTGCGGGCGTCCCGTTTAACAATCTCGCCGCGAAGTTCGCCGGCAATGCGAACGACGTCGGCATGAGCCTGGTGCATGCGGACGGCCCGTGGGGCACCTTCGACGGGCAAGGGTCGTTCTCGTCGACGGAACTGATCGCACGCGGCAATTACGCCGGGCGCCTCGAACGGCTGCGTCCATTCACCGGTGACATCGGCGCGCGCGGCTCGATAAGCGGTCCCGTGGCTGTAGCGATCTCCCCGGCCGGGGTCGTCGTGCAGGCGCGCGGCGCGCAGCTGCGCGGCGCGACCGTTCGCGGCGTGCCGGTCGAATCGGTATCCGGTACGCTCGGCATCCGCGGCAGCGCGCTTCGCCTCTACGCCGCTCGCGCCCGCGTCGCCGGCGGCGAGGTCGACGCCGCCGGGACCTACGGTGCCGGCGCGGGCGGCATTGGGCTCGTCTCGCGGCAGATCGACGGTGCCGGGCTGCGAGGTCTCGGCATCCCGTTGCAGCGTGGCCGGGTAAGCGCGAGCGGCATCGTCTCCACCGGAACGCACCTGCCGGAGTTCCGGGGCACCGTGGTCGTGCGCGGCGGCCAGGCTGCGGGCTATCCCGTGAGCGGCAGCGCCCGGATTGCCATGGCGGGCGATGCGCTGCATCTCCGCAACGCCGTCGGGTCCCTGGGAACGACGTACGCGCGCGGCAGCGGCACCGTCGGCGCCCTCTCCTCCGGCGCGCCGGTCTACGCGCTACAGGCCATGGTCCCAATGGGTGATGTCCGTGCGATCGCCGCCGCCTTGCGGCTTCCCAACTACGAAACCGAGGGCAGCTTCAGCGGAACGTTCGATCTCCGCGGCCGTGGAGTGCAGCCATCGCTGACCGGAGCGCTCGCCCTGCCCGTCGGAGATGTGAACGGCTTGGGTTTCGCCGACGCCAGAGCCCGCATCTCCGCCGACCCACGCGGGGTGACGGCACGCGCGGGGCACGTGCTCATCGGTTCGACCGCCACCGGCTTCTACGCGATGCTTCGCCGCCACGTTGCCGCTCTGGCGGTTCAGGCTCCGCGCGCCCGGCTCTCCGACTTCAACGATTTCTTCGATACCGGCGACACGCTCTCGGGCCGGGGCTCCGCGGTCTTCTCGATACTGCGCACCCATCGCCGTTTCGTGACGAGCGGAAAGGTTGACGTGCGCGGCTTCCGGTACCGGAGCCTCCCCATCGGCGACACGAGGGCTTTGTGGTCGAGCCGGCGCGCCGAGGTTACCGGAAGCCTCGCGGTAGGCGGTCCGCAGGGCCGCCTGCATGCGACCGGCTCGATCCAGCTCGCGCCCTCACGCTCCTTGCGCGGGACGATCGAGCACTCGCGCTACGACGTGAGAACGAGCCTGAGCGATCTCGATCTCTCCACGTGGCTGCCCGCCTTCGGCTTTCCGACCATCCCGCTTACGGGGCGGGTCGACGGCAGCGCGCGCATCTTGGGGCGTTATCCGCATATTGGAATCGGCGGAGCTGCAACGCTGAGTGACGGCACGATCGGGCCGGTGCCGATCTCGCACGCCGAGATCGAGGCGCGGGCCGCCGGCTCGCGCATCGATGTGACGAACCTGGCGCTGAACCTTCCCGCGCTCGCTGCGACCGGAAGCGGCAGCGTGGGCCTGTCGTCCTCCGATCCGCTCGCCTTTACCGTTCACCTGCAGAGCGACGACGTGCGCAGGCTCGTCGCCGAACTCACGAAAAAGACCATCGGCGTGAGCGGCCACTTTGAATCGACCGTCACGATCGGCGGCACGCTTGCGGCACCGAAGTTCGTCGCCGCCGTATACGGAACCGGCGCAAACGCCTACGGCGTGGCGATCCCCTCGGTGCTCGCTTCGGTTACGCTGCGCGGGCGCGACGTCGTGATCCGCAACGCGGAACTCTCGTTCGCGCACGGGAGCTCGTCATTTGCCGGCGAGCTTCCGCTGCAGTTGCAGCCGTTTTCGATCGGTCCGGCCGGGGCGCCGATCTCCGTGGATATCGCGGCGAAGGCGCTGGACCTCGGCGCCTTCGATCCGCTCTTCGGGCATGCGACGATCCTGGGAGGGACGATCGACGGGCACGTGGGCCTGAACGGAACGGTCGCAAACCCGAAAGTTTACGGCGCGCTCCATCTGGCCGCCGCAAGATATTCCAGCGCGCTGGAGACGATCCCGATAGCGGCAACGGTCGCAGACCTGACCTTCTCCGGCGACCGCGTGACCCTCGTTCGCCTTCACGCGCAACCGGGGCGTGGCACCCTCGACGCAACGGGCGCGCTGAGCTTGAAGGGCGGGGCCAGCAACGGCGCGATCGCCTACGATGCCGCGATCCGGATGAGCGGCGCGCAGTTCAACCTGCCGGCCTACGGGCAGGGGACGGTAGACTCGACGCTGCGGCTCGTGAAGAGACCGGCCAAGACCGCGGTGCTTTCGGGGAACGCCACGGTGCGCGACGCGATCATCCCGTTCTCCGCGTTCTTGGGCGGCGGCTCGAATTCGCGCAGCGGCGGGCCGGGGCGCCCGCTTCCGAACTTGGCTTTCGACCTGGGCGTTACGGCGGGCCGGAACGTGCGGGTTCGCAGCGGAGGGTTCGCCGCCGGACTCGACATCTCGGGGAAGGGGAGGGTGATGCTTGGCGGCACGCTAGCCGATCCGACGCTCGACGGGCGTTTCGAATCGACGGGCGGAACGCTCACCTACGTGGACCACGCCTTTCGCGTGCAGTCGGGCAGCGTCGTCTTCAAACCGCAGTACGGCGTCATCCCGGATATCCAGGCAGTAGGAGTCACGCACGTCCTCAACCCCGACCCCAACACCGCGCGCAATCCGACGGGCTCGACGGACATCACGATCGACGTCTCGGGCGCGCTGACCAACCCGCATGTAACCTTCTCCTCCAACCCGGGCGGCTATACGCGCGATCAGCTCGTAGCGCTCCTGCTTCCGCTCGGCGGCTTTGTCGGCGGTATTGCCTTCACCACGGGCGGCCAGATCTTGCCTACGGGAGAGATCGCGGGGGCCCCGCTGGCGGGGACCGGGGCGCCGCTCCCCGGGGTCTTCGTGCAGCGCGAAAACGGCACGCTCACGGTCGGCCAGGAAGCCTTTAACGTCCTCAACGCGCAGTTTGCGACCGGGCTTCTGGCGCCCATCGAATCGGCGCTGGGGTCGAGCCTGGGGCTTTCGGACGTGAACCTCACCCTCGACTATAATGGTGACTTCGGCATCAACTTCCGGCGGCTCTTGGCGCGGAACTTCTACGCGGTCTACGCGACGACGATCGGCGTCCCGCTGCGGCAGACCTTCGGTTTCCAGTACCAACCAAATGCCTTCACCGCGGTCCAATTCAGCATGTTCTTCCAGCCGAGCGCCGAGTCGTCGTTCCTCTCCCCGTCGGGCATCCTCTCGACCAACCCTCGCGTGACGGCCGGTCAGGCCCTGGGCGGGCAGAGCGGCTTCACCTTCACGTTCCAGCGGCTATTTTGAGCGGGCGTCGCGGCGGTTTGCCCGCTTGCAAGGACCCGCCGTTCGGTTCGCGAACAGGCGCACCGGGTCGAAACGACGCGCGCTCCGGGCGCGTTACACTGCCGGTTTTAAGAAATGCCGGCTAGCGTACTCTCAAATGAAAGAACATTTTCGATGACCTCAAGCCTCCGGCGTGCTCGCGGCGCGCTTGTCCGGTGTGTAGGCCTCGCCCTCGCACTCACCTGCGCGGCGACGCTGGCCTTCCCCCTTCCGGCGTCCTCGGCAACCGCGCCGAAGATCGTCAGCGTCGACATCTCCGGAAACGTGCACGTGCCCACCAGCGAGATCATGGCGGTCATTGCGGCCAAGCCCGGCATGACCTACGATCCAAAGATCGTGCAGGGCGACTTGCAGCGGATCTTCGCTCTGGGATACTTTGCAAACCAGGCTCCTCCGTTGATCCGCCCGCGTCCGGGCGGCATCGCGATCACCTACAGGGTCATCGAAAACCCGGTCATCAGCAAGATCGTCTTCTCGGGTAATACCCACGTGCCCAGCGACACGCTGCTGGCGCTCATGGATACGTCCGTCGGCCAGGTGCTCAATACCAATACCCTTCACGAAGATTTCATCAAAATCAACTCCTATTACGATCGCATCGGGTACGGCGGACAGCTGCCGACGCACGTTACCAACGTCGACATCAACCCCACGACCGACGCGCTGACCATCGACATCCGCGAAGGGCTGACGATCTCAAAGATCGAGATCGGCGGCGACCCGCTGCTGCCGCCGAGCGTCATCCTTCCCGCGCTCAACGTCAAACCGGGCCTCGAGTACTCGAGCGCGATGCGGAATAAAGACTATTCGGCGCTCGACAAGTTGTACGGCAAGTACGACCTCGTGCTGGGCGCCTTCGACGGCGGCATCGATCCCGCTACCATCGATCTCAAAGCCGGTACGGCTGCGGTGAAATACGACATTTACGTGGCGCGGGTCGCCGGCGTGATGATCACCGGCAACACCAAGACCAAAGACCAGGTGATCCGCCGCTACTTGAGCTTGCGCCCGGGGATGATCATCACCAAGAGCGCGATCCGGCGCGACCAGGAACGCCTAAATAACACCGGGTTCTTCGCCAAGGTCAATCTCATCCCCAAGCCCGCTCCGAATCCCAAGACCGACCCGGGCGGCGTCGTGCTGGATTGGCAGGTCACCGAACAGCGGACCGCTCAAGCCAATATCGGTTTCGGGTATAGCGGCGGCATCGCCGGCCAGGGGCTCTACGGCACGCTCGGATACTCCGACAACAACCTTCACGGCACGGGCAACTCGGTTGGCCTGCAGTTCCAACGCGGCGCCCGTACGTACCTGACGCAGGCGTCGGTCTCGATCCCCTACGTCGGCAATACGACGCAGTCGCAGAAGTACAGCCTCGCCGCCACGATTTTCGGGAACGGCTATACCTACTATTACCCGGTCTACGCAACGAGCACCGGCCCGAACCAGAAGACCATCCCGGTCACGCTGCTGCAGACCGGCAGCTCGCAGCTCATCAACGGCGTGGCGGCGACCAGCACCGCGAAGTCGGCAGGCATCTCGCTGACCATCGGGCGCCGCTTGACCGACTGGACGCAAGTGAGCGTGGGCCTCAACGCGCAGAACGTTTCGAACAGCACGACCGTGCCTTCGCCGTACTACTTCCAGAGTTCGCAACCCAACGTCTTACCGGGTCCGACGCCCGGGCCGCTGCAGAGCACGATCGCGACGACGGGCGGCTTCGGCATCAACGCCACCTCGATCGCGAACATCAATACGGGCGCGCCCTACCGCTTGAACTCCGTCACCATCGGCATCGGGACCAATCCCCAAGCGACGCTCGACGACATCTTCAACCCGCGGCGCGGCGGCAACGTATCGCTGTACGAAACCGTCAGCACGCCGTCGCTGGGCTCGGATTTCTCGTTCACCCAGACGAGTTTCGACGTGACGAAATTCCTGCCGGTGCTCAAGGACGCGACGCTCGGCTTCCACGCCCAGGTCCGGACCAGCAGCGGCGCCATTCCGCCGAGCATGCTCTATACCTTCGACGACCAGCAACTGCGTGGCTACGCGAACATCTACTACGGTACGGACACGACGCTCGGGCAGATCGAGTTGCGGCAACCGGTGACACCCGACGGGAAGTTCGCGATCGCGTTGTTCGTCGACGAAGGTGGATTCCGCGTGCGCGGCGCCCAACCGCTACTCGATCCCTACACAAACCGGATCACGGCCTACCCCGGTAACTGGGCGTACCGTGGCGACTATGGCATCGGCTTGCGTTTCGACGTTCCGCAGCTCGGTCTGCACACGATACGCATCGACTTCGCTCGCGGGGCCAACGGCATGCACACGAGTTTCGGCATCGGCCAGAGTTTCTAAGGAGCTATGAATATTCGCAAGAAATTTGCAGTGCTGGGCGCGGCCGCGGCTCTCGCGTTCGCCTTCGCCCCCGTAGCGCTGGCTACGGACCTCACCGACGTCGGCTACATCGATCAAGCCGCGGTCGGCTCGCTCCCACAGTTCCAGAAGGCCAACGCCGAGATCGCGCAATACAAAGCGCAGCTCGATCAGCAGTTCTCGGCGGCGTCGAAGAGCGCCAAGTCGGATGCAGACCGGGCGCGCATCGCACAGCAGTTCCAAAAGCGCTTTCTCGACGAGCAGCGCCGGGTGCTCGGGCCGCTCTTTGCGCGCGCTCAAACGGCGATCGCGCAGGTCAGCTCGAACAAGGGCCTTTCGGTCGTCGTTGACAAGCGCATCGTGATCTATGGCGGCCAGAATATCACCGCGAGCGTCATAAGCCTGATCCAGAGCCCGGGCCCCGTCGTGCCGCCCGTCAATACGCCGCCGCCCTCCGAGATCGGTTTCGTCGATCAGCTGCAGATCGATCAGGTCGCGAAGATCAAACAGGCCAACGACGCATTTCTCAAGTTTGCGAACGACCAGAAGCAGCAAACCGAAGCGCAGCTGGCGAAGGCGAAGACGCCGGCCGAGCGCGAGCAGATCGTCAAGACCTATCAGAGCACCATCAACGGCGAGCAGAAAAAGGTGCTGCAGCCGCTGGTCGACGAGACGAAACGCGCCATGGCCGATATCGCAAAGAAGAAGAACCTGATACTCGTCATCGACCGGTCCGACGTCATCTACGGGGGCACGGACATCACCGCGGATGTCCAAAATGCGCTCAAGTAACCTGCCCGCAGCCGCGCTGGCGCTTGCGCTGGTGCTCCTCTCAGGCTGCAGCCGCCCGCTCGACGTCAACGCGCCGAACGTGCGCGGCATCGGCTACGTGCGGCTGGCGGAGGTCGTAAAGGCGCACCCGCTCTATCCGCAACTCTCACAAATCAACGACGACATCGCAGCGCTGCGGCTGCAGCCCATCGCGCCGTCCCTTCCCAAGACCGGCGCGGAGATCGCGGCGCAAAGCAAGCAGCTGGACCGCGAACTGAAGGCCGCACAGGACCGGGCGACGGCGCTACTGCAGAGCAAGGAGCAGACGTATTCAAGTCGCGAGCAGGCCGCGATTCACGCCGCGCTGGTCGCGGCGGGCGAAGCCGGCGCCGGCGCGCAATCGGCGCGCTCCATGCAGACGGTTACCGCGCAGCAGGCGGGCGAGGTAACCGCGCAAGCCAATCGAGACTTCGAGGCCTACCAGCAGAGCGTCATCGCCCAGGATCAAGCGGCGGTAACGGCGATCGGGCATCAGCTTTCCGTAGAGGCGGACCGTAAGTATCGATTGCGCGCACAGCAATTGCAGGAAAAAGAATCGCAGCTCTCTCTCGAGCTCTCGCAGCGCCATGCCGCCGAGCGGCTGGATCTACGGACGAAACTCTCGAATCTCGTGCTCGACAGCGCCACGCGCAAGAAGTACCAGTCGGAGCTGGCTGCGCTCGACCGCAAGGAATCGGCCGTTCTCGGTGCGCAGCGCGTCCGCGATCAGCGAGTGCTGGCGGCGTACCGGCAGCGATTGCAGGGGGAGACGCAGGCCGCCATCGCCCGGCAGGCCGCCGCAATCCACGCACAGACGCGAGCCAAGATCGCCGCCCGCCGCAGCGAAGTCGGCGCGAAGATCGCCTCGCGGATTCAAGGGCTGGCGCCGCAGCCTCTGCCGTCAGATCTTCCGGCGGCGACGCGCGCGAAGATCGCGCAGATCGACAAGATGTTCAAAACGAAGTTTCAGGCCGACGCGCAAAAAACGATCGCGGATTACGAAACCACCAAAGCGGATTTGGACGCGCGCTACGCGGCGCTGCACGGCGCCGCCGGCGGCATCAGCGGCGCGGCGGCCGCGCAAATCTATCAACTGAACCAACAGCGAGCAAAACTCTACGCGCAGATCGTCGCGCAGGTTCGGCGCGAGGCTGCGCGCGTCGCCGCCGAGCGTGGCCTGAAAATCGTCTTCGTCAACGTCGAGGCGGCGCCGGGCGGCGTCGATCTCACCGGCGCCGTCAAAAAGGATATAGAGAGCGTACACCAGTGAAATTACGAACGATACTTCTTACGGTCGCGGCAGCGGCCGTGCTCGCCGGATGCTCCGGCGGCTCGCGCAGCCCCATCGGACTCGTCGACGTTCAACGCCTGACCTCCAACTGGCCGAAATACATCAACTATCAAAACCAGTTGGTTGCCGACGAGCAGGCCATCTCCTCGAGCAAGGCATCGGTCTCGCAGAAGCGCCTGCAGGCAATGCAGTTAGAGAAGCGTTATGCGGGAATACAGAACGAACTCGTCAAGGAAGTGCGCGATGCGGCCACGCAAGTCGCCCACGAAGAAAACATGAAACTCGTGGTAACGCGCGAGTTCGTCGGGTACGGCGGGACCGATATAACGCCGGAGGTCGAGAAGATCCTCGGAATTACCGAGAAGGCAACGCCGTCGCCGTAACGCGGTGCTAGGAGGCTGTCGAAGTTGAGCCGTTTTCGGATTTGGTGCCGAATTTTGTTCGGAGACGAGCAACGAAGTATTCGGGCAAAAGGCGGCCCAAAGGCGGAAACGTGCTTAACTCCGACAGCCTCCTAGGTACGCTGCAGGAGCTCGCGGCTCTCGTCGACGGCCGCGTCGTCGGCGACGGCGCCACGCCGGTCTCGCGCATCGGCGCCGTGGACGAAGCGGACGCCGGCACGCTGACCTTTGCGACCAGCGAGGCCTACCTCGGAGCGGCGCTGGCGTCGAAGGCCGCCGCGGTGCTCGTCGACGAAGCGCTGCTCACCGGCGAGCCGCGGGAGAAACCGCTGCTAGCCGTTCGCTCCGCCCGCGTCGCGCTCGCCCGGCTCCTGCGGGCGTTCGACCGGCCGCGCTCGAGCGGTCCCTTTCGTCACCCAAGCGCCGTCGTGGATCCCAGCGCGGTCATCGGCGACGAAGTCTACATCGGTGCGAACGTCTACGTCGGACCCGGCGCTCGCGTGGGAGCGCGTAGCGTTCTGGAGGCCGGTGCGCACGTCGGCGCCGCGGCGAGCCTCGGCGAAGCGGCGCTGTTGTCCCCGCGCGCCATGCTGCTCGACGGCTGCACGGCGGGCGACCGCGTGATCCTTCACCCGGGTGCCGTGGTCGGCAGCGACGGGTTCGGGTACGTCTTTCTCGACGGACACTTCGAGCGGATTCCACAGGTCGGCAACGTCGTGCTGGAAGACGACGTGGAGATCGGCGCGAACAGCTGCGTGGACCGCGCGCAGACCGGAAGCACGCGCATCGGGCGGGGAACCAAGGTCGACAACCTCTGCCACATCGGCCACAACTGCCGGATCGGCTCGCACAGCGCCTTTGCCGCGCTGGTCGGCCTCGCCGGGAGCACGATCGTCGGCGACTTCGTACAGGTCGGCGGCCAAGCCGGCTTCAAAGGGCATATCACCATCGGATCGCGTGCGAAAATCGCCGGCCAGAGCGCCGTCTGGGGCGACGTGCCCGACGACGCGTTTGTCGGCGGCCACCCCGCGCGCCCGCAGCGCGAGACGCTTCGGCGAGAGGTCATGGTCAGAAACCTGCCTAAGCTGGTTGCCCGTGTGGATGCTCTCGAAGCCGACAAAAAAAAGCCCGGCTAGGCGGGCGCCGGTCTCCGGCGCGTGATACGCTACCAGTCGACGCTACGCGACGCCATCGTCATCGAGGGCGCTGGGCTCCACACCGGAGTGCCGTGCCGAATCGAGATGCGGCCGGCGCCTCCCGATACGGGCTTGCTCTTCCGATTGGACGGAGGCGCCCGCTTCCCGGCCACCGCTGAGTACGTTGTCGAAACGGCGCGCGCAACCGTTCTCGGCTACGACGGCGCGACGGTATCGACGGTCGAACACCTGCTGGCGGCCCTCTTCGGCATGGGCGTTTCGAACGCGTATCTCGACGTATCCGGGCCGGAGATCCCGGTTGCCGACGGCAGCGCCAAGACCTTCGCCGACGCCATCGCGCAGAGCGGCATCGCCTCGCAGCGCGAGCCGCGCGAGCGCTTCACCATCGCCGAGCCCACGTTCGTTCGCGACGGCGACCGCGCGATCGTCATCTTGCCCGCCTCGAAGTTTCGCGTAAAGTTCGTCGCCGATTTCGCGCCGCCGGTAGGCACGCAATACTTCGACTCCGAGATTACCCCCGAGATCTTTCATCGGGAAGTCGCCGCGGCGCGCACTTTCGGCTACCTCCACGAAGTGGAGGCGCTCCGCCGGCGCGGCCTGGCGCGCGGCGGAACCATGGAGAACGCCGTCGTCTTCGATGCCGGCGGGCCGATGCAGCCGCTGCGCTGGCCCAACGAAATCGTGCGGCATAAGGTGCTCGATCTTCTCGGCGACTTCGCGCTGCTCGGTGCCTTTCCGCAGTTCGAGGTTATCGCGATCAAGAGCGGACACAAATTGCACTGCATCGCCACCCGCGAACTGCGCAAACGGATCGGGAGCGCGCTGCTCTCCACGAAGGTACGCTGATGCCTCAGCTCGACATCCGGCAGATTATGGAGATCCTGCCCCACCGCTATCCGATTCTGCTGGTGGATCGCATCGTCGAGCTCGAGCCCGGCGTGCGGGCGCTCGGATATAAGAACGTAACGAACAACGAGCCCGTCTTTACGGGGCATTTCCCCGGGAATCCGCTCTTGCCCGGCGTCTACATGATCGAGGCGCTCGCGCAGCTCGGCGGCTGCGTCGTACTCGAACCGGGCGAATTCTCGCGGAAGACGCCGTATCTGGCCGGCATCGAGCGCGCGAAATTTCGCCGCCCCGTCGTGCCCGGCGACAAACTCATGATGGAAGTGACGCTGGTCAAACACAAGCGCAACATCGGTTGGGTGAACGCCGAGGCGCGAGTCGACGGTCAGCTCGTATGCTCGGCCGACCTGATGTTCTCGATCGCCTCCGACCCGCGCATGTTCGGCGCGGATAGCACCGTCTTGCACGCCTGATGATCCATCCGACCGCCATCGTTCATCCAAACGCCAGGATCGACCGCGGCGTCGAGATCGGCCCGTACTGCATCGTAGGCGAACACGTGAGCGTGGGTACGGGGACGGTCCTGCAGGCGCACGTCGTCATCAACGGATGGACCGAGATCGGCGAGGGCTGCGAGATCTATCCGTTCGCCTCTATCGGCGCCGCCTCGCAGGATCGCAAATACGAGGGCGAGCGCGCCTGCACCAGGATCGGAGACCGCACCACCGTGCGCGAGTACGTGAGCATCCAGCGTGCGACCGGCGAAAATCAAGTCACCGCCGTAGGCGACGACTGCCTGCTGCTCGCCTACGTGCATATCGCGCATAACTGTCTGGTCGGCAACGGGGTCACGATGAGCAATCTCGCGCAGCTCGCCGGGCACTGCGTCATAGGCGACAACGCGACCGTCGGCGGCATGGCCGGGCTGCATCAGTTCACGCGGATCGGCCGGCATGCGTTCGTCGGCGGCGACAGCAAGTTGACGCGCGACCTGCCGCCGTTTTTTTTGTGCGACGGCAATCCGGCGCAGACGCGCGGAGTCAATAGCGTGGGGCTGCGCCGCGCCGGCTTCCCCGCCGAAGACCGTGCCGAGATCAAGAGATTCTACAAACTCTTGTATCGATCGAACCTGAACTTGTCCCAAGCCATCGAAGCGATGAAGGCCGAGGTCCAAACGGATTCGGGGCGCGAGATCGTTGCGTTTCTCGAGGCGGAGTCGCAACTAGGCGTTTTACTGAAGTAGCCGCCGATGCGCTATTTTCTCTCGACCGGCGAGGCGTCGGGCGAGCTCGCCGCAACGCTTCTCGCACGGGCGATCGCGGCGATCGACGGCGACGCGGCGTTCGAGGGTATCGGGTCGAACCGCATGCGGGAAGCGGGCGTCGATCTGTGGCGCGATAATGCGGGCTGGGCAAGCATGGGACCGCTGGCCGCGATCCCGCGCATTCCGGCGCTCCTCGCGACGATGTACCGGACGGCAGCGCACGTCCGGCGCACGCAGCCCGATGCGGTCGTGCTGGTCGATTTCGGGGCGTTCAATCTGCGATTGGCCAAGCGGCTGCGCCGCCTCGGGTATGCCAAGCCGATCCTGGACCTCTATCCGCCTGCAACGTGGCTGGACGACCCGAAGCGCGCCCGCGAGGTCGCCGGCGTTGCCACGGCGATAACCGCCTTCGAACACCAGCGAGATTTTTACCGGTCGCTCGGGCTGCCGGTCCAATACTTCGGGCACCCGCTCGCCGGGCGCTACGAGATGCGGCCGCCGCGGGCGGCACCGGCCGCCGACGGCGGCACCGTGGCGCTGCTCCCGGGGAGCCGTTCGGGGGAGCTGCACTATCATGTGCCCGTCCTGCTCGAGGCCTACGCGCGCCTGAAGGCCCGGCGCCCGGCGCTGCGAGGAGTCGCCGGCGCCGCCGACGATCGCAGCGAGCGCTCGCTGCGAGCCGCGATCGCGCGCTTCGGCTCCGCCGATATCGAAGTCGCGCGCGGAGCCATCGCAGCGTTGCGCGATGCGGACGCGGCCTGGGTCGCTTCGGGCACGGCGGTTCTGGAGACCGCGCTCAGCGGGGTGCCGGCCGCCGTGCTCTACGTTATCTCGCCCCTGCTGGCCGGCCATGCGCGCCGCGTCTACCCCGGGAGGCATATCGCGCTGCCCAACCTGGTGCTCGGACGCGAGGTGGTGCCGGAGTTCTTGCAGGAGCGCGCCACAGCAGAGAACTTAGAGCGCGTGATGGAGGGACTGCTGCGCGACCCGTTCGGGCAATACGCCGGGCTCGTGGATCTGCGAACGGCGCTGGGCCCGCCCGACGCGCTCGCGCGCTGCGCGGCATTCGCCGTCGCTCTGGCGAAGAGCCATCGCGCGTGATTCGCATATACCACACTTCGGATCTGCACGACCATCGCGGCATCGCACCGCGCCTGCGAGCGTTGCGGGCGGAACGCCCCGGCCTCCTCGTCGACTGCGGCGACTCCTTGCGCGGCAGCCAAACGGTCTACCATCGCGACGAGCCGATCGTAGCCGAGATCGATCGCGCGGGTTACGACGCGCAAGCGATCGGCAACCGCGAGTTCCATTATCTCTTCGCGTGTCTGCGGGCACGGGCGGCAACGATGAGCCATCCGCTCGTCTGCACGAACCTCGTCGACGTCAAGAAGCGTCCGCTGCCGTTCGCACGCGCGCTCGTTCTCGAGCGTCCCGCTGCCGGCGAAGCGAGCTCGGTGCGCGTGCACCTGCTCGGGCTGCTGGTCGTCCAGTATCCTTCGGGCAGCCCGTGGGAGCGCGCGTTCGGCTGGCGGTTTCTCGATCCGCTCGACGCTGCGGCGGAGTACGTGCGAACCGTAGAGGATGGCGATCTCGTGGTCGCGCTCTCGCATCTCGGGCTTTCGCGAGACCGCGAGCTGGCCGCCCGCGTGCCGCGCATCGATCTGCTCCTGGGTGGCCACAGTCATGATACGCTGCACGATCCGGAGTACGGCGGCGAGGTGCCGATCGTCCATGCGGGGGCGTACGGGCGCTACGTCTCGCGGACCGAGCTGCGCTACGATGCGGGCCGCAGCCGTTTCGTCATCGACGATTTTGCGCTCCTTCCGTTGCTGGAAGCCGGCGGTGCGGAGAGGCCGGTAGCGTGAAGCGCGTGCTGTTCGTGAGCAACGGGCACGGAGAGGAGGCGATCGCTGCGTGCATCGCCGAGGAGGTGCACGGGTTCGCCGCGGTGGACTGCGATCATCTCGCGCTCGTGGGCGACTTCGCGCACGATCGTTCGATGCAGGAGGTCGGGCCGCGGCGCCGGATGCCCAGCGGCGGCCTCGTCGCGATGGGCAACCTGCGCAATATTCTGCGCGACGCCGCTGCGGGGCTAATCGGTCTCACGCTGGCGCAGCGGCGCTTCCTGCGAAGCGCCCGCGGGCGGTATGGCGCGGCCGTAGCCGTCGGAGACACGTACGCATTGCTGATGACGCTGCAGGCGCGTGCGGCGACGGTCTACGTCGGAACGGCGAAGAGCGTTTACGTGGCACCGTACGGGCGCGGCGAGGAACGGGTGCTGAGGCGTGCGGCCGCAATCTTCGTACGCGATGCTGCGACCGCACGGCGGCTGCGCGAACGCGGCGTCGCTGCGGAGGCGCCCGGCAACGTAATCGTCGATCTTTACGCGCGCCAAACGCACGACGAGCGCGTCGATGTCGCGGCGGGCCTCTTCGCTCCGTTGCTCGCGCTCTTCCCCGGCAGCCGCGAATCGGCGTACGAGAACGGCGCGTTCCTCTGCCGCGTCCTGCGCGAGATCGCGCGCTCGTATCCGGGGCTCGGCGGCATCATGTCGCTCGCGCCGTCGATCGACGAAGCGCGCTTCGTTCCGCTGCTCGTTGCGGACGGCTGGCGCGTCGCCGAGACCGGCGACGCGGCGGTGCCGCTTTCGTTGCGCGACGGAGAACGAGAGGTGATTCGTGCGATGCGCGCGCCCATCGGCGCGATGATCGCGCGTGCGGTCATGGTCCTCGGCCAAGCCGGAACCGCCAACGAAGCTGCCGCCGCGGGCGGCCTCCCGGTGATCGCATTCGAACGGACGCACGACCGGAAGACGTCGTGGTACCGCATGCGCCAAAGCGGTCTGCTCGGCGAAGCCGCGATCGTCGGCAGCGGCGATCCGGTACGTGCCGCCGGGGAGGTGCGCGCGCTGCTCGAAGATCCGCAGCGGCGCGCGCGCATGGGAGAGATCGGGCGCGCGCGCATGGGACCCGCGGGCGGGGCGCGCGCGATCGCCCAGCGGATCGTAGAACTGTGTGGGGCCGCCGGCTGATGCGGCGCTGGCTGCCGGCGGCGTTTGCGTTTACGTATTTCGTCATACCGCTCTTCCCGCCGTTCATCACGCTTACGGCCGTGACGATCCCCGGCGTCTCGCTGCTGCCCCGCGCCGCGGCGCTGGCTTTGCTCGCCATCGTCGGTGCGATCGCGGTCTATGCATTGCTGCTGCTGCTCCAGCCTCCGCGCGAGAAGCCGGCGACGCTCGTGCCGTTGCTGCTGTGGCTGGGCGCGGCGGTGCTGGCCGCAATGCTGGGTTTCGATCCGGCCGGCGGACTGCTGTTCGTTGCCATCTTCGGGCTGGCCGTGATCTGGCATTTGACCCTGCTGCGCTACTACCGCGATCCCGGAGTCAGCCGGGCGATCGTCTGGAGTTACTTGAGTTCGGGAGCGCTGGCGTCGCTCGCTGCGATCGTCATGGTGCTCGCCCGCGTGCCGGCCGCGCAGTACACGATCGGGCATGGCCGCGCGATCGGCACCTTCATCTTGCCGGGCGAGTTGGCCGGCTACCTGATCGTCTTCCTGCCGATCGCCGGCGCGATCGCCGCCTGTTCGCGCGTGGGCGCGGTGCGCGCGCTCGCGGGTGCGGGCGTTGCGCTCGGGGGTGCGGCGCTGCTGCTTTCGTTCTCGCGAGCCGGCTGGGTGGGCTTGGCCGCCGGCATCGCATTCTACGTTCTTGCGCGCCGGAGAGCTCGACGCCGGTACGCTGCGGCGATCCTCTTCGCGGGTTTCGCAGCCGTGCTGCTGGTCTTCAACGCGCATCACAACCCTTCGGAAAACTACACGCGCCTCTCGATCTGGCAAGCGGGCCTCGAGATCGTGCGCCGCTTCCCGCTGACGGGCGTGGGACCGTTCGATTTTGCCCGCATCTACGCGCTCGTGCGCCTGCCCGACGGTGACGCGACCGCGTTTCACGCGCACGATTTCCTACTGACCTTCTTTGCGGAGACGGGGCTGATCGGCGTGCTGGCCGTGCTCTACGCGTGGTATCGTTTCGGCATCGAACTGTTCGCACGGCTGCGGGAGGCGGCCCCCGCCAACAAGACCCTCGCGCTGGCGGTGGCGGCGGGACTCGTGGGGACGCTGGTGCAAGGCTCGATCGATACCGTGAGCGTCGTTATTTTCGGGCTATGGCTGCCGTCGATGGCGTTGGCGCTGGTCTTCGCGCGGCATGGCCTCGCCGAGGAGCCGGCATGAGCAGGCCATGGCCGCCGGCGGCTGCGGCGCTGATCCTGCTGGCCGTAACCGGCGGATGCAATCCGCGCCCGCACCGGCTCTCGTCGCCCGGAGCCTCGGCCACGCCCTTGGCGGCCGGCAACCCGGTGCCGCCGCTGCGCATCATCGGGCGCGGAACCGCGCACCATCCGGTCCGGATCGTCGAGCAACGGGGCAACCGTAAGCTCTACCAACTTTTAGCCGCCTCCTACGACAGCCGCTCCTCGGCGAGCGTGACCCAAGCCACGTTTCACGACGCACGCGTAACGTTTTACGCGCGAAACGGCCAGACGCTGCTCGCGCGGGCGCCCATTGCAACCGTCGACGATCGCCGCGAGCAGGTGAACCTCAGCGGTGGGGTACATGGCAGGAGCAGCAGCGGAGAGACGCTGACGTGCGATCGCCTTACGTACGATCGCAAGACGGGTTTGCTCCACGGAGAGGGGAACGTGCGGATCACGGGCGCGCAAGGCGGATCGAAGACGACGCTCAGCGGCAACAGTTTCGAATCCGACGTCACGTTGACGCAGATGCGGATGAGATGAACACGACGCAACGACGGCAGATTCAATTACGCAAGCTCGTCAAGCGATACGGCGAACGCACGGTCGTCGACGGGGTGAGCGCCGAAGTCGGGACCGGCGAGATCGTCGGGTTGCTCGGCCCCAACGGCGCCGGGAAGACGACGACCTTTTACATGGTCGTCGGGCTGGTGAAACCCGACGGCGGGACCGTGGTGTTGCGCGAGGCCGATCGCGAGATCGATCTGACGGCCGCGCCGATGTACGCGCGCGCGCGTAGCGGCATCGGTTACCTCTCTCAGGAGAATTCGATCTTTCGCAAGCTCTCGGTCGGCGACAACATACGGTTGATCTGGGAGATGACCGGCGTCCCGGTCGAACGGCAGAACGAACGCCTTCCGGAGCTGCTCGAAGAGTTCGGCCTCTTGAACTTCATCGACGCGCGCGGCGATAGCCTCTCGGGCGGCGAACGCCGGCGCGTCGAGATCGCGCGGGCGATCGCGATCGAACCCGCATTCCTGCTTCTGGACGAGCCGTTCACCGGCATCGATCCGATCGCCGTGGCCGACATTCAAGCGATGATCCGCCAGTTGCGCGACCGCGGCTTGGGCGTCTTGATCACCGACCATCAGGTCCGCGAGACGCTCGCCATCGTCGATCGCGCCTATATCCTCAACGAGGGGCGGATCGAGGTCTCGGGAACGGCGCACGAAGTCCTCGAGAGCCCGGTCGCACGCAAGTTCTATCTCGGCGAAGGGTTTCGCTTGTGAGCGAGCCGGCGGTGCTGCGGCGGTTGCGCCTCACGATCCTGGACCGCTACATGCTCGTGGAGCTGGCGGGTCCGGCCGCGTTCGGCCTCTCGGCCTTCACGATGATCTTCGCGGCGACGCAGATTCTGGCCATCGGCCGCGAGCTGGCCGATACGCACGCTCCATTGTGGGCGGCGATCGAAGCCTTCGTCTGGCAACTGCCAAGCGTCGTCGTCTTGGTCATTCCGATGGCGCTTCTGCTCGGGACGCTGCTCGCGATCCAGCGCCTCTCCGGCGATAGTGAGATTACGGCGATGAAGGCCGGAGGCATTACCTTCATCCGCATCATTGCCCCGGTGCTCGCCGCGGGACTCGTCCTCTCGTTCGTGACGCTCTTTCTGCAGGAAGAGGTCGTGCCGTACGCACAGTCTCAGTTCACCCGCATCCAGGACGACGTGATCAACCATTCCAGCGTCTTCAACCGCGACCTGACCGTAGCGGCGCCGCTCCCCGGCGGCGGACGCCAAATTACGATGGCGCTGGGGTACGAACCGCACACGCAGGCGCTCCTGCACGTGACGCTGGTTCAGTACGACCGCAAGGGCGTGCAGACCCGCGTCGTCTTTGCCGACCGTGCCGTATTTTTGGCCGACCGGTGGACGCTCGACAACGTGAGCACCTACGCATTCAATCCCGACGGAACCGTAACGGTCGCGCCGAAGACGCCCACCCTGCAGGTCGAGATCGGCGAGAGTCCAACCGAGATCGTCAAGCGCATGCAACTCGACAATCCGGAGGATATGAGCCGCGCGCAGATCGCCGAGATCATTAGGTCGGGACAGCTCACGCAGAACGAACTGCGCAAGTACGTCGCGACCTACCAAGAGAAGCTCGCGCGGCCGTTCGCGTGCTTCGTCTTTACCTTGATCGCGATTCCGTTCGGCATTAGCTCGGTGCGCGGAGGCGGCAGCACGAGCATCGGATTCGGCCTGGCGGTCGCTCTCATCTTCGTCTACTACGTCGTGTCGACGGTGTTTTCGTACATCGGCGAGGCGATGCTGCCGCTGGCGGCGCCGGCCGCCTGGATGCCCAACCTCATCTTCACGTATATCGGCGTTGTGCGCTTGCGCAAGGCGGCATCGGTCTGATGAGCGCAACAGATCTCCTGCGCGGTATCGGAATCGTGCTCTTCATTACGGCGCTGGCCGGCGCAATCGCCTACGTCGGCGACCGCGTCGGCCATCAAATCGGCCGCAAACGGTTGACGCTATTCGGCATACGCCCGCGTTACACGTCGACGATCATCGCCATAGCTACGGGCATGGTTATCGCGCTGGCCGTGACGCTCGGCGCGATCGCCATGTCGCAAGAGGTGAAACTGGCGTTCTTCCAGCTCAACGCGATCAACAGCCAGATCGAAGAACTGCGCGCGAAAGCAGCGAACCTCGAAAAGAAAGTGAATACGGGGCGTTTGATCATCAACACCAATACGCCCATCACGCCAACGCTCGCGCTCATTCCGCGCAACGCACCGCCGAAGCATCGCCTGGAGATCGTCGCGCGCTACTTTCACGATACCGTGCAGTTCGTAGATCAGCGATACGCCGGGAAGGGCGGACCGCTCAAACCGTTCGTCGTGCCGGGCGATATCGGCAAGCGGCTCGGCGCGCTGGCCAACGGGCTTCCGATGCGCGCGGACGTAGCGCAGGGGAACGTGCTCTTGCTCGCGGTCGCGGATCAGAACCTCTACTTGCACGACCAAATCCATTTCGGACTGACGATCATTCCGGATAAGCTCGTCTATCCGGCGCGCTCGCCGATCCAGTCGCTGCGCATCCCCGCGAGCAAGAACGTGAACGTTCAGCTGGCGGTCGCGGAGCTCGAACAGCTCGTCGCCGCGCAAGCCGCGAAGGACGGTCTGCCGCCGTACTTCGCAATCTTCGTTCAGCCGGTCCAGTACCTCCCAAGCCTCGCGCAGATGCAGGCGATCGTCGGGAAAGGTACGGGGAAGTATATTATGACCGCGTTTGCGGCCGAAGACGTCTACCCGCATACGGCGGGCGTTCCCGTCATCGTGACGCTCGAGCCTTCACCGAGATGACGAGCGATGCCGTCCTCGGGGTAGACCCGGGGACGCGCAAAGCGGGATACGCGGTCGTGGCCGGTACCGGGGCCGGACCTCCGCTGGCGCTGGGGGTCGAGGGGCTCGACACGCTGCTCGAGCGCCTCAGACCGCTGGTCCCGCAGTATGGGATCCGGGCGGTGGCGCTGGGACGTGGGACCAACGCCGCCGCGATAGCCGCGCTGCTGGGCTGCCTGGAACTCCCGATCCACCTGGTCGATGAGAGGGGGACGACGCTCTTCGCCCGGGCCCTCTACTTTGCCGACCACCCGCCGCGAGGCTGGCGGCGCCTGGTGCCGATCGGGCTCCAGCTGCCCCCCCGGCCCATCGACGACTACGCCGCCCTCTTGATCGCCCGGCGATTCACCGAACGCGGGGGGTAGGCACCGCCGCGTCGTATATATAACGACTGGCGGAAAGTGTCGATGTATGCTACAGGCTCCCTCGGAGCCGGGAAGGGTATGATGGCTCGCCTCGGTCGCCTCGTGACCTCGGCCGCGCTGCTCGCAGCGCTGGCGTGTGGCGCGCGCGCGCAAGCGGCCTACCCGAGCGCCGGCTTCCTCGGACCGATGCATCCGCCGCGGGCGACGCTCGCGGCGCAGGCGAGCGTGGGTCGCCTGCTCTTCGCGACGGTTACCAGCACGGCGTACGTTCCGAGCGCAGTCCCCGCTCCCGCAAGCGTTCGGGCGAATCGTTTGGCATACGACCGCATCTTCGACGCGAACCGGAGGCACGACGCCGTTCTCGCGTTCGGCAACGCGGCGCCCGCACCGAGCCGAAACCTCGTAAGCGATAGCATCTTCAATATCGACGTGCAACTGCCGCTCTTCGTGCGTACCTCGGTGAGCCCGGTCCTTTATTCGATACCGCAGCGCAGCGTTGCGCAGGCGCAGCGATACCAGGGAGGCTTTGCCGCCGCGGGTTCGACCCTCGTTACCGGCGTCACGTTCCGCCTGCACGGCGCGAAGCTGCAGATGCAGTTCCAAACGTTCGACCCGAATCTGCCGGTCGCGTCGTCGGTACCGAGTTCGGTTGCCGACGTGCCGTCGCTCCTCGAACCGGGCGTGCCCCTCGTCGCATTCACCGGTACGGGCAGTGCGGCCGGCGCAGCGCCGTTTGCCGGCATTCTGACGAGCGACCTGCCGTCGTACGTGCCGGATGTGCGGCTGGCGGGCTCTGCGTTGCCGCGCCCGATTCGCATCGGCGGCGTGCGCTTCTCCGCGTGGCTGCAGCCAGGAGCGATTGCGGGCCTGCCGGGCACGGCGGCCGGAGGCTTTGCTGCCACCGGCGTATCCCCGGCGCAGCTCGCCGCGAGCGCCAGTTTTCACGTGCGCGCGGGTGCCCGGCGCCTCAACGTCGCGCTCTCCGATACGTACGAACGCCTGCTGCGCAACGATACGGCCGCCATGCGCTACGCGCCGTCGAATCTCGATACGCCGAACTTCGATTTGGCGGCGCAGACGGCGTTCACCAACGGGCAGAGCCCGGTTATCTACTATCCAAGCCCCGTCGATGGCGCGAAGCATGCGCTGAACGCACGCGTTGCGGTTCCGCTCACGCACGACGTGACGTTGAACTTGCAGTACGGTACGCAGCACTTCCAAGAGATGTACGGCGCGTCCACGATGCCGGCGATCGACGCGACCAAGAGCTCGTATCTGGGGAACGTCACCTACCGGATTCCCCATACTTCGAGCGCGATTACGTTGTCGGCGCGTCGATACCGGTATCAGGATAATTTCGTTCCGACGTACGATCTGACGCAGACCCGGGCGGATCTCGACTTCACGGTGAAATTCTGACCGACGCCCGGCGGAGCGCCTGGGTTTACGGGGTTTTGGCGTTCCTTGCGTTTGCGCTTGCGTTCTGCCTTGGAGCGGTTCAGCTCGGCTCCGACGCGATTCTTTCAAACGTCGGCGCTCCGTACTCGCTGCCCGCACGGCTGCCGCCGGCCCTTGGCGTACGGATCTATCGTTTCGTCGCGACCTTCGCTCCGGCTTCGTTCGTCGAAGAGATGCTCGCACGCGCCGCCTTTTCGCGCGGCGACCTTGCCGCGGCGCACGCTCGCGTCTTGCGCATGCCGCGCGGCCCCGTGCGCAGCGACTACCTCGCTCGGATCGCGGAAGCACGCGGCGACGATGCGGCGGCTCAACGCTATCTGCTGGCGGCCGCCGACTTCCGTGCGGTTCAACGGGAAGTGGAGCGAATTCAAATCCACCACCCGGGCGCGGCCTGGAACCTCGAGATGCGCCTCAAAGCTCGGCTCGAACACCTCGCGACCCATCCCGATGCGGTTGCGGAATCGAACTGGCATCTCGGGATAATCGCTACGCGGCGGGCGTGGCGAGACTCGGCCCGCCGGACGTACTGGTACGCCATCGGACTGCGCTACTACCGGCGCGCGATTGCGCTCGCGCCTCTCGACGAAAAGTACCTGCTCTCGGCGGCCGCGCAGGAGCTGGCGCTCAAGAACCTGCCCGGCGCCCGGCGCTACTACCTCTGGGCGCTCGGCGTAAACCCCGCCAGCGCGAACGCTTACGCCGGCTTGGGCGTCGTCGCGTTTCACCAAGGCGATCGCGCGGCGGC
The DNA here is from genome assembly GCA_021790935.1 of bacterium. Classification (GTDB taxonomy): domain Bacteria; phylum Vulcanimicrobiota; class Vulcanimicrobiia; order Vulcanimicrobiales; family Vulcanimicrobiaceae; genus JAJYFL01. The sequence continues at coordinate 170,586 of JAJYFL010000001.1, forward strand.
GCGGCGTTATGCCGCGCGCAGCCGAGCGATCGATCCCCGCGCCTTGATGCTGCGCGCCCTCGACCGCGACCTGCGATGAGGGTCGCCGTCGACGCGCAACTCGCCGCCGGCACGGCGACCGGCATCGGCGAGTATGCGAGTGGATTGATCGCGGCGGTACGCAGCTGCGGTGCCGACGTGGTGGAACTCTCGGAGAAGAACCTGGACCCGTGGCGTTTCGACCGCCGCGTCTACTGGGATCAGCTCCTCCTGCCGCGCCGCGCGCGCGCGAGCCATGCCGATCTCCTGCACTGCACGGCCGGTACGATGCCTCTGCGGTTGCCGCTTCCGACCATCGTGACCGTGCACGACGTGGCTTGGCTCAAAGTACAGCGCCACGCACGGTGGTACGCGCGCTACTACTTCGGCACGTTCTCGCTGCGGCGCTATCGCGACGCGCGCCGCATTCTGGTCGATTCGCAGTTTTCGCGCAACGAACTCTTGGACGTCTTGGACGTCGCGCCCGAAAAGATCGAGGTCGTCTATCCCGGCGTCGCGGACGATTTCTGCGCGATTCGCCGCGAGCGGCTAGAGGAGCGGATCGTCCTCATCCCCGGAACGGTCGAGCGCCGCAAGAACGTCGAGATCGCGATCCGCGCGCTCGCATACGTGCCGGATGCGCAGCTGGTCTCGGTCGGGCCGTTCACGGCGTACCGCGACGAGTGCGCGCGGCTCGCGCGGCGGTTGGGCGTTGAAGACCGCGTGCAGTTTCGCGGCTACGTCCCGCGAAGCACGTTGCTGCACCTCTACGCGACCTGTGCCCTGGTCGCGGTGCCATCGCGATACGAAGGCTTCGGGTACGCGGCCGCGCAAGCGTTGTGCGCCGGAGCCCCGGTCCTCGCTGCAGCCAGCAGTTCGCTGCCGGAGGTGGTCGGCGCGGCCGCGCCGCTGATCGATCCGTACGACGTCGATGCGTGGGCGCAAGCTTTTCGCGTGGTCCTCGACGGGCGCGAAGCTGCCGAAGATCGCGCGCGGAGCGCTCGCGCCAGCGCAATCGAACGTTTCTCGTGGCGCTCCATCGGCCGCACGATGCTCGGCGCATACGAGCGGGCGCTCGCAGACCGTTGAACGGCGGAGCGGCTAATAAACCGGCGAGCCGGGGGCGCCGGGGGGGACGCTGCCGTCGTCCGGCGCGAGGATGAGTCGGAGCGGATAGCTCGACCCGCCCTCGGGAATCGTCTCGATCGTTACGCGAACGAAACCTTTGGCGGGAACGACGTACTGCCGGATCTTGTAACGCGAGAACGGCGGCACTTGGTGCGACTGAACGAGCACGCCGTCGATCAGGTAGGTTCCGGTCGCGTATCCGCCGCGCGGGTTTTCGTAGATCGCGATCGGCTGCGGTACGGCCGTCGGGTTCTCCACCATGACGACGAACGACTGTAGGACGCCGTAATCGCCCGATAGCGCTTCGCCCCGCATGAGATTCGGCAGCGGGATCTGGCCGATCGGGAGTTCGAGATAGGGATCGGTCACGCTCCACAGCGCGCTGTAGTGAAACTCCGGGATCGCATAGATGCCCCGCGCGTGCCGTTGCGTTCCATGCAGCAGCTCGCCGCCGGCCGCCGGGACGACGTGCGATGCGCTTGCGTTCTCTGCAAAGAGCGTAAGACGTACGACGCTGCCGTTGAGGACGCGTAGTTGCAACAGGTTGCAGACGACGTTCTTTGCGGGGAGTTCTTGCTCGCTGAGGTTCATCGTGCCGTAACCCGGAATCTCGATGATCCTGCCCTCGTTCTGCACCAAGCGCACCAAGAACCGGCGGGTCGAGTCGTGCCCGACCTCCATCTCGTTTTTCCCGGGGCCACCGGCTCCGCTGATAAACTGGACGATCGCCGGCTCGGGCGACCGATTGACCGCCTGCAGCACGATGCGGCGGTCCGGCTCGCCCGGCGGATTGTAATGAAAGTATAAGAAACGCGATGGCTGCTCGCGCTTGAGATCCGCGGTGAAGAGCACGCCGTCGGCCTCGAGCTTCTCGGGGTAGTCGCTAACCATGAGCGATCTCGGCCGAATCTTCGGCGCGGCCATATTTGTAACGCGCACCGCAGTCGTAGCCCGAACGCCGAAATACCCTTTTCCTTGAATCAGAATCGGAACGTTCAGCGTAGCCACGTCGTCTTGAGCGAGCGGGGTGTCGAACGAGACGTCCTCCACGCCCGTGACGACCTGCGCCCCCGGCCGCAATCGGGCGAGCGCGGTCGCCGCGGCGACGGCCTGGCGCTTCACGAACAGCGAACTCGCCGGATCTCCCGTAATGCGTATCGACGCCGTGGCGACGACGCTTCCCGCCTTGTATGCGACGCGGACGGGGATGTTCGCGGTCATGCCGCGCTGATCGGTGACCGTAACGACGGTCGTGCCGGGCGCCTTTCCCGTTAGCGTGACCGTCAGCGCCACCTGGTCCACGCGCACGCCGACGAGCGTTGGATCGGCAGCCGCAGCCGTGATGGTTCCGAGTACCGAGCCGGCCTGAACGACCCGCTCCGAACCGACGGGGACCTCGGCCGCTGCGGGGTTGACGACGATGGGCGGCTGCGTCGCGGTGGCGGCCGGCGATGGGCTAGGTGATGGACTCGACGATGGGCTCCCCGCGGGGGTTGCCGCTACCGAAGGTGAGGGGAACGGCGAAGGCGAGGGCGGCGGTGCCGTGGCGGGCCCGGCAGCGGACGCGACGACAACGCCGGCCGCAAAGATCGCGGCAGCGAGAAACGCCCGAACGGCGGCGCCTCGCACGGGTGGTATCCGGTTCAGGCGATCTTTGCCTCGTCGCGGCGAACCGCCGAAGCGAGCAGCGTCTTATACCCTACGCTTGGAAACAGCACGGTGACGAAGTCTTTCTCAGCGCGCTCCACGGTGCCCTGTCCCCATTTGGGATGATACACGACGTCGGCGATGCGATACCCGAGCGGATCGACGGCTGCCGAATGGCCAACGGCCCGCAGGCAGTTGTCGCACGCGCCGCAGTTGCCGCGTTCGTAGTCCTCGCCGAAGTAGTTCAAGATGAATTTACGCCGGCACGCCGAGGTTTCGGCGTACTGCATGATCATCGCAAGTTTGCTCTGGTCGTACGACTTCTTGGTGTCGTAGTTTGCGAGGTTCAGCGCCATATCGCGGTTCTGATGTGCCGCTTGCGTGAGCGCGTACCGCGAGGGCCCCGGCATCTGGATGTAGCCGCCCTTCTTGAGCAGCGCGAGGATGACTTTGAGTTTCGTGAGCGGCAACTGCAGGATCTTGCGCAGATCGGTCGTCGAAACGCCGCCGTCTTGCCCGCCGAAGATCTCGAGCGTACCGAAGACGCGCTGCACGTCTTCGACGTCCGGGTACTTTCCGGTGAGGAAGTAGTGCTGAACCCGCGTGTCGCCGCTGCGATAGATGAGGATGCAGTTTGCAGGCAGTCCGTCGCGCCCGGCGCGCCCCGCCTCCTGCGTGTACGCCTCGACCGAGCCCGGCAGATCGTAGTGCACGACGAAGCGGATGTTCGGTTTGTCGATGCCTAGGCCGAACGCGTTGGTTGCGACCACGGCGCGGATATGCTCGGCCATAAAAAGTTCGTGTACGGAGGTGCGATCGTGTTTGTGCATCTTTGAGTGGTAGACCGCGGTCGGGATTCCGAGCCGGTCCTGCAGGTAACCCTGCACCTCGAGTGCGTTCTTAATAGTAGCCGTGTAGACGATGCCGGTGCCGGCGAGCCCGTCGCCTTGCGTGAAGAGCGCCTTCAACGTCTTGAACTTGTCGGCTTCCTTCTCGGCCCGGCGCACGCCGTAGATGAGGTTCGGCCGGTCGAATCCTTTCACGACGGGTTTCACCAGCGGAATGCCGAGTTGGTTCAAGACATCCTCGCGCACCGCCGGCGTTGCCGTTGCCGTCAGCGCGAGGACGGTTGGATGACCGAGGCGTTCGATGACCTGGCCGAGAGCCAGGTACGCTGGGCGGAAATCGTGTCCCCATTGACTGATGCAGTGCGCTTCGTCGACGACGAAGAGCGGAATCGGGATCGACTCCAACAGACTGAGGAACCGCTCGTCCTCGAGTTTCTCGGGCGTTACGAAGACGATCTTTAGCCGGCCGCTGCGAACGCGGTCGAGCGCGGCGGCCTCCTGCTCCTCCGAGAGCGTCGAGTTGAGCGCGATCACGTCTTCGATACCGTGCTCCCGCAGCATGTCGAGCTGGTCCTTCATCAGTGCGATGAGCGGGCTGACCACGACCGTCGTTCCGCCAAGCAAGAGCGCCGGCAGCTGGTAGGTGAGGCTCTTGCCGGCGCCGGTCGCCAAGATCGCAAGCGTATCCTGCCCGCTGACGACGCGACGAACGACCTCTTCCTGACCCTGGAAGAAGGAATCGAAACCGAACTTCTCGCGAAGCGCAGCTCGTAGATCCACGCTGATGTCCTCTCCGGCCGAGCGCAGCGGCAAGGCCAAGACGCTCCCCTTCATAACGCAGAAGGAGGCGGCTTCGAATCAAGTATACCCCACGGCAGGCGCTGCGAAACGCGAAAAAGTACCAACGAGGGGTGTCTCTTTATCGTACCTGGCGCCCGAGGACCTTCGCCGGCCTGGTCGGCCAAGATGCCGTCGTCCGCACGCTCGCCAGTGCCGTCGAAGGCGGCAAGCTGGCCCACGCCTATCTCTTCTCGGGGCCTCGCGGTTCGGGCAAGACTTCCGCAGCCAAGATTCTCGCCCGCTGCATAAACTGCGCGGCCGGTCCGACCGCCGAGCCCGACAACACCTGCGAGAACTGCACGGCGATGCTGGCTGGGACCGCGCTCGACGTCCTGGAGATCGATGCGGCGAGCAATCGCGGCATCGAGGACATTCGCGCGCTGCGCGAGGCCGTCAAGTTCGCACCGTCGACGATGCGCATGAAAGTCTACATTATCGACGAGGCGCACATGCTGACAAAAGAAGGGGCCAACGCGTTTCTCAAGACGCTCGAAGAACCACCGCCGCACGCCGTCTTCATCCTCGCGACGACCGAGCCGGAGAAACTCCCGGTGACGATTCTTTCGCGCTGCCAGCGCTATGCGTTCGGGCGCATCGCGATCCCGGTGATGATCGGCCGGATGCGCGAGATCGCGATCGCCGAACGCATCGCGATCGACGACGGCGCGCTCTCGGCGATCGCCTATCGTGCCGACGGCGGCTTGCGCGACGCACTTACGATGCTCGAACAGGCGGCATCGTTCGTCACCGAGGGCGAGACCATCTCGGTCGAGACGATCGACCTGGCCTTCGGCGCGACCGGCCGCGAGGTTGCGCGCGCGTTGCTGGACCACGCGATCGAGCGCGACGCGGCCGCCGTGCTGCGGAGCATCGACGAGGCCGGCGACGCCGGAGCCGACATGCAGGTATTGATTCGCAGTTTAATCGGTGAGTTTCGCAACCTGTTGGTGGCGCGCGTCGATCCCGGCCTGCTCTCGCGCGATCTCGCGCCGGAAGATGCGCGGCGGGCGGCCGAACGCGCCGGCGCGCTTACTCAAGCGCAGATCGTCCGCGCGCTGCACCTGCTGACCGAAGCCCTCGCCATGGCGCGCAGCTCGGGCCATCCGCGCCTCGAGCTCGAAACGGCGATGCTGCGCTACGTGCTTGCGGGAGAGGATCAGACGCTGGAAACGCTCGGCGCGCGCGTGAGCGCGCTCGAGGGGCGCGCGGCGGCTCCCGCAGCGAAGGCGGCTCCCGCGGCGAAGACGGCTACGGCGCCGAAAGCCGGCGGCCCGATAACGATTCAGAGAGTGCGGGCTGCGTGGCAATCGATACGAACGAAGGTCGAGAGCGAGCGCGCGACCCTGCGCGTACAGCTCTCGCGGGCGATGCCCGAAGCGGTCGAAGGCCACGCGCTGATCGTGAGGCTTGCCGACGCGTGGATGGTCGATACCCTCCGGGAGCACGCCGCGCTGATCGAAAGCGCGGTTGCCGACGTTCTAGGAGCGCCGCTGCGCGTCACCTTCAAAGCCGATGCGCGCGGCAAGGGCGGCGCAGCGCCGGCTCCGCTCGCCGAAGAGAATCCCGACGTGCTCTTTCAATACGCCAACGAACGGATAAAGCCATGATGAATCAGGCCCAGTTGATGGCCCAGATGCGCAAGATGCAGACCGAGATGGCCAAGGCGCAAGAAGAACTCGCAGGAACGGTCGTCACCGGCGCGGCCGCCGGCGGGAGCGTCAAGATCGAGATGACCTGCGACCACCGCGTCAAGAGCGTCTTGATCGCCAAAGAGGCGCTCGACCCGGAGAACGTGGAGATGCTCGAAGACCTCTTGGTAATCGCGTGTAACGCCGCGCTTCAAAATGTCGAAGAGACGGCCCAGCGGCGCATGGGCGCCTTGACGGGCGGCATGCGCATCCCCGGCCTGACGTAGATCGCAACGGCGTGCCGAATCCCGGTTCGATCGCGGGTCCCGTAGCATCCCTGATCAACGAGTTCAGCAAACTCCCGACGGTCGGTCCGAAGACGGCGGCACGGCTGGTCTTCTACCTGCTCAATCGTCCGCGAAGCGAAGCGCAGTCGCTGGCGGAGGCGATTCTCGCGGTCAAGGACCGCGTGCGCCTTTGCTCGATCTGCTTTTCGATAACCGAGGAAGACCCGTGTCCGCTCTGCACCGACGAGCGCCGCGACCGCAGTCTCCTCTGCGTCGTCGCCGAGGCGAAAGACATCTACTCGCTCGAGCGGACGTCGGCATACAAGGGCCGCTACCACGTGCTTGGGGGGCTCATCTCGCCGATGGACGGCATCGGCCCCGGGCAACTGCGGGTCAAACAGTTGGTCGATCGCGTCGGCTCGGAACGGCCCCAGGAGATCGTCATCGCCACCAACCCGAACGCGGAAGGCGAGGCCACCGCGCTCTACCTCTCCCGCCTGCTCGTACCGCTCGGCGTGACCGTGACGCGGCTGGCGTACGGCCTGCCGATCGGCGGCGATCTCGACTACGCGGACGAAGTGACGCTCGCGAAGGCGCTCGAAGGCCGCCGCACCCTGTAAGCTTGCCCCGGCTCCGTACTTTGTGATACAAAGTAATGGATGATGAGCGATCTGGAACGCGCGCTCGCCGACATCGCCGAAGTGCGCGAGCGGTTGGCGACGGTGCAACGCTTCAAGGGGTACTCCGGGATCGCGGCGGCGCTCTCAGGCGTCTTCGCGGGCGTCGCCGGGGTCGTGCAGTGGCTCCTCGTTCCGGTGCCGCGCACCGTTCCCGAAGGCCATCTCTACTTCGCGATTTGGCTCGTCTGCTGTTCCGCCGCCGTCGCGATCAACTACGGCGCCATCGCACATTGGTTCGTGAACGACGCAACGGCGCGCGACCGCTGGCAGACCGCCACGGTCGGCTTCTCGATCCTGCCCGCGGTCGCGATCAGCGCGGCGCTCTCGTTCGCGCTGCTGCGGGCGGATTCGTTCGGCTTACTGCCCGGACTGTGGTACGGCTGTTACGGCGTCGGGCTCTTCGCATCGCGCACGATGGTTCCGCGCGGCGTGGTGCCGATCGCCGCGGCGTTCCTGCTGATCGGCATCGGCTTGCTCTTCGTTCCGGCTCGCATCGCGCTCGCATGGTGGACGCTTCCGCTGGGCTTCGGGCTCGGGCAGCTGGCCATCGGTTATTTCGTGATGCGCGAACGAACGGTGCGCGCGTGAGCGGCACGCTCCCCGCCTTCTCGGCACTCGACCGCGTCTTTCACGAGCGCGGCCGGCTCGCGATCTGCAGTACGCTGGTCGCGCACCCGGACGGCGTCTCGTTTACGCAACTGCAGGACGCCTGCGACCTGACGGACGGGAACCTCAACCGCCACCTGCACGCCCTCGCGGAGATGGCGATCGTCGAGATGCGCCGCGTCAAGGGTATAGGCCGCCCGCAGACGATCGTGCGCATCACCGACGGCGGGCGCGAGCGGTTCCTCGAATACATCGATGCGCTCGAGGCCGTCGTGCGCGACGTTCAGCGCGCCCGCCGGCGCGGCGGCTCGCCGGCGCAGACGGTCCCGGCCAGCACGACGTAGCGCGGTACCCGATCTTGGTCACTGGCGCCGATCGGGTCGCCCTCCGCGGGCGCTCGGCTTTGCTGTGTGCGGTTGCCAACGGGAATCGAATCTGATTCCGATGATCCCGACGAGTAACGCGAAGTGCTAAAGAGTGTTGTGGTGTCAGGTCTTTCGGCCATTCGGTGCCCCGGCCGTTACCGCGCAAAGCTAGCGGGTGGCATCGGGTCCGTGCCACATCGGTGCCACGGAACGTTGAAAACGACCGGTTACCCGTCCGGCTTGATCCGGGAAGTTCGTGCAAGCACGGCGCCAAGCCGTGCGCAGCTAGAGTCGGGTGTCTAAGCGGTGCCCCATGGCTTTCCGTTTGAGTTGTTGACACAAAGAGATCGATAGTATGCGTACCCTGCGTCAGCTGGCGCCACGATCGTCAACTCGTAGCTGGCGAGAGGGTTTGAAACTCTAGAGAATACCACCAGATCTCCGCCTCCCGGGTTTGCGAGGTCAAGCGTAGCGTGGTTCATTCTGAGGCGGTTCTCTGTCCTAACTGGATATATCCAGAGGCGGTAATCGTGGAGTTGTGGACCAAGTGGATCATTCAAGATCACGTTCACCTTGGTATCGGGATACATTCTGGCGCCCTGCGTTGGCGCAGGGAAAAATGGCATCGCGTCGTTTGGTATCAGCACCTCCGGGGTGCCGCGCACCCCGCTACGGTGGGAGGAGTCGAAAGCCGACAGTTCCATCACAAATATCGTCGCCGCTGTCGAAGGGAGCGGATTCTGCTGAATAACCGATGTCGCAGACCTCCTCGTTACTCTCGGAGGCGGCGCCGGTAGCACCATTGGCGGAAACAGTGGGTTGGCACCAGTACGCGAACGCTTGCGGCGTGGTGCGCCGTTCGGATCAGTCGACGCATTTTCACGTAGTACCCGCGACTCAGTTTCGAGCCGACGTAGCAACGCGAGATCAAGAGGAAAGGCGTTGCTTCCCGGTGTTAAAAGGCCGTCTATATCCAACTGAAAGGCGGAGAACTCCGCCGCCTCGTGAGCCACCGAGAAGTCGAACGCCAATTCTACGCCATACTCTATGTTGCGATACAGACCATCCCGCGTCACGTTTGCGCTTCCGACGATTACGAGGCCATCGGTAGCGCCTGAGAACACGAACATCTTAAGGTGAACAATCGGCCCTATATCCGAGTGCACGACCGTCGAGGTGGCAGATAGTCTTATCAGCTCCTCCAGCGCATCAGCCGAGGTGATGTGATCGTCGATACCAACGGCTCCGGAAACCACTCCTCCTCGATTCAAGAGCGCTTCGATTCCGGGCATAAGTCGGTCCAAGCCAGATAATCGCATGTATGCTGTTGCGAACTTGAAGACTGAAAAGCGCGTATCGAAAAGCGCGCCGCTAACATGATCACCAAATCGCTTGATGGGATTACCCCCGAGGACCCACTGCGAAATGGTTTGATGCCTCACTAGGAGGTCCTTAACAAGACAAGCGATTCTGCGCGAATTCCATTGGCTGCATGCAGTCCGAATCGCTGATAAGCATCCAGAGCCAGTATGTCGACAAGCGAATAGCCAACGCTTTCGCCAATTATAGCCAGCAACTCTGGTGTATCTATCGTCCGGCGCCTACCGCCGATTGTCGTCTCGTTCTTGCCGACAACCAGTGCGAGGTGCCCGCCTGTGCGAAGGCATGATCTCGCAGTGGTCATGAAGGCTTGCATATCGAGAAAATAGCGAAACAATAGCGACGGTAGGTTTCGGCGCCGAAATCCATCATTCTTATCCAGGCCACGCAAAAGACGACGACACAAGCGTAGAGGCTTATCAGGCAGAACGGTACTGTTGCCATCGATCTGCGCCTCAAACCCTCGTCGCTCACGCACCGTGATATCGCGGCTGCCAATCAGCTCCCGTTCAAGCCGTGCTAGAGCATCCGACGAAACAAGACCGAGCGCCGAAAGGCTGAGGCGTTGAGTATCAATATAAGGGAGGGCCATCGCGTACGGCGGGCTCGTAATTATCGCATCAACAGGGCCAGCTACGCGCCTGAGTGAGTCACGGGCATCGAGTAAGCCTATGCCTGTCTTCGCTTTTACCTCGTTCTTCAGAACGGACTCGACCGCGGCGATTTCACCGATCTTAGCTCCCGCTGCTTCAATAAAGCGCGCTATAAGCGGCGCATTAGTGATTTCTTGCTTTCGACGCCGGATTCGGAGATCTGCTTCATCCTGCTGCGAAACTGAGCGTAAGTGGTCGCTCAGCAGAACGCGGAAGATACGCTCGATCGCAGTATCGCCTACTCTCCCGATTACATGCTCTATCATTTCCAGTTGCAATAGCACTGACGGCGGGAACCATCTGGACAAGTAGTCGTCGCCTCGCAGGTTGCCACGCAGGCAAAAGGTGCGCCCAATCTGCTGCTCGGTGGTTCGGTCGATTGACCTGTCCGAGGCGCCCAAATGGCGCCATGGCAGCAACGCCTCAGCAACAAAACGAAACGTCGACGTTAGCGAGGATGCAGGCATGCGCAGGGCGCCGGTCTTCGCAGTCGCGATCTCAACAGCCATTGGATTGATATCAGCGCCGTAGGCGTCCCAACCGTTATGGATCGCCTCTACGAGCACGGTGCCGCTTCCGCAAAATGGGTCAAGTACTGTACTCCCAGGGCGCAGCCCGATTATGTTTCCAATGGCGCGGACGACCTGAGGATTAAATTTTCCCTTATATTCGTGGAGACCGTGCGATGAATAGCGGGTGCGCTGACGGCTCTTTACGCGCGCACTAGATGCGCGCTCGAGTTGGGTTTGGATCGGCGTTATCTGGCGGTGTCTATTTGTCACAAACTCGCAGTAAGTAGCGCGGCTTCCCAAGTGGTCCCAACGTGGAAAGCCCGGCGTGGAGATCTTTCCGATCGCGAGCTCCGTCTTCCGACGAGCGAGCGCCGCAATCTCCATCTGAGCAAGTGTGACTTCGTATGGGAACAAGTTGTATGACGACAGATGAAAATCAATCACGACGCCACACCTCGCTCAAAAACTAACACGTGCTCGCTATTTCGCGGACTGACGCGCGGATTAAAGGCTTTTCTTGTGTAGGGAATACGCCTTAGTGTCGCCTCCTTTAATCGGTAGCCATGCCCTGCGGCTGCGCGACCCATCAAAGCTCGATTATCCACGGTGACCCCGTGAATAATGGAATCCGAAATCACAAAACACAAGGGAGCCTCGGGCGTGGTGACAGCCTTAAGCAAGCCGAACAAGTGGTGCATCTGACGTTCGAAGTCTTCCGCGGTTTGATGATTTTTTTTAAAATAGTGTGGGCGGGCACCGATCTCTCGTTCACGGACAAAGAGTGGATCGTAGCCGAGCCAGTACATCCGATACTTATGATAGAGCCAGTATTCGTAGGCATTTGGATAAGGCGGCGAGGTGATTACAAGGTCGAATGGGCCACGAAGATCCGACGGTTCGATACCGAGGATGTCACGATTTAGGATCATCGCCTCTGGTCCTGCTGGAATACGGCCCGCAAAAAGCGAGGAGCAAAGGTCGGCTACGCTGCGTCTGAACTGAGCAATGACGTCATCGTACGCGATGCTCTTCTCAATAGCCGCATACCGCGTATCACTTTCTTGCCGAGAAACCCGTACGATGATGCGCGAAAGCGCGCACATCAACGCCTCGCGCTCGTTTAGGCTTTCACAAAGTTCTATGTGAAGAACGATATCCCGAAGCGCCTGCTGCACCTCCAGGCCAAACCAATGATCGACTTTCGGAATTGCGCTAACTAGATCGCGACTAACGACCTGCGAAGCGATAGGCATGCCTGCGTGCGCCCGGATGTTGTGCAACTCATCATCGCCGTATGATCGAGTCTTGACGCGACTTATCAGACAAGCAATCGGGTGAAGGTCAATCCCCGTAGCGCTGCATCCTGCGCGCAGAGCACTGGTTAGCGTTGTACCCGATCCACAGAACGGATCAAGCACATTCATGCCAGGCTTACTAAATTGACCTAACAATGAATCCGGAATAAGGGAAATAAAGCGCGCAGGATAGGGGTGGATAGTAGCCAGCGGCTCAACACCCTCTGATGCGCCATCCCAATCGATTTCTGCAAAAGCGAGATTCGGCTGCGAACGAGTCAAACTATTAGCCTCCTACGTGTATGCACCAAGGCACGCTAATCCCAAAGCCGTAGCAAAGCGCGCGAGTTCGGGGGTTGCTTAGCACAAGTCATCGACTCCGCGGGAAAGGCTGACGGACGAGCGCATCGCCATGGAGCGCCTAAGAGCCTAGTTCAGTGATATGCCAGCAGTCTGGCACTATGATTCTAGACTCATCGGTTCGATGGACAACAAGGAATCTCGCTTTCCGCACCAAGGTCTCGGGCAAAAGAGCCCGCGATGCGGCATTGTAGTTCTTCTTCGCTTCTCTCGACAGGCTATCCCCGACAATCCCCAAGATTTTGGGTACGAACGACCGTTCGCCACTAGACCTTCCGGTGCCCTCATGAGACTAGAAAGCAACGGCGCGCCAATGCCGTCTCCCTTATCAGCGGGTGCCAGCCGTCTTAGTGGCCCGCGGGTTCCAATTATTGAGAACCGACGGGTATCGCTGGGCCTCCTAGCAGGGCCGCTAGCGGCAAGGAGATTCATCAGATGGGGCCGCACCCGGGCCTCGGCAACCTCCACTCCTCGCAAACTTCGGGGGCTCATCGTCGAGGCAGATTGGGGGCAGCTTTAGCCGAACGAGCAATGGTCTACGTAGACCCCGTGGCGACGAAGGGGCATTCGCCTTGACCATTGGCGCGGTTGCCGGCGTCGCGATAGATCGCGAGCGTGCCGTTTGGCTCGCGGAGCGGTCTGCTGAAGCGGTGCCGACCGTCTCGTCCCGGTGGGGCGTTGGGCAACGCAGACGGGCACGCGCGTTTCTCAATGAGGCGTTAGCGTTTACGGCCTCCGACGTTTCGCGCGCTGCGGAACTCGGCATTGCGGCGGCGGACGATTTCGAGTGTCGTGGGATTCTATTGGCGCGCTGGGAGGCTTGCGGCGCATCTCTATTTTCTGACGGGGCACGTTGGTTATCGAACGCGCGCTCGCCGATTGCTCGAACTCTACAGCGATCGGCCGCTCGCGTTTTCGGAGGACAAGCCCGAGAGTATGCCGCCTCGACAGAGGGAGGTGGTGGAGCGAGTGCTCGCCGGAGGCGGGTCCGAGACATCGCAACGGCGGCGGGTCTGAGTGAAAGCGCCGTACTCAAGACGATCATGCGTCTCTAAGCGTCTTGGCGTCCACGGCCGCGCCGAACTGTTGGCATTAATGCTTCAGCGTGCGGGCTGAGCAGGCCGAAGGACTGCGACCCCGCCGCGTGTCGTTCTGGCAAGCTGAACGGGGCCGCAGCCTCGCGACCCGCTCTCTGGTTGCGCGTTTGTACGCACACACACACTCACCGGCTTGCGTCGTGAAAAATCAAAAATCGGTGCGGTCCTTGCGTATCAGCCATCTGATCGCCGAAAAGCGGCCGTCAAGTATGGGGTCAGACGCTGTTGAAGACGGCTTCTAGCGGCATGATGTACGAAGATTGGTTGTTGACAGACGACCCGTTTGATTTGGGACGCGCCGCGCGCGGTCGAACCGAGTGCCTCGCCCCGTAGGCTCTTGGCCGGATAACGCCAGATCGCCGGCGAGCGTAGGAACGTAGCGGGCTACTCAAGAAGCGCTGGCCACCATGAGCGTTTCGCTGGATTCATTCCCGTTGCGGCCGCTCGGCTTGGGCGAGATCTTCGATCGCGCCGTGACGCTGCATGTGCGCAACTTCGTCGCGTTCTCCATTATCGCGCTCTTCTTGGTCGTCCCCGTGAGCGTCGGCGGGTATTTTGTGACCGCCAATTTCTCCGGCGTTTACAGCCAAGCGATCTATCAGATGGAGCATCCGGCGAAGGCCTCGGACGCTAAGCCGCCGATCGGCCTCGGCGAGGCGCTGCGCATCGACGAAGTAGCCGGGTTGCAGATGCTGCTGCTGGGGTTGCTCGGGCCGTTTGCGACCGTCGCGATAGCATTCGGCGTCGCACGTCGTTACGCCGGCCAGCGCATCGATTGGCGTTCCGCCTACCTCGCCGCTCTGCGGCGATGGCCCGCGGTCCTTGCGATCGTCGTGGTCGAGGCGTGCAGCGTAAGCGGCGCCGGTTTCATGGGTGTCATCGCCATAGCGGTGCTCGCGGTGATCGGCGTGCTGGTGCTCAAGGCCTCCGCAGTGCTCGGCGTCGCGGTTATCGTGCTCTCCGTGCTGTTGTATCTTGCGCTCATCGGCTTGATTCTGATGCTGCTCGTTGCGGTGGCGTTCATGTTTTACGCGGTGGCGGTCGAAGATGCCGGGATCGGCGAAGCCATCGTCAGCGGCTTCGCGCGCATCTTCAACCGCTCGGAGTTTTGGCGCGCGGTGCTCGTCTGTCTGGCGCTCTTTGCGGTGCAACTCGGGATCGCGATCGTTGCGCTGGGGTTCTTCGGCCTCTTCGAGTTCGTCATGCACTCCGCTCTGCTCTACGCCTTCGCAGAGGGGGCGCTCCAACTTCTTGAGACGACGTTCGTGACGATCCTGCTGGCGGTCTACTACTTCGACGTGCGGGTGCGTCGCGAAGGACTCGATCTCGAAGCGAGCCTGGAGCGGCTGGCGAACGTACCCGCCCCATCGGCGTGACGCCGTATGCGGTGCCGCCGTCGCCGCCGGTCGATCCCAAGACGCTGGCGCGTACGATTCTCTCGGATACCCGGCGCTATCGGCTGACGCGGCCGCACGCGGTGCCGCACGCCGAGTCGTGGTTGGAGCGGGTGCTGGACTGGGTGAATGGGTTCTGGGAGCGTTTGATCCGCGCGCTGGCAGCGCACGTGCACGTCTCCAAGGGTGCGAGCCTCGCCGTCGGCCACGTCGTGCTCGCGCTCTTCGCGGTGGCGTTCGTCGTTCTGGCCGCGCGTCTGCTTGCATCGCTCCTGAGCGGTACCGGCAGCGCAGCCGCGCCCGGCGGTGCAACGGAAACGTCGCCCGATGCGAACGCCCTCTATCGTTCGAGCCTGGATGCCGCCGCGCGCGGCGATCTCGCCCGGGCGGCCGCGTTGCTCTTCGCATCGGCGGTGGCCGCGCTCGATCTGCGCGGCGTCGTGCGCGAAGACGCCGGCACGACCGTCGGTGAGTTTCGTCGCGAACTGCGGGCACGCGATGCACGGCTCCTCCCGGCGTTCGACGAGATCGCCCGTCCCTTTACGGCAGCTGCCTATGCGGAGCGCCGCATAACGCGCGAAGAGTGGGAAGGCGGCCGTCGCGCGCTCCTCGCGTTGCTTCCGGCGGAGCAGTCGAAGCGTGCGTAACCGCTTGGGCGAGGCCGTTGGCGTGGTGATCGCGTTTGCCGGGGTCGTGCTGCTCGCGCTGCTGAGCCTGCCGAACGCCGGCAAGGGGTCCGTCTTTTCGAGCTACGATACCGGCCGCAACGGGTACCGCGCGCTCTATGCATTGCTGCGCCGCGAGCGCGTCGCCATCACCCGTATGGAGTATCCGCTGGGGCTCCTCACTCCGGGCGTTCGAACGCTCGTAATCTCCCAGTCGCGTTCGGGAATCGATCGCAACGAGGTCTTGGCGCTTCGGCAGTGGGTTCGCGGCGGAGGGAGGATGATCGCGCTCGACACGTCGTTCAATGCAGCGGACAAGAAGTATTTTGGTATTCCGCAACAGAGGCGCGCCGTCCCGAAAGAGCGCATCGCATCGCCGCCGGCGCCGCGGGCCGATCTGCCCGGTGTCCGCCGCGTCGCTGGAAATTTCGCGTCCGTCTTCGCACGCGGACGGCATCCTCACGGCGAACCGCTGCTCGTTACCCGAAGTGGTACGGTCGCGCTCGCTATCGCTCTCGGCAAGGGTGAGGTCGTTGCGATCTTGGATCCAAGCGTGTTCAGCAACGTGCGGCTGCGCGATGCCGGCAACGCGCGCTTTGCCTACGATCTGCTGGCAGGCGGGCCGGTCGCTTTCGACGAGCGCATCCACGGGTACGCGCGCGAGCGCGGCTTTTGGCAGGCGTTGCCCCCGCCCGTGCGCGCGGCGGTCTTCATCGTCGCCGCGGTGATCGTGCTCGGGCTCGTGGGGGAGAACGTTCGTTTCGCCCCGGCGCTGACGCCGCCGGCAGAAGACGACCGCGACTCCTCTGCCTACATCGATTCGATGGCGCGCCTGTTCGAACGCGGGCGCGCGGTGAAGTACGCGATCGCCGCCTGCGCGGATGCGGCGACGCGTTCCGCGCGCGTTCGTTACGGCGGCGCCGGCGAACGCATCGACGATCCGGTGCTGCGCGATGGCATGACGGAGCTTCTGCGCTTGCGTGGCCTGGAACGGCCGGCGCCAGCGGATCTCTTGCGCGCGGGCGTCTTGGCCGCGCGCCTACGAAAGGAACGAGGATGACGGATTCGACGCACGCGCTCGCCGAGCGGTTGACCGAGGCAATGGAGACGATCGTGGTCGGCGGGGAGCGCACGACTTTCGCGTTGCTCACGGGCCTCTTCGGGCGCGGCCACGTGTTGATCGAAGGGGTGCCCGGAACCGGGAAGACGCTGGCCGTTCGCGCTCTGGCGCTCTTCGTCGGCCTCGATTTCCGGCGCATCCAGTTCACGCCCGACCTGATGCCGGCCGATGTCGTCGGAACGACCGTCTTCAACCCGCAGACCGCGCAGTTCAGCACGCGCCCGGGACCCATTCTCTGCAACGTCGTCCTGGCCGACGAGATCAACCGTACGCCTCCGAAGACGCAGTCGGCGCTGCTCGAAGCGATGGAGGAGGGGCGGGTTACCATCGACGGCGTCTCGATCGATCTACCGCGCCCGTTCCTCGTTTGCGCGACGCAAAACCCGATCGAGTACGAAGGAACCTATCCATTGCCGGAGGCGCAGGTCGATCGCTTCATGGTGAAGATCGATTCCACGTATCCCGGCCGGGAGCAAGAGCTCGAGTTGCTCGCTCGCGCGGCGGGCGGCTTCGACGCGCGCGACTTGGAGACGTCCGGCCTGCGTGCGGTCGCAACTGCGGAGGAGATCGTCGCAGCACAGGGCGAGGTTCGGCGCGTCCATCTGGCAGCCGGCGTGCGGGAGTACGTCTATGAGATCGTTGCCGCTACGCGCGAGCACGCGCAGCTCACGCTCGGCGCTAGTCCGCGCGCGGCGATCGCGCTGCTCGTCGCCTCGCAATGCGCCGCCGCGATAGCGGGCCGCGCATTCGTGACGCCGGACGACGTGAAGGACGTGGCCGGGCTCGTCCTCGCGCATCGGCTCATCGTGCAGCCTCATGCGGAGATCGAAGGCGTGCGGGCCGCGGCGGTAGTGGAAGGAATCTTGCGCTCCGTACCGGTTCCGCGTGACGCCGGCAGATAGACGGCTCGCGCTGCCGATT
Organism: bacterium; assembly: GCA_021790935.1. Taxonomy (GTDB): domain Bacteria; phylum Vulcanimicrobiota; class Vulcanimicrobiia; order Vulcanimicrobiales; family Vulcanimicrobiaceae; genus JAJYFL01. The sequence goes on from JAJYFL010000001.1 coordinate 188,030, forward strand.
TGGCTGACCGGGCGCGCTCTCTGGGCCATGGGCGGCATCGCGGCGCTCGTCGCGCTCGGCGGCGTCTGGAAGCCGTTTGTTATCCTCGGCGTCTTGGCGGCGGCGGCGTTTGCCGTGGCGTTGGCGGCCGATCTCGCAGCGGGGCCGCGGCATCGAGATATGATCCTCGAGCGCGGCCCGGTCGAACACTTCGCGTTGCGCGTGAAGACGCGGCTGGGCTACGTGCTGACGAACCGTTCGAAGGTCGCCGTTCGTTTCGGCATCGTCGATACGCCGGTCGAGCGCCTGCGCTACGATATCGACGATCTTGGCGGCCGCGCGCTGCCTCGTTCGCAGACGAGCGTCGATCGCCCGGTCACCCCGGTTGCGCGCGGCGGCGTCGAGCTCGGTACGCTCTATCTCTGGTTCGAGAACGCCATCGGCCTCCTGCGCCGGCGCGCGCGCGTCGCCGCCAACGCACACCTTCGGGTCTATCCGGACCTTTCGGCCGTCGAACGCTACGGCAAGCTGCACGCGCGAAACCGGCTGATCGACGCCGGTCTGCGCAGGATTCGGATGCGCGGGATCGGGTCGGAGTTCGAAAGCCTGCGGGATTGGTCTGCCGGCGATGCATTCCGCGCGATCGATTGGAAAGCGACGGCGAGGCGCGGCCGGTTGATGGTCGCTCAATACGAAGTCGAACGCAGCCAAAACGTCATGCTGGTTCTCGACGCGGGCCGTTTGATGACCGCGCGCGCCGGCGAGCAGCGCAAGTTCGACTACGCCGTAACGGCCGCGCTCTCGGTCGCGTCGATCGCGCGGCTGGCCAGCGACAAGATCGGCTTCGTTGCGTTTGCCGGCACCATCCTCGAAGCGCTGGCGCCGCGCGCCACCGCCGCGTCGCTCGCGCACTTGGGCGAGCGGCTCTACGATCTCGAGCCGCGCTTCGAAGAGTCCGATTATGCCGAGGCGTTCGCGTATCTTCGCACGCACCTCCGCAAACGCAGCCTCGTAGCGTTCTTTACCGATATGATCGATCCGGTAGCGCAGAGCACCGTGCTGGCTGAGGTCGGTTCGCTCGCGCGCCGGCACGTAGTCGTCTGCATCTTCATGAACGACGCCGCCATAGAGCGCGCGCTCGCGCGAGAACCGGAAACCGCGCTCGACGCATACGCGGAGAGCGTCGCTTTTTCGCTGGAGCGCGAACGCCGCAGTGCCGTCGCAACGCTCGAACGCCTCGGCGTCCTCACGATCGACGTGCCCGCCGCGCAACTCTCCACCGCGCTCGTCGATCGCTACTTACGCATCAAGCAGCGCGGGCTGCTCTAGCATCTCCTCGTTTGCGTCGCGCTCCGTAGGGCGGGCGCGGCCGGCGAAGCCGAAGTACGCGAGCAGCAGCACGGCCGTCAGCGCGCCGACCGACGCGCGTACGCCGGCTGGAAAGCGCAGCGGCGAAAAGAAGCCTTCGATCGTGCCGGCCACGCAGAGCATGGCGGCGACTCCGGCAATCAGAACGCCCGCGCGCCGCGCGTTCGCGGCGAGCGCGTCTTTGCGCCGAAGGCGGCCCGGGTAGAGGACGCCCGCGGCGATCAGCAGTCCGGCGCCGCCTGCGATTTGGATCGCGGTGAGTTCGATCACGCCGTGCGGTGCGACGGTCGCCCAGAAGTCGTAGCCGAAACCGGCGCGAGTGTAGAGGGCTCCGAGCGCGCCGAGCATCAGTGCGTTGAAGGCGATGAGATAGACCGTCGCAACGCCGAGCGTAACGATGCCGGCCGCAAAGGCCAGGATTGCGACGCGGATGTTGTTCGTGATGATGAGGGTCGACATGGCCGCCGATTCTGCCGGGCCAAAGGCGAAGTTCGAATCGTGCAGGCTCTTGGCGATGTGCGCCGGGACGACCGAAGGTGGAAGGAGTGCGTACGCCTGCCCGGGATGGCGCGTAACGATCGCGTAGGCCACGATCGCACAGACGATCGTCAGCGCCGCGCAGATCGCGATGTAGCCGAACGACCGGCGAAATTCGCGGGGAAAGGTCATGCGGAAGAATTGCCAGACCCGTTCCCGGCCGGTCTGCACGGTGCCGCCGTAGACGATTGCATGGGCGCGGGCGGTCAAGCGATTCAGGTATGCGACCAGCCGCGCATCGTAGCCGCGGCCGCGAGCGTAGGCGAGATCCGACGTCACCCAGCGGTACAGCCGGCCGAGCTCGGCGATCTCCTCGGCCGGCAGGCGCCGGACGCCCCGCCGCGCGGTTGCTGCGAGCAGCGCTTCCAATCGCCGCCACGCGCCGCCGCGCCGCTCCACGAAAACGGGCTGTTCCATGCCGGAACCGTTCACAGCGGCACCGCGCGGGGCCTGTTGGCGCGATGCGTCGAAGGACGCGCCGTGGACCGTATCGTCAGCGTTAGAACGCCCGAAAGTATTAGCTTTGCCTTCGAGCTGGCGGGCTTGGGCAGCCGCTTTCTCGCCGTCATGCTCGATCTGCTCGTCCAGGTTGCGACGCTGGCGGCGCTCGTTTTCGGACTATCGTATGCTTCGACGCGCCTTCCGCATATCAAGTTGCACGAGGGGACGCTCGCGCAGTCGATCGGCATCGCCTTCGTCGTCGCGATCGTCTTCCTGATCTTCTTCGGCTACTTCATTCTCTTCGAGGCGTACTGGGACGGCCGGACGCCGGGCAAGAAGCTGCTCGGCATCCGGGTCGTGCGCGACGGCGGCTACCCGCTGGACGCCGGGAGCGCGGCGATCCGGAATATCGTCCGCGTCGCGGAGGCGGCGGCCGGCTTCTATGCCCTAAGCGCGATCAGCACGCTGCTCTCGCCCGAGAACAAGCGGCTGGGCGATTACGCCGCCGGAACGATCGTCGTTCGCGAGTCACCATCGGTGCGGCCGGCCGATCTCGCGGTGCCGCCAGCGGCAGCCGGCTTTTCGATGCTGACCGATGCCGAGCGCTCGCTCATCGCGCGGTTCGTCGCCCGGCGAAAGGCGATGACGCCGGTTCACCGCGCGCGCATGGCCCGGGAGATCGCCGCGATGGTGCGCCCGCGCCTCTCGCGAGACCTGCAGATGCTCGACGACGACGAACTGCTGACGCGTCTAATGGGTTAGCGCCGCACGATATTGGTCGCCACGTTGCGTGCGAAGGCCAGCGCATCGTTCTTGGTCTGCTCGTAGATCGTCGAGGTTTGCATCGCGCTCATGTGGCGGCCGTGTTCGTGGAAAAACGTTATACCTTCGCCGACGACGATCGTGCCGGCGTAGGCGATCGCGCCCTTGATAGCGATCCCGGCTACCGGAATGAAGCCCGAAAGTTCGCGCGCGAGCGTCCGCCAGCCGAATCCGCCGCCGACGATTGGAAGCAGCTGCCACATGCGGTGCACGTCCGGATCGCGGCCGTACGCCGCCTCGATGTGGAGCAGCAGCATCATCTGTATGCCCGTGATCGCCACCATGTCGCCGGCCGATGCGAAGGCGCCCAAGACCAGGCCGAGCAGAGGGATATGATCGACGGCGGCGCTTGCGAGCGCGACCTTAAGCGCGTTCCCGGCAGCATCTCGCGTCAGCTTTGCCGATACGGTCTCGCGCAGCGGCGGCAGGCGCCGCGCAACGGCGATTTCGACGCCCCTGCACTGCGTGACGAGGTGCGGAAAAACCCGGCCGCGCAAGGCCTCTCGCGCGAGCGCGGGCACGGTGTATTCGGCCCACGTTCCCGGGGCCGGCGGCGCGGCAGGCCCGCCCGGCTGCGCTTCCGGATCGATCGTGAGCGCGAAGATCGGGAGGCGCAGCGGCCGCAAGCCGGCCAGATCCGCACCGGCGAGATCGCCGCGCCGGCCGAGGAAGATCACCAGGCGTGCCTCGCGGTTCGCAGCGGCCGGCAGCCTGCCCGGAACGATCGTCTCCAAGCATGCGGCCGCATCGAGCGGAACGGTATCGTCTGCATGCCCCGAGAGCAACAGCGTGCGCAGGCTCGCCACCAGGGCCGGGTCGCCGCAAAGATAGAAACGGAATGGCTTGCGCGTCGTGGCCTGCACCGCACGAACGTTGATGCCCTTGCGCACCAGATGGAGAACCTCGCTCGCTGCGGATGCCATCGTTCGCTCTCCCGCTAGCCCGCGGGGGAGTCCTCCTTGACGGGATTGTCGGTATAATCCAAATAGACGAGACCGAGAAAGATCTCGAGCGCCTCCGCGTTCATCTTGCGGTCGTTGGCGATCTCGACGATCGACCGGTTCGAAGCGAGGGCGTCCTTGACGATCTCGTCGGGCGTCGTCTTGGTATCGGCCGCAACGATGGTCGCTGCGGCGGCCTGCCCCGGCGTCAGATCGTCGCGCAGCATCTCGTTATAACTGACGCCGCTTCCGATGCCGTCGCTCGCGAAGCGCACGGCCAGCGCCTTTTGCAGGGTGGCGTACCGTTCGCGCGACGTCCCTACGCCGAGCAGCGTGATTCGCGCCTCGAGTTGCCGCGCGCGGGCCATGTTGTAGAGCTGGTCGGCTTGCGAGGCGGATACTGCAGCGCGGGCCAGCGAGTCGTCGGCCTTCTGCATGAGCGGTACGAGTGCGTTGTAATCGAACTGGCCGATGTCGCCGAAGTAATCCAGGCGCACGTTCTGCAGCTGCATCAAGAAATCGTTGACCGTTCCAAGCGATTGGTCGAGTTGCATGGCCGCCGCGCGCGCGGCGTCCGCGGCCTGCACCATCTCACCGTCGGCCGAGGATATCTCTGCGAACATGCGCGAGTACGAGGGAAAGATCGCGACCGAATCCGATGGAATCGGCGTCAGCTGGAACGGAGCCGACATCTCGTCGAGGATCTCGCCGTTATCGGCCAGCAACCCGGTCGGTTTGCCGGTCTTCGGGTCGACGGAACCGACGCCGCCGATCGTCGCCTTCGCATCGTCGAGCGCGCTGTTGATCGAGCGCGACATGCTCGTCAGATTCTTTTCGATCGATTCCAAGCGCGAGCCGGGCTTGATTTGAATGTTGCTGAAATCGGGAATCTCGTACGAGATATCTTCGAGGCGCGCCTTGATCTCTTTGATCTGGTCGCGGCCCTCGTCGTGGCGCGCTCCGATCTCGGCGACGGCCTCTTTCTGCAGTTGCCGCGCCTGATCCAACTTGGCGCGCAGGCCGGCGAGATTCGGCTGCGTGAGGTTCACGCTTTGAACCTCCATCCGGCGCAGCTCGGCGAGCTCCACCTGTGCGGCAGCCTGGGCTTGCGGCGTTCCGGTCTGCGCGACCTCGCCGAGCGTCTGCGCGCTCTTTCCGGTTTGCCCCAGAGCGAGTTGCGCTTGCCCGAGCGCGAGCAGAGCCTGTTCGTTGTTGGGCTGCGTCTTCACGAACTGCGTGAGCTCGAGCATCGCGGTATTGTAACGCGCGTTGCGCAGGTCGTGTAGGGCCCAGACCAGCCGTTCTTGCGGGGTAACCTTGGTCGGATCGAGCTCGGGATATCCGAGCAGATGTCCGACGCGCGCCTGCGGATCCGGATGGTTCTCGAGATACTTCGTGATGAGGTCGGAGTGCTCGCCTTGCAGCACGCCCAGGTGCTTCATCATCGTGACCATGGCGTTCGGATCGTATCCGGCTCGCGACATCAGCAAGAGACCGTACTGGTCGGCCTGCAGTTCGTCAACCCGCGACATCTTCGCGAGGATCCCGGCCTCCGCGAGGTTGCCGAAATCGTAGATCAACGGCGAGAAGAGCGACGCGATGCCGAAAAGGAGGTTGAGCACCTCGGATTTGGCTTGCATGGTCACGACGTGGCGGCGTTCGATGTGGCCGGTCTCGTGGCCGAGCACGCCCGCCAGTTCGTCGTCGGAGTGCACGAAATCGAGCAGACCGTCGTTCACGTAGACGTATCCGCCGAGCGTCGAAAACGCGTTGATGTCGGTCGCCCGGATGATCTTGACGTTGTACGGCACGTCTTTGCGCGCGACTTGGTGCCAGAGGCGGTCGGCGACCGTTTGGACCCACTGGTTGAGGAGCGGGTCGTTTTCGATGACGCTGGAGGCGGTGATCTGCTGATCGATTGCTTCGCCTTCTTGAACCTCCTGGGCAGTCGTAACGGCGCGCGCGGGAGCCGGAATGAAGACCGGCAGCAAAGCGAGGATCAGCGCTAGACCTACGATGCGGCGAAACATACGATTCATGTCCTTTACCTGCCGGAACGGGCCGATGTTACAGGTACGCACTCCCCGGCCGTGGGCCCGAGCTCCTGCGCCGGCGCGGCCGGCGAGCGAACGGTGGATAAACCGGATAACCTGTGGAGCGCTTGTGGATGTTGCAGGGTGGCGGAGACGCTGTTCGAACCGGTGGCCAGCATGACGTTGTTGCGCGGCAAAGGCCTGGGCCTAGAGGTCGTGCTGGCGGAGCGCGACTTCGAGGAGGCGCTCGCCGAGCTCGAAGAGCGGCTGGCCGAACGGCCGGACTTTTACCGCGGAACGGCCGCGACTGCGGCTTTCGGCGCCGGCGTCCCGGATCCCGAGCAGATCGAGCGGCTGCGGGCGGCGCTTGGCGGCGGCGGAATCGATCTGACCGCGCTCTCCGGCGTGCCGGCGCTTGCACAGCTGGCGCTCGAACTCGGGCTGACATACGTTCCGGCGGTGCCCGACGGCGGCGCGGAGCTCGCCCGCCGGCGGGCCCTGCGCCCTAAGCGCGACCTGCATCTCTCCGAGGGCGCTCGCTCGCTGGCGGCGGACTTCGCCGGCGCGCGAGCCGACATCGCCGAGCGGCGCAAGCAGGGCGAGAGCAGCGTGAGGCGCGCGATCCTCTCTCAGGCGCAGCACCGCCCGCCGGAGTCCGTCGCGCTGGCGCTGGTCGAGGCGCCTCCCACCACGCTTTATCACGTGGGCACGCTGCGCGGCGGGCAGTCCTTGCACAACGTCGGAAACATCGTCGTCGTCGGCGACGTCAACCCAGGAGCGGAGCTGGTCGCGAGCGGCGACATCGTGGTTTTCGGCTCGTTGCGAGGCGTCGCGCACGCCGGCGCGCAGGGTGACTCCGATGCGAGGGTGTACGCACTGGATCTGGCCGCGACGCAACTGCGCATAGCCACGTTCATAGCCGCCGACGGCGGCGAACGTGCCCGCGGCTCGGTTCAAGCGGAGGTTGCCTGCGTGCAAAACGACCGCATCGCGATCGTAGCCTACGATCGCGCTGAAAATCTCTTGGGGGGTACCGTCCACTGACGCCGCGCAAAATCGTTCTCACCTCCGGTAAAGGCGGGGTCGGCAAAACGACGACCACCGCGAATCTCGGCGCCGCGCTCGCCAAGCGCGGCAAGCGCGTGATCCTCGTTGACGCAGATATCGGTCTGCGCAATTTGGATTTGGTGCTGGGGCTCGAGAAGCGTATCGTCTTCGATCTGGTGGAGGTCGTCGAAGGCCGCTGTCAGGTGCGCCAGGCGCTGATCAAAGACAAGCGGTTCGAGTCGCTCTCGATCCTTCCGGCCGCTCAAACGCGCGATAAGGATGCGGTGACCGAGGAGCAGATGGCCGGCGTCATCGACCGGCTCGCCGATCTGGCCGATTACGTTCTGATAGACTGCCCGGCGGGTATCGAGCGCGGATTCCGCAACGCGATTGCCGGCGCGACCGAAGCGATCGTCGTCACGACGCCCGAGGTTAGCGCGATTCGCGATGCGGACCGCGTGATCGGCAAGCTTGCGCAGCAAGGCATGCCGATGCGCCTCATCGTCAACCGCATACGCCCGGAGATGGTGCGAAGCGGTGATATGCTCTCGGTCGACGACGTCTGTGAGATTCTCTCGGCCGAACTCCTCGGCATAATTCCCGACGATGAAGAGGTAATCGATACGACGAACAGGGGCGAGCCGGTCGTACTCGACGATGCCAATCGGCTCAAACCCATCTACGAAAAAATCGTGCGGCGTTTGGAAGGCGAGATCGTGCCGTTTACTAATTTGGACAATCAAGGATTCTTTGGGCGCCTGCTGGGCGCGCTGAAGGCGGGGTAGCATGCACGTTCTGCAACAGCCTCAAGACGACGGCGAGCCGGCCCGCGACGCGACGGCGGCGCCCTCCAGGATGGGCCGGGCGATCGTCATCACCTCCGGCAAAGGGGGTGTCGGCAAGACGACGACGGCGGCGAACCTCGGGACGGCGCTCGCGCGCCGCGGAGCCGGCGTCGTGCTGGTCGATGCGGACGTCGGCCTGCGTAACCTCGACATCGTTCTCGGCTTGGAGAGCCGCGTGAAATATCACGTGCTCGACGTGCTGGAGGAGCGGGTGAGCCTCGACGAGGCGCTCGTGCCGGACAAGAACTCGCCGACCCTGCGGCTGCTCGCGGCCGCCCAATCGCGCGAGAAGGACGAAGTCGATACCGAGAAGATGCGCGCGCTCGTACAGAGCCTGCGCGAACGGTTCGACTACGTGATCGTCGACTGCCCGGCGGGAATCGAGATGGGCTTTAGAAATGCCGTCGCCGGTGCGGACGAGGCGATCGTTATCTGTACGCCGGAGGTGTCGGCGGTTCGCGACGTGGACCGCGTCGTCGGCTTGCTTGGGAACCGCTTCCGGCCGCAGCTCGTCATCAATCGGATGCGCCCGCAACTGGTGAAGAAGGGGAAGATGCTCTCCGTCGACGACGTGAACGCCATCCTGCGCCTGCCGCTGCTTGGAGTCATCGCGGACGAGCCCGCCGTCATCGTTGCGACGAACAGGGGCGAGCCGTTGGCTCTGCGCGACGATTCGCCGACCGCCGCGGCGTACCGGGCGATCGCCGCGCGCATCGCCGGCGAAGACGTGCCCGCACCGACCGTCGGAAACAAAGCATCGTTCTTCGAAAAACTTGGTGCGATGCTTGGAGGTCGCCGTTGATGATCGAACTTTTCAATCGCTTGTTCGGCCGTCGCCCCTCGAGCGCGACCGCGAAAGAGCGGCTGCGGCTCGTGCTCATGTCGGATCATCTCTCGCTCGCCCCGGAGATGATCGAGGCGATGAAACGCGATCTCGTCGACGTCATCTCCAAGTATGTCGAAGTCGACCGCAGCAAGATCGAGGTCAGCTTCGAGCAGCAGGATGCGGCGCTCGCGATGCTCGCGAACATCCCGATTCTCTCGGTCAACCGCGATGCCGGCGATAGGGTGGCATCGCGGCCCTCCGAGCGGCCGCCGGCGCTCGGCAAGCAGCCTTCGAAGCGCCGTCGCAAGAAAGGCTCCGCCGGGCCGGCTGCGGGGAAACCGGCCGCCGCGACTTAAAGGTCGCTCCGAGATGGCTATGCTGACGGCCGGTATGCAGGTGCGCCGCACGCTGCGCGGCTTGAATTGGGTGCTGCTCGTAGCCTGCGTGCTCGTAACCGCGCTCGGGGTCGTCGCCATCGAATCGGCCGACCTCCACGCGCGCGGTGCCTCGACGGAGTACCGCAAGCAGATACTCTACGGCTTCATCGGCATCGCGGCCATGCTCGCCTGCTGGCGCATCGATTACCGGTTGTGGCGGCGCTTCGCGCCGGCGCTCTACGGTGCGAACGTCCTGCTGCTCGCCTTCATCTTGGTACGCGGACACAGCGCGCTCGGCGCGCAGCGCTGGATATCGATCGGCCCGCTCGGGACGTTTCAGCCCTCCGAACCCGCGAAGTTGGTGTTGGCGATCGCGCTCGCCTACGTCTTGTGTCTAGGCGATTACGAACGCTTGCGGGATATCTGGAAACCGCTGGTTACCGTCGGCGTGCCGGCGCTGCTCATCTTGAAGCAACCGGATCTCGGCACGACGCTCGTACTGCTCGCGATCCTCTCGGCCCAGCTCTTCTTCGGCCTACCAAAACTGCGGCATTTCGGGGTTTTCGTACTCGGGGTGATCGCCACGGCGGCCTTCACCGTGGGCACGAAATTCGTGCTGAAGCCGTTTCAGAAAGCGCGGCTGCTGGTCTTCCTCAACCCGAAGGCCGATCCCGAAGGCGCGGGGTACAACCTCAATCAATCCAAAATAGCCGTTGGAAACGGCGAGTGGCTCGGCCGCGGTCTGCACCACGGCACGCAGACGCAACTCAACTTCGTGCCCGAACATTCGCGCGACTTCATCTTCACGGTTATCGGCGAGGAACTCGGCTTCGTCGGGGCTATGGCGCTCGTCGCGCTCTACGGCGCGATCCTCTACGGCGGTCTGCAGGCGATGCTTGCCGCCCACGACCGCTTCGGCTTCCTGCTGGCAACCGGCATCGTTGCCATGTTCACGTTCCACATCGTCGTCAACATCGGGATGACCATCGGCATCATGCCGATCACGGGCATTCCACTGCCGTTCATGTCCTATGGCGGCTCGGCGATCCTCACGGATTACGCCGCCGTCGGCGTCCTGCTCAATATCTATTCGCAGAAGGACCGTGAGTTTTTGGGCAACGCCTAGGAGCCTCCTAGGGCCCGCGGCCGATGCCCGGGTTCACGCCCGAGCGAGGTGGGGAAGGTCCGGCCTCGTGCGGGCGTGAACCTCCAGCTCTACCGGAGGCCGTATCCACACGCAAACGGATCGCCCCGGCCAGAAGTTTTTTTTTACGAGAGCGCTGGAGCTCGATCGAGTACCCGCTCGATGGCGATCGCAGGCGGTCGGAGACGCAAATCTCAGCCTGCTGACCCCACAGGGGTCCCCATCCCGGCCCGAACGCCGAATGGGGTGATGCCGTCGCGGAGGCGTTCGACAGTCGATTCCAGGCCTCGACCGGCAAAGGGCTAGGTACGGATTTGTCAACGGAGATCCTCATCTCGAGCGATCCCTGGGAGAACCGGGTCGCCATCCTCGAGGACGGTGTCCTCTCAGAACTCTACATCGAGCGCGAAGAGAAGGTCATCGGCTCGATCTACAAGGGAAAAGTCCAGAACGTTTTGCCCGGCATGGGGGCCAGTTTTGTCGACATCGGCCTCGGCCGCAATGCATTTCTGTACGTCGACGATATCAACAAGACCCCGCTGAATATCGGCGACGTCGAGATCACCCAGGGGCGCAGCGGCTGGACCATCAGCGAAAAGGTCAACCGCGGCGACGACGTTCTCGTCCAGATCGTCAAGGAACCACGCGGGCTCAAAGGCGCACGCGTCAGCACGAATATCTCGCTGCCGGGCCGCTACTTGATTCTCATGCCGACCGGCAAGTACTCCGGCGTTTCGCGCAAGATCGATTCCTCGGAAGAGCGCAACCGCCTCAAGAGCGTGATGAAACGCATCCGTCCCGAAGGCATGGCGACGGTGGTTCGCACGGCGGCGGCCGGCGTCAGCGAGGCCGAGCTGATCGCCGACCTCGGCGTACTCATCCGCATGTGGCACGGCATCCTGGAGACGTACAAGCGCGCCAAGTCTCCGTCGCTGCTGCACAAGGACATGAACCTCATCTACAAAGCGGCGCGCGACTTCGTTACGGCAGACGTCGACCGCGTCTTGATCGATAACGAGGAAGAGTATCGCAAGGTCCGCGATTTCTTGCAGTTGCTCGGGCCGCAGTACCTCGATCGCCTCGAGCACTACGGCGCCGGCCGCGAGCTCTTCAAGGACTACAAGGTCGACGACGAGCTGCAGAAATTGATGAAGCCGAAGATCAACCTGCCGTCCGGCGGTTCGATCGTCATCGAGACGACCGAGGCCCTCACCGTCATCGACGTGAACTCGGGCAAGTTCACCGGCGGCAAGAATCTAGACGATACGATCGTTAAAACGAACGTCGAGGCGGCGGCGGAGATCGCCCGGCAAGTGCGCTTACGCGACATCGGCGGCATCATCGTTTGCGATTTCATCGACATGTCTTCGGAACCGGCACGCAACAAGGTGATCAAGACGCTCGAAGACGGCCTGCGCAAGGATCGAACGCGAGCGACGATTCAGTCATTCAGCAATCTGGGGTTGCTGGAGTTTACCCGCAAGCGCGTCGGCAAGGACCTCGGGGCGCAGCTGCGCGGAGCCTGCCCGACCTGTGCGGGGCTAGGGTCGGTGATGTCGGCACAGTCGGTTGCGATCGAAACGTTGCGAAAGGTTCGCATCGAAGGCGCGCGCGCGCACGACCATCAACCGATCGTCGTCGAGTCGCCGCCGACGGTCGCCCCGCAACTCGAGTTCTGGTACGAAGACGAGTTCGCGCAGCTTGCGAAGGAGTTGGACGCGCCGATTCGCGTGCGCGTGGACGCGACGCTGCATCCGGAGGTTACCCGCGTGCGCGCAGGCTCCGATGTGAAGGACGGCGCGGCGTTGCGCGTGGGCGACGAACGGGAAGTCGATCTGCTGCCCGGCCGTTTGCCCAACGTAACCTCGGCCGCGGCGGTGCTCGAGGGGCGCGTCGTGGAGGTCGAGAACGCGGCGAACCTGGCCGGTCAGAGCGTGCGCATCAAGATCATCGACCTCGATGAGGACTACGTCCTCGCCGAACTCGGCGCCGGAGGCGCGGCAAAGCGCAAGGGCCGGCACCGCGGGCGCAAGGCCAAACTGACGGCGGCCGAGCAAGCCGCACAGCTTCGCGAGCTGGCTGCCGAGGCGGCGCAGACCTCCGTTTCCCGCCCGCCGATCGGCATCACGACCGTTACCGAGGAAGAGGAGACCGCGGACAAGGTTCTCCGGGTAGAGGCGAAAGCGCTACGCGAACCCGGTGCCATCGTCATAGGCGACGGCGGTGATGGCGAACGCAAGCACCGCCGCCGGCGCCGTGGGCGCGGGCGCGGGCGCGGCGGCTCGGCCGCCGGTGAGGCGCTCCAGGTCGGCATTCCGCCGCAGAGCGCTCAAGCGCAACTGGCCGCGCACGAAGATAGCGACGAGGCCGAAGATACGCAGCCTCCGGCTGCGGCATCGGCCGAAGGCGAAGGGGAGGTTCGGCGGCATCGCCGCCGTCGCCGTCGCCGTCGCGGCCGGGGTGGCCTCGGCGCAGGTGTCGCAGCCGAAGGCATGGCCGCGTCCGCGCCCACGCCCACGCCTGCCCCCGCCGCCGTCCCGGACCGGCATATCTTCCGAGTGGACCCCGAAGGGAAAGCTGAGCCGACCGGTCGGACGGCACCGCGGGAGCCGTCGCGCGCAATCGCACCGTGGAATCGCAAGGTGCAACCGCCCGCAGTGGAGTCGCCGCCGCCTCACCTGCGCGTGCCGGAGGAGTCGGCCATCCCGACCAAACCGGCGCGCCGCCGTCGCACGCCGCGGACCCCTGTGCGGGGCGGCGAACTGCAGGCAACTCCCGTCGTGGCGCTGCCAGTGCCGGAGGCGGCAGTCTCGGCGGCCGAATCCAAACGTAAGCGCGCTGCCGGGGGAGAGCCTAAGCCGGCGCCGGTCAAAGCAAAGGCCGCTCCTAAGGCCGTCAAAGCCGTGGCGAAGCCAGCGGCCAAGACGGCTGTGAAAGCCACCGCGAAAGCCGCTCCCAAGCGCGCGCCGAAGGCCGCGGCGAAAGCCTCGGAGCCGCCGGCCGGGGCTAAAGCTCCGGCAAAGCGTGCTAGCGCGAAGAAGAGCGAGCCGGCCTCGGCAGGCAAGGTCGCGAAATCCACCAAGAAGGCGAGCCCGGCTGCCGCTGCGGCGCGAAAAAAGACGTCGCGCAGCTAGCCGGGGCGCGGTCCGGCGATAGCGCAGGCGCACGCTCGGGGAGCGTGCGCCTGGCCGTGTTCGTCGACTACGACGGTACGATCACCGACGGCGATACCCTCGATATCCTCATGCGCTCGTGCGCCGGCGAAGACGCGTGGCAACGGTTGGAGCGCGAACTCGCCGCAGGAACGATGTCCCTGCGCGAAGTGCTCTCCGCTCAGGCACGTAACGTACGCTGCGCCTTCGACGAGGCCGACGCTTTGCTTGCGGCGCAGACGCACTTCGATCCGGCATTCGGCGAGTTCGTCCGCGCCTGCGAGGCGGCCGCGGTGCCCCTTCGGATCTTGAGCTCGGGAATCGCTTCGCTGATCGAGCACGCGCTTGCGCGCCAGGGCATGGCGGGGGTACCCGTACTGGCGAACGACGCGGACCCAAGCCCCGACGGCTGGGTCATGCGATACCGCGACGATTCGGATAACGGTCACGACAAGGCGCTCGAGGTTCGCGCCGCGAGCGGCTCGGGCTACCGAACGGTCTACGTCGGCGACGGTTACTCCGATTACGAAGCCTCGCTGGCGGCGGATATCCGTTTTGCCAAGCGCGGCCGTTCGTTGGAACGCTTTCTACGCGAGCGCGGCGCGACGTTCGTGTCGTTCGACAGCTTTGCCGAGGTTCGCCGAGCGCTGTTTTAGCGCATGTGTGCGAGCTCGTCGTTTAGGAATGCTATGGCGCGCGCTAGCTGCACGTCGTGGTTGGGATCGCCGTAGCGCGGGTGCTTGTTCTCCTTGATGACGATCGCGGGGCGAATGCCGATATGGTTGATGTTCCTGTTGTCCGGCGTCAGATAGCGTGCGGTCGTAATTTTGACGGCCGATCCGTCCGGCATTGGGAAGATCGTCTGCACGACGCCCTTTCCAAACGTTTTGGTTCCGACGATCGTACCGACCCCGCTGTCTGCAATCGCGCCCGACGTAATCTCGGCGGCCGATGCCGTATGCCCGTTTACCAGGACCGCGAGCGGAATTGGAGCGATGGCGGTATCGTCGGCTTCGATCGTCGTTATGTTTGCTGCGCGCGTCTCTACCGAAACGATCGGCCCGGTGGCGATGAACTTGGAACTTACGGCAACCGCAGCGTTCAGGTAACCGCCGCCGTTGTCGCGCAGATCGAGCACCAGCGCGCGCGCTCCCTCCCGCGCAAGGCGATCCAGCGCCGTGGTCAGCTCGCTGCCCGTATCTTGCCCGAAAACCGTGAGCGCGACGTAACCGATCTTGCCCGGCAGCATCTTCTGAAAGACGCTGAGCGCGGCGATTTCCGCGCGCGTAACGACGATAGGAGAGGGAAGCCGTTTGCCATCGCGCACGATGGTGAGCCGGACTTTCGTTCCGGCTTTGCCGCGCAGGTGCAGGCTGGCCTGCGCGAGGGTCATGCTCTTGGTAGGGTGCCCGTCGATAGCGGCGATCGTATCGCCTTGCCGGACTCCGGCCAGATCGGCGGGGCCGTGCGGAACGATGTTGCTCACCTCGATGTACTTCGTGCGCAGGCTCTTTTGGATGACGATGCCGGTTCCCGAAAAGGAACCACCGTTCAGGCCCTGGTTGAGTGCGGCGTACTCCTTTGGCGTCAGAAAGACAGTCCAGCGATCGTGGACGGAGGAGAGCATGCCGGCTATCGCCGCGTAGGCGAGAAGATGCGGGCTGATCCTGCGCCCCGCAGAGCGCGACGCGAGTTGGACTTCGCGCTCGACCGCGTGGATATCGTAGGCGGCGTTCGCGCTCGCACGAAGCGGCGGTAAAGCCGCGGCCTTCACGCCGCTCTTTGCGAGCACGTGGAGCAGCTCGCTGCGCGCGCCGTCAAGAATGCTCTGCGGATGCGTGGGTTTGTAAAACTCTGCCGTCAACTTCGTGTAGCTCAGCCGTATCTCGGAGGCGTCGGCCTGCGAGAGGCCGGTGCCGGCTGCGAGCGTAGCCGACGGAAGTTGCGCGAGCCCGGCGAGCAGCGCGCCCGTCAGCAGCAACGACGAAAAACGATGCATACCTCTCCTAACGAGCGATCCGGCGCAAACGTGCCACGGCTGCCGCGAGTTGTTTGTCGTGTCGCGTGCCGATAAGCGCCGGATCGGGGTTCTGTTTGACGACGATGTCCGGTTCGATGCCGACGTGCTCGATGTCACGGCCCAACGGCGTCACGTAGCGAGCGGTCGTGATCTTGAGGGCGGACGAGTTGGGCATCGGATAGATGCTTTGAACTACGCCTTTCCCAAAGGTTCGCGTCCCGATCAGCGTGCCGATCTTGTAATCCTGAATGGCTCCCGAGGTGATCTCGGAGGAACTGGCGGTGTAACCGTTGACCAAAACGACGAGCGGGCTCAAGCCGGGTATCGCGTCGCCGAGGGCTTCCTGCTCGTCTTTTTCTCCGAGCCGGTTGATGGTTGAAACGATCGTCCCGTGCGGGATGAAAAGACTCGATATTTGGACGGCAGCGTCCAATAGTCCGCCACCGTTGTCGCGCAGGTCGAGAATGTAGCCCTTGGCGCCGCGTGCCTTCCCCTCGAGCAGCGCCCTGCGGACTTCGGCGGCCGAGGTCGTGCCGAAATCGGAGAGCCGCACGTACTCGAAACCGTCATCCATCTTCGCGTGCACCGTCGGTACGTGAATGATGTCGCGGACGATACGATACGCGCGCAACTTCGTAGCGCGGTAGGGGTGCGTGGTAATCGTCACGACCGACCCTTTCGGCCCGCGGATCAGACGCTCGACGCGATTTAAGGAGAGGCCGCTCACCGGGGTGGCATCGACGCGCACGATCACCGCGCCCGGTTTTATGCCCGCTTTCGACGCAGGCGACCCGGCGATGGGTTGCAGCACGATCTCGCCGCCCTTCAACTGGTAGATGTAGACCCCGATGCCGCCGAAATCACCGCCTCGAAGCGATTCGTTGAGGCTGCGAATCTCGCGCGGCGAAAGATATACCGTATACGGATCGCCGAGCGAGTCCATCAAGCCGCGCAACGCCGCATGCGTGATACGGGCATCGCCCCGGGTGCCGAGCCTCGTGCCGTAATGCGCCTGCGCGTAGCTGAGCTCGCGGCCGATCGCGTGCAGGTCGGAGACCGTATCCGGTCCTGCGGCGATGGCGGGAAGCACGGCCCCGGAGACGCGCTCGTGCTTCAGCAACGCAAGGATGCCGGCGCGCTCGCCACCCATTAGCGTCTGTGCCTTCACCGGCTTGTAATACGCCCGCTCGACCTCGCGGAAAGCGAGCTCCACCAAGCGCTGATCGGTTATGCCCGGATCGAATAGCTGCGGCAGGGCGAAGCGCGGCAGGGCGCTCTCGCCCGCGGTTGCGTGCGCCACGCCGAAGCCGCTTCGGTAGCCGCCGTACAGGGCGCCGCCGACGGCGACGACGATCAGTGCGATGAGGAGCGCACGAAGTTTCGTGGACACGAGTGCGAGTAATCCTTCCTCGTGATAATGCTGCTACCCGGTTCTACCCGAGATCGCTTGCGGGGGTTCCATCAGTGCAGGTAGGGGGTCGGGTCTACGGGCTTTCCGTGGATGCGTACCTCGAAGTGGAGATGCGGCCCGGTCGAGTACCCGGTCGAGCCGACCGCGCCGATCGCTTGCCCCTGCTGCACGCGTTGACCGTCGGCGACGAAAATCTGCGAGAGGTGCGCGTAACCTGTCGCGAGCGCACCGCCGTTATCGATCAGAATGTAATTCCCGTAGCCGCCGAACCACCCGGCCGAGATGACGGTCCCCGCGGCCGCCGCCACGACGGTGGTGCCCATCGGCGCCCCGATGTCGAGGCCCTGGTGGAACTCGGGTGCCCCGCCGAACGGATTTTTGCGCCAGCCGAACGGCGACGTGATGATCCCGGAGACCGGCCAGATGAGCTTTCCCGGCGCACCGGTGGGCGGCGGCGGGCTTCCGGCGATGCCTGCGGCACGTCTAGCGGCTTGCTGCTGGGCCGCGACCTCTCGCTCGCGCTCCACGATCAGCCGTTCCAACTCTGCCTCTTCGCTCGCCGAGAGGGCTTCCATCTGCGCGACTTGCCCAGCGACGTGCCGGCGCTGGGCATCGGCGAGAGCGACCAGGTTGCTCCTCTCGTCGGCGAGCATCGCGAGTTGGTTCTTGGCCTGCCGCCGCGCTTGCGCTTGCTGCTGCAGCGAAAGCCGCGTTGCTTCAAGCCGCGCTTGCGCTTGGGCCACCCTCGCTTCAGTGGCCTTCCGCGTGCGAATGGCGTTCTCGTTGGCGGCGATCAGAAGGCGCAAATCTTCCCACCGCTCGACGAAGTCGCTGAACGAGCGCGCGGCGAGCAAGACGTCGATGTAGCCGAGGTTGCCGCGTTCGTAGATGTCTACCAGGCGCTTTTTCAGCAGGTTGTCGTGCAGCGCCAGCGAGCGTTTTGCCGCATCGAGTTGCAACGTATTCCACGCCAGCCGCCGCAACGTGCCGTTGCGCCGCGCCGCCAAATCGCCCAGCTCGCGGTTCACCTGCGCGATCGCAGCATCGGTCGCGTCGAGCTGCGTGCGGAGATTGCCGACCTTTACGGTGGCGGCCCTCAACTGCGATCGCTTTTCGCTCAGGCGGCGATGGATCCGGTCGGCTCTCTTGCGCTGCGCACCGATACGATCGTTGATCGACTGGCTGGGAAAAGCGGCGGCCGTCGGCAGGATGCAGAAGACGAGAAACGCTGCAATGAAGGTGCGGATCATCGGCGGCGCTTGTCCTTCACATACGACGAGCCGGATATCGACTTCGCATACCGTTTCAGTTCGGCGGCGGCCTCGCCGATCTCTGCGTAGCTCTCGAAATCCCGCTGCTCGTTCGTCACGATCGCTATCGAGAGCGACATGATTGGGAAGCGGTTGAGCGTGCCGCGGCGGTCGCGGGTTTCGATGAAGCCCTGCTGCAAATCGAGCGGCGTATAGAGCCGGCGAACGTCCCTGTCGAAATCGGCGATGATCTCCCGAGCGATCTCCTCGGCCCGGTCGCAGCCGGTGACGACCACAAAGTCGTCGCCTCCGATGTGCCCGACGAAATCGTTCGCCGTTCCGCGCCGGCGGACGACATCGACGGTGACCGACGCCAGCAATTGTATGGCTTCGTCGCCGTGCGTGAATCCGTACACGTCGTTGAACGCCTTGAAATTGTCCAAATCTTCGTAGAGAACGGCGAATCGCTCGGCGCTCGCGACGCGGCGGCGGAGAACCGCCTCGATCGAAAGATTACCCGGAAGTTTCGTAAGCGGGGAGAGCGACGAATCGGCCTCGACGCGGCGGATCTTGGTGCGCACGCGCGCCAGCAGCTCCTGCGGACCGAACGGTTTCGTCATGTAGTCGTCGGCGCCGGCGTCGAATCCCGCGATCTTGTCCTCGACCTCGGATCTCGCGGTCAGCATGATGATCGGGACTCGAGCGTTGCCCGCGTGCGCGCGGATTCTGCGAGCGGTCTCGTAGCCGTCCAACTCAGGCATCATGACGTCCAAAACGATGAGATCCGGCTGCAGGTCGTCGAGCTTTTCGAGCGCCTCTTGACCGTTAGCGGCCGAGACGACCTGATACCCAGCGAGCTCGAGATTGGTTGCGATGATCTTGCGGAGGTTGCGGTCGTCGTCGACCACCAGGATGAGGCGGCCTTGCGTATCGTCGGCGTAGTTCATGGGCGCATCGGAAAGGAAAGCGTTACCGTCGTGCCGCGGCCGAGCTCGCTGCGTACGTCGATCGATCCCCCGTGCGCGCGCACCAGCGCGTTGACGATGAACAGGCCGAGACCGTTCCCTCCGACGGTCTGCGTCAACTCGGACTCGACGCGATAAAACCGGTCGAAAACGTAGGGCAGGCAATCTTCGGGAATGCCGACTCCTTCGTCGCGAACGCGCAGCACGGTGCGGTCGCCGGTTCGTTCGGCCGCGATCGCGATCGTACCGCCGCGCGGCGAGTATTTGATGGCGTTCTCAAGCAGGTTGCGAAAGATGTCCTCCAAACGTTCGGGATCGCCGGAAATATCGACGCCCGAGGTGTCGCGTACGATCCGGTGCAGCGATGGATCGAAACGAAGCGTGCGGTCGACGCGATCGAGGACGTCGTCGATCGGTACGGTGCTGCGCGAACGCAGCAAGTATTCTGCATCCACGCGCGTCACGAGCAGCATGTCGTCGATCAAACGGCCGAGACGGTCGGCCTGCTCTTCCACGACCTCGAGAAACTCCGCGCCGCGTTCTTGGTAGAGCGCCGGGTTGCCCCGCAGCGTTGCCGTATAGGCCTTGATCGAGGCCAGAGGCGTTTTCAGTTCGTGCGACACGGCGCCGACCAATTCGTTCTTGAGCTGTTCGATCTCGGCGATCTTGCGCTGCGGCGTGAACGAGAGCAGCCAGCCTTCGATCTCGCCGGCGCGCGTGAGCGCCGCTACGCGCCCCAAGACGTCGATGGCCGAACCGCCGCTGTCGAGCAGATTGAAGCGCACGTCGTGGGCATCGCGCCCGGTAGCGGCTCCCAGCACGCCGGCCGCGTTCGTGCCCTCGACGATCTCTCCGAAATCGCGGCCGACGAGGCTCGTAGCCGAATGGCCGGTCGCCTGCTCCGCCGCCGCGTTGAAGCGGACGATGCGCCCCGCGCCGTCGAGCTCGATGACCGCGTCGCGTACGACTCCGTTGAGCACTTCGTAGAGCGACTTGAGGACGAGCAGCTCGTCGAGCAGATCTCGCGTTACGTCCGCAGGAAGCGGCCGACCGATATCCATGATGCAATGAGTCCTACGGCCGCTCCAACGAGCAGCAGTTGCGGGACGAGCGTGCCAAGGTTAACGCTGACGACGTTCGACGCGACGAACGGCAACGCGGCGACCAGCCGCGGCACGAGAGAGGCGCGGCCGACCTCGAGGAGCGCGACCGCGAGTGAGGCGCCCAGCAGACCGTCGAGCAGCCCTTCGCAGATAAACGGCATGCGGATATATGCGTTCGTCGCGCCGACCAACTGCATGATCGCAATTTCGCGTCGCCGTGCGAAAACGGTTAAACGGATCGTATTCGAAATGATGATGCCGGCGACGAGGATGAAGAGTGCGATCACCGCGATGCCGGCGCGCCGCGCGACGGCGACGAGCTGCAGCAACTTGCCGACGACGTCCTGCCCGTAATTCACGTATTGTACGCCGGGCATCTTCCGAATCTCCGCGGCCACTGCCGGAACCAGTTCGGGCGTGCGCACCCGAACGCGGAACATGTTGGGCAACGGGTTCTCGGTGAGGATCGAGGTGTCGATCTCCCCTTTCAATCGCCGCCGCAGTTGCTGCAGACCCTCCTTTTTGGGGACGTATTGCACCGATAGCACGCGCGGGTCGTGCGCGAGCACGGCGCGGATCGCTTCGGTCCGCGCGGGCGACGTGCCGTCTTGCAGGTAGGCCGAAATTTCGATCTGGTTGAGAACGTCTGCACCGAAATGCACGAGCACGGCGCGGGCATACAAAAAAGCGCCCAAGAGGACGATGGTGACCGTCACCGTGCCGATCGCCGTCGCCTGCATGCCGGCGTTCCGGGTGAAGTTTCGAAGAACTTCACCCAGAAAGAATCTGGCTTTGCCCCAGTCCAAGGAAATAATACCCTCGCTCTTCGTCGGTTACGATGCGCCCGTTATCGAGCCGCACGACGCGGCGGCGCATACGGTCGACGACCGCTTGGTTGTGCGTCGCAACCACTATCGTCGTGCCTTTGAGGTTGATGCGCAACAGGAGTTCCATGATCTCGGTGGTGTTCGAAGGGTCGAGATTCCCACTCGGCTCGTCGCAGAGCAAGATCTTCGGATTGTTGACGAGCGCGCGCGCGATGGCGGCGCGCTGCTGTTCGCCCCCGGCGAGCTCGCCCGGATACATGCGGCTCTTGTGCGAGAGCCCTACCAGATCGAGTACGCGCGGAACCTGTCGTATGACGTCGCGGGTGTGCGCGCCCGTCACTTGAAGCGCGAAGGCGACGTTCTCCCATACGGTCTTGTCCGTCAGGAGCTTGAAGTCTTGAAAGACGACGCCGATATGGCGCCGCAAGATGGGTACGCGCGACCGGCGCAAGCACTCGACCCGGATACCGTCGACCGTGATCTCGCCCGTGGTCGGTGCCATCTCGCGATAGAGGAGGCGCAGCAGCGTGGATTTGCCGGTTCCGGAGTGTCCGACGAGGAAGACGAAGTCGCCCTTGCCGATTTCGAGATCGATGCCGTCGAGGGCGCGCACTCCATTTGGATAGACCAGAGAGACGCCGCGTAAGGAGATCATCGCTGCGGAAGGGTTTTTACGTTCGCGCGGACCTATACCTCTGGTTACCGTGAATTTTGACCTAACCGACGAACAGCGGGCGATACAAGCAACCGTCGCGGAGTTCGCGCGAGAACGCGTGGCGCCACGCGCGGAGGAGATGGACCGCAACGAGGCGTTCCCCTACGACCTGGTAGCCGAGATGGCCGACCTCGGCTTGATGGGCCTGCCGTTTCCGGAGGAGTACGGGGGCGCCGGTGCCGACACGGTGAGCTACGCTTTGGCGATCATGGAGCTGGCCCGCGTCGATGCATCGACCGCCATCACGATGGCCGCGCACGTCTCGCTGGGTGCAAGCCCTTTCTATCTTTTCGGTTCGGAGGAGCAGAAACGGCGGTACCTGGTCCCGCTGGCACAGGGCCGCATGCTTTGGGGTTTCGGCTTAACCGAGCCCGGCGCCGGGAGCGATGCCGGGAATACGCAGACGAAGGCCGAGCTGCGCGACGGCAAGTGGATCGTCAACGGCACCAAGGCCTTCATCACGAATAGCGGCACCGAACTCACCGGGGGCACGACGATCACCGCGGCGACCGGCACGCGGAGCGACGGCAAACCGGAGATCACGAACCTCATCGTGCCTCAGGATACCGTCGGATTCACGCGCAGCAAGAAGTACCGTAAGATGGGCTGGCGCGCTTCCGATACGCGCGAACTGGCGTTCGCCGACGCGGAGATCCCCGCCGAGAACGTCCTGGGCCGCCGCGGCGACGGGCTAAGAAATTTCTTGACGATCTTGGACGGTGGCCGCATCTCGGTCGCCGCGCTCTCGGTGGGCCTGGCCATGGGGGCGTACGACGAAGCGTTAAAATATGCCCGCGAGCGCCGCGCGTTCGGTAAGCCGATCGGGAAGTTCCAAGCGATCCAGTTCAAACTCGTCGACATGCTCGTCGAGATCGAACACGCCAAGCTGATGACGCTCAAAGCCGCATGGGAGAAGGACGGCGGGCGCGATTACGCGCAGACCGCCAGTCTTGCGAAGTTGTACGCCGCCGAAGTCTCCCGCCGCGTCGTCAACGAGGCGGTGCAGATCCACGGCGGCTACGGGTTCATGGACGAATACCCGGTCTCGCGGATGTATCGCGATCAGAAGGTCAACGAGATCGGAGAAGGCACGAACGAGATGCAGCGGCTGCTGATCGCCCGCATGATCGGCTTGTAAGCAAGCAAGCCGCAAACTCTAAAGGTTCCCCGCCCTCGGATTGCGGGTGGCCGCGACGAACGCCGCGATCTGCGCCCGCGAGTGGAAACCGCGCTTGACGAAGATCGATGTTACATATTTCTCGACGGTCTTCTGGCTGATGCTCAGCTCCAGCGCGATCGCTGCGTTCGATGCGCCCGACGCGATCAGATCCGCTACCGCGCGTTCGCGCGACGACAATAACGAGGGCGCCTCCGGCGCTCTGGTGGTTGTTAGCGAAAGCGCGCGCATCCAGCGTTCGTATTCGCCGGTCGCGTGCATCGCACGGAAGCGCGTGTGCGCGTCGTCGATCTCCCCTCCGACCAGCATCGCAATGGCTTCGTAGAGGTTCCATCCGATGCGCGCATACGCTTCGCGGGCTAACGAACCGGCATCGCGGGCACTCGTGGCATCGCCGCGCTTGCGTGCGGACACTGCGCGCGAGAGCGCGATCGTGCCGCGTGCGGCATCGTGCTGCGCGCCACCGAAGACGCGGTCGGCCGCTTCGGTCAATCTCTGCTCGTCGGAAGCGTCGATCAGGCTCGCGGCGATGGGAAGCGCGATAACAGCGGCGTGGGAATCGATCAACCGTGACACCCCGCTCAGCGCGATCTCGCGTGCGCGAACGTGATTCCCTCGAGCGGCGGTCAAGACGGCGGCCGTCGCGCTCAAACGCTGCCACTCGTAGGAAGACGCGTCATTCCCTTCCCGCTCGATTAGCTTCCAGTCGGCGGTCCGCTCCGCGTCCTGGAAGCCGCCGCCGGCGAACGCGACGAGCGGAGCGATAAAGGTTGCGAACACGTGCATGGAATCGGCGTGCGACGCGAGACCTTCCTCCAAGTCCTTTCCGGCGTCCCGTATGCGGCCGCACACGTATGCGAGCGTCGAACGAAGAAAGAGCGCGTGAGCCAGCGCCGTACCGAGTCTCCACCGCCGAGCGATATCTACGGCGTCGTTGACCTCCTCGATGGCGCGCCCAGTCTCACCCAGTCCCAGAGCCATCGTCGAAATGTTGATGCGCGCCGACGCATCCGTCGATACGCGCACGTTGGCCACAGAGTCGGCGGCGCGCAACCAGCCGTCGACGTCGTTATGCCGGCAGCTCACGACGGAGCGAACCGTCCAGAGAATGCTGCGAACGTGCGCCGTCAGCGGGAGACGAAGATCGACGGTGTCGATCTTGCGAAGCGCGTCGTCGATCTTGCCGTCGAAAACGAGGAACTGCGCGTGCACGGTTCGTAGGCGGGCAAGCGCGACCGGACTGAGCCGGTCGCCAAACTCGGCCTCGGCCTCTTCGAGCATACGCGCGATTCTCGTCCAGCTCGCACCGGCGTTGCTACGCTCGACGGCCAAGAAGGAAACGATGTCCGCTGCGGCTTCTGCGTCTCCCAAGGCGCGATATCGTTCGAGCGCGGCGGAGTATAGGTCGACCGCACGCGGCGAGTATCCGCGGGCGCGTGCGGCGTGCCCGAGCTTGCCGAATATGCGGGCCCGCGACGCTTCGTCCGCTACGGCATCGAGCGCGCGTTCCAGGTGGCGTCTCGCGTCGTCATAGGCCTTCAGTTCGAACGCCGCGTCGCCGGCACGCTCGCTGTATTCACGCACCTTCGCATGATCGTTTGCTTCCCACCAATGATAAGCCAATGCTTCAAGATCACGATCCGCTTCTGGAGCGCGTTCGAGCATGATCGCCGCGCGCTCGTGTGTGAGGGCCGCTTGCGCGGCGAGCATTCCTGCCACGATGGCGTCACGGGTTAGGGCGTGCCGAAAACGCAGCGGCGTCTGCCGGCCGTACTCGTCGACGAGCAAGCCGGCGTCGCGCGCGGCGTGCAGCGCCGCGACGACGAGATCGAGCGGCTCGTCGATGACCTTGGCGATCAACGAGGGGTTGACGCGCGAGCCGAGGACG
This sequence comes from bacterium, assembly GCA_021790935.1. Lineage (GTDB taxonomy): Bacteria > Vulcanimicrobiota > Vulcanimicrobiia > Vulcanimicrobiales > Vulcanimicrobiaceae > JAJYFL01. Next base: position 212,898 of record JAJYFL010000001.1, read on the forward strand.
GCTGACTGTTGCACGATGCGTTGCGTTCCGCTCGGGAGCCGGCGCAAGACGTCCTTGACCAGCGCGCGCACCGACGTGGGAACGGCCGGCGCGGCCTGGACGCCGTGCGCCCGTACGTCGCGTAGCAGCTCTTCGGCGAAGAGCGGATTCCCATCGGCGCGCTTGACGAGCGTCTCGATGGCAGTGGCGCCAAGCCGTTGCGCGTCGAAGCCGTTCGATAAGAGCAACGCTTGAATCTGTTCGTCGGGAAGGCCGCGGAGACTTAACGCTATCGTCGAAGGTTCGCGCAGCACCCGGCCGAGCGCGGACGCAGCGTCCTCGCTCAGCGTTTCACCGTCGCGCAGCGTCGCAACGATCAGCACGCGCATCTTCCGCACGCGGGCCGAGAGAAACGCGAGCATTTCTATGGTAGCGACGTCCGCCCAGTGGATATCTTCGATCGCGATGATCGTCGCTCGCTTCGCCGCGGTTTCCCAGAGCAGGCGCGCGACGGCGGCGAGCAGCCCCGCTTTTCCAAGACTCTCGTCACGCGCGACCTTGGCGTGTGCCGGCGCGAGGTAGGCGATGGCCTGTGCGGTTACCTCGTCGATGTCTCCAGCTGCGACGACGGCTGCCGACGCCAGCCGCGCGACGATATCGCGCCACGGTCCGAGCGTGCGCGGCGCGTACTGCAGACATTCCGTCCGCGCAACGAGGCGAGGTCGCCCTTGCGGGATGCTGTCGAGAAAGCGCTGTAGCAGACAAGATTTACCGACGCCTGCCTCACCCCGAATGAGAACCACGGAACCCGAGGCGCGCGCGAGCAAACGCCGGCGCTCTGCGAGTGCCTCGAGCTCGGCTTGCCGCCCGACGAATACACGACTCGTCCGCGCACGCTCGATCATGGAGCCAACTTACGGGGGCTGTGGCCAGGGGCCTGTTGGGATTGGTAGGGTTTGCCCCCATACGCAAGCCCGCCTAGGCCGCGTAGACTTCGCACAAGACGAACGCATGCGCGCGCGTCTTGCAAAAGAGGGGATTCCTTTAAGCGATGATCGGTACGCACTTTCGAAAGATTTGCCTAGTTATGGCCGTGTTCGCCGTTGCGACCGCCAGTTGCAGCGGCCCGGGCGGAAACGCCGGTGTCGTTCCGCAGCGCTCGCCATCGCCATCGCCATCGCCAACGCCAACACCAACGCCTCCGCCGACCGGCCCGTTCGCGTACGTTTCCAATCATGGCTCCGCCAACGTCTCCGCCTATACCATCAGCGCGACGACCGGCGCGCTCACGGCGGTGGCGGGTTCGCCCTTCGCGGCGGGCACCAATCCCTGGGGCTTGGCGGTCGATCCCAGCGGCAAGTTCGCGTACGTTGCCAATAATGGCGACAACAACATCTCCGCCTACACCATCAGCGCGGCGACCGGCGCGCTCACGGCGGTGGCGGGTTCGCCGTTCGCGGCGGGCACCGGTCCGCGTGGAGTGGAGGTCGATCCCACCGGCAAGTTCGCGTACGTTGCCAATAATGGCTCCGCCGGCGTCTCTGCCTACACCATCAGCGCGGCGACCGGTGCGCTCACGGCGGTGGCGGGTTCGCCCTTCGCGGCGGGCGTCAATCCCGTTGCAGTGGCGTTCGATCCCGCCGGCGCGTTCGCGTACGTTACCAATCTAAGCGATGGCACCGTTTCCGCCTACACCATCAACGCGGCGACCGGTGCGCTCACGCCGGTAGCGGGGTCGCCCTTTGCGGCGGGCACCCTTCCCTCTGGAGTGGCGGTCGATCCCACCGGCAAGTTCGCGTACGTTACCAATGAGGGCGACAACAACGTCTCCGCCTACACCATCAACGCGACGACCGGCGCGCTCACGCCGGCGGCGGGTTCGCCCTTCGCGGCTGGCACCAGTCCCATACGAGTGGTGGTCGATCCCACCGGCAAGTTCGCGTACGTTACCAATAATGGCTCCGCCAGCGTCTCCGCCTACACCATCAACGCGACGACCGGCGCGCTCACGGCGGTGGCGGGTTCGCCCTTCGCGGCGGGCACCAATCCCTGGGGCGTGGCGGTCGATCCCACCGGCACGTTCGCGTACGTTGCCAATAATGGCTCCGCCAACGTTTCCGCCTACACCATCAACGCGACGACCGGTGCGCTCACGCCGGTGGCGGGTTCGCCCTTTGCGGCGGGCACCAATCCCATCGGAGTAGTGGTCGCGAAAAAGTTTGGCGGTTAGGCCACTTCGAATTGACGGCGTGGGGCTGGGTGTCCACTCCGCGCCGCGCGCCGATTGCGGAGCGCTGCGAAGCATGGTGGTGGCTTAACGCTCGATGCTGGGAGACTTCTGGAAACGGCGGGACAAGTAGGGTTTCCCCCCATGCATGAGCCTGCTTAGGCCGTGTAGACTTCGCATGTAATGAGGGCGTGTGCGTTGTCTGGGCAGGGTCCTACCTTCCCGACAGTCTGCGCGTCTTGAAGAAGAGGAGCCCCTTTTAGTGATGCTCGGTACGCACTGTCGCAAGATTCTCCTAGTCATGGCCGTGTTCGCCGTTGCGACCGCGAGTTGCAGCGGCCCGGGCGGGAATGCCGGTGTCGTTCCGCAGCGCTCGCCATCGCCAACGCCAACGCCAACACCAACACCAACGCCGACGGGCACGTTCGCGTACGTTACCAATCAGGTCTCGAACAACGTCTCCGCCTATACCATCAACGCGGCAACCGGCGCGCTCACGCCGGTGGCGGGTTCGCCCTTCGCGACGGGTAGCAGTCCCCGTGGAGTGCAGGTCGATCCCACCGGCAAGTTCGCGTACGTTGCCAATAATGGCGACGGCACCGTTTCCGCCTACGCCATCAACGCGGCGACTGGCGCGCTCACGCCGGTGGCGGGCTCGCCCTTCGCGGCGGGGAGCAATCCCGAGGGCGTGGCGGTCGATCCCACCGGCAAGTTCGCGTACGTCGGCAATGGTATGTCCAACAACGTCTCCGCCTACGCCATCAACGCGACGACCGGCGCGCTGGCGCCGGTGGCGGGCTCCCCCTTCGCGGCGGGCACCGAGCCCTATGAAGTGGCGGTCGATCCCACCGGCAAATTCGCGTACGTTGCCAATTTAAGCGATGACACCGTTTCCGCCTACACCATCAATGCGGCGACCGGCGGGCTCACGCCGGTGGCGGGATCGCCCTTCGCGGCGGGCGCCGGTCCCTATGGAGTGGCGGTCGATCCCACCGGCAAGTTCGCGTACGTCAGTGGTATTGTCAACGTTTCCGCCTACACCATCAACGCGACGACCGGCGTGCTCACGCCGGTGGCGGGCTCCCCCTTCGCGGCGGGCACCGAGCCCGAGGGCGTGGCGGTCGATCCCACCGGCAAGTTCGCGTACGTTGCCAATAATGGCTCCGCCAACGTTTCCGCCTACACCATCAATGCGACGACCGGCGCGCTCACGCCGGTGGCGGGTTCGCCCTTCGCGGCGGGTAGCAGTCCCACACGAGTGGTGGTCGATCTCACCGGCAAGTTCGCGTATGTTGCCAACTCTGGCTCCGACAACGTCTCCGCCTACACCATTAACGCGGCAACCGGCGCGCTCACCCCGGTGGCGGGTTCGCCCTTCGCGGCGGGCACCGGACCCTTTGGAGTGACGGTTTGGTCCCCGCCGCGAGCGTTATAATAGCTCCGAAACCGTTTAGGCCACTTCGAATCGACACAGATCCCTGAGCAGGCGGCAGCCGTTGCGATCAAAAGCGCCCGCGGCTACTGGTACGAGGCTCCTAGGTCACGCTCCGGCAGGCCCAGCCGCCGTAGTTTCCGCCGAACTCTTCAGCTAACGCCGTCAACGCCGTGCGCATCTCGGTAATGCGCAACGGGTTGACGCTGTCGTGCTTGATGCATCGCACCGAGCTTGCGGCGCCGTCGATCAGAACTTCGAAACCGCGGTTCTCAACCGCTCGGGCGAAGCCGTCTCGCGCTTCCGCGTGGTCGAAAGCGACGATATGCTCGATCGCGCGCGGCCGGTCGACGTCGTCGCCCGCCTCGCGCAAGAGCGAGATGCGCTTGAGATCGTTCGCGAAGGCGAGCTGGCGTTCGTCGGGGTAGAGAAACTGCAAGTAGAGGGTCCACCCGCGGTCCTCGGCGGCGAGTGCGACGTATGCATACTCCGCGAAGCCCCGCATGACGGTGTCGACGGCGTCGGCGATGCCGGCGTCGCGCGGTCCGTAGTAGTGGAAGCTGCGGCGGTTACGCCCGGTAACGCGGCCGACGGCGAGCGCTCCGCGCGCGAGCAGCGCCGCATCCAGCGCCGCCTCGATAACGTCCAGCCGCCTGAACTCCGCCAAGGCGGGCATACCGATCGAGTCGGGCCGGCGCAGATCGACGGCCACGGTGTAGGCCGTTGGGAAACCGGCGACCGGCGCGATGGACTTGAGGTTCAGGTCCAACGCTATCGAAACCGGCGCACCCTGGACGCGCGCGAGATACGACGACCAATTCGCCACGACGGCGAGAACTTCTCCGGGCTTCCCCGCAGGCCCGCTTGGGCGGCCCGCGCAGCCTCGAAACCACCGCGCGCTAGGATGGGTAGAATAGCTCATACAGGAGGCTCTCCCATGCAGGTACGTCGTTTCCTCGCGCTACTCGGTATGCTGGCCGTCGTGCAGGCGGCTCCGGCGCTCGCCGCCCTGAAGGTCGGCGCGACCGCCCCGCTCTTTAAGGCGCAGGCGTCGCTCGGCGGAAAGGTCTACGAGTTCGACTTGGCTTCAGCGCTGAAGAAGGGCCCGGTCGTGCTTTACTTCTATCCGGCGGCGTTCACGCCGGGTTGCACGATCGAAGCGCACGATTTCGCCGCGGCTATCGGCGAGTACCGGGCGCTTCACGCGACCGTCATCGGCGTTTCACACGATACGATCGGCGTGCTCAACAAGTTCTCCGTGAGCGCGTGCCGCAGTAAGTTCCCCGTAGCGGCCGATCCGCACTTGACCGTAGCGAAGGCCTACGACGCCGTGCTGCCGATCGACCCGAGATACGCGAACCGCACGTCGTACGTGATCGCGCCCGACGGCAAGATCGCCTACACCTATACGTCGCTCAACCCGAGCAAGCACGTCGCCAACACCCTCGCTGCAGTCAAAGCGTTAGAGCGCAAGCCTGCCGGCAATTAGCCGGCCGGGGTATCGGGCATCGGCAGAACGTCCGGCGCCGCGAGCTCGCGCGGGGCGATGTCGAGCGTGGCCGCCTCGGGAAGCTCCGGCTCGGTGAGCGAGGCGGCGTCTTTCAGGCGGCGCCCCTGCGGCAAAACGCGGCTCTCCATCGATCCGACGGCGCTGTTGTAGGCACCGACGGCCTTCTGCAGGCTCGACCCGATCGCGTTGAAATGGCCCGCGAAGGTGCGCACGCGTTCGTACAACTCGCGACCGAGCTCGGCGATGCGTTTCGCGTTCTCTTCTTGACGGCGCTGCTGCCAGCCGAGCGCGTACGAGCGGAGCAGCGCCATCAGCGTCAGCGGACTCGCGATGTAGACGTTCTTGCCGGCGCCGTATTCGATGAGGTCGGGGTTCTCGGTGCAGGCGGCGCTTAGGAACGCTTCGCCGGGGACGAACATCACCACGAAATCGGCGGAGTCTTCCGCTTGCTGGTAGTTCCTGCGCGCCAGCGCGTCCACGTGCGCCTTCATGGCAGCGGCGTGGCCGCGAAGCCTTTCGCGGCGCGCCACATCGTCGGTCGCCTCGACTGCGTCGAGGTAAGCCGCCAGCGGGACCTTTGCATCGACGTAGATGTTGGAGTTGCCCGGAAGGTGCACCGTCATGTCGGGGCGGCCGGCTTCGCCGCCGTCGATCGAGCGTTGCTCGTCGAAATCACAGTATCCGAGCATGCCGGCAAGTTCGACGACGCGCCGCAGCTGAACCTCACCCCATTTGCCGGCGGCTGCCGGATTGCGCAGCGCGGTCACGAGCACGGAGGTCTGCGTGGCAAGGTGCGCCGTCGCCGATTCGAGCTTGCCGCCACGTTCCATCAGCCCCGAGATCTGCTCCTTGAGGCCCTCGTAGGCGCCGATGCGATCCTTCTCCATCGTCTTTACGAACGCGTCGAATTCGGTGAGTTTCTGCGCCACCGGCTTGACGAGATCGGAGAGACGCGCGTTGGCGCGCTCTTCGGCCGCGTCGAAACGCTGCCCCGCGAGCGCGAGAAATTGATCGCGCTGCATCTCGGCGACGCGTGCGTTGGCCTCGTGCAGGTCGGCTTTCAGGGTTTCGGCGATCTTCTCCACCTCTTGCCGGTGGCGCTCGTCGAGATCGAGCAGGCGCGAAGCGGCGACGGCGCTCTCCTGCTCGGCGATTCGCACGCGCTCCCGTTGGCGCCGTACCTCCCCACGCGCGAACAGCCATGCGGCGGCGACCCCGGCCGCGAGCCCGGCGAGCCCGGCGATGAGAAGCGAAAACGTTTGCGTCACGCCGTTCTCTTTCTGCTTCGAGCCTCAGATACATGTACTTGGCGATGCGCCTTTCGTCTACGAACGCAGCACCAGTCCCTCGAATGCGGCTTGTGCCGGCGAGAGCGTGCGATCCGCCGCACGTACCAGGCGAAACGAGCGGTGGAGCGGCAAATCGTCGATCGGCAGCATGCGCACCATACCGTTGCGGGCGTCTCGTTCGACGACCAGCCGAGAGAGAATCGCGATGCCGAGCCCGGCCTCTACGGCGCGAAGAATCGCCTCGCCGCTGGGCAATTCCAGCGCGACCGGAGGCCGGATGCCGCGCGTTTGCAGCGTGTCGTAGCCGAGATCGCGGGTCCCCGAACCGATCTCCCGGCTGATGAACGGTTCGTTCGCGAGATCGCTCGCGCGAACGCGGCGGCGGCGGCTCAAGCGGTGCGCGCGAGCCGGAACGACGAGCACGAGTTCGTCGTCGCGAAACGGCGTCGTTACCAAATCGTCGGGCGGGGCGCCTTCTATCAGCCCGAGGCCCAGCGTGTGCCGGCGAACCAGCTCGTTGATGACGGCGGTATTGGCGATCTGCACGCGAACGCTGGCGGCCGGGCGCACCGTGCGAAATTCGGCGATGAGACCTGGCAGCACGTAGGTGCCTACGGTAACGGTTGCGCCGATCTCGAGCGTCCCGCTGCGCACGTGCGCGAAGTCGGCCATCTCGCTCTCGAGCAAGGCCACGCCGTCGACGACGGAGCGCGCGCGTTCGGCCAGGAAGCGCCCCGCTTCGGTGAGCAGCGGCCGGTGGCGCACCACGTCGACCAGTTTCAGATTGAAGTGGCGGCCCAACTTTGCAACGTGCTGCGTGACGGCCGGCTGCGTGACGCCCAAGCGTTCGGCCGTCTTTCCGAACGAGCCGCACTCCGCGAGCGCGGCGAAGGCCTCGAGCTGCGCGAGCGAGATCGGCATACGCACACTATAAGGTAAACTATAGGATTGTGCAAGTAGCGCTAATTTGACTTATCTATGACCCGGGCGTAGCATCGGGGCATGCGCCGAATGTCGCTTCTCAATATTTTTGCGCTGCTTGCCGTGCTGCTCGCGAGCCGCGCGATTCCGGCGGCGGCCGCCCCCCGGCCCATAGCCCCGTTCGATTTCACCGTGCCGCCGGTCGACCAGATACTCGATCTCCACGGCGACCCGTCCGATCCCAACCTCGTCGTCTTCATGGCGGGCAACCAGTTCATGGTCATGAACGCTTTGATGGCCGCATTTCACAAAGCGCATCCCGAGATCTCCCGGATCTTCTACGAAACCTTACCGCCCGGCATCGTCGCGCGCCAGATGCGCGCCGGCGGCATCCGTATGGGCAATCTGGTCGTGACCGCGCAGCCCGACGTCTTTCTCTCCGGAAAACGGCGCATGCGCGTGATGCAGAGAGAGGGGTTGGTCGCAGCGCCGTTCGCCTATGCCACCAACGTCCTGGCCATCGAGGTGAAGGCGGGGAATCCGCTCCACATCGAGTCGCTGCGCGATTTGGGGCGGCCCGGCGTTCGCGTCTCGATGCCGAACCCTGCATGGGAGGGCGTCGCGATGCAGATCGAGCGCGCCTATCGCAAGGCGGGCGGCGAGGCCCTCGTGCATACGATCATGGTGACCAAGCGCGCGGCCGGAACGACGCTGCTGACGAAGATTCATCACCGGCAAACGCCGCTCTATATCATGGACGGAAAGGCCGACGCGGGCCCGGTGTGGATCTCCGAGGCGCTCTACCAGGAGCGCATCCACCATCCGATCGCGATGGTCGCAATTCCGGCAGCTGATAACGTCGGCGCCGTCTACGAAGCTGCCATGGTGACGAAGGTCCGGCACCGGACGGCGGCGCAGGATTTCCTCAACTTTATGAAGACCCCCACGGCACGCGCCATCTATCGCTCGTACGGCTTCGGCCAACCGCCGGCCGCGCGCAAGGAGTAACGCAATGAAACGCAGCTCGTTCCTGGCAGCCACGTCCGCTTCGCTCGTGACGATCGGCGCTGCGGCGCAGGCCGCGAAAGCCGCGCAAGCGGTGCCGGGCGGCACCCACCTGGTCGAACGCCACGCCGATTTCAACGCCGAGACTTTCGGCCGCATCGTCGGCCGGCCCGCGGAGATTCGCGAACTCTTCGAGGCGATCGCCTTCCATCCGCTCTATCTTGCCAACGTGAAGAACGCGCTCAACGGCCTGCACTTCGGCTTCGGTTACCCGGCCGATCGCATCGCCGTCGTGGCGGCAGCGCACGGGCCTTCCAGCGCGTACACGTACTCCGACTACCTCTGGTCGAAGTACCACATCGGGAAGGCGTTCAAGCTCAAGGATATGCAGGGCGATCTCGTGACGTCGAACGTATTCGTGAAACCCAACCATGCGATCGACGCATCCGCGGATCCGGACGACGAGAAAAGCATCTATCAGGACACCTCGATCCAGACGCTGCAAAAGCGCGGCGTCATCTTCCTCACCTGCCATACGGCGGTCGAAGAGCAGTCGCGGGCGCTCCTCAAAGGCGGTTTCGCGCCGAGCGGCATGACGCCCAAAGACGTCGCCGACGATATCCTCACGCATCTCATACCGGGAGCCGTGGTGGTGCCGTCGATGGTCGCGACCGTCGCCGTGCTGCAGGCGCGCTACCACTACGCCTACGCAGCGCTGACCTTCGCGTGATCGCCGTGCGCCCGTTACGCTTGGCTCTTCCGGCGCTGCTGCTGGCGATCGCCGTAAGCGGCTGTGCCGGCACGCACGCCGGCCGATCGCCGGTGAGAGCGATTCCGGCCGGCCGCGTCGGCAGCCTGGTCAACTACGGGCGCGAGATTCTCGACGATACGCCGAAATACGCGAAGGGCTACGTCACCGCCGACATGTCGTGTCAAGCGTGCCACTTGGATTCCGGAACGAAATCGCGTGGAGGAACCCTGGTGGGCCTATACGCACAGTTTCCGCAATGGAATGGCCGGGCGCATCGCGTGATCGCGCTGCAAGACCGCATCGCGGAGTGCTTCCTCTACAGCATGAACGGCCGCCCACCGGCGTACCAAAGTAAGGAGATGGAAGCGTTGGTCGCCTACATCGCGTGGCTTTCGCGCGGAACGCCGGTCGGGGCGAAACCGAATCCGGCCGTTCGCATCGCACGCTTCGCGCCGCCGGGCGCGCCGAGCGCGCGGCGAGGCACGCAGATCTACGCGCAGAAGTGCGAGATGTGCCATGGCGCGAACGGCGCGGGCGTTTCGGGGCGCTACCCGCCGCTCTGGGGGCCGAAGTCGTTCAACAACGGCGCCGGCATGCACAAGCTCGGGATGATGGCCGGCTTCGTCAAGTACAACATGCCGGCGAACGCTCCCGGGACGCTCACCAAGCAACAGTCCTACGACGTATCGGCCTACGTGCTGAGCCACTCCCGGCCGAAGTTCGACAAGAACGAACTCGTCACGTTCCCGGCGCAAAGAGCGGGCTATTTCTAACACGAACCCATGGTTCTCAAGGGTCACCAAGGACGCAGCCGGCTCTAAACTCCCGGGTCTTTTTTTATGCCTCGTCATCGCGCTGGTTGCGTACGCGTTCGGGCGCATCGTGCCGCTCGTGGGCGGCCCGGTCTTCGGCATCGTCATCGGGATGCTCGTCGCGCTCCTTTGGAGACCGGCAGCGGTCTTCTCTCCGGGGGTGAAGTATGCGAGCAAACAGCTCCTACAGCTCTCCATCGTCGTTCTCGGAGCGAATCTCAGCCTGCAGCAGATCGCCGGCAGCGGCATGCGTTCGCTCCCGGTCATGCTCGGAACGCTCGCGATCACGCTCACGGTCGCGTATGTGGCCGGCCGCATGCTCGGCCTGGATACCAACTTGCGCCGGTTGCTCGGCGTGGGCACCGCGATCTGCGGCGGCTCGGCAATTGCGGCGCTTTCGACGGTCGTGGAGGCGAGCGAGGCCGAGATTGCCTATGGCATCTCGACGATCTTCTTCTTCAATATCGTCGCCGTTCTGACGTTCCCGCCGATTGGACACCTGTTGGCGCTTTCGCAGCAAGCCTTCGGATTATGGGCGGGAACGGCGATCAACGACGCGTCGTCGGTCGTCGCCGCCGGATGGGTCTACGGACACGCCGCCGCGAACGAAGCCGTCATCGTGAAGTTGACGCGCACGACGCTGATCGTGCCGATCGTGATCTTCTACGCCGCTAAGACGATTGCGGCTTTACGCACGACGCGCGGCGTCATCGACTGGAAGGCGATTACGCCGTGGTTCATCCTCTGGTTCTTGTTTGCGGCGTTGCTCAATACGTTCGGTGTGATTCCGGCGGCGGCGCACCCGGGGCTCACGCAACTCGCGCTCTTCCTCATCGTCTTGGCGCTGAGCGGCGTCGGGCTTTCGGCCGATTTCGCGAAGATGCGTGCGGCCGGACTACGGCCGCTGGCACTCGGATTCGTGCTTTGGGTCACGATCGCAGCAAGCAGCTTGCTCATCGCGCACGTCGCGCAGGCCGGGTAGCGGTGCCGCGCGTTCAGGCGAACGTATCGACGTGGCTGCCGATGCCGAGCGAACGCAACTGCGCTTTGGAGTCGCTTGCTTCGGGGTTTGGGCGTACGGCCGCGGGCTGCCGCGCGGGCCTGGCCATAGGGAGAATCATCGGCCCGGAGCGGGTTTGCGTGGGATTTGGATTTGCCGGCACCGTTGGCGAGGCCGGCGCGAGGAGTTGCATGCGCATCGTCTTCCAAGAGTGTTCCCGTAGCCCCGCCGCTTTACGCAGCAGCCGCATAATCTTAACCTTATGCGGGCGAAAGGTTCGCGGGCCGGAATCGCGGTTGTCATAGGTAGTATCTATGGGATAGGGCTCTCTAATATACTTGAATTATTATGGGCCGGCGGCCGCGGGCCGCGGGCGGGGCTCCCCGCCGGAACTCCGAAGTAACGGGATTCCAGTTCCTCGCGACATCATTCAACGACCTCATTCAAGACGGAGAAGCGATACCAAGTGCCCGAGACGATGGTCCACGTCACCCTCCCCGAGATGGGCGAGTCTGTAACCGAGGGTTCCATCGTGGAGTGGCGCAAACGCGTCGGCGACTACGTCGCCGAAGGCGAGCCCTTGGTGGAGGTGACGACCGACAAGGTCGACGTCGAGGTGCCCGCTACCGCATCGGGCACCATCGCGCAGATCCTCGCCGCCGAAGGCGCTACCGTGGCGGTGGGTGCCCTCCTCGCAGAGATCGACACCTCGGGTTCGAAGGCGGTGCCTACCGCCGCCGCAGCGCCGCTTGCCGCACCACCGCCGGTTACGGCGGCACCGCCTCCGGCGCCGCGCTCCGGCGCCTTCGCCGCCACGCCGCAGGCGCGACGAGCCGCCCGCCAACTGCACGTCGATCTCGCGCGCGTACGCGGCTCCGGCCCCGATGGTTTGATTCTTCGCGACGACGTGGAGAGCCAAGCGCCTGCCGCGCAACTCAGCCCTGCGCCGTCGCCCGCTGCCTCGCTGCCGTCGCTCGCAGCGGACGCGAAGCTCGTGCCGCTGAAAGGCCCGGCCGCCGCGCTGATCGGGTACATGGAGCAGAGCCTCGCCATTCCAACGGCGACGAGCTTCCGCACGCTCGCGGTCGACGTTTTGGACGCGCGCCGCCGCGAGCTGAACGGCGCGCTGAACTCCGCCGGCCGCTCGCAGAAGGTGTCGTTTACGCATCTGGTCGCATACGCGCTCGTGCGAGCGGCGGCCGAGCTCCCGTTCATCACCTCGAGCTTTCGCCGCGAGAACGGCCAAGCCGCGCGCGTCGAGCCGGGGATCCATCTGGGGCTCGCCGTGGATTCGCAGCGCAAAGACGGTTCGCGTTTCTTGGTCGTTCCCGTCATCAAGCATGCCGGCGCGCTGGATTTTGCCGGATTCCACGCAAGATACGAAGAGCTCGTTGCCAAGGCGCGCGAAAACAAGCTCGTCGCGGACGATCTGCAAGGCGCGTCGTTCACGCTCACGAACCCCGGCGGCATCGGTACCGTCGCTTCGATTCCGCGGCTGATGGCAGGTCAAGGAGCGATCTTGGCGGCTGGCGCCATCGGTTATCCGCCGGGCTTTTCCGCCGTCAACCCGCAGACGCTCGCGACGCTCGGCGTGAGCAAGATCATGCAGATGACGTCGACCTACGACCATCGCGTGATCCAAGGAGCGCAGTCGGGCGAGTACCTCAAGCGCGTCGACGAACTGCTGCAGGGGAAGGACGGCTTCTACGAGGCGATCTTCCAGTCGCTCGGCGTGCAAGCTGCGGCGCTGCCCGCGAAGCAACCGGGTGCGCTGCCGGCGATCGTAGCGCAGAGCGAGGAATCCGCTGCACCGTCGGACGAGATGTTGCGCGCGGTAGCGGCCGGCATGGCCATCGTGGCCGCATACCGCACGCACGGACTGCTGGCGGCGACGCTCGATCCGCTCGGCCGGGAGCCGTCCGGCGATCCGTCGCTCGAGCCGGCCAACTACGGGCTGGTTCCCGCCCTGCAGTCGGCGGTGCCCGCGTCGGTGCTGCGCGTGAAGGTTCCAGGCAGTACGCTCGCCGAGGTGCTGCCCCGCTTGCGCGAGACGTACAGCTCGACGATCGCTTACGAAATCGAACACATATCCCATACCGCACAGCGCGAGTGGCTGCAAGACGTCATCGAATCGGGCAAGCACAAAATCGCGCTGTCGAGCGAGAGCAAGATCGCAGTATTGCGGCGGCTGACGCGCGTCGAAGCGTTCGAGCGTTTCTTGCGCAAGACGTTCATCGGGCAGAAGACGTTCTCGCTCGAGGGTTTGGACGTGATGGTTCCGATGCTCGAAGAGATGTTGCAGATGCTGGCCGAGGACGGCGTGCCCAACGCCGTCCTCGGGATGGCGCATCGCGGGCGCCTCAATACGATCGCGCACGTCGTCAACGTTCCGTACGAGGAGATCCTCGCCGAGTTCGAAGCCGCGCACGAACGTGGCGAGGTTGGCGACGGGGACGTTACGGGTGACGTCAAGTACCATCATGGAGCGACCGGGGTTTACAGTACCGCGGCGGATCGGCATATCGCCGTTACCCTCGCGCATAACCCAAGCCATCTGGAGGCGGTCGATCCGGTCGTGGAAGGCTCGGCGCGCGCGCTGCAGACGGATACGGCGAGCGCCGTCCCGGTGCTCGATTTCGGCAAGGCGGTTCCGATTCTCATTCACGGCGACGCGGCCTTCCCCGGGCAAGGGATCGTCTCGGAGGTTCTAAACCTGCAGTCGCTGCCGGGTTACACGACCGGCGGAACGCTGCACGTCATCGCCAACAACCAGATCGGCTTCACAACCGATGCGGAAGATTCGCGCTCGACGCGCTACTCCTCCGACCTCGCCAAAGGCTTCGACGTGCCGATCGTGCACGTGAACGCCGACGACGTAGAGGCTTGCATTTGGGCCGTTCACCTCGCCGTCGAGTTCCGCAGAAAATTCGGCCGCGACGCGATCATCGACGTTATCGGCTATCGCCGCTACGGCCACAACGAGCAGGACGAACCCGCCTACACGCAGCCCGAGATGTACGAGCGCATCAAGTCGCACCCAACCGCGCGGGAGCTCTTCGCCAACAAGCTCGTGGCGCAAGGCGTCGTTCCCGCCGAAACGGTCAACGAGATGGTCTCCGAAGCGAACGCGCGCCTGCAGGAGGCGTACCGGCAGGTCAAGGGCGCCGGTCACGACGTCGCGGGTGCGCTCGCGAAGCTCGTGACCAACGCCGCAACGATCGCCGCCGCGCCGTTGCAACCGGTTGCGAAGCCGGCGCTGCTGCGCTGGAACGACGAGTTGACTGCGGTGCCGGCCGGCTTCACGCCGAACAAGAAACTGCAGACGCAGTTCGACCGCCGCAAGATCTTGCTCGAGCAGAAGGGCCTCGTCGACTGGGGCGCCGCGGAGGCGCTCGCGTTTGCGTCGCTGCTTGCGGCCGGAACGCCGATCCGCCTCTCGGGCCAAGATACCGAGCGCGGAACCTTCAGCCACCGCCACGCCGTGCTGCACGATCCGAAGACCGGCGCGACGTACGTGCCGTTGCAGCACATCGCCGATGCGAAGGCCTCTTTCGAGATCCATAACAGCCCCCTCTCCGAATACGCGTGCTTGGGATTCGAGTACGGCTACAGCACCACCACACCGCAGGCGCTCGTTCTTTGGGAGGCGCAGTTCGGCGACTTCGTCAACGGCGCGCAGATCGTCATCGATCAGTTCGTCGTCGCCGGCCAAGCGAAGTGGGGGCAAACGGCTCGCCTGACCCTGCTCCTGCCGCACGGGTACGAAGGTCAGGGACCCGAGCATTCGAGCGCGCGCCTCGAGCGCTTCCTGCAGCTCGCCGCCGAGGAGAATCTAGGCGTCGTCTACCCGTCGACCGCCGCAAACTACTATCACATGCTGCGCGAGCAGGCGAGTTCGCCCGCTCCGGTGCCGCTGGTCGTCATCACGCCGAAGTCGCTGCTGCGCTTGGAATCTTCGTTCGGGCAGATTGGCGATATGGCGAACGGTGCGTTCAAACCCGCGATCGACGATCCGAACGTGAAGGATAAGGCGCAGGTCGAGCGGCTGATCCTCTGTACCGGCAAGATCTATTACGACCTCGTGCACCACGAAGCGCACCAGGCGCTTCGCAAGACCGCGATAGCGCGCATCGAGCAGCTCTCGCCGCTGCCGAACGTGGATATCGTCGAGATCGTCGCTTCGTATCCGAACCTCAAGAAGCTCGTGTGGGTGCAGGAAGAGCCGAAGAACATGGGCGCGCGGGCGTACGTCCGGCGCCGGCTGCTCGAACGGGTAACCGATCGCTACGAGATCGAATATGTCGGCCGCCCGTACCGCGCGAGTCCGTCGGAAGGTTACGCCGGCGCTCACGCGGTCGAACAAGATCGCCTCCTCCGCGCGGCGCTGGCCGAGTAAGGGGTGGACCGCGAGCGCCGAGCGCGCGGCGAGGAGTTGCTGCGCGCCGTCGACGGAGACCGGGTAGCGGATAATCTCTTGCGCGCCTACGAGGATGTCGCGCCGGATTTCACGCGTTATCTGGTTGAGTTCGCCTTCGGCGAGATCTACGCGCGCGAAGGCGACCTGCGCCAGCGCGAACTCGTTGCGATCGCTTCTCTGGCTACCATGGGCGGCTGCGACGCTCAGCTGGAGACGCACGTGCACGGCGCGCTCAACGTCGGCCTTACCAAGGCCGAGATCGTCGAAGCGGTCATGACGCTCGTTCCCTTCGCCGGCTTTCCCAAGGCGCTGAACGCGATCGCAATCGTCAAACGCGTCTTCGAGAAGCGTTTTTAGCGCGAGCTAAGCGCGAAGCCGCGTTTCGCATGCGGCCGGCCGCGAATGACCTCGAAGCGCACGCGCCGCACCGCGCGGCCGGACGCCACGGTCAGCACCCACGCTCCCGGCCGCACCGTCCAAAAATAGCGGCCGCCGCCGCCGCGCGCGATCCGGCGGCCGTCGAGCGACCACGTGACGAGCGCTCCGCGCGGACGGCTGATGCGAAACTCGACCGTTTGCTGCGCGCGACGAGGGTCGTTCGGCGCGAGCGCGTCTTCGAAGACGGCGCCGTCCTGGGGAAAGAGAATGTGGAGCGGCCCCGTGGTCTCCCCCTGCTGCGCGCGCCATCGATCGTAGGCGGCCTGCCGCGCCGCGCTTCGCGGGCGCCGCTCTGCCAAGAGCATGGCGCGCAAGTCGCCGGCGTCCAGGTACTCGCTATAGACGTGCCGGCAGTCGCGCGCCGGCGGGAGCCCGGTCGTCGCGCAGAGCGCCACGCGCGCGTACCCTTGCGGTGCGGGAAACGGCGGCGGATCGCGGCGTTCGTAGAGGTGGAGCATGATGCGGTTCCATAGCGGCCCCGCGCCGCTGACGCCCGCGACGTCGCGCATCGGCGCGCCGGTGAAGTTCCCCACCCACACGGCGACGGTATACTGCGGCGTGTAGCCGACGGTCCAGGTATCGCGAAAACCGGAGGAAGTGCCGGTTTTCACGGCGGCGGGGAAGGGCATGTCGACGACCGACCCGATCCCGAAGGACTGCGCGCGCGCGTACGGATCGGAGAGCATGCTCGTGATCAGCTCCCACGTCCCGCGGTCGCCGATCTGCGTGCCGCGCACCGGTCCGCCGCCGCGCACGGTGCGCAGTGGGATTGCGTCTCCACCCCGCGCGAGCGTGACGTACGCGTGCGCGAGATCCCAGAGCGTGACGTCGCCCGCGCCGAGCGTGAGGCCGAGCCCGTAATACGCCGGCGGATGCGTGAGATGAGCGAAGCCGAGTTGGTGGAGGCGAGCCAGAAAGGCGGTGACGCCGACGCGTGCGAGCACGCGCACCGCCGGCACGTTGAGCGAGTTCGCGAGCGCGAAACGCACCGGAACCGGTCCGGAAAACTGCCGGCTGTAATCTTGCGGGCTGTAGATCTCGCCGTTCGGAATCGCGTATGAGGTCGGTACGTCGGCGAGGATCGTATTCGGTCGAATCGCCCGGCGCTCGAGTGCGAATTCGTAGAGGAACGGTTTGAGCGTCGATCCCGGCTGGCGCAGCGCGCGTACCCCGTCGTTGCGGCCGAGGTACGCATCGTTGAAATAATCGGTCGAGCCCAGATACGCCAGTACTTCGCCGTTGCGGTTGTCGATCACGAGCGCGGCGGCTTGCGTGACGTTGCGCCCCGAGAGCGCGCCGACGACTTGCCGGGCTTGGCTCTGGACGAAGCGCTGCAGGCGCAAGTCGATCGTCGTGCGCACCGGGGAGGGAAGGTCGGGGCGTTCGCGCGCGATGCGAAACAGGAGTTGCTGCGCTGCGATCGGACCGTCGCCGAGCGGGCGAAGATGGATCTCCTCGCGCATCGCGATGGCGGCTTGCGCCGCGGTGGCGGATCCCGTCGCGACCATGCGCGCGAGGACGTACCGGGCCCGAGCGCGCGCGGCGGCCCAGTGAGATCGCGGGTCGAGACCCGTGGGATCGTTAGGTATGCCGGCCAGCAGGGCCGCTTGCGCCAGATCGAGATCGCTTGCCGGGATTCCGAAGTACGAGCGAGCGGCGGCATCGACTCCGTAGATGTTCTCGCCCATCGTCACGCGGTTGACGTAATCCTGGAGGATCGTTACCTTGTCGACGCCGGCTTCGATGCGCGTTGCGTCCCACATCTGAAGCAGCTTTCCCGCAAAGGTGTGCGGGATGCCGAACTGCATGCGGGCCAGTTGCATCGCGATCGTCGAAGCACCGCTTTCGATGCAGAGGCAGCGCAGCGTTTGAACTCCGGCTCGCGTGAGGGCGAGCCAATCGACGGCACCGTGCTCGAAATAGCGAGCGTCCTCAACGGCGAGAATCGCGCGGACGAACTGCGGCGAGACCTTGGCGAGCGGTACCGCCGAGGTATGGGTCTGGTCGGGGCTGAGCACGGTGCCGAGCGGAATCCCCGTCCGGTCCAGAAATGCGATGGAGGTATCGCGCGGCGCGAGGAGCGAGGCCGGAACGCAGAGCGCTCGCCCGAGAAGAACGAGGCCGAGCCCAACCGTGCCGAGCACCAGCCAGAAAGCGTAGGGGCGCACGATTCGCTCAAGGTTCGAGCCGCGCAAGTACTCTTCCGGCAGGCCGTTGAATGCCTGGGAGGCTGTCGTTTGCTGGAGGCGCTCGATGCACGTTTGCTGCCGCCGGATCGTTCGCGTGGGTTTCTTGGCCGCTTGCGCGCTTGCCGCTCTGGGCGGCTGCGCCAGACCCATCGTTCGCGCGCCTCTCGCCACCGTGGCGCCGCTGCCGCTTCCTTCGTTGCCTCCGTGGATCGAGCAGATATCTCCCACCGGGACGGCCGGATCGCTCGCGCAGATCCGCGTGATCTTCGCGCACCCGTTACTTCCGGTTGGGGAGATCGGCACGCCGGGAGAACGGGCGCTCCTCGCGGATTTCGAGATAGCGCCGGCGCTGCCCGGCCGCTTCGTGGTGCTGACGCCGCGGATGATCGGCTTCGAGGCCGCTGCCGCGCTGCCGGAGGCCACGCGCGTGCGCGTGACCTTGAAATCCGGGCTGCGCGATCTCCGGGGCGATACGCTCGCGCGAGATCTCGCATGGACGTTCGTGACACGGCCGTTGAAGATCGTCGATGCCGATGCCGAGGCGGCGCTCGAGGAGACGTACGGGCCGGCCACGCCGCCGCCAGCGCCGGTCGTCTCGCTGCGGCCGATGGTGCGACTCGAGTCGAACGTGCGGCTCGACCCCGCCTCGCTCGCGCGGTTCGCTACGTTTCAAGCGCCCGGCAACGCGCCGCCGATCGGCGCGGCGGTCGCCGTCGAGACGCAAGCCACGGCTCCGCCCGGCTTCGGAGCGGCCGCGCGCTTTAACCCGGCGCTGCGAACGTACATCTACGACGTCACGCCGCAGCAGGCGCTCGCCAAAGCGACGAATTACGCGTTTGTCGTCGATCCGGGCGTGCGCCCCGCCTACGGCAATCTTCCGAGCACGACGCCGTTCCGGAAGTCGCTGACGACCTACGGTCCCCTCGCGCTCGTCCAAGCCTTGGCGACCACCGATCCGATGATCCCGGAAGGAGCCGCGCGTTTTGCGAACGGCGATCCGGCGCTCGTCTTCGACAATCAGCTCGATCCGAAGAGCTTCGCGCAGAACGTGACGCTCTCGCCACCCGGCCGGCCGGTCCCCAAACGCTACTCGCTCTCGTACGACGGAGATACGATCTACGTCAACCCCTTCGCGCTGGCACCCGATACGCGCTATACCGTCACGATCGCGGGGGCGATGCAAGACGTCTACGGGCAGCAACTCGGGCTTGCAACCGCGACAACGTTTCGGACCGGCGACCTCGCTCCGTATTTTTGGGCGCCTGCCGGGCTCAATCGGTTCGTCGCGGGCGAGCGGCTGCAGCTGCAGTACAAGGCCGCGAACCTGCCGGGCAACCGCTACCAGGCTGCCTACGAAACGGTCGATCCGCGGCAGCTGGTCTACTCCTCCGAACCGCAACCCGCCGATTGGAAGTGGTATCGCGTCGCCGGTGCGGTGCGCAACGTCGAGAGTCGCGTCGACGTGCCGCTGAGCTCGCTGCTTGGCGGTGCCTTCGGCACGCTCGCGTACGGCGTCGGCGCGCAGATTCCGGGGACGTCGCCGACCTACGGCCTGGTTCAGCTGACCGACCTCGGCGTCTTCGCGCAGTGGTTTCCGCGGAGCGGCGAGGTCTCGGTGCAGCGCTTGAGCGACGGAGCTCCCGTTGTGGGCGCTCGCATCGACGTATACGTCTCGCATGCGTACGAGCAGAGGCAGCCGGGTTCGCCGAGCCCGTGTGCGAGCGGTACGACCGATGCGGCGGGAAGATGGAGCGTGCGCGGCGCCGCACTCGAAGCGTGCTACGCCGGCAACCGGCCGGCGGACGAGGCGCCGGAACTGCTCGCCGTCGTGCGCGACGGGCGCGACTGGTCGTACGTCCGCACCTACGATTGGAGCGGCATCTACGACTACGACGGCATTACGGGCGGCTGGTCCGACGGGCAGCCGATCTCGCGCGGCACGCTTTACTCGGACCGCGAGATGTACCAGCCCGGCGAGCGCGCGTGGCTTACCGCCGTCTGCTACGTTTTGCAAGACGGAAAGTTGAGCGCCGATCGAGACGCTCGTTACGCTCTAAAGCTGACCGATCCGAACGGCAAGGACGTTTCGCTCCCTTCGCAAACGACGAACCGGTACGCGACGTTCTCGTTTCCAATCGATCTCGCGAAGACGCAAGAGCTCGGCTACTACACCGTTACCGCTACCGGCCCGCAGGGCGCGCGCATCACCGGAAGCTTCCGCGTTGCCGAGTTTCACCCACCGAATTTCAGCGTCGACCTGACCCTCGACCGAAGCGTTGCGGCAAGTGGGGAGACGGTGCAGGCAAAAGGCCGCGCGCGTTACCTCTTCGGCGCGCCGATGAACGGTGCCAAGGCGATGCTGCACGTCACGCGCCAGCCGATAAGCTTCACGCCGCCGGGCTGGGCGGAGTACGCGTTCGGCCGGCAGTGGCTCTGGCCGCAAGAAGAGCCGAGCGTGACCTCGGACGTGACGCAGCAGAGCGTCGTACTCGACGCGCAGGGCAAGGCGCGAACCGCGATAGCGGTGGATAGCAAACTTCCGTACCCGATGGCGTACCGCGTGGATCTCCAGGTGAGCGACGCATCGAACCTGGAGAGCTCCGCGACGGCGTCGTTCAGCGCGCTGCCGAGCTCGTCGCTGGTGGGCCTGCGCAACGATTTCGTCGGATCGGTAGGCGTGCCTGTAAACGTCGATGTCATCGTCACCGATCCGCAGGGTCACGCCGAGAGCGGCAAGGCCGTGCACCTCGAGCTTCAGCAGATGCGCTACGGCAGCGTCACGCAGATCGTGGAGGGAAGTCAAGCCGCACTCAATTCCGTTCGATTCGTTACCGTTTCTCAGGCGGATACGACCAGCGCCGGCACGCCGCAGCGCGTACAGCTTACCGCGAGCGCTCCGGGCAGCTATCGGATCCGCGCCGAGATATCCGGCACGGGCGCTGCCGCGGCAACCGATTCTCCGATCTGGATCTCGGGACCGGGCCAAGCGGTATGGGGGCAGAGTAACCCTTCGCAACTTGAGATGAAACTCGACAAAGCGGCATACCACGTCGGCGACACGGCGAAGCTGGCCGTCGCCTCGCCGTATCGCCGGGCCGATCTCTATCTCTCCGTCGTCCGCGACCGCGTTCTTTACAAGCGGACGATCGCGATCGACGGCAGCGCACCGGACGTGCGCATTCCGATCACGCAAGCGATGTTTCCCAACGCCGCCGTTGAGGCCGAACTCGTGCGGCGCGGCCCGCCGCTCACCCAGAGCAACGTTCGGGGCGTCGATAGTCTGGTCCGCATCGGTATGGTGCCCCTGGCGCTCGATCTGAGCGCGCGCTATCTTCGGGCCTCCGTCGTTCCGGATAAGGCGACGCTCGCTCCCGGAGACGTGCAGCGGGTGCGCCTGACGCTTCGCGACGGGCGAGGCCACCCCGTGCGAGGGCAGTTTACCGTAATCGTTGCGAACGATGCCATCTTGCGGTTGAGCGGCTACCGGCCGCCGGATCTCGTGAAGACGGTCTTCGCGGCGCAACCGATCTCAACGCGTTTTGCGGACAACCGCCCGAACGTTACGCTGGCACAGCCGACGGACGCCACCGAGAAAGGCTGGGGTTACGGCGGCGGCTTCCTCGCAGGCGCGGCGGGAACGCACGTGCGCACGAAATTCGTGCCGCTGGCCTACTTCAACGGATCCGTGCGAACCGGTGCCGACGGCTCGGCCGAGGTTTCGTTCAAGGTTCCCGACGATCTGACGACCTGGCGCGTGATGGCCGTCGCCGCAACCGATGCGGCGGAACCGCGCTTTGCGAACGCCGACGCCACCTTCGTCACGAGCAAACCGCTGGTGACCGATGCGTTGCTGCCGCAGTTCGCGCGTACGGGCGATCGCATCGATGCGGGCCTAGCGTTGATGAACCTGCTCGGTACCCCCGTCGACGCGACGACGCACGGGACGCTGACCGGCGGTTTGACCTTTGCCTCGTCGTCGTCGCAGTCGCTCGATGCGCGAGCGTCGTTCGGCGCGGGCATGAATGCGTGGCGCTTTCCGATACTCGTGGGAGCGCCGTCGCCGTCGTCGGTCGAGTTCCAGACGAGCATCGGCAAGGGCGTCGAAGATGCGTTCCGCGTGCCGTTCGAGATACGCAACGCCGGCGTGAGGGAATCGACGATCGATGCAGGCGCGACCTCCGGGCGCGCGCAGATTCCGCTCGCGTTCGGGCAGGCGCCCGGGACGCTGACGATCTCCGTCGCGGGTTCGCTCCTCCCCGAGATCGCCGTGCCGGCGGAACGCGCGCTCGGCGCGGAGCGGCTAGCGCTGCTGCTGCCGACCGCAGGCCGCTTGAGCATCGCCACATCGCTGGTCGTGCTCGAACGGCGGATCGGGCATCCGCTGACCGCGCATGACGCGCGCTCGGAGGCGATCGCGGCGGTCGCCGGCTTGGCGGCGCTGCAGCGGCTTGACGGAGGGTTTGCCTTCTGGCCGAACGGTCATTCCGACGCCTTCGGCAGCGCGGATGCGGTCCGGAGCCTGGCCTACGCGCGCGACCATGGCATTCCCGTGCCGGTGGCCGTGCTCGCAAATGCCAAGCCCTATCTCGTGCGCGCGCTGGCCGATCCGCACGCCGCCGAACGCTGGTGCGATACCGCCGCGTGTAAGGCGAGCTTGCGTTTGGCTATGCTCCAAGCGCTGGCGGCTCTCGGCGACCGGCGTACGGACTTCCTGCAGGCGATCTACGCGCAGCGCGGCGCGCTCGGCTTGGGAGCTCGCGCGCAACTCGCGCGTTACCTGCAGGAGACGCCCGGCTGGCGCATGCAGGCCGATACGCTCGCGCGCGAACTCGCGCAGAAGATCTACGTAACGGGGCGATACGCAAACATCCAGTCGCAGAGCGCATGGTACTATTCGGAGGTTGGCGCGCAGGCCGCGTACGTGCGTCTGCTCGTGGCTCGCCGAGCGCCGGCCGAGCGCACCGATCGG
Organism: bacterium; assembly: GCA_021790935.1. Lineage (GTDB taxonomy): Bacteria > Vulcanimicrobiota > Vulcanimicrobiia > Vulcanimicrobiales > Vulcanimicrobiaceae > JAJYFL01. Next base: position 235,837 of record JAJYFL010000001.1, read on the forward strand.
GCGATCCGCGCCCTCGTCGCGCAGTCGTGCCGCTGCGGCTGGCCGTCGGCAGCGGATACGGCGGCGGCGCTGCGCGCGATGGTCGACTACGCCGCAACCGAACGCACGGCACCGGATTTCACGGCGAACCTGACGCTCGACGGCAAGAACATCGGCACCGCGCGGTTCGCCGGTTACGGCGCGGCCGAAAGAACCTTCACCGTCGACACGCGCAATTTTGCCGTAGGCAGCCACGCGCTCGTTCTGAGCAAGGTCGGAGCCGGCACGCTGCACTACGTGGTTTCCTACGCCTATCGCCTGGACGCCGGCGCTCCCGGAGCGCTGCACGGCTTGCGCGTCGTACGGGTGCTTCGAGCGGTCGATACGACGCCCGTGCTCGCGACCTTCGATCTCGCGCCGCAGACGCAAACGCTCTCGTTCGCGGCGAACGAGGTTTTCGATGTGGGCGTGCGCGTCATCGTCGATCACCCCGTCGATCGCGTCGTCGTCAGCGATCCGTTGCCGGCCGGATTCGAGGCGCTGCACACTTCGTTTCAAACGACGGCCGCGTACTATCAACCGCTGGCCGATAGCTGGCAGATCGATTACCAGCAGATCTACCGGGATCGAGTCGTTGCATTCGCACGCCACCTGGATCCGGGAGTCTACAGCCTGCACTATCTCGTTCGCTCGGTGACGCCGGGTACGTACCTCTGGCCTGGGGCGCAGGTCTATCTGCTCGACGCTCCCGAAGAGTTCGGAAGAACGGCCTTCGCCACCGTGCGCGTTCGCGAGTAGTCGCGCGTTTCACGTGGCGGCGCGCCCTGCAGGCCCATGACCTGCAGGAGTTCTTCGATAACGTTTGCGACGCGCAGCAGCCCACGATTGTGCGCCGAGACGAACCCTTCGCGCACCGATCTATCGAAGAAGGCGAGCAGCTCGTCGTAGTAACCACCGGCGTTGAGCAGACCTACGGGTTTGTCGTGTATCTGCAATTGGGCCCACGTAAGGATCTCGCAGAGCTCGTCCATCGTTCCGAAGCCGCCGGGTAGGGCGATGAAGGCGTCGCTCGCGTCGGCCATCAACGCCTTGCGTTCGTGCATGCTGCCGACGACGTGCAGCCGGGTCAGGCCTCCGTGCGCGATCTCGCTGCCCGCGAGCGCCTCCGGAATGACGCCGATGACTTCGGTACCCGCGGAGAGCGCGGCGTCGGCGAGCACGCCCATCAGCCCGACCCGGCCGCCGCCGTACACGATGCCGAAGCCGGCTGCGGCGATCCGGCCGGCGACGTCGCGCACGATCCGAACGTAGTTGCCGGCGTTTCCGGTATGCGCGCCGCAGAACACGCAGATGTACTTGCGAGCCGTCATGCTGGGGCGCTTTGGCGGGCGTGCGCCGCGGGCCTGCAGAAGCTCTCCGCATGCTCGAGGAGACGAAACGCCCCGGTCGTTCGCCGCAACGGCCGCGGCCGGCCCCCGACGACGGCATCCTGCGCGTGGGGCGCGAGCGCCGGCGCGGGAGCGTCGTCTCGATCGTCACGGGGCTGGACCCGCTCGAGCTCGCCGCCGTCGCGAAAACCTTGAAACGGCTCTGCGGTTCGGGCGGCACCGCCAAGAACGGCGTCGTGGAGATTCAAGGCGACCACCGCGACAAGATCGTGACGTTTTTCGCCGAGCAGGGACGGCGGGTCAAGAAGGCCGGCGGCTAGGACGCTGTCTCGTCGCCGCCGCTACGCGAGCACGAGTTGTTCGTCTCCGATGCCCGCTTTGCGCACGGCTTCGTGGATCATCTGCTCCTGCAGCTCGGGAACGACCCAGCGCGCCTGGGCATCTGCGGAGAGCCGGTCGATAGGATCGAAGTACAGGAACGCCTTACCGGGCTTCACGCTCGGCGCGGCGTAGACGGCGATGCCGTTTTCGCGGTCGTAGTACTCGTAGGAGTGTACGTCGCGTTTGCCGCCGCCGCCGGGGGCGTCGCAGACGAACGTCGGCGAGTTGAAGCCGGCGGTGCTGCCGCGAACGAACTTCTCGATCTCGGTCGCCGTGCCTATCGTCGTGCGCAGCTCCTCGACGCCCTTCACCATATCGTGCATGTAGACGTAATAGGGATGGACGTTGATATGCCCGAGGCGTTTTACGAGCATCCGCATGCGTTCGGGCGTGTCGTTCACGCCGCGAATGAGTACCGATTGGTTGCGAACGAAGATGCCGCGTTCGAAGAGCATCCGCATGGCTCGCTCGGTAATCCACGTGATCTCTTGGGCGCTATTGAAATGCGTGTGCAGGACGACGTCTTTGCCGAGCTTGCGCCCGCGGTCCACGATCGAGGCCAGCGCGTCGAGCCATTCTACGTGCGTCACGATCTTCATCGGCATGATCGCCGGGCCTTTGGTGGCAAAGCGCATCCGCCGCACGTGCGGGATGTCGAGCAGGGCGTTTCCGATGAACTCGATGTTCTTCGGCGCCAGCTGATAGGTGTCGCCACCCGAGATGACGATGTCTTCGAGTTCCGGGCGCTGTGCGATGTAGGCGAAGGCATCTTCCCACTGCTTGGGGGTCTTGGCGAGCGCGACTTTGTCGACGTTCTCGGTGTCGGGACCGATCGCGTAGGAGCGCGTGCAGAAGCGACAGTAGACCGGGCACGTGTTGAGCGGCAGGAAGAGCGCTTTGTCCACGTAGCGGTGTACCAGACCCGGTACCGGGGAGTCGTCCTGTTCGTGCAGCGAATCGAGCGTCAGCCGCGGGTGGTCCGGCAACAGGGTGCTCGCTACCGGGATGAACTGCCGGCGAATCGGGTCGTCGTAGGGTGCGTTCCAATCGATCAGCGAGATCGCGTACGGAGAGACGCGAACGGCCATCGGGGCGAGGCGAAACCCGGCCTTTGCGTCCGCGATAAACTCCGGCGGGGCGAGGCTTTCGATCGTTCCGAGCAGCTCCTCCGGCGTCTTGACGGCGTGCTTCTGCTGCCAGAGATGATCGAGGAACGTCGCCTCTCCGACCTCGCGATATGCGGGCACGTGGCGCCAGAACTCGCCTTGCCGAAGGTCCTTGTACTCGAATGACTCGGCCTCGGCCGGGGGCTTTATGTGAACGATCTCGCTCATGAGCGTGTTGTTCCTATCGTCGATAGTGGTTGGGCGCCGGGCGCGTATTTTGTTTCAAAATACTCGCGGATCGGCGGATTGTCGCGAAGAGTCTGCAGCGCTATCTCGGCGTGGCCCTTTGCGTAGCCGTTGCCGACGATCATCGTTACGTCTTTCCCAACGCCTTCGGCGCCGAGCGCCGCGGCGGTAAAAGACGTCGACATCGAAAAGAAGTAGACGACCCCATATTCTTTCGTGCAGAGAATCGAGGTGAGCTCGGTTCCCGGGACGTTCACGCAGTTGATCACCAGATCGGCAAGCTCGGGTGCGATCTCCGCGACGCGCGCGCTCACGCCTAGCGCGTCTCGCGCGTCGGCCTCGACGAACGCGTCGACGAAACCGGCGTCGCGCAGCATCCGCGCCGAAGGCGTCGACGCGTGCGGGGCAACGCCGATCACCTTGCCCGCCGGCCCGACCCGCGCCTTCGCCTGAGCGCACGAGAGCATGCCGGACTTTCCGCAAGCGCCGATGACCGCGACCGTCATGCCGGGCTTGGCCAGGCGCATGACCTGCGCGGGCGCACCAGCGACGTCGAGCACCGCGAGCGCGACGTCCTCGTGGATATCTTCGGGCAACTTCGCCCACAGGCCGCTCTCGAACAAGATGGCCTTGGCGCGAACCCAAACGCGACCGGTCTCCACGTCGACGCGGCCGACCTCTTCGATGCGTAGCGGGGTGAGCGTTAGCGAGACGAGCGAAGCGATGCGATCGCCTACTTGCAGGTCGATGCGTTCGCGCAGCCGTTCGCCGATCTCCAGTACGCGGCCGATGAACATACCGCCGCTGCCGGTAACCGGATTGTGCTGCTTGCCGCGCTCGCGTACCGTTGAGGCTATGTGGTCTGCGATCCGAGCCGCGTCGCCGGCGCATGCATCGGCGATCTGCTTGAACGACGCGGAGTCGATATTGAGCGTCTCGACGTCGCACAGGATCTCGTTGTCGAGCGCGACCGGCGTGTTGTCGAGCCTCCAGGCAGTCTGCGGCATCGCGCCCGGAGGATCGGCGACGCGATGCGTTCCTAAGCGATGCGTCATCGAACGGAGATTCCGCCGCGCTCGAAGGGTGTCGAGAGCACGATCGTGGTCTTCGTGCGTGCCATTCCCGTCACGGATTTCAAGCGCGAAAGCAGTTCGTCGAGATGGCCGGTGGACCGCGTCATCACCTTGAGCACGAACGATTCTTCTCCGGCAACGCTGTGCACTTCGCAGACCTCGGGCATCGCCGAGAGAGCGGCCGTAAACGCTTCGTACCCGCAATCGGGCGTGGTGTAGCAACTCACGAGCGCGGTGAGTTCCAAGCCGAGCAGCCGGTTATCGAGCTGGGCCGCATACCCGCGCACGTAGCCGCGGCCCTCGAGCCGTTTCACGCGGTCGTGGACGGCCGGAGGCTTCAAGCCCACGACCGCGCCGAGCTCCGCAAAGGTCGATCGGGCGTTGCGCTGCAACGCGTCCAAGAGCCGTAGGTCGAGCTCGTCGAGTTCCCCCGTCTCCACCGTGATATTCGCCATAATCCTCAAATTGCCGAATAACCATCGGCTATACAACTATAGCACAGCCTGTTTATTCGGAGCAAGGCCGGAGAGGCAAGGCGCCGGCCTATCCCACGCGAAGGGGCAGGGATGAGATGCGCGGGGATCCTGCTTGCCCTGCTCCTGCTTACGGCTTGCGGCGCCCCGCCGGCGAACTCCGTGCGGTTCAATCTGGCCGCCGATCCGGCCAACCTCAACCCGCTCTTCGGCCGCCAGGATTCGGCCTCGGTCGAGCAGCAGCTCGCGCGGCTCTCCTTCGAGCCGTTCATCGATCTCGACGCCCACGGCAAGCCGGTTCCGGAGCTGCTCGCGCAGATCCCCACGCGCCGCAACGGCGGCATCTCGCGGAGCGGGCGCACGATCGTCTACCACCTGCGCAAGGGCGTTCGCTGGAGCGACGGCGTTCCCGTAACCTCCGCAGACGTGCTCTTCACGCTGCACGCGATCCTCGACCCGCGTAATCCCGTGCGCTCGCACGAGGGTTACGACCTGATCGACCGAGCCTACGCGCGCGGTCCGTACACCGTCGTCTTTCACTTGAAGCGCGCCTGGGCTCCGGCCGTACAGACCTATTTTTCGTACGGCTTCACCCCGCAGTTCGTCTTGCCCGCGCACGTATTGCGCAAGGAAGAGCCGCTGGCGCGCGCGCCGTTCGATGCCGCGCCGCTGGTCGGCGACGGCCCCTACGAGTTCGTGCGCTGGCGCCGCGGCGACTCGCTCACCTATCGAGCCAACCCGTCGTACTGGCGCGGTAAGCCGAAGGTCGAGTACCTGCACGTTGCGGTGGTTCCGGACCCGAACACGAATCTCGTGATGCTGGAATCCGGCCGGGTCGACTGGAACTTGATCGCACCCGTGCAGGAGGCCGCGTTGCGCGGCAAGCGCGGGATACGCTATCGCGTCGTCCCGACGGCCGTGGTCGCGGGGATAGCGCTGAATACCGCACGCGCGCCGCTTCGCGACGTGCGCGTTCGCCGGGCGCTCGCGATGTCGATCGATCGCGGCGGCATCAGCCGGAAGATCACGCTGGGCGCCTATCCCGTTACCAACATGCTGCAGCCGCAGTTCTCTTGGGCATACGATCCATCGGTAAAGGAGCCGGGTTACGACCCGAAGGCTGCCGATGCGCTGTTCGATGCGGCCGGCTGGCGGCGCGGCCGCAACGGCATGCGCTATAAGGGCGGAAGAGAACTCTCTCTCGAGTACGTGCAGTTCCCCGAATCCGCAACGGGCGTTCGCGTCGCGACCGTCGTGCAGGCCGAGCTGCGGCTGCGTGGCGTGAACGTAACGCTGAAATCCGTGAGCAACGCGCAGATGTACGCGCCCGCGTCCCTAGGCGGCATCCTGCGCAGCGGCAAGTTCGACATGGCCTACGTCGTATGGACGATGGGCGCCGATCCGGACGACTCCTCGATCGTCGGCTGCCACGGCGCTTCGAATTACATGCGCTTCTGCAGCGCGCGGGTGGACGCGCTCGAGCGGCGCGCCCTCGCATCGACGTCGCAGAACGAGCGCAAACGGCTCTACGCGCGCATCGCGACGATCGTGGCGCGCCGGGTTCCGGCGATCTTCCTCTTCAACGCCGATTACATCTACGCGTACCGCACGCGGCTGCACGGATTCGATCCCAACGCCTTTCTTCCAACCTGGAACGCATACGACTGGACCGTCAAAGAGTGAGGATGCCATGCCGATCGCGCACGTCGTTTCTACGATTCTGAACAACTTCGGTATCCTGACGTTCGCGGTGGCGGTCGTCGTTGCAATCGCCAAGAGCCGCCGAGCCAGCCGGCAACACGTCGTCGTCACGACCGCTTACGTGCTCTGGGGTGAGATCTTGTTCTACAGCGTCGGCTTGACGCTCGCGTGGGCGGGCATCTCGCACGCGTTCTTTCAACCGATTGCGGCGGCCTCGACCGGCTGGAAACCCAGCCCCTTCGAATCGGAGCTCGCGTGGGCCGAGTTCGGAACGGCTCTGGTTGCGATGGCCTCGCTCTGGCGTGGCTACGAGATGCGTTTGGCCGCGACGCTGGTCTTCGCCGTCTTCAGCGCCGGCGCGGCCGTGGCGCACCTCGATCGGATCGCGCGGCTCGGCATCTGGTTCGACTACGTGCTGCTGCCGGTCGCCGTCCTCGTCCTCGCATTCCTCTCGCGCGACGCATACGAACGCACGCGCCGCTGACAGGCGGTCGTCATACCGCCTTGACCGCAGCCGTCAAGGCGCTCACGCTTGCCTTTGCGTCGCCGAAGAGCATCGAGCAGTTCGGTAACTCGTAGAGCGGATTTTCGATGCCGGCGAAGCCCGAACGCATCGAGCGCTTCAGTACGACGACGTTCTGCGCTTTGTCGACGTCGAGGATCGGCATGCCGTAGATCGGCGAGCTGGCAACGTTGCGCGCGGCTGGGTTCGTGACGTCGTTGGCTCCGATTACGAGCGCGACGTCGGTGCGCGGAAACTCGGGATTGATGTCGTCCATGTCGTAGAGCTGATTGTACGGTACGTTGGCCTCGGCTAGCAGAACGTTCATGTGCCCGGGCATGCGCCCGGCCACCGGGTGGATTGCGTACTTCACCGCGACGCCGCGTTTCTCCAACTGATCTGCGAGCTCTCGCACGCTGTGCTGCGCCTGCGCGACGGCCATGCCGTAACCGGGGACCACGACCACTTGCTGCGCGTAGGCAAGCATTACCGCAACGTCCTCGACGCTGGTCGCGCGGACGTTCTGCTGGCCGCCGGAACTCGTGCTCGTCTCCATGCCGCCGCCCGAGCCGAAGGCGCCGAAAAGCACGTTGGTGAGCGGGCGGTTCATGGCCTTCCCCATGAGAATCGTAAGCAGCGTACCGCTCGCGCCGACGAGCGATCCGCTGATGATCAGCAGGTTGCTGTTCAGTTCGAAACCGGTGATGGCAACGGCGACGCCCGTGAACGAGTTGAGCAGCGAGATGACGACCGGCATATCGGCGCCGCCGATCGGCAGCACGAAGAAGACGCCGAGCAGCAGAGCCGCTGCGAGCATCGCGAGGAAGACCCACGCAGGATCGACGCCCTGCGTTGCGATCAGCATCACGCCCAGAACGACGATACCGAGCGCGACGATCCCGTTGACGACCTGCTGGCCCTTGTAGGTGATGGGGCGCCCGGTCATCAGCTCTTGAAGCTTGAGAAACGCGATGATCGACCCGGCGGCGCTCAAACAGCCGATGATCGCGCTCAAGACGAGCGAGACGGAGATGGTCCAGCCATAGGGATGCACCGAGACGAAGAACTCTACCGACGAGATGAGGCCGGCCGCGCCGCCGCCGGCGCCGTTGAACAGCGCGACCATCTGCGGCATCGCCGTCATCTTGACTTTGAGCGCGGAGAAGAAGCCGATAGCTGCGCCGATCGCGATGCCGGCGAGGATCGCCCACCAGCCGAGCGCGTGCGTCGAGTAGAGTACCGCGACCAGAGCGATCAGCATACCGACCGCCGCGAGCCGGTTGCCCAGTCGCGCGGTAGCGGGCGAGCTCAGGAAGCGCAGCCCAAGGATGAAGAGCACGATCGCGGCGAGCTCCGCCGCGTCGAGCAAAAGGGATTGTAGGTCGAACGTCATTTCTTGGCCGGCTCCCGCTTCTTGAACATCTGCAGCATTCGTTCGGTGACGGCGAAGCCGCCGACCACGTTGATCGTTCCGAGGGCCACCGCGCAGATGCCGAGGACCGTCAGTGCCGTCGACGGCGTTCCGCCACCGAAGAGCTGGGCCACGATGACGATCGCGCCGACCAGCACGACGCCGTGGATGGCGTTGGTAGCCGACATCAACGGCGTGTGGAGCGTCGTCGGCACCTTCGAAATGACTTCGAAACCGACGAAGATCGCTAAAATGAAAACCGTCAGGAGTTGAAAGAGGTCGGGCCCGTGATTCACGATGCTGCTCCGGTTTCTCCGAGTGCGTCGAGCGTTGGTTTGTGGACGATCTTGCCGCCGTGCGCGATGGTCGTACCGCGGGCGATCTCGTCGTCGAAATCCAGGTGAAGCGCGTTATCTTTGACGATGACACCCAAGAGCGCGAACACGTTGCGCGAGTAGAGTTGGCTTGCGTGGTGGGGCATGGTCGAGGGTAAGTTCGTCTCCCCGAGAATCTGCACTCCGCCGGCGGTGACGAAGGTCTCGCCGGGCTTGGTGAGCGCGCAGTTGCCGCCGGCTTCGGCAGCGAGGTCGACGATGACCGATCCGGGTTTCATCGCCGCGACCGCCTCTTCGGTAATGAGCCGCGGTGCCGGCCGGCCGGGCACGAGCGCGGTGGTGACGACGACGTCGGATTTTCCGATGGCATCCACCATGAAGCGGCGCTGCTTGTCGATCTGCTCGGGCGTCAGCTCTTTGGCATAGCCGCCCGCGCCCTCGGCGTCGACGCCGAGATCGACCTCCAGGAATGTAGCGCCCAAACTCTGCACTTGCTCTTTGACCGCCGCTCGTACGTCGTACGCGCTAACGACCGCGCCCAAGCGTCGGGCGGTGGCGATCGCCTGCAAGCCGGCAACGCCGGCCCCGAGCACCAGCACCTTCGCCGGAGGAATCGTTCCGGCTGCGGTCGTGAGCATGGGGAAGAACTTGGGAAGCGCGACGGCGGCCAGCAAGACCGCTTTATATCCGGCAATGTTGCTCTGCGAACTGAGCGCGTCCATACTTTGAGCGCGGGTGATGCGGGGGATCGCATCCATGGAGAGCGCGGTCACGCCGGCCTCTGCGAGGTGTTTGACGTACTGTGGGTCCCCAAGCGGAGCCAGCAGACCGAGTACTGCGGCGCCGCGCCGCATCGCGCCCAGCGTGGCATCGGCGGGGCGCCCTACGCACGCGACCAAATCGGCGTTACCAAAGAGTGCGGCCGGATCGTCCTGGATCGACGCTCCGGCCTGCACGTACGAGTCGTCTGGGAAGGCGGCGCGCGTACCGGCGCCACGCTCGATAGTTACCGTGGCGCCGGCTTTGACGAGCCGAGCGACGGTCTCGGGCACGAGTGCAACTCGCGCCTCGTTAAAGGCGGTTTCACGGGGGACGGCGACGTTCATGAGCGTGCGAATTCCGCACGACGCCAACGAAACCTCCGGCCTCACCGGTAACCGGTTAAACGAGCCGGATCGTGTTGCGCAGCGTCCCGACCTTCTCGATCGTGACTTCGACCACGTCGCCATCCTTGAAGAACTCGGGCGGCGTGCGGGCGGAACCGACGCCGTCGGGCGTTCCCGTTGCGATGACGTCCCCCGGCTCGAGGGTCATGCCGCGGCTCAGCTCCGCGATGATGCGCCGCACGTCGAAGATCATGTCGGCCGTATTGCCGCGCTGTTTGACCGTACCGTTGAGCGTCAGCGCGATCTCGAGCGTTTGCACGTGGCCGATCTCGTCGGGCGATACGATCCACGGCCCGATCGGGCAGCTGCCGTCGAGGCTCTTTCCCTTGAACCACTGGCCGTGCGCTCGTTGCAGGTCGCGTGCCGTAACGTCGTTCAAACACGTGTAGCCGAAAACGGCATCGAGCGCTTGCGCCGGAGTGGCGTCTTTGACGCGCGCGCCGATGACGATCGCGAGTTCGGCCTCCCAATCGTATTCCTGCGAGATCCTAGCCTGCAGCGCGAGCGTGGCGCCGGGATCGGCGATCGCCGTCGGTGCTTTGGAGAAGAACGTCGGCACGTCGGGAAGCTTCAACTCGTGGCCGGCCGCGCGTGCGCGCTCTCTGGCGTGCTCCAAATAGTTGCGTCCGACGCAGAAGACGTTCTTTCGCGGGCGCACCGGCGCTACGAGCCGCACGCCGGCGAGCGGAAAGCGTTCCTGCGTGTGGGCGAGGATGCGCCGGGCGGCGGGCAGCGCGATGTAGTCGAGCAACGTTTCGGATGCGATCGCGACGACGTCGTCACCATCGATCGCTCCGGGGCGCACGCGGCCGTCGCGCTCGAAACTCACGTATCGCATCGTTGCTCCCGGCGCCGCGTCAAGTGCCATTGCTCGCAGTACCTGCAGCGATAGGTGAAGAGGGCGCCGGAGAGGCCGTTCATCGCAGCGACGGCGCGAGCGTGGGCTTCGCTCGGGTAGGCGTCCTTGCCATCGCAGCTGCGAGTTCGATCGTCGCGAAGCAGGCTCTCGAACGGGATCGGAGCGAGATCTTTGCGGGTACGGCGCCTGCGCATCGGCGCGCCTACGGCTGCGGCGTAGCGGAAGGAGCCGGCGCGGCCAGCGCTTTGCGGATCGCGGCGTTGATATCGGGAAGGTTCCGCTCTTCCTTACGCCGCGCGGCTTCCTGCCGGCGCTTCATGACGTCGAGCATCTGGTTGGCGGCGCCCTCTTGGTTGCCCCAGTCTCCTCCGGCCCACAGCAGCTTCACGCTACGGGTGATACCGTGGGTCTTCGGGTTGTAGTCGTAGGTGACGCGGTACATGCCGACCACCGCCGTGCCGTCCTGGCGGCGGATCCACATCTGCAGCACGTTGCCGTAGGTTTGGGCGTTGAAGGTCAAATTCTTCGACGACGTCCCGGATTTCACGAGCACGACCTGGCCGAGATGGTTGACCTCGACGTTGAAGGCCGTGTGGAGCGGGACCGTCGGCTGCGGCGGTGTCGGAAGGGCGGCCGGGGCCGGGACTCTCGCCGTAGCGGTCGCGGCCGAGGCCAAGGCAAGGGCCGCGGAGAGCACGATCGCACGTATCCAGTAGCGGTTCATCGATCCTAATTTTTTGAAAGGACGGCAAAGGCGTGTCCGCACGATGCGCACGCGACGATGACTTGATAGTGCGCGGTCGTCTCGCTACGCGATCCTGGCTCCGGTAGCGCATTGCCGCAGTAACGGCAACGATCGGTCGTTGAGTTCCCGCTGGGCGCTTGCTCATCCACGCGAAGTTCCTTCGACGGCATGACATTGGCGTCCCGGCTGTCGAAGGGCGACTGCCCATGCTGCGTTGGTTTAGACCCTTGCTCTCCGGCCTGCTCGCCGCCGCGCTGCTCGCGCCGATTCCGGCCGCGGCGGCCAGGCAGATCGTCGATTTTCACAAGCTCGACGCGTACTTTGCCTTGTTCGCGCGGGATTCGAACGTCCCATGGAAGCCGACGACCGTCCGCCTGGACACCTACTCGAACGCACCGGTGGCGTTCGCGGTCTACCACGTCGATCCGGCCGACGTGCTGACGGCCGGAGCCAACACGCGCCCCCGCGCGATCGATACGCGCCGCTACAAACCGCTTGCCACATGGAGTTTCACGCCTCCCGGAGGGTATCAGTTCCAGTCTAACGAGGTTCCGGTGCCGCTCGGGCGCCGTCAGGGCTTCTTCGTGGTTGAGGCGCGGCGCGGCGACGTGGGCGAGCAGGTCTGGATCAACCGCACGCGCGTCGGCCTCTTGGCGAAGGAGACTCCAGGCGGCATCCTCCTCTACGGAGCCGACCTCGGGACGGGACGCCCGTTCGACCACATGCGCGTCCTGTTCGTCGTGAACAGCCGCTTCGTCACGCGCTACACCGACGCGCACGGCGTCATCCGCTGGTCGGGTCGCCCCGCGCCGGTCTTCGCGCTTGCGCAGTGGGGCGACGGCAGCGCGTTCGTCTCGTTTTTGCCGCAAGCGCCGTTGCCGGCGACGATCGTCGGCCTCAAGCTCGATTCCGCCGTGGTACACGCGGGCGACGAGGTGCACGTGGTTGGCTTCGCGCGCTCGCGCGACGGCGCTCTTTTGAGACCGTCGCGCGGAACCGCGCGCGTCGTCATCCTGCAGCGCGGCCAGCCGATCGCGCAATCGAACGCGCATCTCGATCCCGCCGGCGCCTTTGTAACGACGATGCGCATTCCACCGCGCAGCCGCGCCGGCGACTACGCGGTGCTTGCGACCGTGGACGGCGCGACGGCCGGCACGACGCTGCACGTGGACGCCGATGCGGGCGGGTTGTTGCTCGAAGTCGCCTCACGGTGCCGGTTCGCCTGCAATCCGAACGAGGACGTCCCATTGGTGGTGCGCGCGCTGCGCGAAGGCAGAGCCGCGCCCGACGTGACCGTGCGCGTCGGGGTCATTCGCTCGCCGCACGTCTTTATCGGAACGCAGCCCGGCGCGACACCCTGGGGAACGACCAAGTGGTACGAAACCAGCGTGCGAACCGGCGCGGACGGTACGGCGTTCGTTGCGATTCCGCACCCGACCGACGGGCTTGCCTCCACCTACGGCGTGCGGGTCGAATCCGGCGGCGCGACCGCGGTCACGCGCGTCGTCGTGCCCACGGCGCCCGTCGCCCTGCGGCTGGTGCTGGACAGGGATCGCATGAGTTTGGGAACGCCGCTGGGCTTCGACGTGTCGGCGGACTCGGTAGCGACGGGCAAGCCCGTCGGGCATCTGGCGGTGCGCGTGCAGTTGCTCCACGGCGCTTCGATCGCCGAGCAGACCGTCACGTTGGATGGAGGCGGCTACGCGCGCGGGAGCTTTAGCTCGCCGCAGCTCGGCTCGAACCTCGCGATCGCCAGCACCGTCGTGGACGGCGCTACGGCGATGGACGCACAGCAAGTACAGATCGTTCCGCAAGCGATGCAGGACCCGCAGCAGACCGATAGCGGAGACGTGCGCATCGAGCTCAACGAGAAGCGTTACGTTGCGAACGAGGAGATCCGGGTCACGGCCGTTGCGCGCGGCGCACAGGGCGACGCGCTCCTCACCTACGAGAGCGCCGAAGGCTCGCAGGCCCACGTCGTTCCGGTGCGCGACGGGCGGGCGTACGCAACGTTTCGAGCGGTGGATGCTCCGGGCACGCTGCAGATCGGCGCGGCATTCGTGCGCGGCGGCGGGCTCGTATGGAGCAGTACGCCGCTGCACGTCGACGCGGCGGGGCGCCCGATCTCCGCGCCGCTTCTTTTGAACGAGGGCTCGTACGCGCCGGGCGCACTCGCAACCTTGCGGCTCGCGGACCTCAAACCCGGCGCGGGCACGCTGGTCGTGCGCCTCACGCGCGGAGAGCCGAGCGGCTCCGCTTTGTTCGAGACCGCGCCCGATCTCCTTGCGATCGGAAGCACGACGTCGCAGGATACGGCGCCGCCGGTTCCGTCGTGGCATCCGTGGGTCGATTCCACCGGCCATCACGCACAGGTCATGACCTTCGCAAGGCGCACGGCGCCGCCCCAAGATCTCACGCTGGCCGAAGCGGCCACGCAAAGCGTCTACTGGCGCGTCGAACGGCACGACGGCGATCGCATCGAGTTGCGCGTTCCGCGCGTCGCGGGCACCTATCTGGTATCGATCCTCGAGATCGACGACGACGGGCGCGTCGTGGCCGGCTCTTCGAAGTTGGTGGTGCGGTGATGGCGGCGCAGCGAGCGCCACGTGCCGATAGCCTGATGCTGCTCGACACCTACGGCTTGGTCTACCGGGCGTTCTTTGCGCTTCCGTCTCTCTCGACGGCCGGCGGCGTGCCGATCAACGCCGCCTACGGTTTCACGATGATGCTGAACAAGCTCGTCGGCGACGAACGCCCGAGCCACGTCGTCGCGGCCTTCGACAAAGGGTTGCCGGCCCAGCGAATCGCGATGTTTCGCGAATACAAAGCCCAGCGCGAGAAGATGCCCGACGAACTCCGCAGCCAGTTTGCGCTCGTGCGCAAGATCTTGCAGACCTACCGCATTCCGATCTTCGAACAGGAAGGCGAGGAGGCCGACGACGTCATCGCGACGCTCGCGCGGCAGGCAGGCGAACTCGGAGAGCGCGTCGTCGTCGTATCGGGCGACAACGATCTGCTGCAGATCGTCGACGAGCATACGAGCGTGCTTATGACGCGCCGGGGCATCAGCGATCTCGCCCGCTACGACGTCGCCGCGGTGCGCGAGCGCTACGAACTCGATCCGTCGCAGCTGCCCGACTACCGCGGTCTCAAAGGCGATCCGTCCGACAACCTCCCGGGCATCCCCGGCGTGGGTGAGAAGACCGCGATCAAGCTCATCAAAGCCGCCGGGACGCTCGACAACCTGGTGGAACATCCCGAACTCGCCGGCTCGCCGAAGTTACAGGCGCTGATCGAGCGGTACGGCGGCCAGGCGCAGGTTTGCCGCGACGTATCGGTGATCAAGAACGATCTCGCCGACGTAACGCTCGACTGGAACGGCGCGCGCTACGAGCCGCCCGGCAACGACGAGCTCTACCGCCTCTATGCGGAGCTCGAGTTCAAATCGCTCCTTGCCAAGCTGCGGCCGCCCGCGGAGATGCCGCTTTTCGGCGGTGCGGCGCCGAAGATCGAGGGCGCCTATCGCTCCTATGCTGCGGCGGCAGATCCGCCGGAGTTCGCATCGCTGGCGCAGGATCTGCTGGAACTCGGCCGCGCGGACCGCTTGATGCTGGCGCTGCATGGGGACGAGGAGATCGGCATCTCGGCCGCTCCGGGATCGGGCATCGGCTTTCTCCTGGGGGCGCTTGCGAACGAGCCGGTGCGCTCGGCTTTCGCGGCGCTGTGGAGTGGGTCGCAGCGCCTCGGGGCGCACGATGCCAAGAACGTGCTCGAGGCGCTCCATGCGCGCGGTTTCGCGCCGCGGCCCTTCGCCGACGATACGATGATCGCCGCGCACCTTCTCGATCCGTCGCGATCGTTCGTCGCCGTCGGTGACGCCACGCACGACTTGCTCGCCATGACGGCTGGCGGCGATGCGGCCTCCTCCGCCGACGCGGCGCTTCGCTCGATAGAACCGGCGCGCGCCGAACTGGCGGAGCGAGATCAGTTGAAGTTGTACGAAGACGTCGAGGTTCCGTTGGCGCCGGTACTGGCTAAGATGGAATGGACCGGCATAGCGGTCGATCCGTCGAAACTCGAGGATCTGGCGGCCGAGTGCGATGCGGCGATCGTGCGCTTGCGGAACCAAATCTACGACTTTGCGGGAGAAGAGTTCAACGTCGGTTCCCCGCAGCAGCTGGGCGCCGTTCTTTTTGGGAAGCTTCGGATACCCGGCGGTAAGAAGACCAAGACCGGCTGGGCGACCGGCGTCGAAGTGCTTCAATCGCTCGCGCGCGAGTACCCGATCTGCGCGAAGGTGCTCGAGTACCGCGAGGTCACGAAACTCAAGAACACCTATATCGACGTGATCCCGCAACTGGTGAGCCCGGCGGATCGCCGGCTGCACACGGTCTTCAATCAAACGGCGACGGCGACGGGCCGCTTAAGCTCGACGAATCCAAACCTGCAGAACGTTCCGGTACGCGGCGAGCTCGGGCGGCGCATTCGTAAGGCGTTCGTCGCGCCGGGCGACGCGTACGTCTTGCTCGCAGCGGATTACAGCCAGATAGAGCTGCGCTTGATGGCGCACCTCTCGGGCGACGAGGCGATGCGGCGCGCGTTCCACGAAGGCCGCGATATTCACGATTTTACGGCGCGCCAGATCTTTTCACTCGCACCCGAAGATACCGTCGACGCCAACCAGCGGCGCATGGCCAAGTCGGTGAACTTCGGGCTGCTCTACGGAATGTCCGATTTCGGGCTCGCGCAGCGCCTCGAGATCGGGCGCGCCGAAGCCAAGGAGATCACCACCGCTTACTTCGCCCGCTTCCCCGAGGTTCGCGCGTACGTCGAGCGGACGATCGAACGGGGACGCGATCTCGGCTACGTGACGACGCTCATGGGGCGGCGCCGCTATATGCCGGGGCTGACGTCGAGCAACTATATGCTGCGCGCCGCCGCGGAACGCGAAGCCACCAACGCTCCGTTACAAGGGAGCGCGGCCGATCTCATGAAGCTGGCGATGGTGCGGATCGACGCGCGGCTGGCGCAGGCCGGGTACGACGCGCGCATGCTGCTTCAGATCCACGACGAGTTGATCTTCGAAGTGCGGCGCGAGCGGCTACGCGACGTCGCGCAAATGGTACGAGAGGAGATGGAGGGTGCCGCGAGCCTCTCCGTGCCGCTCGAGGTTACGTTGAAGGTGGGAAGCAACTGGTACGACGTGGAGGTGTCGAACGATCTTTAGCACGCTGGCGATGGCCGTTCGGCTGGCGGCTTTCAAGCCGACGGCGACGGTCGCCGCGCCCAAGGCGACGCTTCGCGTTGCGGTTGCCGATACCGATCGGTCGCGCGAACGCGGGCTGATGGGCGTCGCCGTATTGCCGGCGCACGCGGGCATGGTCTTCGTTTTCGATGCGGATGGGCCGGTCCAATTCTGGATGAAGAACACGCTGATTCCACTCGACATGGTCTTCGTGAGCGCGCACGGTACGGTGCGCTCGGTTGCGTCCTGGGTTCCGACCGTGCCCCCCACGACCCCCGACGACCGGATCCCGCGCCGCGATGGGGTAGGGAAGTACGTCATCGAACTCAACGCCGGCGAAGCCGCTAGAGACGGCATCGTGCCGGGCGCGAAGATCGGCGGAATCACGCGCTTAACTCCGCCAGCCTCCTAGGACGCCGTGCCGGAACTTCCCGAAGTCGAGACCATCGCGCGCGGACTGCGCGCGAAGATCGTCGGCAAGACGATCGCTCGCGTGCAGGTTCGCCTTGCCAAGGTCGCCGTCGCACCCGCCGGGGTCGACTTTTCGCGCACCCTGGCCGGCGAGCGCATCGTTGGGGTCGCGCGGCGCGGGAAATACGTGGTTCTAGAACTGGTTTCGGGGCGGTCCCTGGTTACGAGCCTGCGCATGACGGGCCGTCTGCTCGTCGCGGGTGCCGGGGGATCTCCGCATCCCCACACGCACCTGACCCTGTGCTTCGGTGACGGCGACCGGCTCGCGTTTGCCGACGTCCGGCAGTTCGGCCGCATGCGGCTGGTTGGGCCGGGAGAGGCGTGGGACGCGGCCTTGGGCGTCGAGCCGCTGGGTGGGGACTTTACTCCTGAGCGCTTTATCGGTATGCTTGCGGGGCGGACGACGCCGATCAAGGCTTTTCTCCTCGATCAGCGGCGCATTGCCGGTGTAGGTAATATCTACGCCTGCGAGGCGCTCTGGAAGGCTCGGATTCGTCCGGGCGCGCCCGCGAAATCGCTCACGAAACCGGCGATTCGCCAGCTTCACCGCTGCCTCGTGGACGTTCTCAACCGCGCGATCGAGATGCGCGGGAGCAGCGTCGACGACTACGTGGATGCGGATGGACGCAAGGGTGGTTTCCAGAACGTCCTCTCGGTCTACGGAAAGCTCGGCGAGCCGTGCGACCGGTGCGGCCGCCCGATCGTCCGCACGGTCCTCGGGCAGCGGGGAACGTGGTGGTGCCGGGGCTGTCAACGGTAACCGCCACACGACCAACGGCGACAGATACGACAACGAATAAAATTCAAACGAAGGTAGGAACTTTTACCATCTCTACGACTGAAATAGCACCGGCACACCACGAAGAAGAGGATCAACTCGCATTCGAACAGCGTCTCTACGAAGAGTCGCTCAAGGTCCTCGACGAAGGTCAGGTTCTGACCGGCGTCATCGTTCAAAAAGACAAAGACGAATTGCTCGTCGACATCGGGGGCAAATCCGAAGGCAGCCTCCCATTCCGCGAACTCTCGCTCGCGATCGATCCCAAGGAACTCAAGGTCGGCGACACCCTCGAAGTCATGATCCATCGGATCGACGACAACGATGGTACGCTCTTCCTTTCGGAGCGCCGGGCGCGCGCGCTGAAGACCTGGGAGAAGGTCATCGAGTCGCACGACCACGATGAGGTGATCGAGGCGACCGTGACGCAGGTCGTAAAGGGCGGGGTGCTCGTCGATCTCGGCATGCGCGGCTTCGTGCCCGCATCGCAGATCCGCCGGCAGCCCGTGGGCAACCTCGACGAACTCGTCGGCCGGAAGCTTCGCCTCAAGGTTATCGACCTCGACCACAAGCGCCACCGCGTGGTGCTCTCGCAACGCCTCGTACTCGAAGAGGAGCTCAACGCCAAAAAGCAAGAGCTGCTCGGAACGCTGGAAGTCGGACAGATTCGCGAAGGCGTCGTCGTCCGTCTAGCCGAGTTCGGTGCGTTCGTCGATCTCGGCGGCATCGATGGTTTGATTCACAACAGCGAGCTCAGCTACGCGCGCATCAAGCATCCCTCCGAAGCGGTGAAGATCGGCGACGTCGTCAACGTAGAGATCATGAAGTTCGACCCGGATGCCAAGAAAGTAAGCCTTTCGCTGAAACACGCGCTGCCCGATCCGTGGGACGAGCACGCGCACAATCTCTACGAGACCAACGCAATGACGGCGCAGGTCGTCAAGGTCACGCCAAACTATCTGCTGGTGGAGATCGTGCCGGGCGTGCTCGCGATGATCCCGAAGGGCGAGTTCGATCCGGGCGCGCAGTTCAGCCCCGGCCAAGAGGTCGAGGTTACCTTGCTGACCATCAACCAGTCGACGCGCCGCATCACCGCGTCGATCCAGCACGTGGCCGACATTCCGCCCGAAGAGATCGAGAAGTACGTCGTCGACGAGGACGTTCCGCTGGGGACGATCGCCGACTCCGAGCCGCCCTCCGCCGTGGAAGCACTCCCCGAGTAACGGTTTTCGGCAGGCACGAGCGTGCCGCACGGCGATGGGCGTACGCATAGGGCTCACGGGGGGGATCGGTTCGGGGAAGAGCGAGGTTGCGCGCCTGCTCGAGTCGTTCGGCGCCTTTCTCATCGATACGGACCTCCTTGCGCGCGAAGCCGTCGCGCCCAACAGCGACGGCCTGCTCCAGATAGCCCATTGCTGGCCGCAGGTCGTGCGCGAAGGCGTCCTGGACCGTTCGGCGCTGGCCGAGATCGTCTTCCGCGATCCCGGAGCGCTCGCGCGGCTCAACGAGATCGTGCATCCCCACGTACGGCGCCTCGCCGCCGAGCGCGAGCGGTTCGCGAAGCCCGGACAGCCCATCGTTCATATCGTTCCGCTGCTCTTCGAGACCGGGTACGCCGATTTGGTCGACAAGTCCATCGTCGTTACGGCATCGCAGGAGCAGCGCATCGCGCGCGTCGTCCGGCGCGATCGCGCCGGCGAAGAGCTGATCCGCGCGCGCATCGCGGCGCAGATCGATCCGGACGTGGCGCGCGCGCGCGCCGATTACGTCATCGAGAACGACGGCGATCTCGAGCGCTTGCGCGAGCGCACCAAAGCCGTGTACGAAGCGATCTTACGATGACGTACCGCGAGCTGCCGAACGGAGGTTGCGGTTCCCGAGCGTGCGCGCGAAGTCGACGAACTCCGCATCTGCCATTTTGCTGAAACGAGCCTCCGCCGCGGCTCCGAAGCGTGCGGTTATATCGCGCGTCACCTGATGGGCGACTCTCGGCGTTAGCGCCGTACCGAGCATACGCCCGAACGAGAACGTATCGTGGCCCGACGTTCCGGCTTTAACGAGGGCGAGCGCAAGAGTCTTGCCCGCAAGCGAAGCCGGCGGTGGGAACCCGACGTTGTCCTGGCCGGCACGCTGCCACGCGTCGTTGACGGCGAAATCGTAGATATTTACGAAACGGTTAAGGTTACGTGCCCCGTACGCTCGGCGTAACCGAACGAATTCGTGCTGCACGGTGCGTTGACCGAACATCGCCTCGGAAGCGCGTACCGACGAAAAACTGCCCGGGCCGCCGCCCGCGTCCACGAACGCGGAGCCGACGCTTAGCATGGGTGGCTCGCCTGCGGAAGCGGCCGCCGCAGTCGCAGCGGTGATGAGGCCGAAACCCGCGACCATGGCAGCGGTCGCTGCCAGGGAGCGAAGCTTGTGGAACGGTGTATTCATGGATCTCACTCCTATCGATTGCAATGAGCCTCTTATTCCGCGTTGTTCTGCAGAGGTAAACCTTGCGCCACAGGAGCGAGGGGTGCGGAGCGCATGACGTCGAGGAGCAGCGCTCCGCTGCGGAGGCGGACGACGTAGCCGCGCACCACGACGGGCGTACCCTGCGGCGTGGCCGGCAGACGCCGCGAGAGTGCGATCGAGCCGCTGCCATCGCGCAGCGAGGTTCCTCCTGCGACGACCGAGCCCGCGGTCGTTACTTGGTCCTTACCGGCGAAATGACTCAGAGCCGCGATCGGAAGTGGTGGAGCGAACCTTACGACGACGCGTTCGCTTGCGGCGTACCGCTCGTCGAGCAGTCGTACGCGCAGCGTATAGACCCCCGGCGCAACGCTCCGGCCGCCGGCGGTTTCGTTCCAGACATAGGTGCCGAGCGTCGTGAGATGGGGTGCGATCTCCCGCGTATGGGCGATCGCCACCGCGCGGTTGGCTGCAGCGTAGTCCCACACGACGGTCTTCCCCGAGAGCACCTGGATATCGTAGAGGTTCGAGGTCGGAAAGCGCGCGAGTAACGGTCCGTTGGTGCGATTATCTACGGAGATCGTGACGGCGAGGGCGCCGAGCAGATCGTACGAGTTGCGATTGAGGTTGACGCGAATCGAGATCGGACCGGAGGCGCCGAGAAGAACGGCGGCTGCCAGGAACGCCGGCACGAAGGAGCCGCGCACCGGCGCGCTGGTACGGGCCATCGGTTTGAGGTGCGTCGAGATCACGCTTGGATAGTCCTGTCTGCCCCGTCGTTTAGCAAGCGGTCGTATGGGTAATTGGGTCCTAGACATATTCTCTATAGAGGTGCGAAACCACATGGCGATTCAAGACGAGATGCAAGTGCGCCATTCCGGCGGCGGGATGACCGTGCAAGAGGCGGGCAAGCGCGGGGGCGAGCGCGTCAAGGCCAAGTATGGCACGGAGTTCTACGAGGCCATAGGCCGTAAGGGCGGGGAGGCGACCAAAGAAAAGTACGGCCCGTCCTTTTACGAGGTGATCGGCCAAAAAGGCGGGCAGAAGTTAAAGCGCAAGCCGACCTAGGGGCCCACTATGGCAAAACCTAAGGACGGGCCGGATAACGGGTCGGGCGATATGTCCGTTCGCGATGCCGGGAAAAAAGGCGGCGATACCGTCCGGGACCGTTACGGCTCGACGTTCTACGAAGAGATCGGGCGTAAAGGCGGCCAGGTGACGCGCGAGCGCCACGGTGCGGAGTTCTACGAATCGATCGGGCGTAAAGGCGGCCGGGTCGTCAAGGACAAGTACGGTACGGGTTTCTACGAGCAGATCGGTCATAAGGGCGGGCAAAAGGTGAAGAGCCTGGTCGCCGAGGCCAAGAAGAAACGTGCCGAAACGGAACGCGAAAAAGGCCCGTCATCGTGAGAGGTGGATGCCGCCGTGCACGCCTTCGAGCGTGACCAGTCCTTTCTTGAAGTCGACGGTGATGGAATCCACCTTGAGAGTCTGGCCGCGCGTGCGAACGATGCTTGGATGGGGCATCGCGAGGTGCTTCAGCCCGTCTTCCCACTCGACCAGATCGGTATCGAACGATCGCCCATCGTTCGCTTTTGGGTTGGCCGATTCGATATGCACGTCGCCGATGGCCGTAAAATCCAAGGATGCCGTGTTGATCGAGACTTCCTGCGCCGATATGCGCAGATACGGTTTACCTTTGCGAAAGAGTATGCCGTTGTGGATGCCGGTGATCGTGGCTACCGATCCGTTCGGCGATTGTTCCGCCCGCTTGTAATCGAAGCTCCACGACTTCGTGTCGATGCGGTGGTTCGAGACGTGCCCGCCTTTGAGGACGATCGGCTGCGAATTGGGAGTGTTGGGCATGGGCTCGCGGCCGGCCAGAATGAAGCCGACCGTGAGGAACGCTGCGAGGGCGAGGCCGGCGGCGATCGCCACCGAGCGGACGCCCATTCTAATCTTCACGCTTGACGCTCCGCAGGCGCCGCACGAACGGCGCACCCAGAACCAGGACGAGATAGAGGGCGAGCAGCGTCAGCGCGACCGGACGCGGTCCGATGCGAGCGAAGAAGGAGCCCGGCGGCCTGCCGACCATTCCGAGCACGACTGCCCGGTGGTCGAGCTGCGACCGCGCCGTCCATCGCCCATCGGGTGCGATGATGCCGCTGATACCGGTCGCGGCCGCGCGCACGACCCAGGTTCCGCTCTCGATCGCGCGCAGCTGCGCGATCTGCGCGTGCTGGTACGGACCGGAGGTCTCTCCGAACCATGCATCGTCGGTGGCGACGACCAAGAGTTGCGCTCCATTACGGAGTTGGCCGTGCGCGAGATCGGCAAACGCCGACTCCCAGCAGATCAACGGCGCAAACGAGAGTGCGGCGGTTGGGTAGACGGAGTCGGCAGTGCCCGACTGAAAATTGCCGATGAACGAGGTCTCGGGAAGCCAGTGCAGCCACGCTTTGCCGGGGAACGACTCGGCAAACGGCACGAGCTGCCGCTTGTCGTAGATGCCGGCGAGCCTGCCGAGCGGGCCGAACACATAGAGAGCGTTGTAGTATCCGTTCGCATGGTAATCCCAACTCCCGACGACCAGCGTCGTGCGAAGGCGCCGCGCGATTCCCGCGAACCGCGCCATCAAAGCCGGATCGTAGTCGAGCGCGGTGACGATGACCGTCTCGGGCCACACGACCAGTTGTGGGTGAAATGGGGCGACCGTTCGCGTGAGCGCGGTGTAGCGCCGGATAGCCAGTTCGAGGGCTCCGGGCTTCATCTTGAGGGACTGCGCGATGTTGCCTTGCACGGCGGCAACGCGCATCGTCGGCGGCGCCGCGGCCCGGGCGGGCCATGCCGCCCAGCAGAGCGCCCAAGCGAGGGCGATCGTGCCAAAGACGACCGCGGCGCTGCGGTAGCGCCGGCGGGCGATCGCACTCGCGGCATACGCGCCGATCGTGCAGATGACGAACGTCACGCCGTAGGTGCCGGCATAGGCAGCGAAGAGGCCCAGCGGCGTATCGGCTTGCGTGTAACCGAGCTGTTCGAACGGCACGCCGAGCGGCCCGATCGAGCGCAGCCACTCGAAGACCGTGAAGGCAGCGGCCGCAGCCAAAGGTGCGAGCGCGCGCGGGGCAAAACGGGCGGCGACGGCGCTGCTCGCAGCGGCCAGCGCGAAGGCGAGACCTTCGGTCAGCGCGACGATGACCGGTACGGCGAAGGCAAAACCGCCGATGAAGCTGCCGATCGTGAACGATATCCACCAAAACGTGACGGCGAAGAAGACCGTTCCCGAGAGCCAGCCGGAGAAGAAGGCTCGTTTCCAGGAGAGGCGCTGCCAGAGCCAGAACAGGCCCGCCGCTCCGACCGGTGCGAGCCACGCCTGACCGGCCTTGGGAAATGCCAGCGCAAGGGCCACCGCGCTCAAGACGGCGATGCCGAACTCGAGCGCGCGCTCCGAGGGATACATGATTCGTAGATTGGGTCTCGTCTTATTCACCATAGCGCTCGCGCTGGCGGCATGCGGGCGCCAGGTCACGCCAAACCGCACCTCGCCCGGCGGAAGGGGCGGTGGCCTCGCTGCGGGTTCCATGCAGGTCAAGTTTCAGACGCAGGGTCAAATGGATTTTGCGAACGTCCGGTACGTCATCATGTTTAATACGAGCGGGACGGGCGGAGAACCTTATGCCAACGGGTACCAAACGAATTATCAGAACTACTCCTTTGCTCTGGTGGTCGGAGGGAGCGGCAACAGCGTCGCACAGCCGGTGCTCTATCAGTACATCCATCAAACCGGCCCCGGCGGTGCGGTCGCGATCGTTCCCTACCGGCTCTACTACACGCCGCAGCAGCTGACGTTTCTTCCAAATAGCAATGGGCTCGGCACCGAGTTCTCCATTACCTTCGACCGCACGCTGTTCTACGGCATCTCGGTCACCCCATCGCCGTCCCCGACCGCAACGGCGAGCGCGAGCGCATCCGCCTCGCCGTCACCTTCGCCCTCGCCCTCGTCCTCGCCGCCCGCGGCGACGCCCCAGCCGCAGCCGACCACCGCCGCTCAGACCACGTGGTACGTCAATTTCTTTACGACCGATACCTCCGGCAATCCACTGGACGCCTTCGGCATCGGAGGAGCGACCGATCAGTCTTTCGTCTGGTCGATCGATACAACGAAGATCTTCGACCAGCAGCAGTTCGTGGGGCAGAACGCTACTCAAGCACCCTATGCGAGCGCCCAGATCTCGATCGGCGAGATCGCCAACAACCCGTGAATGTGAGCCGCTATGTTTGAAACGATCGCCTGCGGGCACGAACTCTGCAACTGCGTGATCATGGCCGCCGTCGGCGACATTCAATACTGCAGCGACGACTGCAGGAACGCCGTCGAAAACGACATCGAGTCCGATGCGTGCCCGTGCGGGCACCCGCCCTGCGACGCGGCCTAAACCGGCCCGCACCGGGCTCCGAGCGGGCAGGCTGCTCCCGCGGTGGGCCGCCGGACGGAAATCGGACGCCTGGTTCTGTAAGATGATCCCACCTTTCCACAAGGGGACCCAGCATGAAATCCTACCTTCGCTTCGCGATGCTGCTTGGGATCGTGGCCTCGAGCCTTTTCACCAAGACGCCCGCAGCAGCCGCGCCGGCACTCTCCGGCCAGTGGACCTGTCTCTCGTACGGCGCGAGCATCAACTGGTTTCAGAACATCCTGTTCCATCCCAACGGAACCTACGCACTCGGCGATGCTCGCAAGCCGTACGCACCCGGACGCTATTCGATCGACTCACGCAACGTCGTGCATTTCCTTAGCGGCGGTGACGACGATTTTCTGGGGCTCTACAAAGATCGTGCAGTCTACCTGAAGTTTAAGACCGATCCGGGACCGTTCGAAAAGCGCGGTTTCGACCTGACCTTCAAGTGCGGGCGCAACAGCAGGCAGTAAAAGCCGATCGCGCTCCGCTGCCAACAGCCCGCTAGGGTCCGCCGAAGTTTAGACTCCCGGTCGGGATGATCGGCCCTTGCGTGTTGATGCCGAAATTCGCCGTATGCGACGGGAAGGCCAGCACTTCGAGCGAGACGTTGATCTGCCGTGAAGCCTGGTTGTACTGCACGCGGATCTCGTAACAATTGCCGATGATGCGGCTGTAGTAGATCGTCTTGTTTTCGATGCGGCCCTTGTTCTTCCAATCCACGTCTCCGGCGAACTGAAGTTGGGCTCCGCGCCCGAAGGGTGTCGAAAACTGCACGTTGGTGCTGGAGAAGCCGAGCCCGGAGCCCGGCGAGAACGCGCCGCCGAGCAGCACGTAGGATTGATACGAGGGCCGCAGCGCGAGTTGGTAGGAGACGGGCTGGGCCATCCTGTTGAAGTTGGTTGCGAAGCCCAGCGTCAGGTTGTAGTAGTCTCCGTTGTAGAACCGCAAGATATCTTGCGCGCCTTTGTAGTTCTGGGTCGGCTGCTGGTCCAAGAACTGGAACGGCACCGAAGCCGGGCCGTTGTAGTTGCTTTCGTTGTAGGTTATGGCGTTCAGCACGTGATTGCCGATCGGCGTCGAGAGGCTCATGTTCTGGCGGATCGCGGCTTTCAGGTCTCCGGTTCCGTAGGCGAACTGGTCGACGTTCACGGTCGACTGGAAGTCGCTGCCGCCGATCTTATAGAGCACCGGACCGAAGACGAAACCGAGATCGGCGCGCGTGGTCGTGAAAGAATTGCTCGGCTCGTTGTATTGCCCGAGCGTGAACTGACTCGTAATTGGAAACACGAAGTGCGGAAGGAAGTTATACGGGCGAATCTGCAGCTCGGGCAGCTTGTTGATGCCGTACGGCTGGTTGGCAAACGTCTTGTCAAAAATCAGTTGGTAGTCGGCGCCCTTGGTGCTCCAGTGGGTGAGCGTGTCGATATGTCCCGACGAGTTGGAACTGAAGAACCCGCCGTAGCTCGACTGGCTGCGCGAGTACGAGAAGGTCGAACTCTGCTGCAGGTTCGCGGTAATCTGGCGCTGGTCGGAGAAGCCGAAGCTGTCGTTGACTTGCTGCGAGCCGGTGGAGTTCCGCGAATACTGATAGGTCTGCGAAGCGCGCGCCCCCGCATGCACGATCGAGGCGCCGATGGTCTCGGTGGCCGGCAGACTCGTGAGGGCCCCGAAATTATCGTTGTATGCAAACGAGAAGTTGCCGCGCACCGTACGCGAGAAATTTTCTAAGTCTTGGACGTTGATCGTGTTGGTCGTCCGGCCGATGCGCTTATCCTGCTGCTCCTCGTAGTCGATACTGGTCTGGCGTTTGCCGTCCTTGCGCTGCAGGAACGCAACGTACCCGAGGTTCAGGCCCTCCTTAGAGTAGTACTCCACCTTGTAGTAGCCGTAGTAGTACTGATCCTTACCGAAGCCGATCTTGGTGCGGACGTACCATCCCTGATACGAGTTATAGCCGATCTCCGGGAAGAACGAGGGTCTCTGGCGCGGTCCGATGACCTGCCGCAGCGGTATGACGATACGCGGCAGAAAGAAGACGGCGGCCGCACCGAGCCACAGTATGGCTTTGTTGATGACGATGCGGTTACCGGGATAGACGTCGATGGTGCGTCCGGTGATGTGGTAGCCCGAGCGCGGGCGCGCGCAGGTCGTGACGAATGCGTAGTCGCCGTGCGCGACCCCCTTGGCGTTGGACTTAAGTTTGCGCGCGTTGAAGTAGACCAAGCCCTGCTCGACGCCTTGGGAACTCTCGCCTCGGCCGTTGACGAGCGTAGCCTTTTGATCGATCGTGTCGAAGGTGATTCGGTCTGCGTAGAGCACCGAGTTCTGCTCGCGGTTGATGATATACGGGCTGCCGCTCACCACGATGGTGCGGGCGCCGTCGTAGTGTGCGCGGTCGCCGACGAGAACTTCGTCCTGATAGAAGATGTGAACGTTGCCGATCGCATCGCCGGGCGTTCCCGGCTTCGTGCCGCCGACGAATTTGTCGGCGAGCACCGCGATGTCGCCGGGATGCAGCGTCGGCAGCGGAGTCGGTCCGGCGGCCGTTGGCGCGGGCGAGGGCGTCCCGGTCGGGGCGCCGACCGGTGCGATGGTGGGCGGCGGAGCGGAGGAGCGAATCAAGTAGACCGGTCCGCTCGTCGTCGATGCTTGCGGCGTCTGCAGCGGAATCGGCGGGGGCGTCATCGGCGCGGCGGCCGGGAACGGCGTCGCATAGAGCTGCGACTGGCCGCTCAGGGGCGCGGGGAAGGTCGGCGTCGGCTGCGGCGTGGGCGATGCGCTAGGCGCCGGCGACGCGGCCCCGGAGTCGGCCACGAGCGCGCCGCGCGCGCGGGCCGCGCAGCTCTGGCCGTTCAAGAGCGCGAGCGCGCGCCGCTGTGCGAGCGAAGGCGACCCGAAAGCAGCCGGCGCCGGCGCCGGCAGATACGCGGCGACGAACGATAGCAAACATGCGAGCGCCAATCGAGGGCGGCGGGGGCCGTTGTGGTCGGACAACACGCGGTTAGTGTTCTTCGTACCAGAGCAGTCCGAGGCCCGCGAGCCCGAAGACGACGTTCGGCAGCCAGGACGCGAGGTACGGGTTCACGCGCCCGGTGCTGCCGAAGACCGCGGCCGCGTCGGACATCATGTAGTAAACGAAGAACGCCAGAATCGACAGCGCGGCGCCAAGCATCCAACCTTTGCTGCCGAAGCGGATGGCCAGCGGCAGCGCGATAAGCACGCCGACGAAGGCGGCAAACGGAAAGGCCGTCTTGTTCGCGAGGCTGACCTGCAGATTGCCGAGGGCTTCGCCGCCGACGCCCTGCGCCCGCAGCGCGTTCACCTCGTTCTTGAGCTGGGCGCTCGACATCGTGTAGGCGTCGCTGTTCGCCGAGCTCATGAACGCCGCGGCGGTCTCGCCCATCGGCAGCCCGATCGAGGCCTCCTTGGCGTGTACCTGCGAGGTCAGGTAGCCTTGCGCGTTGTAGCGCGTCTCGATGACATCGTGCAGCACGAGCGTCGCGCCGCGGACGGTCGCGCTCTTGGCCTGCAGCGTCTCGTTGAAATACCCGAACTTTCCGGGCTTGAAGATCTGTACCCCCACCATCGTCTTGCCGTCGGGCATGACTTGGCTCACGTAGAAGACGTCGTTGGTGTCGGGATCCTTGCGGAAGAACTGTGGCTCTATCGGCAAGGACGACGTATGGTAGACGATTTGATAGAACGTGCGCGTCGAGAGATCGACCGATTTCGGCGCGATGTACTCGTTCATCGCATACGAGAGAACGAATGCCAAGAAACCAAAGATCAGCGGCGTTAGGCAGATGCGCCACAACGGGACGCCGGAGGTGCGGACGGCGTTGATCTCGTTGTCGCCGACCAGCCGCCCCATGCCGAGCAGCGTCGCGACGAGCGTCGCAAACGGGAACGCCATCGGGATCGATTGCGGTATCCGAAAGACGACGAAGCGCAGCACCAAGAAGAACGGCGCATTCTGCTGGATGATGTACTTCGCCGCCAGAAAGAAGATGTTGAACGCCCAGAACAGGAAGAACGCGGCGAATGCAAACAGAAACGGACCGATGAACGCGCGCAGGATATACGCGTCGAGAATCGGGAGCCGCAGGCGAGGCAGCGATACGAACGGCGCGCGTTGCCTTCCAGAGAGCGACGCCATAGGCTAGGAGGCTGTCGGAGTTAAGCCCGTTTCCATCTTTGGGCCGCCTTTTGCCCGAATACTTCGTTGCTCGTCTCCAGACAAAATTCGGCGCCAAATCTGAAAACGGCTCAACTCCGACAGCCTCCTACCGGTCTCAGTAGTT
The DNA here is from genome assembly GCA_021790935.1 of bacterium. Taxonomy (GTDB): domain Bacteria; phylum Vulcanimicrobiota; class Vulcanimicrobiia; order Vulcanimicrobiales; family Vulcanimicrobiaceae; genus JAJYFL01. The sequence continues at coordinate 264,914 of JAJYFL010000001.1, forward strand.
TCTGTAGGCGTCGAGCACGCGCATGACGTACGCGCGCGTTTCGGCGAAGGGCGGAACGCCGTGGTACCGGTCTACGGCTCCCGGCCCGGCGTTGTATGCCGCGACCGCCAGCTTCACGTTGTTGCCGTAGCGAGCCAGGAGTGCGTGAAGGTACCGCGTGCCGCAATCGACGTTCTCTCGCGCGTCGAAGGGGTTGTCCAGGCCGCACGCCGCGGCGGTACCGGGCATCAGTTGCATCAGGCCTTCCGCGCCGGCCGAGCTGATGGCGCTCGGGTCGCCGGCAGATTCGGTCATTACGACGGCGTTGACCAAGCCCGCCGGTACGCCGTCGCGGGAGGAGGCGGCACCGACCAGCCGGGCAATCTCTTGGGGGGCGAGCGCGTGCGGGGCATAGGGCAGGTAGCCCGCACCCCCGCATCCGCAGAGTAGGCTCAAGAACGCCACCGTGCCCAGCAGCCTTTTCATCCTGGTCCCACCTTCTCTCTACGCCCTCCAGTCGGCCTGCGCGCCTCGTCAAATGCTCGTCGGCGCCGCGTTCTGCCGTGGCAGGTAAGCCGGGGGGTCCCGCGTACCAGGTCCACGATGCCATTGATCGCCGCCAGCCTCACTTGTTGCCTTCTCACGGGTCACGTAAACGCGCCCTCCGGCCGCCCGCTCGGCGGCGCCCGCGTCGTCGTGCGCGGCACGGTCACCCGCTCGGCCGTCACCGGCGCAGCCGGCACCTTCGCTGTGCGGGTCGTTCCCGGGCGCTACGATCTCGATGCCCGCGCGAAAGGCTACGTGCCGACCAGCGTCGGCCCGTTTCCGGTCCGGCGCTCCGAGCGGATCGAGGTGACGCTCGAGCCGCTCGACGCGCCGCAGCTGCGCGTCATCGGCAGCGTCCGGGTCGATGGGCGCCTCCAACCGGTCCGCGACGCCATCCCGACGGTGAACGTCACGCGCGCGCAGTTGCAGCGTGCCGGCATGGCGCGCGTCGTCGACGGCTTGAATCTGGTTCCGTCGGTGACGTTCGCGCGCCCGGACGGCGGGTCGTCGAGCACGTTCAGCACCGTCGCCTTGCGCGGTCCGGACCCATCGGAGACGCTGGTAGCGCTCGACGGGCAGATCCTCAACGACGGAAACACCGGGGACCTCGATCTCTCACGCTTCCCGGTTGCCGACTTCTCGAACCTCTCCGTGGTCGAGGGGCTCGGGCCGTTCGACGAGGAGGGGAGCAACACCATCGGCGGCGCGGTCGACTTGGTTTCGCTGCAGCCGACCCGTCTGCCGCACGACGCGTTCTCGGCGAGCGATGGTTCGTTCGGCCGCTCCGAGTTGTGGTACAACGCCACCGGGTCGCGCGGCAAGTTCGGCTACGCCTTCGGTCTGGACGATCAGCAAGAGCGCGGATACGTCAACCAGGACGTGGTGCTCTGCACCGGCGGTTTCGACCGCGCGAAGGCGCAGCCGTGCGCGGGCCCGGTGCCGGCCCACTTGGGCTCGGCCGTCGCGGCGCGTTCGCTGCTTGCGAATATGCGGTACGATTTCTCACAACGCGCCGACGTCGGACTGCGCATCTTCACGCTGGCCGACGCGCGCGACCAGAGCGGAGCGGTCAATACGCCCGCCGATCCCAACGCAGAGGGTGCCGGCGCCTACTTCGTCGGTCCGGGAAGTTCGAATATAGCGCAGCACATCCGTGCCTACGACCTGCACGGCCGCGCGGCGCTCGGGGCCGGCTCGCTGATTGCCGACGCGAGCGTTTCGAACGACGATCTGGAACTGCTGGGCGGCGGCATCTCGCCCTACGACATCTCGCACCGCGACAAGCGGCAGACGCTCTCGCTCTCGTGGGAGCGCTATCTCAGCGACGCCGAGCTGGCCTTCGGCGGATACGTTCGCGGCGAGTCGTTGACCGAGGCAGGCGTAGCAGGCGTGCAGTCGCAATCGATCGCATCGTATTTCGCGCGCGCCGGCATCCACCCCACGCGCAACCTTCGATTGCAGGCCGGCATCTACGCCTCGCACTACTCGACGTTCGGCTCGAACCTCGACGGGCGATTCGGCGCTTCGTACGACGTGGATCCGCGCACCGTCGTTCGCTTCGCCGCCGGCACGGGATTCCGCGCGCCGTTGTTGATCGAACGTTACGTCTTCCCGGTGAGTGCGCTGCCGCTCGATCAAAATTGCGTGGCGACCGGTCAAGGGAATCCGGCCGAACGTCCCGAGCACGCGACCGAGTACGAACTCGGGTACTCGCACACCTACGCATCGGATGCCAACCTCAACGTCTCGCTCTACCGCACGAATCTGCGCGATCCGATCGAGACGTTCTATCCGCTCGGCGCTCGTTGCCCGGCTGCGAATCCACCGCCCGTCTCCTATCCCATCAACGTTGGAAACGTCGTATACCAAGGTGCGGAGATCCGCTACGTACGCAACTTCCGCGATCTGCAAGTGACGGCGCGCTACGGCCTGAACGTTGCCTATCCGCTCGATCTTCCGGCATCGGTAAGCAACCCCACCTCCGGCGGCAACCTCGTCGCGAACCAGCAGTTCTTGAACATTCCTCAGCAGGTCGCTTCGCTGCAGTTGAATTGGATGCAGGGCGCTTGGCACGCCGCGCTCGATACGGTGATGCGCGGCAAGAACAACGAACTCAACCAGGGCCCGTACGCGACGGTCGACGCGGCAGCCGGCCGCGAGTTCGGCCGCACCGACGTGACGCTCGCCGCAACGAACCTCACCAATGCGGTCGCCGGCAAGTTCACGCTGCCCGGGCTCGGCGCCCCGTATCGCGGCGTCGTCGGCGTGGGCGGGAGCGGCGCACCGCTCTATGGTTCGCTACCGACCGACGCGTTCTTCGTGGAACCGCTCGGCCTGCGGCTCATCGTGACGGTACGCGGATAGAAAAGTGCGCAGCGCTGCGATGCCGGTTCTGTTCTTCGGCCACGGGAATCCGATGAACGCGATTACCGAAAACACGTACGCGAAGAAGTGGAATGCGATCGGGCGCGGGTTGCCCAAACCCACTGCGGTGCTTGCCGTTTCCGCACACTGGTACGTCGACCACACCGCGGTGACGGTCTCGCCGGCTCCGCGCACCATCCACGATTTCGGCGGTTTTCCGCGCGAATTGTACGAAGTGCAGTACCCGGCGCCCGGCGACCCGCGGCTTGCCGAGCGGGTGCGCGATCTGCTGGCGCCCGCCGTGCCGGTCGCATTAGACGAGCGCTGGGGGATCGACCACGGCACGTGGTCGGTGCTCGTTCACCTCTTTCCCGATGCCGGCGTGCCGGTGGTGCAACTCAGTATCGACGAGAGGAAGCCGCCGCAGGTTCACTACGAGGTCGGGAAGCGGCTTGGCGCTCTGCGCGACGAGGGCGTCCTGGTAATCGGCAGCGGGAACGTCGTGCACAACCTCCATGCGTTTGCCTGGGGGCGGCATGCTGTGGAACCATACGACTGGGCGGTGCGCTTCGAGAGCCGGGTTCGCGAGTTGCTGCTCGCGCGCGACGACGCGCCGCTGCTCGACTATCCGTCCCTCGGAGAGGACGCGCAGCTCTCGGTGCCCACGCCGGATCACTATCTGCCGCTGCTCTACGTCCTCGGGGCACGCCGCGAGAGCGATACGATTACGTTTCCGGTCGAAGGCGTCGACGGCGGATCGATCTCGATGCTCGCCGTCGACCTGCGATAGCGCGCAGTCTTTGCGGCACCGCCGCTAGACCGCTGCGTCGACGCTCAAGCGCACGTCCGGAAGCGCGTCTGCAGTAGCGGCCTCCTTCTTGCCACAAGCCCACACGGTGAATGTCGATGGACGGGAGTCGCCTTAGCGTCCAGACTTACTGTGCATGAGCACGAGCGAGATGTTGTCCGCCGACCCGTCGTTGTACGTTCCTTCATACCGCGTGATCACGATTGTGACGTCGGCGCGCGTTGCATCCTTCGGGGCAACGCCTGATCGCGATCGATACAGGAGACCGGTGACGTCGTGGCGTTCCTGCGGCGTGACCGGACCGAGTGTGACGCTTCCAACGCTGTGGCCATGCGCATTCAAAAACGTGACGGTCGCTGTGGCGTGGTCGTCCTGGTTCTCCCAGCCTCCGAGCCACGCTGAGAACGTGTAGCGGCACGCTCCCTCCCGAATCGCGGCAGCTGATTCAAGCAGGGAGATTGACTGCGTCGCGGTCGATCGCGGGGCGTTGCCGCCTTCGAAATCATTCCTTCCCCGGTTCCGTGGTCCAGGGGAATGCTTGTCAGGGAAACCACCGGGGATCCCGTACCGTACCGCCGTGAACTGTCCGGTCGTTCTCCAGTCTGCCGGCCTGACGATCTGCGTGTCACTCGCGGCTCCGGTGTTAGCCTCCGCATTGCCATTACGCACCAGGTTTCGTCCGAACTGGCTCGCGGTAGCCGTTGGTGCGTGAACCGCCGCGGTCGTTGCCAATAGGAGCATTACACCGGCTACGATCGCTCCTAATTTGAGGGAATTCGTCATCGTTACTCCATCCTTCTCATCGATGCGTCTTGGCTAATGTACGTGCCCATGGGATGCGGGACACGCGGGCGCAGCACCGCTTGCGCTTGCAGTCATGCCGCATAGCGCGAAGCTCGCCATAATGAACGGCGTACCTGATTTTGTCACTTGTTACACGCGGCCGTGGCTGCGGCTGTAGAGAAGTACTTTTCGAACGCGAGTTTCGTCCGGCGCGCGCCCAGCATGTGATCACCCAAAACCAGTATGCTCATATAATCCGTGTCCATGACGCAATACGCGTGCATCAGCGGCGAACGGCATCGAGCGGTCTTCTCCCTAGCTCGTGCCACCGCGATGTTGTGCGCAGCCGCTCTTGCCAGTACTTCCGATGGATGGCCGTTCTTGGGCACACCGCAGGCGCCCTGCCGTAGCCGGCATTCCCCGTGCGGCCCAGCGGCTCGCAAAGGAGCGCCACATGGCGAATCCCGGCTGAGATGAATTACTACGATAGAGCGCGGTTCTTGCGGCACCGCCGCTAGACCGCTGCGTCGACGCTCAAGCGCACGTCCGGAAGCGCGCCTGCAGTAAAGGTCTCGCCGCGCCGGAAGAGACGCGTCTTCGCATAGACGCCGTTCCTCGGATCGCTGTGGCACTCGATGGTAGCGTCGGCGATCTCCACGATCCGCGCCTCGCGAATGCCCGCCGCCGCGTAGATGGGCAGCTTCACCTTACGATCGAAGTCGAGCGACGACTCGGAGACTTCGATAGCCAGCAGCACGTCGTCGGGTCTTGGATGGGCGCCTGCGTAGAAGTCCTCGCACGGTCGCAGGATCGCCAGATCCGGTTCGGGACAGGAATCCGGCGGTAACGCCACCGGTCCTTGCACGCGAACGATTGCGCGATCGCCCAGCGCCAGTGAAAAGAAGCGGTTTAGCTTGTCCACGCAGGCCCCGTGGCGCGACCCGATCGTCATTTTCTCGATGATCTCTCCGGCGAGGAGTTCGACGCGGTCGTCGGAGGTCAGAATCCCCCGCGCGAGCATCTCTTCGTACTCATCGAGCGTGAAACGATGGTGCCGCAAGGGCGCAGCCATGGTATCAAACTGATTCGACAGCGTCTTCACCTCCTCCCATCCCACCATCGCTCGAACTCGTCGAGCTGCGCCAACGCATCGCAGGCATCGTAAACCCGCGCCAACGGAGGCGGCCCGCTTCGAAGCGCCCGGAATCCTGAAATGCAAATATCATCGCGTCCCTTTACCCGGAAGGTTACAGAAATGTAGGGGCCCAATGGCAAGAAAGCCCGCTTCGCACGAGAAGAACTAGGCATGACGCCGTTCCTTATCGTCGGAGTGCTCATGCTCGTACCGGCGTTTCAGATGGGGATGTCACGCACCCGCGCGCAGCGGCTCCAGGTCCGTCTGCCTGGTGGTTGTTGGCAGGTGGGACGTTATTTATGCTGCTCGTCCTTGCGATGAGGGTGCTTCGCATGAGCATCGATTAGCCGAGGGGACGCGTTGTTGATGTCACAAGGGATCCTGGCCTACGTGCTTTTTGCGTGCTTTGTGGCGGGCCTCGCGTTTAATTTTGGGTGGATGGCAGCGCGGAGGGAAGCAAAGCCTATTAGAATGCTTACTTCTTTGGGTCTGGCCGTTCCGGGGGTGGTTTTTGTGGCTGCGGCCTATGCCCATTCGTTCGGACTGGCATTCGTCGGCCTCTTATTGATCGCGATTGTGGAGATTGTGCTCTCTTGGTTGCCGTCAGCCGGCCGATGAGAAGGTTCACTTTCCATCCGATGGGCGCACGATCATCGGTTCATGCAAGAATGGTGGTCCTGAATGACGCCGAGTTCGCGGCAGCGGGTCGCAGCCCTATAATGCTGTAAAAAGGTGGAGACCACCGCCGATTTTCGGAAAGGGTTTTTTTTGCACAAAAAATCTCACCGAATCGCAAGTCTTCTCGACCCGCAGCGGGCGAAGTCATCACATATCAAGCTGTCCGATTAACCGGGGCCACCTCTCGCATCGCGGCCGAGCTTGCGTCCTCGCCGAGTTGGAAACAGCGGCGTTGCCGGCTCACCCGTACGCTCGGTGATCCAGATGCGTAGTGCGGCAACGCTGGCGGCCGTGAGCGGAGTGATACGAGCTTTGCGGCCCTGGCCGTGACAGCGGACATGCACGCTGGTGCCGAGGTGCACATCGTTGCAGGTCAAACCAATCAGTTCGGAGGTGCGCAGCCCGGTTTGAATCGCAACCAACAGCAAGGCACGATCCCTGCGCCCGGTCCAGGTGCGGCGGTCGGGAACAGCAGGGAGCGCGCTTACTTCGTCGTCGGTGAGAGAGGTGACCAATGCGCGGTCGAAACGCTTGGGCGGGAACTCCAGCACGCGTTGGATACTCTCAGCGTGCTGGGGATGCTACAATGCCGAGTAGCGGAACGGAGCGTGAATGGCTGCCAGACGAGTGCAAAATTATAACGCTTACGTGTCCCACAGGTCGCCAAGCAAAACCAAGCCGTTGGCAGCTCAGTCTATGCGAAAGCGGTGCAGGAAAAGCAGCGGGAATGTCCCCAAAGCCAGGGAAGTCTTCACGATGTCGTCCGCTCCCTTCGCACCTCGTGCACTCGCTGTCACGTTGCTATGTACATTCGTTAGCGCAAGCCGCTTAACGGGCATCGCAGACGCGCAACCTTCCGCCCCCAGCGCAACCGCATTACCATCGCCGGGCAGTACCGTTGCGCTTGGCACGATCGAGGCGAAGTCCGTCCTTGCGATGAGGGCGCAGGGGTCGTCGCCGCTCATCTCATACAATGAGACCTTCATCCCGAAGGGTCTGGGGCTACGAATTCTCCAAGTCCACGGAAAGACCGTCGTCCACCTCGCGTTTTCGTCGGCTACAACACCGCAGACCTTTCAGGTTACGCAGCATGCCGGGTGGAATACTACCGCTATCCTTGATACGCGCTCAAAGCAACGCTATGTCGCACAACGCCCATTTTGGTCCGCAGTGTGGTCAACGGTTCATCACAGTAAACCGACCGCTTCGCCATCACCGGCTCAAACAACGGTGCTCCTTAGCGTCAGGAAGAAGATGATCGGCGACCTTCTTGCCACGAGCGACAAGGACTATACCGTCTCATTCGCTGGAACGCAGACTCTCGTCGGATCGCCAGTATACCACCTTCACTTCATCGCGCGGCACGACGCCGCCGCGCATCCCCTTACCGACGTTTTTATCGATACGCATTCGTATCTGGTCCGCAGAGCCGTCGCAGCCTTCAGCGAAAGCACCCCCGCCAGCGTGACGGGCACCCTCACGTTAAACTTCGGCCAAGTCGCCGGTTTTTGGTTGGTTAATTCCGGCAAGGTAGCCGCTACCGTACACGCGTTCTTTCGACAAGTCTCCGGGAGCGCGGCATTTTCGGTCTCGCGCGTCCGCACGCACGGCTAAATGGCACAATGTTCTCACGGGCTGTTCCTATGACGGCCCGTGATTGCTTTGATGCCATGTATCGCGCGATCAACACCAGCCTCGCCTATCGCGCCGTCGTGCGCGCATCGGCAACGGGGCTGCCTGCGGCTTGCGCCTGCGCCGTCATGTGCATCGACGCGCTCATGTTCATCGACGCAGCGGCCGCCGCGACGGAGATTCGCCGGCTGCTGCAGCCAGGCGGCACCTTCATCGCAACAGCGGCTGAGTCGCTCGGCGAAGCGCTTCTCCCGACGCTGGTGGCCGACTATCGCCCGATCTTTGAAGAGGTTGGCTTTAGGACGCTGCGTCATGAAGAACTTGCCGGCCACGATGCACAGAAGCTCGCGCTCTATCACGCGTTAGAGAAGCATGCCGATGCCTTGCGTGCCGAAATCGGCGATGCGGCCGAGCGTCTCCTCGCGGAAGCGCGCAACGGCTTAGAGCGCGCCGCCCACAACACGCGGCGCGTGCGCGAGGTACTGTTCATTGCCGAACGCGCCGATGTTTAGGCGGTAGAGCACAGCCCCGCAATCGAGGGTCAGGTTCAGGGCAGCAACTGGGACGGGGCTAGCCCGGTCGGGCCTGAGCTAGGATCCACAGCGGCCCTTGCGCTGGCCCCTCCCCGGGCGTATAGTGGTGCAAAGTGGTGCATTATGGTGGCCAGGGGAGGGCTCATGCACGCGGATTTGCCGCGCTTTACGGGTTCGGTCGAGCACGCCCTCGATGAAAAGGGCCGTCTCATCGTGCCCGCGCGCTTCCGCGAGCGCCTCGGAGCCGGCTTCGTCCTCACGATCGCCCAGCCGGACCCCTGCCTAGCCTTCTACCCCGCCCCGACCTGGGCTGAGTTCTGCCGCCGTTTAGAGGAAGTTCCTCGTAAGGACGACAGCTACCGCCGCCTCGTCCGGCACCTCTTCGCGCACACCGAGGAGGTCGCTTGCGATGCCCAGGGGCGCCTGCTGATTCCGGGTCCGCTGCGCGAGTATGCCGGAATCGAACGCGAGATCGTCTCGATCGGCTCCCTGACCCGCGTGGAGGTCTGGGCGAAGGAGCGCTACGCCGCCCACGCGCTGCCGGATGGCGAGGTCGCCGAGTTCATGGCGCAGCTCGGGCTCTACTGATGTGCGCGCATGAGCCATGTGCCGGTCCTCTACGCTCCCGCCTTGGAGTACTTGGCGATCCGGCCGGGTGGGACGTATGTCGATGCGACCTTTGGTGCCGGCGGCCATACCCGTGGGATCCTGGAGCGCTTGACGGATGGACGGGTCGTTGCGTTGGATGCGGATCCTTCGGCTGCAGAACGGGCGCGGGCCATCACGTCTCCCTCCTTCGCTTTCGTGCAGGCCAACTTTCGCGATCTGGATCGGGTGCTCGACGAGCTGGGCGTGGGGCAGATCGATGGGATTCTCTTCGACTTGGGGGTTTCGTCAATGCAATTCGATGAAGCGGAGCGCGGGTTCTCCTTCCGCGAAGCCGCACCGCTCGACATGCGCATGAACCCGGACTCCGGGCCCAGCGCCTACGATATCTTGATGACGGCGAGCGAACGCGAGCTCGCGGATATCTTCTTTCACTACGGGCAGGAGCGGGCGGCTCGGAAGATCGCGCGCGTCATCGTGCGGCGCCGCGCGTCGGGAACGATGCCGACGACCACGATCGATTTCGCCGGCATGGTGAGCGGGCTGCTCCAGCGTCCCGGCAGGCGCGAGCGCATCCATCCGGCCACGCGCGTCTTCGCCTCGCTGCGCATCGCCGTCAACGACGAACTCGGCGCGCTCAAAGAGGGGCTTTCGAGCGCGGCGGGCCGGCTGCGCGGCGCCGGCCGCATCGTCGCCATCAGCTTTCACTCGCTCGAAGACCGCATCGTCAAGCATGCGTTTCGCGAAGACGAACGGCTGGAAGCGATTACGCGCAAACCCGTCGTTCCTAGCGAAGCGGAGACGGAGCAAAACCCTCGAGCGCGCAGCGCCAAACTGCGCGCGGCGCAACGGAAGGCCAGTTGAGGTGTACGCATGATCGCTCAGCGACGAGTCGAAGAACGACCCCGCATAGCCAACGCACGCAGCGCGACGACGGCGACGGAGTTGCGCCGCTCGCATGCCGCCCGATCGCGGTATGCCGGGTTGCTGCGCTTCTCCGCCGTGCTCTGCCTCGCGCTGCTGGCGGTAATGGCCTACGTCACGCTCACGGCGAATCTCACCGGGCTCAACTACGCCCTCGGTCGGGCGGAGCGCCAGCGAACGAGCTTGCAGGACGAGACGCTGCGCCTGGACGATCGCATCGCCGCACTGCGCTCGGACGACCGCCTCGCGCGGATAGCCGCCCAGCTCGGCATGCGCGAGCCGCAGCAATTTGCGAAGGTCGCGCTGCCGCGGTCCGCAACGGAGCGTAAGGCTCGGGGGCGCGTCGCCGTACTCTCGACCGTTGCGGACTGGTTGCGCGCGAAGTAGCCGGTAGGCAGGCACGGTGCACCAGCGACACTTCGCGCGCGTCGGACCACGGCGTGCTAAAGCCGCCTTTTACATCTTCGCAGCTATCGCACTCTACCTGACCTGGCGTCTCTACGACGTCCAGGTTCTGCGCGGTCCGGTCCTTGCGAAAGAGGCGCTGGCGCAGCGCTCGGATACGATCGACGTCTACGCCCGCCGCGGCAGCATTCTGGACCGCGAAGGGAACGTGCTCGTACGCTCGCTGCCCTCGGAGAGCGTCTACGCGGTGCCGCACGATCTAACCGATCCGAGCGACGCGATCGCGCGGCTGGGAAAGATCTTCGGCGCGCTGGATCCGCAGCTCGTCGCGATGCTGCGCGACAAGAATCTGCAATACGTGTGGGTAGCGCGCAAGATCTCCTACGATCAAGTTCGCGCGGTTCGGGCGCTGAAGATACCGGGCATCAACTTGGTGCGCGAGCGGACCGGCCGCAGCGTCGACACTGTGGGCACGATGGCCTCGACGGTACTCGGGTTCGTCGGCATCGACGACAACGGGCTCGACGGAATCGAGTATGCCTACGACGGGCTGCTGCGCGGGCAGACGGGCAAGATGACGATCGAGACCGACGAGTTCGGCCGCCCGATTCCCTTCGGTCACCGCCAAGTGCTCGTGCCCGCCAAGGCCGGTTTGTCGCTGGAACTCACCATCGACTCGTATCTGCAGTACGTTGCCGAGACCGCGCTAGCGGCGCAGGTGAAGCAGTATCGCGCGCGCAGCGGTACGGCGATCGTGATGGACCCCAACACCGGCGCGGTGCTCGCGCTCGCGAACGTCCCGGATTACGACCCGAATCGCTTCTGGCGGTTTCCGGCGCGAGACCGGAGCGACCGCGCGGTGCTCGACGCCTACGAACCCGGCTCTACCTATAAACTGGTTACCGCCGCAGCCGCCATCGAGAGCGGGCGCGTTACGCCGACGATGCGCTTTGAGTCCGCCGGGCCGATCGTCGTGGGCGGCCGCACGATCCACGACGCGGTCGACGGGCTTACGCCGAGTCCCAACGGGAATACGCTCGAAACCATCGTCGCCGATTCGCTGAACGTCGGAGCCGCCGAAGTGGCCATGCATATCGGCGGCCGGGCGTTCTACCGCATGGAACGGCGCGCCGGCTTCGGATCGCCTACGAGGATTGGGCTCCCGGGCGAGAATCCCGGCATTGTGCCGCCGCCAAGCCAATGGAGCGGGAGCTCGCTAGCCACGATGGCTTTCGGCCAAGGGGTCGCGGTGACGCCGCTCGCGCTGACCCGGTACTACTGCGCCATCGCGAACGGCGGCCTGCTCCTGCGGCCGCGTCTGCTGCACGCCATCCTCGGGCAGCACGGGCAGGTCCTCTACACCTATCCTACGGAGGTCGTGCGGCGGGTCTTCTCCCCGAAGATCGCCCGGCAGTTGCGGCAATTTCTGCGCGCGGTCGTCGTACGCGGGACGGGCGACCCGTCGGCCCAGATTCCCGGCTACACCACGGCCGGGAAGACCGGCACCGCGCAGATCGCAGAGAATGGCGCCTACCTCCCCGGCGCCTACGTCGCGTCCTTTATCGGGATGATTCCCTACCATCATCCGCGGTTTGTCATCCTCGTGAAGGTGGACCGGCCCGAGGGTTCGATCTACGGCTCCGAAGTCGCGGCTCCGGCGTTCGTGCGGATCGCCAAGGCCGCGATGATCCACGCCGGAATCCTGCCCGATCTCGCAACGGTGCGCCGAGCCCACGGCAGCCGCTTGGTCAACGCACCCTCCGGGGCGAAACCGTGAGCATGACCTCCGTGCAACGCCGCCTCTCGCTCTCCGAACTCCTAGCCGCGCTTCCGCCGGGCACGCGGACGCTGGGCGATCCCGATCGCGAGATCTGTGCGCTGACGGCGGATTCGCGCGCCGTTACTGCAGGCGCGCTGTTCGTCGCTCTGCGCGGCGAGCGTACCGACGGCCACCGGTTCGTCGGCGAAGCCGTTCGGCGCGGTGCCGCCGCCGTGGTGATGGAGGAGCCGCAGCCGCTCCCGGCCCACGCGACGGGGATCGTCGTCGCCGACTCTATGCGCGCGCTCTCCCATCTCGCCGATACGTTTTACGGGCACCCGAGCGGCGATCTCGAGGTCGTCGGCGTGACCGGAACCAACGGTAAGACGACCACCTCGCAGATGATCGGCGCCATCTTGAACGCAGCCGGCATCGCTGCCGGCACGATCGGCACGATCGGAGCGCGTCTGGGCGAGAGGCGGTGGCCGCTTGCAAACACCACGCCGCTCGCGCACGATCTGCACGCGCTTCTCGCCGAGATGCGGGCACTCGGAGCGCGAGCCGTTGCGATGGAGGTGAGTTCTCACGCGCTCTCGCTCCAGCGCGTGGCGGACGTGCAATTCGCCGTCGGCGCGCTGACGAACGTTACGCGCGACCATTTGGATTTCCACGGAACGATCGAATCGTACGCGCTCGCGAAGCGGCTCCTCTTCGAGCGTTCGCGGCGTTGCGCGGTCAACGTCGACGACGAGTTCGGCGCGCGCTGGGCGGCAGAGTTCCGCTCTCGCAAACCGGTGCGCACCTACGCGATCGGCTCTCACGACGCCGACGTGCGCGCCGAAGCGATCGAGGTGCGCGCCGGCGGCAGCACCTTCCGCGTCGGCGGCGCGCGCTTCGAACTGCGAATGCCGGGGCGTTTCAACGTTGCCAACGCTCTGTGCGCGATCGCGGTAGCGCGCTACTTCGACGTAACCAACGCGACGGCCGGAGAAGGCCTGCTCGCGATGGAGCGCGTTCCCGGCCGCATGGATTGCGTGCGCGGCTGCGGCGTCGACGTCGTGATCGACTACGCGCACACGCCGGATTCGCTCGAGCGCGCGCTGCAGGCGCTGCGCGAGACGACGCCGGGCCGATTGATCCTCGTCTTCGGCTGCGGCGGAGATCGCGACCGCGGCAAGCGCCCGGAGATGGGCGCGGTTGCGGCCCGGCTTTCGGACGTCGCCTACGTTACCTCCGACAATCCGCGCGGCGAGGACCCGCAGGCGATCGCCGGCGAGATCGTGAGCGGTATCGGCGGCGGCGCGCACGTCGTCGAACTCGATCGCCGCAGCGCGATCGAGGCGGCGATCGAACAGGCGCGACCGGGCGACGCGGTGCTCATCGCCGGCAAGGGGCACGAAGACTATCAGATCGTCGGCTCGCGCGTTCTGCCGTTCGACGATCTTACGGTCGCACGCGAAGCGCTGGCGCGCCGAGAGCTGCAAACGTGAGGCTGACGGCGGAGCGCGCGGCGAAGGCGGCGCGTGCGGTCGCTTACGATGCGGAACGCTTTCCGGCGCACCTGCGCGTCGTCACCGACACGCGAACGCTCGTGCCGGGCGATACGTTCTTGGCACTGCGCGGCGAACGCTTCGACGGGCACGCGTACGTGCGCGAGGCGCTCGAACGGGGCGCGGTGGCGCTGGTCGTGGACGATCCGCAAGCGTGCATCGCCGGGGTCCCGACGCTGCTCGTCCGCGACACGCTGCGGGCCTATATGGATCTGGCCGGCGCCGCGCGCGAGCAGTTCGAAGGGCGCGTGGTTGCGATAACCGGAAGCGCCGGCAAGACCACGACCAAACACCTCCTGGCGCAGCTGCTCGCCGCGCGCTACGGCGAGGCGCGCGTCTTGGCGTCGCCGGCAAACGAGAACAACGAGATCGGCGTGAGCAAACTGCTGCTCGCCGCCGGCGCGCACGACGTCGTCGTCGTCGAGATGGGCGCGCGGCGGTACGGCGACGTTGCGGCGCTGGTCGAGATTGCGAAGCCGCACCTCGGCGTGCTCACCAACGTCGGCGAGGCGCACCTAGAGATCGTCGGCTCGCGCGAGCGCCTGGCCGAGACGAAATGGGCGCTCTTTGCGGGCGGAGCCCGGGCCGTCCTCAACGCGCAGGACGAGGTTTCGCTCTCGCGTGCGGCATCGCTCCCCGACGCGCCGGCGTGGTTCGGTATCGGCGAGCCGACGCGAGCCGGGACGTTCGTCGTCGACGAGCGCACGCTCTCGGTCGAGCGCGGCGCGCAGACGCTGCGCGTGCCGATCGACGCGCGCTTACCCGGAGCGCACAATCGCCGCAACCTTGCAGCGGCCATCGCGGCGGCGCTCGCGTGCGGCTGCGGCATCGAAGAGCTAGCCGAGGCGACGAAACGGTTGACTCTGCCGAGCGGGCGCTACGACACGATCGCGATCGCCGGCGGACCTCGCATCATCTACGACGCGTACAATGCGAGCATGTCCGGTACGATGGCGACGCTCGACGCATTCGCGCTCGAAAGCGGCGGCCGCCGGATCGCGGTGCTGGGCAGCATGGCGGAGCTCGGCGACGAAGCGGCGTCGATGCACGAGCGCGTCGGCGAGCACGCGGCCGCGAGCAATCTCGATATGCTCCTGGTCGGCGGGGATTTCGCCGGCGCATTGGCGGCCGGAGCGCGCCGGGCGGGGCTCGAGCCGGATCGCATCGTAGCCTTCGCGGCGAACGACGATGCGGTCGCGTGGCTGCGCGAGCACGCAGGCCCGAGCGACGTCGTGCTGCTCAAGGGCTCGCGAGTCTATCGGCTGGAGGAGATCGTCGAGGGCTTGAAGCGATGACGCGCGGACTGCGCGTCGACCGCCCGGAGCTGCCGCCGGGGCTCGTCGCGATTCCGGTGCGCACGCGTTTGGTGCGGCCGGGAGAAGATTTGGCCGTCATCGTGCGCGATGCGGTGCGCGGAATCGCCAGGCCGGGCGACGCGCTCGCCGTCTCCGAGACCGCCGTGGCGATCGCGCAGGGCGAGATCGTGCCGGCCGAGTACGTGCGGCCGAGCAAACTCGCCTATCTGCTCGCTCGGCGAGCGGGCGCGCTCGCGACGGTCAATCAGCCGGAATCGCTGCAGATCGTCATCGACCGAGCCGGCGTTTGGAGAGTGCTCTACGCATCTGCGATGCACGTATTGGCGCGTGCGATCGGGCGGCGCGGCGCCTTCTACGAAGTCATGGGAGAGGCGATCGCCGCGATCGACGGCTATACCGGAACGATGCCGCCCTTCGAGCGCGCGATCGTCTTCGCACCGCAGAATCCCGATGCGTTCGCGCAGTCGGTCTACGAGGAGACGGGCATCGCGTGCGCCGTCGTCGATGCGAACGATCTGGAGAAGGCCAAGGTGCTGGGCGCTTCGTCGGGCCTGCACCGGGCGAACGTGGAACGCGCGCTGCTCTCCAACCCGCACGGCAACGGCGACGAACAGACGCCGGTCGTGGTATTGAAGTGGCGCGCGCAGGGGCCGAACCCGCTCTTCGCCGCCGAGGCGAGGCCGTGACGCACGCGCTCGCTACGGTCGTCCTCGGGTTCGCGCTCGCGCTGGTCGCGGGGGCCCTCGCGCTTCCGCTGCTGAGCCGCCTGCAGTTTCGGCAGCACGCGTACGAAGACGCGCCGCAGACGCACCTCGCGAAGACCGGTACGCCGACGATGGGCGGCGTCGTCTTCGTCGTCGCGCTCGTACCGATGCTCGCGATTTGGGGCTCGCCGCTGCTCCGCGATCTCTTTTTTCTCGTCGCCGCCTGCGCGGGCGTCGGGTTCGCCGACGACTTGCTCTCGGTACGCCGTGGTAAGAACCTCGGGCTGCGCGCGCGCACCAAGTATCTGTTCACCGCGCTCGTAGCCGTCCTCTTTCTGGGAGCGATCTACGATTCGTATGCGTTCTTTCCGCGCGACGTGATCTTCCACGCCGGGACCTACGCGCTGGCCGTTCCGCATCTGTTGTGGCTGCTGCTCGGAATCTGCGCGATTACGGGAACCATCCACGCCGTGAATCTCACCGATGGGCTCGACGGCTTGGCGACGGGAACCACCATCCCGCCGGCGCTCGTCCTGGCGCTGCTCGGGCTGCAGTTTGCGATTCCGGCGGCGGCTACGAGCTGCTTGCTCGCAGTGGGCGCGTGCTTTGCATTCTTAGTCTACAACCGGCATCCGGCGAAGATGTTCATGGGCGATACGGGGTCGCTCGCGCTAGGGGCGCTGCTCTCGGGCGCCGCGATCGCCACCGGCGAGATGCTGCTGCTGATCGTGATCGGCGGAGTCTTCGTCGCCGAAGCGCTCTCGGTAATCGTTCAAGTGGCGTACTTCAAACGCACCGGCGGCAAACGGATCTTTCGCATGAGCCCGCTGCACCATCACTTCGAACTCGGGGGCTGGCCCGAAACCCGCGTGACGGCGCGCTTTTGGCTGGCTTCGGCGCTCTTCTCGGCAGTGGGGCTCGCGATCGTTCGATGAACTTCGACGCGCGCGAGACCGCACTCGTGATTGGCCTCGGCCGAAGCGGCCAGAGCACGGTCGAGGTCCTGTGCCGGCGGGGCGTCACGGTCTATGCAACCGACGAGAAGCCGCAGCGAGAACTCGCCGGCGCGATCGCGGGAGTGCGCGCATCCGGCGGGACGTTCGTCGACCCGGGCGATCTCAACGCGCTGCTGCCGCAGCTCACGGTGGCCGTCCTCTCGCCGGGCGTGCCGCTCACGAACGCCCTCGTAAGGCGCGTTCAAGATCGCAACGTTCCCGTCTTCTCCGAGGTCGAGGTCGCCTACCGTTTGTGCCGGGCGCCGA
This sequence comes from bacterium, assembly GCA_021790935.1. Classification (GTDB taxonomy): domain Bacteria; phylum Vulcanimicrobiota; class Vulcanimicrobiia; order Vulcanimicrobiales; family Vulcanimicrobiaceae; genus JAJYFL01. The sequence continues at coordinate 281,898 of JAJYFL010000001.1, forward strand.
TCGTCGCGGTTACCGGGACCAAGGGAAAATCGACCACCACGTCGCTGATCGGTCACCTCTTTCGCACGTGCGGCCGGACGGTCCACGTCGGCGGAAACATCGGCAACCCGCTCGTTCGCGAGGTCGTCGATGCCGGCCCCGACGATTGGGTCGTAGCCGAGGTGAGCTCGTTTCAGCTCGAGTCGATTCGATCGTTCAAACCGCGCGTAGCGGTGCTGCTGAATATCTCTCCCGACCATCTCGACCGCTATTACTCGATGGACGAGTACGCGGAAGCGAAGTTCCGCATCTTCGCCAATCAAGGCCTCCACGACGCCTTCGTCGGCAATCTCGACGACGAGCGCGTCTCGGCGCTGCATTGGCAGAACGGCGAAGGGCGCGTCGCCGCGCGCCAGCTCTGGTATACGATGCGCGACCGCCACGAGCGCGCGACCATGTACCTGCGCGACGGGTCGGTGCTTTACGCGCCGATCGCCGGCGATCCGAGGCCGTTCGAGGTCCTGCGCCGCGACGAGATCCCGCTCGCCGGCGAGCACAACGTGCAGAACGTCATGGCGGCGCTGCTGGCGGCGCTGGCGGCCGGGCTCGAGCCGCATCGCCTGCGAGCCGGAGTTGCATCGTTCGTGCCGATGGCGCACCGCTTGCAGCCGGTCGCCGATATCGCCGGCGTGCTGTACGTCGACGACTCCAAGGCCACGAATCCAGATTCGGCGATCGCCGCGCTGCACGCATACGATAGGCCGGTCGTGCTGATCGCCGGCGGGAAGCCGAAGAATACCGAATTCGCCGAGATGGGGCGCGCGATCGACCGGCGCGCGCGCGCGGTGGTTCTCATCGGCGAAGCGGCCGCGGAGATCGCGCGTTTCGTCGAGAGCGTGCCGGTGCTGCGCGCGGCATCGATGGAGGAAGCCGTCGCTTTGGCTAGCGGCCGTGCCGTTGCGGGGGACGTCGTGCTGCTCTCGCCCGGCTGCGCGTCGTTCGATATGTTCGCCTCCGCCGAAGACCGCGGAGAACGCTTTGCGGCGGCGGTCTGCGCCATGCGGGAGGCTGCCGGTGCGCAATAGTTCCGCCGCCGCAGCGGCACGGGGCGGCTCGAGCGAGCCCGCCGCGCTCCCGCGCTCGTTCGTCGCGGCGCCGCCGGACGGCGTGCTCTTTGCGACGATCGCGATCCTCATATCGATCGGCCTGGTCATGGTGTTCAGCGCCTCGAGCGCGCAGGCGTACGCCGACCATCACGACACGGCCTACTATCTGAAGCGGCAGGCCCTGTGGCTTCTCGTCGGTTCGATCTGCTCGCTCGTCGCGTATCGCATCGATTACCACAAACTGCGCGCGCTGGCCCCGTACGTCTTTGTCCTCGCCATCGCGAGCTTGGCGGCGGTGCTCGTGCCGCACGTCGGGATATCGGTCAACGGCGCGCGCCGGTGGCTCGGCATCGGCGGGTTTGCCGTTCAGCCGTCGGAGTTCGCCAAGCTCGCGCTGGTCGTTTATTTGGCCGCGGCGTTAAGCGCGCAGGGCGAGCGCATCACCTCGCTCGTAAAAGGACTCATACCGATGTGCTTCGCGGCCGCCATCGTGGCGCTGCTGGTACTGAAGGAACCCGACATGGGAACCGCGAGCATCATCATGATGACGGCGTTCGCGATGTTTTTCACCGCCGGCGCGCGCATCGAACACCTCTTGCTCGTGCTGCTCGCGACGCTCCCGGCGGCGGCCGCGGCGATCCTCGCCTCGCCCTACAAGCGGGCGCGCATCTTCGCGTTCGTCAATCCGTGGAAGGACCCGGAGAACACGGGCTTCCACATCGTACAGTCGCTCTTCGCGCTCGGCAGCGGCGGCATCTTCGGCGTCGGTTTGGGGGAATCGCGAGCGAAGTTCTTCTACTTGCCCGAGCAGTACACCGATTTCATCTTCTCGATTCTTGGCGAAGAACTCGGGCTCATCGGAGCGGTATCGGTCGTCGCGCTCTTCGTCGTCTTCGGGTACCGGGCGATCCGCATCGCGATCGCCGCGCCGGACCGCTTCGGCGCCCTGCTGGCAGGCGGCTGCACCGCGCTCATTTTGATCCAAGCCTTCGTCAACATCGGCGTCGTGACGTCGTCGTGGCCGGTCACCGGCGTACCGCTGCCGTTCATCTCGTTCGGCGGGAGCTCGCTCGTCGTCTGCATGGTCGCCGTCGCTTTGATTCTCAACGTCGGCTGCCGCCGGCGCGTCGACCTGTAACCGTGAACGTCGTCTTCGCTGCGGGCGGCACCGGCGGGCACGTCTATCCGGCCGTCGCCGTGGCCGACGCGCTCGCGGGCCGCGCCGCCGTGCGATTCATCGGTGCGGCCGATCGTCTGGAGGCGAAGCTCGTGCCGCAGGCGGGTTACGCTTTCGATGCGATCTCGAGCCGGCCGCTCGCGCGCGGCGCCTCCCTCGACACGCTGCGCACGCTCGGTGCAAACGCAATCGGCCTGATGCAGGCCGCGCGCCTGCTCGCAGCGGCGAAGCCCGACATCGTCGTTGCGACCGGAGGCTACGTCTGCTTTCCCGTAATGGCGGCCGCGCGCGGGCTTCGGGCGGTGCGGCGGATTCACGCGCGGCTTGCGCTGCTGGAACCCAACGTGCGGCCCGGCTTGACCAATCGTCTTCTGGCGCCGCTGGTCGACGAGGTTTGGGGCGCCTACGCGCAGACTCCCGATTCCCGCGGGCCGATCGCCCGCAAGTACGTGCGGACGGGCGTTCCGGTACGCGCGCGCGTGCTGCAGCGCACCAACCGGATAGAGGCGGCGCGGCGGCTCGGGCTCGATCCCAACCGCCGGACCATCCTGGCTATCGGCGGCAGCCAAGGCGCGCGGTCGATCAACGAAGCGGTGGCGGCCCTCGTCACGCGGCGCGGGCTGCCGCGCGACTGGCAGGTGCTGCACGTCAGCGGCGAGCGCGATTACACCTACATGCTCGCCGAGGAACGCGAGCCGTTCGGCGACAACCGCGTCGTCCTCGTCGCATATCTGGCAGACCTCGCCGACGCATATGCGGCGTGCGACCTCGTACTATCGCGAGCCGGAGCCTCAACCCTCGGCGAGCTCGCGGCTCTCGGCATGCCCGCGGTGCTGGTGCCCTACCCCTTCGCTGCCGAGGACCATCAGACGGTCAACGCGCGCGCTTTCGAGGCGGCCGGCGCGGCCGTAGTGCTGGCCGATCGGGAGCTCGATGCCGACAGCCTCTGGTGGACGCTGCGGGATGCGATGGATCCGGCGCGCTTGGCAACGATGCGCGCCGCCGCCCGTTCCCTCGCGCCGGGCGATCCGGTTGCGGCGATCGTCGCACGGATAGATGGCTTGCTATCGCGAAAGAAGCCGATCTAATGGAATCGGGGACGCTGCACTTCGTCGGTATCGGCGGAATCGGAATGAGCGCGATCGCGCGCATCTTACTCGGGCGCGGCGAACGCATATCCGGCTCCGATCTCGTCGATTCCATGCTGCTCGACGATTTGCGTGCGGCGGGCGCCCGGGTGACGATCGGGCATGCCGAAGCGAACGTGAACGGCGCGCGCGCGCTCGTGGTGAGCTCCGCCATCGATCCGGCGAATCCCGAGTACCGCACCGCGCTAGCGCGCGGCATCCCGATCGTCCGGCGCGGCGAGATGCTGGCGGAGCTGATGCGGGGCCAGCGCGGCATAGCGATCTGCGGCACGCACGGAAAGACCACGACCACGGCGATGACCGCGGCCGTCTTGCGCGGCGGAGACGTCGATGCGAGCCTCGTGCTCGGCGGAATCGCGATCGACACCAACACCAACGCCCACGATGGCGCGTCGCCCTGGTTTCTAACGGAGGCCGACGAATCGGACGGCTCGTTCGCGCTGCTCGATCCGGTCGTCGCCGTGGTGACCAACGTCGAGAACGATCATCTCGCATCCGACGAAGACCTTCCGAAACTCGCCCGTGCCTTCGAGGCGTTCTTGGAGAAGATTCCCGGAAACGGCCTGTCGGTCGTCGGTGGCGACTGTCCCGCAAGTGCCGCGCTCGCCGCTCTGCCGCGGCGCTCGCGCACCGTTACCTTCGGCTTCTCTCCGGCGGCGCACGTGCGCCCCGCGAAGGTGCGATATGCGAACCTCGGCGCGACGTTCGACGTGCTCGCGGGATCCGCTAACCTCGGAACGGTCGAGATAAGAGTCCCGGGTGCGATCAACGTAGCCAACGCGCTGGCGGCCATTACGGTCGGTCGCGAACTCGAGATCCCGTTTACAAGAATCGCGCACGCGCTGCGCGGCTTCTCGGGCGTTCGCAGACGCTTCGAGATTCTGGCACGTTCGGAGCGCATGACGGTAGTCGACGACTACGCGCACCATCCAACCGCCGTGCGCGCGACGATCGCCGCGGCGCGCCAGTACTACGGCGGACCGGTCGTCGTCGCGTTTCAACCGCACCGTTACACGCGCACGGAATATCTCGCTTCCGCGTTCGCCGATGCGTTGCGCGGCGCCGACGAAGTCTACCTCACGCCGGTGTATGCCGCTTCGGAGCTGCCGATACCCGGCGTCAGCGAGCGTTCGATCGGCGAACCGCTGCGCGCGTTCGGCACGCGCGTGCGGTACGTCGATCGCGTCGACGACGTCGTCGAGCCGCTGCTGCGCGACGCACCTGCGGGCGCGCTCGTCCTCATGCTCGGCGCGGGAAGCATCACGCGCGCCGCCAAGGATCTCGCGCACGCCGTGCAGGCGCTCGGTACGCGGAGCGCGGCATCGTGAGCGTCGCCGCCGACGCCTCAGAGAGCCTCCTCGCCGCGACCGACTGCGAAGCGCTCCGCGCGCTCTGCGGCGATCGCGTGCGTTTCCGCGAACCCATCGCTGCGTACACCTCGTGGAAGATCGGCGGCCCCGCCGATGCGTGTATCACGCTCGAAGATCGGGCGCAGCTCGCGGACGTCATGCGGTTCTGCCTGCGCCGCGGCGTGCCGTGGTTCGTTCTCGGGAGCGGCAGCAATCTGCTCGTCGGCGACGGCGGGATTCGCGGGCTCGTGCTTCGCCTCGCGGGAAGCTTTGCCGAGATCGAGGTGGCGCTGGAAGACGAATGCGTCGTGGTGCGCGCGGGCTCGTCGGCCTCCATGCCGCTTCTGACGGCCAAGGCCGCTTCGTTCGGCGCGCTCGGCGTCGATTCGCTCGCGGGCATCCCCGGTACCGTCGGCGGATCGCTGCGCATGAATGCGGGGACCGATCGAGAGATCGGCGATTTCGCGCGCGAAGTCTGGGTCCAGTCGCCGGCCAAGCCCGATCCGCACCTCGCGAACGTCCGCTTCGGCTACCGGCATACGACGCTGGGCGCCGATGCGATCGTCTCGCGCGTCACGCTCTGCTTCGAGCGGGGCGACGAAGCGGCGGTGCGCGCTCGGATGCACGAGCGGCTCGTACGCCGCAAAGATACGCAGCCGATCGCGCAGCCCAACGCCGGATCGTGCTTTCGCAATCCGGAAGGCGACAAGGCGGCGCGCCTGATCGAAGCCGTGGGCGCTAAGGGGTGGCGTGAGGGCGGGGCCGAAGTCTCGGCTTTGCACGCCAACTTCATCAACAATCTCGGGGATGCGACCGCCGAAGACGTAGCGATACTGCTGGCGCGCATGCGGCGAGCGGTCTACGATCGCTTCGGCGTGGAGTTGGTGCTCGAAGTGCACCTAGTCGGCACATTCATCTCTGCAGAACGCTCTGCGGCGAGGCTCACAACGTTGGTTCGCGATGAAAATTCCTAGGAGACCGAGGGTCGCCGTCGTGATGGGCGGCGGCAGTTCCGAGCGCGAGATCTCGATTCTTACAGGCTCGGGCGTGATGCGCGCGCTCCAGACGCTCGGCTACGAGGCGCGGTCGCTGGATTACGACGCGAACTTCGTCGATGCGATACGCGCCATCGATCCGGACGTCGTCTTCAACGCGCTGCACGGAGCTGGCGGAGAAGACGGCCAGATCCAAGGCATGCTCGACTACTTCGGCATCCCGTACACCGGAAGTGGCGTCGAGTCGTCGGCCCTTGCCATGGACAAGCATCTCACCAAGAAATTGCTCGCGGCCGAAGGGCTCCCGACCGCCGCCTGGGATCTCTTCGATCTCTCCGGCGGCACGTTGCCGCTGCTGCCCGGATCGCTCGATCTGCCGCTGGTGTTGAAGCCGCGGTTTGAAGGGAGCGCGAAGGGCATCTCGATCGTGCGCACGCACGAGGCTTGGACGCACGCCGTACTCGAAACCGCGCGGCACTATACCGAGGTGCTGGCGGAAGAGTACGTTGCCGGCCGGGAGTACACGTGCGCCGTCTTCGGCGAGGATGCACTTCCCGTCGTCGAGATCGTGCCGCTCAAAGACGAGTTTTATTCATACGATGCAAAGTATGCGGAGGGAGGCAGCACGCACATCGTACCCGCGCAGATCGACGAGGACCTGGCCGCGCGGATTCAGATGCTCGCGCTCTCGCTGCACCGTCTGGTCGGGTTGCGCGACTACTCGCGCACGGATTTCATCGTGAGCAAGGAAGGCCGCCCCTACGTGCTCGAGATAAACTCGCTGCCCGGACTTACGCCGACGAGCCTCTTTCCGGACGCATGCGCCGCGCTCGGCATCGGCTACGAAGCGATCGTCGACCGGCTGATCGGCTACGCGCTGGCGCGCGGAGCGGCGGGGGTTTCGGCATGAGCGGCTTGCGTCCCGATCCGCGCCGCGGCAGCGTCTCGCGCGCAACCAAAGAGACGTCGGTCGAGTTGACGATCGATCTGGACGGCGGCCCGATCGAGGTGAGCACGCCCGTCGATTTTCTCGATCATATGCTCGAAGCGTTCGCCAAACACGCCGGCTGCGGGCTCGTGGTGCGGGCCGCCGGCGATGGGATGGACCAACATCACGCGATCGAGGACGTCGGCATCGCGCTCGGTAAGGCGATCTACGACGCTCTCGGCGAAAAACGCGGCATCGCGCGCTTCGGATGGTCGCTCGTTCCGCTGGACGAGGCGCTCGTCGCGGCGAGCGTCGACATCTCCGGGCGCTCGTATCTGAACTTCAACGTTTCGTTCCTGCGCGAGAACCTCGGCCAGATGCCGACCGAGATGGTCGGGGAGTTCTTCCGCGCGGTAACGGACAACGCCAAGATCACGCTGCACCTGGTACAGATGAGCGGACGCGTCGCGCACCACGTCTGCGAAGCGGCATTCAAAGCGTTTGCGCGCGCGTTTGCCATGGCCAAGGCGCCGGGCGGCGACGGTTCGATCCCGTCGACCAAAGGCGTCATCGAGTAACGTGCTGGCGGTTATCGATTTCGGCGGCGGCAATCTCGGTTCTCTCTTGGCCGCGCTCTCGAGGCGCGGCGCGAAGTACGTCGTGACGGACGATCCCGCAGCGGCGGCGCGCGCACGCGCGGTAATCTTTCCGGGTGACGGCGCCTTCGCGGCGACCATGAGCGCGCTGCGCGAGCGCGGACTCGATCGGGCGATTCTGACGGCGATCGAGGCTGGAAAGCCGTTTCTCGGCATCTGCGTCGGGATGCAGATTCTCTTCGATGGGAGCGATGAGTTCGGCGCTTGCAGGGGCCTGCGAATCTTGCCCGGTACGATCTCGCGCTTCGAGCGCGCGCCGCGCATCCCGCACGTGGGCTGGAACGAGCTCGAGCCGGTCGCCGCGCATCCGCTCACCGCTGGATTGGAGGCGGGAGCGTACGCCTATTTCTTACATTCGTACCGCGCGCTCGTCGGCCCCGATACGGTAAGCGCGGCGACGCACGGCGAGCGGTTTGCTGCGGTGGTCGCGCGCGGCAACGTCATGGGAACGCAGTTTCACCCGGAGAAGAGCCGCAGCGCCGGAGCGCGATTGCTGGACAACTTCTTGCGGATGCTCGAGCCTGCGGCGGAGACCGTTTCGTGCTTGTGATTCCGGCCATCGACCTGCGGGGCGGCAAGTGCGTGCGCCTGCAGCAAGGCGATCCGTCACGCGAGACGGCCTACGACGGCGATCCGGTTGAACGGGCGAAGGCCTTCGTTGCGGGCGGCGCCGAACGGCTGCATGCGATCGATCTCGACGGCGCTTTCGGTTCGGGCGAGAACCACGACGCCATCGCCCGCATCTGCCGCGCGGTCGACGTCCCCGTGCAGACGGGTGGAGGCATCCGAACGCTCGAGCACGCGAAGGCGCGCCTGCGGGCGGGTGCGGCGTACGTGATCTTGGGCACGCTGCTAACGCAGGACGAGCGCGCCGCCAGAAACGTCGTCGGCGCGCTCGGCGAGCGCGCGATCGCGGGCATCGACGCCCGCGGAGAGTTCGTGGCCGTGCGAGGCTGGCAGGAGAGCGTTGCGATCGGTCGCGACGCGCTCGTAAGACGCGTCGCCGCCTGGGGCGTCAAGCGCGTGATCTTCACCGAGATCCGGCGGGACGGAACGGGGCTGGGCTTCGATATAGACGGCTTGCGCGCGGTGGCGAATGCAGCGCCGATCGCGATCACCGCCAGCGGCGGCGCGAGTACGCTCGAGGATCTCGAGCGGCTGCGGCGCGAGGCTCCGCCGAGCGTGGACTCGTGCGTCGTTGGGCGCGCCCTCTACGAAGGCACGATGGAACTGGCGGAGGCGATCGCCGCCGTCGCCTAACCTGCGGGCGATGCCGTCACGCCTCCGAGTAGAGGCGCGGAATCCCCGGCGGTATGCGGGTCACGATCTCGTAATCGATGGTCTCGGCCCACCCGGCCCAGTCGCCGGCGCCTACCGATGCGCCGCCGTCGGTGCCGATGAGCGTGACGGCGCTCCCCGGGTGCGCGTTCGGCGCATTGGTGAGATCGATCGTCGTCATATTCATGGCGACGCGTCCGACGATCGGGCAGCGCGCGCCGTCGACGACGAACGCGCCGCGATTGGAGAGCAGGCGCGGAATGCCGTCGGCGTAGCCGGCGGGGACCACCCCCAGACGCATCTGGCGCGGCGCGTGGAAGCTCGAGCCGTAGCCGACGGACGTCCCCGCTTCTACCTCGCGCTCGGCAACGAGCGTGGTCACGTAGCTGAGCGCCGGCCGCAGCTCGAAGCCGTTCGCGGCCATCGCTTCGTGGGTCTGCGGCGAGGGCCACAGCCCGTAGAGCGCGATGCCGATGCGCGACATATCCAAGCGCGTCTGCGGCCAAAGCATCGCCGCCGCCGAGGCCGCGATGTGCCGGATCGGGCGAATCTCGCGCTCGCGCAGCAGTGGTTCGATGCGGTCGAGCACGCCTTGCAAACGATCGAGCTGCGCGAGCGTGAACGGAGAGTCCAACTCTTCCGCCGAGGCGAAGTGCGAGAATACGCCCGCGAGCGCGAGCTCCGGGACGCGTGCGTAATCCTCGATCGCGTCGACCGCATCGTGCGGCTCCAATCCCAGTCGGGCGATGCCGGTGTTTACTTTCACGTGAACGCCGAACGGAGAGGCCCGCCGGCGCGCGGCGCGTGCCAGCTGCCGCGCGTAGGATCCGGTATCCCAGAGCGCGGCTTCCAAACCGGCTGCGAGCGCGGCATCCAGATCGTTCGGCGCGATCGGGCCCAGCACGACGATCGGGCGCGTAATGCCCCCGTCGCGCAGCGCGAGCGCCTCCTCCAACGCATAGACGCACAGATGCGAGGCGTACCCTTCGACCGCGAGCGCAGTCTCAACAAGTCCGTGGCCGTACGCGTTGGCCTTGACGACGAAGGCGACCCTCGACGGGCGCACGAGGTTCTGCAGCGCGCGGGCGTTGTGATGCAGCGCGGCGAGCGATACGCGAACCGTGCCGAACACGCTACGCTCGTGCTTCGTAGGCCCGCATCTGCGACCGTACCGCCAGCGCGACCGGTAGACCGAAGAAGATGCAATGCGCGACCAGAGCGTCGGCAAACTCCCACATCGTCGGTATGCTGAAGGCATTGTCGCCGAGCAGGACGATCTGCATGACGACGTAGACGACCGCTCCGAATACGATGCCCGAGATCGCCGGGTGCGCGTTGATCGAGGAGCGCGAATTTGCCAGGTAGGCATAGCCCGTCGCCCACCCGATGCTGACGGCGGCGTGCATCAGCAAGCCGAGCCACGCGTATTCCGGCGAAGTAAAGGCGACCTTGCCGACGGCCGTCGATGCAATCCACGTCCACACCGCGAGCATGCTGCCGTGCTGCGGCAGCACCGACGTGACGTAAAGAAACGCATCGATGAGGATGCCGCCGGCGATTCCGGCGACGGCGCCCTGCGCGAGGATGCGGCCCCAGGCCGGTCTCGTTACGCCGGTCATGATGCGGGCGTGCGGCTCAAGGCCGTCGTGCGTAGGAATAGGGCATACCAGTCGCGCTGCTGCAGCAGCTCGTCGTGTGCCACCTGGGTCGTGAGCGCGAACGTCGGCGCGCGCGTCTGCAGCGCCGCGAGCGTCATTCGGTGCGCGAGAAAGACGAAGATGTTCGGGTGTGGCGCCTGAAGCATACCCATGAGAGCGGCATTGCCGGTGCTGGTGTCGCGCGTGAAGAGGCTCAGCAGATGGTTCTGCTGCGCCGAGGCCGCCCAGCCGGCGAATGCGTCGTAGTAGCCATACGCCGCGTCGAAGAGCAGCACGTCGCTCACCAGCGCGTTCATCCCGCCGCGCGTTAGGACGCCGCCCGCGCCGCCGTAGCCGCCGCTGTGCGCCGTAAGCGCGATACGGCCGATCGCCGGTGTGCGAAGGATGCCGCGCCCTACGAGAAAACGGGCGACGTCGTGCATGAAGCGCGAGAACCCGTCGTCGTCGAGCTCCAGTTTGCCGAAACCGGAGTCGGGGGCATCTTTGGGCCCCTGGGGCACGACGAGGACGGCGTTGAGGCCGCTCGCCAGGAGTTGCTCGCGCAACCTGTAGCGCGTCAGCACGTGGGCTACGTCGTTGCGCCATCCGTGGAAGTGAACGACGAAGTCCGTCGCTGCGCCGGCCCGGAAGCCGGGCGGCACGTAGAGGGCGACGGTCGAATCGCTATAGTGCGCGGCCGCTCCGTAGTGCACGCCCTCGTAGTCGTACCCGTGCGAGCGGCTTGGGTCGGGGTACGGGGCGCTCGCGAACGGCGCGAAGATGGTCGTTCCCGGTGGTTCGGCCGAATCCGGACGGGGGGTCGGGGCGGCGGCCTGAGCGGCCATCAGGCCCGTCAGGGGGGCAGCCCCGAGCGTGGCGAGCAGAGCACGGCGCTTCATGCGTCTGATATCCGCCGCCGAGGCACGGAATCCCCGGCTTGAGGCGCGCCCTTCCCTGCTTGCACTCTCCCCCAAGGTCTGCTAAAATATGCAACGCTAGCACTCCACTGTTATGAGTGCCAGCCCGCCGGGGACCCCTCGCCAAGCTCGGGGCACCGGCCGCCGAACGTTCGAGCTGGCCGCATCAGCACACCATATTTCTGGAGGTTTTCCGTGAATCTCAAGCCGTTGGGCGACCGTGTGGTCGTCGAGCACGTCGAGCAGCAAGACAAGAGCGCCGGTGGCGTGTTCCTGCCCGACACCGCAAAGGAGAAGCCGCAAGAGGGCATGGTCCGCGCGGTGGGTACGGGTCGCATACTCGAGAATGGGACGGCGCTCCCGATGAGCGTGAACGTCGGCGACCGCGTGATCTACTCCAAGTACTCGGGTAGCGAAGTCAAAGTTGACGGCACCGACTACCTCATCATTTCCGAAAAAGATGTCCTCGCCATCGTCGACAAAGTTCCGGCTGGCGTTTGAAGGAGTTTGAAAGAACATCATGGCTGCTAAACAACTCGTATTCGACGAAAACGCCCGCCGCGCGCTAGAGCGCGGAGCGAACATGCTCGCCGATGCGGTCAAAGTGACCCTCGGCCCCAAAGGACGCAACGTCGTCCTCGACAAGAAATTCGGATCGCCGACGATTACCAACGACGGCGTAACCATCGCCAAGGAGATCGAACTGGCCGACCCGTTCGAGAACATGGGCGCCCAGCTCGTGAAGGAAGTTGCCTCCAAGACCAACGACATCGCCGGCGACGGCACGACCACCGCGACGGTGCTCGCTCAAGCGATCATCCGCGAAGGGTTGCGCAACGTTACGGCCGGTTCGAACCCGCTGCTGATCAAGCGCGGCATCGAGAAGGCCGTCGAGATTACCATCGGCGAGATGGAAAAGTTCGTTCAGAAAGTCGACACCAAAGAGAAGATCGCTCAAGTCGCCTCGATCTCGGCCAACGACAAAGAGATCGGCGACCTCGTCTCCGAAGCGATGGAGAAAGTCGGTAAAGACGGCGTCATCACGGTCGAAGAGTCGAAGTCGATGAAGACCGAAGTCGAGACCAAAGACGGCATGCAGTTCGACAAGGGCTACATCTCGCCGTACATGGTAACCGACAGCGAGCGTATGGAAGCGGTGCTCACCGATCCGTACATTCTCGTGACCGAGCGCAAGATCTCGGCGATCGCCGACATCCTGCCCGTCCTCGAGAAGATCGTTCAGATGCAAAAGCCGCTGCTCATCATCGCGGAAGACGTCGAAGGCGAAGCGCTCGCGACGCTCGTCGTCAACAAGCTGCGCGGCACGTTTACGACCGTTGCGGTCAAGGCGCCGGGCTTCGGCGACCGCCGCAAGGAGATGCTCAAGGACATCGCCGCGCTCAGCGGAGCGACCGTGATCTCCGAAGAGCTCGGTCTCAAACTCGATAAGGTAACGCCGGATCAGCTGGGACGCGCCAAGACGGTCAAGATCACGAAGGAAGAGACCACGATCGTCGACGGTCACGGCAAGCCGGAAGAGATTAAGGGCCGCATCGAGATGATCAAGCGGCAGGTTGAAGAGACGGACAGCGACTTCGACCGCGAGAAGTTGCAAGAGCGCCTGGCCAAGTTGTCGGGCGGCGTTGCGGTCATCCAAGTCGGCGCCGCGACCGAGACCGAGCTCAAAGAGAAGAAGCATCGCATCGAAGACGCGCTCTCCGCGACGCGCGCGGCGGTGCAGGAAGGCATGATTCCGGGCGGCGGCAGCTCCCTGGTACACGCGATCAAGGCGATCGCGAAGTACGCGCCGCCGACGACGAACGGACACGCCAGCACGTGGGCCGACGAGAAGATCGGCATCGAGATCATCCGCAAGGCCCTCGAAGAGCCCCTTCGCCAGATCGCGTTCAACGCCGGCTACGAAGGCTCCGTCGAAGTCAACCGCGTTAAGGTGGAGCAGGCCCCCAAGGGCTTCGACGCCATGACCGGTGAGATCGTCGACATGTTCAAGGCCGGCATCGTCGAGCCGTTCAAGGTGACGCGCTCGGCGCTCCAAAACGCCGCCTCGATCGGCGCGCTGATCCTGACGACCGAGACGCTCATCGCCGACAAGCCCGAGCCGAAGAAAGAGCCGGCGATGCCCGGCGGCGGCATGGGCGGATACGACATGATGTAATCGCCCTCTCGCCAGAGAGCAACGCAACGGCCCCGGCGGGAAACCGCCGGGGTTTTTCTCAACCGCGGCGCCGTTTATTTGCTACAATGGAGCAACCATAAGGAGGCAATGATTCTATGCGCATGCGACAGGCGCTGGCGGCGTTGCTGCTTGCCGGATCTCTCTCGATGCTCGGGTCCCGAATGCCGGCCGCCGCAGCAACCCAACCTGCTGCTACGTCGAGCCAACTTCTTGGCGCTCTGAAAAACATGAGCGCGGAGTTGGCAAAGTTCCGCGGGATGATGGGCAACTTAACCCAATCCGATTTTCAAATCGTCGACGTTGCGACGGTGCTCGCTCCGTCCAACGAAGCAACCTTCCGGCGCGAACTCAAGACGGACGCGGCACACATCAGCGGCTTCCACGATACGCTCAGCCATACGACCTTTACCGACGACGATGGCGTCACCAAGCTCGTGTCCACGTTCTTAAAGGCGCAAAAACCGCCGCTCACCGTCGAACAATTCGTTGCCGTGCACGTGACCCGGTCCGGCCAGATACTGCTCTTTTATCAGTAGAAACGGCGCATCCGCGCTGCGCGCTCCGCGCCCCCCGTCGGCCGCCGCCGGGGCCCCCGGCCTTCGGCCCCGGCCGCATTGCGACCATGTACACGTGCGTCGGCTTAGCGGTTCGGGGGCTCGGGTATCGCGCGGGCGGGTCGGCGTGCCCAGATGAAATAGACCGGGATCGCTGTCAGGAGGATCCCTAGGCCGATCAGGCTGTTCGACGGGTAGGCGATCCAGGTATCGAGCACCACCGCTGCCGCGACGAACAGGAAGACCGCGGTCGAGACGGGGTGCCCGGGAACCTTGTAACCGACGGCCGAGTCGGTGCCGTCGCTCGCGTCGCGGCGGCGGAAGACGAACAGCGCGATGGCTGCTAAGGTGAAGAAGACGTAGTCGACGGACGTGACGTAGTTCAGAATTTGATCGTACCTGCCCGAGAGGGCGATGGCGATCGCGAAGATGCCCTGCAGTACGATGGCGACGACCGGCACGCGCGTCTTGGGATGCACCCACGCTACCTGTTTGAAAAAAACGCGGTCCTGCGCCATCGCGTAGTAGACGCGCGGCGACGTAAGGATCTGATTGCTGAGGAAGCCGAGCGTTGAGAGAGCGACGGCGATCGCTATCAAGCGTCCGCCCACCGGGCCCAGTGCGATCGTCATGACGGCCGACGCGGGGGTATTCGTGCGCATCAGGCCGGTCGCGCCCAGAACGTGCAGGCTCACGAGGTTGACGAGCAGATAGAGCACCACGACGCCGGTCACGCCCCAGATCATGCCGAGCGGCAGCGTCTTGGCGGGGTTCTTGAGCTCGGCCGTCATGAAGCTCGACGTCTGCCAGCCGCTGTACGAGAAGAGCACCGGAATCATCGCGGCGCCGAGCACGACGAGCAGTTTAAACTGCGTGTTGAATCCGCTAACGGGAATCGCCGCCGTGGCCGAAGGATGCGCGAAGAGGCCGACCGCGATCAATCCGCCGATCGCGGCGACTTTGAGTACCATGAAGGCATTCTGTACGTTGCTGCCTTGGCGCACGCCCAAGCAGTTGATCAGCGTCAGCACCGAGAGCAGGGCGATCGCAAGAACCGGTGCTGCGGCGTGCAGGCCCGTGAGCGGCGTGAAGTAGATCGAGAAGGTGACGGCGGCCGCCGCCATGCCGCCGCTCTGCGAGACGAGCAGCAGCGTCCAGCCGTACGCGAAAGCGACGGCCGGATGGAAGGCGTCGCGCATGTAGGCGTAGAGGCCGCCGTCGGCCGGGCGCCGCGCCGCGAGTTCCGCGAAGACGAACGCGCCCAGGAGCGCGATCGCGCCGCCGGCGATCCAGACGGCCATCACGAGCGCCGGCTCGTGCACGCGTCGCGCGACGACCGAGGGGTTCATGAATATGCCCGAACCGACGATGCCGCCCATGACGATAAGCGCGGCGTCGAAAGTGCCGAGCCGCCGTAAGAGCGTTGCCACGAAAGCGCTACGCGGGCCGCAGCTCGGCGAGTTCGCGCGGTGGGGCGAAGACGATCGCCGGTTCCCGCGTACCGAAATCCTCGATCGTGAAATCGCCGAACGCGCGCACGCGCTCCACGATGCGCCGTACCAGCGTTTCGGGAGACGAAGCGCCCGCCGTAATGCCCACGGTCGCAACGCCGTCGAACCACGCGGCCTCGACGTCCTCTTCGCGATCGACCAGGTGCGCCGGCGTCCCCATCTGCTCGGCGCTTTCGCGTAAACGCTGAGAGTTCGAGCTGTTTTGGGAGCCGACGACGACGATCAGATCGGCGACGCGGGCGAGATCCTTCACGGCGGTCTGCCGATTCTGCGTCGCATAACAGATATCGCTCTTGGCCGGTTCGTGGAGCGTGGGGAAACGCTCGCGCAAGGCCTGCAGAATCTCGCGCGTGTCGTCGAGGCTGAGCGTCGTCTGCGTGACCACCGCGACGGCCTTCGGGTCGGGCACGGCAACCGTCTGCGCGTCGCGCACGTTCTCGACGAGCGCGATGCGATCCGGGATCTCGCCGAGCGTTCCCGCGACCTCGTCGTGACCTTTGTGGCCGACGAGCAGAACGAAGAGCCCCTGCTTTGCGAAACGGATCGCCTCGAGGTGGACTTTCGATACGAGCGGGCAGGTGGCGTCGACGACGCGCAGCCCGCGCTCCGCCGCGCGCCGGCGAACCTCGGGCGCGATGCCGTGCGCGCTGAAGACCGCTAAGGCTCCGTCGGGAACCTGGTCGATCTCGTCGACGAAGACGACTCCGCGTCTCTGGAAGCCCTCGACGACGTCGCGGTTGTGCACGATCTCCTTACGGACGTAGAGCGGGCCGCCGTGCAGATCGAGAAGCTGATCGACGATATCTATGGCTCGGTCGACGCCCGCGCAGAAGCCGCGGGGGTTGGCAAGGAGGATCGTACGCGTCACCCCCTCCTCTTGGCGGCCGGGTAGGGAGCGGACCTTTACGGGTACACTCCCGATATGAAACGTCTTATCTCTATCGCAATCCTAACCGCACTCTTCTCAGCGAGCGTGCCCTTGGCCGCTTCGGCCGCATCGGTCTTCTATGGGCTGGTCTCACACGTCTCGGTGAGCAACATCAAGGTCTACGACCCGCGCTCGCGCCAGACGTTGAGCTTCCTGATCCTGCCCAAGTTCGATCGGATTTTTTCGGAAAACGGCAAGACAACCTACCAGATGAAGGATATCCACGACGGGCAGTACGTTCGCGTGATCTACGACCAGAAGGCTCTGGGCGTGCGGCATGCGGATAAAATCGTCCTGATGCGCTGATGCCCGGAGGCCGCCACCGGCGCGCGCCGGTGGAAAGTTCTTTCGCGCCCGGCTCGAAGTAGACCGCATGCTTCTCTCAACGACCGCATTCTGGCTCGCCCTTGCGAGCGGTTCGCTCGTCTCCCAAGTCCAGCCCCTGCCCTCGCCGACGCCCTACCCGCTGCCGGCCGCGGCGGCACCGGCGACGAACGTTGTCCTCAACAACGGCCCCTGCCTCGATTCGCTCGTCTCCGTGCCGCACACCCTCAATGGCGATTCGATGGGGGCGCAGGTCGTGACGATCGACGAAGTCGTGTCGACGGCTACGCTCATCGCAGGGCAGGTGATCGGCTACGTCTACACCCGCGAGGACGGCACGACGTGGCTCGGGCAGCGCCACGAACGCTACATGTCCGCTGCCGACAGCAGCGCGATAAACGCCGTGCT
Organism: bacterium; assembly: GCA_021790935.1. Classification (GTDB taxonomy): domain Bacteria; phylum Vulcanimicrobiota; class Vulcanimicrobiia; order Vulcanimicrobiales; family Vulcanimicrobiaceae; genus JAJYFL01. Next base: position 298,990 of record JAJYFL010000001.1, read on the forward strand.
CGCTTCGACGCATCTGCCGGGCGAACACGTCAACGCCTTCCCGCCCGTTCGCAAGTTCGGCGTGAAAACGAATTACGCCGAGTTCTTCCAGGTTCGGATTCCGACCACGGCACTGGCTCCTCTGCGCATCGCCATCAACCCCTGCGTTGCCTGGCCTGCCGGACAGCCGCTGCCGCAGCCGATTCCGTAGACGGAGTTATAGCCGGCAATGGATTTTGACAACCGGCGCTCGGAGTTCGAGCGACTCTTTGCAGAGTTGGTTCGGCGCCCGCGCGGCGGCGGCTGGGAGCCTAACGCAGACGTCGTTCTCGACGAACCCAGCGGAAATCTGATCGTGACGGTGGAGCTAGCCGGCGCGAGCTCCGAGAGCCTGCGGATCGCCGTGGACGAGCGCCACCTCTTCATCATCGGCCGCCGCATTCAAGGAACGCGCTTGCGCAGCGCTTCGCTCCTGCAAAAAGAGATCGCGTACGGAGAGTTCGTCAAGAAGATCCATCTGCCGGTGGCCGTGCAGTACGGCGACGTCACCGCAACCTACGGCGACGGAATGCTGACGATCGCACTGCCGATCGCGCAGACGGAGTACATTCCGACCGCACGCACTGAGATTCGTTTGACCGTAAAAAGGACGCTAGCCTAAATGGCCGCCACCGAGCAAGACAACCCACCGTCGCCGATCGTCGCCGCGGGCTCGATCGGCATCTTGCCGCTGCAGGAGGCGGTACTCTTCCCAAGCACCGTCATTCCGCTCGCGGTCGTGAAGAGACCCGGCATCCAACTCGTCGAGGAGGCCCTGCGCGAGGGGAAGCCGATCGGCCTGACCGTGCTCAAGAACAAAGAGACGGAGAACCCGGGGCCGGACGACGTACACCGCATCGGCACTATCGGCATCGTGCAGAAGATGTTGAAAGTTCCGGACGGCACGCTGCGCTGCATCGTCGCAGGGCAGGCGGTCTTCAAGATCGAGCAGTTCACGCAGACCGAACCGTACATGCTGGCGGCCTACACCGAGCTTCCCGACCTCACGCGCGATACCGAAGCGCTGCGGGCGATGCATCGCAATCTCTCCGCGCTCTTCCAAAAGCTGCTGGGCTACCTTCCGCAGGCTCCGCGTGAGATGGAGATGGAAGTCCAAAATATCACCGATTCGAATCTGCTCACGTATTTCGTGGCGTCGACCATGCGTTTGGAGACCGCCGACCGCCAGGCTATTTTGGAGGAGCGCGTCACCGAGAAACGCATGCGCAAGCTCACGATGATGCTTACGAAGGAACTCGAAGTCGTCGAGCTCGGCCATAAGATTCAGTCGGATATTCAGCGCGAGATGGAGAAGAACCAGCGCGAGTTTTACCTGCGCCAGCAGTTGCGCGCGATTCAGGAAGAGCTTGGCGAAGTCGATCCGCAGCAGGCCGAGACCAACGAGATGCGTCAGAAGATCGACGATGCGAAGATGTCCGAGGACGCGAAGAAAGCTGCGGACCGCGAGCTCGACCGCCTCTCGAAAGTACCGCAGGCGAGCCCCGAGTATAGCGTCATCCGCACGTATCTCGATTGGCTCGTTACGCTTCCGTGGGGCAGCGAGACCGTCGACCACCTGGACATCGCGAAGGCGCGGCTGATTCTCGACGAGGATCACTACGATCTCGAGAAGATCAAAGACCGCATCGTCGAGTATCTCGCGGTCGGCAAGCTCAAGCGCCGCCTGACGGGCCCGATTCTCTGTTTCGTCGGCCCCCCGGGCGTCGGGAAGACCTCCCTCGGGCAGTCGATCGCGCGCGCGATGGGGCGCAAGTTCGTGCGCCTATCGGTAGGCGGCGTCCGCGACGAGGCCGAGATCCGCGGGCACCGCCGGACGTATATCGGCGCCATGCCGGGCTCGATCGTCCGCGCGATCCGCGACGCGGGCACGCGCAATCCCGTGATGATGATCGACGAAATCGATAAGGTCGGCGCGGATTTTCGCGGCGATCCGCAGTCGGCCTTGCTCGAAGTTCTCGACCCCGAACAGAACTCGACGTTCCGCGATCACTATTTGGACCTGGCGTTCGATCTCTCGCACGTACTGTTCGTCTGTACGGCAAACAGCTTGGATACGGTGAGCCCGCCGCTGCGAGACCGCATGGAGATCATCCAACTCGCGGGCTATACGGAGTTCGAGAAGCTGCAGATCGCAAAGCGGTACCTGCTCAAGAAACAGCGCACGGCCAACGGGCTCAAAGATTCGCAAGCGCAGCTGACGGATGCGGCGATCAAGGCGATCGTCAACGACTACACGCGCGAAGCCGGCGTGCGTAATCTCGAGCGCGAGATCGGCACCGTCTTCCGGAAGATTGCGCGGCGCATCGCCGAGCATCCGCGATTCAAGGGCCGCATCAATCCCGCCAATCTGCACGAATTCCTCGACCGGCCGCGATTCTTCGCGGAGGTCAAGAAGCGCGTCGCCTCCGTCGGAGTGGCGACCGGTATGGCCTACACGCCGGTCGGCGGGGACATTCTCTTCATTGAGACCACCGGCATGCCCGGAACGGGGAAGCTCATTCTGACCGGTCAGCTGGGCGACGTGATGAAGGAGAGCGCGCAGGCTGCGGTCTCCTTCTTGCGCTCGCGAAGCGCCGAGTTAGGATTGGCTGAAGATTACTTCGCCAAGCACGATCTCCACATTCACGTTCCGGCGGGCGCGACGCCAAAGGATGGTCCCTCGGCCGGCATCGCGCTGGCTACCTCGATCGCTTCGCTGCTCACCGGGCTCAAGGTCGATCCGAACCTTGCGATGACCGGCGAGATCACGCTTACCGGGCAAGTTCTGCCGATCGGCGGGCTCAAGGAGAAGGTGCTGGGAGCCCGGCGCGCCGGCATCAAGAAGATCCTCTTGCCCAAACACAACGACCGCGACCTCGACGATATTCCGAAGGAAGTACGCGACACGATGGAGTTCGTTACGGTCGAGGAGCTCTCGGAGGTGCTGCAACAGGCGCTCGGCAAGCGCGTCATCTCGCCGGTCGAGCTCGGCCGCGACGGCGAGGGCCGTGCCAGCAACGTCGTGCCGATCCGTCGCGCCTCTGCCAAGCGCGCCGATCGCAAGCGCCGCAACGGCGTGGCCGGCCGCACGCCTCCTAGGAGGGGCAGCTAGCGAACGAGGATGCCGTCGCCTTCGCGCACTTCGCCGATCACCGCGTCGAGCACGCCGTCCGCGCGCAAGTCGTGGCGCAACCGATCCGCGCGCGAGCGCGGAACGCTGAGAAGTAGGCCGCCGGAGGTCTGCGCGTCGGAGAGGCCGAGCCGAATCGCGGGTGAGACGCCGGGCTCGAACGTCGTAAAGACGGCATGCTGCGCCGCGTTGTCGAGCGTTCCGCCGGGAACGGCGTCGCGGCCTATGAGCGCGAGCGCCCCCTCGAAGAACGGTACGGCACGCGCGTCGATCGCGATCGCGCAGCCGGAGGCGCTCGCCATCTCGTAGGCGTGTCCGAGGAGACCGAAACCCGTGACGTCCGTGACCGCGTGCACCTCGGCTCGCAGCGCCGCAGCCGCCGCGCGGTCGTTGAGCGTGGCCATCGCGTCGACGGCCGGCTGCATCTGCGCGGCGCCGATCTCGCCGCGTTTGAGCGCGGTTGCGAAGATTCCGGTGCCGATCGGCTTGGTCAGTATCAGCACGTCGCCGGGGCGCGCGCCCGCGTTGGTTAGGATGCGTCTGGGATCGATGATTCCGGTGACGGCCATGCCGTATTTGGGCTCGTTGTCCTTGATCGTATGGCCGCCGAGTATCGCCACGCCTGCCTGCAGCGCGATCGCGGAGCCCCCTTCGAGGATCCGCTCGAGCACGCGCAACTCGATCGCATCGGTCGGGAACGTTGCGATGTTCAGCGCGGTAATCGGCGTAGCGCCCATCGCGTAGATGTCGGAGAGCGCGTTGGCTGCGGCGATACGCCCGAAGTCGAACGGGTCGTCGACGATGGGCGTGAAAAAGTCGACGGTCTGCACGATGGCCAGATCGTCCCGCAGTCGATAGACGCCGGCATCGTCGCTGGTGCCGAAACCGACGAGGACGCGTTCGTTCCCGGTAGCGGGTAGGTGGCGCAAGACCTGCGCCAGCTCGGCCGAGCCGAGTTTACTCGCTCAGCCCGCGCAGGAAGAGTACGCCGTCAGTTTGATGTTTTCGAGGGACTGCATCCCCGTTAATACAACGGCGCCCCCGGCCGCTCCGCTCGCCGGCAGTTATAAGCGGTGACGGTTGAAGTACGGCGCTACGAACGGCCGCGCGAACCACGGAAGCATCCGTTCGATCGCTCCGTCGATTCGCCCGTCGGGCTGCGTGAGGTAGGCGACGAGCGTCGACCGGTGCAGGTCGGCCCGTATATCCGGCGAGAGCGGGAAGAAGAGCACGACGTAGAGCAGCAGCCACAGGCCGATCGTCGCCTTGACGAAGCCGACGGCCGCACCCCCGATCGCGTTGGCGATGCCGATCAGGGGCAGCTTCGCAACGCCGTTTAGAGCCCAGGCGATCGCAATGACGACGATGTAGGTAACCAGGCCCGTGAGAAACATGCCGATGACGTGCGCGGATCCGGGCCCCACGTGCAGCACCGATTGGAAGAGGCCGTCCAGGGCTCCGTTGTACCACCAGGGCGTGATGAGCGCGAGCGCGAGCGCGATCGCGCCCGAGAGCTCGGAAACGAACCCGCGCTTGTAGCCTTTGAGCACCGCGATCAATAAGATCGCGAGGATGAGAATATCCGGCCACGCCAAGCTCATTGGCGCACCGTGGCTGCAAACTCGTCACCGAGCGCGGAGAGGACCTTTGCGACGGCCGCATCGGCCTCCGCGTCGGTGATCGTTGCATCGGCGCGCTGCAGCGTGACGCGCACCGTAATGCTCTTGCGCCCCTCACCGACGCCCGGGCCGCGGTATTCGTCGAAAACCCTAACGCGAACGCAGAGCGGTCCCAGCACGCGCGCGATGGTCCGCTCGATTTGATTGGCTCGCACGCCGAGTTCGCACAGGAGCGCGAGGTCGCGATAGGACGACGGGTACTTGGAGGGCGGCGCGTATTGTGGAGTACGATAGTCCGGAATGGTGTCGAGGGAGATGCTGCACACGTATACCGGCAGGGCCACGCCGAATGCGTCCGTCATCCGGGGATCGACCTGACCGACGTTGGCGATCTCGCGCCCGTCCACAAGCAGAACCGCCGTCTTCCCCGGGTGCAAACCGTTGCGCACGTCGGGCGTTACCTCGTAATCGCGCCGCCCGGTCAGTGCGTAAACGAGATCCTCGCTGTCTCCCATGATGCGTAGGAACGCCGTGTCGCGCCAGGGCGGCTCCTCGACCGGCGCCACCGAGTATCCGAAGGCGAGCGTGGTATTCTCCGACGGGTGGTCCCCGTCGGAGAATACATGCCCGATCTCGAAGACGCGCGCGGGCTCACCGGTGCGCGCGAAGTACTCGAGCAGACCCGGACCGAGAGCGTATCGCAGATAGCGCTGATCTTCCGAGAGCGGGTTGCGGACCTCGACGGGGGGCGAGCTCGGTGCGAAACCGGCGCGCTTGAGGTTTTCGAAGACCCTCGCACCGTGCAACGCGTAGGAGATGATCTCGCGGTAGCCGAGCGCGGAGAGCGTACGCGCGATCGTCCGCTCGAGACGATAACCGCGGCTCTCGATAGCGTGGGGGAAAACCTGCGGAATCTCGGATTCGATCCGCTCGTAGCCGGCCATGCGCGCGAGTTCTTCCACGACGTCGGCCCCAAGCGTAACGTCGCGCCGCCAGAGCGGCGGCGCCAAGAGCAGGCGTTCGGCGCTCTCTTGGACGACGCCGAAACCCAGCGCCTCCAGATGGCCGCGAATCTCCCCGGCGGCCAGGTCGAATCCCAAGAGGCGCTTTACTTCGCTGGTCTTGAACGAGATCGGCGGCATCGCGGTAACGGGTGCGCCGACCGCGTGCGGCGCGAAAGGCGTCGCTCCGGTCTCCGCCAGCAGCCGCGCCGCGCGGGCCGCGCCGTAGTCGCTGAGGGTCAGCGGCAGCGTTTTTTCGTGGCGCGTGCTCGCATCGGTGCGGATCCCGAGAGCCGCACTCGTACGGCGAATGCGCGCGCCCTCGAAATTCGCGCTTTCCAGCAAGACCGCGGTGGTCGCTGCGCTCACTTGGCTCGCACCGCCCCCCTTGATGCCCGCGATCGCTTGCGCCTCGCGCTCGTCGGCGACGACCAGCGCGCTCGGGTCGAGCTCGCGTTCCACGCCGTCGAGCGTGACGAGCTTTTCACCGCGCTTCGCGTCGCGCACGATCAAATGGTGGTTCGGTATCCGAGCGTCGTCGTAGAAGTGAAGCGGCTGCCCGGTCTCGAGCATGACGTAGTTCGAGATATCGACGACGTTGTCGATCGGGCGCTGGCCGGCGAGAGCCAAGCGGATGCGCATCCAGGCGGGCGACCGCCCGACGCGCACGCCGGTGAAGCGCTGCGCGACGAAGCGCACGCAGCCGGTCGATTCGATCGAGACGATCGGGGCGTCGGCGCCGTCGTCGCGGTCGCCGGGGTTCGCGAGGTCGGGTAGGCGGAGCGCGGTCTTCTGGACCGCAGCCAGCTCCCGAGCCAAGCCGATCATCGACATCGCATCGGCGCGGTTGTTGGTCACGTCGACGTCGAGCACCGCGTCGGCGAGGCGAAAGCGTTCGACCACGTCGGTGCCCGGTGCGAGGTCGGATTCGAACTGCATGATGCCGTCCTCGAACCATTCGCCCGGAAGATCCAGCTCTTCCGCAGAGATCATCATCCCTTCCGACTCGATGCCCCGCATCTTGCGCCGTTCGATTTTGAGGTGCGGAAGTTGGGCGCCGATGGTCGCGACCGCGATCGTCTGGCCGGCCGCCACGTTGGTAGCGGCCGTCGCGATCGTTAGGTGCGTTCCGCCGCCGGTCTCGATCTCTCCGACCTGTAGGCGATCCGCGTCGGGGTGTTTCGCGAGCGCGGCGATCCGGCCGATGACGACACCCGAGATCGCGGGGCGCTCCCGTATTCCGTCGACCGGGAAACCGATCGACGCCAGCAGATCGGCGACGGCTTGAGCGTCGGCGGGGAGATCGACGTACTCCCGCAGCCAGGCTAATGGTACGCGCATCGTTCTTTCGTCAATCTTCGTTCAGGCAAGCTGCTGCAAGAAGTCCGGCTCGTTCTCGACGAACCGGCGGATGTCGTCGACGTCGTAGCGCACGATCGCCAAGCGCTCCAAGCCGAAGCCGAACGCCCAGCCGCTCACGGCGCCGGCATCGTACTTCATCTCGGAGAGGACGTTCGGGTGCACCATGCCGGCTCCGCCAAGTTCTATCCATCCCGAACCTCCGCACATGCGGCACGTGCCGCCCAGCGCGTGGCAGGCCGGGCACGTCGTGTCCACCTCGGCGCTGGGTTCGGTGAACGGAAAGTACGACGGGCGAAACCGCACCTGCTGGTCGGGCCCGAAGAGCTCGCGGCACATACCGGTGAGCATGCCCTTGAGATGGCCGAAATGAATGCCTTGCGCGACGAGCAGCCCTTCGCATTGATGGAATTGGTAGAGGTGACGGGCGTCGACGGCGTCGCGCCGGTAGCACTTTCCCGGAGTTACGACCGCGACCGGGGGCTTGTGCTGCTGCATCGTGCGAATCTGCATCGGGGAGGTGTGCGGGCGCAACAGCAGGTGATCCGTGAGAAAGAACGAGTCGAAGCCGTCGCGTGCCGGATGATCCGGCGGAATATTGAGCGCGTCGAAATTATAGTAGTCGGGCTCGATCTCCGGGCCCAGCACGACGGCGAACCCGTGGCGTTCGAAATACGCGCAGATGTCGTCCATCACGCGCCGAATCGGATGGATCGAGCCGCGAAGCGGGGCGATTGCCGGGAAGGTGACGTCGATTCGTTTCGCGAGCTCCGCATCGAAGTTTCCGGCCGCGAGCCGGCGCTCGGCTTCGAGCAGCTGCGCCTCCAGCACCTCGACGATCGCGTTGATCGTCTTGCCGGCCGAAGGGCGCTGCGCCGCCGGCAGCTGCCCGATGCCTCGACGAAGCAGCGTTACCTCGCCGCTACGCCCCAAGAAAGCCACTCGCACGGCTTCGAGGGTGTCGGCATCGGGTGCATCGGCAACGGCGGCATCGAAACGGCCGCGCAACTCGGAGAGTCGGTTTGCTAGTTCGCTCATTCGTCCTTAAAAAAGAAGGCGCCCGGCGGTTAGTTCCGGGCGTTCTTCAAATCCACTCTTTTCCGTCGTAATCGACGGTCAGGTCGGGACCGGAGTCGGGTGCAAGTGCCGGTAGATCAAATATGCGTTTATCGAACCCGTGTTTGCAAAGATCGTCCAAAAGAATTCGGAGGTCGCCATCGGCTTTGTGGGTCTCCTTTTCTCGGCAGTTTGACTCCGCACGACCGTGCGAATGGGAGCAGTATACCACGCGAGTTTTGCGGCGGGTAGTCTTGACTTTTTGCCCGGGAACTACTGTCTTGACAAGGCCCCCTCAGGAGCATCATGACGCCGGTCATCCTCGCTTCGCGGCCTCGTAGAGGGCGATCGAGCCGGCCGCAGCGGCGTTCAGGCTCTCGGCCGGGCCTGCCATCGGGATGGCCACCAAACGGCTGCAGAGGGCGCTCCAAGGGCCCAGACCGTGCCGTTCGCTGCCGACCGCCAGGATCGTACGGGGGCCGAACGGCGCCCGGCCCAAGGGCTCGCCCGCGGCGGCGGTGCCGACGACTTCGAAAGCGTGCCGTCGGGCGGCCGCCTGCAGTTCCTCACAGGCCGCACGGGCGAGGCGCTGCCGGAAGATGGCGCCCATCGCTCCACGGACCACCTTTGGCTGGTACGGCTCGACGCCGCCCGATCCGAAGATCGCCCGGTCGACGCCGAACGCTTCGGCCGAGCGCAGCAACGTACCGGCGTTCCCGGGGTCGTTGAGATCGGCCAGGAGCAGAATGGTGCCCGGTGCTGCCAGCAGCTCGTCGAGAGGGTGCAGCAGCATCGGAGCTACCGCGAGCAGCCCGGAGGGCGTATCGAGATCGGAGAGTTTCGCGAAGGTTCGTTCGTCGACCAGGTAGACCGGCGTGCCGGAGCTCTCCAAGGCTCGAACTTGCGCCGCATCGTCATAGGCACGCTGCGTCGCGTAGAGCGCTTCGATCGCAACCCGGCTGCGCAGCGCTTCGTCCAGCAGCGTCGGTCCCTCGAAAGAGAAACGGCCGTGCTCGCGGCGCCCTTTCTTGGAGAGCAGTTGGCGGGCGAATTCGACGCGCGGGTGATGCGCGCCCAGCGTCGTCGGCATCGCTTTAGCGCATCGGCGTGCGGTGCATCTGCCAGGCCCGCAACGCGATCATGATGCCTCCGGAGAGTATCGCCGCGATGGCTATGGCGATCCGGTCGTTGAAATGGTGCGGCACCACGAAATGCAGCATCAGGAACGCGATCAGGGCGAATATTAGGGCGAAGAGGAGCAGCCAGCGGAGTTCCTGGCCGATCGACGATTGGTTGTTACGCACGGTTGAAGGTGTACGAGGCGTCCGGCCGCTTCTCCGTTAATCCATCGGTCATGGACGGCCGAACGAAGGTTGTGGACTCACGCGAAGCCTTTAGCGGGCGCGTCTTCCGCGTCCGCGTCGACACGGTGCGGATCGAAGGTACGCAGGGGCGCGTCGACGTCGTGGAACACGGGGGGTCGGTCGCGATCCTCGCCTGCCCGGAGCCCGGCCAGCTCGTCCTCGTCCGGCAGTACCGGCATCCGGCCCGGCGGGCGCTCTGGGAGATTCCAGCCGGGACGATGGAGCCGGACGAGGAGCCCGTGGCCGCCGCCGCCCGCGAGCTGGCCGAGGAGACCGGCCTCATCGCGGCGCGCGTGACGCCGCTCTATACGGCCTGGGTGACTCCGGGATTCTGCACCGAGCGGATGCATCTCTTCCTCGCCGATGGATTGACCGCAGGGGCGCAGCATCTCGACGCCGACGAGCACATCGAGGTCGGCACCTTCACCCTCGACCAGGCCTGGGCGATCGCGAAGCAAGGCGACTCCGCCGATATGAAAACGCTGCTCGCACTTCTATGGATGAGCGCGCGGGCGTAACGGGCCAACGCCTCCGGGAAACGCTCCTAGAGTTACCTGCCGACGGCCGTTTTGGCGATCTGCAGCAGCGAACCGAATGCCTTTCCGTCCGAAACCGCCAGCTCGGCCAGCGCCTTGCGGTTGAGCGTTACGCCCGATTTTTTGAGGCCGTTCATGAAGACGGAGTAGCTCAAGCCTTCTTTGCGAGCGGCGGCGTTGATGCGGCTGATCCACAACGAGCGGAAATCGCGCTTGCGAACGCGCCGGTCGCGGAAGGCGTATGCGAGCGAGTGCAGCAGGGCTTCGTTCGCAACGCGATAGTTGCGCCGGCGCGCCGCGCGAAAGCCCTTGACGAGCTTCATTACCTTGCGGCGGTGCTTGAGGCCGTGAACGCCGCGTTTGATGCGTGCCATATCTGTTCGAGCCCTCCCTATACCAAGTACGGGATCATCGGCGCGATGCGCTTGAGGTCGCCCTTGAACACCGGTTGATCCTTGCGGAAATTACGCTTGCGCTTGCGCGTTTTCTTACTGAGAATGTGGCCGCAGCCGCTGAACTGGTGACGGTGCGTTACTTTGCCGTTCGCACTTACTTTCACGCGTTTGGCGGTTCCGCGGTGGGTTCGAATCTTAGGCACTGGGCTGCTCCTCCGTCGTAGCGTGTGCGTGCGGTTTTCCGTCTCTCTCCGATTCGCGTAGGGACGAGAACTTCGGAGGGCCGGCGGGTACCGCGCGAGGCGCTAGAATCATAAACATGTTCTTACCTTCGAGCTTCGGTTCGCGCTCGACGGTCGCAATCGGTGCCATATCTTCGGCCATCCGATCCAAGAGTTTCCGCCCGAAGACGGTGTAGGTAATCTCGCGTCCGCGAAACATGATCGTAACCTTGATCTTACTGCCGTCCTGTATCAAGCGCTCGGCCATACGAGCTTTGGTTTCGTAGTCGTGCGTCTCGATCTTGGGGCGCAGCTTCACTTCGCGGAGTTCGAAATTCTTCTGTTTCTTGCGGGTATCTTTATCTTTCTTCGACTGCTCGTACTTCAAACGACCGTAGTCGCCGATTCTGCAAACCGGCGGCTGCGCGGTGGGCGATACTTCGATAAGATCGAGTCCGGCCGAGCGCGCGCGGGTTTGGGCGTCCTCGGTTAGCATGATCCCAAGTTGCGAGCCGTCTTCGTCGATCACGCGAACTTGGCGGATACGGATCTGGTCGTTTACGCGGAGCGGTCGAGCTATGGCAAAGTCTCCTTTTAACCCCTATCGCGACGGTCGCGACGAGCGCCAAGCGGGGCGGCAAAAAAAATGGCGCCGCCGAAGCGACCCCATCGAACGGAACCAGCCGGCGGCCCCTTGGATGAAGACCGGATCGCCCGAAGGCATCCGGTGAGGACCCCTGCGGGCCCTACTTCGGCCCCCGGAGCATACCACGAGGCGTCACGCCGGTGCAAGGGCGCGGTGCTTCGGGCCCGGCAGGCAGTGCCGCCGTGCTAGGGCAGCGAACCTCGCGACGATGAAGAATGTCGCCCTACGCGCGGCCGCTTTTTGTGCGGTCGCCTTTGCCGCAGTGCTCGCTTGCCTCATGCCTGCCGCCGCCGCGCAGCCGATCCGGCTGGTGGTCGACGTCTCCCAGGCGCCCTCGCAGAACATCGTGCGGACCCACGAGACGATTCCCGTGCGCCCGGGACCACTGACCCTCTATTATCCGAAGTGGATTCCCGGAGAGCATCAGCCGGTCGGACCGATCGTCAACGTCGCCGATCTCACGATCCGGGCGGACGGCCGGACGATTCCCTGGCGGCGCAACCCGCTCGACATGTTCGCGTTCGAGACGGACGTGCCGAAGGGCGTGCGGTCGATCGACGTCCACTTCACCTACCTTGGCGCCACCTTCGGCCGGTACTCGTCGTCGCGCTTGGCCACGCCGAACATGCTGGTCATCACGTGGAATCAGAATCTGCTCTACCCTTCGACCGGCACGATCCAGGATACGATCTTCGCGCCGAGCATCGTGTTGCCGGGCGAGAACTGGAAGTACGCGACGGCACTCTACGATCCGCGGCGCGACGGCAATACGGTGACCTTCGCGCGGACGTCGCTCGAGCATCTCGTCGACTCGCCGCTCGACTCGTGCGTCAACTTCCGTCAATGGGTGCTCTGGCACGGGGGCGGAACCGATCCCGGCACCGTTACCCTCAACGCGTGCGCCGACGTGCCGTCGGAGCTCGACGCGAAGCCCGCGACCATCGATCACTTCAAAGCGCTCGTACGGGAGATGCTGGCGATGTACGGCGCGCGTCACTGGCACGACTATCACTTCTTGCTGACGCTCAGCGACGTAATACCGGGCGAAGGCGTCGAACATCACGAGTCCAGCGACGACGGCGAGGGCGGCAACTACCTGATCGACCCGAAGGCGCTCGAGCGCGGCGGCGACCTGCTCTCGCACGAGTTCAACCACTCGTGGGACGGCAAGTACCGCATGCCCGCCGGCCTCTATCCGAAGAATCTGCAGCTGCCCTACGACGATTCGCTGCTCTGGGTGTACGAGGGCATGACGCAGTACTATGGCGACGTCATGTCGTTTCGCGACGGCATCCGCAAAGCGAAGGACTGGCCCGATCAGATCGCGTCGTTCTGGGCGCATTACGACAACGAGCCGGGCCGGAAGTGGCGTTCGCTAGGCGATACGGCGACCTCGGGGCCCTTCATCTATCAAGCGCCGTTCGGCTATGGAGCCGAGCGGCGCGGCGAGGATTTCTACACCGAAGCGGCGCTGATGTGGCTGAGGGCCGACAGCATCATCCGCGCGCGTTCGCACGGCACGAAATCGCTCGATACGTTCGCGCGCGCCTTCTTCGGGCAGAGAAACACCGGCCCGATCGTGGTGACCTACGATCGAGCGGACGTGATTGCGGGCCTGAACGCGGTCGTCCCTTACGACTGGGCGGGATTCTTCCATAAATGGATCGACGATATCGCGATCCATCCGCCCGACGGATTTACCGCCGACGGCTGGAAACTGGTCTACACCGAAAAGCCGTCGCATTGGGTCAAGAAGAACGACTTCTGGTATTCGCTCGGTTTCTCGGCCGTCCACGGCAGCGTCGGCGACGTGCGATTTGGTTCCCCCGCATGGAAGGCGAGCTTGGGTATCGACACCAAACTCGTCGCGGTGGACGGGCGAGCCTATTCCGACGGCCTGCTCTACGACGCACTCAAGGAAGCGCATACGTCTCACGCCCCGATCGTCTTGCTGGTCGAGCACGGCAACGCCTACCGGACGATCTCGATCGCATACGGCGGCGGCCCCCGGTACCCGCATCTCCAGCGCATACCGGGCAAGCCCGACGTACTCGACGAGGTGATCAAACCGCGCCGAAAGATGTAACGCATCCGTTCAGCGCAGCGGACGCGCACCGTTCGCGCAATCTGATCGGCTATCTCGACGAAGCCGCCCGCATCGCCGCGGAGGGCAAGCGCGCGAGCTACGCAGCGCTCGGGATCGCCGCCGGCATGCGCGTGCTCGATGTGGGGTGCGGAACCGGCGACGACGCACGCGCCGTCGCCGAGATCGTGGGCCCCTCGGGGCGTTGCGTCGGCGTCGATGCGAGTTCCATGATGGTAGATGAAGCGCGCCGTCGCGGCGGCCCGCCGCACGTCGAGTTCGTCCTCGCGCCGGCGGATGCGCTGCCGTTCGGCGATGCATCGTTTGATGCGGTGCGCGCCGAGCGCGTCTTTCAACATCTGCGCGAGCCCGACGCGGCCGCGCGCGAAGCTTTTCGCGTGCTCGCGTGCGGCGGCCGCGCGCTGCTGCTCGATCAGGATTGGGAGACGCTCGTCGTCGCCGGCGCCGGCCGGGCCGCAACCAGGCGCATCCTCAACGCCTTCGCCGATCGCCTCGCCAACGGTTGGGCCGGCCGCAATCAGTATGCCACGCTCAAACGCGCCGGCTTCGACGAGGTCGCCGTTACGCCGTTTTTCGTGACGCTGCCGTTCGGCGCGGCCTACGCGCTCCTACTCGACGACGCGGTTGAGTCTGCCAAGGAGTCGGGTGCCGTCGGCGGCGAGGAGGCCGAGGAGTGGGTGCGCGAGCTGCTTGCGGCGCATGGCCGCGGCGAGTTCTACTGCGCCTTCGGCCTTTTTGCAGCGATCGGTCGTAAACCGCCTGAGAGTCAGGCGTAACCGCTGGCGGAGCTCGCGCCTTTGCGCCGGAGTTCGAGTTGGCGAAGCTCGACGCGCCGAATCTTGCCCGAGCGCGTCTTCGGCAGCTCGGTTACGAACTCGATCTCGCGTGGATACTTGTACGGTGCCGTGACGCGTTTGCAGTGTGCCTGCAACTCGGCTACCAAACGCTCGTCGCCCGTGTACCCTTCGCGCAGCACGACGAACGCTTTCACGACGTTTCCGCGGTCGGCATCGGGGCTGCCGACCACCGCGGACTCCGCGACCGCGGCGTGTTCCAGCAACGCGCTCTCCACTTCGAAGGGCCCGATGCGGTAGGCTCCGGAGCCGATCACGTCGTCGGCGCGCCCGACGAACCAAAAATAGCCGTCGCTATCCACCGACGCCCGGTCGCCGGTGAGGTACCACGGACCGCGATGCGAGGCGCGGGTCTCCTCGTCGTCGTGGAGGTACCCTTTGAAGAGCGTCGGCGGCTCGCCGCCCAGCGCGATATCGCCCGTTACGCCCGGCTTGCAGATTTCGCCGTCCTCGTCGACCACGCAGACGTCGTGCCCCGGCGTCGGCCGGCCCATCGAGCCGGGGCGCACGTCGTCGCCGGGCAGGTTCGCGACCAGCAGCGAGTTCTCGGTCTGCCCGTACCCATCGAGTATCGTAAGACCGAAGGCATCGCGCCAGCGCGCCAGCACCTCCGGGTTGAGCGGCTCGCCGGCGGAGACGCAATGGCGCAGGGCCGGCAGCTGCCAGCGCGCGCCGAGGTCGTCGAGCTTCGCCTCCAGGCGGTACTCGGTGGGCGCTTGGCAGAGCACCGTGACGTTCAGCGAGCGTACGAGGTCGAGGCGTTCCTCCGGCTTGAACGCAGCTTCGTGGATCACCGTGGCGGCGCCGCGCGACCACGGGCCGATCAAGACGTTCCACAGCGATTTCGCCCAACCGGTCGCCGACGAACACCAGACCGTGTCGCCGCTGCGTGCGTCGAGCCAAAAGTGCGCCTGCATGCGCTTGGCGTACTGATAGGCGCGATCGTGGACGACACCCTTCGGCTCCTTGGTCGTGCCGCTCGTGTAAACGATGTACGCCCAATCGGAGCTCTTGGTCGGCGTTCCGGCGAATGGGAGGCTCCCTTCGGCGAGCGCGTCCAGGCGTTCCCAGCCTGCGGCGTCCTCGCCGATCAGCAGGTAACGCTTCAGCGTCTTCGCCTGGCCGCGCAAGCGATCCATCTCCTCGCGATTTCCGTGATGCGCGACGATCGTGGTCGCCTCGCTGTGATTCGCGCGGAAGAGCACGTCGCGATAACGCAATTGATCGGCGCACGGAACGGCAACGGCACCGAGACGGTCGATGCCCAGCATCGCGAAGGTCCACTCCGCGATCTTCGGGAGGCAGACGACCACGCGTTCGCCGTGCGCTAAACCGAGCGAACGGAGGGCGCCGGCATAACGCTGCGAGCGATCTGCGACCTCGCCAAACGCATAGTCGCGACGGTTGCCGCGCGCGTCTACGAAGATGAGGGCGGTGCGCGTCTCGTCCGCGAGCCGGTCGACGACGTCTCGCGCGAAATTGAAATCGGCGGGGACGTCCCAGTGAAAATTCGAGCGGTCGTTCATGGCGGTTACCCGTTACTCGGCAGCGAGCTCTTCGCGGAGGTTTCGAAGTAAGAAGTCGATCTCGTCGTCGCCGATTACGAGCGGCGGTGCGATGCGAAGCACGTTTTCATGGGTGTCCTTGACCGCGACCCCTCGCGCCAGCATGGCTTCCGCGAGAGGGCGCGCCGCAGTCGTCAGTTCGAGGCCGATCAACAGACCGCGCCCGCGTACCTCTTTGACGAGCGGCGAATCGAGGGCGCGCAAGCCTTGCATGATCTTCGCGCCCGCATAGCGTGCGCGCGCCGCGAGATTCTCTTCGACGATGACCTCCAGCGCGGCCAGCGCGACGGCCGATCCCAGCGGATTGCCGCCGAAGGTGCTGCCGTGATCGCCCGGCTTGAAGAGTCCCATCACCGAGCGGTCGGCGAGTGCGGCCGAGACCGGATAGTAACCGCCGCCGAGAGCTTTACCGACGACGAGGATATCGGGCTTGACGTCTTCGTGGTCGCATGCGAAGAGATCGCCGGTGCGCCCGAGACCCGTCTGGATCTCGTCGGCGATAAAGAGCACGCGACGTTCGCGGCACAAACTCGAGGCGCGCTTGAGGAAGCCGTCTGGTGGAACGACGACGCCGCCCTCGCCTTGGATCGGCTCGACGAGCATGCCGCAGGTGTGCTCTCCGAGCGCTCGCGCGAGCGCATCGTAATCGCCGTACGGTACGAATACGAACCCAGGTGCGAACGGTCCGAAACCACGCCGGTACTCGCGCGTCGAACTTGCGCCGATGGCGGCGATCGTGCGCCCGTGGAAGTTGTTGGTGAAGACGACGATCTCGGCGCAGTCGGGCCGAATGCCTTTGACGTCGTATCCCCAGCGGCGCGCGAGCTTGATCGCGGTCTCCACCGCTTCGACGCCGGTATTGACGGGGAGCGCCATCTCGTAGCCGCAGAGTTGCGTCAACCGCTCGAGCAGGAGCGGCAACTTGTCGTTGCGCATGGCTCGCGACGTCAGCGTCACCTTCGCCGCCTGGGCCAACAGCGCTGCGGCAATCTTGGGATGGCAATGGCCCTGATTCACGGCAGAGTAGGCGCTGATGCAGTCGAGATAGCGGCGGCCGTCGGTGGCGTAGAGCCAAACGCCTTCGGCCCGCTCGACGACGAGATCGAGCGGATCGTAGTTATGCGCGCCATAGGTCTCTTCCATGGCGATGAGTTCGCGCGCCTTGTCCTGATAAACGTGCATGGTCCCACTCCGCGCCGCGTGTGTTTACGCCCTGCCGCGGCCCGCCGGGGCTGTAAGGAAGGGAGGGACCGCAGGGGCGCGCGCGCCTGCGTTCGAGGAACACTTGACGCGTTGACTTAAGGACGCTCTGCTTGGCAACCTTCTTCATGCAGCCGGCGAACGGAGGATATGGCCCCGATGGCGCACGACCGCCTGGCGCGGTTTCTCGAACGCGACCACGAACGCATCGGCGAACTCGGCCGGACGCTCGTCTTCGATCACGGGCGCCGCATGCCGCGCGCGGCCGTGCTGCTGCACGGTTTGACCGCCTCTCCCACGCAGTTCGCCGAATTTGGCCGGCTGCTCTTCGCACGGGGCTACAACGTTTTCGTGCCGCGCCTGCCGCATCACGGGCACGACGATCGCCTCACCGACGCGCTGGGCCGGCTCACGGCCGAAGAGTTGGAGGACCTCACGCGCGATTGCGTCGAGATCGCGCGCGGCATGGGCGACTCCGTCCGCGTCGTCGGTTTTTCGCTTGGCGGCCTGCTGGCGGCGTGGGCGGCGCAGTTCCTCGAGATCGATGCGGCCGTCGCCGTCGCGCCGTTCTTGGATCTGTCGTGGTTACCGCATCGCTATGCCGGACCGCTGGCGACTGCGCTGCTCCGCTTTCCGAACGGTTTCTTTTGGTGGGACCCGTTCAAACGCGAACGCCAGATGCCGGCGCACGGTTACCCACGGTATTCGACGCATGCCGTCGCGCAGTGCTTGCGAGTAGCGCGCGGCGTATTCGATGCCGCGCGGCAGACGGCGCCGCGCGCCGCGCACGTCGCATTCGTGCTCAATGCCAGCGAGACGACCGTGAGAAATCGTTCGGCGCGCAGACTAGCGCGCGCGTGGAACGCGCACCGGCCCGGCGCGGCAAGCATCTTTCTCCTGCGGGACCTGCCGCCGTCGCACGACATCATCGAGCCGCTGCGCCACCCCGATATCGTGGAGCGGATCTATCCCGTGCTGCTGGATCTCGTCGACCGATGAACGCCGTGCAAAGTTCCGGCGCCGCGCGCTGCCCCTGGGCGAAGGATGCGCTTTCGATCGCCTATCACGACCGCGAATGGGGCGTGCCCGCGCACGACGACCGCGTCCTCTTCGAGTTTCTGCTTCTCGAAGGCGCTCAGGCTGGATTGAGCTGGGACACGATTCTCCGCAAGCGCGAACGCTACCGAACGGTCTTCGATGGTTTCGACGCCGAGCGGATCGCGCGCTACTCCGCCGCGAAACGCGCGGCCTTGCTGGCCGATCCCGGCATCGTACGCAATCGCGCCAAGATCGAATCGGCCGTACAGAACGCGCGAGCGTTTCTCGAGGTGCGCGGCGATTTCGGCAGCTTCGATGCGTATCTGTGGCGTTTCGTCGGCGGCAAGCCGATCCGTAACCGCCCGCGCACGCCGGCCGAGGTGCCCGCCTCCACGCCGCTCTCGGAGACGCTCTCCAAGGATCTGCGCCGCCGCGGCTTCACGTTCGTGGGACCGAAGATCGTCTATGCGTACATGCAGGCCGTCGGTTTGATCGACGACCACCTGGCCGACTGCTTTGCCGGTGCTGTCGCGACCCGCTAGCCGTCCGGCCGCCGGCTACGGCGAAGCGCTCGAGCGCGCGCGCGCGCTGCAAGCCTGCGACGACGCGTCGATTCGGCCCGAGGCGCGGACGGCGTTGCTCGACTGCGGCGCGCGCACGCCGATAGCGGTCGTATTGCTGCACGGGATGACGAACAATCCCGCGCAGTTCGCGCGCTTCGCTCCGCTCGTAGCTTCGCACGGTTACAACGTCTTGGTGCCGCGTCTGCCGAAACACGGAGATCTCGACCGGATGACGTCGCGCTTGGCGGCGGTGACGGCGGAGCGCCTGCTGGCCTCGACGGCCGAGGCGGTCGATATCGCGTGCGGTCTCGGCGAGCGCGTCTGCGTGCTCGGCATCTCGCTGGGCGGTATTCTCACGGCGCACGTCGCTCAGTACCGCGCCGACGTCGCGCGGTGCGTTCCCGTCGGCGTAGCTTTCGCGATGCTGCACATGCCGCTCGAAGTCAGCCGGCTGCTCGCCGCGCTCTTGGGCGCGTTACCGAATCTCTTTTTATGGTGGGACCCTCGTGCGCGCGGTGCCGCGCTGCCGCCATCGGCGTACCCGCGCTTCCCGACCCGCGCGCTCGTGCAGAGCCTTCGCATCGCCGACGACGTCTACGAGCGGGCGCAGCACGCACCGCCCGCCGCGCGTTCGATCGTCGTCGTGACCAACCGCAGCGATCCGGCCGTGAACAACGACGTGACGGCGGAGGTCGTGCGCGCGTGGCGCCGGTTGCGCGCCGATGGAATAGACGCCTTCGAATTCACGAACCTGCCGCGCGAACACGATATCGTCGATCCCAGTACGGCGGAAGCCTTTGCGGATACCGTCTATCCTCGGCTGCTCGGATTCATCGACGCGACGCCGTCCGTCTAGCAGGTTGCGGAAAAAAAGCGGGGCGCCGAAACGGCGCCCCGGGTGCGGCAAGGCCGCGGGTTTATTGGGCGATCGTGGCGTTCAACGCACTCACGTCGAAGGTTCCGAGGCCCGTGATGTAGTCGTAGCCGGGCAGGGCGGTAAAGGCTCCGTTGCCGCCGGTGACGATGTCGTGGAAGCCGCCGTAACTCTCCGTGGGAGGCGGTCCCTGAACCAGCGTTTCACCGGATTCGTACTGCACGTAGTTGTGGTAGAGCACGGGTGGCGCGTAGCCGAGCGACGGATGCGCCGTGAGCATGCGCGCGTAGACGCCCATCGCGAGCGGTGAGGCCAGGCTCGTGCCCCCGACACCGCACGGGCTGGCGCACGTAAGCGGTCCCAGATCCGGAAACGGCGCGGGCGCGTAGATGTCGTAGGGACCGGTGGTGGGATCGGCATCCATCGCGATATCCGGGACGCCGCGCAGGTTGCCCGCCGCCAAGACTCCCGTGGTCACCTGTACCGGCTCTTCCCAGCTGGTGGCGTTCTCGAACTGGCTCACGCCGCCGCCGCCCGAGTTCCAGGCGACCTCGCCCAGATAGGTTCCGTCGGAGTTGCTGGCGATCGTCGTTCCGCCGACGGCGGTCACCCAAGGCGACGACGCGGGGAAGGAGACCATCGGCGGTCCGGAGCCCGGCACGCCGTTGGTCGGTGCCAGCGCGCACGACGAGCCGGTGTCGCCCGAGGAGGCGAACATCGTCTGACCGTGCGCCGCGGCGTACAGGAAGACCTGATCGTCGGCCTTCATCGACCCGTCGAGATACGCTTGATACTCGCACTCGCCGAACGACGAATTGCCGAGCTGCGCCAGATCCGCACTGGCCCAGTGGTTGTATTCGTTCGCAATGTCGGAATCGGTCAGCGACGTGGTTGCGTAGATGTAGAGTTGCTTGACGTTGCCTGCGATGCCGGTCGAACTCTGCGTGTCGAGCGCCCACTCGATGACGCCCGACGTGTCGGGGCTCGGGTAGCCGACTCTCACGACCGTAACCGGAACGTGCGGCGTTCCGAGGGTGTTCTCGGCATAGGCGAGATCGGTCACGACCGAACTTACGTCGCCCTCCGCCATGACCGAGATCGTCGTTCCGGTTGCGGCCGGCGTGTTGCCGGTGTCGTAGAAGAGCTGGATGTCGTGGGGACCGTAGTCGTGCGCGCAGGGCGTCCCTTGCGGCGTCGGTCCGGTGAAGTAGCAGTTGTTGGTCGACTTTTTCGGCCCAAGCGCCATCTTGGCTGCGTTATTCAAGCCCAGAACCGCATTGACGATCCCGCCGAGCGACTGGGGCACGAGCGCGGGCGTCGTATTCGCGAAGACGGGCACGCCGCCGAGTGAAAACGACTCGAGCGACGTGTCGAACGCCTTTTTCACGATCGCCGCCGTTCCGTCCGCGTCGACCAGCAGGTTGTCGGGGGCCGCCGAAACGTTCGTGAAGCCCTGGCTTTTCAGGTAGTTTTCTACGGCGCCGGCGTCGCTCGCGGTCGGCAGATAGGTAGCCATCTGCGCGTCCGAGAAGCGTTGCCCGGCGGCGACGAGTTGCGCGAGCTCTCCGGGATTATGCAAAGCGAGGCTCAACCGTACCGTCAGAACCTGCGAAGGGTTCAACGGCCCGCTATCGGTTGCGTTCGCGACGGTGACGCCCTGCGTTGCGGTTGACGACCATCCGGCCGGCACGGCGATCGCCACGCTGCTGTGCCTTACGGAGTTTCCGGCATTGGCGGAACCGGGGATGGGGGGCAGCGAGGCCTGCCCTCCCCCGCCGGCGCACGACGCAACCATCGTTGCGGCAACCAACGCGACTACGAGCTTACGTTCGATCATCTTCGTCTCTCCTTTCAGTGTCCGATAAGCGCGTTGGTCTTGAGCACGTCGAAGCTTCCAAGGCCCGTCGTGTAGTCGTAGCGCGGCAGAGCCGTGTACGCACCGTTCGTCCCGGAGAGAACGTCGTGGAATCCTCCGACGAGCGAAGTCGGCGGTGGCCCGGCGCTCATCTCGCTGGAGTTGGGATTCTCGGTGTAGATGTTGTAGAGCAGCGGTGCCGCGAATCCCAGCGTGTTGTTGTGTGCGGACTGCATGCGCGCAAAGGCGCCGGCCGCCAAGGGCGATGCGAGACTGGTCCCCCCCTCGATGCACGGCGTACACGATCCGTTGGCCGCTTGCGCGGAGGAGTAGACGAGATATCCCGTCTCGATCGAAGCGTCCATTGCAATGTCGGGCACGCCGCGGAAGCTATAGCCGACCGGCGTATTTCCGGGCTGCACGCCGCTCTGCCAGAACGGCGAATACTCGAATTGGCTCAGCCCGCCGCCGCCGGCCTCCCAGGACGTTTCGCCCAGATAGGTGCCGTCGGCGTTGCTGAAGAGATCGGTGCCGCCGACCGCGACGGCGTAGGGCGAAGCCGCCGGCCACTCGACGAACGGAAGCCCGCCCGGTGCGCCGTTGGTATCGACGAAGTTGTTGCAATAGCCGCCGTTGTCGCCGCTGGAGGCGAACATCGTCTGTCCTTGAGCGGCGGCTTCGACGAGAACTTCATCGGCCGCGAGCATCGAACCGTCTTGATACGGGAAGACCTCGCAGCCGCCGAACGAGGAGTTCCCAATCGGATCCGTATCGTCGGTTACCCAGCGGTTGTAGCCTTCGACGATGTCGGAGTCGCTGAGCGAAGCGAAGTTGTAGAGATCGATCTGCTTGACCGTTGCGGCGATCCCTTGTACGGCCGTCATGTCGAGCGTCCACTCCCCGTTGCCGCTCGTGTCGGAAGACGCCGGTCCCACGTGCACGACGTTCACCGGGACCTGCGGCATGTGGTACACCTGCTCGTTCAAGCGAAAATCGCTGATCGCTTGCGTGGGATCGCCTTCGGTGAAGATCGCGACGGCGGTGTTGGCGCCCGTGGGCGCGTTCGCGGCGTCGTACACCATCTGCATCGTTGCCGGATCGTAGAAGCGCGGGCAGATCCCTTCGGCGTTGAGGCCTTGCGTGCACGCGTCCGGCGATGGGGCCGGGGTCGGCGTCGGGGATGTGGTGGGAGCAGCCGTCGGCGAGGTGGTCGGCGCCTCCGTCGGGTCGTCCTTCGGCTCCGGCTTCTCTTTGGGGTGCGGCTCCTGCATCTGCGCGTCGTTCAAGCCGAGTACCGCGATCGCGGTGCCCGCGAGCGCCTGCGGAACGTACGCCGGATGGGTGTTGGAGTAGAGGTTCAGGCCGTTGGCCGAATACGATTCCAGCTGCGTGTCGAAGGCCTTTTCGATCTGCGCCGCCGTTGCGGTGCCATCGACCAAAATGTTGTTGGGCTCCGCGTGGATCGCGGTGAAACCTTGGGATTGCAGATAGTTCGTCACCTGCGCAACCTGATCGGGCGTTGGCGCATAGGTGCTCATGAACGTGCTGCGGGGAACGAGCTGCCCGGCAGCTACGGCTGCTTTGAGTTGCGCGACGTTGCGCAACTGCAGCGCGACGCGAACGGTTAGCGTCTGACCGGCGGGCAGCGCGCCGTTGTCGGTTGCGCCGGCGAGCGGGATGGCTAGCGTACCGGTCGACGCCCACCCGAGCGGTGCGGCCACCGTCGTGGACGCCGTGCGCGTGCCGCGGGTGCCGAGCGCGCTGGCGGCGCCGGGGGCGGTATGCCCGGACGGGATTAGCGGACCGCCGTGGCCCGAACAGGATGCCGTTAAAAGCCCTACGGTCAGGGCCGCGGCTGTCACTCTCTTCATGTTGGGACTCCTCCTCGTACACGAGGGTACGCGAGGAGCGGGCGCCAGCCACATACCGGAATTTGAGTAGGGCGCGGGAGGGTTCGCCCGCGTTAGGCTGGCAGGGCGATGATCGTATCGTTAGCGGGTGAGTGGGAGAGCTATAGGAGCGACGAGCTGCGCGAGCGGCTCGAACCCGCCTACAGCCACGCCGAGGTGCTCTTGGATCTGACCGCCGCGAAGTACGTCACCAGTACGCTGATCGGCGCGCTGGTGACGGCTCATGAGCATCGGCAGGCACAAGGCCTGCCGCGCATGTCGGTCGCCATCGAGTCGGCCTTCGTGCGCCGGCTCTTTGTCGCGACGGGGCTCGAAGAGTTCTTCGCGATCTACAAGAGTTTGGACGAAGCGCTGAAAGCTCGGGCCTCCAAGCGCGAAAGCGCGTGACTGCTAGGAGCCTCCTAGGAGGCTGTCGGAGTTAAGCGCGTTTCCGTCTTTGGGCCGCCTTTTGCCCGGATACTTCGTTGCTCATCAGTCACGAAGCTACGGCTTCGCTCCTTCTTCGCGTCTCGTCTCCGAACAAAATTCGGCACCAAATCCGAAAACGGCTCAACTCCGACAGCCTCCTAGAGACCTCCGACACCGTGGGGCGACCCGAGACCTGTCGGCAGATCGTATCCGGCCGGCGGGATGTCGTTGAACCCACTGCGGTGCGCGTACGAGTAAGCCGGCCCTTGCGGGTTCGCCGAAAGCGCGTAGGCCGCCGCGACGAGCGGCGCTCCGACGCTGGTGCCGCCGGCTACCAGCCAGCCGCCGGCAGTTGAATCGTACATCGCGACACCGGTCTGCGGATCGGCGATCGCCGCCATGTCGACCGTCGCCCGCGAGCTGCAGCCCGTATTGCGCTGCCACGGTGGATGCGGTTCGTACGCGCTGCAGCCGCTGGCGCCGTACGGCCATGGGGTTTCGTTCCAGGCGGCGCCCGCGCGCGCGAGCGACGTTCCGCCGACCGCGGTGACGTATGGCGAAGCGGCCGGGTAGAACGGCGAAGGCTGATCGCCGGCGCTGACGGTTATCGCGATGCCGGGATGACGGTAATGGGCATCCTCCGAGAGTTCGCCCGGCCATTCCGGGCCGTAGTAGCTGTTGCTGATCGCAAGCGGGGCCAGCGCCGCCGCTGCGTCGACGCCGGCGCCGAGATCGTCGAACGAGGGCGAGTTCGCCTCGACCAGCAGAATCTTGCAGTTGGGGCAGATCGCCGAGACCATATCCAGGTCGAGCGATATCTCCTCCGACCAGCCGGCGTTGATGGCGGGGTACGGTCCGTTTCGCCCGGCCTGGTTGAGCTTCGCGAAGCAGCCGTTGGTCGACGTGCAGGGCGGCAGTCCGAACGCGGTGCGGTAGACGGCGAGATCCGCCTCGGCGGTCGGGTCGTCGTAAGCGTCGACGACCGCGACGACGCCGCCCGCGTTCTGCACGGGAAGGGCGTACGCGCTCTGCAGATCCGCCGGGTGCAGCCCCGGCAGCAAGCTTGCGGGCGTGCCGGCGTTCGGGTTTGGCGAAACGTTGAGATTGATGGCGACGGTGCAGTTCGCCTGATCGGTTTGGAACGTCAGATCGCAGGCGAGTTGTGCGCCGGGCAGCGCGCTCGGATTGTCGCCGGGCAGCGCGCTCGGATTATCGCCCGGCAGCGCGCTCGGGTTGTCGCCGGGCACGGCCGACGCCGTGCTCATCGAGTGACGTGCCGCGGCCGCACCGGTGACGGTAGGCAAAACGACGTTTCGCCCAGAGCTGCAGGCAGCCAGGCTCCAAAAAGAGATAACGACGAGCAGCGTCCGAAAGAGTTTCACGTCCGCCATCCTATCGCGGGGCCTCCCCCGCCTGCCGAAGTCGCTATGGTTCTACCCAGCCTTGACTAGTTGCTAACGCGACGGCTTCGCGCCTGCCGCTGCAACTCAATTTACGGCAGAGCGAGCGAACGTGCGTGTCGACCGTGTGCCGGCTGCGCCCGGTCGCGCCGGCCACGTCCTTCGTGCTCGCCCCTTGCGCGAGCAGCTGCAGGATCTCGCGTTCCGCCCCGGTCAGCGCTCCGAAGGCGTGGCGGTTCGCGCTCTCGACCGGGAGCGCGGCGAGCAGGCGCGCTATTCCGCCGAAGTGCTCCGCGCGCAGCCGCTCTAGCGCCGACGCGAGCGTAGCCGGGTCGCCGCCGAGCGCGACGCGCTGCCACGCGCGTACCGCGTGCACCAGCGCGCGCTGGCGCGTCATCTGGGGACGCAGTCCGCGCTCGGCATTCTGCAGCCGGTGGTGCGCTCCCGCCGCGTGCCCGCGCACCAGCTCCGCGAGCGCCAAGAAGCACTGCGCGCGAATCGTCCGGCGGCTTTTTTGGGGCGAATGTTCCAGCGCGTCGACTGCCGCTTCAAACGCGGCGGCGCCGCGTTCGCGGTCGCCCGCGGCAAAACTGTAGAGCGCGATCTCCGCGGCGCGCAGCGCAAGCCGGTCCTGCGCTCCCGGTCCGGGAAGCGTATCGCGCAGCAGCGTTGCGGCCTGCTCGAAATCTCCCTCCCAGGCGGCCCGCAGCGCGGTCGCCGGCAGCAGCGCCTCGCCGCGTGCCCGCGGAAGCGCGCTCTGGTTCTCGTGCAGCGCGCGGTCCAAGCGCGCGAGTGCCGGTTCGTCTCCGCGGTCCGCCTCGATCTCGTACGCGGCGATCAGCGCGAAGAGCCTCGCTTGATCGCTCGCGCCTTTCTTGGCCGACTCTTCGAGCTTGTCCAGAATCGCGAGCGATGCAATCGGATCGTCCTCTTCGTTATAGACGACGGTGAAGAGCGCGCTGTACGCGCGGGCCGCGACTTCGTACAGATCGTGCGCCAGCGCGAGTTCGATCGCGGTGGTCGCATAGGACCGCGTGCGATCGGTCGCCGGCCCGCCGTGAAAGACGAACGCCGCCTGCTGGTAGAGCCGCGCGAGCATCTCCGGATTCATCGCCGGATCCAACAACGCGAGGGCGCGTTCGATCGTCGCCACGGCGTCGCCGCCGCGTTCGGCGCGCGCATAGGCGGTTGCGAGCGTCCCCAAGAGCGGAACGCGCTGCGCGTCGCTCAGCCGCTCGTCCAAGGCGTAGGGCTCCAGCAACCCGATGCAATCGCCGTCGTGCCGCACCAACTCGATGGCGTAGCGGTAGACCAAAAAGATGCGCAACGCCGGGTCGTCGCGCGCGGCCTCGATCGCGACCGTGAAGCGCCGTTGCGCGAGCTCGAAGCGGCCGCGCCCCGACTCCAGCATCGCCCGCAGACCGAGCGCTGCAGCATTGGCGATCAGTTGCCCGTCGGGAACCGTGCCGAGCGCGATTGCCAGCCGCTCGGCTTCGCCGCGTTCGAAGAGCGCGAATCCGCTGCGCGCAACGATCGCGAGGATCTCGTCGGCGGCTTTCGCCTTCGCGAACAGCGCTAGTGCCTCCGCGTCGTTGCCGCGCTCCGCCAAAATTTTTCCGGCCCGGCAGACGGCGCGCAACCATTCGGCTTCGCCCGAACCTCGGAGTTCGGCTTCCAGGAAATCTCGGAAAAGATCGTGATAGCGGTATGCGCCGGGCGCCACCTCGCTCAAGAACGCGATTCGCCGGCGCAGCTCCGTTACGAACTCGTGCGATCTCCCAAGCGCCTCGACGACGCCGGCGTCGAAACCGGAGAAGACGCACGTCGCCAGCGCGAAGGCGCGCTCCGAGGGCGAAAGGGCCGCGAAGACCTGCTCGGCGAGATAGCGGTAGACCATCTCCCGGCTGGCCAGAGAAGCGCTGCGCAGGTCGTGCGAGTGGGTGAGCGTTCGCAGCGAGATTGCAAGCGCTACCGGCCAGCCGTCGGTCAGCCGGCGCAGCGACTCGACCTCTTGCGGGTCCAGTTCGGCCGCGCTCGCCTCGGCCGTAGCCAGCGCTTCGTCCGCGGTGAAACGGAGCTCGTCTTCGCCGATCGGAAGATCCATGCGCCCGTACGCCACCCACGAACCTACGGGGAGTCCGGCATCGCTGCGCGCGGCGATGATCCACTTAATGCGCTCGCTCGTGCGTTCGATGAGATCGGCCAGTAATGCAATCGACGCGGGATCGGCGGCTGCATAGTGCAAATCGTCGATGACGATCGTGCAGACGGTGCGCTTGAGATGTTCGGCGAACCAGTCCGAAAGTTGCCGCACCGGCTCCTCCGCGGCCAGGACGCGTTCCTGGACCGGCGGGAAGGCGGCGATCGCGCTTGGAGCTACCGGCTCGAGCGCTTCGCCCAATCTGCGTACGAAGGTCAGCAGCGTGGCATCTTCGCGGCCGACGTCGTAGCGGACGACCTCGAGCCGCGAAGTCTGGATGAAGTCGCGCAGCGCGACGCTCTTTCCGAAACCGGCCGGCGCGACGATCAGCGTGACCGGGAAACGCGTGGCGCGCTCCAGCCGTTCGTTGATGCGGGTGCGTATCAGCCGGCGGGAGCGGATGGCCGGTTCCCCACGATGCGAAGCGGATCGCCGAGATTCACGGGCATTGGAACGCTACATCCGGCCGTGCTACCCGAGCGTAGGCAGCGGCAGGGATGGCCGAGACGAGAGGTCGGGGTACTCTTCGTGATAGGTCTCGGCGCTCGTGACCGCCAGCCGCACGGCGAGGTCGAGTTGCGGATCGCGCCCGTCGCGATAGTCGTGCGGTGCGATGTCCACGTCGTAATCCGGGTCGGTACCGTAGTTCTCGACCTTCCAACCGACGTCCTTAAACCAGAACGAGAACTCCGGCTGGGTCGTGATCGTGCCGTCGACGAGACGATGATAGGGATTGATTCCGATGACGCCGCCCCACGTGCGTTTGCCGACGAGCGGTCCAAGGCCATAGAGTTTGAAACAGTGGCTGAAGATGTCGCCGTCGGAGCCCGCAAACTGATTGGTGATGGCGACGATCGGCCCGGCCACCGATTCGGGGGGATACGGCATCGGCGTGTTGCTGTAACGCGACACGTCGTAGCCGACGCGCTTGCGCGCGAGCTTCTCGAGCAAAAGCGGCGAAACGTGCCCGCCCCGGTTGTAGCGCACGTCGACGATCAGACCGCCTCGGTTGAACTCCGAGAGATACCCGCGATGAAACTCCGAGAATCCCCACGGGCCCATGTCCGGAATGTGAATGTAACCGATCTTCCCTTCGGTCCGTTCGTGCACGTACCGGCGCCGGTCGTCGACCCAAGCGCGGTAGCGTAGGGCCTGTTCGTCGTCCAGCGCTTTCACGCAGAGCCGGCGCTCGTCGCCTTTACGCGAGCGGATCGCAAGCACCACTTCGCGTCCGGCGGTATTGACGAGCAGCTCCTGGGGCGTAACGTCGCGCGTCGCCGCGCGCCCGGCGATTCCTACGATCGTGTCGCCTACACGAATGTCCAGGCCCGGTTCGGCCAGCGGCGAGTCGACCTCTCGGTTCCACGAATCGCCTCGGTAGATGCGTTCGATGCCCCATCCGCCGCGCTTCTCGTCGAAGGCGAGATCCGCACCGAGGAAGCCGCGCCGGTAGTGCGGCGGAACGCGATGGTCTCCGCCGATCTCGTAGGCGTGCGAGGTGCCCAGTTCCCCCTGCATCTCCCAGATGAGATCGGAGAGCTCGCTGCGCGTGCGTATGCGCGGAAGGAGCGCGTGGTAGCGATCGTAGACCCGGTCCCAGTCGATGTCCGACATATCCTCGACCCAGAATTGTTCGGTCTGCAAGCGCCAGGCTTCGCGGTACATCTGCGCCCACTCGTCACGCGGTTCGATTTCGACGCTCGCGCGCTCGAGGTCGATCCATCCGCTCTTGCGGCCCGGCTCGTTGGCGGGTTTGTGCGGCTCGTCTAAGTCTTCGGGCAGGTCGGCCTGCGCGTCGATCGCGCGCAAGCGCTCGTGCGAGCGGTAGAGCAGCGTACGGCGATCGTTTGCCAAGCGAATCTCGGCCACGTCGTGGGCCGCCGGAGCGCAGCGCTGCTGCTCGAAATCGTACGCGAGCAGCGTCCCCGCGCGATCCTCGTCTTCCCACGCCTTGCCGGCCGGTTTGATGCCGCGCACGTCGAATTTCGTGAAATAGACGCGGTCTTTGATCGCGACGATTTGGTCGTATTCGCCTTCTTCGACCGGGAACCCGAGAATGCGTCCCTGGATGCCGTCGAAATCGATCCGTACGTCGACAGGCTTCTCCTTGGCGTTCTTTTCAACGTCGCCGTCGTGGTCGGGATCGCGATCCCGATCGCGATGGAGCGGGCGCGGGACGGGCACGAACGGTGAAGGCACGTCGGCGCGCAGGGTGACGACGAAGGGTCGCTGTGCCTGTGGGAAGCTCAAATCGAACTGCAGCGCGTCGTAAACGGGGTCGAAGTCGCGCGTCGAGATGAAGTAGAGGTACTTACCGTCGGGGTCCCACGCCGGCGAGCGATCGACGCGCAGCTGCGGGGTCACGTCGTGAATCTTCCCGGATTTGATTTTGACGACGCGAACGATCGCCGAGTCGTCGCCGCCCGGCCACCAGACGTAGGCCAGGTAGCGGCCGTCCGGCGAAAACGCCAGGTCCATCACGCGATTGCCGAGGCTCTTGTCGAGCACGCGCGTCGTGCGCTCGGCCACGTCCACGACGATCAGTTCGTGACGATGATTCGCGAGCGCGATCGTATCGCCCACGGGCGAGCAGGCGAGCTCGGTGATGCGGCCGATGTCACCCGACGTCACGGCATCCGGGGGGACGCCGGCATCGGCCGCGTGAATCGCGACCTGTTCGTAGCCCTTGACGTCCGTCACCGAGGCGAAGCGCCGCCCGTCGTGCAGCCAGTCGATGCAGCGATACCGCGCGCGGCTTCCGACGCCGTGGTGCGTCGGCGCCTCCTCCCAAAACGGCATCGTTAGCGCTGCTCCGCGAGCGACGAGCGCGACGCGCGTTCCATCGGGTGATGGTGCGAACTCTTCAAGTTCCTCCGAGACGGGGAGAAAACGCCGCACGGTTTGGGGCGCCGCCGACGCACAGGCGATCTCAATCGCGTCGGCGCGGTCGGTTTCGGAGTCGTAGAGGTAGAGCGAGCCCCCGGCGGAGTACGCGATGCGCGTACCGTCGGTCGACGGAAACCGCACGTAGTATTCGGATTCGTGCGTGTGACGGCGCAGGTCGCTTCCATCGGCGGAGCACGAGTAGAGGTTGCCGATACCCTCGTGGTCGCAGAGAACGTAGACGCGTTCGCCGATCCACATCGGCGCGACGGGGTTGCCGTCGGGCAGCGGCAGGCGTTGGAACTCACCGTCTCCGCTTACGTCGAGCCACACTTCACCCGACGTGCCGCCGCGGTAGCGCTTCCAGCGCGCCGGGTCGTCGGCGTTGCGCCCGATTGCCACGCGCCCGCCCGGGCCGGCGTGGAACGACTTCATGTGCCCGAGGTTCAGCTCGCGGGGAAGGCCGCCGGTGCTCGCGACTGCGAATCCGAGCGTCTCGCGCTCGTACCACGAACCGGCGTTGGAGACGAAGTATATCTCCGCGCCGTCCGCGCTCCACCCGCTTACGGCAGCCGCCGTCCCGCCCAGGAAGGTTAGGCGGCGCGGTTGCCCGCCCTCGGCCGGCATGACGTAGACCTCGGGATGACCTTCGTCGTTGGAGATGAAGGCGATCTGGCGGCTGTCGGGTGAGAGGCGCGGCGTCGAGCAGGTCCCCACGTTGACGGTAAGGCGAGCCGCGGTGCCTCCTGCGAGGGGCGCAGCCCAAAGGTCGTCCTCGCAGACGAAGACGATGCGATCGTGGGAGACGGTCGGCTGACGGTAATAGCCTTGATTCATGGGACATGTGAGGTTGGCGACCGGGAGGCCGCGTCCCGCCTTGGCCGGGCGGCCGGGTCTTGCCATCGCCTTTACTTTGTGGTACAAAGCAAACATGATGAACGCCCCGTTGCCCGAGCAGGCTCCCGCGCACGTTGCGATCATCATGGACGGCAACCGGCGCTGGGCGGCCGGGCGCGGTTTCCCGATCGCCGAGGGCTACCGTCGCGGCATAGCCGCCCTGCGCGCCACGGTCCGTGCGGCCATCGACTGCCGCGTAGCGGCACTCACGGTCTATGGGTTTTCGACCGAGAACTGGCGGCGCGACGCCTCCGAGATCAATCTGCTCATGAGTTTGTGCGCCGCTTTCGCTCAGAGCGAGAAACCGCTGCTGCAGCGCCAGGGCGTGCGCGTGAAGGTGATCGGCGACATCGAGCCTTTCGCATTGCCGGCGCGCGCCGGCGTTCGCGATCTCGTCCGTGCGACGTCGAGCAACCGCCGCTTGACGCTGAACCTCGCGCTCAATTACAGCGGGCGCGACGAGATCGTGCGCGCCGTGCGGGCTATCGTGGCCGACGTCGGCAACGGCCGGATGCGTGCCGACGAAATCGACGAAAGCGCGCTGCGCGCGCGCATGTACTCGCCCGAGATGCCGGATCCCGACCTCTTGATTCGCACCGGCGGCGATCACCGCGTCTCGAATTTCATGCTCTACCAACTTGCATATACGGAGTTGCTGACGTTGCCGGTGATGTGGCCGGATTTCACCGAAGGGCATTTTGCCGAGGCGGTGCGCCGCTTCTCCGAGCGCCAGCGGCGCTTCGGCGCCTAACCTGGTAGATGGCCATCTAGGAGCCTGTCGGAGTTGGGCACGTTTCCGTCTTTGGGCCGCCTTTTGCCCGAATACTTCGTTGCTCATCAGTCACGAAGCTACGGCTTCGCTCCCACTCCGCACGGAAGCGGAGGTGCCGCGCAGCGCAGGATGCGCGCTGGCGCGGCTTCTTCGCGCCTCGTCTCCGAACAAAATTCGCCACCAAATCCGAAAACGGCTCAACTCCGACAGGCTCCTAGGGATCGCGCACGATCGTTCGGCCGTCGGCTTCGGCGAGCAGATCGCTGAGCGCCGAGAACACGAGACCGCTGTCGTAGATCTGCGTGAGCGCGGGCGTCAGGGCCGGCGTCTGGCCGGCGCGTTCGAACGGAACGACCGTACCGCCGGTGACGAGCGCAGTCGCGGGGAATCCCGCCACGCTTCTGAAGACGAGCTCCGCGTAGAGCGCGTTGCCCCAGCCGAACTCGGCCCGCGTGTAGCGCCAGTATCCGTTGGGGTAGAAGCTTTCGTGGATGAGCCCATCTTTGCTGTCGGTCTCGGCGAGCGTCGTGATCGCCTCTGCGGTCTCTTGCGCCGAGGTTGCCGTGATCGCTCGCGCCATGATGCCGAGGGGCCATACGTAACCGTAGGGAGTGTGTGGGCTTCCGAGCCCCTGCGCGTAGCGTCCGCTGAAATACCATGGGTTCGCGGACGAGAGCGCAAACGCGCGCGTGTTGAGATAGACCGGATCGAACGGCGAGCACCAGCCGAAATACGGCATCGCGGTAAGGTCGGGGATGTTGGCGTCGTCCATGAACGCGTCGTCTCCGAGGCCGTCGGTTTCGTAGACCCACATCCAACCGCGGCCCGCGACCCACACGCGGCCGTAGCGCTCGATGCCCGTCTCTACGCGGTCGGCGAGGGCTCGCGCTTGCCGGGCGAGTTTCGCGTCGGCGTACCCATCGATCGCGAGGCGTTCGATGTCGCGTAGAGCGACGACCGCGAACATCTCCTGCGGGATATTGAAGCGGTACTCGACCGGATCGTCCGACGGACGAAACGCATCCCAAATCATGCCCGTGTTCGGATCGTACGCGTCGTTCGTATAGACGCGATACGGATAGGCGTAGCTGCCGCACGTCGCGTGATGCTCTTCGCACAGCCAGGTCTTGACGATCGTTCGCAGCGCGTCGTGCAGGTCGCGCGTAAAGAGGAGCCGGTTGCCGGTCTGCCGCCAATAGACCCACGCCAGGATCGCGGGCCATGCATCCGAGTCGACCTCCCACTTTCGCTCCCAGACATGATAATCGGCTTGGAATGCATTCGCGTACGGATCCGTCAGGATATTTCGCGCATCCCGTTGGATGACGCCGTCGAGCCGAACCGACAAGACCGGGAATGCGCGGGCGAAGCGCACGTACGGAAGCGATTGCGCCGACGAATCGCGCAGCCACATCGCGGGGATATCCCCGGTCTGCACGTACGTCGTTCCGTCGTCTTCGCTGAAAAAGTCGGTGAAGAGCGTGTGGAAGAGCGTCCGAGCCTGGATCGGGCGAACGCGATGGCCCGTCAGCGGCACGAAGAGTTGCCGCGCGCCGGCGGGCAGCACGCCGGTCGCGAGCGCCGCAGCGATCCCTACGGCAGCTGCAGCCGGCCGAACCCATCGTCGCCAATCCAACGGACGCGCCGTAACCCGTTAATTCGCCCGGCGAAGGGTGAGCGTAACGATGCGGCCGCCCCGACCGTATCCGACGTCGATCCAGACCCGGCCGCGCTTGAGTGTTACTCGGTAGCGGTAGACCTCGATGCCGTCGCGCCGCGAGCGTGCCACGAACTCAAAGAGCTTGGGCGGGCCGAGGCCGGCGAGGGTGCCCCGTAGGCGCGCCAGCCTTACCGGCGTGAGGTTCGCCGCGAGCGAACGGGGGTCGAACCGCCCCGAGATCAGACGCCCCACCAGCGAGCGAACGCGCGCCGTCACGCGCAGGTTTTCGTTCTCCACCGGCGCGAAGCGGCCGGCTGAAAGCCACGCGTCCTTGGGCGGTTCCACCGCGGCCAGGATGCTCTGCGCGAGCGGCGTCATATCCGTCGCGTCCTCGTCGCTCAGTACGGCGATGGCGATGCGCGCGCCGGGCACCAACACGTCGACTGCCGAGAAACCGTCGACGTAGCCGCTGTGCTCGTAGACGCGCCACCCGTACATGCGGGCGATGAAGAACCCGAAACCATACCCGTCGCCGGCTCCACCCGAGGGCGTTCCGGGCGTGAAGAGCATCGCGGTCGAGCTCGGGTCGAGGACGCGATAAGCGAGCAGAGCGGCGTCCCAGTTCAAGAGGTCGCCGGCCGTGGACGAGAGCGCGCCCGCGCTATAGACCGCTCCGGCGGGCGTCGGCGGTGCCGGCACGTTCTCCGCACCGTTCCAGCGGTAGCCGAGCGCGAGGTCGCGCGTGCCGGCCGGCGGCGCGCCGTAGACGGTATCGTGCAGCCCGAGCGGACCGAGCACGCTACGCCGCAGGTAGCGCGCGAACGGTTCGCCCGCGGCCTTCTCGATCAGCATCCCCAGGATTACGTAGTTCGTATTGCTGTACTCCCAGCGCGTCCCCGGCGCGAAATCCAGCGGCAAGGAGCGTACGAGGCCGAGCAGATCCGTGGGGGCGTAGATGCGATCCGATGCGTCGCGGTCGAAACCCGGGCGATCGGCGTAGTCGGGGATGCCGCTGGTCTGATTCAGGAGTTCGCGCACGGTGACGTTTGCGGCGATGGGATAGGATGGAAGCAGCGTTCCCATTCGCTGGTCGAGCGCGAGTCTTCCGTCGCGAACCAGCTGCAGCACCGCCGCCGCGGTGAATTGCTTGGTAATCGACCCGATGGCATACCGCGTCTGCGGCTCCGCCGGAAGATTGCGCGCGAGGTTGCGTTCGCCGTACGCGCGCTCGCAAAGGATTTCGCCGTTGCGACTCACGCCGAGCGAGATACCGGGCACGTGCCCCTGCCGCATCACGAATTTTGCCGCGCGGTCGATCTGCGCGACCCCTCGCGCGGACAACGTGCAGGCCAGAACCGGCGGGGCGAGCAGCGGAAGCATCTCACCGTCCATTCGGCGAGGCGTGGGCCGGCCTTTGCCGGGCAGGTCCGTCCGCCGAGCTGCCACAATCCTTGTAGCGCCTTGAATGACGCCGACGGGGATGCCGTCTTGCTGCGCGACTTCGCGGCTCGCTCGCCGCGAGCGCTCGCGCGCGCCATATCGGTCGCCGAGACCGGGCGCGGCGCCGAACTGATACGCCGGCTCTACGAGCGGGCCGGCCACGCCATGACGATCGGCTTGACGGGCCCTCCCGGCGTCGGGAAATCGACGCTCGGGTCGGCGCTCGTTCGCAAGGCTCGCTCCTTGGGCAAGAGCGTGGGCGTCGTATCGGTCGATCCGAGCTCGCCCTTCTCGCACGGTGCGCTGCTGGGCGACCGGATTCGGCTGGCCGAGCACTTCACCGATGCGGGTGTCTTCATTCGCTCGATGGCTAGCCGCGGGCACCTGGGCGGGTTGGCCGGGGCGACGGCCGACGCGGTGTTGCTGATGGACGCCTTCGGTAAAGAGGTGATCCTGATCGAGACCGTCGGCGTGGGCCAATCCGAGATCGAGATCGCGGAGCTGGCTGCGACGACGATCGTCGCGCTGCAGCCGGGCAGCGGCGATTCGATCCAAGTGCTCAAAGCCGGGATCATGGAAGTCGCGGACATCTTCGTGGTCAACAAGGCCGACCACCCGATGGCCAACCAGCTCAAGCGTGAGATCCGCTCGATGATGGAGATGCTCGCTTTTAGCGGTTGGGTGCCCGAATTGGTCGTGACGCAGGCGATCTCAGGCGCGGGCGTCGACGACTTGTGGCGAGCGGTCGAACGGCACGCCGCCTACCTGCAGAGTTCGGGCGAGATCGTCGAGAGGCGCCGCGAAGCGTTCGCGCACCAGGTCCGGCAGCTCGCGCTCGGAACGCTGCAGCGCAAGCTCGACCGCGAGCTCGCGAGCGAGATCGTGGCTGGGGCCGATCCCTACTCCGCCGCGCGCAGTATCCTGCGCACCTTCGGGGTCGATACGGAGGAGCCGGAAGAGGGGGGACGTCCCTCGCATCTCCGGGCATCGGTCAAAGGTTGACCTAGGAGGCTGTCGGAGTTGAGCCGTTTTCGGATTTGGCGCCGAATTTTGTTCGGAGACGAGGCGCGAAGAAGCCGCGCCAGCGCGCATCCTGCGCTGCGCGGCACCTCCGCTTCCGTGCGGAGTGGGAGCGAAGCCGTAGCTTCGTGACTGATGAGCAACGAAGTATTCGGGCAAAAGGCGGCCCAAAGACGGAAACGTGCTTAACTCCGACAGCCTCTTAGAGCGAGTGGTTCTTGGGAAAATACACCCCGCGCGTTGAAGCGTCGGGGGCGCGGACCGGTTCGCGGCGTGCGTCGCCTTCTTGGAGGGGCTGATTTTTGGCCAAAATGATCGATCGACCGAGCGGTCTCGGCGCGCAGCCGACCGCGGAGTTCGAGCAGCAGAGGGAGCGCTGGGAGTCCGCCGGCGCCTTCCGCAAGCCGCGTAAGGGGCCCGGTTCGGGTGCGCTGGACCGCACCATCTCGGACCTTCCCCTGAAGGCGCTCTACGGCCCCGAAGACGTCGCGCATCTGGACTTGGCTCGCGATTTGGGCTACCCCGGCCAGTACCCGTACAGCCGCGGCATCCATCCGTACATGTATCGCGACCGCCTCTGGACGATGCGCCAGTTCGCCGGCTTCGGCAACGCTCGGCAGACCAACGAGCGCTACCACTTCTTGCTCGCGCAAGGCCAGCACGGGCTCTCGGTTGCCTTCGACATGCCGACGCTCATGGGGTACGACTCCGATGCGCCGCAGGCGCGCGGCGAGGTTGGTAAGTGCGGCGTCGCGATCGACTCGCTGGCCGACATGGAGACGCTCTTCGACGGCATCGACATGGGCGATATCACGACGTCCATGACGATCAACGGACCCGCCTGCATCGCGCTCGCGCAATACGTCGCCGCGGCCGAGAAGAAGGGCATTCCGCGCAAGATTCTCGGCGGAACCGTTCAAGCCGATATCCTCAAGGAGTACATCGCGCAGAAGGAGTGGATCTTTCCGCCGCGGCCGCACATGCGCATCCTCGCCGACATGATGCGCTTCTGCCGCGACGAGATGCCGCGCTGGAACTCGATATCCGTCTCCGGCTACCACATTCGCGAGGCCGGATCGACCGCGGTGCAGGAACTCGCGTTTACGCTGGCCGACGGCTTCGCCTACGTCGAAGCGGGCGTGAACGCCGGCATGGACGTCGACTCGTTCGCGCCGCGCCTCTCGTTCTTTTTCAACGCGCACATCGACTTCTTCGAGGAGATCTGCAAATACCGGGCCGCCCGCCGCATCTGGGCCCGTCACCTCAAAGAGAAGTACGGTGCGAAAGATCCCCGGTCGTGGCAGCTGCGCTTCCACACGCAGACCGCCGGCTGCAGCGCTACGGCGCAGCAGCCCGAGAACAACATCGTTCGGGTCGCGTACGAAGCGCTTGCGGCGGTGCTCGGCGGCACGCAGTCGCTGCACACCAACTCCATGGACGAGGTGCTGGCGCTGCCCACCGAACGATCGGTGGAGATCGCGCTGCGGACGCAGCAGGTACTCGCGTACGAGACCAATGCGACCAACGTCGTCGATCCACTCGGAGGCTCGTATTTCGTCGAGGCGCTCACCGACGAGATGGAGCGGCAAGCCGAAGAGTATTTCGCGCAAATCGAGGAATACGGCGGCGTGATCGAAGCAATAGAAGCCGGATTCTTCCAGCGCGAGATAGCCGATGCGAGCTACCGGTACCAGCGCTCTTTGGAGACGAAGGACCGCATTATCGTCGGCGTCAACGCTTTCGAGAGGCCCGAGGATCGCGGCGAGATCGAACTTCTCAAGATCGGCGAAGAGATAGAGCGCGGGCAGGCGCAGTCGGTGGCCGAGTTGCGAAACCGGCGCGACGCCGGCACCGTCGGCCGCACGCTCGAACGGCTGCAGCGCGCCTGTAAAGATCCGGCCGACAACGTTATGCCGCACCTGATCGCGAGCGTCAATGCCTACGCGACCGAAGGCGAGATTGTCCAGGCGATGGTCGAGGTCTACGGGCGTTACACCGAGCGCGCGGCTTTTTAGGAGTATCATGGTATTAAAGAGTGCGATTCCGCGCGAGCGGGCGCGGCAGACGCTGGCAGAGGTAACCCGCAAGCTCGAAGAGGCGCTCAGGCTGAGCCGCCAACTCGAATCCATCGGCTTCCCGCCCGCTCCGGCCGCCGGCCGCGCCGCAGCCGGCTCGAAGGAGCGGCATGATTAGACCGCTTCGCGTCATCGTCGCGAAAGCCGGGCTGGACGGCCACGATCGTGGCGCCAAAGTCATCGCGCGCGCGTTGCGCGACGCGGGCATGGAGGTGATCTACACCGGGTTGTTCCAAACGCCCGAGCAGATCGTCCAGACCGCCATTCAAGAGGATGCCGACGGCATCGGGTTATCGATCCTCTCCGGCGCGCACATGACGCTCTTTCCGCTCGTGGTCGAACAACTGAGAGCGCAAGGCGCGGAAGATATCGTCTTTTTCGGCGGCGGCACCATTCCGCCGGAGGATGCCGAGGAACTCAAGCGCCGGGGCGTGCGCGAGATTTTTACGCCGGGCGCGCCGCTCTCGCAGATCGTGGAGTTCGTGCAGCGCGAGTGTGGGAAGCGCCGGCAGCTCGTCGGCTAACGGGTGGGTCGCGGGTGTGGCGCATCTGCCCGCGGGGGACGCCCGCCTTTTCCCATCCTTGGGAAAAGGCTACTGCCTGAAATCGCTCTCCCGCCATCCTGGGGGGCTGTCGGAGTTAAGCACGTTTCCGTCTTTGGGCCGCCTTTTGCCCGAATACGTCGTTGCCCATCAGTCACGAAGCTACGGCTTCGCTCCCACTCCGCACGGAAGCGGAGGTGCCGCGCAGCGCAGGATGCGCGCTGGCGCGGCTTCTTCGCGCCTCGTCTTCGAACAAAATTCGGCGCCAAATCCGAAAACGGCTCAACTCCGGCAGCCTCCTGGCTCCGAGCGATTCTCAGAGCCCCCCGCGGACAGATGCGCCCCACCCGCGACGAGCCCCGCAGGCGGCGCTCCGGCGCACGCGCGTGTTTCGGCGGGCTCGGCATGACGCGCATGCGTGCTTCTTGTCATCCTGAGCTTGTCGAAGGATTGTCGAAGGATTGTCGGGGGCTGAACCAAAGCAGGTGTATCACTTTGTAATCGAGGGTTTGTGAACGTTCGAACGCGCGTTGCTCCGTCGCCGACTGGGGATCCGCATGTCGGAACCGCCTATGTCGCGCTCGTGAACTACTGCTTCGCGAAGAAGCATGGCGGGCAGTTCGTCCTGCGCATCGAGGATACCGACCGGCAGCGCAGCACGCCCGAATCGGAGCGGGCGATTCTCGACTCCTTGCACTGGTTGGGGCTGGCATGGGACGAAGGGCCGGATGCGGGCGGACCGCACGGGCCGTACCGGCAGAGCGAGCGCTCGGATATCTACCGCGAGTACGTGCGCGTCCTGCTCGATGCCGGGCACGCCTTCAAGTGCTTTTGCACCCCGCAGCGGCTCGAAGAGATGCGCGAGGCTCAGCGCGCCGCCAAGCAGCCGCCCCGCTACGACGGTTCCTGTTTGCGTTTGACGAGCGCCGAGATCGAGCGCGCCGAGGCGGCCAACGAGCGTTACGTGGTCCGCATGAAGGTGCCGGAGCGCGGCGTCTGCGTCGTCGACGATCTTCGGCGCGGCCCGATCGAGATCGAGTGGAACACGGTCGACATGCAGGTGCTGATGAAATCCGACGGCATGCCGACCTATCATCTTGCGAACGTGGTCGACGATCACCTGATGGAGATAACGCACGTCATTCGAGGCGAAGAGTGGGTGAGCTCGGCCCCCAAGCACATGCTTCTCTACCGGTATTTCGGGTGGGAGCCGCCGAAGCTGATGCACCTGCCGCTGCTTCGCAACCCCGATAAGAGCAAGCTCAGCAAACGGAAGAATCCGACCAGCATCCTCTTCTACCGAGCGATGGGGTATCTGCCGGAAGCGCTGCTGAACTTTTTGGGGCTGCTCGTTTCGTCGTCGCCCGAGGGTGAGGAGATCGCGGATCTCGGCACGCTCGTGCAGCGCTTCGATTTCGAGCACATCTCTCTCGGCGG
This sequence comes from bacterium, assembly GCA_021790935.1. GTDB lineage: Bacteria > Vulcanimicrobiota > Vulcanimicrobiia > Vulcanimicrobiales > Vulcanimicrobiaceae > JAJYFL01. The sequence goes on from JAJYFL010000001.1 coordinate 339,032, forward strand.
GCCGGTATTCGACGTGCAGAAATTGGATTGGCTCAACGGCCGCTATCTGCGCGAGCAGCTCGATACCGCCGGCTTCTTGCAGCGAGTTCTGGCGTGGGGCTTCGAGCCGTCGCGCGCCGAGCGCATCGCATCGCTCGCGCGGCCGCGCGTCGAGCGCCTGAGCGATCTCGGGCCGCTGCTGGCCTTCCTCTTCGCCGGGCGCCTGCCGGTGACGGCCGAACAACTGCGCGACGGCAAGCTCGACGGCGAGCAGGTGCGCCGGTCCTTTGCGCTTGCGATGTGGCGCTTCGACGCCGTGCGCGACTGGCGAGTCGCCGAGATCGAGCGCGTGCTCAAGAGCGTCGCCGAGTCGCTGAGGCAAAAGCTGCGCGACGTCACGCGCCCGTTCTATGTGGCCATGACCGGAAGCCCGACGTCGGTCCCGCTCTACGACGCGATGGAACTGCTCGGGCGCGATATCGTGCGCGAGCGTTTGCGGTTTGCCCTCGATCTGCTCGGCCGGCCGAACGCCGCAGAAGAGAAGGCCTGGAAGGCCTTGCAGGCGGCCTCCGCACCGCCGCCGGAGATAGCGTAATGAGCGTTCGAGCGATCGTGCTGGCGGCGGGCAAGGGAACGCGCATGAAGAGCGCGCGGCCGAAGATCCTGCACGAACTCTGCGGCCGGCCGCTGCTCTGGTACGTCGTTCGCTCCCTGCGCGCGGCCGGCATCGGCGAGATCCTCGTCGTCGCCAGTCCAGATCTCGACGGCATGCTCGGCGAGTTCGGGGTGCGAAGCGTGGTGCAGCCGGAGCCGCTCGGAACCGGGCATGCGGTTGCCGTCGCCCTGCAAGCGCTCGACGAGCGGCCCGGCGGTCGCGTCGTCGTGGCTTACGGCGATATGCCGCTCGTCCGCGACGAGATTTTTCGTTCGGCGATCGCCTCGCTGCAAGAAGAAGGCGGCTCCGCGCTCGCAGTCGTGACCGCACGAATGCCCTTTGCCTCTAACTTCGGGCGCGTCATCCGCGGCGCCGGCGGCGTGGAGCGCATCGTAGAAGTTCGCGATGCGACGCCCGAAGAGCTCGCGGTAGACGAGCTCAACGCCGGTATCTACGCTTTCGACGAGGGCGCGTTGCGCGAAGCGGTTTCGAGCTTGCGTCCCGACAACGCTCAGGGTGAGTACTATCTGACCGATACGATCGGGCACGTCGTTCGCAGCGGGCGCCGCGTCGTCCCGGTCGAGGCGGGGGATTACCGGCACGTTTTGGGCATCAACGATCGCGTGGAACTCGCCCGCGCCCGGGCCGAGATGAACGAGCGCATCTGCGCGCGGCATATGCGCGACGGCGTCACGATCGTCGACCCGAATACGACGTATCTCGAGCCGGAACTCTCGATCGGCCGCGATACGGTGATCTACCCTAACACGACCATCGGGCGCCTCTCCGAGATCGGCGAACGCTGCACGATCGGTCCGAACGCGCGGCTCTCGAACGCAAGGCTGGGCGACGGCGTGACGGTGCGCGAGAGCGTCGTATCCGACGCGAAGATCGGCGACGGCGCCAGCGTCGGTCCGTTCGCGCACGTTCGCGGCGATGCGGCGCTGGGCGCCGGAGTCCGCATCGGAAACTTCGTAGAAGTGAAGAGTTCGCAATTGGAACGGGATGTCAAAGTCGCGCACCTTTCGTATCTCGGCGACGCCTGCGTCGGCGAGCGCGCCAACATCGGCGCCGGGACGATTACGTGCAACTATGACGGACGGGTGAAGAACCGCACGACCATCGGCAAGGACGCGTTCATCGGGTCGAATAGTTCGCTCGTCGCGCCCGTAACGATCGGCGAGGGAGCCCTCACCGGTGCGTCGTCGGTCGTTACGAAAGACGTGCCTGCCGGCGGGCGCGTCGCGGGGAATCCGGCGAAGCCGCTTCCTCCGAAGAGGTAGTCCTCACCCCGCCGCAAGGCGGCGCAGCGCGTCGAGCAGCACGTCGAAGTCCTCGTCGCGCGAACGGTGGTTGACGACGCAGACGCGGATCGCGCGGCAGCCGCCGACGGTCGTCGAGGAGGCGACCGCGATACCGCTCTCTTGCAAGCGAATGGTGAGTTCCTCGTTGAAACGGTCGAGAGCCTCTCCGTGGAGTCCCGGCGCGGCGTAGCGGAAGCAGACGACGTTGAGGCCGACCGGCGCGACCAGTTCGAACGCCGGGTCCCGCTCGACGAGCGTCTTGAGATATTGGGCTTGCGCGCAGTTGCGTGCGATCGCCTCGCCGAGCTTGCGCGCCCCGTGCTCCTTGATCGCAAACCAGACCTTGAGCGCACGGAATCCGCGCGAGAGATCGGGGCCGAAGTCGGCGAACCACGGCGAGCCCGAAGATAATCCCCGTTGCGTACGCGTTAGATAGGCCGTTGTGGAGGAAAACGTCGCACGCTGCATCTCGCCATCGCGCACGAGTACGCAGCCGGCGTCGTAGGGGACGTGCAGCCACTTGTGAAAATCGAACGCGATGGAATCCGCGCGTTCGATACCGAGCAGCAGCGGTCGAAGCGACGGCGCGAGGTACGCCATGGCCCCAAAGGCGCCGTCGACGTGGAACCAGAGACCCTCGCCCCGCGCGAGTTCCGCGAGGTCGTCGAGCGGATCGATCGCGCCGGTATCGACGGTGCCGGCGCTCCCGATCAGCATGAATGGGCGATATCCGGCGGCGCGGTCCCGCGCGATCGCCGCCGCCGCAGCGGCGGTAGGCAAGCGGTGCCGTTCGTCTACGGGGAGCGCCCGCAGCATCGCCGACCCGAGGCCGGCGTTTTCGAAGGCCGCGCGCACGCTGCTATGTGCGTCGGAAGATGCGTATGCCGTCAGGCGCAGCGCGTCGCCCGCGAGCCCCGATTCGCGTACGCGCGTCCCGAGTGCCCACGTTCGGGCTACGAGAACGGCGATGAAGTTCGCGGCGGAGGTTCCCGTCACCGTTATGCCCCCGGCCGTGGGCGGAAAACCGAAGAGCGTTTTGAACCAGTCGATGACCTGCCGCTCGACGTAGACCGCACCGTGGTTGCGCCCGCCCACGTTCGCGTTCATCGTCGCGGCCAGCAGTTCGGCGATCGCCCCGCTCGCAGACCCCGTACCTTGCACCCAACCGAAGAAGCGCGGGTGGACGTTCGCGCCGTTGTATGGGAAGATCGCCTCGGAAAACTCGCGGTACGCGCCTTCGAAACCGGCCGGCTCTTGCGGCATCGGCGCTCGCAGCCGCGTCTTTACGTCGTCTGGAACCTCTCGCCACGCAGGCTCGTCGCGGATGCGCTCGAGATAATCGAGCGCATCGTCGAGCACGCGGTGGCTCTGTGCCCGAAAGGCGTTCCAATCAGAGGGGTCGAGCACGACGCGAATCCACCATGCGCTCCAGCGCTTTGAAGATGCGGGTAACGTAGCGGCGTTTGTAGGGGAACGTCTCGACCGGGTCGCTCGCGTGTACGATGATGGCCGGGTCAACTTCAAAGACGAGCAGCCGCCCGTCTACGCCGATCGAACAATCGATGCCGACGTATTCGAGTCCGACGGCCAGTGCGACATCGCGAAGCGCGCGTTGCAGCGGCGCATCGAAGACCGATTCGAAGGCTGCGAGGTAACGCTCTTCCTCGGCGCGCATCCATGCGTTGTCGGCCATCGGTGCGTTGTAGTAATGGATCATCCAGTTGGGAGAGATCGCCAGATGGTACGGATAGGGTATGCCGTCGACGCAGACGACTCGATACTTCCGGTAGTAGCCGTCCGGCCGCCGGTACTCGACGAAGGGGCTCAGGTAGTACGCCGGCGCGCGAGCGCGGTCGAGATAGCCTTGGAGCTCGCCGGTTGCGCCGATCTTCGAGAGACCGTGGCCGGCGTGCGAGTCGACCGGGCGAATCAGATACGGCGGTGCGAACGGCAGGCAGCCGCGTTCGAGCTCCTCCCGCTCGACGCGGGCCACGGGCGGCGTTACGCAGTTCGCGATTCCATTCAGGCATTCGACGAGGCGCAGGCGGTTGGTCCGTAGCACCGCCTGCGGATCGTTGACGTACGGCACGCCGAGTCGTGCGACGAGCACCGACGCGAGCTTCAGCGCCTCGGCGCAACGCTCCGATTCGCCGATCGCGTTGAACACGACGTCGGCGGGAGGTGGGACCACCAGGCGCGCTTGTTCGGGCGAGACGAGGTAGAGCTTGTGCAGCGTCGTCGTCTCGCGATCGAATAGAAAATCGACGGGCGTATTGGCGAGCCAGTCTCCGGGTGCGAGCAACGCCAGGACGCGGCGTCGTTCGTGTGGGGCGGCGAGCGTGAAGACTTGCTGCTTGGCAAGGGCGCGCGCTTGGAATGCAATCGCACTCTGCGGGGAGCCTTCGATCTGCTCGATTTCGTACATCGCGAGATTGGCGGCGACGTTGTCGGGCTCGCGCTCTAATACGCGCAGGTAGCGCTCCTTCGCCTCTCCGGTTCGCGCGCCGCGCAGCAATATGGCGGCCATGCCGATCTCGGCCGCGGCGAGTTCGGGCGCGATGGCGAGTGCCTCGGCGTAGGTTCGCAGCGCCGCTTCGGTCTCTCCGGATTCATCGAGCACGAGGGCGAGATTGCTGCGTAACTCCGCGAGATCGGGAAAGCGCGCGACGGCATCCCGCAACGCTGCCAGCGCCTCGTTCCGTCTTCCCTGGGCGCGCAGCGCGATGCCGTGCTGATTGGCGACCGCGGCGGCCGCCGGGAGCGTTGGCCGGTAAATGCGTTCGATGGGTACTATCCTCAGCGTGTACGCGACTGTGCTCACGCTTGTCGCCCTCGTCGTCTTTCTCCTCGCTCTACTCGCGTGGACCCATCGCTGCGGCGCGCGTGCGGCTCGCCGCCTAGAGCGGCAGCAGGCGAGCGAAACGGCCCTGCTGCATGCGGCGCGCTTGCTGATGGCGGCATCGCGCGAGGGCAGCGATGCGGTGCTCTCGGAGATGGATCGAACCTTGCGCGCGCTGGAGCCTGCGATCGATGCGGTGCTCGTCTTCGTGCCTGCCGGCGAAGATCTGCTGTGCGTCCACGCGGGCGGCCGGCGGACGGGAGAGTTCGCCGGAGCGCGGTTGCGCCGCGACCGTTCCCGCGTGCTGCCGGCGCTTGCAGCCGCGGCCGGCCATCGCATCCTGCTCTGTGGAGATGCGCGGCCGGTACTTCCCACCGATCGCAGCGCCCTAGCGGTACCGATGGCCTGCGAACGCGACGGATGCGCCGTCGTCTATGCGGCGTCGGCGGCTTCGCAGCCGTTCGGGAACGTCGAGGCTCTCGTGCGCACGATCGAGCTCGCCGCGCAGCCGTACGCGCTCGCGGTAGACCGCGAGGCCGATCGTGCCGACGCGACCTTTGACGGGCTGACGGGGCTCCTGACGCCCCGTGCCTTTCGCATCCGGCTGGAGCGGGAGATCGCGCGGGCGCGCCTCACCGGCAACGGAACGCTCTCGCTGTGGTTCGTCGACACGGATAATTTCAAACGCGTCAACGATACCTTCGGCCACGCCACCGGAGACGTGGTGCTGCAGCGCATGGCGGCCCTTCTGCGAGCGCACACCGTACCCGGCGTCGACCTCACCGCTCGTAACGGTGGCGACGAGTTCTGCGCGATCGTCTGCGGCGCGCAGAAGACCGTCGCGATCGAGCGAGCGCAGGGATTTTGCCGGGCGGTCCGCGAGTGCGATTTCGGCGTGGATGCGAAGGTGAGCGCGAGCGTCGGCGTCGCGACGTATCCCTACGATGCCGGAACCGCGAGCGCGCTGCTCGAAACGGCCGACGCGGCGATGTATCACAGCAAACGCGCCGGACGGGACTGCGTTTCCTTCGCCTCGAACCCGGACGCGTTCGACGTGTACCGTTAGCGAGTGCCCGAGAGGCGCCGTTCGGCCGGCCAAAGAAGCGATTGCCGCGGCCGGCTCGAAGACCACGCTCATGGCGGTCAAGTTCGTTTGGATCACGCCCGATGCGGAGCGCCTCATGGGGTATTGCGCGCGCGTGAGCAATCCCGAAAACCAAGAGAATCCCAACGTCGCCGGCCTTCTGCGCTACTGCATCGCGCACGGGCATTGGTCGGTTTTCGAAATGGCCGACATGTGCGTCGAGATCCAAACCACGCGCGGCATCAGCGCGCAGATAATCCGTCACCGCAGCTTTCACTTTCAAGAGTTTTGCGTTGCCGGCGAGACGCTGATAACTACGGTTCCGCAGCCGTCGGAAGAGCCGGAGTGCGTTCCGATCGAAGCTCTCTTTCGCAGGGGAGAGAGCGCTCGCGGCGTACGCCTGCGCGTGTACGACGAAGCCCGCGGGATCTTTACGACAGCGCCCCTACGCGAAGTGTTTTTTACCGGCAGGAAGCCCGTCTACGAAGTAGCGCTCGCCGACGGCAAGACCATACGCTGCACGAAAGAACATCGCTTTCTCACGCGCGACGGCTTCGAACGGCTCGACGCGATCGTCGGATTGCAAGGGGAAAACGAACGCGCCAGGATGACGAAGCCCGGAGTCGTCGGCACGAACGGTCTGGCGTCGCTCGCGCGGGAGACGGGCGGCGTGCTGGTTCCGCGATGGGTCGAGATCTCCGCGGTGCGGTATCTCGGCGTTACGGATACCTACGACCTCGAGGTTTGGCACCGGTCGCACAACTACGTCGCCGGCCGAATCGTCGTTCACAACAGCCAGCGGTATGCCGCAGTCCAGCGTATCGAGCACGCGCACCCGCGCCGCCAAGATCCGAAGAACCGCCAATCCTCGCACGACGATCTCTCCGCCGAGACGCTGGCGTGGTTCGAGAAGGCTCAGACCGAACACTTCAGCCGCTCGCTGCAGCTTTACGAGCAAGCGCTCGAGGCAGGCATAGCGAAGGAATCGGCGCGTTTCCTCTTGCCGATGGCTTCGGGGACGACGATTTACATGAAGGGCACCGTGCGCGATTGGATACATTACATCAACCTGCGTTCGGATCCGAGCACGCAACTCGAGCATCGCGAGATCGCCGAGGCCTGCAGGGACCTTTTCGTCGATCGCTTGCCGGTCGTTGCGGAGGCTCTGGGCTGGCGCGAGCCGTGATGGCGCGCGCGGCGATCGTTTTGCTGCTCGTGCTCGCCGCGGGCGCTAGCGTTCGAGCCGCTCCGACGCGTCCCAACGCCCTCGACCGGCGCGTCGACGCGATCCCGTCGGCACGCCTGTTGGCGCAGCCGGCAACTGCGCTGGTCGACGTGGAACGTGAGAAGGCGGCGATTCGCTTGCAGAGCTGGTTGACGCCGCTGTGGTGCGCGACGATCGCTCTTCAAATCTTGGCGCTCGCCTATTTTTGGCAGGCGGGCGGAGCGGCCCGGTGGCGCAACTGGCTGCGCCGATCGGTCGGCGGCGAGTTCGTCGTGCGTTTTTGCTTCGGAGCGACGTTGGCCGCGATCGCGCGCGTTGCCGCGCTCGTTCCCCAATTCTTAGATTACCGGGTCGCGCGCGCGATGCAGTTGGCGGTCGAACTTTCGGGAACGTGGTTCTCGGGCTGGTTGGCCGGAACGCTCTTTGCCATGGCCGCCGCGGGCGTGGTCGCCTCCGTCGTCTTGTGGCTGGCCGACCGCACGCACCAGTGGTATATCTACGTGGCGGTAGCGGCCGTCGCCGGGTCGCTGCTCTTCGCTTGGGCGAATCCGCTGGTGGTCGCGCCGCTCTTCAACCGGTATACGCCGCTTCCGGATCGTCCTTACGGGCGTCGCATCGCCGCGCTGCAAGCGCGTGCGGGCCTTTCGGGTCTGACGCTCGCCGAGAGTCATCTCGCGAGCCAAACGGAGAGCGGAGCGTCGTCGGTCATCGGCCTCTGGAACTCCCGGCGCGTCGTTTTCAGCGATACCTTGCTCGCGGGCGCGACGGCACGCGAAGTGGCGTTCGTCGCCGCGCGCGATTTCGGTGAAGTGGCCGCCGCCGAGCCGTTGCAGATGGCGCTTGCCGATGCGCTCGCCGCAATCGCGATCGCCTCACTCGCCGTATTCGTGGCCGACCGCATCGGTTTTCGCCGCGACGACGACGAGGTCTCGCGATTAGCGCTGGTGGCGGCGCTCCTCGTCTGTTCCTACGTCGTCGTCGTGCCGGGACTCAACGCATACCATCGGCATCTCGCTTCACAGGCCGACCGATTTGCGGTCGCGCTGACGCACGACCCGGTAGCCGGCATCCGTTCGGCGATCCGCATGGCCAACCAGGGGCTGGTCGTCGTGTGCCCTTCGCCCTTCGCACGTGCGTATCTAAACGATCTGCCGAGCGTCGGCAGCCGCGTGGCCGCGCTCCAGGGTCGTCCCGACCCCTGCCGCTAGCGCGCGCTCGTAAAGACGCCGCCGGTGACCTGCGTGCCCAGATGGCGCGCGGTGAGCATCTCGACGACGGTGGCGTGAGCGACGCGCCCGTCAACGATCTGGGCCGCAGCGACGCCCGCACGTACCCCTAAGGCCGCAGCGCGGATGGCCGTGCGGAGATCGAGTGGTACGCTCGGCGACTCGGAGATAGCCAAGGCTTCGGCCGGCGTGAGTTCCTCGATGGTGGCGGCGGTCTGCGGATCGGGTATGCCGCCGAGCGCGTGGAAGAAGATCGCGCGGACGGCATCGGTCGCCGCAGCGATCGCTCTCGCTACGTCGTCGGCGCCGATGGCGACGTCGTCGCGTTCGAATGCGCTGAAGGCCGTCGGCTCCACGACGGGGATGTAACCCGCTGCGGTTAGCGTATGCAGTATTCCGGCTTGGACCGCTCCGAGGCCGCCGTTGCCTCGCGGCAGCATCGCTGCGTCCGATCCCGCTAAGCCGACGGCCGCGTTCCCCGAGCGGTTGATCGTGCGTACGAGCGCGCGCGCAGCGGGCGGCGAAGGTGCGACGACGATCGGCCGTACGCCCTCGCGCGCCAGAAAGACGAGGTCTGCCATCAGCGTCGAGTCCGGTGCGAAGGCCGTCGCTTCATCGATTCGCACCACGAACGCTTTCCCAGCGAAGTCGGCCAATCCGATACTCCCTCCGTCTGATCATACTATCGGACGCGCGCGCCGAAAGGATAGCGACTCCGACAGCCTCCTAGGCGTTCGTGAACTGCATTGCGGCTTCGATCCCCAAGGCAAGCCACCGCTCGACGCCGTCGGCAGCGGCTGCAACGATTGCGGGGAGCTCGGCTCGCTCGGCGGCGCTAAACGGGCTCAGGACGTGGTCGATGCTGTCGTACTCGGGGCGCCCCACGCCGACCCGAAGCCGCGGAAACTCCTCGCCGACCGTCGCGATAATCGACCGCAGCCCGTTGTGCCCACCGTGGCCGCCCTTCGCACGCATGCGCAATCTGCCGAACGGGAGATCCATGTCGTCGCTTACGACGAGTATGCCCTCCGGCGGCGTGCGATACCACGAGGCGATCAGACGCACGGGCGCGCCGCTGAGGTTCATGAACGACGTCGGCTTGACCAAGACGAGCCGTCGGGCGGCGTCGAATGCCTGGTGCGCGCCGTGTTTGTTTTTCCAGCGGTCGACGCAAAAGCGCCGCGCCACTTCGTCGACGACCATGAAGCCGACGTTGTGGCGCGTCTGCTCGTACTCTCTCCCCGGGTTGCCCAACCCGACGATCAGCCTTGGCGGCGGCGGTTTTGCTATTCCGGCGCACCCTCGGCGGGTTTGGCGCCGATGACTTCGGGCACGGCTTGCTCGGTCGTGGCGGCGGCAGCAGATTCCTCGAGCGAATGAGCGGTCTTCGACGACTCGATCGAGACGACGATCGTATCGGCGGGCGTCAGCATCTTGAAACCGGGCGGCAATGGGGCTTGCCCTGCGGTGACGTGCTCGTGAATGCCGAGCGCCGACACGTCGATCTCGATGCGGTCGGGCAGGCGATCGGCCGGCCCTTCAACTTCCAATTCGTGAATCATCACGTCCATGACGCCGCCGAACTCTCTTACCCCGAGGGCGACGCCGACGGTCGCGATCGGCAGTCTCGCGTGCACGCTCTCGTGCGCCGATACGCGTTGCAGATCCGCGTGCACCACGCGGCGCGTAACCGGATCGCGTTGAATTTCGCGAATTAGCGCCGTATCGCTCTTGCCATCGAGCGTAAGCGTTACCAGTGCGGTGCGCGCGCCGCGGTGCAGCAGATCGTCGAACGCGCGCGCGTCGAAGGCGACGTTCGTCGGTTCGCCGCCGTGCCCGTACAGCACGCCCGGCGCCTTGCCTTCGCCCCGCAGTTTGCGCGACGACGTGCTGCCCGTCTCTCCACGGCGCTGGATTGCAAGTTTGAATTCCTGGGTCACGATGTTCTCCAATGCGTTTCTTAGGTAACGAGCGTTCCGATCGCTGCCGGTTCGGGTACGTCTGCAACGGCGTCCGGCAGCTTCTTGCCGCGTTCGCCGTCGTCGCTGAACAGCTCCGAGACGGAACGGTTGGTCGTAATGCGCGTGATCGCGTCGGCAAACGTCTGCGCTATCGAAAGCTGCGCGAACTTCGAATGCTCCTCTACGTCCGCGAACGGTATGGTATCGGTGACGATGATCTTCTCGATCTGCGAGTTCTCCAAGACTTCGATCGCATCGTCGGCAAAGATGCCGTGAGTGGCGACCGTGTAGACCTGGGTCGCGCCGCGAAGTTTGATTGCCTCGGCCGCCTTCGCGAGCGTACCGCCCGTCGAGATCATATCGTCGACCACCACCGCGATCTTACCCCGAACGTCGCCGACTATATCGGTTACCTCCGATACGTCCGGCTCGGGCCTTCGCTTGAACACGATCGCCAGCGTGCTGTTCAAGCGTTTTGCGAAGAGTTCGGCGCGGTGCACGCCGCCGGCGTCGGGAGAGACGACCACGATCTTGTCGTCGCAGAGGCCATCCTTCTTCAGGTAGTTGCAGAGGGTCGGCATGGCCATGAGATTGTCGACCGGTCCGTCGAAAAAACCTTGAATCTGCGCCGCGTGCAGGTCCATGGTCACCATGCGTTTCGCGCCCGCGGTCTTGAGCATGTTGGCGACGAGTTTGGCCGAGATCGGCTCGCGCCCTTTGGTTTTCTTATCCTGTTTGGCGTAGCCGTAGTATGGAATAACGGCGGTGATGCGCGCGGCCGACGCACGCTTGAGAGCGTCGATCATCAGCAGTAGCTCCATCAGCGCGTCGTTGACGCCGTTCCCGTTGGATGCTTTGCAGATCGACTGGATGACGAATACTTCGGAGCCGCGAACGTTCTCGCTGATCTCGACCCGGGTCTCCTCGTTCTTGAACTTTGAGACCAGGGCTTTTCCAACGTGCAGTTTCAGTCGTTTGGCGATCTCCTCAGCGAGTCTCTGGTTGGAGTTTCCGCTAAACAACAACGGGTTTTGGCTCAAAAGTTCGTCTCCCAGGCGGCGGCCGGCGGACCTTCACGTTCACGCGCGCAACGCTTCAACCCTACCCCTGGGCCCCAAACCGGGTCCGGCCATCCTTCGACACGCTCGGGATGACAGCGGGGGATCGGCTGACAGCGGGGGTGTGGGTGGCCTGGGCTTTGCGGAGCGCGTGGGGTTGGGAAGGAGCGCGTGGGGTTGGGAAGGAGCGCGTGGGGTTGGGATGGCGCGAGCGGGTTGGCGTGGGCGGGTCAGGATGGTGGGTGTGGGGGCGTCGAAGGTTCGGGCGTGCCCAAACGCTTCGAACTCGTTACGCCCTACCGGCTTGCCGGCGACCAGCCCAGAGCCACGGAGGCGCTAGCCCAGGGGGTCCTGCGAGGCGATCGCGTCCAGACGCTTCTCGGCGTGACGGGCTCGGGAAAGACCGTGGCCATGGCGCGGGTCGTCGAGCTGGTGCAAAAGCCGACGCTGGTTCTTTGCCACAACAAAACGCTGGCGGCCCAGCTCTGCGCCGAGTTTCGCGACTTTTTCCCTAACAACGCCGTCGAATACTTCGTCTCGTATTTCGATTACTACCAGCCGGAAGCGTATATCGCGCATACCGATACATATATCGAGAAAGACAGTTCGATCAACGACGAAATAGAGCGCTTACGGCACTCCGCTACGCAGTCGCTGCTCACTCGCCCGGATACGCTCATCGTCGCGTCGGTATCTTGCATCTACGGCTTGGGATCGCCATCCGACTACATGGATATGTCGGCAACCGTGCACGTCGGAGAGGAATCGAACCGCGACCGGTTTCTGCGGAAGCTCGTCGACATGCAATATCGGCGTAACGATCTGAACCTCGTGCGCGGAACGTTTCGCGTGCGCGGCGACACCCTTGAGTTCGTCGCCGTTGACGAAGAGCTCGTCCACAGGATCGAGTTCTTCGGCGACACGGTCGAATCCATCAACGTGGTCAATCTCATGACCGGCGAATACGTCGAGAGCAAAGACGAGCTCACGATCTTCCCGGCAAAACATTTCATAACTCCCGACGAAAAGTTGCGTCGCGCGATAAATTCGATCGAGGCCGAGCTCGACGAGCGGCTCAAGTATTTCAAGGATAACGGCAAGTTGCTCGAGGCGCAACGCATAGAGATGCGTACCCGGTACGATCTCGATATGCTGCGCGAGGTCGGTTATTGCAGCGGCATAGAGAATTACTCACGCCACCTAACGGGCCGCGAGGCCGGGAGCACCCCGTGGTGCCTCCTCGATTTTTTCCCGAAGGATTGGCTGCTCTTCGTGGACGAGTCGCACGTTACGCTGCCGCAGGTGCGCGGGATGTACGCGGGCGACCGCTCGCGCAAGCTTTCGCTCGTGGAGCATGGCTTCCGGCTGCCGAGCGCGCTGGACAACCGCCCGCTGAAGTACGAAGAGTTCGAGGGTCACGTCGAGCGGGCGATATACGTCTCGGCGACTCCTGCGAACTACGAGGTGGGCCGGAGCGCGCAAGTGGTGGAGATGATCATCCGCCCGACCGGCCTCACCGATCCGGCAGTCGAAGTGCGGCCGACGCGTAACCAGGTGGACGATTTGATGGAGGAGATCCGCCTGCGTTCGGCTCGTAAAGAACGCGTGCTGGTGACGACGCTTACCAAGAAGATGGCGGAGGATCTCACGGATTTCCTGCTCGAGATGGGTTTCCGGGTGCGCTATCTCCACAGCGAGATCGATACGCTCGAACGCGTGGCGATTCTGCGCGATCTCCGTCTGGGAGTCTTCGACGTGCTGGTCGGCATAAATCTGCTGAGGGAGGGGTTGGACTTGCCGGAAGTCTCCCTCGTCGGCATTCTCGATGCCGACAAGGAGGGCTACCTGCGCAGCGAAACCGCGCTCGTGCAGACGATCGGGCGCGCCGCGCGGCACGTCGAAGGCAAGGTGATCATGTACGCCGATACGATAACGGAGTCGATGGCGCGCGCGTTGGGCGAGACGAAGCGGCGCCGCGAGCGCCAGCTGGCATACAACGCCGAGCACGGCATCGAACCCAAGAGCGTGCGGAACGAAATTCGCAACATTCTCGCGGCGATCGGCTCTTCCGAAGAGACTCAAGGGCGCTTGCCGCAGGAGAAGATTCCGCGAGAGCTTGGGATAAAGTTAGCGCGAGAACTGGAACGGAAGATGCGCGAATGCGCGGCGAACCTCGAGTTCGAAAAGGCAGCGGCTTTGCGCGACGAGTTACTCGAGTTGCGCAAGCGCGTCGCCGGCGGCGATTCGCTGCTGTTTCCGGGCAAGGCGCCGAAGATTTTCGAGCGCGCGTTAGAGGACCCGGCTGCTTACTCCGGCGATTCGGCGACGACTTCGGCGATGCGTTCTTCGGGCGGTGCGGCGGCGTGGAAAAACGACCAGTAGAGGGCGGCGTTGAGTAGTTGGAGCACGGAGGCGATCTCGAGCATCGCGCCGATCCACAATTCGTGCAAGATGACGCCCGCAATGGCCGGTCCGACGGTCGAGAGCACCTGCGACGGCAGATTTGCGACGCTGGCTCCGCGCGATCGTTCTTCCGCGGGGAGAACGCCCATCAGATACGATTGGCGGACTGGCAGCGTGGCCACGTTGAAGAGCATCCGGACCGCGTATACCAAACCGGCGAGCCACAGTGTCGGCATGAACGGAACGGCCGCGAGCAAGAAACACGAGAGCACGCGAAGGGCCACCACCATACGCACCGCGCCGCCGATCAGCGAAACGATGCGCCCGACGTTCAGGTAGGGGATCGCCGCTACCAGAGCGATGACGAAATAGATCGTTCCGATCTGCGACTCGGTCGCGCCGTAGCGCAGATGAAACCATAAGACGAGCATCGGGCCGAGGAAGCCGACGGCTAGCCCGTTCGTCGCATTGGTAATGGCGAACTTGCCGAGCAGGCGCAGCGTCGGCCGTCCGAGAGGGCGCCGCTCGACCGCACCGGCTCGCGGCGGGACGCGGCGCTCCTCGAGCGCGAGCGCTGCGGCGGTCATCGCGATTCCCAGTACGGTCGAAAGGAGAAAAACGTCGCGGTACCCGGCCGCGAGCGGCGCCGCCTGCCATCGCGCCGCCGCCGCCGGGAGGTGCGTGACCAGCGTGCCGGCGGCGCCCGCGAGTGCGCCGAAAAACGAGAAAGCGCCGAATATGCGGTTGCGGTCGGCATCGCGCGCGCGTTCTGCGATGAGCGCCTGCTCGACGGGATAGTACGGGCCGAAGGCGCCGCCCGATGCGGGGCCGCCGCCGCGCCCGATGGTGCCGAGCGCCCCGGCTACGAGCAGCACCCATAACGGGGCGTCGAACGCGAACGCGAGCCCGGCGAGGGCCGCGAAAAGACTGAAGGCTACGAGCAGAGGCTTGCGCCCGTACCGGTCGCCGAGGAAACCGCTTGCAACCGTCAGCAGGGCGCCGGCTCCCGCCCAAACCGTAACGAAGAGGCCGACCTGCGCGACCGAATAGCCGAGCATCGTCATGTAGAGCGGGACGACGATGCCGAGAAAACCTTGGCTGAAACTGCGGAGCGATCGGCCGATGGTCAGCAATCGCAGCGTGCGGTCGCGCAGAACGACGGATACGGATACGGGCATCATCGTTGGGGGCACGCTTCGTGCATTACTATCTCTTGCACCCGATTCCATTCGCGAGCCGCGGAGATGGAGAAGGGCGACCGCTCGGCGAAGCAGTGCCTACCGGTGCGCTTTTGAGGAGTCGATGCGGAATATAGAGGCGGTCCTCTTCGATCTGGACGACACGCTCCACGACGACACCTCGGCTTTTCAAAACGCGGCCGAGGAGGTCGCGCGCGAAGTTGCGGTCGAGCATGGGATCGACGCGCTCGCGCTCAAGGCCGCCTACGTCGCGCAGGCAGAGACCTTTTGGAAGCGGCTCTCCGCCGATCAGCTTGCGACGCGCATCGGCATGGCGCGCGCGAGGATGTGGCGCGTGGCGCTCGCGGAGTTGGGGATCGCCGACACCGGCCTCGCCGAACGCAGCGCGGCGAATTACGAGGCGTATCGCAAGAAGTATCTCACTCCGTTTCCCGGGGCGATCGATCTGCTGCGTTCGCTGCGCGGCCGCGGAGTCAAACTGGGCCTCGTCACCAACGGCTTCTCCGAGACGCATCGTGCGAAGATCGCCGTCCTGCGGATGGGCGAGCTCTTCGACGCCGTCTTCATCGCCGACGAGGTCGGGATGGTCAAGCCCGATCCGGCGCTCTTTGCGCACGCGTGCCGCGTGCTGGAACGCGCTCCGTCAGCCGGCGCCATGGTGGGTGACCGGTACGACCGCGATATCCGGGGCGCGGGCGAGGCCGGCCTCTATACGGTCTTGGTGGACGTCCACCGAGCCGGAGTGCCGGCCGGGGCGCCGCCGCCCGACGCTACCGTCGCCTCTATCGCCGGCGTCGCAGCGGTGCTGGAGCAAGGGGTCCGAGCGGCCGCCGCGAACCGGACGGCATAAGCGTCCGGGCAGCTCCTTAAGGTCCCTCGGTCTCCTAATCGAGAGGTGCGTTTTTATGCAGAGTGCCAACGATCTTGAGAGCACGTTCCTTCGTTCCTGGCGACTGCTCTCGTCCAACTGGGGAATCATCGTTCCAGGGCTCGTGATCGGCGTCGTTGCCGGGCTTGTCGACGGCTTCCTCGCGCTCACAGGTGCCTTAGGCGGCTCCGCGCTGATCGGCGTCGGCGCCTCCGGCGCGGGGTACCTTTCGGTCATGCTTGCCGCCTTGCTCGTGGGCGTGGTTTCGATGCTGGCGGCCATCCTCACGATCGCGTACACGACCGGCATGGCCGGAGCCGCTTGGGATCGCGGCACCGCCACGTTCTCCGACGGCGCGGCGGCCTTTAAGCGCGAGGGTGGGCAAACGCTCCTAGCCGTCGTTCTCCTGTTCGTCATCGGCGTGGTCGCGGCGATGTTGTCGATCGTTACCTTCGGGCTCGCCATGCTCGCCTACGTGATCTTTTTCATCTATACCATGGCGGCGGTGATCGTCGGCAATACGCCCGCGATCGAGGGGATCGTCGAGTCGTCCCGTCTCGCGGCGAAGAACTTCGTCACGACGTTGCTCCTCGTCGTGCTGATCTTTGTGATCTCGTTCGTAGGCGGCTTGGTCGGCGGAATCTTCCACGGCGTTCCGCTGCTCAACCACGTTGTCGCGCTCGTGATCTCGCAGATCGTGCTGAGCTATGCGACGCTCGTCGTCGTCGGCGAGTACCTAAAACTCCGCAGTACCGCCGTGCAGACCCCGACAGCCTCCTAGGCGCCTAGCATACTGCATCTATAACCGCCGGGGCGGTGGTCTGTAAGGGCGTATGTCTCTCGAGTCCATCGTCATAAAGGGTGCCCGCGAGCACAACCTCAAGAACGTCGACCTGGTTCTTCCGCGCAACAAGTTGATCGTCATTACGGGGCTTTCCGGGTCGGGGAAGTCGTCGCTGGCGTTCGATACGATCTACGCCGAAGGGCAGCGCCGGTACGTCGAGTCGCTCTCCTCCTATGCGCGCCAGTTTCTCGGCCAGATGGAGAAGCCCGACGTCGATTACATCGAGGGACTCTCTCCGGCGATTTCGATCGATCAGAAATCGACATCGCGCAACCCGCGTTCGACCGCCGGCACCGTCACCGAGATCTACGATTACTTTCGCCTGCTCTTCGCGCGCATCGGCATCCCCCACTGCCACAACTGTGGGCGCGAGATCAGCTCGCAGAGCAGCGAACAGATCGTCGACGCGATCTCCGAGTTTCCGGAGGGTTCGCGCGTCCAGCTCCTTGCGCCGCTGGTGCGCGGCCGCAAAGGCGAGTATACGAAACTGTTCGAGGATATCGCCAAAGAGGGTTTCTCGCGGGTGCGCGTCGACGGCGTAACGCGCGAGCTGCGCGAGAAGATCGACCTCGACAAGAAGCGTAAACACACCATCGAAGTCGTCGTCGATCGCTTGGTGATGAAGCCGGACGTTCGCAAGCGGCTGGCCGATTCGGTCGAGACGACGCTAAAACTTTCGAGTGGGATCGTCACGGCGCTGGTCGAGGACTCCATTCCTCGCAGCGCGCGGGGCGACGGCGGCGTGCGCGAAGTAACGTTCAGCGAGTCGTTTGCCTGCGTCTACTGCGGGCTCTCGTTCGAAGAGCTTGCGCCGCGGCTATTCTCCTTCAATTCGCCCTACGGAGCGTGCCCGGGCTGTACCGGTCTGGGCGAAAAGATCGAGATCGATCCGTGGAAAGTGATTCCCGACCGCAGTAAGTCGATCGACGATGGAGCGATCGTGCCGTGGAGCCGTTCGCTCGGTTCGGGGCGCTATCCGTCGATGAATCCGTATTACCTCCAGCAGCTCGGGCGCGTCTTGCGAGGCTATCGCGTCAAGACGACGACGCCGATCGAGAAGATGCCCGAAACCGTAGTCGACGCGATCTTGTACGGGACCCAGCGCGAGCAGAAGTTCCTCTACACTTCGCGCGCCGGCAAGGAGTGGGAGTATAACGCTACCTTCGAGGGCGTAGCGAACAACCTGCAGCGCCGTTACGCCGAAACATCGAGCGAGTATGTAAAAGAAGATATCGAGAAATTCATGTCGGCCTCAACCTGCCCGCAGTGCAAGGGAGCTCGCTTGAAGCCCGAGGCTCTCGCGGTGACGGTGGGCGGAAGAAACATCGACGAGCTCACGCGGCTTTCCATCGAACGGTGCGAGCGATTCTTCGGCGCGCTGCAAACCACGCCGCGCGAGGAACGGATCGCGCACCAGGTGCTCAAGGAGATTCGCGCGCGATTGGGTTTTCTCACCAACGTAGGGCTCAACTATCTCACGCTCGCGCGCTCCGCGACGACGCTTTCGGGCGGCGAATCGCAGCGCATCCGTTTGGCCACCCAAATTGGGTCGTCGTTGGTCGGCGTACTCTATATTCTCGACGAGCCGTCGATCGGCTTGCATCAGCGCGACAACGACCGCCTGCTCGCGACGCTGCGCACGTTGCGCGACCTTGGCAACACGCTCATCGTGGTCGAACACGACGAAGATACCATTCGCACGGCCGACGTCGTCGTCGATATCGGCCCGGGAGCCGGCGCGGAAGGCGGGCAGATCCTGGCGGTAGGTCCCGTCGAGCGCGTGCTCGAGCACCCGCAGAGCGAGACGGGCGCATATCTCTCGGGCCGAAAGTACATTCCGATCCCCAAGTTCCGGCGCGAACCGCGCGGGTGGCTCAAGGTCAAAGGTGCGAATGCGAACAACCTTCGCGGCATCGACGTAGACTTTCCAATCGGCGTTTTCGCCTGCGTCACCGGCGTTAGCGGAAGCGGCAAGTCGTCGCTCGTCAACGCGGTGCTCGTCAAGGCTCTCAATCAGCACCTGCACGGGCAGCAGCCGGGTGGGACGTACGGCCGCGTCGCCGGTGCCGGTGCGCTCGACAAGCTGGTCGTGATCGACCAATCGCCGATCGGGCGGACGCCGCGCAGCAACCCGGCGACCTATACGGGCGCCTTCGATCTGGTACGCGAGTTGTTTTCGCTCGTGCCGGAGTCGAAGATGCGCGGGTATACGCCGGGCCGCTTTTCCTTCAACGTGAAGGGAGGTCGCTGCGAGGCTTGCCAGGGCGACGGCATCATCAAGATCGAGATGCACTTCTTGCCGGACGTCTACGTTCCGTGCGAGGTTTGTAAGGGCAAGCGCTACAACGCGCAGACGCTCGAGGTGAAGTATAAAGGCAAGACGATATCCGACGTGCTCGAGATGCGCGTCGACGAAGCGTCCACGTTCTTTTCGTCCATTCCGCGCATTCACAACAAACTCGGGACGATCTGCGACGTGGGGCTTGGGTACGTCAAGATGGGCCAGCCCGCCACGACGCTTTCGGGTGGAGAGGCGCAGCGCGTCAAGCTTGCGACGGAGCTCGCACGCCGTTCGACGGGGCGAACGTTCTACGTCCTCGACGAGCCGACGACCGGATTGCACTTCGCCGATATCCACAAACTGCTCGAGGTCCTGCAGCGCCTGGTTCAAGGCGGCAACACGGTGCTCGTGATCGAGCACAACCTCGACGTCGTCAAGACGGCGGATTACGTCATCGATCTCGGCCCCGAGGGCGGCGACGGCGGCGGCACGGTGGTTGGGCTGGGAACCCCAGAACGGCTGGCGCAAAACCCGGCATCCTACACCGGGCGGTACCTGGTCGCCGTGCTCGAGGACGAGCGCGCGGTCGGGCATCACGTTCCGGATGCGCGCGCGCTCGAGCAGATGGAGCGAGAGAACATGCGCGTGCTCGAAGAACTCGCGACGACCGGCCGGCTCGCCGTCGAAGCCTAGGAGTCTCTCTGAATTGAGCCGTTCGCGCGATCTCCATCAAGCCCGAGCTGCCGAATTGCGCGCGCAGATCGAGGAGGCCAATTACCGCTACTACGTTCTGGACGATCCGCGGCTCGCCGATGCGGAATACGACGCCTTGCTGCGCGAACTCATCGACCTCGAGGCGAGGTACCCCGATCTGGTGACGCCGGATTCGCCGACGCAGCGTGTGGGTGCGGCGGCCTCGGAGCGCTTTGAGCCGTACCGGCACGAGAGCCCGATGCTGAGTCTTGCCAACGCGGTCGGCGTGGAGGATCTGCGCGCGTTCGACGAACGAGTTCGCAAGTTAGCCGGCGGCGAGATCGATTACGTTTGCGAATTGAAGATCGATGGCCTGGCTATCGCGCTCGATTACCGCGACGGATTTTTCGTGCGCGGCGGCACGCGCGGGGACGGGATCGTCGGTGAAGACGTTACGCCGAACCTGCGAACGATCCGGAGCGTTCCGCTGCGCCTGAAAGGGGAGTCTCTCCCGGATTTCATCGAGGTGCGCGGCGAGGTCTATCTGCGCAAGAGCGATTTCGACGAGCTAAATCGCGATCGCGAACGCAAGAGCTTGCCGGTTTTCGCGAATCCGCGTAACGCCGCTTCGGGTGGAGTACGGCAACTCGATCCAAAGTTGACCGCGCAGCGGCGCCTCTCGCTGTTTGCCTATGCCATCGCTCCTCGCCGGGCTCGGGAGGACGGCGATCGGCTGCGAACGCAGTGGGAGTCTCTGCGGTACCTCGAGTCGCTGGGCTTTCAAGTGAATCGGCACATCCGGCAGTGTGCGACGATCGAGGACGTCATCGCTTTTTGCGAACGGTGGGAATCGAACCGCGACGACCTCGACTACGAGATCGACGGCGTCGTCGTCAAGGTCAACGACTTGGCAACGCAGGAGCGGCTGGGGGCGGTCGCGCGCGATCCACGATGGGCGATCGCGTTTAAGTTTAAACCCCGCGAGGCACGTACGAAACTCCTCGGCATCACCATTACCGTTGGGCGGACGGGATCCTTAAACCCGAACGCGGTGCTCGAACCGGTGCAGATAGGCGGCGTTACGGTCAAGAGCGCGACGCTGCACAACGCGGGCTACATCCGCAGCAACGATATCCGCGTCGGCGACACGGTGCTGGTTATGCGTGCGGGCGACGTCATTCCACGCGTCGTCGGGCCGATTCTCTCCGAGCGCAGAGGCGATCCGCCGCAGTTCGTCATGCCCGGTACCTGCCCGGTCTGCGGTTCGGACGTGGACCATCCCGAAGGCGAGGCGATCTCGCGTTGCACCAACGCCGCCTGCCCCGCGCAAGTTTACGAGCGCGTCAGGCATTTCTGTTCGCGCGGGGCGATGGACGTCGAAGGCGTCGGCGAAGTGATGGCCTTGCAACTCACCGACCTCGGGCTCGTGCGCGACATCGCCGGCCTTTACGCGCTCGACGCGGAGCGTCTCGCGAAGGTTCCGCGCACCGGCCAAAAAACGATCGCGAACCTCCTGCGCAACATCGAGCGGTCGAAGACGCGCGGTCTCGCGCGGCTGTTGAACGGCATGGGCATTCGGTTCGTCGGCGAGCAGACGGCGCAGATCCTAGCGAGCGACTTCGGTTCGATCGATGCAATCGCCGCCGCGAGCGTCGACGAACTGCAGCGGAGCGACGGCATAGGGCCGGAGGTCGCCGCCAGCGTCGCCTTATTCTTTCGGCAGAAGGCCAATCGCGCGATGATCGAGCGCCTGCGCGCGGCGGGCGTCGAGATGACGGCACCCAAGCGCGTACGAGCGGCCGCCGGTCCGCTTGCGGGCAAGACGTTCGTCCTTACGGGTACGCTTCCGAACCTGACGCGCGAGTCCGCCACCGAGTTGATCGCCGGGGCGGGTGGCAAAGTTACGGGTTCGGTGAGCGCAAAGACGAGCTACGTCGTTGCCGGCGACGAGCCCGGGAGCAAACGCGCGAAAGCCCTCAAGCTCGGGATCGCGATCCTCGACGAAGACGGCCTGCGCGCGCTGCTGCGCTAGCGGACGCGCACGAGCGGGCCGCCGGACGAAGGTTCGGGCAGCGCGTCCGCTAGAGCCTCCGGAAGATCGCCCGCAACGACTCCGACACGCCGCTGCGCGGCGCAGCGGTCTCCCGCGAGCGCGTGCCAGTATGCGCCGGCGCGCGCGGCATCGACGGGGGCGAGCCCCTGCCCTAGCAGCGTCGCGATGATGCCGGTCAAAACGTCGCCCGTGCCTGCGGTGGCGAGGGCGCTCGTGCCGGGCGCGTTCAGGTGCATCGTCGTGCCGTCGTAGACGAGCGTCGTCGGGCCCTTGAGCAACGTGGTGATGCCGGTGCGCTCCACGAACGCGCGCAGCCGCTCGACGCGCTCTGCGGGTGACGGTGCGCTGCCTCCGGCGAGTCGCGCGAACTCGCCCGCGTGCGGCGTGATGACGCAGCGCTTGCCGCGCAAGATCTCGAGGTGCTTGGCGAAGTGAAAGAGCGCGCTTGCATCCGCTACGAACGGCAGATCCAAACGGCTGCAGAACTCACGCACGATCGTTCCGGTGCGATCGTCGAGCCCCAGACCGGGGCCGATCGCGACCGACGACGCGCGCCGCGCGATATCGAGCAGAGCGTCGGCGGCCTCCCGAGGAGAGCCTTCATCGCCGATCGTCACGACGACTTGCTCGATCAGGTGAGCGCGCAGCGCGGAGGCCGCCGCGGGCGCGGTTGCGACCGTCACGTAACCGGCGCCCGAACGTGCGGCGCCGCGCGCGCAGAGTACGGCGGCGCCCGGGAACTGGGCGGACCCCGCGACGACGAGGGGCGCTCCCGCGCCGCGCTTGTCGGCATCGTAGCTTCGGTGTGGAAGCAGATGCAGGAACTCGGCCGCGCCGAGCGCGGCGAAAGTGCGGTGCTCTGCGGCAAGGATAGAGTCGTCGATGCCGATATCCGCGCACCAGAGTTCGCCCACGCGATCGCGCGCGGGCGCGAGGAGCAGTCCGGGTTTGAGCGCCGCCAGTGCGATCGTCACGCTAGCCCGTATCGCATGCGCGCCGGCCGCACCGGTCAGCGCGTCGATGCCGCTGGGTATATCGATGGCGACGACCGTTGCGCCTGAATCGTTCGCCGCGTCAACCGCGGGTACGAACGCATCGTCCAGCGGCAGCCGCGCGCCGGTGCCGAACAGGCCGTCCAGTACGAGATCGAACCCGCGCAACGCCTCGCGCGCGCCGTCCGGTGATTCGGGCAGGTGCGCGATGCGAACCCCGGTCTCGCGAGCGCGCCGCTCGGCATCGAGCCGCGCCGGCGAGAGCGAACCGCCGGCTCGCGCGAAGACGACGCGTTCCAAACTAACCGGCATCTCGGCCAGTGCCGCGAAGGCATCGCCGCCGTTGTTTCCCGGGCCGGCCAGCGCCGCGACGCGCGAACCACATGCGTACGCTGCGCAGATCTCAGCGATTCGTTTCCCGGCGGTACGCATGAGTGCCGTCTCGCCGATGGCCTCGCAGGCGCGTGCATCCGCCGCGCGCATCTGTTGGGGTGTCAGCACGCGGATCATTCGGCGCCTTCGAGTACCACGACGGCGGCGGCCATGGCGGCGGTATGGGTGATCGTCAGGTGCATCGCGGTGACGCCGCGGCGCAGCGGCAATGCCGTCGCCCATCCGTACAGGCGCACGACGGGTTTGCCGCCGGATTCGTGCCCGACTCCGACGAGCCGCCACGGGATGGCGTGGCCGAAGGCCTTGCGCGTCGCCTCTTTGGCGGCGAAGAAGCCCGCCAAGCGTTCGGCGCGGTTGCGTTTGCCGAGCGCGTACGCCATCTCTTCGTCCGTGTAGACCTTGCGTGCGAACCACGCGAGACTGGCTGCGTCGAAATCGTATCGCGCCACCTCGGCCAAGTCCAGTCCGAGCCCGATGACCATGGCGCGGCTTTCGAGCGCGCCGGTGGCGAGCCTTCCGTCAACAAGTTTTCTCGGCGTGGGCACCGAAGAACCAACCCCGAGATGGAAGCCCAGATCCGCATCGTTCCGATCAACGCGATCGACCCCGCCTTCCTCTCGCGTTTGGGATTGTGCTTGGAGGAGCGCTTCCTTTACAGCGTTAGCGTCGAGCGCCCGCTCGCCGTACCGCGGGGTGCCGTCAACAGCACTCGCGGGCAGATGTTCCTCTCGACGCTCACCTCCAAGATCTTGCGCGAGTATCCCGACGACCATGGCTTGCTGCTCGCGCTGACCGAGTTCGATCTCTATAAGACCTCCCACCGCTTCATATTTGGGGATGCCGACGAACAGCGCCGCTTGGCGGTCGTCTCGTTCCACCGGCTGCGCTCCGAGTTCTATGGAGAGAATGCGGACGAGAACGTGCTCTTTCAGCGCGTGCTCAAGGAGTGCGTCCACGAGTTGGGGCACGCCCTGGGCTTGAAACACTGCTATAACGCCCGTTGCGCGATGTATTTTTCGAACTCGATATTCGAAACCGACAACAAAATGTCGCATTTTTGCGAGATCTGCGACCGGCGCAGCCGCGCGCGGAGTTAGCCCCCAAATCCGGCCGCGGCTAAACAATCGCGCAGTTTTGGCCGTAGACTTCGATAGAGGCCAGCCGCATGGCGCCTCTTAGAGGAAGCCTAGTGATAGAAGCCCGTCTCGCCGCTTGGCGCGCACGCTTGGGCGTCGGGCAGCGCGTCTCCGTCACCGCGCTCGCCGCGCTGGCGTGCGCCTTCCTGGCCTTGGCCGGTGCGCGCTACCCGGGCTTCAACGTCGTGCTGCTGGCCGTAATCGCGGTCGCCGCCGCACTCGCGGGTGCGCCGGCCGGCCCCATACTCGCAGTCGTCGTCGGGGGGATCGATTTTGCCGTAGCCGGCGGGCAGCACGTCCCCGGGGCAGGGGCCTCGGCGGTGCTGCTGGGCCTCTCGGGTCTGCTGATCGCCCTTCTGTTCGCAGGCGAGATCGTGCCGATGGACGATCTCGGCCGGACACCGCTCCAGCGGCGCGACGCGGCGAGCCTGCAGAGCGGCATCTCGGCGCTGGCCTCAGGCATACGCGAAGTATCGCTGGGCGACTTCACCAAGAATCTGGCGGCCTCCGACACCGCTCTCGCCGAACTGGCCATCGCGCTGAACAAACTGATCTTCAGCATGCGCGAGTTTCTCGGGCAGCTGCACGAAACGGCGGCGCAACTCGACTCCTCGGGCGCCGATACCCACGCTACCGCGTCGACCGCGCTCGCCGTAATCGAAGGCGCGGCGGTCGCGCAGGGGCAACTCGATGAAGGAATCACCGAACAGTCGCACATCGTCGAGAACGCGACGCAAAAGGTCACGCAGCTCACCGAGGCGATCAATGCCATCGCGGCTGCCGCAGAAGAGCAGACGCGAAGCCTGGACGAAACCTCCCTTGCCGTCACGAATATGGCCAGTTCCATCGAGCAAGTCAACGCGCAGGTTGGTTCGCTCTCCTCGATAGCTGAACAAACGTCGCAGACCGCCGAGCACGGCGGCGTCGCGATTCACACGATCGTCGAGAGCATGGGGACGATCCGTGCGACCATCGGCGAACTCGCCGACGACATCGGGCAACTCGGCACCAACTCCGAGGAGATCGGCGACATCGTCAAGGTTATCGACCGGATCTCCGAACAGACGAATCTGCTCGCGCTCAACGCCGCGATCGAGGCGGCCCGGGCGGGCGAGCACGGGCGCGGGTTCGCCGTCGTAGCGACGGAGATTCGGAAGCTGGCCGACGGGAGCGTCCAGGCGACCAAGGAGATTGCCAGCCACATCGCGGCCACGCAGGGCGTCGTTCGCGAGGTCGTCGCCGCCATGCGCAGGTTGACCGAACGCGTCGAAGAGAGCGTTGCCAGCACGACGTCGGCCTCGACGGCGTTGCGCAATATCGTCGAAGCGGTGCTAACCTCAAGCCAGCAGATCGGGGAGATATCGTCCGTAGCCCGCGCGATGAGCGGCAACTCGGTCCACGTCATACGTTCGATCGAAGAGATCGCCAGATCCGTGCAGATCAACCTGCAGGCGACGCAGCAGATGTCCTCGCACTCCGGCGAGGTAAGTTCCGCATTTCGCAACATCGCTTCGATCTCCGCTCAGAACGCATCGTCGGTCGAGGTGCTTACCTATGTGAACAAGGAGGTCACCGATGCGTCGCAGCGGATCCTCGAATCCGTCGCGCAGATGAACGATCTCGCCGGACGCATTCAGAACCGTCTGCGGCAGTTCAAAGTCAACGACACCGGTGGCGAAAAGGAGACGGCATGAATACGAGCTTGCGCACGCGGTTGCTGGGAACGATCGTTGCGGCGATCTTGCTGTTTTTCATAATCAGCGTGGTCGCGGCGCGGTTGACCCTGCAGCACGATCTTACGAACCTCGGGAAGAGCGAGGTCACGAGCGGCTCGCGCGCCTTCGGCGGATATTGGGCGGCGCGCAAGGAGCAGATTCGCCTGCTGGTGGCGCAGGACGCTTCCTCCTCCGCGCTGCGCCGGGACGTGATGTCGCACGCCGCTGCGTCGTTGCAGCAGCAGCTGGCAAACATCGCCAGTACTTCGGGTCTCTCCTGGATTACCATCACGGATTCTTCCGGACGCGTTCTCGCGCGGTCCACCGGGACCAATCTCGGCTCTCTGGCCGGAAACAAATACGTCGCTCGTGCCGAAACCGGGGAGACCGTCGCGACTGCGGCGCTCGTCTCTCCGAACGAGCTGCGGGCAGAAGGTCTGGCGGCGCAGGCGGCCGCGACGGTCACCAACGCCGCCGGCAAGACGGTCGAGCACCTCGATAGAGGTCTAGCGATCGTATCGGCCGCACCGATGAGCGACTCCAATCAGCGTACGATCGGCGTTATCTACGGCGGCGTCCTGATGAACCATTCCTACGACTTGGTCGATGAGAGTACGAAAGCGCTCGGCGGTGCGACCGCGCTACTCGATGGCGACGCGGTGGTGGCGAGCAGCATCACGCAGCCGAACGGCATGCGGCTGGTCGATTCGCAGATTCCCCTCTACGACTCGATCGTCGAGAACGGGCGCGCGTATACCGGGCCGGATTTCGAGGGAGGCACGCTCTACCTCGCGCGTATCGACCCGATAACTAACGACCAGAACGACGTGATCGGCGCGCTATGGTACGGGGTTCCCATGGCGCAGATCTCCGAGATCGTCAACCACATGACCGAAACGTTCGTCTTATGGGGCATCGCCGCGACGATCCTCGCGCTCCTGATCGCCGTACCGCTCGCCGGGCGTATCTCGGCTTCGATCGCCGAGCGCTCGGAGCAGATCAGCTCGGCGGCCAAAGAACTCGGCGTCACGATCGTCGGCGGCGAGGTTTCGGGCGATCACGTGCGAGCGACGAAGGCGGCGGTTGGCCATGTGGGCGCGCTGCTCGAAGATCTTGCAGCCGGCGGCGATCCCTCCGGCAAGATCGCGCAACTGAAGGCGGCGAATGCGGAGTTGGCGGGGGATATGATCGTCATCGATACGCTGTCGCAAGAGATGAGCGATCGCCTGCAGACGGCAGTTACGCGCGTCGCGGAGCTCAACGACGTGGCCGCGGCGCTCGACAAGCTGGTCCACGGTTCGTCGAAGTAAAGGTGCGCGATGGCTGACGCCGTCTTGTTTTTTTCGAGTAACGCCGACACGATGATCGCGACGAAGGCGCTCAAGGATGCGGGCGTCGCGTCGAAGATGATACCGAAACCTGCGCACCTCACTGCGAAGTCGAATCTCTGCATCAGCATCGATGCGGCGTTGGAGAGTGCGGCCGTGGCTGCGATCGCCGCGGCGAACGTCGCCCTTGGCGGCGTCGCGAAGTAGTTAACGCAGGACGCGCGCGTCGGCCAGCGCGATCTCGCGCAGGCCGGCGCGCGTACGGACCTCGAGCCCTCCGCCCGTGGTCAGCCGCAGGGCTACCGCGTCGAACGGTTGCGGCTCGCCGTCCACGTGCACGCGGTAGTGCGCTCCGGGAAGCCCGGCGGCACCTTCCCATCGCCGCGCGATGCGTTGCGGCATGGCCAGCAGCGGCAGCATCGCATCGAATGCGTGCAGAATGCTCGCCAGCAGATCGGCGCGGTCGACGGCGGCGACGTCGCTGCAGAATGCCGGCGGCGGGTCGACGGCCGCAAGTTCGACGGCCGCCGCCGAACCCGGTGCGGGGCGGCGCACGTTCACGCCCACGCCGCAGCCGGCCCACGCGCGTTCGCCGGCGACGCGCGACACGCACAAAATTCCGCAGAGTTTTTTTGTACCGAGCAGCAGATCGTTGGGCCATTGCAGCGCGGCGTCGACGCCGCACGCGTGCAGCGCGGCCTGCAGCGCCAGAGCCGCCCACAGCGGGACGCACCAGAGGTCGGCAGTGGGAACGGGGTCGGGGAGTGCCGTCGTAAAGAGCAACGCTGCGCCCGAAGGCGCCGTCCAAGAACGGCCTTTCCGTCCGGCCCCGTGCCGCTGATAGTCGGCGACGACCGTGAGCCCGCGCGCATCTTCGTCGCCCAAGATGCGTGCGACGTCGTCGTTCGTGCTATCGGTGACGGCCGCGTAGCGCAGGCGGCGCAGGCGCGTGCCCACGAGCGTTCGCGCGATGCGTGCGAACGGATCGGCTGCGCTCACGAAAGGGGACCTCGCAGGCAGCGAGAAGGCGCGTAGCGTGTTCTTTCCACAGCATTCGGTAATTCTGTCCTTCGAAGGTCCGGACCCGTATGCATCGGTTGGGGGTCTAGGCGTGCGCGTCACGGAGCTTGCGACCGCGCTCGTGGAGAGTGGCGTCGCCGCGGAGATCGTCTTCGTCGGCGAACCGCGGGCCGATTCGTACGAAGTCTACGGGCCCGGCGTCGGGCTTCGCCGCGTGCTCCAAACCATGTCGCTCGACTACCCGGGCAACGCGTACGATGGCGAGTGGAACAAGCTCGACGAATACGCGCGCGTCGTCCCCGATATGCTGATCGACCGGCACGTCGTACCCGCATCGCAGCGTGGCGAGCAGGTGCTCGTCATGATCGAAGAGTGGCAGCTCGCAAAGACGGCCGTCGCATTGGACCGGCGTCTGCGCGAACGTCGCTTGCGATCGAGCGCGGTGATGCTGTGGAACGCGAACAACACGTACGGTTTCGAACATATCGACTGGATCGCGCTGCAAGGTGCCGCCACGATTACTACGATCAGCAAGTTCATGAAGTTCGAGATGCGCCGCCACGGCGTAAACGCGCTGGTGATTCCCAACGGCATTCCGGCTCGCGTACTGGACGGACCGCCGCCCGATCTCGTGAAGCGATTCAAGGAAGCGCTCTACGGCGATCCGCTGCTGGCCAAGGTCGGGCGCTTCGATCCCGATAAGCGCTGGCTTCAGGCGATCGACGCCGTGGCCGAGCTCGCTAAGAGAGGCAGCCGCCCCCGCCTGGTGATTCGCGGCGGTACCGAGCCCCACGGGCGCGGCGTGCTGTTGCGGGCGAAGAGCCTGGGCCTCTCGGTCGAGGACGTTCGCCCCGCCATCGGAGACCCCGGATTTTTCGAGGCGCTCCGTGCCTGCAAGGCCGACGTGATCAACCTGACGGCGCCGCTGCCGCAGCCGGCGATCTTTGCGCTATACGCGGTGGTCGACGCGGTGCTGGCCAACAGCGGCAAGGAACCTTTCGGCCTGGTCGGCCTGGAGGTGATGGCCGCGGGCGGGCTTCCGGTCTGCGGCGCGACCGGCGAAGAGTACGCGGTGCCGTTCGTGAACGCGATCGTCTGCGATACCGACGACGGCCTGGAGCTGGCGACGTACCTCGAATCGACGCTCGCCGACCCGCGCGCGGTCCACCGCATGCACGTGGCCGCCGGAGAGACCGTGCAGCGCTACACCTGGCCGACGGTGCTTCGGGTCTTGCGGCAAAAGTTGGAGTTTATAGCGGCCCGGACCGCCGAGGTCAACTCCCGCCGGCGCCGAGCGCAGGCAATCGTACGCGCCGGCCCGTAGAGAGGCGCGTTATGGCTATCGAACGCACGCTGATCCTCTGCAAACCCGACGCCGTCTCGCGCGGACTCGTCGGCGAGATCGTCTCGCGCCTCGAGCGCCGCGGCTACCTGCTGGTCGCGATGAAGTTGATGCAGCTCGATGGAGAGCGCGCTCGCAAGCACTATGGCGAGCATGCCGGCAAACCGTTCTTCGACGGGCTCGTGGAGTTCATAACGAGCGGGCCCCTGGTCGCGATGTGCGTCGAAGGTGAGGGCGCCATCGACGGTTGCCGCCAGCTGATCGGCGCGACCAATCCGCTAGCTGCCGCGCCCGGCTCCATTCGCGCCGATCTCGCTCAGACGATCGGGCGCAATCTGGTGCACGGCAGCGACGGCAAGGAGAGCGCCGAACGCGAGCTGGCGATCTTCTTCCGCGACAACGATTACGTGTCGCGCCGCCACGATCTCGAACGCTGGATCTATGAGAAGTAGGAAGAGCCGATGACGCTTGATGCGATGCGCGGCGGCGGCCGCCCGTTAATCGAAGGCGTGCACGCACGTGAAGTCTTGGATTCCCGCGGCAACCCTACGGTGGCCGTGACCGTCGCGACGAGCTTCGGCGCCGTGGAGGAAGCGATGGTGCCGTCGGGCGCCTCCACCGGTGCGAACGAGGCGGTCGAACTACGCGACGGCGATGCGGCGCGCTACAACGGCAAAGGCGTGCTGCATGCCGTGGCGTCCGTCAACGACATCGTTGCGAGCGCCGTCGAAGGACTCGATGCGACCGCGCAGCGCGAGCTCGATCAAAGGCTCGTCGAGCTCGACGGCTCGCCCAACAAGAGCAAGCTCGGAGCCAACGCGATTCTCGGCGTCTCGCTCGCCACCGCGCGCGCCGCGGCGAGCAGCTTCTCGATGCCGCTCTTCCGTTATTTAGGCGGCCCGTCGGCGAGTACGCTGCCGTTGCCGATGATGAACGTCATCAACGGTGGGAAGCACGCCGCCGGCGCATTGCAGTTCCAGGAGTGTATGATCGTGCCGCTTGGCGCGCCTTCGCTGCGCGAGGCCGTGCGCTACGGCTCGGAGGTCTTTCACGCGCTCGGCGCGCTCCTTCACGAGATGCGTCTGCCGACGCAGGTCGGCGATGAGGGCGGCTACGCGCCGCCGCTCGACTCGATCGATCGAGCGATGCAGTTGCTGGTGCAAGCGATCGAGCGCGCCGGCTACGCGCCGGGCACCGATGTCGCCATCGCGCTCGATCCGGCAGCGAGCGAGTTCTACCAAGACGGCAAGTATTTTGCGGAGAGCGCGGACCGCTCGCTGACCGCCGGCGAGATGGTGGCGCTCTATACGAGGCTTCTAGACCGCTATCCAATCGTCTCGATCGAAGACGGTTTAGCCGAGGACGACTGGGACGGCTGGGCCAAACTCACCGCCGCGCTGGGCTCGCGCTGCCAGCTGGTCGGCGACGACATCTTCGTCACCAATATGGAGTTTTTGTCGCGCGGCATCCGCGAAGGCGTTGCGAATGCGGTCCTCATCAAGCTCAACCAGATCGGCACGCTTACCGAAACCCTGGACTGCGTGGAGATGGCGCACAAGGCCGGTTATTCGTGCGTGATCTCGCACCGTTCGGGCGAAACCGAAGACACGAGCATCGCGGATATCGCAGTCGCCGCCGCCATCGGTCAGATCAAGACCGGCTCGCTCTCACGCAGCGACCGCGTCGCGAAGTACAACCGCCTGATGGCGATCGAGGAAGAGCTGGGGCAGGCGGCACGTTTCCGTGGGCGGAAGGCATTGGAAGCGCCTGGCCGCTGACGGGCCCGTAGCTCAGCGGTAGAGCGGCCGGCTCATAACTGGTTGCGCGTAGGTTCGAATCCTACCGGGCCCACTCTCTGGCTTGACAGGCCGCCCGTTCGTGGAGTACGAATAGGCGGTCTGCCGACGCCGCGGCGCCATCGTCTATCGGTTAGGACAGCGCCCTTTCAAGGCGCAGAGACGGGTTCGATTCCCGTTGGCGCTACCAC